>NZ_LFIQ01000039.1:218101-222866 GCF_001189245.1 Bradyrhizobium pachyrhizi | reverse complement strand
GTATGGGTCCCGGCCTGCGCCGGGACGACGAAATGGACAGAACCCGGGCTGCGCTGCCGGATCACCCGCATGCGCGGGCGACGGCTTGAATTATTTCCTGACGCAGATCACGCGGACCACGGCGGCCATGGCGTCCGCCGAGTCGCCCGACGCGGTGACGCCGTGCGCCTTCAGGAAGCTGCGCACCGTGTCGGCCGGCACCAGCGCGGCCTGCGCCGGCGGCGCCGCGTTTGCGGGGCCCGCAACGATGACGGGCTTCAGCACCGCGATGCCGGCAAACCTGCCGCCGCCGTCGAGCGCCGCCGCGCCGGAGAACCCGAGCGCCGGCGCCGGTGACAGCGCCTGATCGCCGCCGCCGGTCTGCGCGACCGAAGCCTTCACGCTGCTCGCGGCCGCGCCGCCGCCCTGGCTCTGCGGATCGGCGATCCCGGTGATGTCGAACGCGGTCTGCGTCGCCTGGCCTGCGATATTGAGCGGCTTCAGCCCGCGCGCGCCGTAGATGCGCAGCAGCGCGAGATCGTGATCCTTGTCGTCGGCGATCCGATCGGCATTGCCATAGCCCGGGATCGTCAGCGCGATGCAATCGTCGGTCGCCACGCGATCGGTCACGATGGCACCGTCGTCGCTGACCACCACGCCGGTGGCATATTCGACGGTCTTGCGCGGCGGCGGACCGGCCTGCACGGCGGACGGAAATGCGTTGAAGGCGCTCGACATCGCGATCACCACCGGCTCGATGGTGGTTTGCATCGCCTGGTCATAGAGGATGGTGAGGATGCGGACCTCGTCTCCCTTCAGGGTGCCGCGCAGATAGAACTTCTTCAGGCCCTGCATGCCCGACAGCACGAAGAAATCCGGCTTCACCACGGTGTAGTCGATGGTGCGCCCGGCCGGCTCCTTCTTTTCCTGCTCGGCAAGCTTTGCGGTGGTCGGACTGGCTTCCTTGCGCCGGGTCAGCAGCACCTGGACGGTGCCGGTCGGCGAGGTCCATTTGGCCCCGGCGGCATCGCTGGTGAGCTGCGGCACCAGCTTGGTGGGAATGCCGAGCCGCGCCCCGGTGGCCGGCTCGGTGACGATCCGCCAGCCGACACCTTCCTGCTTCCGCCGCGCAGTGTCGGCGAGCACGCCGCGCTCCTGCGGGTTCAGCACGCCGGTCGGCTTGCCGCCGCGCTTCTTCTGGAATTCCTTGATCGCATTGACCATGCGCTCGCTGACGTCGCCGGCAATGGCGCCGTTATATTCGCCGACCCAGGCGAGGTCGGATTGCAGCGCCAGCCGCTCGGCCTGCGTCATCGCGCCAGCGGTATCCTCCGGCTTCTGCAAAGCGGGGCGTATCGGCACCGTCGTCACGGTCTTCGGCTTCGCCCCCGCCGTCGAGGGCGGGGTCATCTGGGCCTCTGCCATGCCCATCCCTGTGACCGTAATGGAGGCGGCCATCAATGTTGCCGAAAGCACCGATCTCATGACAAATCCGGGGGGAATGACTGACACCATTGACGTCCAGGCAATTAAGCACATCTGCTTGGTCGGCAACAACCGCGCTCCGGTTCAGGGAGTGCGTCAACCCTCATCCTGAGGAGCGGCGAGAGCCGCGTCTCGAAAGATGAGGCCAGAGAACCCGGCCTCATGGTTCGAGACGCGCTTCGCGCTCCTCACATGAGGGGATCGATATGTGGGAACTGATCGAACAATGCTGACTGCCGACGAACTTGAACGCTATGCCCGCCACATCGTGCTGCGCGAGGTGGGCGGCCCCGGCCAGAATGCGCTGAAGCAAGCGTCGGTGCTGGTGATCGGCGCTGGCGGCCTCGGCGCGCCTGTGTTGATGTATCTGGCTGCCGCCGGCGTCGGCCGGCTCGGCGTGATCGATGACGATATCGTCTCGCTCTCCAATTTGCAGCGCCAGATCATCCATGCGACGTCCGATATCGGCAAGCGCAAGGTCGACAGCGCGGCGGCGCAGATCCATGCGCTCAATCCGCATGTGACGTTCGAGGCGCATCCGATGCGACTCACCGCCGACAATGCGATGGCGCTGATCGCGAACTACGATCTTGTGCTCGACGGCTCCGACAATTTCGAGACCCGCTATCTCGTCGCCGATGCCTGCTTCCTCGCGAAGCGGCCGCTGATCACGGCGGCACTGGGGCAGTTCGACGGCTCGCTGACCACGATCCGCGCGCACGAGAAGAATGCGGACGGCGAATTCAACCCGACCTATCGCTGCCTGTTTCCGGAGGCGCCGCCGCCGGGCACGGTGCCGGCTTGCGCCGAGGCCGGCGTGATGGGTGCGCTCGCCGGCGTGCTGGGGTCGATGATGGCGCTGGAGGCGATCCGCGAGATCGTCGGATTCGGCGAGGGCCTGGTCGGTCGCCTCCTGATGGTGGATGCGCGCGCGATGCGGTTCGAAACCCTGCGCTACGCGCGCGATCCGCAGAACCCGCTCAATGGCGATGGGCCCGCCATCACTGACCTCAGCGTCCATCGCACCTGATTGCTGTCGTTAGAGCCTTTCCCGTTCCGAGAGAATCGGAACGGGACTCCAGACTCTTGTTGTGACGCGTTTTCTTCACGCGAACCGGTATCCACTTCGCTCGAAAACGCTCAAAAGCGCGATGAGATTAGGTTGAATCGTCATCGCGCTTTGGCCTTTTGTTTGAGCATGATCTTTTCGGAAAACCGCTTCGCACTTTTCCCGATCATGCTTTAGGTGCTGGCCCGCTTCTCGCTGTCGAGATGCGCCATCTGCTCGGCCGCATAGCGCGTGCCGGCCGCGATATCCGGCGGGAAGGCTTTAGCCAGCGCTGCGAGATGAGCCTGCGTCAGCGTCAGCTTGGTCGCGCCGAGCGCTTCGGTGAGACGGTTGCGGGTGCGGGCGCCGACCAGCGGCACGATCTCCTTGCCCTGCGCCGCGACCCAGGCGATTGCGACCTGCGCCGGCGTTGCTCCGATCTCGGCGGCAATGGCGCGCAACTGCTCCACCAGCGCGAGATTGGCATCGAGGTTCGCGCCCTGGAAGCGCGGCGTCATCAGCCGGTAGTCCCTGCCGATCTTGCCGGACTCCTTCGACCAGTGGCCGCTGATCAGCCCGCGCGCCAGCACGCCGTAGGCTGTGATGCCGATGCCAAGCTCGCGGCAGGTCGTCAGGATATCGCGCTCGATGCCACGCTCGATCAGCGAGTATTCGATCTGGAGATCGACGATCGGATGCACGGCATGAGCACGGCGGATGGTGTCGGAGCCGACCTCGGACAGGCCGATATGTCTGATGTAGCCGGACTTCACCAGATCGGCGAGGCCGCCGATCGTCTCCTCGATCGGAACGTTGGGATCGAGACGTGCCGGCCGGTAGATGTCGATGTAGTCGGTGCCGAGACGTTGCAGCGAATAGGCGAGGAAATTCTTCGTCGCGGCCGGCTGGGTGTCCATTCCGGCGAATTCGCCCGCGGGGCCACGGAGCGCGCCGAACTTGACGCTGATCTGCAGCCGGTCGCGCGCGACGTCCTTCAGGGCTTCCTGCACCAGCATCTCGTTGTGACCCATGGCGTAGAAGTCGCCGGTATCCAGCAGCGTGATGCCGGCATCGAGCGCCGCATGCACCGTGGCGATGCTCTCGCCGCGGTCGGCCGGGCCATAGACCTCGGACATGCCCATGCAGCCGAGGCCGAGGGCCGAGACGGTGGGCCCGGTTGAGCCGAGTTTGCGTGTGTCCATGTGGATGCTCCTCGAACGCTTGCGGCGGAAAATCCGTCGCCAAATGCCGAGGTGATATGGGCCGGCCGGCTTTCGCCGATAAGCTGGACAATCGCGAATGACTTGTTCACTATATCGAACAATGCAGGATTTCGACCTTCGCGACCTCGACGCCTTCGTGGCGGTGGCGCGCACGCGCAACTTCCGGCGTGCGGCGCTCGAGCAGCGCGTCTCGGTCTCCAGCCTCAGCCAGCGCCTGCGCGACATGGAGGAGCGGCTCGGCGTGCGCCTGATGAACCGCACCACCCGCAGCGTCGCGCTGACCGAGGCCGGCGAACTGCTGCTGGCCCGCGTCGCGCCGGCCATGGTCAACGTCGCCGATGCGATCACCGAGGTGCGCGGCCTGCGCGCCGAGCCGTCGGGGCGGTTGCGCATCAACGCGCCGCCGCCTGCGGTCGATCTCGTGCTGGCGCCGATGATCGCGCCGTTCCTCGCCAGATATCCGCGGGTCGAACTCGACGTCGTCGCGGAGAGTGCGTTCGTGGACATCGTCGCGCAGGGCTTTGACGCCGGCGTGCGTTACGGCGAGCACCTGGCACAGGACATGGTCGCGGTCCCGCTTGGCGCGCCGCAACGTTACGCGATCGTGGCGTCCAGTGAGTATGTCGCAAAGCACGGCCGGCCGATGCATCCGAAGGATCTGCTGGCGCACCCCTGCATCCGCAGCCGCTTCAGCAACGGCGTGATGTTCGATTGGGAGTTCGAGAAGAACGGCCGCGTGGTGAAGATTTCGCCGCCGGCCAGGCTGACCGCGACCCATCTCGGCCTCGCGCTGCGTGCAGTCCATGACGGCGTCGGCTACTGGGCGACGTTCGAGGGCTATGTCCGCTACGGCGTGAAATCCGGCGCGCTGGTCAGCGTGCTCGACGACTGGTGCCCGCCGTTCGACGGACCGTTCCTCTATTATCCGAGCCGCCGTCAGCCGCCGCCCGCGCTGGCCGCCTTCGTGTCGTTCGTCGCCGACTGGCGCAAGCAGGCGCGGCGGAAGAGATAGGGCAGGCTGTCACCACAT
>NZ_LFIQ01000039.1:212590-218091 GCF_001189245.1 Bradyrhizobium pachyrhizi | reverse complement strand
GTCCCGGCCTGGTGCGCAATTGCGCACGGGAGCCGGACCCATAACCACAGCTCTCACAAATGCGAAGGCTGGAGCCCCAGCTCGGTCCAACCACGAACACCGGTGGTTATGGGTCCCTGCTTTCGCAGGGACAACACCGAATGTTGGTCTCAGAGTGTGCTCGGCAGTCCCGTAGCCCGGCAACTTTGCATGGGGTTGTTTTCGATATTTTGGCAGCTCGCCCCAACGACGGCGGGCTAAGGCTATCCACGTTCCGTAGCCCCGTAGCCCGGATGGAGCGAAGCGCAATCCGGGGCGGTCTGTCCGCGGATACAGGCCCCGGATTTCGCGGAGCCTGTCATCGGGCGCGCGTTCGCGCGACCCGTTGGCTCCATCCGGGCTACAGATCTCTCTTCCCCTTTCCCCTGAAAGGGGGAAGGTCGGGATGGGGGTCCAGCCACACGCACCGTCGCTCGTGGAGAGAGATGATCCCCACCCGCTTTGCTCTCGCGAGCAAAGCGACCTCCCCTCTTCAAGGGGAGGTTGGAACTGCGTGGCTTGTATCGAGCGCGGCGTAATCCCGGTTACGAAATCACAGCATGCTCGGCAGCACGCGATCCGGCGGCTTGTGGGCGTCGAGGAAGGTTCGGATGTTGATGATCACCTTCTCGCCCATCTCGACGCGGCCTTCGATGGTGGCCGAGCCCATATGCGGCAGCAGCGTCACCTTGCCGGCCTTGGCGAGCCGCACCAGCTTCGGGTTCACCGCGGGCTCGTGCTCATAGACGTCGAGGGCTGCGCCGCCGATATCGCCGGCCTCGATCAGCTTGATCAGCGTGTCCTCGTCGATCACCTCGCCGCGCGCGGTGTTGACGACATAGGCCTCTTTCCGGATCAGCTTGAGCCGCCGCGCCGAGAGCAGGTGATAGGTGGCCGGCGTGTGCGGGCAATTCACCGAGATGATGTCCATCCGCGCCAGCATCTGGTCGAGGCTTTCCCAATAGGTCGCCCCGAGCTCTTCGGCGATCATGGGCGCCACCGGGCGACGGTTGTGATAGTGGATCTGCAGGCCGAAGGCCCGGGCACGGCGCGCCACGGCCTGGCCGATGCGGCCCATGCCGACGATGCCGAGCCGTTTGCCGCCGATGCGGTGGCCGAGCATCCAGGTCGGCGACCAGCCCGCCCAGTGCTGCCTGCCTTCGGTCAGGATCGAGGCGCCCTCGATCAGGCGCCGCGGCACCGCAAGGATCAGCGCCATGGTCATGTCGGCGGTGTCCTCGGTCAGCACCTTCGGCGTGTTGGTCACCGTGATGCCACGGGCATGCGCCGCGGCGACGTCGATATTGTCGACGCCGTTGCCGAAATTGGCGATCATCTTCAGCTTGCAGTCGGGCTGATTGATCACGTCCTCGCGGATCATGTCGGTCACGGTCGGCACCAGCACGTCGGCGGTTCGCGCCGCCTCGGCGATCTGCTCCGGCGTCATCGGCGTGTCGTCGAGGTTCAATCTGGCGTCGAACAGCTCGCGCATCCGGGTCTCGATCGAGTCCGGCAGCTTGCGGGTGACGACGACGAGAGGCTTTTTCTTCACCGACATGTCCTGCTTTCATGAGGCGCGCGGCGTGCCAAAAAGCAAACCGTTGAGGCCTCATTAACCCGGTTGTTCGACACTGCTGATAGCCGCGCTGTCCCGGCGTTTCCTTCGCGCTTCCTAGGGTTCCCCGATACTTGCCCCGGCTTTTCGCCAAGGCGAAACGACGAGCAAATTCGGGTGTTCTGGCTCTCAGGCGTTCCGTCCTCTCTAGCAGAAGGCCGGGCCAAGACAAGAACCCCTCGGGCTTGCAGTGTGGGGGCGAACGGGCGCGGGGCCTTCGGGCGTGGTTTGGGTTGCAATTCGCCGAATGCGGGTTGGGCATCTCGGCAGGAGACGAGTTGATGGTCTGGCGTTTCGGTTCATTGGTGGCGCTGGTCGGAAGCATGCTGAGTGCGTCGGTCATGCCCGGACATTCAGCCAAGGATTTGAGCCCCACCACCAGCGGCCTGCCGATCCCGCGCTATGTCAGCCTGAAGTCGGATCACGTGAACGTCCGGGCCGGCCCGACCAAGGACAATGATGTCGCCTGGGTCTACACGCGGTCGGGGCTGCCGGTCGAAATCACCGCCGAGTTCGAGAACTGGCGCCGGGTGCGCGATTCCGAGGGCGCCGAAGGCTGGGTCTATCATTCCCTGCTGTCCGGCCGCCGCACCGCGGTCGTCACGATGAAGAACAAGGACGATCTGGCCTCGCTGTACGATCGCCCGGACGCGACCAGCGCCGTCGCGGCGCGCCTGCAGGCCGGCGTCGTCGCGCAGGTGAAGAAATGCGCCAATAACTGGTGCCGGGTCACCGGCAGCGGGTTCGACGGCTGGATCGAGCAGCAGCGCCTCTGGGGCGTCTACGCCGACGAGAAGGTGGACTGACGCGCAGCGTCATTCCGGGATGGTGCGCGAGCACCAGACCGCAGGTGCGCAATTGCGCACCGGGGAATCTCGAGATTCCGGGTTCGATGCTGACGCATTGCCCCGGAATGACGTAAGTGCAAAACGACAATGGCCGGGACGAGCCCGGCCATCACAACTCAAATCGACGGTAAGACGGCTCAGCGCTTCTTGCGCAGCCGCACGACCATGTCGACGCGGGAAATCTCGTAGCCTTCCGGCACGTCGGGCATCTTCGAGAGCACGAGGTTCGGGTCGGGAATGTCGACCAGCTCGTGATTGTGCTCGAGATAGAAGTGGTGGTGTGTCGACACGTTGGTGTCGAAATAGGTTTTCGTGCCGTCGACGCTGACCTGGCGCAGCAGCCCGGCATCGGTCAGCTGGTTCAGGGTGTTGTACACAGTCGCCAGCGACACCGGAACCTTGGCCAGCGTGGCTTCCTCGTACAGCATTTCAGCGGTCAGGTGGCGGGCACCCTTGCCGAACAGCAGCCAGCCCAGCGCCATGCGCTGGCGGGTCGGCCGCAGACCGGCAGACTGCAACATTTCGTTGACGTCATGCCACGGACAGCCGGTCAGGGCAGGGTGGTGCCCAGCGCCCCGGGCAGCCGGGTGCACGGCATCATCATTCACAGCCGGTACTTCCTCGTTCATATCCACTCTATGCACCCAACTCAGGCAATATTCCTCATAAATATAAAAAGGATGCCTATCAGATGCAAGTTTTTCGCAACTAGAACGAATCCAAGCTGCGGTAGAAACCTAAGGAGAAGCGGTCATTTATCCTCCGAATGCCGCTTTGCCGCCCAGTTGGCGCTATGTTAGAGAGCGCGCGGACCACATATGCGCTTTCGGCAGAGATAACAGGCCGTAGCGTACCCAGGTAGCGCCAAGATGCGGGACGGGTTACTCCGGTTCCCGTGGGTAGATCAAGGTCCGACCAAGCAAAGCGCTCATCGGGACATCAGAGGTGGAAAGAGGATGCTGGATCGGCGCGGCGGATACGAATACGAGGATTTGCTGGCTTGCGGGCGGGGCGAGCTTTTCGGTCCCGGCAACGCCCAGTTGCCGTTGCCGCCGATGCTCATGTTCGATCGCATCAGCGAGATTTCGGAGAATGGCGGCGAGTTCGGCAAGGGACTGGTGCGCGCCGAGCTCGAGGTGAAACCGGATCTCTGGTTCTTCGGCTGCCATTTCAAGAACGATCCGGTGATGCCGGGTTGCCTCGGCCTCGATGCCATGTGGCAAATGGTCGGCTTTTACCTTGGCTGGATCGGTGGCGAAGGTCGTGGACGCGCGCTCGGCCTCGGCGAGCTGAAGTTCTCCGGACAGGTGCTGCCGCACGCGCGCAAGGTTGTGTACAACATCGATATCAAGCGCGTGATGCGGTCAAAGCTCGTGCTTGGAATTGCCGACGGGTGGCTTTCCATGGACGACGAGATTATCTATCGCGCCAAGGACTTGAAGGTCGGGTTGTTCAAGCAGGGCACGGCGCCATCTTGAGCAGGATCATCATGCGGCAACATAAAGGCAGGGCGAGGCGAACATGAGGCGGGTTGTCATCACGGGGATGGGTATTGTCTCGTCCATCGGTAACAACACCCAGGAAGTGCTTGCGAGCCTCTACGAGGCGAAGTCGGGCATTTCGCGCGCGGAGAAGGCCGCCGAACTCGGCTTCCGTTCGCAGGTGCACGGTGCGCCGACACTCAATCCTGCCGAGGTGATCGATCGCCGCGCGATGCGGTTCCTTGCCGAAGGTGCGGCGTGGAATCACGTCGCGATGGAACAGGCGATCCGCGACTCGGGCCTCGAGGAAAGCGAAGTCTCCAACATCCGCACCGGCATCATCATGGGATCCGGTGGACCGTCGACGCGCACGCTGGTGGAGGCCGCCGACATCGCGCGCGCCAAGGGCCCGAAGCGCGTCGGTCCGTTCGCGGTGCCGAAGGGCATGTCCTCGACCGCGTCGGCGACGCTCGCGACCTGGTTCAAGATCAAGGGCGTGAACTATTCGATCTCGTCCGCCTGCGCGACGTCGAACCATTGCATCGGCAACGCCTATGAGACGATCCAGATCGGCAAGCAGGATGTCATCTTCGCCGGCGGCTGCGAGGAACTCGACTGGACGCTGTCGGTGCTGTTCGACGCCATGGGCGCGATGTCCTCGAAATACAACGACACGCCCGCCACCGCCTCGCGTCCCTACGACCTCAACCGCGACGGCTTCGTCATCGCGGGCGGCGCGGGTGTCGTGGTGCTGGAAGAGCTCGAGCATGCCAAGGCGCGCGGCGCCAGGATCTATGGCGAGGTCGTCGGCTACGGCGCGACCTCCGACGGCTACGACATGGTGGCGCCGTCGGGCGAGGGCGCCGAGCGCTGCATGCGCATGGCGATATCGACGGTGAACACGCCGGTCGATTACATCAATCCGCATGCCACTTCGACGCCCGCCGGCGACCCGCCGGAGATCGAGGCGATCCGCAAGGTGTTCGGCACCGGCGACAAGTGCCCGCCGATCTCGGCGACGAAGGCGCTGACCGGCCACTCGCTCGGCGCCACCGGCGTGCAGGAAGCGATCTATTCGCTGCTGATGCTGAACAACGGCTTCATCTGCGAGAGCGCGCATATCACCGAACTCGATCCGGTGTTTGCCGACATGCCGATCGTGCGCAAGCGCATCGACAACGCCAAGCTCAACACCGTGCTGTCGAACTCGTTCGGCTTCGGCGGTACCAACGCCACGCTGGTGTTCAGGCGGCTTGACGCGTGATTTCGCCTCTCCTCGCTTGCCGAGGAAGGTCCGCAGGCAGCGAATGAGAACATTGCAACGATCCGGAATGGGGTGGGAATGATTATTGAACCGCGCGTGCGAGGCTTCATCTGCACGACGGCACATCCCGTCGGCTGCGCCACGAATGTCCGCGAACAGATCGCCTATGTTCTGAAGCAGGGCCCGGTCGCCGACTGCCCGAAGCGCGTTGCCGTGCTGGGCTGCTCGACGGGGTATGGCCTCGCGAGCCGCATCGTCGCGACCTTCGCCGGCGG
>NZ_LFIQ01000039.1:193491-212580 GCF_001189245.1 Bradyrhizobium pachyrhizi | reverse complement strand
ATCGGCGTGTCGCTGGAGCGCGAGCCGTCGGAAAAGAAAAGCGCCAGCGCCGGCTGGTACAACAACCGCGCCTTCGAGATCGAGGCCCAGAAGATCGGACGATCACCGCTCACGCTCGAAGGCGACGCCTTCTCCGACGAGCTGAAGGCGACCTTCATCGAGCGTGTGCGCGAGAAATTCGGACAGCTCGACCTGCTGGTCTACAGCATGGCCGCTCCGGTCCGGACCGATCCCGACACCGGCAAGACCTATCGTTCGGTGATCAAGCCGCTGGGCGCCCCGGTCGAGATCAAGACACTCGACACCGAGACCGGCGAGGTGTTCCGGACCACGCTCGAGCCGGCGAGCGAGGAGCAAACCGCGGCCACCGTCGCGGTGATGGGCGGCGACGACTGGAAGCGCTGGATCGACCAGCTCGCGGATGCCGGCGTCCTCGCGCCGGGCTTCCGGACGCTCAACTACACCTATATCGGCAGCGAACTGACCTGGCCGATCTACTGGAACGGCACGCTCGGTCGCGCCAAGGTCGATCTCGACAGCAAGGCGGAAGCGATCCGGGGCCGGCTCGGCGCGGACGCGGCCCGCGTCGTCGCGCTGAAGGCCGTGGTCACCCAGGCGAGCTCGGCCATTCCGGTGGTGCCGCTCTATGGCACGGTGCTGTTCAAGGTGATGAAGCAGCTCGGTCTCCACGAAGGCTGCATCGAGCAGATCGATCGCCTGTTCCGGACGAAGCTCGGTAAGGGTGTCGCGCTCGATGACGCGCAGCGCGTCCGGGTCGACGACTGGGAGCTGTCGCCCGAGGTGCAGACGGAAGTGTCGCGGCGCTGGCCGCTGCTCACCACCGAGACGCTCGGCGAGTTGGCCGATCTCGGCGAGTACAAGAGCCAGTTCCTCCGCCTGTTCGGCTTCGGCATCGACGGCGTTGACTACACGCAGGACGTCGATCCCCGCGTCGTGCCGGGTTAGGCCGTTCGGGAATCACGCGAGAGAGGTCACAGACCTGTCTTCTCCTTGCCCCTGAAAGGGGGAAGGTCGGGATGGGGGGCAGCCGTGGACGATGCTGTCTGCGGAGAGAGCAGATCCCCACCCGCTTTGCTTGAGCGAGCAAAGCGACCTCCCCTTTTCAAGGGGAGGTTAAGACGTGTTCCGGATTTCGCGGAGCCTGTCATCGGGCGCGCGTTCGCGCGACCCGTTGGCTTCTCCGGGCTACGCGCTTCATCCCGCCGCGATCTTCTCTGCGCGCTGGAACGCGGGCCGGGCCACGCAGCGGCCGATATAGGCCTCGAACGACGGCCGCGGCGGCACCATCTTGAACACGCGTACCGCAAAGTTCAGTCCCGCGCCGATCGCGATGTCGGCAGCGGAGAATTGATCGCCGAGGATCCATGGCCCCTTCTGCAGCTCGGCGTCGAGCACGTCGAACACCTGCGCGGCGCTGCCCCACGCGGCGGTGCTGGTCGGCACCTCGAGCTTGGTGAAGAGCTGGATCAGCGCCGGCTCGATGCAACTCGGCGAAAAAAACAGCCACTGCAGATAGCGCGCCCGCTTCGGGTCCGTCGCTGCCGGCGCGAGTTTGGTCTCGGGATAGCGGTCGGCGATATAGGCGCAGATCGCGGCGGCCTCGGCGAGTTGCGCGTCGCCGTCGGTCAACGCCGGCACCTTGCCCATCGGGTTGATCTTGAGAAAATCTGCCGATTTCTGCGCGCCGGTGCTGATGTCGGTCAGCACCCGTTCGTATGGCAGACCGGATTCCTCCAGCAGCCAAATGGCTGAGAACGAGCGCGAGCGCGGCGACCAGTACAGCTTGATCATGGCCTAGCCTCCGATGTGCGGTTTGTTTTCTTCCACCGATAGTGCTTCATCATGAAGCCGGTGACCGGATTGGGCGCTTCCTTCTCGAACACAAAGCCTTCGCGCTCGTACCAGCGCCAGGCCTTCTCGTTCTCGCGGACGCATTTCAGCCAGATCTCGTCGGGCATCTGCCGGCGCGTGAAGGCAAGCAGCTCGCGTCCCAGGCTCCGGCCCTGATAGGCGGGGACCACCATCAGCTGATCGAGCAGCAAGGTCGGCAGGTGCAGCGCCAGCATGGCGGCGATGGCGCCGCGATCGTCGGCGACGAACAGGCTCCAGCCACCAGCGATCTCGCGCGGCAAGCGGATACGCAGATCGTTCAACAGGCTGTCGCTGGCTTGCGAGAGCCCGGTCGAAGCCCAGCTGTCCATCCAGGCGCGCGCGATCGCGTCAAGTTCGTCGGGACGAGCGGGGCGGATGTTCGGCGCCGTCATTGTTCCCTATCGCGTGCGACGCCGGCGGCGTGACGCTGTGGATGCATAAAGGTGAAAGCCCGCGATCGCCTCGCGGGGCTTTCAACTCTAGCGCAGTTGTTTGCGACCGGCGAGGCCGGCGGCTCACACGCCGAGCGTGCCGGCCTTTGCTGCCGCATAGCGCTCGGCCACGGCCTTCCAGTTCACCGTATTCCACCATGCTTTGAGATAATCCGGCCGGCGGTTCTGGTAGGTCAGGTAATAAGCGTGCTCCCAGACGTCATTGCCGAGCAACGCGCGCTTGCCGTCCATGATCGGATTGTCCTGGTTCGGCCGGGTCTCGATCGCGAGCTTGCCGTCCTTGGTTACAGTGACGAACACCCAGCCGGAGCCGAACACGCGCCCGCCGGCGGCGTTGAAATCGGTCTGGAATTTTTCCATGCCGCCGAGGTCGCGATCGATCGCGGCGAGCACCTCGCCGTCCGCCTTGCCGCCGTTCGGTCCCATGATCTGCCAGAACATCGTGTGGTTGGCATGGCCGCCCATGTTGTTGCGCACGCCGGTGCGGATCGCCTCCGGTACGCCGCCGAGATTGGCGAGCACCTCGACGACCGGCTTCTCGGCGATCTGCGGATTGTCCTTGGCGAAATTGTTGAGGTTGGTGACATAGGCCTGGTGATGCCGGTCGTGATGGATCTCCATCGTCTTGGCATCGATATGCGGCTCCAGCGCATTGGTGGGATAGGTCAGCGGATCAATCTTGAACGGTCCGGCTGGAGCCTGCGCCGTGGCTTGCGCGAACGCTGCGCGCGATGCGGCGGCGGCCGCGGCGATGCCGCCTGCTGCGATGATCAAATGGCGTCGGGACATCGAGGACATCGTGGTTCTCCGTGCTGGGAAAGCTTCCTGATGTTAGGCCCGAGTTGTGAACGGGTTCCAGCGAATCCGGTCACAATGCCGGGTCAAAACCGCGCATGCCGATCAGCGGAGATTGATTTGCGTCCGATCTCGGCGAACCAAAAAGGGCGGCCACAGGGCCGCCCTTTTCGTAACAGTCGATTTGGTAACAATCGATTTGCCGTGGCTTACTCGCCGGCAGCTTCGCGCGGCGCCGCAGCCGGCGCTTCGGTCTTCTGCTTGGCCTCGAGATCCTCGCCGGTCTCCTGGTCGACCGCCTTCATCGACAGGCGGGTCTTGCCGCGATCGTCGAAGCCGAGCAGCTTGACCTTGACCTTGTCGCCTTCCTTGACGACGTCGGAGGTCTTCTGCACGCGGTTGGACGCGAGCTGGCTGATGTGGACGAGGCCGTCCTTGGCGCCGAAGAAGTTCACGAACGCGCCGAACTCCATCACCTTGACGACGGTGCCCTCGTAGATCTGGCCGACCTCCGGATCGGAGGCGATCGACTTGATCCACTTGATCGCAGCCTTCATTGCCTCGCCATCGTTGGACGCGACCTTCACGGTGCCGTCGTCCTCGATGTTGACCTTGGCGCCGGTCTTCTCGACGATCTCGCGGATCACCTTGCCGCCGGTGCCGATCACTTCGCGGATCTTGTCGGTGGCGATCTTGAAGGTCTCGATCCGCGGTGCGTATTCGCCGAGCTCGGCGCGCGCCGCGGTCAGCGCCTTGGCCATCTCGCCGAGGATGTGGATGCGCCCTTCCTTGGCCTGGCCAAGCGCAACCTTCATGATCTCCTCGGTGATGCCCTCGATCTTGATGTCCATCTGGAGCGAGGTGATGCCGTGGTCGGTGCCGGCGACCTTGAAGTCCATGTCGCCGAGATGATCCTCGTCACCGAGGATGTCCGACAGCACCGCGAAGCGCTGACCTTCGAGGATCAGGCCCATGGCGATACCGGCGGTCGGCCGCTTCAGCGGCACGCCGGCGTCCATCAGCGACAGCGACGCGCCGCACACCGAGGCCATCGAGGACGAGCCGTTCGACTCGGTGATCTCGGAGACCACGCGGATCGTGTACGGGAACTCGTGATGCGGCGGCAGCACCGGGTGGATCGCGCGCCAGGCGAGCTTGCCGTGGCCGATTTCGCGGCGCTTGGTGCCGCCGAGGCGACCGGTTTCACCGACCGAGTAGGGCGGGAAGTTGTAGTGCAGCAGGAACGTTTCCTTGTACGTCCCCGACAGTGCATCGATGTACTGCTCGTCTTCGCCGGTGCCGAGCGTGGTCACGACCATCGCCTGGGTCTCACCGCGGGTGAACAGCGCCGAGCCGTGGGCGCGCGGCAGCACGCCGGCTTCGGCGATGATGTTGCGCACGGTCTTGGCGTCACGGCCGTCGATGCGCTTGCCGGTGTCAAGGATGTTCCAGCGAACGATCTTGGCTTCCAGTTCCTTGAACACGCCGGCGACGCGGAGCTTGTCGTATTTCGGCTCCTGGCCTTCCGGGAAGAAGTGCGCCAGCACCTTCTCCTTGACGGCGCCGACCGCGGCATAGCGTTCCTGCTTGACCGGGATCGCATAGGCCTTGCGGAGCTCCTGTTCGGCGATGCCGAGCATCTCCTTCTCGATCTCCGAGTTGTCGATCGTGGTGACTTCGCGCGGCTCCTTGGCGGCCTTCTCGGCGAGCTCGATGATCGCGTTGATGACCGGCTGGAAGTGGCGGTGGCCGAACATGACCGCGCCGAGCATCACGTCCTCGTTGAGCTCCTTGGCTTCCGATTCGACCATCAGCACGGCGTCGGCGGTGCCGGCGACGACGAGGTCGAGCTGGGTCTCGGTCATCTCGTCGAGCGTCGGGTTGAGCACGTATTCGTCATTGGCGAAGCCGACGCGCGCGGCGCCGATCGGGCCCTTGAACGGTGCGCCCGACAGCGTCAGGGCGGCGGAGGCGGCGACCAGCGACACGATGTCCGGATCGTTCTCCATGTCGTGCGAGAGCACGGTGACGATCACCTGGGTCTCGTTGCGCCAGCCGTCGACGAACAGCGGACGGATCGGGCGGTCGATCAGGCGGGAGACCAGCGTCTCCTTCTCGGTCGGACGGCCTTCGCGCTTGAAATAGCCGCCGGGAATGCGGCCTGCGGCGTAGGTCTTCTCCTGGTAGTCGACCGTGAGCGGCAGGAAGTCGACGCCCTCGCGCGGCGCCTTCGCCGCAACGACGGTGGCAAGCACCACGGTCTCGCCGTAGGTGGCCATCACGGCGCCGTCGGCCTGGCGGGCGATCTTGCCGGTTTCAAGTTTGAGGGGACGTCCACCCCAGTCGATTTCGACGGAATGCGAATTGAACATTTCGGTTTTCTTTCATGGTTTCACGAAAGCACGGCGCTCTGAAACACAAAGACCATGCCAAGACGGCGAGACACTGATGCGCTGTTGCGATCAGCATCCGGCGATCCTGCCATGGTCCCTGGATTTCGGATGGCGTCCATCCTTTCGGTCATCTGGGCATCTTGCCCGGTCCAGCGGCCGGATTGCTACTGGACGCTAGTGTGCATGGCGCGACTGCCATGCTGCGCATGATCATCTTTCGACAATTCGAAAGCCCGAGTTCACGGACGACCATGCGAAAACGCGCGCGAACCCTCGCGCGCGTGCTTCTCAAATCAACGACGGATGTTGTGCTTTTCGAGCAGCGCCTTGTAGCGCGCCTCGTCCTTGCGCTTGATGTAGTCAAGCAGGGAGCGACGCGTCGACACGAGCTTCAGGAGGCCGCGGCGTGAATGGTTGTCCTTCACATGGCTCTTGAAGTGCTCGGTGAGGTTATTGATGCGTTCCGACAGGATCGCGACCTGAACCTCGGGCGAGCCGGTGTCGCCGGCCTTGTTGGCATTCGTCTTGATGACTTCCGCTTTGCGTTCTGCGGTAATCGACATCGTCAGTTACTTTCATTGTTGCGAGCCGGACCGGCAGTCAGTCCGTTCAGGTTGAACACGCGCTTGGGGATGAGTTCGCCATTGCCAATTTCGGCAAGCGCGAGAAGTCGGCCTGCCACCGTGACATAGACTGTGCCGCTGGTATTGGGCGCATCCCGTCCGCGCAACAAAACGGCCTGGCCCCTGTGGAGCCTTGCCGCATCAGCCCGTGTGACGGCCAGTGCCGGGATGTCGTCCAGCGCGGTCTCAACGGGCAAAAGCGCGTCGGCGAGGCTGCCCTCGCCAGACGCGGCTCTATTGCATAAAGCCTCCAACTGTTCCAGCGGAATCATGTCCCGCTCGGTAAACGGACCGACAAGGGTCCGCCGCAGGGCGCAGATATGGCCAAAACAGCCCAGAATCCGGCCCATATCGCGGGCCAGCGCCCGGACATAGGTTCCCTTGCCGCACTCGGCCTCGAACACGGACTGGCCGTTATCGCCATGTTCCACAAGGGTTAATTCGTGAATTTCGACCGGGCGGGGCTTCAGTTCCACGGTCTCGCCGTCGCGCGCCAGATCATAGGCGCGCTCGCCTTGCACCTTGATCGCCGAATATTGCGGCGGGATCTGCTCGATCACCCCGGTAAAGCGCGGCAACAGTTCCCGGATCGAATCGGCGGTCGGCCGGCTCTCGCTGGTCCTGACCGGCCGTCCCTCGGTGTCGTCGGTGTCGCGCTCCTCGCCCCAGCACACCGTGAAGCGGTAGCGCTTGCGGCCGTCCATCACGAACGGCACCGTCTTGGTGGCCTCGCCCAGCGCGATCGGCAAGCCGCCGGAGGCGAGCGGATCGAGGGTGCCGGCATGGCCGGCGCGCTTGGCCTGGAACAGGCGCTTGAGCACGGCGACCGCCTGCGTCGAGGTCATGCCGATCGGCTTGTCGAGCACCACCCAGCCATGGACATCGCGCTTGTCGCGGCGCGGCTGCTGGTTCTGCCTGCCCTGCTTCTGGCGCGGGTCGTTGTTGGTGCGGCGCGCTTCGTCGGCGCGCTGCCCGGCAAAAGCATCCCGCTCAGCGTCGCGGGCGTCGGCATCCTTCGCGTCCACAGCGCTGTTGGTCGTCATCACAGTCATCACTCGTCGTCCGAATCGGGTGCAAGGTCTCGCTGCACCGCAGGTGTCCGCAGTAGTTTCTCGATGCGCTCCGCCTCGTCGAACCGCTCATCGACGCGGAAGCGAATGTCGGGTGCAAATTTCAGGTTGACGCGATGCGCGATCTCGCCGCGAAGGAACTTCTTGTTGCGCTCGAGCGCGGATATCACCGTGTCGGTGTCGCGGCCGCCGAGCGGCATCACATAGATCGTCGCGAGCTTCAGGTCCGGCGACATACGCACCTCGGGAACGGTGATGATGTGGCCTTCCAGATCGGGATCGTGGACCTCACCCTGCGACAAAATCTCGGCAACTGCATGGCGAACCGTTTCACCGACGCGCAGCTGACGTTGTGAGCCGCCGGGGCTGGAACTCTTCTTTTGACGGGGCATGACCTTCTTCCAAAACCGTCGCGCCCGCAGGCCTTGGCCGCGGGCATCAATGTCCTAGCTTTGCTTCAATCAGACAATGCGCTGGTGGCCGGACTAAAGTCCGGCCACGCCGTCGCATTTTCAGTCAAATGGACCCAACGCTTAGTAAGATCTGCGCTTCGTAAGATTTGGACTTACAGAGAGCGCTGGATCGTCTCGATGCGGTAACATTCGATCACGTCGCCGACACGCATGTCGCCGTAGTTCTCGAATGCCATGCCACACTCCTGGCCGGAGACCACTTCCTTCACTTCATCCTTGAAGCGCTTCAGCGTCGACAGCTTGCCTTCGTGCACCACGACGTTGTCGCGGATCAGGCGAACATTGGCGCCGCGTTCCACGGTACCGTCGGTGACGCGGCAACCCGCGACCTTGCCGACCTTGGAAATGTTGAACACTTCCAGGATCTGCGCGTTGCCCAGCATGGTTTCGCGCAGCGTGGGCGCGAGCAGGCCGGACATCGCCTTTTTAATATCGTCCACGAGGTCGTAGATGATGTTGTAGTAGCGGATCTCGATGCCGTTGCGCTTGGCCGCGGCCGCCGCTTCCTTGTTGGCTCGGACCGAGAAGCCGATGATCGCGGCGTTGAAGCCTTCCGCCAGCGTGACGTCGGACTCCGAGATGCCGCCGACGCCGGCATGCAGGATGCGGGCGGCGACTTCGTCGGTGCCGAGCTTCTCGAGCGAGCCCAGGATCGCTTCCAGCGAGCCCTGCACGTCGGCCTTGACGATCAGCGGGAACTCCTTGCGGCCCGCGGTCTTGAGCTGCGACATCATCTGCTCGAGCGAGCCCCGCATGCCGGAGATCGAGGCCGCCGCGTTCTCGCGCTTCTGGTGCGCGCGATAGCTCGTGACCTGGCGGGCGCGGGCTTCGTTCTCGACGACGGCGAGACGGTCGCCGGCTTCCGGCGGGCCGTTGAAGCCGAGCACCTCGACCGGCACGGACGGACCGGCCTCTTCGAGATTCTCGCCCTGGTCGGAAATCAAGGCGCGGACGCGGCCCATCTCGGCGCCGGCCACGATGATGTCGCCGACACGCAGCGTGCCGCGCTGCACCAGCACGGTCGCGACCGGACCGCGGCCGCGATCGAGCTTGGCTTCGATCACGGTGCCTTCCGCCGGACGCTCCGAATTGGTCTTCAGATCGAGGATTTCGGCCTGCAGCGCGATCATCTCGAGCAGTTTGTCGAGATTGGTCTTGTTCTTGGCCGAGACTTCGACGTCGACGACGTCGCCGCCGAGCGATTCGACCTGCACCTCGTACTGCAGCAGTTCGGTGCGCACGCGCTCGGGCCGTGCATCGGGCTTGTCGATCTTGTTGATCGCCACGATCATCGGCACCTTGGCCGCCTTGGCGTGGTTGATCGCTTCGATCGTCTGCGGCATCACGCCGTCATCGGCCGCGACCACCAGCACGACGATGTCGGTGACCTTGGCGCCGCGGGCGCGCATCGCGGTGAATGCGGCGTGGCCGGGCGTGTCGATGAAGGTGATCTTGGTGCCGCTCTCGGGCGACAGCACCTGATAGGCGCCGATATGCTGGGTAATGCCGCCGGCTTCGCCAGACACCACGTTGGCGTGGCGCAGCGCGTCGAGCAGCGAGGTCTTGCCGTGGTCGACGTGACCCATGACGGTGACGACAGGCGAGCGCGGCTCGGTGTCGGTGGAATTGTCGACGACGTCGAACAGGCCCTCTTCCACGTCGGATGCCGCGACACGCTTGACGCTGTGGCCAAGCTCTTCGGCGATCAGCTGCGCGGTGTCGGCATCGATCACGTCGGTAATCTTGTGCATCGCGCCCTGCTTCATCAGCATGCGGATGACGTCGACCGCGCGCTCCGACATGCGGTTCGCGAGTTCCTGGATCGTGATCGCTTCCGGGATGGTGACTTCGCGGATCAGCTTTTCCTTGGGTTCGTTCGACGCATGACCCTTCAGGCGCTGGGTGCGGCGGCGGAACGAGGCGATCGAACGCT
Organism: Bradyrhizobium pachyrhizi; assembly: GCF_001189245.1. GTDB lineage: Bacteria > Pseudomonadota > Alphaproteobacteria > Rhizobiales > Xanthobacteraceae > Bradyrhizobium > Bradyrhizobium pachyrhizi. The sequence continues at coordinate 202,948 of NZ_LFIQ01000039.1, read as the reverse complement.
CGCGTACGTCGTCGGCGTTGAGCGCAGTGGTCAGAGTGAGGCGGCCGCGCTCTTTCTGCGGACCGGGCTTGTGGGTGGTCTTCGGAGCCGCGGCGGGGCGCACGGCGCCGCCGGGGCGGCGCACCAGGCGCGGACCTTCATCTTCGTCGGGCCCGGCCGCAACCGCCGCCGGTCTCGGCGCAGAGGCCGGTGTGCGCGCGGTTGTCGTGGTCGTTGGGCGTGCTGCGGGCGCACGGGCGGCCGGAGCAGACGCAGGTGCGGCTCCGGCAGGCTTGGCGGGAGCAGCGACAGGCGCCGCACCGGGCTTGGCCTCGCCTTCGCCAAAGCGGCGCTTGGCCTCGACTTCGGCTTTGCGCTTGGCCTCTTCCTCGTGGCGATGGCGTTCCTCTTCCGCCTTGCGGCGGGCCTCGGCGGCCTCGCGCTCGGCCTTCTCGGCAGCCTCGCGGACGGCGCGGCGCTTGGCCTCCTCTTCGGCCTGGCGGCGTTCCTCGATATCGCGCTGACGGGCGTCGGCCAGCGCGCTGGCGCGCGCGGAACGCTCGTCCTCGGTCAGGGTCGGCAGCACCACGCCGGAGCGGGTGTTACGCTGCTGCTGGCCGGGAGGCGGGCCTGACGGGCGGCCGAGCGGCGGCCTGGCGGCCGGCGCCGCCGGCTTTGCAACCACGGGTTCCGGCGCATGCGCCTCGCCGGGGCCATCGCCACCGACGCGGCGCTTGCCGCGTTTCTCGACCACGACCTGCTTGGTCCGGCCGTGGCTGAAGCTCTGGCGCACGGTGCCCGTCTCGACGCGCGGCTTCAGCGACAACGTCTTGCTCGGGACACTCAAAGTCTTGTCGCCAGGGGTCTTGGTATCAACCATTCAGCAGTCCTAATCTCGTTTCGCTGTGCGTTTGCCGCACAAATCCTTCAACGTGTCGTCGCTTGCTGAGCATGACCGGTCGGAAAGACGGCGTCCGCCTTCCCGGATCACGCTCTGGAATTTCTGGCCGCTTCGGCGGTCTTGTCGTCGTCGGCCATCCGGTATCGGACCAGCATCTGGCAGCGCGACAGGAACGTCTTGCTCGCCGGGCCCGCGAGCAGCGCAGCATGTATCACATTTGACCGCCCAAGTGCCAAATCCAATTCTTCCGACGTCAAAACATTGACGACGGGGATTACCGGCGATTCACCACGTTTTTCGCCCCTTTGCCTCACGATCGCGTCCAATTTGCGGATTCCGTCCGCCGCGCCGTCGGAAGCGTGGATCAGGGCTGCAGTTTCGTTCCGGTTGAGTGCGTCCTCGACCTTGCCGAAGCCCGAAACGACCTGACCGGCCTTGGCGGCCATCGCCAGGGCCTCGGTGACGCTGCGCACCAGGAGGGTGTCGGTGTCGGTGGGGAGGGTCGGCGCGACGCGGACGTCGCGCTTGAATCCCTTGCTAAATTGGTGACGGCGGACCGCTTCCGCAACGCTGCGCCGCGATGCGGAAACCCATAATCCGCGGCCGGGCAGCTTGCGCTTGAGATCCGGGATCACCTCGCCCGTGGGCGCGACGACGAACCGGATCAGCTCGTCGATCGGACGCACCTCGCGGCTGACCGCGCACATCCGCGTGGTCGCGGACTTCTGCGTCCGCGGCCCATCGTCGAGATCGGGGTCAGCCTGAGCCAGCATCCGTGGGGCATCTCCTTACGAGGCCGTCGTTTCTGCTTCGGCGGCCTCGGCCTCCTCAGCAGGCTTGGCGAGGTCGGCCTCGGTGATCCAGCCGGCCTTCAGACGGGCCTGCATGATCAAGGCCTCGGCCTCGTCGCGCGAGATCTCGATGCCGTCGAGGAACCCGGCATGCTTGGTCGGCTCGCTGCCTTCCTTGCGCTCGGTCCAGCCGACCAGATCGTCGGTGGCGCAGCCGGCGAGATCCTCGACCGTCTTCACATCGTTCTCGCCGAGCTTCACCAGCATCTTGCCGGTGATGCCGGGCACGTCCTTCATGGCGTCCTCGACGCCGAGTTCCTTGCGCTTGGCTTCCAGTTCCGCCTCGAGCTGTTCCAGATATTCGCGGGCGCGGGTCTGCAGCTCGGTGGCGGTCTCCTCATCGAAACCCTCGATGCCGGCGAGTTCCTTGACGTCCACCAGCGCGAGTTCATCGACCGAGGTGAAGCCCTCGGAGGCGAGCAGCTGGCCGACCACCTCGTCGACATTGAGCGCTTCCATGAACACGCGGGTCGAGTTCTCGAAGTCGGCCTGGCGGCGCTCCGACTCTTCCTGCTCGGTCAGGATGTCGATGTCCCAGCCGGTCAGCTGCGAGGCGAGCCGGACGTTCTGGCCGCGGCGGCCGATCGCCAGCGACAGCTGGTTATTGGTGTCGGGAACCACGACCTCGATGCGCTCGCGGTCCTCGTCGATCACGACCTTGGCGACTTCAGCCGGCGCCAGCGCGTTGACGACGAAGGTCGCGATGTCGGGTGACCACGGGATGATGTCGATCTTCTCGCCCTGCAGCTCGTTCACCACGGCCTGCACGCGCGAGCCGCGCATGCCGACGCAGGCGCCGACCGGGTCGACTGAGGAATCGCGCGAGATCACGCCGATCTTGGCGCGCGAGCCCGGATCGCGGGCGACCGCCTTGATCTCGACGATGCCGTCGTAGATCTCCGGCACTTCCTGCGCGAACAGCTTCGCCATGAACTGCGGATGGGTGCGCGACAGGAAGATCTGCGGACCGCGGGTCTCGCGGCGGACGTCGAAGATATAGGCGCGGACGCGGTCGCCGTTGCGGAACACTTCGCGCGGCAGCATCTCGTCGCGGCGCACGATCGCTTCGCCACGGCCGAGGTCGACGATCACGCTGCCATATTCGACGCGCTTGACGATGCCGTTGACGATGTCGCCGATGCGATCCTTGAATTCCTGGTACTGCCGGTCGCGCTCGGCCTCGCGCACCTTCTGCACGATCACCTGCTTGGCCGACTGCGCGGCGATGCGGCCATATTCCAGCGGCGGCAGCGTGTCGGCGATGGTGTCGCCGACCTGGGCGCCTGGATTGGCGCGCTGCGCATCGTGCAGCGAAATCTGGTTCGACGAGTTTTCGACGACGTCGACCACCAGCATGTGGCGGGTCAGCCGCAGCTCGCCCTTCTTGGCATCGATCTCGGCATGGACGTCGGTCTCGCTGCCGTAGCGGGCACGCGCGGCCTTGGCGATGGCGTCTTCCATCGCCGCGATCACGATGGAGCGGTCGATCGACTTTTCGCGCGCAACTGCGTCTGCGATCTGCAGCAGTTCGAGTTTGTTGGCGCTGACTGCCATGGCTTAGTCTCCTTCGGATGGATCGATCTCGCCACGGCGCGCGCGCTCGGCCGCCAGGCGGTGCTTTTTGGTGTTGGTCGGAGCCGGCTTCTTGCCGGGCTTGTGAGCAGGCTTGGGTTTCGGCTTCTGGCTCTTCGCCGGATCGCTCTTCTTGGCGTGGGCCGGCTGCGGCGGCGCGAGGCCGAGCTCGCGGCGCAGCTCGCGCTCGGCGGCCTTGCCGCGCCGCATCGATTCCTCGATCAATTCGTCGGTCAGCACCAGCCGCGCGTCCGAGATGTCCTCCATCACCAGGAGAACCTCGACGTCCTCGTCGGGACGCGGATCGTCGCGCCTGATGCGCACCGCATCGCCCTCGACGCCGGCGAGCAGGCCGCGGAACCGCTTGCGGCCCTGATGCGCTACCGCCATCTCGATCTTCACGAGATGCCCGGTGTAGCGCTCAAAGTCGGAGCGGCGCACCAGTGGGCGGTCGATGCCGGGCGAAGAGATTTCCAGCCGGTAGGCGCGCTCGATCGGGTCGGCGACATCGAGCACCGGCGACAGCGCGCGCGAGATAGCCTCGCAATCCTCGAGCTGCATCGAGCCGTCGGGCCGCTCCGCCATGATCTGCACGGTGCAGCCGGCGTCGCCCGAGACCTTGATGCGCACCAGGCGATAGCCCATGCCCTGCAGCACCGGGACCGCGACCGCGGCGACACGCGCCGCGACCCCGGGCTCAACGACGAGACGCGGCTCGGCGAGCAGTTCGGTGTCCACGGACGTGGCGGTCGGTTCGGTCATATCCAGTGTTAAAGGCTGTCTAAGGTCTAAAGGCTGCGGAGGTCTGTTGTGTTGTTCAGGTGGCCTTAAGGGGCCGCTAACGCTACCCAAGCTGGACCCGGCCTCGTTGGGTCCCGTCAGGTAATAAAAAAGAGCGGGTCCCGGGGGGCCCACTCTCCTACGCGATCGTATGAGATACCATAAGTTGCGTTGGATATAGCTCTTTTGCCTGGGTCCGGCAAGGCCCCCGGGTCCGGCGGGAGGCGATTTTAGGGCTCCCAGGATGCCGGATTGATCTAACCCTCCGTTTACGAACGGGACCATAGATTGCCGAAAATCGGCAGAAGTCGCCGGTCGGACAAGGCTCATGACGACAGCCCCTGCGCTGATCCCGGAACTCGACGACATCGTTCGCCGCGGCGACCCCAAGCGCCGCGCCGAGGCCGCGCGGCGGCTCGGCGAGCTGTTTCTTCAGGGCGCCGCGAGCTTCCGTCCCGACCATATCGACCTGTTCGACGGGGTGCTGACCAGCCTGGTCCCGCATGCCGAGCTTGCTGCGCGGGTCGATCTCGCCGAACGGCTCGCGCTGCTCGCCAACGCGCCGCGGCATCTGGTCGGGCAACTCGCCCGCGAGGACGAGGTCGCGATCGCGGGGCCGCTGCTGCGCCGATCGCCGGTGATTGACGAAAGGGTGCTGGTCGAGATCGCCAATGCCAAGGGCCAGGGCCATCTGCTCGCGATGGCCGAGCGATCGAAGCTCTCGACTGCGCTGACCGACGTCCTCGTCCGACGCGGCGATCGCGACGTCATCCGATGCGCGGCCGGCAATGCGGGCGCGGCGTTCTCGGACGCCTCCTTCACGACCTTGGTACAACGAGCCGGCCAGGACGGCGTGCTGACGCTGCGGATCGGCCGCCGCGATGATCTTCCGCCCGAGCATCTGAAGGGCCTGCTCGCCGGCTCGATCGACGTGATCCGCCGCCGTCTGCATGCCGTCGCCAAGCCGGAACGCCAGGCCGAGATCAAGCTGGCGATGAAGGAGATCGAGGGCGTGATCGTTCAGGTCGAGGGCCGCGATTTCACAGCCGCGCAGCGCGCCATCCTGGCGCTGCATCGCGCCGGCGAATTGAACGAGGCCGCGGTGGCCGGCTTCGCAAAGGCCTTCAAATATGAGGAATGCATGGCGGCGCTCGCCGCGATGGCCGGCGTGAAGATCGTCACGCTCGATCGCCTGATCTCCGGCGATCGCTATGATCCGATCCTGATCGCCAGCAAGACGATCGGCTTCGAATGGCCGACCGTGCGCGCCCTGATCCTGATGCGGCTCGGGCCGAACCGCGTGCCGTCTCCTGCCGATATCGAAGGTGCGCGGGTGAATTTCGTGCGCCTGATGCCGTCAACGGCGCAGCGCGTCGTGGAGTTCTGGAAGTCGCGCTAGTTCATGCGGTCGTGGCGGACTCTCTGTCCGTCATTGCGAGGAGCGAAGCGACGAAGCTATCCATATCTCCCCACGCCGAACCATGGATGCTTCGCTTCGCTCGCAATGACGAGCTGAATCAGCTGCGTCATAATACTTCCCAAAAATTGCGTCGGCCCGCTATGCTTTCCGCGAGGCGCGACACAGCGCCAACGGGGAGATTGCCATGCTGACGGACGCCGACATCCAAACGCACGCCGCGCGGATCCGCGACGACGGATACACCGTGATCGAGCGCGCCGCCTCGCCCGATCTGGTCGAGGGGTTGAAGGCGGCGGTGCTGAGAATCGAGCGCGAGCACAGTCTCGCACCTGCCCGAACATCGTTCGAAGGCTTCAAGACGCTGCGCATCAACAACCTCCTGACCTATGACGATCTGTTCTGGGAGGTGCCGCTGCATGACAACGTGCTGCCGGTGGTCGAACGCGTGCTGGACAGGGAATGCCTGCTCTCGTCGTTCTGCTCGCTGGTGCTCGGGCCCGGCCAGGAGGCGCAGCCGGTTCACGAAGACACCCAATTGATCCCGTTGCCGCGGCCGCACATCCCGATCACGATCAATGCGATCTGGGCGCTGTCCGATTTCCGCGACGATAACGGCGCGACGCGGATCATTCCGCGCAGCCACAAATTCGATTCGTCGCCCGAATACGGCAAGGAGTACGATGCGGTCACCGCGACCATGCCGGCCGGCAGCGTGATGCTGTTCGACAGCGCCCTGTGGCATGGCGGCGGCGCAAATAGCAGCGACGCCAGGCGCTTTGCCTTCTCCTGCGCTTATTGCTGGGGCTGGATGCGGCAGCAGGAGAACCTGCAGCTCGGCATTCCGCGCGAGACTGCGGCCCGCTTTCCGCGCCGTTTGCAGGAATTGTGCGGCTACAGCGTCTACAAGGGCCAGTTCGGCCACATCGACAATCACGATCCGATCGAGCTGCTCGGCCGCGAGCGCGGCAAGCGGATGGTGTGGGAGGCGACCGACGTCAGGAAGGCGCGGCTGGCGGAAGCGAAGGGATAGCTATCCGTCATTCCGGGGCGTCGCGATAGCGACGAACCCGGAATCTCGAGGTTCCGGGTTCGATGCTGCGCATCGCCCCGGAATGACAGCACTACGGCAACCGCTTGAATCGCAAATACGCCGCCTTGCGCCCTTCGCGCTCGGCCTTGGCGCCGTAGCGCGTCATCGTGTAGTTCGGCCACGGCTGTTGCCAGTCGGTCGCGCGCTCGGCAAGCCAGGCGAAGTCGGGCGAGCGCATCAGATGCGCCAGCGTCCAGGCGCAATAATCATCGATATCGCTGACGAAGCGGAATTCGCCGCCCGGCGGCAGCAATCGTGTCATCGCAGCGACCGTTGCATCCTGCACGAAGCGCCGCTTCCAGTGCCGCCGCTTCGGCCACGGATCGGGATGGATCAGGTCGATGCGCGCAACTGAGCGCGTCGGCGCCCAGGCCAGCAGTTCGGCCGCGTCGCCGGCGAACAGGCGGATGTTGCCGATATTTTGCGCCTCGATCTGGGTCAGGATCTTCGCCATGCCGTTGACATAGGGCTCGCAGCCGATGAAGCCCGTGCTCGGAAAGGCCTGTGCCTCCGCGATCAGATGCTCGCCGCCGCCGAAGCCGATTTCGAGCCTGACATTCTCGATGCCGTCATCGAACAACTCGGTCAGCGCCTCGGGCGCGGGCGCCGAGATGTCGACGGCCAGATGCGGCAGCAGAGTGTCGATCAGGTCGGCCTGATGCGGGCGCAGCTTGTGGCCCTTGCGCCGTCCGAAGAACGAGCCGCGCGCATGCGCCATCGCGCCGTCGTCGGGGGAATCGCGATCGCCGCGGTCGCCTGGAGCCGGTGTCATCGCAGCGTTTGATAGAGACGGTGGAGCAGCCGCGCGCGCGGCTCGATCGACGAGATGTAGAGCTGCTCGTAATGGGTATGCGCGCCCTTGCCGTCGACGCCGAGGCCATCGAGGGTCGCGGTATGCGGCGCGGTGAAATTGCCGTCGGAGCCGCCGCCGGTGAACACATCCGCCAGCTCGAAGCCGAGCTCGGCGGCCAGCCCCCTGGCGTGCTCGTAGAGTGCGGCGCCGGCATTGCTTTTCTCATAGGGCGGACGGTTCAATTCGCCCGATATCTTCACGCTGACGCCCTCGGTGCGTGAGGTGATCCCGAGGATCTTCGGAACCAGTTCGTCGGCGTCGGCCATGGTCGGCACGCGCATGTCGACTTCCGCATAGGCCTCTTCGGCGATCACGTTCGGCTTGGTGCCGCCGCGGACGATACCGACATTGACGGTGACGCCGCGCTTGAGATCGTTCATGGCCTCCAGCGCCTGGATCACATTGCCGAGCTCCCGGATCGCGCTGCGGCCGTCCTCGGGGCGCGTGCCGGCATGGGCCGGCGTGCCCTTGATGGTGACGTCGAAACGCGCAACGCCCTTGCGTCCGGTGACGATCTTGCCGCCGTCGCGCGCCGGCTCCGTCACCAGCACGTATTTGGCCTTGCGGCCCTCGGCCTCGATCAGCGCCCGCGAGGTCGGGCTGCCGATCTCCTCGTCCGACACGTAGAGCTGGGTGATGCCGAGCGGCGGGCGCGCGCCGTCGGCGCAGACCTGCCGGAATGCATGATAGGCGAGGTAGGCGCCGCCCTTCATGTCGTAGATGCCGGGGCCGAACGCGCTGTCGCCGTCGACCTTGAATGGTAACCGTTCGATGAATCCCATCGGATGGACTGTGTCGAGATGGCTCAGCACCAGGATGCCCGGCGCCTCCTGGCCCCAGGACGAGCGCGTCACCAGGTGATCGCCGCAGCCGTCGCGTCCTGCAATGCGCTCCACCGTGGCCGGCAGGTCGCGATAGCCCGACGCGACGAGATCAGCCAGCTTGTTGACCTGATCGGGCCGCTCGGTCGGAGATTCGATCTCGACCCAGCGGCGGATGCCGTCGAGAATCACGGCGGTTTCGAACGGATTGCTGGACATGCTGTTGTCGTCGCCTGTGAATTCGCTTTGTCATTGCGCGCACGCGCCGAAGCACGATCCGCAATCATGCTCAACGAGGCGCTCAAGCGCGATGATGCTCAAGCTGAGCTCATCGCGTTGGCGCGCGCCGGAATGGCATATTCCAGATTTGACGATCTCTCAAACGGATATGGCTGAATCAGGCCTGCTCGGCTGCCTCGCGCGCCGCAATCTGCTCGACCAGTTCGACGATGCTGCGGCGGAGCTTGGCGTCCGCGATCCGCGTGAAGGCGCGGGTCAGGGCCAGGCCCTCGGCGGTTGCCAGAAAATCGGAGACGTAGGTCGGCGAGGCGCCCTCGCTGAAGCCGTCGGCGGTCTTGACCCCGCTCGGGCCGCCATCGAACAGGAAAGAGACCGGCACCTGCAGGATTTCGGAGATCTGCTGCAGCCGGCTGGCGCCGACGCGGTTGGTGCCCTTCTCGTATTTCTGCACCTGCTGGAACGTCAGGCCTAGCGCCTCGCCCAGTTTCTCCTGGCTCATGCCGAGCATGATGCGTCGCATACGGACGCGGCTGCCGACATATTTGTCAACAGGATTGGGCGCTTTGGTGGACATCTCCAACTCTCCTAAGGGATTGCGCGCCCGTGGATGAGGCAAGTTGGAAGTGGAGTATGCCTCAGGCGCCGGTGCCGTCAAATCCTGCAAGGAGGATCGGGACGAAATGCGGACAATTTGCGCAAAGGGGCTGACTTGGCTTGTGATTTCGCGTGGACCCGTACAATGCGAAGTGCACGGTCGATCTGTCAACTGGTGGAATCATACTGAGGTAAATTTCGACGTTTTTTCGGGTTCGCGACAACCGGCGATATGCAGCCGTCAGGGTTTTCGCCTCACAAACCGCCGCAACACGAACGCCAAGGCTGTGATCACAATCACAGCGGCGGGGATGTTCCCGACACGCGCATAGATCGTCGGCGCGATGGCCGCCGGC
>NZ_LFIQ01000039.1:163290-193481 GCF_001189245.1 Bradyrhizobium pachyrhizi | reverse complement strand
CGAGTTGTGCGACGATCCGGCCAACCGGGTCGATGACGGCCGAGACGCCCGTATTTGCGGCGCGGACCATCGGCAGGCCTTCCTCGATGGTGCGCAGCCGGGCCTGTTGCAGGTGCTGGTAAGGGCCGGTCGAGATTCCGAACCATCCGTCATTGGTGACATTGACGATCCAGCCGGGACGGTCGTCGCGGCTCACGATATTGCCGGGAAAGATCGCCTCGTAGCAGATCACGGGCAGGGCGCGCGGTGCGTTCGGAATATCGAGCGGCCGTCGGATCGTGCCGGGAATGTAGCCGCCCTGCACCTTGGTGAGCTGCACGAAGCCGAGCTTCTCCATCAAATCCTGGAACGGCAGATATTCTCCGAACGGGACAAGATGCAGCTTGTCATAGACCGCGAGCACGCTGCCGTCGTGGTCGATGACGTAGATGGAATTATAGGCGCGCGTCACGCGGACGCCGGGCGGCAGATCGGGCGCGCGCACCGAACCGGTGATCAGCACGGTTCCCTTCGGCAGCAAGTCGGCGATCTGCGCCATCGCGTCGGCTTCCTTGGTCAGGAAGAACGGAAACGCGGATTCCGGCCAGATCAGGATGGTGGCATCCTTCACGCCCGTGGCGTGCGGCCCTGAGGCGCGATCCGACAGGGTGAGATATTTCTGCATCACCGCCGCCTTGGCGGAGTAGTTGAACTTGGCGTCCTGCTGCAAATCGGGCTGCATGATGCGCAGCTTGACGCCATCGACCATCCTTGTCGGTTGCTGCGCGAGGCGGATCACGCCGAACGCCAGCATTGCCGCCAGCACCAGCACCGCGGCCACCGGCGCGCGCCACGGCTTGCGGCCGCGCGAGCCGCCGTCGATCAACACGGCCGGGCTTGCGAAGATCGCGACGGCCAGGAACGTCATGCCCCACAGCCCGATCAGCGACGCGGTCTGTGCCAGCGCCAGCGGCTCGGTCAGTGCGTAGCCGAACGCATTCCACGGAAAGCCGCTGAGGAGATGGCCGCGCAGCCATTCCGAAACCGTCAGGCTGACCGCGAGCGCCAGCACGCGCGAAGCGTCGCGCGGCCAGATCAGCCGCGCCAGCGCGAAGCCGAACGCGGTGAACAAAGCGAGATAGGCGGGCAGGCCGAGCACCGCGAACGGTGTCAGCCAGGCGAAGGTGTCCGCATCGACGAAGAAGGCGTAGCCGATCCAGTACAGGCCCGGCACGAAATAGCCGAGGCCGAACCAGAAGCCGGACAGCGCCGCGGCGGGCACGCCGCGCCAGCGGCCGGCCGCGCTGCCGTCGATCAGCCAGACCGCGATGGAAAAGGTGAGAAACAGAACCGGCCAGGCGTTGAACGGCGCCATCGCCAGCGCAGACAGCGCGCCGGCCGTGAGCGCGAGGACGGCGCGTTTCCATCCCCAGGTCAGGATGATTGCAAGGCCGATCGATCGGAGCTTGTCGGACAGCCTCACTGCGGACCGGCTCCCTCGCCGGGCGGCGGCATGTTGTCATTCGCCTGCGGGTTTCCGGAGTCCGGCGCCTGCTCGCGGCGCCGCTCGCGCTCCTTGCGCGGCGTCGGCCGTTCCTTGCGCGCGGTGATGCGCACGCGCTTGACCCGCCGCGGATCGGCGTCGAGCACCTCGACCTCGTAATTGCCGGGCCCCGAAATCACCTCGCCGCGTACCGGCAGGCGTCCGACGAACGATACGAGGTAACCGCCGAGCGTCTCGACCTCCTCGCCGGCGTCGCCGATCACGAAATCCTCGCCGATCACCGAGCGGACATCGTCGAGGCTGGCGCGCGCATCGGCGATGAAGGAGTGGTCCGGCTGGCGCACGATGGACGGCGGCTCGTCGGAATCGTGCTCGTCATCGATCTCGCCGACGATCTGCTCGACGATATCCTCGATCGACACCAGCCCGTCGGTGCCGCCATATTCGTCGACCACCAGCGCGAGATGGATCCGCGAGGCCTGCATCTGCGCCAGCAGGTCGATCGCGCGCATCGATGGCGGGATATAGAGCAGCTTGCGGATGATATTGGCTTCCGACAGCGGCAGCGCGAGATCGACGCTGCGCAGATCGAGCCCGGCCGGAAACGGCTTCTTGCGCTTCGTCTTGGTCGCGTCGGTGAGGCGGGCTCTCGCGGTCATAAAGGCGAGCAGGTCGCGGATGTGCACCATGCCCTCGGGGTCGTCGAGGGTCTCGTTGTAGACGACGAGCCGCGAATGCGCCGCGCTCTCGAACAGGCTCATCAATTCGCCGAGCGGAATGTCGCGCTTGACCGCGACGATGTCGGCGCGGTGCACCATGACGTCGGCGATCCGCCGCTCGTTCAGCGACAGGATGTTGCGCAGCATGGTGCGCTCGATCGCCGAGAAGCCGACATCGTCGGGCGTCGAAGCGTCGAGCACGACCTGCAAATCGTCGCGCACCGAGCCGGCCTTCCAGCCGAACAGCGTGCGGATCGCGCGCACCAGCCAGCCCTCGGCCGCGGGGCGCTGCACCTCGCCCTCGTGCACCACGGCGGGCAGGTTGCTCACGTTGCGCGGGTTGTCGTGGGTCGGTTCGGAATCCGGCATGTCAGGCGATCCGATCCGCATAGGGGTCGGGAATGCCGAGGGAAGAGAGGATCTCGCGCTCGAGCGCCTCCATGTCCTCGGCATCGTCGTCGTTCTCGTGGTCGTAACCGATCAGGTGCAGGAAGCCATGCACCGCGAGATGGCTCAAATGATGGTCGAACGGTTTCTGCTCTTCATCGGCTTCCCGCCGCGTCGTCTCATAGGCGATCGCGATATCGCCGAGCATGCGCGGGGCATCGTCGGATCCGCCGGCGCCTTCCGGCTGCAGCGCCGGAAACGACAGCACGTTGGTCGGCTTGTCGATGCTGCGCCAGTTGGCGTTGAGGGTGCGGATGCCGGCATCGTCGGTCAGCATCACCGCAAGCTCGGCGTCGGCGACATCGGCATCGGCGATTTCGGCGGCAGCCTCGATGGCGCGGTGGATCACCGCGTCGGCATTGGGCTCGGCCTGCCAGCATTCGGCGGTGACGAGAACCTCGGTTGCAGGAAAAGCAGACACGTTGGTTTCAAAATCTGCGTTATGGCCGGATCCCGCGTCGTGCGGGCTCGCGGCCGAAGCTATTGGTCTCAAGATCTGGCGTTTGCCGGCTTTTGCGGCAATCCCTCATAGGCGGCCACGATGCGCGCCACCAATTCATGGCGGATGACGTCTTCGGCCTTGAAATGCACCTGCGCGATGCCCTCGACGCCGTCGAGCAGCTTCACGGCTTCCGTGAGCCCCGAGGTCTGGCCATGCGGCAGGTCGACCTGCGACGGATCGCCGGTGACGATCATCCGGCTGTTCTCGCCGAGACGCGTCAGGAACATCTTCATCTGCATCGTCGTGGTGTTCTGCGCCTCGTCGAGGATGATGGCGGCATTGGTCAGGGTGCGGCCGCGCATGAAGGCGAGCGGGGCGATCTCGATCTCGTTGCCCTGCAGCGCGCGCTCGACGACGCGGGCATCCATCAGATCGTACAGCGCGTCATAGATCGGGCGCAGATACGGATCGACCTTCTCCTTGAGGTCGCCGGGCAGGAAGCCGAGCCGCTCGCCGGCTTCCACCGCGGGGCGCGTCAGGATGATGCGATCGACCTCCTTGCGCTCGAACAGCTGCGCGGCATGGGCGACCGCGAGCCAGGTCTTCCCGGTGCCGGCCGGGCCGATGCCGAACACCAACTCATGCCGCTTCAGCGCGCGGATGTAGGAATCCTGCGCCGCGGTGCGGGCGCGCACCGGACGCTTGCGCAGATTGATGGTCTCGAAGGTCGGCTTGGCGGTCTTGTTGTCGAATTCGAACAGCGAGCCCTGCGCGATCACGGCGCGGATCGCACCTTCGACCTCGCCCTGATCGAGGTCGTGTCCTTCGACGGCCTGCGCGTAGAGCGTCTCCAGCACGCGCCGCGCCGCGTCGCAGCCGTCGCGGGAGCCTGCGATGGTGAGATGATTGCCGCGGGAATCGACCACGACGCCGAGCCGCCGCTCGATCAGCGCCAGATTCTGTCCGTAGGGGCCGACCAGCGCGGATGCCGCGCGGTTGTCGTCGAAATCGATGACGACCTGAGTTTCAGGGGGCCGGGTCTCAGGTGGCATTTGCATGTCGCGGTCAGGTTTGCGGCTGGGAGCGAGCGAAGACGAATCCGATGCGCTTTTGGGCAAGGATTTCAGGCTCCAATGGTCTGCGAAATGAGGCCGGGCGCGGGCCGCGTTACGAGCTCGCCGATCAAGCTGTAGCGCTCGAGGCTGTCGATCCTCACCGGGAGGACCTGGCCGATGATGTCGGGCGACGCCATCACATGGGCGGGCTGCAGATAGGCGGTGCGGCCGACGATCTGGCCCGGATTGCGCGCGGCGCGCTCGAACAGCACATCGACCGTTGTGCCAATCGCAGCCCGGTTGAAGGCCGATTGCTGGCTGTCGATCAATTCCTGAAGCCGCCCCAAGCGCTCGTCCATCTCGGCTGCTGACACTGTCTCCCGCATCTCCGCCGCCGGCGTGCCCGGCCGTGGCGAATATTTGAATGAATACGCCGCAGCGTATCCGATTTGCGTGACAAGCGCGAGGGTGGCGGAAAATTCTTCCGCGGTCTCTCCGGGGAAGCCCACGATAAAATCTGATGAAAAAGCAATGTCTTGCCGCGCGGCGCGGAACCGGTCGATGACGCGCCGGTAGTCATCGGCGGTATGTTTGCGGTTCATGGCGGCAAGGATCCGGTCCGCCCCGGATTGCACCGGCAGGTGCACGAACGGCATCAGTTCGGGCAAATCGCGATGTGCCGCGATCAGGGTGTCGTCGACGTCGCGCGGATGGCTGGTCGAATAGCGCAGCCGCGTGACGCCGGGAATCGTGGCGAGCCGCTGCAACAATTTGCCGAGCGGCCAGACGCGGCCGTCGGGACCTTCGCCGTGATAGGCGTTGACGTTCTGTCCGATCAGCGTGAATTCGCGCACGCCATTGTCGGCGAGCTGCTTCACATCGTCGATGATCCTGGCGACCGGACGCGAGACTTCCGCGCCGCGCGTATAGGGCACGACGCAGAAGGTGCAGAACTTGTCGCAACCTTCCTGCACCGTGACGAAGGCGGAGATGCCGCGGGCGCGGATCGCATCCGGCTTCGGCTGCGGCAGGAAGCCGAACTTGTCCTCGACCGGGAATTCCGTTTCCAGCGCGCGGCCGTTTGCCTTGGCGCGCTTCAAGAGCTCGGGCAGATGATGATAGCTCTGCGGCCCGACCACGATGTCGACGGTCGGCGCGCGATGGATGATCTCGGCGCCTTCGGCCTGCGCGACGCAGCCGGCAACCGCGATCTTCATCTCGCGGCCCGCCCGCGCGGCCTCGTCCTTGGCGACGCGCAGCCGCCCGAGCTCGGAATAGACTTTCTCCGACGCCTTCTCGCGGATGTGGCAGGTGTTGAGGATCACGAGGTCGGCGTCTTCGGCGCTCGCGGTCTCGACAAAGCCCTCGCCGGCCAGCGTGTCCGCCATGCGTTGCGCATCGTAGACATTCATCTGGCAGCCATAGGACTTGATGTGCAGCTTGCGCGGCGTCGTCATGGAACCCTAAGAGCGAAAAATGGAAACGGCGCCATCGGGGCGCCGGGGCTGAAATATAGCTTAAACCGGGGAAAATCCAGCGGTCCGGGGCTGGTCCTGTCACCTCCCTTGAAAAGGGGGGCTCGCTTTGCTCGCCAGAGCAAAGCGGGTGGGGATCAGCTCCCTCCGCACGCAGCGGCGCCCGCGGCTGGAACCCCATCCCGGCCTTCCCCTTTCAGGGGAAGGAGAAGATTGCTCACACAACCGGGGTTTTGGCCCCCACCCGGGCGATCAAATCGGGCAATTTCCGCATATCGGCGAAGGTGACGGCCGCGCCGGCCTGGCGCAGCATGTCCTCGTGTTCCGCCGTGCAATGGCTGCCGCCGTAAAATCCGAGCACGGTCATCCCGGCGGCGCGGGCGCCGGTGACGCCGGCCACGCTGTCCTCGATCACGACGCAGCGCGCCGGGCTGGCGCCCATCTGCGCCGCCGCGAACAGGAAGAGATCGGGCGCCGGCTTGCCGCGCTTGACCTGGGTGGCGGAGAAAATATGCGGTGCGAGCTGGTCGTAGAGCCCGGCGCAGGTCAGGCCGTGATGGATCTTTTCCGGCGTGCCGCTCGACGCCACGCATTTCGGTAAGCCGAGCGCGGCGATCGCCTCGCCGACATGCGCGATCGCACTGAGATCGTCGGCATAGAAGCTCAGCGTCGCGTGCTTGACCTCGGCCTCGAAGGTCTCGGGCAGCGCGCGGCCGATCTCGCTTTCGACGATCCGCCGCGCCTCGCGGTCGGACACACCGAGGAAGCGCTTCAGCACGCCGTCAGGTGTAATCGGAAAGCCGTGCCGCGTCAGCGTCTCCGCATGCGCGCGACAGGAGATCACCTCGCTGTCGACCAGCACGCCGTCGCAATCGAAGATGACGAGGTCGAAACTCACCCGGCTTACGACTTGCTGTCTTCGTCGAGCGGGACGCAATACAGCTCGAGACGGTGATCGACCAGCTTGTAGCCGAGCTTGCGCGCGATCTCGGCCTGCAGTTTCTCGATTTCCTCGGAGGTGAACTCGATCACCTTGCCGTCGCGCAGATTGATCAGGTGGTCGTGATGGCTCTCGGGCATCTGCTCATAGCGCGCACGGCCCTCGCGGAAGTCGTGGCGCTCGATGATGCCGGCATCCTCGAACAGCTTGACGGTGCGATAGACGGTCGAGATCGAGATCTTGTCGTCGACCGCCACGCAGCGGCGGTAGAGCTCCTCGACGTCAGGGTGATCCATGGCCTCCGCCAGCACGCGTGCGATCACACGGCGCTGTTCGGTCATGCGCATGCCGGTCGCGGCGCAGCGCGCCTCGATGCCGGTATTCTTCTGCGCAGGCGTGATTTTCACCGTCGTCATGGGTCCTTGGCAGGTCCTTGGCCAGTCCTTGGGCCTTGGATGGCAGAGCAGGGCGATGTTCTGCCATCGCGCCGATGTTACGACAAGTCGCGCCGCATCAGAAGCGCGTTCAAATGTTCCCCGCCGGGCTGCTTGTAGTAGCGCTCGCGGCGGCCGATCACGCCGAATCCGGCCTTTTCATAGAGCCGTCGCGCCGGCTGATTGTTCTCTTCCACCTCGAGGAAGATGGTGCGGACGCCGCGGCCGGCAAGATGGCCGAGATGAGTCAGCAGCAGGTCGCGCGACAGCCCGCGGCCGCGCTGATTGGAATCGATCGCAATCGACAGAATTTCGGCCTCGTCCGCCGCCATCCGCGAGACGGCAAAGCCGATCACCTTGCGTCCTTGCCGCAGCCGGTGCACCAGCGTGTTGCGCTCGGTCAGCATCGCCTCGAATTCGCCCTCGCCCCAGCCGCGATGAAACGACGCGCCGTGCAATTGCGCGAGTCGCGCCGCATCGCGCAGCGATGCGGCCTCGACCGCGGGAGGGCCGCCACCCCACCATCGTGACAGCCAGCCGATCATGTCGATCGCGGCGTGCTGATCTCGAGCCGGTCCTTCGGCGGCTTGGCGTCGGGCGCACGCAGATAGAACGGCCGCGGCGGCGCGGTTTCAGGATCCACGGCCGCGCCGATCCAGGCGACCCAGGTAATATCGGGCGCGGGCTGCCGGTCGACCTTGACCGGCGTTGCCGCGTCGGCGGGCCAGCGCTCGGCGAGGATATTGGCGGCGTTGCCGACCAGATGCAGCGCGCCGTGTTGGGAGGCCTCGAGCGCTTCCGCGATCGGCGCCACCTTCGGCTTGATGATCGGGCTGCCGTCGCCGTCCACCAGCTGGAAATAGACGTGATCATGCCGCGCATCGATCGCCGACAGGATCGCAGACGCGCCATTCTCGGCGACGACAGGCGCGGCGTAGGCGGCGAGCGTCGACAGTCCGACCACCGGCTTTTCCGCGGCCAGCGCCAGGCCGCGCGCCGCCGAGAGGCCGACGCGCAGGCCGGTGAAACTGCCGGGGCCGGTGGTGACGGCGATGCGGTCGAGCCCGGCAAAGCCGATGCCGCTCTCTTTCATCACCCGAGCGATCAGCGGCATCAGCGCCTCGGCATGGCCGCGCTGCATCGCCTGCGATTCAATGGCGATTGTGTTGCCGGAGGTGGTGTCGAGCACCGCCGCGGAGCAGGCGTCGAGCGCCGTATCGATGGCGAGAATCATCATGGGAGGGCGAATGGCAAATGGGGAATGGCGAATAGAGGTCCAGAGGAGAATGCTATTCGCGATCCGCCACGCGCCATTCGCCGCTCCATCACATCGGCCGGACTTCCTGCACGTCGGGCACGAAGTGCCGGAGCAGGTTCTGTATGCCGTGTTGCAGGGTTGCGGTCGATGACGGGCAGCCAGCGCAGGAGCCCTTCATGTTGAGATAGACGATGCCGTCCTTGAAGCCGCGGAAGGTGATGTCGCCGCCGTCATTGGCAACCGCGGGACGCACGCGGGTCTCGATCAGGTCCTTGATCTGCTCGACCGTCTCGGCGTCGGCCTCGTCGAAGAACTCGTCTTCCTCATCGCGGGCGTCGTCGCTGGCCGCGGTGCCGTCGGCGAGCAGCGGCGCGCCGGACATGTAGTGCTCCATGATGGCGCCGAGGATCGCGGGCTTGAGGTGCTGCCAGTCGCCGTCCGCTTTGGTCACGGTGATGAAGTCGCCGCCGTAGAACACGCCGGTGACGCCGGATACGGCGAACAGCCGTTCGGCGAGCGGCGAGCGCGCTGCGGACTCGGGCGAGGAAAATTCCATCGTCCCGCTGTCGAGCACCATGCGGCCCGGAATGAATTTCAGCGTGGCGGGATTGGGCGTGGCTTCGGTCTGAATGAACATCTGCTGTCTCCGGCGTCGCCGGTTCAAGGCCGGCGCGTTGGGTTCCATTATAGCGTTTTCGAGCGAAGTGACACCGGTTCGCGAAGAAAACGCGTCAAATCAAGGAGTCAGATGGCAACTAAAAAGCCCGCGATCAAGCCGCAAAACCGCGGTTCCAGGCTCATACCCATGCCCGGAAGCGGGTCCGGGGCCGGTAACGCGCTAGGACAGGGCGTCGATCTCGGCGTCGGTCAGGCCGCCCGGCACGATGGTCACCGGGATCGGGAATGCCCCCATGGTCTTGGCCATGGTGGTGATGATCGGCCCGGGCCCCTCGGCGCCCGGATTGGCGGCCAGCACCAGCGCTGCGATATCGACGTCCTTGTCGATCACGTCGAGGATCTGTTCGATCGGGTCGCCCTCGCGAATCACCCGCTCCGGGGTGATCGCGGCGATGCCGTTGGCGCGGCCGGCGGCGCGGTCGAGCGCCTCATTGGCGGCCTCCTCGGCCTCCGCGCGCATGATGTCGGCGACCCCGAGCCATTGCTGGTTCTGGTCCTCGGTCTCGATCACCCGCAGCATCACGACGCCGCCGCCGACCCGGATCGCCCACCGGCTGGCGTAATAGACCGCGCGGTCCCATTCCGCAGTGTCGTCAACGATGACGAGGCATTTCGGCTTGTGACCTGACTCGTAGCTTCGTCGCTGGGCGGTCATGCATGTCCCGGTGCTGAACCAAACCAACCCATGGTGCCATACTCCCTCGCCGTTTGGGAGAGGGAGCGCGCAGTTCCTGCCTTGCGCGTCAGCGCGGGCGGATGAAGCCGACGATGTCCTTGGTGATGCGCATGGTCTCGTCGGCGATGCCGCGGGCGCGGTTGGCGCCGTCGGCGAGGACCGCGTCGACATGGCCGGGATCGGCGACCAGCTTCTTCATCTCGGAGGCGATCGGCGCCAGTTTCGCGACGCAAACCTCGACCAGCGCGTTCTTGAAGCTGGAGAACTGCCCGCCGCCGAACTGTGTCAGCACCTCCTGCTTGGAGATGCCGGCCAGCGCCGCGTAGATGCCGACCAGATTGTCGGCCTCGGGGCGGGTTTCGAGACCCTTCTCCTCCGACGGCAGCGGCTCCGGATCGGTCTTCGCCTTGCGGATCTTCTGCTTGATGGTGTCGGCGTCGTCGGTGAGGTTGATGCGCGAATTGTCCGACGCATCCGACTTCGACATCTTCTTGGTGCCGTCGCGCAGGCTCATCACCCGCGTCGCGGGCCCCGTGATCAGCGGCTCGGGCTGCGGGAAGAACAGGCCGTCGGCAAAGCCATGACCGCGGATCGAATCGCCGAAATCGTTGTTGAATTTCTGCGCGATGTCGCGGGACAGCTCCAGATGCTGCTTCTGGTCCTCGCCGACCGGCACATGGGTCGCGCGGTAGAGCAGGATGTCGGCGGCCATCAGCACCGGATAGTCGTAGAGGCCGACCGAGGCGTTCTCGCGGTCCTTGCCGGCCTTCTCCTTGAACTGCGTCATGCGGTTCAGCCAGCCGATCCGCGCGACGCAGTTGAAGATCCAGGTCAGCTCGGCATGGCCGGCGATCTGGCTCTGGTTGAACACGATGTGCTTCTTGGCATCGATGCCCGCGGCGATGAAGGCCGCGGTGACCTCGCGGGTGTTGCGGGCGAGCTCGGCCGGGCCGCCCCAGACCTCGACGCCCTGCGTGATCGCATGCATGTCGACGACGCAATAGATGCAGTTGTGGGTCTGCTGCATCTTCACGAAGTTGACGATAGCGCCGAGGTAGTTGCCGAGGTGCAGATTGCCCGTCGGCTGGACGCCTGAGAAAACCCGTTCAACGAACGCCATGGTCTCGATTCCCGGAAATGGCTAGTTTTGCCGCGTCGTTTGCCACTTAAGCTCCGCGCACGCAAGTCAGGCGGGGCGCCTTTGCCGGACGGCGTTAACCGCCTCGCGCCAGCCGGTGACGCCGAAAAGCTGCAAGAACAGCCCGTAACCGGCGATACCTGCCGCGATCAACGCGAGCAGGGAGGCTGCTTGCACGAAACCGTGGCTGCCGGCTGACGGCAGCCCGCCCTCCGCAAGCCAGAGCAGGGCGCCCATCGCGAGCGCCGCGGCCAGGATGCGCGGCAGCCGGCGGCGCGCTGCGGCGTCGATCGAAAAGCCGAAGGTTGCGGCACCCTTGCGGATCAGCGCCAGCGCATTGCTCCAGGAGCCGAGCGCAATGCCTGCGGCGATTCCGCTCGCGCCGAAGATCTGGCCGAGCAGGAAGGACGCCGCGATCGCCACCACGACCGCCTTCAGCGTCGCGAGCAGCGGCGTCAGCGTGTCCTCGCGCGCAAAGAATGCCGGCGACAGCGCCTTCACCAGCACATGCGCCGGCAAGGCCAGCGTCAGCCAGATCAAGGCTTGCGCGGTTGCCGCGCTATCCTGGGCTGTGAACGCGCCGTGCTCGAACAGCATCCGCACGATCGGCTCGCTCAGCACCATCAGGCCGAGCGTCGCCGGCAGCGCCAGCCCGACCGCAAGCTCGAGAGCACGTGATTCCGCATGCGCGATCGCGCTGGATTCGCCGCTGCGAACGGCGCGCGTCATCTCCGGGATCAGCACCGTGCCCATGGCGACGCCGACGATGCCGAGCGGCAGCTCGAGCAGGCGGTTAGCGAAATAGAGCCAGGACACCGCCGACGGTGAGGTCGACGCGATCACCGCGCCTGCCACCATCAGCCATTGCGGCGCGCTGCTCGCGACCATGCCGGGGATCGCGCGGCCGAGAAAGCCGCCCATGTCAGGATCGAAGGACACGCGGAGCGGCGAGGCGAGCCTTGCGCCGCGCAGCGCCAGCATCGACAGTTGCAGGAAGCCGGCGGCGCCGATCGTTGCCGCCATCACCAGCGCGGCCTGCGCCGGCTCCTGCTGCCGCACCAGCAGCACGGCCATCACCGATATCAGCGCGATGTTGAATAACAGCGGCGAGAACGCGGTCAGCGCGAAGCGCCCCTGCGCGCTGAGCAGTGCCATCATCACCGTGACCGGGCCGGCGAAGGCGAGATAGGGCAGCATCAGCCGCGCGTAGTCGACGGCGAATTGCAGCGTGTCGCGGCCGACGAACCCCGGCGCGATCGCCGCGATCACCAGCGGCATCAGCACGCCGATGACGAGCGCCGCTGCGATCACCGCGGCGCTGACGGTGCCGAGCACGCGGCCGGCAAAGGCGGTTGCCGCGTCCATGCCGCCGGCATCGCGCGCCTTCAGCCAGGCCGGCACCAGAGCGGCATTCAGCCCGCCCTCGGACAACAGCCGTCGCACAACATTCACAAGCTGGAATGCCGCCAGGAATGCATCCGCCACCGGTCCCGCGCCGAGCAGCGCCGCGATCGCGGAATCGCGCACGAAACCGAGCAGTCGCGAGGCCAGCGTTCCCGAGGAGACCGTGAGGAAGGAGCGGAACATGGGGTCTGTATAGCAGTAGCAGGTATTGCTTCCAGTGGTGCCGTCTTAAACCCGTCATCCCCGCGCAAAGGCTCCGCCTTTGTCGCTGGAGGTGCGAGCGAAGCGAGCCTCGAAGGATGAATCGGCCTGAGCCGGGCCTTTCATCCTTCGAGACGCGCTACGCGCTCAGGATGACGGGTTGGCAGAGCGCAATGCTGACAGGGTTTCGCCCAAATAGCTTCCCTTGCTGCCCCGAGGCGTAACGTGATAGGTCGCGGCTCTTGTTGGGTGGCGTTAACACAGGGCAGGTCTATGGCTGACGCAAAATACGACGTTCTTGGAATCGGCAACGCGATCTTCGACGTGCTGGTGCAGACCGACGAGGCATTCCTTGCCCGTCACGGCATGACCAAGGGCTCGATGCAGCTGATCGATGAGGCGCGCGCCACCGCGATCTACGGCGACATGGGGGTGGCGACCGAAATGTCGGGCGGTTCGGCCGCCAACACCATCGTCGGCGTCGGCAGTCTCGGCGCCCGCGCCGCCTATGTCGGCAAGGTCAAGGACGACCAGATCGGCAAGCTCTACGTCCACGACATCCGCGCCGCCGGCGTGACCTTCGACACCGCGCCGGCCAGGACCGGCCCGGCCACCGGCTGCTCCTACATCCTGGTGACGCCGGACGGCGAGCGCACCATGAACACCTATCTCGGCGCCGCGCAGGACCTGACGCCCGACGACATCGATCCAAACCAGATCGCTGCCGCCAGCATCATCTATCTCGAGGGCTACCTCTGGGATCCGAAGAACGCCAAGGACGCTTTCGTGAAGGCGGCGACCATCGCGCACGGCGCGGGCCGCCAGGTCGCGCTGACGCTGTCGGATTCGTTCTGCGTCGATCGCTACCGCGACGAATTCCTCGATCTGATGCGCAAGGGCGTGGTGGATCTGGTATTCGCCAACGAGTCCGAGCTGCACTCGCTGTACCAGACCTCGGATTTCGACACCGCGCTGAAGCAGTTCGGCAAGGATACCAAACTCGGCGTCGTCACCCGCAGCGAGAAGGGGTGCGTCGTGATCTCCGGCGACAGTGTCGTCGCGCCGCCCGCCTCGCCCATCGACAGGCTGGTCGACACCACCGGCGCCGGCGATCTGTTCGCCGCCGGCTTCCTCGTCGGTCTCGTGCGCAAGGTCGGCCATGAGAATGCCGGCCGGCTCGGCGCGCTCGCCGCGGCCGAAGTGATCCAGCACATCGGCGCCCGGCCGCTGGTGTCGCTGCAGGATCTGGCGAAGCAGCAGGGGCTGCTGGTTTAGGCGGGGCTTTTCTCCTTCGCCTCGCCCCGCTCGCGGGGAGAGGCCGGATCGCATCGTAGATGCGTTCCGGGTGAGAGGGAGTCTCCGCGTATTCACTGCTTTCGAATTTGCGGAGGCGGTCTCTCACCCCGACCCTCTCCCCGCAAAGAGCGGGGCGAGGGAGAAGAGAGATCACGCCGTCTTCGCCGCCTTCAATCCCAGCCGCTGCTCCACCGCATCGCGCATCACGAACTTCTGGATTTTCCCTGTCACCGTCATCGGGAATTCATCGACGAACTCGACATAGCGCGGGATCTTGTTGTGGGCGATCTGGCCTTGGCAGAAGGCGCGGACCTCGTCGGCGGTGAGCGTTTCGCCCTGCCTGATTCTGACCCAGGCGCACAGCTCTTCGCCATAGCGCTCGTCGGCGACGCCGAAGATCTGCACGTCCTGGATCTTCGGATGGCGGTAGAGGAACTCCTCGATCTCGCGCGGATACAGGTTCTCGCCGCCGCGGATCACCATGTCCTTGATGCGGCCGACGATGTTGCAATAGCCTTCGTCGTCGATCACGGCGAGATCGCCGGTGTGCATCCAGCCATTGGCGTCGAGCACATCGCCGGTCTTTTCCTTCTCGTCCCAATAGCCGAGCATGATGCTGTAGCCGCGGGTGCAGAGCTCGCCGCGTTCGCCGCGCGGCACCACCTTGCCGCCGAGATCGACCACCTTGACCTCGACATGCGGATGGATGCGGCCGACGGTCGAGACGCGGCGCTCCAGTGGATCGTCGGTCGCGCTCTGAAAACTCACCGGGCTGGTCTCGGTCATGCCGTAGGCGATCGTCACCTCGCGCATGTTCATCTCGGTGTTGACGCGCTTCATCACCTCGATCGGGCAGGGCGCGCCGGCCATGATGCCGGTGCGCAGCGAGGACAAGTCGAAGCGCGCGAAGTCGGGATGGTCGAGCTCGGCGATGAACATGGTTGGCACGCCGTACAGCGTCGTGCATCTCTCCTGCGCGACCGTCGTCAGCGTCGCCAGCGGATCAAAGCCTTCGCCGGGATAGACCATGGTGGTGCCGAGCGTGACGGAAGCGAGGTTGCCCATCACCATGCCGAAGCAGTGATAGAGCGGCACCGGAATGCAGATGCGGTCCTGTTCGGTCAGGCGCATGGCGCGGCCGGTGAAGTAGCCGTTATTGAGGATGTTGTGATGGGTCAGCGTCACGCCCTTCGGCGAGCCGGTGGTGCCGCTGGTGAACTGGATGTTGACGGGATCGTCGAACTGCAGGCTCTCGCCGAGCGCCGCAAGCTGCTCGCGATGGCGCTCGCCGCCCATCTGCGATACCGCATCGAATGGAATGGTGCCCGGCGCCGCCGGTCCGCCGATCTGGATCACGGCGCGCAGTTGCGGCAGCCGCGCCGACCGCAAGTGACCGGGCTCCGAGCTTGCGAGCTCGGGCAGCAGCGTGTTCAGCATCTCCATATAGGCCGAGGTCTTGAATGCGGTCGCCGTCACGATCGCGGCGCAGCCGACCTTGCCGAGCGCGAATTCCAGCTCGCTCAGCCGATAGGCCGGATTGATGGTGACGAGGATCAGTCCGGCTTTCGCGGCGGCGAATTGCGTCAGCGTCCATTCCGGGCGGTTCAGCGACCAGATCCCGATCCGCTCGCCGCGTTGCAGCCCGAGCGCGATGAAGCCCGCCGCCAGCGCCTCGGCGCGCTCGGCGAATTCGTTCCAGGTCCAGCGCACATTGTGGCTGGGCGAGACCAGCGCCTCGCGCTCGCCCCAGCGTGTGCGAGCACGGTCGAGGCTGCGGCCGATGGTTTCACCGAGCAACGGCGTATCGGAAATGCCGCAGACATAGCTGTCTGCCTTGCTGTCTCCCTTGGGTGTGGGTGCCAAGCTCGTCCTCCTCGTGGTCGTGTTCGTGTCGCCGCGCTTTTTTGCGCGATCTTAGTCGTTTGGCGCAGATGGGACAGGCCCGACCAATGGCGGGTATGGTTTTCGATTGTAGCGGCGACGGGTTCCGCTTCACCTCGCCCCGCGTGCGGGGAGAGGTCGGATCGCATCGAAGATGCGATCCGGGTGAGGGGAGTCTCTGCGAGTCCAATTGCGACCGTCTGCGCGGGAATAGCCCTCACCCCAACCCTCTCCCCGTAAGAACGGGGAGAGGGAGAGAAGTCCCATAACGGCTGGTACGACTTATCTCATCGAGCCTTACGCCGCCCTTTGCCCGCTGCCGGCGTCCAGCCCGGCATAGATGCCCTTCTCGAAGCCTGCGAAGGCCTCCAGGCTGTGCTTGTCGGCGAACGGCAACAGCTGGGTCAGGATCACGCCGCAGACGTCGCGCGACGGATCGATCCAGTAATAGGTGTTGGCAAGGCCCGCCCAGGCGAGGCTGCCGGCGCTGCGGCCTTCCGGCGTCTTGGCGGTGTTGATCAGGAAGCTCAGTCCCCACTTCTTGACGATGTCGGGATAGAGATCGACATCGTTGGTATACATCGGCAGGGCCGTCGTCATCTTGCCGATGGTGAGCTCGCCGATGTGATTCTGGCCCATGGTCGCGACCGTCTCGGCCTTCAGCACCTGATTGCCGTTGCCTTTGCCCTTGTTGAGGATCATCTGGCAGAACTTGATGTAGTCGGCCGCGGTCGAATACAGGCCGCCGCCACCCATGTGGAATTCGGGGTTCTGCTCGAGCTCGAACGGGATCGCCGCAAGCGTGCCGTCCTCGCCGCGGGCGTGCATGCCGACCAGCCGCTTGCGCATGTCGTCGGAGATCTTGAAGGCGGTGTCGCTCATGCCGAGCGGCGCGAACATGTTGTCGCGCAGATAGGCATCGAGCTTCTTGCCGGATGCGGCCTCCACCGCCTTGCCGACGAAGTCGATATTGGTGCCGTATTCCCAGCGCGTGCCGGGATCTGTCATGATCGGCGTCTTCAGCGCGGCATTCAGGCAGGTGATGATGCCGGGCGTGCCGGTCTTTTCGAGGTACTTCCCGAGATTGGCGTCCCACATATCGTAGGCGAAGCCGGCGGTGTGGGTCATGAGCTGGCGTAGCGTGATCGGCTTTTTCGCCGGCCGCAACTGCGGTTCGCCCTTGGCATCGAAGCCGTCGAGCACCTGCACCGCAGTGAGATCGGGCAACAGCTTGCCGATCGGCTCATCGAGCGAGAGCTTGCCCTGCTCGACGAGCTGCATCGCGCCCGCCGAGGTCACCGCCTTGGTCATCGAGGCGATCCAGAACACGCTGTCCGCCGTCATGGGATCGCTCTTGGAGAGGTCGCGCTTGCCGAACGCGCCTTCGTAAATCACGTCCTTGCCGGTGGCCGCGATGGCGACCACGCCGGGAATTTCCTTTGCCTCGCTCTTCTGGCGCAATACCTGATCGATCTGAGCCTTGCTCTGCATTGGGGGCTTCCTCCGGTGGGGTTTATTGTTTTGAAGTGGGCGGATCATCCTCCCGCTTTTCCGCTCCCGCAAGGCGGGCGCGATGCGACCACGTCGCGATGTCGTGAAGGCCGGCTGCTAGGAACGGCCTTGGTCGGGAGGCGTTCACCACGCGCGCAGATTTTGCAGGGGACGCCGCGCAAGTCCCGGTGACCTTCGCGGGCGGCCACGGTAACGTGATCAAGGAATGATTTTCGCACCTGATTATTTGCATTAACGCATTCAGATCGCTGCACAAACGGTGCGGCGGATTGGACCGGATTTGACGAAAAGATTCGTCATTTCCCGCCTTGCGGGGGGCGCAGCAATGATTTCGACATGGAGTGAATGGAAGCGCTATCCGCGGCCGGGCCGCGGCGAGAATATCGAAGCGCCGATCAGCCCAGGTCTCTACGAAGTTCGCTACGCAGGTACCGGCGCACTGCACTCGTTCGAGGCCGTCGAGAATGTCGCGCGGGCGCTGGCGCTGCTGCAGACCGGCGCCAAATCCTGGTTCGGCCGCCGCGATGCGCAGGCGCAGGCCGACCTCGAATACCGGACCTGCGCGACCTCGACCAAGGCGGACGCCAAGGCCGCGGCCGAGCGCATGATCGGCCGTCGGGAAACCTATATGTCTGGCGGGGCGGTCTGAGCGCCGCTGCACGACGGCGCGTAAAAAAAAGATCGCGCGCGAGCCCTCAATATTGCTTGAGGCAGGGTCGCGCCCGGCGCCGGTGCATCGCAGCGGCTTTCCGCTTATATAGGCGCGAACACCCCCAAGAAATTCCAGAAATGACAGGAGTAACGCCATGACCCCGCCCGTTGCCGCACGCGCCACCCAATCCGCAGCATCCTCCCTGCAAAGCCGCCTGAAGGACCCCTCGCTGCTGCGCGACCGCTGCTACATCGACGGCGCCTGGGTCGGCACCCCCGAATTCGCCGTCAACAATCCGGCGACCGGCGTCGAGCTGATCAAGATCCCGCAGCTGAGCGCCGATGACGCGACCAGGGCCGTCGAGGCCGCCGAGCGCGCGTTTCCGACCTGGGCCAAGCTGACCGCGAAACAGCGCTCCAACATCTTGCGCAAATGGTTCGATCTGATCATCGCCAACCGCGAGGACCTTGCGCTGATCCTGACCTCCGAGCAGGGCAAGCCGCTGGCGGAAGCGCTCGGCGAGGTCGATATCGGCGCCGCCTATGTCGAATTCTTCGCGGAAGAGGCGCGGCGTGTTTACGGCGAGACGATCCCGACCCAGCGTCCGGACGCGCGTCTGCTCGCGATCCGGCAGCCGATCGGTGTCTGCGGCGCCATCACGCCATGGAATTTCCCGAACTCGATGATCACCCGCAAGGTCTCGCCGGCGCTGGCGGCCGGTTGCACCGTGGTGCTGAAGCCCGCCAACGAGACGCCGCTGTCCGCGCTCGCGCTCGTTGCGCTGGCCGAGAAAGCCGGCGTGCCGAAGGGCGTGTTCAACATCATCACCGGTGATGCGCCGCCGATCGGCAAGGTGCTGTGCGAGCATCCGGCGGTGCGCTTCGTCGGCTTCACCGGCTCGACCGAGGTCGGCAAGATCCTGTACCGGCAGGCGTCGGTCGGCGTGAAGAAGCTTGGCCTCGAGCTCGGCGGCAATGCGCCGTTCGTGGTGTTCGACGACGCCGATATCGATGCCGCCGTCGAAGGCGCCATGTCTCGAAGTATCGCAACATGGGCCAGACCTGCGTCTGCGCCAACCGTCTCTATGCCCAGGACAAGATCTACGACGCGTTCGTCTCGAAGCTGTCGAAGAAGGTCGCCGAGATGAAGATCGGCGACGGCACGGAGCAGGGCGTGACGCAGGGGCCGTTGATCAACATGGAAGCGATCGAGAAGGTCGAACGGCACATTGCCGATGCGGTGAAGGGCGGCGCCAAGATCGTGACCGGCGGCAAGCGCTCGTCGCTCGGCCGCAGCTTCTTCGAGCCCACGGTGCTGTCGGATGTGCGGCCGGACGCGCTGGTGTCGCACGAGGAAACCTTCGGTCCGCTTGCGCCGGTGATCCGCTTCAAGGACGAGGCCGACGTGATCGCGATGTGCAATGCCTCGCCGTTCGGCCTCGCCTCCTACTTCTATTCGCGCGACATCGGCCGCGTCTGGCGCGTCGCCGAGGCGCTGGAGTCGGGCATGGTCGGCGTCAACTCCGGCCTGATCACGACCGAAGTGGCGCCGTTCGGCGGCGTCAAGGAATCGGGCCTCGGCCGCGAAGGCTCGCGCCATGGCATGGATGAATATGTCGAGATCAAATACGTGATGATGGCCGGCGTCTGATCGCCGTCATTGTCGTCGCGCTTCAGCCCGGCTCCGATTGAATCGGAGCCGGGCTTTCGGTTGATCACACGCCCTTGTCGTTCGGGTTGGCGACGGCATCCTTCAGCGGCGCCGTCATCGGAAAATTCAGGTTCACGTTCTTCGGCGGGATCGGCCGCGTGAACCATTTTGCGTAGAGCTCCTGGAATTCGCCGTTCTTCATCATAGCGACCAGCGTCTTGTCGACCAGCGCCTTGAACTCCGGGTCGCCCTTGCGGATGATCAGCCCGTAGGGTTCGGTGCGCAGGCTGTCGTCGATGATGCGCCAGTCCGCCGGGTTGCGGCTGCCCGCGATCAGGCTCGCCAGCAGAATGTCGTCCATCACGAAGGCTTCGCTGCGCCCGGTGGTCAGCGCGAGGAATGATGCGGCGTGGTCCGCCGTCAGGATGTTTCTGGTCTGAAAGTTCTTCTCCTGGGCCCGTGCTCAACAGTCCGATCGAGGTCGAGCCCGAGGTCAGCGAGACCGGCCGGCCGCCGAGATCCTCAAAGGTCTTGATCGGCGCGTCCTTATGCACCACCGCGCGGATGCTCGACACGAAGATCGTGTTGCTGAAGGCGACGACCTTCTGCCGCTCCAGCGTATTGGTGGCGGGACCGCAGACGATGTCGATGGTGCCGTTCTCGATCAGTGGGATCTGGGTGGAGAGCTGGATCGGCTGCAGCCTAATCTGCAGCGCCGGTAGCTTGAGCTCGGCCTTCACCGCATCGACGATCCGCGCGCAGAGGTCCATCGCGAAGCCGACCGGCTGCTGGTTGTCGTCGAGATAGGAGAACGGGACCGAGACGTCGCGGTGGCCGAGCCGGATTTCGCCGGCATCGCGGATCTTGGCCAGGGTGCCGCCGGACGATTGGGCCTGTGCCGGGGCGGACACCGTCGCCGCAAGAAAAGCTAGGCAGATCAACCGCTTGGTGGTTTGACGCATCAGGTGCTCGCGAGCGCTGGCAATGTTGGATACGATGAGGCCAGATTTTATACATAGCATTGCATAAATTGGAAACCGATTTTATACAATATGGACCATGGCGGATATCCTGATGCCCGCCGCACAGAGAGAGAAGCCGGATGGAACCCGCAACCGTCATCAGCCATCGAGGGGCCGGACCCCACGGTTCAGCACCGGACGCCGTGCGCGAGGCATTGCGGGCCGCGATCAGCTCGGGCGAGCTCGCGCCCGGATTGCAGCTGCGTCAGGACGAGCTTGCCGCGCGGTTCGGGACCAGCCGCATCCCGGTGCGCGAGGCGTTGCGCCAGCTCGAGGCCGAGGGTTTTGTGACCTTCCTGCCGAACCGCGGCGCGGTGGTCTCGGATCTGTCGATCGACGAGGTGATCGAGCTGCTCGAGATCCGGATCGCGCTCGAATGCCACGCGCTGCGCCTGGCGATCCCGGCCATCGGCGAGATCGATCTCGAGGAGGCGACGAAAATCCTCCGCGCCTATGATGCCGAGCCCGATCCGGCGCAATGGGGCGCCTTCAACTGGAAATTCCACGCCACGCTCTACGCGCCGTGCAATCGCCCGCGCCTGCTCAGCATGATCGAGGCGAATTACGGCCATGTCGGCCGCTTCACCCGGGCGCTGGTGTCGCAGGCGACCGGCAAGGAGCGGCCGCAGCGCGAGCACTACCGGCTGCTCGAATTCTGCCGCGACGGCGAGGTCAAGAAGGCGGTCCGGCTGCTGCGCGACCATATCGAGGAGACGCAGAAGACGCTGCGCTCGGCGCAGCGCCAGGCGCTGCGCGATGCAGGCGAAGGGCGCCCTGCCTGATCGTCGCTCAGACAATGTGAATGATCGCGGGCCGCGCTGCGCGGCCGCAGGAGAGTGCGCGTGAAGACCAATGATGTCGAAATCCTGGTGATCGGTGCGGGCATCGTCGGCATCGCCACGGCCTATTACCTCGCCATACAGCACAAGCGTTCGCGCCTGCTGATCGTCGACGAAGGCCAGCCGATGGCATTGACCTCGGCGCAGTCGGGCGAGAACTACCGCAACTGGTGGCCGCATCCGACGATGGCCGATTTCACCAATCATTCCACCGACCTGATGGAGGAGATCGCGCGCCGCAGCGACAACCGCATCCACATGACGCGGCGCGGCTATCTTCTGGTCACCCGCGAGGAGAAGCCCGAGGAACTGCTGCAGCAGCTGCATGCCGGTTACGGCGCGAAGGCCGAACAGTTGATCCGCATGCATGAGGGCGACGGCCGAGGCTATCTGCCGCCGCATTCGGCGGACTGGCAGAGCGCGCCTGACGGGGTCGACGTCCTGCTCGGCCGCGACCTGATCCAGGCCCATTACCCGAGCTTCGACAAGGAGGTCGCGACGGCGCTGCATATCCGCCGCGCCGGCGATATCAGCGGCCAGCAGCTCGGCCAGTACATGCTGGAGACCGTGCGTCCGCTCGGCGCGCAATTCCAGCGGGCCAAGGTGCTCGGCATCGCGAAGACTGGTCGCTTCACCGTCGATGTACTCGCCGATGGCGCGAGGCAGACCATCAAGGCCGACATCATCGTCAACGCCGCGGGCCCGTTCGCGGCGCATGTCGCGGCGATGCATGGCGAAGAGCTGCCGATCGTCAATGTGCTGCAACAGAAGATCGCGTTCGCCGACCGCAACCGCGCGGTCGATCGCAAAATGCCGTTCGCGATCGATCTCGACGGCCAGACGCTGGCCTGGTCCGATGACGAGCGCGAGGCGCTGTCAGCGGCGCCGGAATTTTCGCGTCTGCTGGCGCCGATGCCGGGCAGCATCCATTGCCGGCCCGACGGCGGCGATCACGGCGAGTGGATCAAGCTCGGCTGGGCGTTCAACGCGGAACAGACCACCGAGCCGGTTCGCGAGCCGGAGCTGAATCCCTATTTCCCCGAAGTGGTGCTGCGCGCGGCGAGCCGGCTGCAGCCAAAGCTCGCGCACTATCTCGGCGCGCTGCCGCGCGCCCGCGTGCATTACGGCGGCTACTATCCGATGACGAGAGAGAACTGGCCGCTGATCGGGGCTGCGAAGACACCGGGCGTGTTCCTCGCCACCGCGCTCTCCGGCTACGGCACGATGGGCGCCTGCGCCACCGGCGATCTATGCGCCCGCGCCATCGTCGGCGCGCCGGCTCCCGCATTCGCCCGCAGCCTTTCGTTGGCGCGCTATGACGACAAGGCGCTGATGGCCGAGCTCGCGGCGAGCGAAAGCCGGGGGTTGCTGTAGCTCGACCTCACCTTCGTAGCCCGGATGGAGCGAAGCGAAATCCGGGGCCGATGCTGCCGCGCGGCTAAACCCTGGATTGCGCTGCGCTCCATCCGGGCTACGCCTTGTCTACCGCCGCAGCACCGCAATGGTGCGATTGGCAAACGTCAGCCGCTCCGCCATCACCGACACGAAATAGGTCAGCAGCTTGTGGCTGAGCTCGGGGTCCTCGTCGCGGATCGCGGTGAACTGGTGGGTGTTCAGCACATAGAGCACGCTCGCCATCTCGGCCTGGATGGTCGCGCTGCGCGGGGCCTGTGAGACGAGGCCCATCTCGCCGATCGTGGTGTAGCGGCCGAGGCTGCGCACCCGGGTGGAGCGGCCGTCCTCGGCGGGCACCATGATGCCGACCCGGCCGTCGAGGATGAAGTGCATGGAATCGGCGGCGTCGCCGGCATGCACGATGACCTCGCCGGCGTCGACCTCGATGCGCTGGCAGCGCCGGATCAGTGCGTCGGCGTCGTTCTCGCTGTCGAGCATCCCCGCGAACCAGCCGCGCAGGTCAGCTTCCTCCTGCGCGAGCTCCTGGTGCTGCGCGATGATCTGGTTCTCGCACCATTCAAGCGCGCGATCGAGCTCGTCGATCACGGTGACACCCTCGGTGATGAAATCGCCGGAGCGCAGCACCTGCTCGGCCTTGGCCGACAGATGCACCAGGACCAGCTCGACGCCGACCTCGTGCGCGCTGCGCTTGATCTGCGCAAAGCTGTAGGCCGCCGATGAATCGACGCCGGTAACGAGCTTGAAGTCGAACAGCAGATAGCGGCACTCCGGGTGCTCGCGCAGCAGCGCCTTGACGTGCTGGTACAGGCGGTTGGCGGAGCCGAAGAACAGATAGCTTTGCAGGGTCAGCCCCTGGATCTTGCCGCCATGCGCCGACAACACCTCGCGGTCGTCGCGCGAGCGATCCAGCGAGCTGCGATATTCCGAGCCGTCGAAACCGTATTTGATCGCCTCGACCCGCGCCGCGCTGAGCGCAAAGGTGGCGCAGCCGATGATGACGCCGATCAGGATGCCGGGCACGAAGCCCCAGGTCACGATAATGGCGATGATCGCGAGCAGCGACACATATTCGGTCTTCGACAGCCGCTTGCGCGATTCGATCATCCATTTGTGCAGCTGGTCGGCGCCGAGATAGAGCAGAAGGCCGCCGAGCACGAATTTCGGCATGTAGCCGAGCAGCTGCGGAGCCACCGCCAGCATCAGCAGCGAGATCGCGGCGACTGTCAGCCCCGACAGCCGGCCGCGCCCGCCGCTTGAGAAATTAAGGATCGAGCGGCTGACCGAGATGCAGCCGGCATAGCCGGCCAGAGCGCCGGTCACGATGTTGGCGAGGCCGGTGATGTTGAGTTCGCGCTCGAGATTGGCCTCGCGATGCACCGCGACCTCGATGCCGGTGGTGTTGAACAGCGTGCTCGCCGCCGTGACGAACACGACGGCGATCATGTTGCCGAGCAGGTCCGGCACCGCCGACCACGGATATTGCGCAAGCTCGGCCATGTGCCACGGCAGCATGAAGGTCGATGCCGGCGGCGGCTCGAAGGTCCAGCCGGTCAGATGCGCTTCCTCGGGCGCGATGCCGATGATCCAGAATACGAGGTGCGCCACGATCACGCCGCCGATCAGGATGATCGGCAGACCGAACGGGGTGCGCGAGCGATGCCAGGTCAGATACAGCACCAGCGCCATCGCGCAGGCGGCACTGAGCTCGGAGATCGTGATGATGTTGGTGAAGTAGAAGAGGGTGCTGAGCTGCACGGGGTAGCCGGTGATCACCCTGATCGCGCCCAGCACGATCAACAGGCCGGTTGCCCCGAGGAATCCGCCGACCACAGGGTAAGGCACGTAGCGGATGGCACGGCCGAACCGTGTCAGCCCGAGACAGCACAGCACGATGCCGGTGACGATGGTCGAGAGCCCGAGCGTGATCAGGACCGGCGCGAGCAGCGGCGCCGTCGGATTGGCGGCAGCGATGCGCTCGACCAGCGAGGCCATCAGGATGCCCGTCACCGCCGCGGTGGAGGTGTCGGGGCCGGCGACCGCGAAGGGCAGCGAGCTACCGAGCGCGATGAAGGTCGCGAGCACTGCCGAGGAAATGAATGTCGCCGCCACGCCGTATGACAGATAGGGCGACAATGGCCCGGCGAAGATCAAGAGCGCGTAGGACAGGCCGAACGTGATGCCGAGCACACTGGCAGCACCGCCGCCGAGCACGTCGTGCATCGCCCGCCGCGCTTGCGAGCCGAAATAAAGCGATCGACTAATCACGTTAAAAAATGTCCTGAACTTTCGCCGCCAGTCGTAGACGAGCCCGGCGCAGGACGACAACAGGATTCTTGTGACAACCAATTCTCAGCGCGCGCATTTTGCTTCTCGCGCAAAGCCCAACGAAACCCAGGGCCGCGGAATTGGCGTCAACCTCTCCTTGAAGAGGGGAGGTCGCTTTGCTCGTCAGAGCAAAGCGGGTGGGGATTTGCTTTCCCGCATCAAGCGTCGCCTGCGGCTGACCCCCATCCCGACCTTCCCCCTTTCAGGGGGAAGGAGAAGGCAGGCGTGATCTTCAGCCGTGGCCGCCCTCATTGCCGAAGGCGCCGTGACGGCCGACGCCGGAGGCAAAGCGCGCCGCGCCCGACAGCGTTTCGCCCGAGGCGATCACCTCGAGCCCGCCGCGCATCTCGTTCCTGATCGCCTCTTCCTCGTCGAGGTCCCACTGCCGCAGCGCCGACAGCCGGTCGGCGCGCAGGCAGTTCTGCGGGAATTTCGCGATGTCCCTGGCGAGCGCGATGGCGTGGGCGCGGGTCTCGCCCTTCGGCACCAATCGGTTCGCGAGCCCCATGCGGTGGGCTTCAGCGCCGCCGACCGGGCGTCCGGTGAGGATCAGGTCGATCGCCTGCGAATGGCCGATCAGTCGCGGCAGGCGGATGGTGCCGAGATCGATCAGTGGCACGCCAAAGCGGCGGCAGAACACGCCGAAGGTTGCGTCCTCGGCCACAACACGCATGTCGGCCCACAGCGCGAGCTCCATGCCGCCGGCGACCGCAAAGCCTTCGATCGCGGCGATCACCGGCTTCGACAACCGCAGCCGGCTCGGTCCCATCGGCGCGATCGTGTCGTGGCCGCCGACCTCGCGCTTCTTCTCGGGATCGCCCGCCGCCGCCGCCTTCAGATCGGCGCCAGCGCAGAAATAGCCGCCGGTGCCGGTGAACACCGCGACGGATGCGCTCGCGTCCGCATCGAAGGTGAGAAACGCGTCATACAGCTTGCGCGCGGTGGCGCCATCGACGGCGTTGCGGTTGTGCGGACGGTTGATGGAGATGATGGTGACGGGACCATCGCGTTCGACGAGCACGGTATCGGACATGGGGCGCTCCCTGGGCTGTTCTTGTTTGTGCCCGGAGAGTGACATCAGAGGCGACTACGGTGCAATCCCGCGACGAAAGGCGCAATTCCGCAGGGTGGGCAAAGCGAAGCGCGCCCACCATCACGAGCACGGCCACAATGGCGGGCACGACGCTGCGCGCCTTCGCGGGGTTGGCGGTGATATTTCGTAGCAACCATTAAGACGCGGATGGGTAGAGCGTAGCGAAACCCATCACCATCGTGCCACGGATAGAGGTCGTGGGGTTCGCTGCGCTCTACCCACGGACGACCGATCAGACCTTCAGCTCGCTTCCCGTCACGCGGCGATACGCTTCCAGATACCGCTTGCTCGTCGCATCCACCACGCTCGCCGGTAGCGGCGGGGCGGGCGCGTCGCCGTTCCAGCGGCCGGCGCGACGCTCGACGTCGAGATAGTCGCGCAGTGGCTGCTTGTCGAAGCTCGGCTGCGGCTGGCCGGGCTTGTAGGCATCGACCGCCCAGAAGCGCGACGAATCCGGTGTCATCACCTCGTCGATCAAGATGATGCGGCCGTCCTTGTCGCGGCCGAACTCGAACTTGGTGTCGGCGATGATGATGCCGCGGGCGCGGCTGGTCTGCTCGCCATAGCCGTAGACGTCGCGCGCCATCTTCTCCAGCGTCGCGGCGACGTCGGCACCGACGATCTCGCGCACCCGCGCGACCGTGATGTTCTCGTCATGGCCAGCCTCGGCCTTGGTCGCCGGGCTGAAGATTGCGGGCTCGAGCTTCTGGCTCTCGACCAGGCCGGCCGGCAGCTTCTCGCCGGCAAGCGTGCCATCGGCCGCGTATTCCTTCCACGCCGAGCCGGAGATGTAGCCGCGGATCACGCATTCGATCGGGAACACGGTGGTGCGCTTGCACAGCATCGCGCGCCCGAGGATGTCGGCGCGATGGTTCTTCAGTTCAGGCACGGCGCGAATGATCTCGTCGGCATCGGTGCTGATCATGTGATGCGGCACGGTGCCCTCGAGCTGCCGGAACCACCAGGCGCTGATCTGAGTCAGCACCGCGCCCTTCATCGGAATGGTTTCCGCCATCACCACGTCGAATGCCGAGATGCGGTCGGTGGTCAGCAGCAACACCCGATCGTCGCCGACGGCGTAGATATCGCGCACCTTGCCGCGGCCGATCCGGGGCAGGGGCAAATCGCTGGATAGCATCGCGGTCATGGCGTGATCTTTCTAGAGCCTTCAATGACGAGCGCCCGCACGAGGCGCGCGGGCGCCGCAGACTAGAGCATGATCCGGAAAACTGTGCAGCGGTTTTCCGAAAAGATCATGCTCAAATCAAAGAGCCACAGGAATTAGCTCACTCCGGCAGCGGAATGAACTCGTGTTCGTGTGGAACCTGCGCGAAACGCCCGGTTTTCCAGTCCTGTTTGGCCTGCTCGATCCGCTCCTTGGAGGAGGAGACGAAATTCCACCAGATGTGGCGCGGCCCCTCCAGGGCGTCGCCGCCGAGGAACATCATGCGGGTCGGCCGCAGCGTCTTCACGGTGATGCGGTCGCCGGGCCGGAAGATCAGGAGCCGCGGCCCTTCGTGGCGGTCGCCCGCGATCTCGACCTCGCCGTCGACGAGATAGATCGCGCGCTCCTCGTGGTCGGGGTCGAGCGGCACCGAGGTGCCGGCCTTCGCGGTCACCTCGGTGTAGAACCAGGGCGAGACCATGCTGACCGGCGAGGTGATGCCGAAAGCCGAGCCCGCGATGATGCGCGCGGTGAAGTCGCGCTCGGAGATCATCGGCAGGTCGCCTGCGCCATAATGCTGGAACGACGGCGCGATCTCCTCCTTGCCCGCCGGCAGCGCGATCCAGCTTTGCAGGCCCAGCATCTTCTGGCCGTCGCGGCGTTGCACGTCGGGAGTGCGCTCGGAATGCGCGATGCCGCGGCCCGCGGTCATCAGGTTCATCGCGCCGGGCTGGATCTCCTGGATGTTGCCCTCGCTGTCGCGGTGCATGATGCTGCCGTCGAACAGATAGGTGACGGTGGCGAGCCCGATATGCGGATGCGGCCGCACGTCCATGCCCTTGCCGGCGAGATACTGCACCGGCCCGAAATGGTCGAAGAAGATGAACGGCCCGACCATCTGCCGCTTGCCATGCGGCAGCGCGCGGCGCACGGCAAAGCCGTCGCCTAGATCGCGGGTGCGTGGCACGATGATCAGATCCAGCGCGTCGCAGGTCTTGGGATCGCCGAGTTCGGGATCGGTCGAGGGCTGCCAGCTCATGTCGGACTCCTTACGGTGGTGTAGCAATCATACTCCAATCGTCGTCCCGGCCAAGCCAACGGGTCGGCGCGAAGCGCCGCCCGATGACAGGCTCCGCGCGAGCCGAGACCCATAACCACAGGGCGCGGTGATGGAGCAGGCTGTGGCCACGGCTTCGTCAAACAACGAAGCCCTGTGGTTATGGGTCCCTGCTTTCGCAGGGACGACGACATACTTCTGACGCGTGCGCGCGCGTGATAACAGCATAATCTTGGAAACCGGAGGCAGTCATGGTTTCTCTGATCAAGCCAGGCGCAAGACTGCTGCAAGTCGACGGTCCCGTGATCGAGACCGCCCGGCTGATCCTGCGGCCGTGGCGCGCATCGGATATCGCTGAGAACACGCGGATGCTGTCCGATCCCGAGACCGCGCGCTTCATCACGCCGGATCACCAGCCGGTCACCTCGGAGCTGAAGGGCTGGCGCAATGCCGCCGTCATCTCCGGCCATTGGGCGCTGCACGGCTTCGGCATGTTCGCGGTGGAGGAGAAATCCTCCAGCCGCTACATCGGCCGCGTCGGCCCGTACTGTCCGCCGGAATGGCCCGGCTTCGAGGTCGGCTGGGGCATCGCCAAAGAGCATCGCGGCAAGGGCTATGCGGTGGAAGCGGCGCATGCGGCGATCGACTTTGTGTTCGCGAACTTCACGGTCGACCGCATCATCCATTGCATCGATCCGGTCAACGCAGCTTCACAGGCCGTGGCGCGGCGGCTCGGTGCCGTGAACGAGGGGCCGGGCAAGCTCGAGGGCGACGTCGTCGATATCTGGGTGACGTCGCGTCAACGTTGGCAGCGCCAGCCATCTTGAAAAACCACCTCCGACCGACGATTGTTCGGCGATGACATCGGCTGCTTCACACTGGGCCGCACTTGAACTCTGCCTGCGCAGCGCCAGCGTGGCGCTGCTGCTGGTGCTTGCCGCCTTGCTGCTCACCGATTTTCGCAAGGCGCTTTCCGGGCGCCTTGCGGCCGCCTTCGCGCTCGGTTCGGCCGCACATGCGGTGACCGCGTCGATCGGTGCCGGGCCGCCGGTCTCGGACTGGCATGCGCCACTGATCGCGCTCTCGACCGGCGATATCGTGGTGTTCTGGCTGTTCACGCGCGCGCTGTTCGATGACACGTTTCAGCTGCGCTGGTGGCACGGCCTGATCTGGGCCACGGTCGTGGCCTACAGCTTCGTCAATTGCATGTGGATTGCACCCGCCGGTCACGCGCGGATCGCGATCATCATGGTCAATTCGCTCACGCTCGTCTTCGTTGCGCTTGCGGTGGCGCAAACCATCGGATCGTGGTCGGCGGATCTGGTCGAGCGTCGCCGACGTGTCCGCGTCTTCATCGTCGCCGCGTCTGCGCTGTACGGCGGATTGAACGCGCTGCTTCAGATTGCCTATGCCGGCAGCCGCGTGACAGTGGAATGGGCCAACCTGGCGAACGCGGCCGTGCTCGCCGCCATCGTGGCCGCAATCACCTGGGCGATGATGCGCGTCGATGGTGCCGACCTGTTCACGGTGCCGGCGGAGGCCGTCGTGCTGACGAAGCCGGCCGCGGCCGAGGAGGCGGCCGATCGCAAGCTGGTCGATGCCCTGATGCGGCTGATGGCGGACGAGCGGATCTACCGCCACGACAACGTCACGATCGGCACGCTGGCGACCCGGTTGAAGATCCCCGAATATCGTCTCCGGCGGCTGATCAACCAGCGGCTCGGCTATCGCAACTTCAATGTCTTCCTGAACAACCACCGGATCGAGGAGGCCAAGGCCGCGCTCGCCGATCCCTCCCAGGCCGAAGTCCCGGTCATCACCATCGCCATGGACGCCGGCTTCCAGTCGCTCGGCCCCTTCAACCGCGCCTTCAAGGCGACGACCGGCGTGACCCCGACGGAGTACCGGAAGCTGAAGGCAAGTGCGGTGTGAA
>NZ_LFIQ01000039.1:76604-163280 GCF_001189245.1 Bradyrhizobium pachyrhizi | reverse complement strand
CCCGCTTGCGGGGGAGGGCCGGGGTGGGGGTGCTTCCGCAAAGTACGCCCTTTCATTTTGGGGGAGAGCCCCCACCCGGATCGCATCGTTCGATGCGATCCGACCTCCCCCGCAAGCGGGAGAGGTGAAGCGAGCCCGCTGCCAAAGTCATTGTAATCACGTCACAATTCCAGAATCGACCAGTCGCCTCCAATCCTCGGCTAGCCCGACTTCCAAATCCGGCAAGCGTTCTTCCGTCCCCCGCGGCCTGATCCGGCCACGCACCTATCGCGCCATGCCGGAGGATCCCGTGACCCGTCGAAAGCTCTTTCTCATTCTCGCCGCCAGCACCGCCTTCGGTGCGCTGGCACTGTCCGCCGCCCGCGCCCGCGATGTGCCTGAGGTCGCGACCGGCTTTGTGGCCAACGTGATCTGCTCGGAGACCTTCGTCAGCGGGCTCGACCCCAGGCAAAACCTGACCGAGACCACCGATGCGATGCCGGGGGCCGGCCTGATCACCTGGGCGATGGACATCGAGGTCGACCTCGACCGCAGGGACGTCACCGTGACGCTGTTCGGGCTCGGCCGCAGCCATGCGGTCTATCGCGAGGGCATGGGCTGCACGCTCGACCATGGCGACACGCTGGGCGATACCGCGCTTCAGCCGGAGAAGCCGCAGGCCGTGCTGCTGCCCGAGATCGCGGGTCCGGAACTCGTCCCGCCGCAGACCCCGCAGCTTGCGGCTGCGCTCGATCGCGCCTTTGCCGAGCCCGGGCAGGCGCCATTCCGCCACACCCGCGCTGTCGTCGTGATGAAGGACAGTCGCATCGTCGCCGAGCGTTATGCCGGCGGCATCGGCATCGACACGCCGCTGCTCGGCTTCTCCATGAGCAAGTCGGCGATTTCGGCCCTGATTGGAATCCTGGTCCGCCAGGGCAGGCTGACGCGCGACCGGCCGGTCCCGATCGCGGCCTGGCAGGATCCGAACGATCCGCGGCACGCGATCACGGTCGATCAACTCCTGCGCCACACCGCGGGCCTCGCGCTCGGCAGCTCGCTGCAGGCGTCGCTGGCATCCGTGCTCGAGCCGGTCAACCGCATGAAGTACATGGAATCGGATATGGCCGCCTTCGCCGAGAGCGCTCCGCTGGAGAGCGCGCCCGGCCGGGTCTGGAACTATCACGACGGCAACTACCTGATCCTCTCGCACCTGGTCCGCAACGCCGCCGGCGGGCATGCGGCTGATGTGATGCGCTTCGCGCGTGAGGAGCTGTTCGGACCGCTCGGCATGCGCAATGTCGTGATGCAGTTCGACGCTGCGGGTACGCCGGAAGGATCGGGCGCGATGATGGCGAGCGCGCGCGACTGGGCGCGCTTGGGTCAGCTCTATCTCAATGACGGCGTGGCCGGCGGCAAGCGCATCCTGCCCGAGGGCTGGGTGAAGTACTCGGTATCGCCGACGCCGAATGCTTGGGTTGGCTATGGCGCCGGCTTCTGGACCAATCTCGGCGACAGCTTTGGCGCCCACTTCCGTGTCGAGCACGGCTGGCCGCGCGACGCCTTCTTCGCCAAGGGTACGATCGGGCAATACGTGATCATCGTGCCGTCGCAGCGGCTCGTCATTGTGCGCCTCGGCCGCTCGCCGAACATGCCGCCCGAGGCCGACGGCGTGTTCGATCTGGTCCGTGACGTCGTCACCGTGACGTCCGCAAGCCCGCGGCTCGCGGGCGGCAATTGACCGGCACGTCACACAACACCCGCGCAACACCCGCGCGATCGTGAATTGAATCTCGGCCTCCGGAATTTTCTGATGCTGTGGCGCATCTCGTGAGGAGGTGCGTCACAGTTTCTTGAAGCACGCGTCAGCCGGAGACCATCATGCCGAAGGCCTACTGGATCGTCCACGTCACGGTTCACGATGAAGCCCGCTATCCCGAATATCTCGCCGCCGCGATGCCGGTGTTCGAGAAGTACGGTGCCAACTTCATCGTGCGCAATGGCCCCTATGACGTGATGGAAGGCGCAACGCGCCAGCGCAACTTTGTCATCGAATTCAGGGACCGCGCCACCGCGATGGAATGCTACACCTGCCCGGAATATCAGGCCGCGAAGGCGATCCGACAGAAATATTCGGACGGGGATTTCGTGATCATCGACGGAGCGGAGTAGGACGCGCCGTCATTCCAGGGCGCGACACCGCATCCTCATCGTCGTCCCGGCGCAGGCCGGGACCCATAACCACCATTGCTGCTGGTTGCGCGATGGTGGAACGACGAGTCCCGTTCACAACAGAAGCCGCGGAGTATGGGTCCCGGCCTTCGCCGGGACGACAGCAGTAGTTGCAGCTCGCGACGTGAGCCGCCTCGACCGCCTGCTTACTGCCGCCCCAGCTGCGTCGCCTTCTCCACGCGATCGAAGCGCTCCAGCGTCAGGATGGCGTCGGCGAGTTGGTCGGCGCGCTTGTCGAGCACCGGGCGGGCCAGCGTCAGGAACTTCTGCTGCATCGCCTTTGCGTCGGGGAACGAGGTCGGCTCGCCGGAGGGATCGGCATAGAGGCGCTCATGGGTGCCGTCATCTGTGGTGATCGAGACGCGGGCGCCGAACGGGTGGGTGCGGCCGACCTCGAGGCGGTCGTCCTGCACCACGTCGAACTTGTCGGCGAGCGCGTCGATGGCCGCATCGCCCAGCCGGTCGTAATCGTCCCAGCCGAAATGGCCCTGGTCGAGCGCGATCGCGCCGGTGAAGAACATCGAGAACTGGCCGCCGACCACCGAGGTCGGGTGGCGCTTGGTGGCGGCGTCGCCGGTCAGCGTGATGCCGTTGCGGTGCAGGCCGATCTCGACCTTCCTGATCTGGTCCGGCGTCAGATTGTGCTCGCGCCGCATCGCGATCAGCGCGTCGATCGCGGCGTGGGTGTAGCGGCAGCTCGGATACGGCTTCACGCCGATCTTCAGCGTCTCATAGGTGCTGCCGAGCCCGGCCACCGCCTTGTCCGGATGCGCATTGTCGCTGTAGCCGACCAAAAGGCCGTGCTTGCCCTCGACCGCCTCGCTCGAGCCGATGAAGTCGTTGCGCGCGAGCGTCGCGGCGATCACGCCGTTCATCGCGGCGGCGCCGACCTGGTAGCGCTTGTTCCAGGCGCCGTTGACCAGGAATTGCAGCGAGCCCGCGGCCTGGCTGCCGGAGACGCCGAAAGCGGAGACGATCTGCTCCTTCGACAAGCCGAACAGCTTGGCTGCCGCCGCGGCCGCGCCATAGGTGCCGGCGGTCGCGGTCGGGTGGAAGCCGCGGGCGTAATGCGAGGTCGGGTCGAGCGCGTTGCCGAGCCGGCAGCACACCTCATAGCCGGCGACGATCGCGGTCAGCACGTCGCGGCCGGATGCGCCGACCATCTCGCCGACCGCGAACGCGGCGGGCACCACGGGTGCGCTCGGATGCAGCGATGAATCGGCGTGGGTGTCGTCGAAATCGAGCGAATGGCCGAGCGCGCCGTTGAGCAGCGCGGCGACTGCCGGGGTCCAGGTCTTGGTATCGCCGAACACGGTGGCCTCGCCCTTGCCGTCGAGCGCCAGCGCCTCCAGCATCTTCATCAGCGACGGCGTCGATTCCGCGTCGCGCCGGGCGCGGATGGTGCTGCCGAGGAAATCCAGCGTCAAAACCTTGGCGCGCTCCAGCACCTCCGGCGGAATGTCGGAATATTTCAGGTCGGCGACATAGGCGGCGAGCGTTGCGGTTTCGTGGGCCATCGTGTTTCCTCAATTTTGCGGCGCAGGGTAGGCGGGCAGGACAGGCCTTTCAAGCCACCCTGCCGCCGCGGGCAGCTGCCATGCTCCAAGTCCTGACGGTCAGTCGGTTAGCTTCAAGTCATGTAACACGGGCCTTTCCTTTGATTGCGGATCACGGTGCATGAGGACCTTCGCAAA
The DNA here is from genome assembly GCF_001189245.1 of Bradyrhizobium pachyrhizi. Taxonomy (GTDB): domain Bacteria; phylum Pseudomonadota; class Alphaproteobacteria; order Rhizobiales; family Xanthobacteraceae; genus Bradyrhizobium; species Bradyrhizobium pachyrhizi. The sequence goes on along the minus strand of NZ_LFIQ01000039.1, from coordinate 159,378 downwards.
ACGCATGTTCGACCAGCTCTGGACCCGCAAGACGCAGCTGGCGCTGGCGGTCCGGATCGCGTCCGCCGGCGTGGCGGCCTATACCATCGCGCTGGCGCTCAACCTGATGCTGCCGCTCTGGGCGGTGCTGACCTCGCTGATCGTGACCCAGATGAGCGTCGGCCGCTCGCTGAAGGCCAGCCGCGATTACATGCTCGGCACCATCGGCGGCGCCGTCTATGGCGGCGCGATCGCGGTTCTGATCCCGCATTCCGGCGAGGGCAGCCTGCTGGCGCTGCTGGTGCTGGCGATTGTGCCGCTGGCCTTCATCGCCGCGCTCAATCCGAGCCTGAACTCTGCGACGGTGACGGCGGTGATCGTGCTGCTGCTGCCGACGATGCATCACTCCAACCCGCTGGACTCCGCGATCGACCGCGTCCTCGAGGTGACGGTCGGCGCGCTCACGGGGCTTCTGATTTCGTTCCTGGTGCTGCCGTCGCGCGCGGTCAGCCAGATCAGGGTCAATGGATCGAAGCTGCTGGAACTGCTGTCAGCGGCGTTCGCCGAATTGCTCGCCGGCCTGACCCGCGGCCTCGACAACGACGCGCTGCACCGGATCCAGGACGGCATCGGCACCGCGGTGACCAATCTGCACGCGACCGGTCTCGAGGCCGAGCGCGAGCGCTCGATGCATCTGTCATCGGGGCCGGACACCGGCCCGTTGCTGCGGACAATCCAGCGGCTGCGGCACGACGTCGTGATGATCGGGCGGGCCTGCGTGGTGCCGCTACCGGCCGATATCCAGGCGAGGCTGGCGCGGCCATTGGCCGACGTCAGCAAGGCGATCGTGACTTACATGGTGGCGGTCGCGACCGCGTTGCGCGCCGGTAGCGGCCCGGCCGACATGGCGCCGGTCGATGCGGCGCTGCACGCCTATGGCGAGGAGGTCGCCGCGGTCCGCAGGGATGGCCTGATCCGCGGCCTGCCGGTCGATGCCGCCGAGCGCTTCTACGCGCTCGGCTTCTCGCTCGACCAGATGCGGCAGAATCTCAACGACCTCAAGCGCTGCCACGGCAATTGGTGCACCAACGCCGACGCCTCCGAGAAGATCGTCGCCGACACGCCGGAGAAGAGCGCGGCTTGAGACGAGAGCGTTTTCGAGCGAAGTGGGTACCGGTTCGCGCGAAGAAAACGCGTCTGGAGACCCGGAACTCAGCCTCCGGCCTTGCGCAGCATCGCGGGTACGATCAGGCGGTGGAACGGCATGATCACCGCGAGATAGGCGCGCCCGAACCAGTTGTGGGTGAGCACCAGCGTGGTCGCGGTGATGCTGCGCACAGCTCCCGCGGAGGCGACGTCGACGACGAGCCGGAAGTCGAGATGCTTGTCGTTGAACCCCGCGACCAGTCGCTCCGGCGTCTCGCTGACCACCGGAAAGATCCCGATCATGTCGCGCGCCGCGCCGTCGGCTGCGCCCGAGGTTTTCAGGCCAAGCGGCGCGACGATGAAATTACGCAGGGCAAGCAGCCATTCGATCCAGCGCGGCTGCCGCGCCACCATCGCCTCGGCGGCGTGCCGCGCATCGATGTCGGGGCGCGCAGTCGCGACGCGGAACGCGTCGATGAACTGCGCGCCGGCGAGCAGCGCGGCGGAATCCACGTTCGGCGTGACCTCGTCGACCTTCATTTGCCCAGTCTGCGTGCCAGCAGGCGGAAACGCAAGACAAGGAGGGTCGCATAGACCGCCGTCCCGAGCGATAGCCCGATCCAGACACCGGCGGCGTCGAGCTTGGCCCAGAAGGCGAGCGCTGAGGCCGACGCGAAGCCGATCAGCCAATAGCTGATGATGGCGAACAGCAGCGGCACCTGGGTGTCGTTCATGCCGCGCAGCGCGCCCGCGGTCGTGGTCTGGATGCCGTCGGCGATGAAGAAGGTCGCGCCAATCAACAGCAGCGCCGCGGTGAGCTGCGCGGTGGTGTCGGAGGCCTCGCCGAGGAACAGCGCCGCGATCTCGAAGCGGGCCAGGATCACCGCGAGCGTCATGATGCTCATGAAGATCCCGCTAAGCGCGATCGCGACAAAGCCGGCGCGCTGCACCGCGTCGGTATCGCGGCGGCCGACGGCCTGACCGACCCGCACGGTAGCGGCCATGCTGACGCCGAACGGCACCATGAACAGGATCGCCGCGATCTGCAGCGCGATCTGGTGCGCGGCCAGCGCCGTGGTGCTGATCAGCCCCATCAGCAGACCGGCCGCACCGAACAGGCCGTACTCCAGTAGGAAGGCGATCGAGATCGGCGCGCCGACGGCGACCAGCTTGCCCATCAGCGGCCAGTCGATGCGCCAGAGCCGGCTGAAGACATGGTACTTGCGGAACGGACGGCGGCGCACCGCGAACCACACGCCGGCAAGGAAGGTGCCGAGATTGACGATCGTGGTCGCAAGTCCGGCGCCGAACATGCCGAGTTCGGGCATGCCCCATTTGCCGTAGAGCAACAGGTAGACCATCAGCGCATTGGCCGGGATCGCCGCGAGCGTGATCCACAGCACCGCCTCCGGCCGGTTCACCGCGCTCATGAAGCCGCGGAGTGCGATGAACCACAGCGCCGGCAGGATGCCCCAAGCGAGCCCGAACAGATATTGCTGCGCCAGATGCGCGGTGGCCTGGGTCTGGCCGAGCGCGATGAGGATGCGCTCGCCCTGGAACGGCAGCGCCATCAGCGGCAGCACCATGAAGAAGCCGGCCCACAGGCCGACGCGGAGCGCGCGCCGCATCACGCGCGGGTTGCGCGCGCCGAACGCCTGCGCGGCCAGCGGCGAGACCGCCGACATCATGCCCATGCCGATGGTGAAGCTGACGAAATAGACGGTGTGCGCCAGCGCCGCTGCGGCGACGTTTTCGCTGCCGAGCCGGCCGATGAAGGCGAGATCGGTCGTCATCATCGCGATCTGCCCGAGCTGCGTCAGCGCGAGCGGCACCGCGAGCTTCAGCGTTTCCGCGAGCTCGGCCGTGAGCAGGTTGCGAGGGACACCGACGGCCGCGTTCGGCGCGGCCGGGTCGATCTTGTCGATGCAGGTCATGACGGCACGCTTAGCACGGCAAACCGGCCGGAAGGATGGCCAAGTCGCGCAAACGCGACGATCTCACGCAGAGGTCGTCGCGCCCCAGATTGTCGATTGAGACCGGAGGACCGCTTTACACTTTTCCGGATCGTGCCCGGATCACGATCGCGCGGGTATCCGCTTGATCTTGGCGCCGAGGGCGTTGAGCCGCTCATCGATCCGCTCATAGCCGCGCTCGATCTGGTCGGCGTTGTTGATGGTGGAGGTGCCCTCGGCACATACCGCGGCCAGCAGCATCGCCATACCGGCCCGGATGTCGGGTGAGTTCATCGGCGCGCCGCGCAGCCGGCTGGGGCCGGCGACGATCGCGCGGTGCGGGTCGCATAGCACGATGCGGCCGCCCATCGCGATCAGGTTGTCGACGAAGAACATCCGGGATTCGAACATCTTCTCGTGCATCAGGATGACGCCGTCGCACTGCGTGGCGGTGACGATCGCGATCGACATCAGGTCGGCCGGGAAGGCCGGCCAGGGCTGGTCCTCGAGCTTCGGCACATGGCCGCCGAAATCGTCCTGGATCTTCATGGTCTGGCCGGACGGTACGACGAGGTCGTCGCCCTCGACGCCGCAGACGATGCCGAGCCGCTCAAAGCCCATCCGGATCGAGCGCAGATGCTCGACGCCGGCGCGCGCGATGCGCAGCGGCGAGCGGGTCACCGCGGCAAGCCCGATCAGCGATCCGACCTCGATATGGTCGGGCTGGATCGCGAAAGTCGTGCTGCCGAGCGTTGCCGGCCCGTGCACGATGATGGTGTTGGTGCCGACGCCTTCGATCTTGGCGCCGAGCGCGATCAGGAAATTGGCGAGGTCCTGCACATGCGGCTCGGAGGCCGCGTTGCGCAGATAGGTGGTGCCGCGGGCGGCGACGGCTGCGACCAGCGCGTTCTCGGTCGCGGTGACGCTGGGCTCGTCGAGGAACACGTCGGCGCCCTTCAGGCGCGAGGCGCGGAATTCGAGCCGATGCGTCGCGGTGACCGTGGCGCCGAGTTGCTCGAAGGCCAGGAAGTGTGTGTCGAGCCGGCGGCGGCCGATCACGTCGCCGCCGGGCGGCGGCAGCGCGACCTCGCCGCAGCGGGCGAGCAGCGGACCTGCGAGCAGGATCGAGGCGCGGATGCGCGCGCACAGCGCCGGATCGAGATCGGCGGCGCGGATCTCCTTGGCATGAATCTGCAGCGTGTTGCGTTCGGTCCATTCGGCGGTGGCGCCGACCGAGCGGCACAATTCGACCAGCGTTTCGGTGTCGCGGATACGTGGCACGTTGGTCAGCGTGACCGGGTGCTCGGTGAGCAGTGCCGCGGCGATGATCGGCAGCGCGGAGTTCTTGTTGCCCGACGGCTCGATGGTGCCCGAAAGGCGGCGGCCGCCTTCGACGATGTATTGGATCGGCGGCACGCGGAATGTCCCCTAACGCATCATTCAGACTTGGCCATTGGAAATTCCACAACGGAATCAATGGCCGTCCAGCACCGTAACACAACTCCCGGCGCACCTTCCACACGAAAGGTAGCGCCGCCACCGCGCCGAAAAGCGCCCGCCCGCCTCGCCGTGCGCAGAACCCTAGATGTCGATGGTGGCGCTGAGCGAATTGTCCTGGATGAACTCGCGGCGCGGCTCGACCACGTCGCCCATCAGCTTGGTGAAGATATCGTCGGCCTCGTCGACCTCCTTGACCTTCACTTGGAGCAGCGAGCGCGCGTCCTTGTCCAGCGTGGTCTCCCAGAGCTGCTCCGGATTCATCTCGCCGAGACCTTTGTAGCGCTGCAGCGAAATGCCCTTGCGAGCGGCATCGGTCACGGCTTCGAACAGGTCGACCGGACCGTGGATGATCTGCTCGGTATCCTTGCGCCGCAGTTTGCCCGCCCGCACATAGATCTCCTGCAGCTTGGTCGCGTATTCATCGAGCTTGCGAGCATCGGCCGAGCCGAGGAAAGCGTCGTCGATCACCGCCACTTCCTTGACGCCGCGCACGGTGCGCTCGAACTGGAAGCCATGGCCTTCCGTGAAGGTGCCGATCCAGCCGCGCTCGACCTCTTCGGCCACGGCGTCCAGCCGCTTGGCGATGTATTCCGCCGCCGAGTTGGCGGTGGCGATCTCGGCGGTGATCCTCGGGCTCAGCACGCCCGCGATCGCGGCCTGCTCGATGACCGCGCGATTGTAGCGGCTGTGCAGGTTGCGCAGTACCGAGCGGATGACCCGGGCGTCTTCGACCAGCGACAGCAGATCACGGCCCGAGCGGTCGTCGCCGGAGGCCGGCTTGAAGACGCATTCGTCGAGTCCGGTCGAGATCAGATAGTCCTCGAGGGCGCGCTCGTCCTTCAGGTATTGCTCGGACTTGCCGCGCGAGACCTTATAGAGCGGTGGCTGGGCGATATAGAGGTAGCCGCCGTCGATGATCGAGCGCATCTGACGATAGAAGAAGGTCAGCAGCAGCGTGCGGATATGGGCGCCGTCGACGTCGGCGTCGGTCATCACGATGATCTTGTGATAGCGCAGCTTGTCGACCGAGAAATCGTCGCTGATACCGGTGCCGAGCGCGGTGATCAGCGTGCCGATCTGCTCGGAGGACAGCATCTTGTCGGGACGGACGCGCTCGACGTTCAGGATCTTGCCGCGCAGCGGCAGCACCGCCTGGAATTCGCGGTTGCGGCCCTGCTTGGCGCTGCCGCCTGCCGAGTCGCCCTCGACGATGAACAGTTCGGATTTAGCCGGGTCCTTCTCCTGGCAGTCGGCGAGCTTGCCGGGCAGCGAGGAGACGCTGAGCGGATTCTTGCGGGTCAGCTCGCGCGCCTTGCGCGCAGCCTCGCGGGCCGCGGCGGCCTGGATGACCTTGCCGACGATTTCCTTGGCTTCCTTCGGATTCTCCTCGAACCAGGCGGCGAGCGCCTCGTTCAGGACGTTCTCGACCACCGGCCGAACCTCCGAGGACACCAGCTTGTCCTTGGTCTGCGACGAGAATTTCGGATCGGGCACCTTCACCGACAGCACCGCGGTGAGGCCTTCACGGCAATCGTCGCCGGTCAGCGCGACCTTTTCCTTCTTCGCATTGGCCTCGGCATAGCCGTTGACCTGGCGCGTCAGCGCGCCGCGGAAGCCGGCCAGATGGGTGCCGCCGTCGCGCTGCGGGATGTTGTTGGTGAAGCACAGCACGTTCTCGTGGTAACTGTCGTTCCACCACAGCGCCGCCTCGACGCCGATGCCGTTGGCTTCCGAGCGCACCATGATCGGTGCCGGCACGATCGCCTTCTTGTTGCGGTCGAGATATTTGACGAATTCCTCGACACCGCCGGAATAGTGCATCTCCTCGCGCTTCTCGACCGCGTGACGCATGTCGGAGAGCACGATGTTGACGCCGGAATTGAGGAAGGCGAGCTCGCGCAGCCGGTGCTCCAGCGTCGCGAAATCATATTCGATGTTCTTGAAGGTCTCGACCGAGGCGAGGAAGGTGACCTCGGTGCCGCGCTTGCCCGGGGCATCGCCGACCACCTTGAGCGGCGCCACGGCATCGCCGTGCGCGAATTCGATGTAGTGCTCCTTGTCGTCGCGCCAGATCCGCAGCGCGAGCTTGCTGGAGAGCGCGTTGACGACGGAGACGCCGACGCCGTGCAGACCGCCGGAAACCTTGTAGGAGTTCTGGTCGAATTTTCCGCCGGCGTGCAGCTGGGTCATGATGACTTCGGCTGCCGAGACGCCCTCTTCCTTGTGGATGCCGACCGGAATGCCGCGTCCGTCGTCGTACACGGTGACGGAATTGTCGGCGTTGAGGGTAACCAGGACGCGGCTGGCATGGCCCGCCAGCGCCTCGTCGATCGCATTGTCGACGACCTCGTAGACCATGTGGTGCAGGCCGGAACCGTCGTCGGTGTCGCCGATATACATGCCGGGGCGCTTGCGGACGGCGTCGAGGCCCTTCAGCACCCGGATCGATTCCGCACCATATTCGGCCGGAACGGGATGCTCAGATTCGGCAGGGGTCTGCCGGGCAGGTTCAGTCATGTGAGGCCTTCGAGGATGTCCGAATCAGCTGCGCAATATGAGGCGCTGATTCCGCTATTTGTGCCATGAAAGAGGGGTTGCGCCTAGCGCAAAGTCTCCATCTACAAACTATTGAATAAATAGGATTTTTTAGGCCTGTTTCAAGGCTTTCAAAGGCCGATTCCGGCGGTCTCGAAAAGCCCGATTCGAAGGCGGATTCGAGGCCCTCTCGGAGCAGATTCCGCACCCTCAGCCGCGCCGTGCGGCTCGGCCGGATTCGACGTCGAAAATCTCCCCCCGAGGGCCGATGTCGAGGAACGCCGCGGGATCGGCGCCGGTCATCCAGACCTGGGCGCCGAGCTTGGCGAGCTCGTCGAACAGCGCCTTGCGGCGGTTCGGATCGAGATGGGCGACGACCTCGTCGAGCAGCAGCAGCGGCACGATGCCGGTCATCTCCGCGACCATCGTAGCGTGCGCCAGCACCAGCCCGATCAAAAGCGCCTTCTGCTCGCCGGTCGAGGCGTCACGCGCCGGCATGTTCTTCGGCGCGTAGACCACCTGCAGATCGGTCAGATGCGGGCCGTCGAGCGTGCGCCCGGCGGCGGCATCGCGCGGCCGGCTGGCGCGCAGGATCTCGCGGTAGCGGTCCTCCACCGCCGTTGCAGGCTCCTGCAGCAGTGCGTTCTCCATCCAGCCGTCGAGCATGATCTCGGCGGAGGGGAAGGCCGAGGCCGCGCCGCGCTCGCGCAGCATCACGGCGAGCTTGGCGGCGGTCTGGCCCCGCGATGCGGCGACCGCGACCGCGAGCTCGGCGGTCTCGCGCTCGATCGCGTCACACCAATGGTCGTCATAGTTGCGCACCTCGAGCAGCCGGTTGCGCGAGCGCAGCGAGCGCTCCAGTGCCGAGACGCGGCTGGAATGCTCGGAATCGATCGCCAGCACCAGGCGATCGAAGAAGCGCCGCCGTTCCGACGCGGCGCCCATGAACAGGCCGTCCATCGCCGGCGTCAGCCACACGATGCGCAGATGATCGCCGAACGCGGTCGCGGACCCCACCGGTTCGCGGTCGATGCGGCAGCGCCTCGTGCTGCCGGCGTCGCCGGTCGGCGGATCGATACCGGTGCCGAGCGTCGCAAGGCCGAGCGCGCCCTCGACTTCGGCCGAGACCGCCCAGGAGCCGTCGCCCTGGTTGTCGGCGATGTCCTCCAGCGTCGCGCGGCGCAGGCCGCGGCCCGGCGACAGAAACGAGACCGCTTCGATGCAATTGGTCTTGCCGGCACCGTTCGGCCCGACCAGCACCACCATGTCGCCGGCGACCTGCAGCGTCGCCGTCCGGTAATTGCGGAAATGCGTCAGCGACAGGCGGTGAATGCGGGACGGGGTCATGTTACCTTGTCATTGCCGGGCTTGACCCGGCAATCCATCGTCCGCGTCAGCGGACAATTTCATCACATAAGTCTCGCCAGTCGGGATTGCCGGCAACGATCAGATCGATCTTCCACTCACGCAGTGCTTGATATTCTTCTCGCGCTGAAGTGCGACGGCAATCGTCTCGTGTGCCTCAAAATAGACGAGCGTCTTGATGCCGTACTTCTTGGTAAAGCCCTCGGCCAGACCTTCGCGATGCTCGTAGACGCGCCGCACCAGATTATTGGTTACACCGAGTTAAAGAGGTTCCACCGGGCTTGCTCGCGAGAATGTACACCCAATAGGTCATCTCTTGCTCGATGGATGGCCGGGTCAAGCCCGGCCATGACGAGAAGGAGGAATCACACCCGCATCGGCATCAGCACGTAGAGTGCGCCCTTGCTGTCGCGGTCCTGCACCAGGGTCGGTGAGCCGGGATCGGCGAGCTTCAGCACCGCGACCTCGCCCTCAATCTGGGCGGCGATGTCGAGCAGATAGCGTGAGTTGAAGCCGATATCCAGCGCGTCGGAAGCGTACTCGACCTCGAGTTCCTCGGTGGCGCTGCCGGAATCCGGGTTGGTGACCGAGAGCACCAGCTTGCCCGCGGACAGCGCGAGCTTCACCGCGCGGCCGCGTTCGCTGGAAATGGTCGAGACGCGGTCGACGGCGGCTTCGAAATCCTTCTTGTCGACGACCAGCTCCTTGTCGTTGTTCTGCGGAATGACGCGGCCATAGTCCGGGAAGGTGCCGTCGATCAGCTTCGAGGTCAGCACCACATTGCCGAGCGTGAAACGGATCTTGCCGTCCGACAGCTCAATCGAGATCTCGGCGTCGTCGCCCTCGATCAGCCGTTGTACTTCGCCAACGGTCTTGCGCGGGACGATCACGCCGGGCATGCCGGTTGCGCCCTTGGGCAGCGCGAGGTCGATCTGCGCCAGCCGGTGGCCGTCGGTCGCAACCCCGCGCAGGGTCGCCGCCTTGGCGTTGCCTGCCGCGTGCAGATAGATGCCGTTGAGGTAGTAGCGGGTCTCTTCGGTCGAGATCGCGAACTGTGTGCGGTCGATCAGGCGCTTGATGTCGGAGGCCGGCAGCGAGAACGAATGCGTCATGTCGCCGGCGGCAAGGCCCGGGAAGTCGCTCTCGGGCAGGGTCTGCAGCGTGAAGCGCGAGCGGCCGGCACGCACAGCCAGCACCGAGCGGTCGCCGTCGGCTTCCAGCACGATCTGCGAGCCGTCGGGCAGCTTGCGGACGATGTCGTAGAACATGTGCGCGGGCACCGTGGTCGAGCCGGCGGTTCCGGTCTCGGCGGCCAAGGTCTCCGTCACCTCGAGGTCGAGGTCGGTCGCCTTCAGCGACAATTTCGCGCCCTCGGCGCGGATCAACACGTTGCCGAGGATCGGGATGGTGTTGCGGCGCTCGACCACGCGGTGAACGTGACCCAGCGATTTCAGGAGTTGCGCGCGCTCGACGGTGACCTTCATTGCAATACCCGCCAGATCCCTCAGATGGAAAAGCCGGGCGGCCGTTCAGGGCAGCACCGCGGCATTGGAAACCCGAAAAGCCGGATCAATACCGGATTTGATCAAACCCACGGGGGGACCGCAAGGTGGCGCGGATGGGCGGCCGGTGCAAGGGATACGGGCGTGAAACGAGCCCCGTTCCCCACGTTTTGGGTCGGAAAAAAGTTTAGCCCTCCCCTTTGGCAAAGGGGAGGGCGATGGAACGAGCCGGCCGGATGAAGCGGCCCTATTCCTGCAGCTGGCGCTTCAGCGATTCGACTTCCTCCGACAGCGCCGTGTCCTTGGCGACCAGTGCCTCAATCTTGCGCACGGCGTGCAACACCGTGGTGTGGTCGCGGCCGCCGAAGCGCCGGCCGATCTCCGGCAGCGAGCGCAAGGTCAGTGTCTTCGCCAGATACATCGCGACCTGGCGCGGGCGCACCACATTGGCGGTGCGGCGGGACGACAGCAAGTCGGAGCGGCTGACATTGTACTGCCGGGCGACCACGCGCTGGATGTCCTCGATCTTGATCCGCTTCGGCTCCTGCGGGCGGATCAGGTCGCGCACCTCGCGCTCGGCCATCTCCAGCGTCACCGGCTGGTTGTTGAGCTTGGAGTGCGCCAGCAGGCGATTGATCGCGCCTTCAAGGTCGCGGCCGTTATGGGTGATGGTGCGCGCCAGATAGTCGAGCACTTCCTCCGGTACATCGAAGCTCGCATGGTGGGCGCGGGCGGCGGCGACGCGCGACTTCAGGATGCCGAGCCGCAGTTCCTCGCCGAGCGAGCCCATCTCGACCACGAGGCCGCCGGCGAGCCGCGAGCGCACGCGGTCGTCGAGGCTTTCCAGATCCGACGGCGGACGGTCGGCAGCGATCACGACCTGGCGGCCGGCATCGATCAGCGCGTTCAGCGTGTGGCAGAACTCGGCCTGCGTCGACTTGCCCTGCAGGAACTGCAGATCGTCGATGACCAGCACGTCGATGCCGCGCAGCGCCTCCTTGAAGGCCAGCGCCGTCTGCGTCTTCAGCGCCGCGACGAAGCCGTACATGAATTTCTCGGCGGTGAGATACAGCACCTTGCGCTCGCTGCCGGAATTGCCGGCCCAGGTCACCGCCTGCAGCAGATGCGTCTTGCCGAGGCCGACGCCGGCATGAATGTAGAGCGGGTTGAACATCACGGGATCGCCGCGGCGACCTTCCGCGACCTGGCGGGCCGCCGCATGAGCCAGCGTGTTGGACCTGCCGACGACGAAGCTGGCGAAGGTCAGGCGCGGATCGAGCGGCGAGCCGCCGAGCGCGTCGTGGCTCGCGGACACCGGCGCGGTCGCAACCGAGCGCAGTTCAGGCACGAGCCGGCCGTCGGTGCGCTCGATGCGGCGCACTTCGACGGGCGCAACCGTTTCCTTCACCGGAGCCGTCGCGCGGATCGCCGAGCGCACGGTGAGGTCGATGCGATGCACTTCGGGCATCTCGGCCTGCCAGCAGGAAAGCACGCGTTCGGCATAGTGCGCCTGGATCCAGCTCTTGAGGAATCGGGTCGGAACCGACAGGTGCACGCTCTCGTCGTGCACGCTCTCCAGATCCATCCGAGCGAACCAGCTCGTGTAGACGTCCTCGCCAACGCTCGTCCGCAAACGTCCCTTCACCCGCGACCAGCGATCCTGTTCCGTGTTCGTCATTGCCTTCGTACTTCCAAGTCTGAGAGATAATCGTTGCGAAAGCGCCGTGCAGGTTTCCTGCCGCGGCGCGACCTCTAGCGGGCGCGGTCTGCTCCGGACAAAGCTCTCCCGTGCGGCGGCCATGCGCCACCCGACAGATCAGCTGTTTGGAGAAGATGCGCCCCGCGAGGTCAGCGCGTACTCGACGGACGCTTCGGGTGGGAGCTGACGTCCGAGGGGTTGATTACGGCACCACTGGAAATTTGCGCTTCGGCTGTCGTTGGTTCGACTGCAGTGATGATACCGTAAGGCATAAGACCTCCCCCTCCCGCCGCGACGTATCGCGGCAAGTTGTCAGCTTGCTCGTGTCTTCAAGTTCGAACTGCCGCTACCGAACACCGAAATGCCCGGCGCTTCGCCGCCGCCGTGTCGTCGTCAACCCGTTCACTCGCTCCGCGTTCCCGCTGCCAGATTCCGACTGACGTCCTGGTCTCTCTTGTTCGATCCCCCAAATTGCCGGGGACATCGCCGGAGAAATTTTGACACAGGTCGACCGTCCTCATATCGCTATGAGCCGTCAATCCAGCTTCGCTTGGAAAGCGTCGCTAACGCACACACCGCCGCCGATTTGTGCGTCCGCCCCTGGGTCTCAAACCGCGCTGATCTGGAGAGCCGTGGGCGTCGCGAACAAGAAATAAATACACCAAGCTGATTTTCTGACAATCCGTGGATTCGACGGGGATCGAGACTCTTCGCGACTGTTGCGGCGCCGCCGACGCTGAGTTGCGAAAGCAAGTTTTTGAATCACCGCACAGATTCACGCGTGTCACAAACGACGGTGCAATACCAAAAATTTTTCATAGAAAATTTACATTTGGTCTCGCGCCGGTCATTTTTCCAATCGCTGTTCGGCGCTATGTGCATAAGTAACTCGCGAGACGTCATTTTTCTCGATTGCTTTTGCAGGGTAACCCCGCTTCGCAAATTTCGACGCGAGAAGCCGGCGCGCTATTCCATCTATCTAGCTTAGCGAAGAACAATCTGTGCGCGAGTGCTCCGCGTTAAGCATGTTGAGCCGGTAGAACTACGGACGCGACGAAACATGACATGCAGTTCGTTGCGCGGCAACGCCGACTCTTCTCGCGCTATGAAACTTCCACGACAAAATGCGAGACAAAAACAAAAAGCCCGGCGCGAGCCGGGCTTCGTGACAAATGTGTTTTTCAGTCAGCTCGCTCGGCGAGTTCTTGCTTCGCGAGCGCTACTTGGCGAGCTTGGCGATCCGCTGCGACAGGCGCGACACCTTACGGCTCGCGTTGTTCTTGTGAATAATGTTGCGCTGCGCTGCCTTCATCAGCTCGGGCTCGGCGCGGCTCATCGCCTTCAGCGCCGCCTCGCGGTCGCCGCTCTTGATCGCTTCCTCGACGGTGCGCACCGCGCCACGCATCTGCGTGCGGCGCGACTTGTTGACGATGGTGCGGCGGGCAATCTTGCGGGTCGCCTTCTTGGCGGAGGTGGTGTTGGCCATGGTTCTCTAACTGTCCTTCGGCGGTGATCGCTCGGTGGTCGGGCTTGCGCGCACCGGCCGGTTCAAATCCCAACTCTGATGTATTTGTCCAAGGTGGTTTTCTTGGGTGTCCTTGAGGCGGCCATGCGAAGAGCGCAAAATGCTGCCCCCGCATGCGGCACTGTCCAAAGAACAGCGGCGGCAGGATTGCGCCCGCCGCCATCGGCCGGTCTTATAGATGGCGCGGGCTTAAGCGTCAACGCTTTCGGGACCCAAAAAGGGCCCGAAATCGCCCCCGCGGGGGCCGGATAAGCCGCTGAAGAGGTTGAATTTCCGGGGGGCGCCCGGTAAGGCCTGACGACGCGTGGGGCGCGACTGGGAGTTAGGGTGACGCATGATCCGCGGCTTTTTCCGTCTGATCGGCCTTCTGCTGCTGGCCGGCAGCTTCATCTTCATGGTCTATGACGGGGCCCGCTACGTCGCCGACCAGAGCCTGCGGTTCACCCAATTCGGCCAGTTCTGGAACGACATCCACCAGTCGAGCCAGCAGGCATTCCATGCCTGGGTGGATCGCTTCGCGCCCTGGCTCTGGAATGACGTGATCCGCCTGCTTCTGGAGCAGCCGGTGTTCGCAGTGCTCGGCATTGCCGGCATCCTGCTGATGATCCTGTTCCGGCCGCGCAAGCCCCTGATCGGCTACGCGCGCGACTGACTTGTCGGCAGCCCTCCCTGGCTGCAGCGCCCCGTAACGGGGCTGCCATCATCCGCGTAAGGACATATATAGGTGACAGCCGGCCCGCAGGCCGTTGCCGCGTCGGCCGATGTCCCGCCTGGAGGTGTCCATGTTGTTCATGCGCAAGACCACCGCGTTGCCAAGCGCCGCCGAGGCGTTGCCGGGCCGCGCGACGCCGATCCCGACCGCGATCACCCATTTCGTCAATGGCAGCAAGTTGCAGCCGCCTTATCCGCAAGGCCTCGAGCAGGCGGTGTTCGGGCTCGGCTGCTTCTGGGGCGCGGAGCGCAAATTCTGGGAACTCGGCGAGGGGATCTACACCACCGCGGTCGGCTATGCCGGCGGCCACACGCCGAACCCGACCTATGAGGAAGTATGCTCGGGGCGCACCGGCCACACCGAAGTGGTGCTGGTTGTGTTCGACCCGAAGAAGATCTCCTACGAGAAGCTGCTGAAGACGTTCTGGGAGAACCACAACCCGACGCAGGGCATGCGCCAGGGCAACGACATCGGCACGCAATATCGCTCCGCGATCTACACGTTCAGCGACGCGCAGCGCAAAGCCGCCGATGAGTCGCAGGCGATGTATCAGAAGGCGCTTGCCGCCAAGGGCCTCGGCGCCATCACCACCGAGATCGCGCCGGCCGGTGAATTCTACTTCGCCGAAGACTACCACCAGCAATACCTCGCCAAGAATCCGGCGGGCTATTGCGGGCTCGGCGGCACCGGCGTGTCCTGCCCGATCGGCGTCGGCGTCACCGCCTGACCGTCTTGTTGAGAAAGAGCCCGCTCCGGAAAGCCGGTTTGCGCTCTTCACGGGCACGGTTCCAAGCCAATGGGAGGCCGGCTTTTCCGGCCTCCCGCTCGATCCTCGAAAACCCTTTGTTAACCATAAGTGGTGCAAGACTGGGCCTGTCTCGCCGTTGAGGGATAGGTCCGGTGCCGGTTGCACGCGCGTTACGATTGCCGATCACTGCCGTTGTGGCTGCGCTCGCGCTGTCTGGCTGCATGAGCACGTCCGGTCCCGTCGCCGTCGGCCCGCAAGGTGTCGATGCCGTCACCTACGGCCCGGCCTACGCACCCGCTCCAGTTGCCGATGCCGGCGGCGGCGGTGCGATCAGCGCATTGCGTTCCGCCTTCGCCAGCGCATCCCCTGGTTATGGCTATGCCGCACCGGCCGCCGCCCCGGTCGTCTATGCCGCCGCCTCCCCGGGTGGACCCCCCGCCGGTTACGACAACGGATATCACCTTGGCCCCGGCGACAAGCTCCGCGTCGTGGTCTACGGCCAGGAAGGCCTGACCAATTCCTATGCGATCGACGCCGCGGGCGCGATCACCATGCCGCTGATCGGCTCGGTGCCGGCACGCGGCCGCACGCCGGCCGGGCTTGCCGGCGAAATCTCGGCACGGCTGCGCAACGGCTATATCCGCGAGCCTTCGGTGGCGGTCGAGATCGAGTCCTATCGTCCGTTCTTCATCCTCGGCGAAGTCCAGGCCCCCGGCCAATATCCCTACGTGCCGAACATGACGGTCGAGAGCGCGGTCGCGATTGCCGGCGGCTTCTCGCCGCGTGCCCGCCGCGACAGCGTGACGCTGACCCACACCGATGCGTCCGGCTCCGGGCGCTTCGTGGTGCCGCTGGGCACGCCGATGAGCCCGGGCGATACGGTGTTCGTCGGCGAGCGCTGGTTCTGACGAAGGACAGCGTCCTTCGTCATTCCAGGTTCGCCCTATCAGCGCAGATACTTCGCGAAAAATTCCATGCTGCGCGGCCAGGCAATGTCGGCGCTTGCCTTGTCGTAGCTGGCGCGCTCGTCGCAATGGAAGCCGTGCTGCGCGCCGGGATAGATGAAGACCTCGACCTCGGGCCGCTTCGACTTGATGGTCTCGACATCGCTCAAGGGAATGCCGGCATCCTTCTCGCCGAAATGCAGCTGCGTTGGCACCGCCGGCCTGTCGTCGGCGAAGCGCACGACGGCGCCGCCGTAATAGCCGACCGCGGCTGACAGCCCGGCCAGCCTGGTGGCGGCCGCATAGGCGACGCTGCCGCCAAGGCAGAAGCCGATGATGCCGACCGGACCGACCGACTTCACCGCGTCGATCGCCGCCTGGGTGTCGCGCAGCATCGCGGCCCAGTCCGGATTGGCGACGAACTTCCGCGCCTCGGCGATCTCGTCGGGGGAATAGCCGCTCTGGAAGTTCGGCGTGATGCGGTCGAAGATTGAAGGTGCAACCGCGACATAGCCTTCCTTCGCCAGCCGGTCGCAGACCGAGCGGATGTGGTGATTGACGCCAAAAATCTCCTGGATCACGACGACCGCGCCCTTCGGCGCGCCGGCAGGATCGGCGCGGTAGGCGCCGAGTTCGAAACCGTCCGAAGCTTTCAGTTTGATGTCTTGTCCCATGGTCCATCCTTGTCAGTTTGGGGGTTGCATGAAGCTTCTTGGCGATCGCTGCGAAAGCCGATCATGCATCGAGCATGATCTAGCGCCACATCCAGTTCTCGCCCCAGTCGGCCTTCCAGCCGGTCAGCCGGTGTTTGCGGAATTGGAGGAAGAGGCGGTCGTGGTGCGGAAACAGCCCGCCGCCGCCGAGGTCGCGGAAGGTCAGGAAGATCTCGTTGCCGGGCTGTCCGCTGACATAGGTGAGCGGCGTGCCGAGCGCGCGCTGCGCGTCCGCAACGCCCATGCCAAGCGCCAGCGGCGTGGTGTTCGACAGCGTCGCGGTGAAAGTGGATGGGGCTGTCACGAACGGCAGCTTCTGCGCGCTCGCCGCTGTCGTGGCCGCAGTCAGCAGCAAGGCAACGGCGACTGTCTTCATGACGCGGGCTTTCCCGGCGCGTCGGCTTCAAGGCCATCCAGGAACGGCAGCACCGCGGCGATGAAGGCCTGCGGCTGGTCAATGTTGACGGCATGGCCGGCGTTCGGAATCACCGCCTTCTGCGCACCGGGGATCTTCGCCGCCATGTAGTCGGACGCCGCCAGAAAGGGCGTGTCGTCGGCGCCGACCACAACCAGCGATGGCGCCTGGACCCCGGGCAGCGATTCGATCACCCGTGCATCGCGCTGTGCCAGCATGCCGCGCGCGGCGAGCGCGAGGCCCCTGGCGTTGCGATGGGTGACCGATGCGCGCTCGGCGCTCAACGATCTCAGCACCTCGAGCCCTTCGCGGTCGAAGCGGTCGCCGGTCTCACGGGCGCGCTTGTTCCAGACATCGCGGGCGTCGTCCTTCTTGAAGCCCGGGCCGGTGTCGATGATCAGCAGCGCCCGCACCCGCTCCGGATGGGCGCGGTGAAAGGCGAGCGACATGTAGCCGCCGAGCGACAGCCCGCCGACGATTGCCTTGTCGGCGCCGGCGGCGTCGAGGAGAGCGGCGATGTCGCCGACCGTCAGCGCTTCGCTATAGGCATCGGGATCGTCGGGATAGTCGGACTGGCCGTGCCCGCGCATGTCCCACAGGATCAGCTTGTGGCGTTGCGACAGCGCCTCGATCTGGCCCTGCCACATCGCCGAGGTCGAGGAATAGCCGTGGGTCAGGATCAGCGGCGGGCCGCTGCCGTGAACCTCGTAGTAGATCTCGACGCCGTTGCGGTTGAGCTTGGCCATTGACGGGCTCCTTGTGTTTCTCTCGCCGCTGTTATCGGACGGCGTTGCCGGTGCTTGCTGCCGACGCTTTGAGCAAGCGCCTGTCGATTAGACACGAACGCTGGCATTCCAAAAAGCGTCATGCCGTTGCCGCATCGCACAACAGGCATCTTCGGAAATTTATTCTTTTCGAGCAATTCCAAATTGGATTGCCTCCAGCCGGGAACCGGATCATTGTTTCGGCAACTGTCGCTGACCCGGTGGGCGCCGGCCAAGACCCAACAGTGAGTTGCCGCCGTAAGCGGCTTCCTACACCGGAAGGGGAGAGAGATGCCAAATCTCAATATCAACGGACGGAATATGTCCGTCGAGGCGGCCAATGACACGCCGCTGCTTTGGGTCATCCGCGAGCAATTGCAGATGACGGGCACCAAATTCGGTTGCGGCGCCGGTCTGTGCGGCGCCTGCACGGTTCACGTCAACGGCGAAGCGGTGCGGTCCTGCCAGACCTCGGTCGCCGACGCCGTCGGCAAGAAGATCACCACCATCGAAGGCCTCTCCGCCAAGGGCGATCATCCCTTGCAGAAGGCCTGGGTCGCTGAGCAAGTGCCGCAATGCGGCTATTGCCAGTCCGGCCAGATCATGCAGGCGGCGGCGCTGCTGTCGAAGAACACCAACCCGACCAAGGAAGAAGTGGTCGCGCATATGGACGGCAATCTCTGCCGTTGCATGACCTATTCACGAATCCAGAAGGCGATCATGCGCGCTGCGTCCGACATGCGCACCGCATCGGCCACCGGATCCGAGCGGAGGGCCACATGAACAAGCACGTGAAAAACCTCGCTCCAGAGACGACCGATCTCAGCCGCCGTTCCTTCCTGGTCGGCACCGCTGCTACCGGCCTCGTACTCGGCTATGCCGGGTCAGGCATCGACCAGGCGCTCGCGGCACCCGCGCCCGCCAACTTCGAGCCGAGCGTCTGGTATTCGATCGCGCCCGACGGTCTCGTCACCGTGACCTGCGGCAAGGCCGACATGGGCCAGCACGTCGCCTCGACCATGGCGCAGATCGTGGCCGAAGAGCTCGGCGCGAACTGGAAGGACATGCGGGTTCAGCTCGCCTCCAACGATCCGAAGTTCAACGATCCCGTGCTGGGCGCGCAGATCACCGGCGGCAGCTGGTCGACGATGATGAACTTCGATGCGATGAGCCGCGCCGGCGCAGCCGGCCGTATCGCATTGACCGAGGCGGCGGCGGCCTCCATGGGCGTGCCGGCCGGCGAGCTGGTGGTACGCGATTCCAAGATCAGCCACGCAAAGTCGAAGAAGTCGATGTCGTTCGCCGAGGTGGTGAAGAGCGGCAAGGCGACCAAGACCTTCACGGCGGATGATCTGAAGGCGATCAAGCTGAAGACGCCCGACCAGTACACCATGATCGGCGTCTCGGTGCCGCAACTCGACATCCCGTCGAAGACCAACGGCACGGCCAAGTACGGCATCGACGTGATGGTGCCGGGCATGGTCCACGGCGCGCTGGTCACCCCGCCGGTGCGTTACGGCGCCACCGTGAAGTCGGTCGACGATAGCGCGGCCAAGAAGCTGCCCGGCTTCATCAAGGCCGTCACCCTCGACGACAAGACCACAACCACGACCGGCTGGGTCGTCGCGGTCGCCAACACCTATGCGCAGGCGAAGAAGGCCGCCGCGGCGCTGAAGATCAGCTATGACGGCGGTCCGAACGCAAAGCTGTCGAGCGAATCGCTGCTCACGGAAGGCAAGCGGCTTCAGGGACTGGACGATTCCGGCCAGTTCTTCGTCAAGGACGGTGATCCCAAGGCGGCCTTCGGCTCGGCGGCCAAGGTGCTGGAGGCGGAATACACCACCAACATCAACATCCACGCGCCGATGGAGCCGATGAACGCCACCGCGGAGTTCAAGGGCGACATCCTGCACATCTATTCCGGCAACCAGTTCGCGACGCGCTCCGGCGCGATTGCGGCCGGCGCCGCCGGGATCGATCCGAAGTTCGTGGTGATGCACCAGATGTGGCTGGGCGGCGGTTTCGGCCGGCGTCTCGACGCCGACATGATGGTGCCCGCGGTGCAGGCGGCGAAGGCCGTCGGCAAGCCGGTCAAGGTCATCTACACGCGCGAAAACGACATGACGATGGATTTCTCGCGTCCGCTGACCTACCAGAAGGTGAAGGCCGGCATGGACGGTGACGGCAAGATCGTCGCGATAAGCCACGACGTGGTTTCGGCCTGGCCGACCGCGCGTTGGGGAATCCCCGATTTCCTCACACCGTCGGTCGACAAGAAGGGTCCGCTCGACTCCTTCACCGTGAACGGAGCGGACTTCTTCTACACCGTGCCCAACCACTATGTGCGGGCGATCAAGAACGAGATGGCGCACAACGCCACCCCGTCGGGTCAGCTCCGCTCGGTGGCGCCGGGCTGGACGTTCTGGGCGGTCGAAAGCATGATCGACGAGATCGCGCATGCGACCGGCAAGGACCCGGCGCAGCTGCGCATCTCGTTGCTCGACGGCAAGGGCAAGAACGACGGCGGCGCGCAGCGTCTCCGCAACACCTTGCTCGCTGCGATGGGCCTTGCCGGCTACGGCACCAAGCAGCTGCCCAAGGGCGAAGGCATGGGCGTTGCGTGCGTGTCGTCGCAGGAGCGCGCCACGGCGAGCTGGACCGCCTGCGTCGCCCATGTCGCGGTCGCCCCGTCGGGCGAGGTGACGGTGAAGAAGCTGACGGTTGCGACCGACGTTGGTACGCAGGTGAATCCCGACGGCATCCGGGCCCAGGTCGAGGGCGCGGCGCTGTGGGGCATGTCACTGGCGCTGTTCGAGAAGGCGACGTTGAAGGACGGCGGCATCGAGCAGACCAACTTCGACAGCTATACGCCGCTTCGGATGAGCCAGCTGCCGGAAGTCGCGGTCAACGTCATCGCCAATGGCGAGAAGGCGACCGGCGTCGGCGAGCCCGCGGTGACGGTGGTGGCGCCGGCGATCGGCAACGCCGTCTTCAACGCGGTCGGTGCCCGCGTCCGCGGCCTGCCGATCACCGCAGAAGCCGTCAAGGCGGCGATGAAGGCGTAACGATCTGAACGAACAAGAACGCCGGAGAGCACGAGCTCTCCGGCGTTTTTCTTTGCTCCGCGCGTCGGCCGGGCGGTTACGGCATCAAATCTGACGCCGCAAAAATTCATGATTCGCCGCCGATCTGCGCATCTGCATTGATTTTCAGTCGGCCTGATTTTGCTGGCGGATTCGGCGATCGCTCAAATTGTATCCATTGCGCTTAAGCGCCGTTCAGCATCCCCATTAAGCCGGAGGGAACGCATCGTCAGGTAGCGTCCCGGCGTCGGTCGTTACTGCGACGGGGATGCCATGACTGCCTTAGCCAACAACCAGACTTCGAAGCGCCGCCTGCTGCTGGCGTCAGATCGAAGCGATCAGAGCAACGAGCTCGCCAGCATCCTGCGCTCGGTGGGCGAGGTCGATACCGTTCCGACCTCAGATATTCCCGAGCAGCCGGGCCGCGATCTCTCTGGCATCGTCGTCGACATCAACCTGCGCTCGCCCGAAGCCGTGCAACTCGTCCGCGCCAAGCTGCAGGCCGATGCCTATCGCGAGATGCCGCGGCTGTTCGTGCTGGCAGATGCCTTGCACCACGCCTCGATGCAGGCCTGGGCGCTCGGCGCCACCGACACGATCTCGCGGCCGTTTGATGCGCGCGGCATCCTGCAGCGCATCCGCGCCGCGTTCCCCGACGACAGCGGCTATGACGAGACCGACCGCGGCAAGGCGCTCAACCGCGGCGTCGAAGCCGCGCACGGCGTGATGGTCAAGATGTTCGAGCGGATGCGTGCCGGCGAGCCGCTCAAGTTCGAGGACATCGTCGCCGCCGAAAACAAGATCCTCAAGGCGATCAAGCACAACTCGCTGCGCGAATGGCTGACCACCGTCGGCTGCCATCACCAGGAGACCTATCGCCACTGCCTGTTCGTGACCGGCTTCGCGGTCGCGTTCGCGCAGCACCTCGGCATGCGTGAGGACGATCAGCGCCGGCTCGCCCGTGCCGCGCTGCTGCACGACGTCGGCAAGGCCTTCGTTCCAGTCGCGCTGCTCGACAAGCCCGGCGCGCTGACGGTCGAGGAAATGGCCGAGATGCGCGAGCATCCGCGCCGCGGCTACGAGGCGCTGTCAGCGCAGGGCGGCTTCCCGCCGGAAATGCTCGACGTGATCCTGCACCATCACGAATTCCTCGACGGCACCGGCTATCCCAACGGCCTCAGCGGCAATCAGATCAGCGACATCGTCCGCGTCACCACGATCGTCGACGTCTATGCCGCTTTGGTCGAGAAGCGCGCCTACCGGCTGCAGTTCACCCACGCCAAGGCATTCTCCATGATGGAGGAGATGGGCGGCAAGCTCGACCAGCAATTGCTGCAGGCGTTCCGCCCGGTGGCGTTCGGGCATTATTGATCTCCAATGGTTTTCGCCGTCATTGCGAGCGGAGCGAAGCAATCCATCGCTCCGTCTGTGCGGGCCGATGGATTGCTTCGTCGCTCCGCTCCTCGCAATGACGCCTTTGGCGGGGATCCTAGCCAATCAACGCAAGTCGTCCTCCTTACCTCCGCCTAGATTCCGTTGATCATCGGCAAGACCGATGCTGGGGCGAGTGAGGACGATCATGGATACGGCAACGACCGGGGATTTCGACATCCCCGCCGACATCGCGGCAACCCTCGTCGATCCCGTCGCCTATGCGGACGACCGCATCCACGACAGCTATCGCTGGCTACGCGCCAACAATCCGCTCGGCATCGCGCGGCCCGAGAAGTTCGATCCGTTCTGGGTGGTGACGAAGCACGCGCATATCCAGGCCATCAGCCGGCAGAACGAGCTGTTCCACAACGCCGATCGGCCGACCACCCTAACGACGCAGGCGCTCGAGGAGCGCGTTCGCAAGATCACCGGCGGGCCCAATTTGGTGCGCTCGCTGGTGCAGATGGACGCGCCCGATCACCCGAAATATCGCGCACTGACGCAAGGCTGGTTCATGCCGGCCAATCTCGGCAAGTTCGAGGCCCGCGTTCGCGAGATCGCGCGCGCCACGGTGCAGCGCATGCTCGCGAGGGGCGGCGCCTGCGACTTCGTCGAGGACGTGGCGCTCGGCTATCCGCTCCACGTCATCATGGAGATCCTCGGCGTGCCCGAGGCGGACGAGCCGCGCATGCTCAAGCTGACGCAGGAGCTGTTTGGCCCGCAGGATCCCGACACCGCGCGCGTCCGCGACGCGCTGAGCGCGGAGCAGGTCTCCGCGATGTTGCAGGCGATCATCGCCGACTTCTCCGCCTACTTCCGCAAGATCACCGAGGATCGCCGCCAGAACCCGCGCGACGATCTCGCCACCGTCATCGCCAACGCGAAGATCGGCGGCGAGTATATGCCGGAGCACGATCAGACCAGCTATTACATGATCGTCGCGACCGCGGGTCATGACACCACCTCATCCTCGACCGCGGGCGCGATCTGGGCGCTGGCCAGGGACCCCGCGGAATTCGCCAAGGTGAAGGCCAACCCGGAGCTGATCTCGGGCCTGGTCGATGAGTCGATCCGCTGGATGACGCCGGTCAAGCATTTCATGCGCTCGGCCACCGCGGATACCGAGCTCGGCGGCCGCAAGATCGCCAAGGGCGACTGGCTGATGCTGTGCTACGCCTCGGGCAATCGCGACGAGGAGGTGTTCGAGGACCCCGATCGCTTCCGCAGCGACCGCAAGCCCAATCGCCATGTCGCGTTCGGCTATGGCGCGCATCTCTGTCTCGGTCAGTACCTCGCCAAGCTCGAGATGCGCATCCTGTTCGAGGAGCTGCTGCCGCGCCTGAAGTCGCTGTCGCTCGACGGCGAGGTGAAGATGACGCAGGCCTATTTTGTCAACGGCCCGAAGAAGCTGCCGATCCGGTTCGAGGTGAATTGACGCGGCCAGGGCCGCGTCACTCCAGCATCTTCCTGAGCTCCGCCTTCGCGACCTTCTCCAGCGTCGAGCGCGGCATTTCGTCGACGAAGCGGATCTCGCGGGGCACCTTGAAGTCCGCGAGTCCGGAGCGGCAGGCGGTCATGACGTTGTCGTGCAAATCGGCAGGCAGGGCGGCGACACCGGCCTGCGGGATGATGAAGACGACGGGCACCTCGTCCAGCATCGGGTGCTTCTTCGCCACCACAGCGGCTTCGCGCACGCCCGGCACCACCGCGATCACTTGTTCGATCTCGGAAGCTGCGACATTCTCGCCGCCGACCTTCAGCATGTCCTTGGAGCGATCGCCGAACTTGATGTAGCCGTGCTGCAGCATCGTGACGCGGTCGCCGGTAATGAAGTAACCGTGCTCGTCGAAGCTTTCGCGCGTGGCCTTTTCGTTGTGCAGATATTCGGCGAACAGGGACAGGCCGGGGATGCCCTTGATCAGGAGGTTGCCGGTCTCGCCGATGCCGGTCGGCGTGCCGTCGTCATTGACGATGCGGATCTCGTATTCCGGCGCGGCGCGGCCGATCGACATCGGCGTGTTGGGCTGATCGACCTCGCCGATAATGCCGTGCGTGATGGTCTCGGTCATGCCCCACCAGCCGATGATCTTGATGCCGAACACGCTGAACGCCGGCGGCTCGTTCACGGCGGTGCCCCAGAGCCGGAACTTGTGATTCTTCGGCACCTCGTGCTCCAGCAGCGCCTTCATGCAAAACGGGATCGTCGAGGTCCATGTCGAGCCGTGCTCGAGCGCCACCGGCCAGAAGCGGCTAGCCGAGAAGCGTGGCTGGATCACGCAGGTGCCCCCGACCCACAGGCTCGCCAGCATCGAATAGGCTAGCGCGTTCGTGTGGAACAGCGGCAGATAGGTCTGGTGAACATCAAAGGCGTGCAGGTCCTGATGCGCGGCATTGATCTTGGCGCCCCACAGCGCGTTGGCGTGGGTCCACAGCACCGCCTTCGGCCGCGACGTGGTGCCGGAGGTGTATTGCACGCTGCAGGGGGCGAGCGGATCGGTCGGGCGACGTGGCCGGTCGGCACTGTCGGCAAACAGCGCGTCAAAGCTGTCGCCGCGCGCGGGCAGCTGTGCCGGCGCTTGCCCGGCGTCGTGCGAGGTCACCGCGATCCAGCGCAGGCTCTTGCAGTTGGCGGCGATCAGTTCTGCATAGGCCGGCTGGGTGATCGCGGCGATCGCGCCGCAATGGCCGGCAAAATATTCGATCTCGGCGGCGGCGGAACGGGTGTTGGTGGTGACCGCGATCGCGCCGAGCTCGACGCAGGCGAACCACGACATGATCGCCTCGATGCAATTGTCGAGATGGATCAGGACATAGTCGCCCTGCCGGATGCCGCGCTTCGCAAGGCCCGCAGCGAGCGCGCCGACGCGCTCATGGAATTCGCCGTAGCTCCAGCGCCGTGCCGGCGTGTCGAACGGCGCCCAGATCAGGAATGGATGGTCGCGCCGCACCTCGGCGCGCATCCGCAGCAGCCATGGCACGTCGAGTCCCGCAAACGGTCCCACGATGCCCGGCACTGCTTTTGAATTGCTCATATGTCCTCCCGCGCGGCCTTGCCGGCCGCCATTGGTCTTGGTTGGGAGCAGTTCTGCCATCGGCGTGCGCCGAGAGCAAATCGTGATTTGCAAAGCGGTTTTGCGCTGAAGCAATTTGTTCCGCCGCGCGGAAGAGATCGATTTATTCGCGGCATCCGTCATCGGGCGCGCATTCGCACGCCGCGCCGGCTCGCAAGGACGAACGAAAGCTAGGTCGCGTTCTTTTCGTACGACGAGATCTCGATCAGGCTGCCGTCGGGGTCGCGGCAATAGACCGAGCGCAGCGTGCCGCGCGCGCCCTGCTTGGCGACGGGGCCTTCCTCGATCCTGACGCCATTGGCCTTCAGATGCGCGACCACTTCCTCGGGTGTGCTCGACGTGAGGAAGCAGAGATCGTCGCTGCCGGCCGCCTCGTGCTCGGCGGTGAACCAGTCCACCTTGTCGGCATCGCGCGGCCGCACATTGATCTTCTGGTTGCCGAACACCAGCGAGGTGCGCGGTGTCTTGCCCTTGCCGGGGTCGAACACCTTCACCTCCATGCCGAGGATCCTGCTGTACCAGGCAACCGAGCGCACGACATCGGTGACGTTGATCACGAGATGGTCGAGGCCATTCACCTTGACGGACATGATCGATCCTCTTCGGTCCAGAGTGCTTTCGAGCGATGTGGTCGCCGGTTCTGGTGCGATCAGAGCCGAAGCTTAGTCTTTCGTCGCGGTCGGCGGCGCACGTGTCGCACTGGTCGCTTCAGGCATTGTTTGTTAAAACCGCGCCGCACGCAACGCAACAGAAACGGGCAGGGCGCCAAACCCTGCTGGATTGGGAGAAACTTCATGATTTCACGCCGTACCGCGCTGGGCCTGATCGGGTCGGGGATTTCGACATTCGCGATCGGCCGCGCTTCCGCTGCCGACTATCCGGCGCGGCCGGTGCGCTGGATCGTGGGTTATCCGCCGGGCGGCGCCACCGACATCATCGCGCGCCTGGTCGGGCAGCGGCTGTCGGAGAGGCTCGGGCAGCAATTCGTGATCGAGAACAAGCCAGGCGCGGGCAACAATATCGGCACCGAGGCGGCGATCAACGCCGAGCCGGACGGCTACACCGTGCTGCTGGTCAATCCAGCCAACTACATCAATGCCTCGCTCTACGCCAATCTGAAGTTCAACTTCGTGCGCGACGTCGCGCCGGTCGCTTCCTTCAATCGCGTGCCGAACGTGATGACCGTCAACAAGGACGTGCCGGCCAAGACCGTCGCCGAGTTCATCGAATATGTGAAGGCCAATCCCGGCAAGGTGAACATGGCCTCTTCTGGCAACGGCACCTCGGTGCATCTCTCCGGCGAGATGTTCATGGCGATGACCGGCTGCAAGATGCAGCACGTGCCGTATCGCGGCGCGGCGCCCGCGATCACCGACATGCTCGGCGGCCAGGTGCAGGTGATCTTCGACAACATGCCCTCGATCATCCAGCACATCCGCTCCGGCGCGTTGCGCGCGCTGGCTGTGACGTCAACGGAGCGATCCTCGCAACTGCCGGATGTCCCGTCGGTCGCCGAAACCGTGAAGGGCTACGAGGCGAGCGCGCTGTTTGGCATGGGCGCGCCGAAGAACATGCCGAAGGAAGTTATCGCCAAGCTCAACACCGAGATCAACGCCGTGCTCGCCGAACCCGACATGAAGAAGCGTCTAGTCGAGCTCGGCGGCGATCCGCTGATCCAGACGCCGGAAGCCTTCGGCAACGACATCAAGGCCGAAACCGACAAGTGGAAGAAGGTGGTCGAGTTCGCCGGCCTCAAGGTCGAGTAGGCCTCGCAAGAGGCGCGATGCTGGATCGCGCGGGACAAATGTGGCCCGCGTGGTACAGCCGGTCCGCGGCCGAAGCCGTCGGCCTTGACGCGGAATAGAATGACGTTCAGGAACCTTATCAAAGGTGCCGCGCCTGGCTAACTGCGGCGTCCGAGGAGCCGGATCATGCGCGCATCGGGATTGGCAATGCTTGTTCTGGGAACGATGACGCTCGCAGGCGCGGCGAGTATCACGCCAGCTTCCGCCGATCCTTATGACTACCCATGGTGCGCGCAGGGCCCTAGCCTGGGCTATCCCGGCGAATGCGCTTACCGGACCTACCAGCAATGCCTCGCGAGCGTGTCCGGCCGTTATCTCTATTGCGGCGAGAATCCGCGCTTCCTGTTCAGCGAACCGCCGCCGCCACCGCGCCGCTATCAGCGTCGGCACCGGACCGTATATCCCGACTAGCGTTGCGGCATCACCGCAAGGCGGTCCGTCGCCACCGTTCCTGACGTTCGTCCCCCGGCTGGGTCCATCCTGACGCGATCGTGAAGTCGCGCGCTTGACGTCGCGCCGTTTGCGCCTATACTAAACCACATGGTTAAGTATCAGGACGAGACGCTGGACCGCACCTTTGCGGCGCTTTCCGATCCCACCCGCCGCGCGTTGCTGGCGCGGCTCGGCGAGCAGGACAGCCTGTCGGTGAGCGAGCTGGCGCAGCCGTTCGCGATGTCGTTGCCCGCGATCATGAAGCATCTCGACGTGCTCACCGATGCGGGTCTCGTCGCTCGCGAAAAGACCGGACGCACGGTGGCGTGCCGGCTCACCGCACGGCCGATGGAGCAGGCGATGAACTGGCTCAATCGCTATGCGCAATTCTGGTCCGACAACCTCGACCGCCTTGCCGCCTTTGTGGAGGAAGAACCATGGCAAACCAATCCGCAGTCGCCGCCGACGCCGGCCTCGCCGCGCGCCCAAGCCTCACCCTCACGCGGCGCCTCCGCGCGCGGCCGGAAAAAGTCTACGCCGCGTGGACCGAGCCGGAAAATCTAGCGCAGTGGTTCGGGCCGGGACAGGTCAAGCCCGGCACGACGCAGGCCGAGCTCGATGTCCGCGTCGGCGGACGCTACCGGATCAAGTTCACCGGCTCGAACGGCGAATATCACGAGGTCGGCGGCACCTATCGCGAGGTGGTGCCGAACGAGAAGCTGGTGTTCAGCTGGGCCTGGCATTCTACGCCGGAGCGCGAGTCCGAGGTGACGATATCGATCAAGCCCGATGCCGGCGGCACGTTGCTCACCTTCCATCACGCACAGTTCGTCGATGAGACCGCCCGCGACAATCACCAGCGCGGCTGGACCGAATTCCTCGGCAGCCTGGAACAATACGTCGACGCCTGACCCGCAAAGGAGCATCTCATGCAACAGCACAAGATCGTCTCGCGCGAGGAATGGATCGCAGCCCGCAAGGCGCTGATGATCGGTGAGAAGGAGCTGACCCAGGCCCGCGAAGCGCTCAGCCGGCAGCGCCGCGAACTGCCCTGGGTCAAGGTCGACAAGGACTATGTGTTCGACGGGCCGGGCGGCAAAATGACGCTCGGTGATCTCTTCAAGGGCAGGCCGCAGCTCGTGGTGCAGCATGTGATGTTCGCGCCGGAATGGGACGCAGCGTGCAAGAGCTGCTCGTTCTGGGTCGACGGCTTCGAGCGCATGGTTCCGCATCTCGCCGCGCGCGACACCACGATGATCGCGATCTCGCGGGCGCCGCTCGCAAAGCTCGACGCATTCAAGGCGCGGATGGGCTGGACCTTCGACTGGGTCTCCTCGGGAGAGAGCGACTTCAATTACGATTACGGCGTATCGTTCACGCAAGGGCAGATCGATGCGGGGGACGCGAAATACAATTATGGAACGACGCCGCTCTATGGTCCCGAACTGCCCGGCATCAGCGTGTTCTTCCGCGACGAGACAGGGAGCGTGTTCCATACCTACTCGACCTTCGCGCGCGGCCTCGACATGATGAATGCCGCCTATCACTATCTCGACCTGACGCCGCTCGGCCGCCACGAGGAAGGATTGCCCTATCCGATGGATTGGGTGCGGCTACGTGACCAGTACCAACCGGCGCCGGTTCAGGCATCCTGCTGTCACTCCTGATCGTCATTGCGAGGGGCTCGCGACAAAATTGCAGAGCAATTTTGCGCGGAAGCGACGAAGCATTCCATTCCTCGGCGTTTGAAGAGATGGATTGCTTCGCAGGCGCTCGCAATGACAGGGAGCCCAAACAGCAGGAAACCGCCCAATGCCTTACGTCGATGGATTCATCGTCGCCGTGCCGAAGAAGAAACTCAAAGCCTATGCGCAACTCTCGAAGAAGGCCGGCAAGGTCTGGCGTGAATATGGCGCGCTGGATTATCGCGAATGGGTCGCCGACGACGTCAAGCCGGGCAAGCTGACCTCATTTCCGCAGAGCGTGAAACTGAAGGCCGGCGAAACCGTCGTGTTTGCCTGGATCACCTACAAGTCGCGCGCCCAGCGCGACCGGATCAACGCCAAAGTGATGGCCGATCCGCGCCTTGCATCGATGAGCATGGGTGACGTGCCGTTCGACGGCAAGCGGATGATCTATGGCGGCTTCGCCAGCCTAGTGAAGGTCTGACGCGGCACGGTTTCGCCGCAATCCGCGCAATAACCGGCTGTTAAACATCACGCTCGGCAAGCCGCGCGATGCCGCTTGCGTTTACTTGGTGATCCCGTATACTTTGCAATACAAAGTTCGGGCGAATCATGCGTGACCTCGACAAGGCGTTGGCCGATATCCTCGCCATCCGCAGCCAGATTGCGGCCGGAACGGCGTTTCGCGGCTACGGTCCGGCGACCGTCGCCGCCACCAGCGGCATCGCGCTCATCACGGCGCTTGCGCAATATCTTTGGCTCGCCGATCCCACCGCTCATCCGATCGCGTTCCTCGCAGGCTGGGCGGCGGCCGCGTTGGTCTCCGCCGTGCTGATCTGGATCGAGATGCAGGCGCGCTCGCGGCGGCATCATTCCGGCCTTGCGGACGCGATGGTCCAGCAGGCGATCGAGCAGTTCGTTCCCGCTGTTATCGCCGGCGTGCTGCTCGCGATCCTGCAATGGAAGTTCGCGCCCGAGACGTTGTGGATGTTGCCCGGCCTGTGGCAGGTGCTGGTCAGCCTCGGCGTGTTCGCCTCGGTCCGCCTGCTGCCGCGCACGATCGCGCTCGGCGGCGCCTGGTATTTCCTGTCGGGCTTCACGGTGCTGCTGATTGCAAGCCAGAGCCACGCGCTGTCGCCCTGGACCATGGGACTGCCATTCGCGATCGGCCAGTTGCTGCTCGCAGCGCTGCTCTATTTCGCTTCCGGAGGCCATGATGCCGAAGACTGACCTGACCACCGCGCCATTCGCCTATGAAGGCCTCGACCGCGTCATCCACGAGAAGGCGCGGCTCGGGCTGCTGACCTCGCTGATGGCGCATCCGAAGGGGCTTGCCTTTGCCGATCTCAAGCAGCTCTGCGGCCTGACCGACGGCAACCTCAGCCGGCACCTCCAGGTGCTGCAGGAGGCCGGTCTCGTCGACGTCATCAAGGGCTATGAAGGCAATCGTCCGCACACCACCTGTCGCCTGACCAAGAGCGGCCGCCGCCGCTTCCTCGACTATCTCGCCGTGCTCGAGCAGCTGGTGCGTGACGCGGCCAAGGCTGCCGGCACGACAGAAAAGGCCGGCGGCAAGGCTGAGAAGGCCGCCGGCAAGGACGACGGCGCAGCTGGCCGCCTCGGTATCCAGCCGGTTTGAATCATCCCATTTTTGTCCGGAGACTTTGTGATGCAAAGTAACGTCGCGCTCAAGCCGGAAGCCGCCATCAGGCTCCATGTCGGCATCATCATGGACGGCAATGGCCGCTGGGCGACGCGGCGCGGCCTGTCACGGCTGCGCGGACACGAGGCCGGCGTCGAGGCGATCCGCCGCATCGTCGAGGCCGCGCCGGACCAGGGCGTCGGCACGCTGACGCTCTACGCCTTCTCGAGCGACAATTGGCGCCGTCCGAAGGCCGAGGTCGCCGCACTGATGGGGCTGTTGCGGTTCTACCTCGCCAACGAGATCGCCGCGCTTGTGCGCAACGGCGTTCGCCTCACCGTGATCGGCCGCCGCGATCGGCTGCCCGACGGCATCGCCGCCGCGATCACGCGCGCCGAGGCCGAGACCGCTGGCGGCACCACGCTGCATCTGCGCATCGCGATCGACTATTCGGCGCGCGACGCCATCCTGAACGCCGCCGCGCGCGCGGCCGGCACCGGCGAGCTTAGCCGCGAGACTTTCGCCGATCTCATCACCGGCGAGGCCGGCCTGCGCGACGTCGACCTGATCATCCGCACCTCGGGCGAGAAGCGGCTGTCGGACTTCCTGCTCTGGGAGGGCGCTTATGCCGAGCTGCATTTCACCGAGCGGATGTGGCCCGAATTCGATGCCGACGATCTCGCCGACGCGCTCGGCTCCTTCCATCGCCGCGAGCGCCGCTTCGGCGGACTGATCGCGATCGCGCCGGCGGAGGTGCCGAACCTCTAGCGCGTCAAGCCGCGCAAACTGCTCTCTTCCGAAAGCCCGGCCGGGGGGTTGGGCTCTCTCACAAGATGCGGGGACGAACGATCACGCCAACCAAAGCGGGAGCGATCATCCATGCGCATTCTTCTCATCAACGTACCGCATCCGGCGATCGGCAGCCGGATCCCCGACGACCATCTGCCGCCACTCGGCCTGCTGTCGATCGGCGGGCCGCTGATCGATGACGGCCACGACGTCGGTCTTATCGATGCCGAGTTCGGGCCGATGCCGGTCGAAGCCATCGTGGCGGAGGCATCGAGATTTGCACCGGATGCGGTGCTGTTCGGCCATTCCGGCTCGACGTCGGGCCATCCTGTGATCGCCGAGGTGGCGCAGGCGATCGTCAAGGCCGTGCCAAACGTGCGGATCGTCTATGGCGGCGTGTTTCCGACCTATCACTGGCGCGACATCCTGCGCGAGGAGCGCTACGTCACCGCGATCGTGCGCGGCGAGGGCGAAGAAACCGCGCGGCGTCTGATGCGGGCGCTGGAGGCCGGCGAGGATCTTCGCATCACCAACGGTATCGCGTTCCGCGACGATTATGGGCCGCGCATCACGCCGCCTGCGCCTGTTATCCGTGATCTCGATGCCCATCGCGTCGGATGGGAATTGATCGATCACGCGCGCTACAGCTATTGGGGCGGCCTGTGCGCCGTCGTCGTGCAGTTCTCGCGTGGCTGTCCGCATCTTTGCAATTACTGCGGCCAGCGCGGCTTCTGGACGCGATGGCGGCACCGCGATCCCGTGCGCTTTGCAAAAGAGCTGGCGCGGCTCCATCGCGAGCACGGCGTCAAGGTGATCAATTTCGCCGACGAGAATCCGACCGTCTCGAAGAAGGCGTGGCGGGCCTTTCTCGAGGCCTTGATCGCGGAGGATGTCGATCTGATCCTGGTCGGCTCGACCCGCGCCGACGACATCGTGCGCGACGCCGACATCCTGCATCTCTACAAGAAAGCGGGCTGGCAGCGCTTCCTGCTGGGCATGGAGAACACCGACGAGAAGACGCTGGAGCTGATCCGCAAGGGCGCGACCACCACGATCGATCGCGAGGCCATCCGTTTGATGCGCCGGCACGGAATGCTGTCGATGGCGACCTGGGTGGTCGGCTTCGAGGAGGAAACCGATCGCGACCATTGGCGCGGTCTCAGGCAGCTGTTGTCCTATGATCCCGACCAGATCCAGATGCTGTACGTCACGCCGCATCGCTGGACGCCGTATTTCCGTCTCGCGGCGGAGCGGCGCGTCATCCAGACCGATCGCAGGCTCTGGGACTACAAGCATCAGGTGCTGGCGACCCGGCACATGCCGCCATGGCGCGTACTGCTCTGGTTCAAGTTCACCGAGATGGTGCTGCAGTGCCGCCCGAAGGCGCTGCTCCGCGTGCTGCTCCACCGCGACGCCGGACTTCGTCACGCGATGCGCTGGTACACGCAGATGGGCCGCCGCGTCTGGCCGCATGAAATTCTCGGCTTCCTGCGCGGCAAAAGACTCAAGCACGGGCCGACGGTGCAGGAATTTTGGGGCGCGCCGCAGGATATGGAGGAGGAATCGATGTCGTCGCACCGGCCCGAGCGCCGCGTCGGCACATCACGCGCGGCGTAAGTCGATACCGTCTTGTCGGGTTCTGGATAACTGGCGCTGATGACTGGACGCCTGAGTCATCAGCGCGATAATTTCCAGGTCGGCTGCGCAGAACAAAAAGAACCGTGGCGGTCGAGGCGTCGAGTTGAGCATACAGGTTGCGATCTTAAAAATATTGGCCAGTCACGTCCGCGGCAAAGCCACAATCAATTCACTCAAGCACGATCTCGCAATCCTCTCATCGAGCGGCGACGATTGGCATGCGCGGATCAAACGTCTGGCGTCGCGGGTCCCCGAACTCGACATCTTTAGCAATCGCTATGTGCTCCGTGACGTCGAAGGCTGGGAGATCACATCGGCCGGTCGCGAGTTCCTGCGCGCGCTGGAGGCGGTCACGCAAGACAATCTGCCGTCCGCGCCATCGGCCGAGACCGTAATCCGCGCCGAGGGCAGGCTGATCGTGGTCGGTCACCGCTTCAAGAATCGCGTGCGGGCACCGAGCGATACCGAACAGAGCACATTGGCGCGCCGCCGGCCGATTCGTGAACCGCATTGAACCTCACTGCGCTGCACGCGACCTACCTTCGGGGCGTGGCTCCGGAGGTCGCAAATGACTGCTTTGGCTCAATCGATCGCACGCGCGTTTTCGGCCAATTCGCTTCGGAGCAGCATCGCCCGGCATGTCCTGTTGTTTGCGTCCGCTGTCCTGTTCGTCGCGGCACTCAGGGCAAGCTACGGCCTTGATCTCAGCGCCGGTCTCTTTTAGCGGCGCGACAAATTATCCGGCTTCAAGTCATATTGGGTAACCTGACCGGGGCAGCCAGGCGCACGCTCTCCTTGCATCGCGAACCCGGGCCGGTCTTCCATGGATAAGCCGATGCGCTGCCAGTGCGGCAGGACGCGAACCATTGTGCTCGACAAGCATTTCCGCACCGCGCTTGTATGCCCAAAATGCGATGAGGTTCAGCTGGCCGGTCCGGCCAAGCCGGAGGAACGGGTGTCGGCCGCACGCTGAAGCGCGATGAGATCAGGTTGAATCGTCATCGCGCGCTAGCTCGTTGTTTAAGCATCATCTTTCCGGAAGACCGCTTCGCACTTTTCCGGATTATGCTCTGCGCGGTCGTTTTCGGCGCCGAAACCCGCTAGGTTCCGTCTGACGAAACGGACCAAAGCGAAACCCGATGCCGCAGCCTTCCGACACCACCGCCATCACCCTTGCCGACATACGCCGTGCCGCGGATGTGATCCGGGATGCGGTCATGGTCACGGCCTGCAACGAGAGCCGCACGCTGGGCGAGATCTGCGGCTGTCGCCTGTTCCTCAAATTCGAGAACCTGCAGTTCACCGCGACCTTCAAGGAGCGCGGCGCGCTGAACCGCCTGCAGGCGCTGTCGCCCGCGGAGCGCAAGCGCGGGGTAATCGCGATGTCGGCCGGCAATCACGCCCAGGGCGTGGCCTATCACGCGAAGCGGCTCGGCATCCCCGCCACCATCGTGATGCCGATCGGGACGCCGATGGTGAAGATCGAGAACACCAGGCGGCACGGCGCCGAGGTCATCATCACCGGGCAGACGCTGGAAGAATGCTTCGCGTTCGTCGGCTCGCATGCCGCGCAGAAGGGCCTGATCCTGATCCATCCCTATGACGATCCGCTGATCATTGCAGGACAGGGCACGATCGGACTTGAAATGCTCGCGACGGCGCCGGAGCTCGATATCCTGGTGGTACCGATCGGCGGCGGCGGGCTGATCTCGGGCATCGCCACGGCCGCGAAGACGTTGAAGCCGTCGATCCAGATCGTCGGCGTGCAGGCCCAGCTCTATCCGTCAATGTACAATGCGGTCAAAGGCGAGCAGCTGCCGATGCGCGGCGACACCCTCGCCGAGGGCATTGCGGTCAAGGCTCCCGGGCAGATCACCACGAAAATCGTGCGCGAGCTCGTCGACGACATCATCCTGGTCAGCGAGGACCAGATCGAGCGCGCGGTCGCGACCCTGATCTCGATCGAGAAGACGGTGGTCGAGGGCGCCGGCGCGGCCGGCCTCGCCGCCGTGCTCGCGGCACCGGCGCGCTTTGCCGGCCGCAATGTCGGCCTGGTGCTGACCGGCGGCAATATCGACACCAGGCTGATCGCCTCGGTCCTGACCCGCGAGCTCGCCCGCGAGGGACGGCTGACGCAACTGGCGCTCGACATCGTCGACCGGCCCGGACAGCTCGCGGCGGTGTCGATCCTGCTTGCCGATGCCGGCGCCAATATCATCGAGGTCTCGCACCAGCGCACCTTCTCCGATCTTCCGGCGAAGGCGACGCTGCTCGAGCTCGTGATCGAAACCCGCGACCGGGCCCATCTGGAGGACGTGCTGGCAAGGCTCAGCGCCGAAGGATTTACGGTGCGGGAAACCTAGCGACTTTGCGCTATCTGCCACGAACTAAAGTGCCTAACCCGCCATCCTGAGGAGGCCGCAACGCGGCCGTCTCGAAGGATGAATCGGCCACCGGCCGTGCCGTGCATCTTCGAGACGCGCGCAAGTGCGCTCCCCAGGATGACGGTTCACTAGGCAAATGGGGCTGATGCTCACTCACCCGCCGCCAGCTCGGCGAGCTTCGCGATGGTGTTGATGTTGCGCGCGGTACCCTTGGCGGCGGCGGGGATCTTCAGCTTCGAGCGGCCCATGCCGCTGCCATAGGCGACATAGATCTCGCGCTTGCCGAGCCGCACCTCTTCGTCCTGCTGACCCTTGATGTCCTTCAAGGCGTCCTTCGGCGGCGGCTCGTCGAGGAAGATCGCGACAGTATAGTTCGGCGGCGCTTTCGGAAACGGATTGGCTTTCAGCACCGCGGCGATCTCGTCCGCGCTGCGGATGGCGACGCCGACCGGCTTGCCGGCATAGGCCTGCAGCCGCCGCTCCAGCGTGGCCTTGACGTTGGCCGCGCCGAGCTTCGAGGAGAACACGACATTGCCGCTGGCGATATAGGTCTGCGCGTCGGCAAATCCCTCGTCGACGCACATCGCCTTCAACTCGGTCATCGGCAGCTTGCCGGTGCCGCCGACATTGACCGCGCGCAGCAGGGCGACGTAACGCGGCATCGACTAGCCGTCGGTTTTCTTCTTCGCGGGCTTCTTGGCCGGCGGCGGCTCTTCCATCGCCTTCTTCATGGCGCGGGCATAGGCGTCGGCGGCGTTCTCGGCCGAATTCTGCAACCTCTTGGCGGTCGCGGTTGCGTTCAGCATCGTGCTCTTGGCCAGGAAGCGGAAGCGTGCCTTGGCCTCCTTGTCCTTGGCCTTGGCGGCGCGCGTGACCCAGACGGCCTGGCGTTTCTTGGCAGCCGCCATCACGGCCTTGGTCTGCGCTTTTGCGGTTTGCCGGATGACGGCGTCGAGGTCGGCTTCGGCCATTCAGTTGCACTCATTGACTGGACATGCGCCGGGCGGGGCGCGCGGAGGGAGAGGAGCTACCCCTAGCGTAACCGGTACCGTTTGAACATGCGATCCTTTTGCGAATTCCCGGAGGATCGCATCGACCCCTGCACCGAGGCTTGCGCGGCGTGCGCTAGTCTCCTGACGACCCCGGCGGCACCTTCGCGCCGGCGAGCAGTCCGGCCAGCTCCACCTGCCGGCCCAGTCCGGTCTTGGCCAGCACTGCCTTGAGCTGGTTGCGCACCGTTTCGCGGGAGATGCCGAATGCGCCGGCGATTGCCTCGACGGTGCGTCCTTCGCCGATGCCGCGCGCGACGCGCGCCTCCGCCGGCGTCAGGTCGAACAGGCCCTGCAGCACTTCCGCGGTCGGCACCTCGGCCGGCACCACCGGCGTCACGATCACGATCGCCGCCGCGCGGTCGAACAGGTCTCGTGCCGCGCCATGGATCGGGACCAGATGCACGATCAGCGGCGGCCGATCCTCCTGCGCCGCGATCGGCACCGAGCGCACCTCCACGCTGATCAGTCCTTGATCAAGCGCGGCCAGCGCCTGGGCGAACAGCGTGTCGGCAGCCGTCGACGCCAGCGTCAGGCGCTCGCCGCGATCCTGCATCACGTCGGGCACCAGGCGGTCGAACAGCGCGTTGGCCGCCATCAGGCGGCCGCCGCGCCGCAGCACTGCCGCGGGCAGGCCGAGCATCGCCAGCGATTCGGTTGCCGCCCTGGCGCGCTCCATCCCGAGCCGCGCCGACAGCAGCGCCGCACGCGCCAGATGCGGCCGCAGCGCGTCGAGCTGCTCGATTGCCTCCCGCTCGATCGGTCCGTGCTGGTATTCGCGCTCGACGCTGTAGATCAGCACGTCGCCGCTCGGTACCGGGATCGCGGTACCGGCGCCCCATCCGAGCCCGCGCGGGCGGAAGAATTCGCGGATCTGGAAATCCTGCTGCACCTCCTCGGGCGTATCGAACACGTCGATGTCGCGCAGGAAGCCGGCATGGTTGGCCGCGAGCAAGCGCGGCAATCGCCCGTTGCGCTCGTGCCAGCCGCCTTCGACATAGGCCACGGTGTCGTCGTGCATGTCGGGGGATGCGACCCAGCGGACGTCGTGCGGGGCCGCCGTCAGCAGCACGATACCGCGCGCACGCGCGATCGCACCGACCTGATGCAGGACATTCGGCCACAATTCGGGGACAACCGCGGCCTCATAGGCCAGTTCAATCAGATGCTCGTGCAGGTCGTTCGCCATCGGTCATTCCAAAAACCGTTGTTGCCCAATAGATAAACCCGGCGACCCCGGAAATATTGCGTAAAGCAATTCAGCCTGAGCCACGAGTCCGGGTTATTCCGGTGCGCGTTCACGCGCATCAGGGGGGAATTCCGACGTTTTCGCCGCTCTTCTTCGCGATTTTCGCGCGGGCGCCTGGGCCTCGCTCGCTCGGCTGCGACCCGGCGCGCGGCCGCCGGCGCCCGGACGACGAATTCGAAGGCCGATGCCAGGTCGGCGGGGCAGACCCAAGACTTGATAGAGGCTCGAAAGAGACTTGATGAAGACTCGATAATCGGGCCCGGCGATCATCGCCGCGTGTGGCGAAATCGAAGCTGCGTGACAGGTGGAAATATTCCGAAGCATCTCGAAACCTGATTGGCGTGACTGGCGCTGCGCCAGCCCCGTCGGCGTCACACATTTGCAACGCTGCACGCGATCGTTCGAGCATGAACATCCTTTAATTTGTATCCGCGCGATCCGTGGCGCCAGCTAGGGCGTGATCCGGAAAAGTGCGAAGCGGTTTTCCGAAAAGGATCATGCCTAAGGGGGGCCTAAGCGCGATGACGATTCAAACCGGGTCTCATCGCGTTGTGAGCGGCCAAGTCTGACATTCACGCGAGCCATCGTCGGCTCGGAGAGGGCCGATGATCAGCCGCAGGGCGCTTTCCGGATTGTTGATGACGCTGGTCGGCCCCTCGTCGCGGGCCGGCAGCGAGGGGCTGGCGCTGGGCCATTGCCAGGGATCATGCGCGAATGTCGACTTGCCGACCCTTGGCTACGATCAGTTCTGCCGGTCGTTGTTCGATATCGCGGCAAGCGGCAGGCTGCATGCGGTCGCAACCGGTTCGGAGATTCGCGGAGAGATGCGATCTCTGTTCCGGGCGCGGCGGCTTTATCGGCCGTCGCACGACGAGATCCGGGTTCTCTGGCGCGCGCCCGCGGATAGCTTCTCGGTCGTGAAGGTCGAGTTCGATCTGGAATGCGGCGTGCCGGTGCGCGGATGTCTTGGAATTCCCGGCGGAGAATTCAAAGGATTGATCCTGCTCGGCCACGGCATGGCGAGCACGCCGGAGCGCTGCTTCGACGATGCCGACAAGGACTACATGAACGCGCTCGGCAAACGGCTATGTCGGGACGGCTATGTCGTCTGGTGTCCTTACATCATCCAGATCGGAAATCAGGAGAGCCAGAACAACATCGCCGCGATGCTGGCATCGCACGGTGTCTCCGCCCACAACGTGTCATGCGCATCGCTCGACGCCGGCGAAATCGTTTGCAGGAAGCTCACCGGCGCGTCGGGTTTGAATGTCGGCGTCTACGGGGTGTCCTGGGGCGCCTTTCTCGCGCTGCATCTGGAAGCCGCGACTGGGCGGATGCGGCCGACTGTCGTATCCGGATATATGCGCGACGAGAAGAAGTTCCTGATGTCATCCGTCATCACCAGGAATCTCGGCGTCGAACTTGCGGCCTACATCCATTTCAGCAACGGCCGCGCCAAATACGCCGGCGCCGGTCTGGCATATCTGCTTTGTCCATGTCCGCTGTTCGCCGAGATTGGCAATCGTGACGGTGCAAACGCGATGGAGCTCGGGCGGGATGAGAAGTTCGCGGAGATGCGGTCGGTCTACGCATCGTCAGGCCATCCGCATTTGATCGACATCGACGTTTTCGACGGCGTGCACGAGGTCAGCGGCAAGCGTGCAAGGCCTTGGCTGTACGAGCACCTTGCGTCGCCTCTCTATCAACAGACGTCTCGTTTAAAGGGCGCCATCGCGCTGTGAGCGCTCGGCCCGCGGCCGCGCCCGATCCGTCGTCGACCACGCGCAGAGCTGAGCTCGACCATGCCGAGGTAGCGCTCATTTGCATCACATTGCCGGGAGTTTTCGGTGTCCGCGGCATGCCCCGCGCTGGATGGCGGTCGCAATCGCGGTGCGATTGCAGCGCCGCGTGACGTTTCTTAAAACTGTCCTTCAGCCGAGATCGCTGGAACAAGAGCGATCAGCTTACAGGATTGTCGGATTGGCCGCGTTATGATCTGCTGCAAAGCACCTGCCCATCCTGACCTTCGGGTCTGAGGGAACTCGACGTCATATCCGTCTCGTAGCGTCTGTTGGTAGCCGAAGGGTTGGACTGCATGAGTGGTACGGAACGCATGCTCGGCGGTTTGGCAGGGGTTCTCGTATCGGCGGGGTTGGTGGCGGCGGGAGTATCAGCGGCCCATGCCCAGGCGGGGCCGCCGGGGCCTCCTGCTGTAGGCGTGTTCGAGGCGGTAAAGCGGCCGATCACCGAAACCAATGAATTTCTCGGACGCATCGAGGCCCCCAACCGCGTCAACGTGGTGGCGCGTGTGACCGCGTTCCTGGACAAGCGGAACTTTGTCGAGGGCTCCGAGGTCAAGGCCGGCGATCTCTTGTACC
The DNA here is from genome assembly GCF_001189245.1 of Bradyrhizobium pachyrhizi. Taxonomy (GTDB): domain Bacteria; phylum Pseudomonadota; class Alphaproteobacteria; order Rhizobiales; family Xanthobacteraceae; genus Bradyrhizobium; species Bradyrhizobium pachyrhizi. The sequence continues at coordinate 119,240 of NZ_LFIQ01000039.1, read as the reverse complement.
AACTCGAGCGCGGCCCGTTCGAAGCCGATCTCGCATCGAAGAAGGCACAGGTCGCCCAGTTGCAGGCGACGCTGGTCAACGCCAAGCTGACCACCGATCGCGCCAAGGCTTTGATGGGCGGCCCGGCCGGCCAGCAATCCAATGTTGATGCGGCGGTCGCCAACCAGCAGAGCCTCGAGGCGCAGGTGCAGGCCGCGCAGGCGCAGGTCGACCTGTCCCAGATCAATCTCGACTACACCATGATCCACTCGCCGATCGACGGCAGGATCGGACGCACCGCGGTCACCGAGGGCAACGTCGTGACGCCGAGCTCGGGAACCCTGACGACCATCGTCAGCCAGGACCCGATGTATGTTACCTTTCCCGTGCCGGTGCGCGAGGCGCTCGATCTGCGCGACCGTTATGCGACGCGCGGCGGCTTCAAGGCCGTCGTCATCCGCCTGCGGTTGCCGGACGGCCGGCTGTACGACAAGACCGGCGAGCTGAACTTCGTCAACAACACGATCGCGCAGAACACCGACACCATCTCCCTGCGCGGCGTCATCCCCAACCCGTCAACCTACACCTCCGTCGCAGCCGGCGGCTCGGTCCGCGAACTCACCGACAATGAGTTCGTGACCGTTCTCCTCGAAGGCGTGCAGCCGGTCGAGGTGCTCGCGATCCCGCGTTCGGCGGTGCTGTCGGACCAGCAGGGCGAATATGTCTATGTCGTCGGCGCGGACAACAAGGCCGAGCAAAGGCGGATCCAGCTTGGGCAATCGACCGCAACGATTGCGGCGGTGACGAGCGGCATCTCGCTCGGCGACAAGGTCGTCGTCGAGGGGTTGCAGAAGGTCAAGCCGGGCGAGGTGGTGGCGCCGGGGCCCGTCAGCGCGCTGATCCAGTCGAGCATGAAGGTTTCGGCGGACGGCGGCGCCGGCAACACGCCGAAATCGACGGGCAATAACCCATGATTTCTGCCGTCTTCGTCGATCGTCCGCGGCTTGCGATCGTCATCGCGTTCGTGATCACAATCGCGGGCGCGCTGGCGCTGATGCAGATTCCGGTCGCGCAGTTCCCGGACATCGTGCCGCCGCAGGTCACGGTCTCCGCCGTGTTCCCCGGCGCATCGGCTGAAGTGGTGGAATCGAGCGTCGCCCAGCCGCTGGAAGCGCAGGTCGTGGGCGTCGACAAGATGCTCTACATGAAATCGACCAGCGGCAATGACGGCAGCTACACGCTGACGGTCTCGTTCGCGCTCGGCACCGATCCCGATATCAACACCGTCAACGTCAACAACCGCGTGCAGAGCGCGCTCGCGCAATTGCCGACCGAGGTGCAGGCGCAGGGCCTGACCGTGCAGAAGAAATCCTCGGCAGTGCTGCAATTCATCGTGCTGTACAGCAAGAGCGGCGATCAGGATCCGCTGTTCATCACCAACTACGCTATCATCAACGTGCTGGACGCGATCTCGCGCACGCCTGGTGTCGGGCAGGCCTCGCTGTTCGCGAAGCTGAACTATTCGATGCGGATCTGGTTCGATACCCAGCGCCTGACCAGCCTCAATCTGGCGCCGTCGGACGTGATCGCCGCGATCCGGGCGCAAAGCGTGCAGGCACCGGTCGGCCGCATCGGCGCGCGTCCGATCAGCAACGACCAGCAGTTCCAGTTCAATGTGCAGACGCAGGGCCGCCTGACGACATCCAAGCAGTTCGGCGACATCGTGCTGCGGGCCAATCCGGACGGATCGGTGCTGCGGATCAGGGACGTTGCTCGCGTCGAGATCGGCGCGCAGAACATGGATTCAGAGTCGCGGATCGACGGCAATCCCGGCGTGCCGATGGGCATCTATCTCGCGCCCGGCGCCAATGCCGTGACCACGGCCAAGGCGGTGCAGGCCACGCTTGCGCGGTTGTCGGAGCGGTTTCCGCCGGGGCTGACCTATCTCGTGCAGTACGACTCCACCACCTTCGTGTCCGATACGATCAAGGAGGTGATGAAGACGCTCGGCGAGGCCTTCGTGCTCGTCGTGATCGTGGTGTTCCTGTTCCTCGGCAATCTGCGCGCCACGGTGATCCCGGCGGTCGCGGTTCCGGTCAGCCTGATCGGCGCCTTCGCGGTGCTGCTCGCGCTCGGCTATTCCGCCAATACGGTCTCGCTGCTGGCGATGGTGCTTGCGATCGGCATCGTGGTCGACGACGCCATCGTCGTGGTCGAGAACGTCGAGCGCGTCATGGAGGAGGAGCCGGAGCTGTCGCCGGCCGACGCCACCAAGAAGGCGATGGCGCAGATCACCGCGCCGATCATCGCGATCTCGCTTGTGCTGCTCTCGGTGTTCGTGCCGATCGCGTTCATCCCGGGCATTTCCGGCACGCTGTTCCGCCAGTTCGCGGTGACCATCAGCGCCGCGATGGTGATCTCGGCGCTGAATGCGCTGACCTTGTCGCCGGCACTGTGCGCCGTGTTCCTGCGCCATGGCGGACCGCGCCGCGGCATCATGGGACGGGTGCTCGGCAGCATCGACTGGGTGCGCGACCGCTATGCCGGCGTGGTGCAACGGCTGGTTCGTGTGGCGGTGCTGTCGCTGGTTGCGGTGCTGGTGTTTGCCGGCGCGGTGTTCGGCGTGTCGAAGATCACGCCGACCGGCTTCCTGCCCGAGGAGGATCAGGGCGCCTTCTTCATCGCGGTGCAATTGCCCGACGGCGCGTCGGTGGCGCGCACCAGCGAGGTGACCAAGCAGGTTGAGGCGCTTCTGAAGAAGAATCCGGCGATCGACCATGTGTTGTCGATCATCGGCTTCTCGCTGCTCGACGGAGCCAGCGAGCCGAATTCGGCATTCATGGTGGCGCGCATGAAGGCGTTCGCCGACCGCAAGGCCGTCACCGACTCGGTGCAGGCGGCGATCGGGCAGACCTTCGTCGGGGGATCGCAGATTCGTCAGGCATCGGTGCTGCCGTTCAACCTGCCGCCGATCATCGGGCTTTCGACCTCCGGCGGCTTCGAATATCAGCTCGAGGCACTGGAAGGGCAGGATCCGGCCTCGCTCAGCAGCGTGATGGGCGGGCTGATCGGTGCTGCGAACCGCAATCCGAATCTGGCCCGCGTGTTCTCGACCTTCACCGCGACCAACCCGTCGGTCTATCTCGATATCGATCGCGCCAAGGCGCAGGCGCTCGGCCTCAACATGGCCGACGTCTTCACCGCGCTGCAGGCCACGCTCGGCGGCATCTATGTCAACAACTTCAACCTGTTCGGCCGTACCTGGCAGGTCAATGTGCAGGGAGATGCCGCCGATCGCCGCGACATTCCCGACATCTGGCAGATCTATGTGCGCAACAGCGGCGGCGAGATGGTGCCGATCCGCTCCATCGCGTCCTTGCGCATCGTGACCGGACCGCAGGTGATCACGCGCTACAACAATTATCGTTCGGTCACCGTGAACGGCAGCCCGGCGGCGGGCGTGTCCTCGGGCACCGCGATCGCGACGATGGCCGACCTCTCCAAGTCGACGCTGCCTTCCGGCTATTCCTACGAGTGGACCGGCACGGCCTATCAGGAGCAGGCGGCCTCCGGCCAAACCGGCATCATCCTCGGGCTCGCGGTGCTATTTGCCTATCTGTTCCTGGTCGCGCTGTATGAGAGCTGGACGATCCCGATTCCCGTGCTGCTGTCGGTCACGGTCGGCGTGTTCGGTTCCTATCTTGCGATCAAGCTCGCGGGTCTGAACCTCGATCTCTACGGCCAGATCGGCCTCGTGGTGCTGATCGCGCTCGCCGCCAAGAACGGGATCCTGATCGTCGAGTTCGCCAAGGAGCAGCGCGAGGCCGGCAAGCCGATCACGGAGGCCGCGACGATGGGCGCGCAGATGCGCTTCCGCGCCGTCATGATGACATCAATTGCCTTCATCCTCGGCTTGGTGCCGCTGGTGGTCGCGACCGGTGCCGCGGAAATCAGCCGCCGCGCGGTCGGCACCGCGGTGTTCGGCGGTATGCTCGCCGCAAGCTCGGTCGGCATCTTCCTGGTGCCGATGCTGTTCGTCACCTTCCAGGGCTGGCGCGAGGGTGTAAAGAACCGCTTCGGCAGACGGAGCAAGGCGGAACAGCCTGCCTCGCATTAGATCCCGCCTAATCCCTTCGCGCATTAGCGGAGCGCGTGGGGCGGGTCTATGCTGCTGGCCTCATCGATGGAGTTCTGGATTGAGCGTTGCCTTCACCAAGGAAGAAAGTGCCGAGACGGCGTCGGAAACGCTGTTGCCGGACCGCCCCATTTCGCCGCATCCCAACCTGGTGACCGAAGCCGGACGGAGAGCGTTGGAGCGCCATCTTCAGGAGGCGCGCGAGGCTTACGAGACTGCGCAGCAGCTCGAGGACGTCAACGAACGGCGGCGGCAGTCGGCGGCCCCACTGCGCGACGCGCGCTATCTCACGGAGCGGCTCCGCACCGCGCAGGTCGTGCCTGACCCTGCTTCCACCGAAACCGTTGCCTTCGGCAGCACGGTGACTTTCAGCCGCGCCGACGGGCGGGTGCAGACCTATCGCATTGTCGGCGAGGATGAAGCCGATCCAAAGGCAGGCTCGATTTCCTTTGTCTCGCCGGTGGCGAGGTCGCTGATGGGCAAAGCCCTGGGCGACGTCGCAGGCTCGGGCGATCAGGAACTGGAGATCGTCGCGATCGCTTAGAGAGTGATGGGATTGGATTGAATGGCGGTCGCAAAGGCGGCGCGCCCCCTCGCCCCGTTCTCACGGGGAGAGGGTTGGGGTGAGGGCTCCCTCCGCACACGGAGACAGATACTCTCGCGGAGACTCCCCCTCACCCGGAACGCATCTGCCGATGCGTCATAGCCGAAGCCTTGGCTTCGGCGTTCTTGGGGACGGCCGCTGAAGGCGGCCTATGCCTCTCCCCGCGCGCGGGGCGAGGTGAACCGGAGTCCGCGGCTCGATTCGGAGCAAAGTGATCACGCCGCCGGCAGGGCAAGCCGCTCGATGGTTTGAATATGCCGCGCCAGCAGGCTGCAGGCTTGTTCGATGTTGCGGGCGCGCAGCGCCTGCAGGATCACGCGATGATCCTGGCTCGGCCGCGGCCGCCACCCGGCGTTGCGCGCCATTGCGAACACCAGCCGCGAATTCGCCAGCTGCAGGCCGTCGAGGCTGGCGAGCAGCCGCGGCATCGCGCAGGGCGCCACCAGCGCATGATGGAAGGCGCGATTGGCCATCTCGAAATCCTGCACGGTCTCGGCATTGTCGCCTTCGATCATGGCGAGTTCGATCCGTGCCAGATGGGCCGATGTGAGCCTGGGGGCGGCATTGCGCAACGCGACCACTTCGAGCGCGGCGCGCATCTCGGCGATTTCCTTCACCGACCTGGTGTCGAGCGGGGCGACCCGCACCCCGCGTCGCGGCACCGCAACGACGAGATGCTGCGCCTCCAATTGCCTGAACGCCTCGCGCACCGGGACGTGGCTCGAATGGAATTCGCGCGCGACATGGTCCTGCCGCAGCGGCGCGTCCGGCAGCAATTCTCCGCTGATGATGCGCTCGCCGATCGCTTCGGCGATGCGCCCCGCGGTGGTCGTGTTCTCGCCCTCGTTTGTCATAGATTATCTATCGAAAAAACGGGTGCGCGCGCGTTCGGGCTCGGCTAGCATCGTTCTAAGTCCATAGATCATAGATAATATCTCAGATTATCTATGATCCACAGCAAGCGAGAAAGCAAGCCCTATGGTTGATGTCGTGGAAATCGAACGGACCGACAGCCGCACCAGTGCAGCGCCCCGCAAGACCTGGGACCGTACAGAGGCCGAAGCACTCTACAATTTGCCGTTCGCGGACCTGATGTTTCAGGCGCAAGGCGTGCATCGCGCCAACTTCAATCCGAACCATGTCGAAACCGCGAGCCTGCTCAGCATCAAGACCGGCGGCTGCCCGGAAGACTGCGGCTACTGCTCGCAGAGCGCACATTACGACACCGGCCTGAAGGCCACTCGCCTGATGCCGCGGCACGAAGTGGTCGCGGTCGCGCAGCGCGCCAAGGACGCCGGCGCAACCCGCTTCTGCATGGCCGCGGCCTGGCGCAGCCCGAAGGACCGCGATCTCGATCAGGTCTGCGACATGGTCAGCGCGGTGAAGGGCCTGGGCATGGAAACCTGCGTCACGCTCGGCATGCTGACGCCAAAGCAGGCCGAGCGTCTCTCCGACGCCGGGCTCGATTTCTACAACCACAACGTCGACACCTCGCCCGAGTTCTACGACAAGATCATCACCACCCGCACCCTGCAGGACCGCATCGATACGCTCGCGCATGTGCGCGACGCCGGCATCAAGGTCTGCTGCGGCGGCATCATCGGCATGGGTGAACAGGTCGATGACCGGCTCGGCATGCTGATGCTGCTTGCCAATCTCCCCAGCCATCCGGAGAGCGTGCCGATCAATCTGTGGAATGAGGTCAAGGGCGTTCCGGTCAACGACACCGCGGAACGGCCTGATCCGATCGCGCTGGTGCGTCTGGTCGCCACCGCGCGGATCATGATGCCGAAGAGCGTGGTGCGGCTGTCGGCCGGACGGCAATACATGACCGACGAGCTGCAGGCGATGTGCTTCCTCGCCGGCGCGAATTCGATCTTCATCGGCGATGTGCTGCTGACCACCAGGAACCCGCAGCGCGATCGCGACGCCCATCTGCTGGACCGGCTCGGCATCAACTCCGCCCTCGCCTGAGCGCAGCTCCGGCACGCGCGCGGCGGGATTCGCCGCGCGACCAACGACAAATCTGAGAGAGAAGCATGAGCGCAATCCACGCGGCCAAGGTCGCTGATTACGCCGCGGCCTTGCACGCCCTGAGCAAGGCCGATCGGCTGCGCGGTCTCAAGCCGCGCGCGGGCATCGATTTCGTCTCGAACGACTATCTGGCGCTCGCGGGCGCGCCGCGCATCAAGAATGCGGTCTCGGCCGCGCTCGATGCCGGCACGCCGATCGGCGCCGGCGGGTCGCGGCTGCTGCGCGGCAATTGCGAGGAGCACGAACGGCTCGAGGCCGAAGCCGCCGCGTTCTTTAGGGCCGAGACGGCGCTGTTCTTCGGCGGCGGCTACGTCGCCAATTTCGCCGTACTGACGACGCTACCGCAGCGCGGCGACCTCCTGGTGCTCGATTCTCTCGTGCACGCCAGCATCCATGAAGGCGCGCGGGCCGGCCGGGCCGAATTCCGGATCAGCGCGCACAATGATCCCGGGTCGGTCGAAGACACCATTCGCGGCTGGCGCGCCGAGGGCGGCACGGGCCGGGTCTGGATCGTGGTCGAAAGCGTCTACAGCATGGATGGCGACGTCGCACCGCTCGACGACCTCGTCGCCATCGCGGACCGACACGACGCGTTCCTGATGGTGGACGAGGCGCACGGCACCGGCGTCTATGGCGAGCAGGGGCGTGGGCACACTGCACCTTATGAAGGGCGCGAGAACCTCGTGATCGTTCATACCTGCGGCAAGGCGCTGGGCGCCGCCGGCGCGCTGGTCACAGCCTCGACCGTGCTGCGCGACTTCATGGTCAATCGTTGCCGCCCGTTCATCTTCGCCACCGCGCCGTCGCCGCTTGTGGCCGTCGCCGTGCGCGAGGCGCTGCTGATCCTGCAGCAGGAGCCCGGGCATCAGCAGCGCCTGGCAAAACTGGTCGCGTTCACGCATCGCGAGCTCGACCTGCGCGGTTGGCGCAGTCCGTCGCGCTCGCAGATCGTGCCCTACATCGTCGGCGACAATGCGCGCGCGATGCAACTGGCGTCTGCACTACAGGCGCGCGGCTTCGATATCAGAGGCATCAGGCCGCCGACCGTGCCGACGGGCACCGCGCGGTTGCGCATTGCACTGACCCTCAATGTCGACGAGGACGACGTGCGCGCGCTGCTCGACGCGCTGGTCGAGGAGACGAAAGGCTGGTCGCGATGACGAGCCGGATCGTTATCACCGGCACCGATACCGGGATCGGGAAGACGGTGTTCTCCGCTGGCCTCGCCGGCTTCCTCGGCGCGCGCTACTGGAAACCGGTTCAGGCCGGCCTCGAGGAGGAAACCGATGCGCAACTGGTCGCACGACTTGGCGGGCTCCCGGCCGGTCGCATCGTGCCGGAGCGTTACCGGCTTCGAACGCCGGCTTCGCCGCATCAGTCCGCGGCCCTCGACGGCGTGCGCATCGACGCTGCCGCGCTCGGCGTGCCCGATGTAGGGGACCGGCCGCTGGTGATCGAGGGCGCCGGCGGGTTGATGGTGCCGCTCGACGACAGCACGCTCTATATCGACGTCTTCGCGCAATGGCAGCTTCCGGTCGTGCTCTGCGCCCGCACCGCGCTCGGCACCATCAATCACTCGCTGTTGTCGGTCGAGGCGCTGCGCAAACGCGGGATCGACATCCTCGGGATCGCCTTCATCGGCGAGAGCAATCCCGAGAGCGAGCGTGCGATCTGCGAGATCGGGCAGGTGCGCCGGCTGGGCCGGTTGCCCTGGCTTGCTCCGCTTGCGGCAGACACGCTGCGGGCAGCGTTCAAGGCGTCGTTCCAGCGGGAAGATTTCAATCCATGACATCCGCTCGGAAGTCGCCGATCTGGCACCCGTTCACCCAGCACGCGCTGCACGGCGAGATGACCAGGATCGTGCGTGGGGAGGGCGCCTATCTCTACACCGCGGATGATCGCCGCATCATCGATGCGATCGCATCCTGGTGGGTCGTGACCCACGGCCATTGCCATCCGCACATCGTGCGCGCGATTCAGGACCAGGCGGAACAGCTCAACCAGATCATATTTGCCGGTCATACCCATGATCCGGCCGAACAGGCTGCCGCACAGCTAGTGAAGCTCGCGCCCCCTGGCCTCGACTACGTGTTCTTCTCCGATTCCGGCTCGACCAGCGTCGAAGTGGCGCTGAAGATGGCGCTCGGCTACTGGCACAATATCGGCGCGACGCGCACGCAGATCATCGTCATGCAGCATTCCTACCATGGCGATACTGTGGGGACGATGTCGGTCGGCGCGCGCGGCGTGTTCAACAAGGCCTATGAACCCCTGCTGTTCGACGTCGCGTCAGTCCCGTTTCCGGCCGCCGGTCATGAGCAAGCGACCCTCGACGCGCTCGAAGCCGCGTGCAGGAAGGAATCCGCGGCAGCGTTCATCGTCGAACCGCTGATCCTGGGCGCGGGCGGGATGCTGATGTATCCCGCCTGGGTGCTGAAGGAGATGAAGCGCATCTGTGAAGCCTCAAACGTGCTGTTCATCGCCGACGAGGTCATGACCGGCTGGGGCCGGACCGGCACCTTGTTCGCGTGCGAGCAGGCCGAGGTCAGCCCGGATATCGCCTGTTACTCGAAGGGCCTCACCGGCGGGTCGCTCCCACTCGCGGTGACGCTGTGCCGCGCCGAGATCTACGACGCGCATTATTCCAGCGATCGTTCGCGCACGTTCTTCCATTCCAGTTCCTACACGGCAAACCCGGTCGCCTGCGCCGCCGCAAGGGCCAACCTCGAACTCTGGCAACACGGCGCGGGCGAGCGCGTCGCCTCGGTTGCCGCGATGCAGGAGCGCCTGATCGCACCATTCCGTATCGATGCACGCTTTGAAAACGTCCGCCGCACCGGGACCATCACCGCACTCGACCTGAAGGCAAGCGATGCGGGCTACCTCGCCGGCATCGGCCCAAAACTTCAGGCCTTCTTCCAACGCCGGAACCTGCTGCTGCGGCCGCTCGGCAACACGATCTACGTCATGCCGCCCTACTGCGTGACGGAAGCCGATCTCGTGGAGATCTACGACGGGATCAGGTGCGCGGCTGACGCGCTGGCTTGACGACGCGCTTCGCACCCAAAAGTCCATGGATTGATGAGTGCATCGCGTGCCGTGGTGCCCGCGATGGGGTCTCATACGACATCGGCGTGCCCTCGCAGGCACGCCGATGAGCCCGATCATGAGTGCTGGTGTGGCGCCGGATGCGGCCTCGCAGCAGGATGCGGCCGTGGCGCCGGATGAGGCCGCGGCGCCGGCCGAGACACCTGCGGCGACGCGGGCCGACGCACAACAGCTTGCGCGACGCGCGGCGCCGGCGGATGCGCGGCCGCGCGTGGCTGCGGCGGTGCATGCTGCACGAGCTGCGGTCTTGACGCCGGCGGAGCGACGTGCGGCGCCGGTGCGGGATGTGCGCCGGCGCCCTGCAGAGCATGCGCAGTCGGCAGGGCGTGTCCCGTCGGCAAAGCGTGGCCCGTCGCAGTCTGCGCATGTCGGGGCGGCGGCGCCGCGATCGGCTTGCCCGGGCGCGCGGCGATCACGCCGGCGCCGCTGAACCGTGCTGCGTGCGCGGTCGCGGCGACTGCCGGATGACCATGGTTGTTGGCGAGCGTCAGCGCTGGATTCTTCATCGCCGCTTGCGCGTGCCGCGTCTGCTCGCCGGTCGCAGCCATGTGCTGCCCGTTCTGGGCGGCGAGCTGCTGCGGCGTCGGCTTCACCGTGGTGCCGCCGGTGCCGCCGTTGTAGCTGACGTTGGTCGTGTTGTTGACGACGGTCCTGTTGTAGACGTTGGTGACCGAGACGTTCGAGATGTTGTTGACGGAGCTGTTGTAGAAGAAGCTGCCGCCGCGCCAGTAGCCGCCCTCGTAGCCGACGCCGGTGTAGCCGAAGCCATAAGAGATGCCGCCGTAGAAGCCGACGGTCGGGCCCCAATATCCGGCGTGGAAGGCGTAGGCGCCGTCGCTCCAGCCCCAATAGCCGGGTGTCCATAGCAATTCAGGCGCCGGCGGAAGCACCCATGTGCCGGGCACCCAGTAGTAGCCGGTGTCGTCGCTCCATGCCCAATAGCCCGGAGTCCAGATGTAGCCGGGCGCGGGGATCGGCGGCTGGACATAGACCGGCAATGGCGGCGGCGCTGCATTGGCGGTGATGCCGATGGCAAGCTGCGCGCGCGCAGCGTGTGGCGGCGAGAAACAGCAGAGGCTGAGAGCCAGGGCGAAAGGCAGTCCGGCGATGCGGCGCATGGCACATACTCCAATCTTCTCCCCCAGCGTTGGAGTCGAATAGTGGCGGCGACATGAACCCGTTGTGAATGTTTGTGCTGACACCGTGATTTCGAGATCGCGCGACGGCGGGATCGTTAACGACGGCGAATGCACGTCAGCCCGGTGTCAGGATGGAACGCGATCATGCGGTCTCGTCAGCTTCATCACCGCGCCAAATAGTCGAATTTTCGATTTGAATTGGACGACGACCCCCTGCGCGTCATCAATCGGTGACGGAGCATCCGGCTGCCAAAGGCCGGGCAGGGAGGTTTGGTATGGCGCGATCCGCCGACATCGACATCAACGCGGGCGCGCGCCTCGACAGGCTGCCGATCTGCGGATTCCACTGGCGCATCCTGGCCCTGATCGGGGCCGGCATGTTCCTCGACGCGTTCGATATCTATCTGGCCGGCGGCGTGCTGGGCGCCGTGCTGAAGGAAGGATGGTCGACACTCGAGCTCAACGCCGCATTCGTCTCCGCGACCTTCGTCGGGATGACGATCGGCGCGTGGTGTTCCGGCATCCTCGGTGACCGCTTCGGCCGCCGCTTCTCTTACCAGATGAACCTCGCGATCTTTGGCCTCGCCTCGATCGCCGCGGCCTTCGCGCCGAACATGATCGTCCTGATCGGCCTGCGTTTCATCATCGGCATTGGCCTCGGCGCGGAGATCGTGGTCGGCTATGCGACCTTGACGGAATTCGTGCCGGCTTCCTCGCGTGGGCGCTGGATCGGGCTGCTGGCCGTGATCACCAATTTCTCGCTGTTCGTCTCGTCGATGGTCGGCCTGTGGGTGATCCCGACGCTTGGATGGCGCTACATGTTCGGCCTTGTCGGTTGTCTTGCGATGGTCGTCTGGATTCTGCGCAAGTCGATGCCGGAATCGCCGCGCTGGCTCGCCGCCAACGGACGTGCCGATGAAGCCGAGAAGATCCTGTCGGCGATCGAAGCCGAGGCCGCGCGCAAGGCGAAACTGCCTGCCGTCGCTGCCCGCGCGCCGGCGCAGGAGTCTCCGGGCGCGGTCTGGCGTCTGTTCCAGCCGCCCTATCTCGCGCGCACGCTGCTCGGCAGCCTGTTGCACATCGTCGTCGGCTTCAGCCTCTACGGGTTCATCGGCTGGCTGCCGACCTTCATGGTCAAGGGCGGCCACAGCGTGGTTTCCTCGCTGGGCTACACCACCGTGATGGCGCTGGGCGGCCCGGTCGGATCGCTGATCGGGCTCGTGCTGGCGGACCGGCTCGGACGCAGGCTGTCGATCGTCTGCTCGTCGATTGCGGCCGCGGCGCTCGGTATCGCCTATCCATACATGCCGGATGGTGTTGCGCTCGCGGCCGTGGGCTTCCTGCTGATCACGGCGATCTACGTGATGCTGGCGACCGGGTTCGCGATGCACGTCCCCGAACTGTTTCCAACGCGGTATCGGCTTCGCGGCACGGCGATCTGCGCCACCTCCGGACGCATCGCGACCGCGCTGGTTCAATACGTCGTGGTTGCGATCTTCGCCTGGCAGGGGCTGACCGGCGTGCTGACGACCTTGGCCGGCATCCTCGTCTTCCAGGCCGTGGTCTTCCTCGTGTTCGGTTTCGAGACCAAGGGACGATCTCTCGAGGACGCGTCGGCGGTCACGGACGCCGAGGCGGGAGGGCGGTCGTCGATGGCGCGGAGGCCGGCGGACCTCGGCGCCTAGTTCAGGTCGGAGCACGCTGCTCTGATCCGGTCGCGGAGCCAGCCGTTGGCATTGCTCTGATCGTATCTGCGGTGCCAGTACAACATCCAGTCGAACGGCGCGGACTCGAACGGCAGTTCCTCCATCCTCAGACCGTCGTCCATCAGCACGGTTGCGAGGTGCCTCGGCATCACCGCGAGCAGATCGGTCTTCTTCAAGACATGGGGCACGACCAGCCAATGCGGCACGTTCAGGGCGATGCGTCTTCGATGGCCGCGTTCGGCGAGCACGTCGTCGACGAAGCGAAGATCGGTCGGGCTCATCGAGACCTTCATGTGCTCCTGCGCGATGAAGCGCTCGAAGGTCAGCCGTGCGCGCTTGATCTGGTGCCCGCGTCGCATCAGGCAGACCATGCGGTCGCGGAGCAGCGTCTCGGAACGGATCGATGCGGAATGTTCGAGCCCCATGCTCACCGCGACGTCGATCTCGTCCCGCTCCAGCGCATCGATCGTAAGCGAAGGCGGCAGATGGATCGTGTTGTAGGAAATTCGGCCCTCCGGCGGCCGCGCTGCGGCGAGTCGCGGCAGCAGCAGGCACGCAAGAATGTCCGACATCCTGATCGTGAAGGTGCGTTCCGTCTTGTCTGGATCGAAGCCGGCATCGCTCGCCATCACGCGCTCGACCTGGCGCAGAACCTGGCGCAGCGGCTCCGCCAGTTCGGTGGCGCGGGGTGTGGGCTTCATCCCCGTCGTGGTCCGCACCAGGAGCTCGTCCTTGAACATCGCGCGCAACCGGTTGAGCGCATTGCTCATCGCGGGTTGGCTGAGACCGACGCGGTCTGCCGCCTTGGTGACGTGACGCTCGGTCAGCAGTGCGTCCAGCGCGACGAGCAGATTGAGGTCGATGGATCGAAGGTTCATCAATTATTCATATCGTGAATGACGAGAGATAACAAATCCATTTCATCCATGATGGTGCAGCGCGTATCAATCGATCAGGACCAAGGAGGCATCAATGAGCTTTGAGACGATCAAGCGTGACGTGAAGATCTGCATGTTCGACCAGTACGGCACGGTCGTCGACATGCAGGGCGGCCTGACCAGGATCGCGGCGCCCTTCCTCGCGAAGAAGGGCTGGAAGGGCGATCCGAACTCCTTCGTCACGTGGTGGCGTCGCACGCATTTCGAGAACTCGATGATCGATGCGCTGCTGCATCGCGAGCACACGCCCTATCGCGAGATCGGGCACCGCGCGGTTGCCCACGTCATGGACCGCGCCAAGATCGATTACACGATGGACGATGTGCGCTACCTCGTGGGCGAGATCGAGAAGCTGGTGCCGTTTCCGGAGGTGCCGGACGCACTCGCACAGCTGCAGCGCAAGTACAAGCTCGTCGTGCTCTCGAACGGCGATCCCGACATGCTCGAGACCGCGAAGCAATACCACAAGGTCCCGTTCGATCGGGTGATCTCGGTGGCGGAGGCCAATTCGTTCAAGCCGCATGTCGCGACCTATACGAAAGCGGCCGAGATCATGGGCGTGCAGCCGGCGCAGGTGCTGTTCGTGGCCAATCATGCCTTCGACTGCATCGGCGCCAAGTCCGCCGGCATGCGGACGGCCTTCATCGACCGGCGCAGCCGCCCGTTCGGCATCACGCCGCATCAGCCCGACATCCTGGTGCCGTCGATGAAGGACCTCGCCGATGCGATCGTCTGATCGCGAGCCGCTGTCGGGCATCAGGGTCCTCGACCTCTGCCGGGTGGTCTCCGGCCCGTTTGCCACGATGCAGCTCGGCGATCTCGGCGCCGACATCGTCAAGATCGAGGATCCGCGACAGGGCGACGAAAGCCGCCGTTACGGCCCCCCGTTCATCGGCGGCGAGAGTGCGTATTTCCTGTCGGTGAACCGCAACAAGCGAAGTTGTGCTATCGATCTGAAGTCGCCGGCCGGGCGCGACGCGGTGCTCGATCTTGCATCCGTCGCCGACGTCGTTATCGAGAACTTCCGCCCCGGTACCTTGGACAAATGGGGGCTCGGCTTCGACGCGCTGAGGGCCCGCAAGGGCGACATCATCCTGTGCAGCATCTCGGGGTTCGGCCGCACCGGCGCCGACGCCGCGCGCCCTGGCTACGATCTCATCCTGCAGGGCGAATCCGGCGTGATGCACATTACCGGCGATCCGGATGGGCCGCCGACCAAGGTCGGCACGTCGATCGCCGACCTCGTCACGGGCCTCTATGCGTCGCATTCGGTGCTGGCTGCCCTGATGCGCAAGAGCCGCACCGGCGAGGGCGGCCGGGTCGACGTCTCCATGCTCGACGCCATGGCATCGCTGCTGACCTTCAACGCCGGCATGTACTTCGCCTCGGGACAAAGCCCGAAGCGCCGCGGCAATGTTCATCCGACCATCAGCCCGTATGAACCGTTCGAGGCGAGTGACGGCTGGATCAATGTCGGGGTCGCGAACGACAAGTTCTGGGCGGCGTTTTGCGGCGTCATCGACCGTCCGGAGTTGCGCGAAGACGTGCGCTTCGCCACCGCCCCGAAGCGCGCGGCGAGCCGCAATGAGCTCGTCGCGATCCTTTCGCCGATCTTCGCGCGGAGGAGTCGCGCCGACTGGCTGCAGGCGCTCGGTGTGGCAGGCATTCCGTGCGGCGCGATCAAGTCGGTCGGCGAGGTCTGCGAAACGCCTCAGCTCACGCAGCGCGGAATGGTCCAGACCATCGGCCATCCGGCCGCGGGAGATGTGAAGTTCATCGCG
The DNA here is from genome assembly GCF_001189245.1 of Bradyrhizobium pachyrhizi. Classification (GTDB taxonomy): domain Bacteria; phylum Pseudomonadota; class Alphaproteobacteria; order Rhizobiales; family Xanthobacteraceae; genus Bradyrhizobium; species Bradyrhizobium pachyrhizi. Next base: position 103,816 of record NZ_LFIQ01000039.1, on the reverse strand, counting down.
AGGCCGACGCGATTCGGCGACGTCCCGCCGCCACCTTCCACGCCGCCGCCAATGCTCGGCGAACACACGCGCGAGGTGTTTGCGGAATGGCTCGGCTGGAGCGACGATCAGCTCGGGAGATTTGCCGACGAGGGCGCGTTCGGCGACTTTGGACGGACGTTCGTGCGCCCGCCCCTGTGAGTCTCGTTATGTAGGCATCGTCGTGAGAGCTATCGCCGAGCAGATGCCGCGTCGCGCCGTCGGCGACGAGCGGCGGATCGTTCTTCCTGTCGCGCCTCTTCGGACCGAAATCTGGCACTTTGCGCTTGCGGGCAGCCTCCCTCGGACGCGGCACTGGCATTGCCAGGATCGATATCCGGTTTCATACTCTGGCATAGGCCGGAGCCGGCCAGCTAACCTGACGGCGCGGCCAACCCGGAGAATGCAAGAGACGATACCGGGTTACTGAGCGGCGGAGAGACGGCGATGTCGTTTCGTCTCGCATTTGCCTTTGTGTCGATAGCGGCGCTCCTGGTTGATCCGACTGACGCCGTGTCGCAGGACATGCTGCGGAGTGTCGACCTCAACAGTCCGGAAATGACGACGTCGGAGATGACGCGCGCCGAGGTCGACGCGCTCCTCAAGTCGGTCCCTCAAGGGGACGGACGCGCTGCGGATTTGGATGGAAAGCGACTGTCGCACCTCGATCTCTCGGGCCTCGACTTCACCGGCGGCAACCTTCATCTCGTAAAGCTCAACCGGACCAATCTGAAAGGCGCCCGCTTCGATCGGGCTATCTTGAACCAGGCTTGGCTAATCGACGCAGACTTGACCGGGGCGTCCCTCGTCAAGGCATCGCTGCTCGGCACGCAGATGCAGCGTGCCAGGCTTGGCGGCGCCGACTTGAGCGGCGCTCGGATAACCGCCGATCTTTCCGGCGCCACCCTGATCGGGGCCAGGCTTGCGGGCGCCGATCTGAGCGCTGATATGCGCAACCAATCGATGGGCCTGATGCGTGGCGTGCTCAAATCCGCCGATCTGCGGAACGCGGATCTAAGCGGCGCCAATCTCTCGCGCGCCGATCTCGAATTCGCGCAACTGCAGAACGCCAATTTGGCGAACTGCAGCCTCCACAGAGCTGACCTTGCGGGAGCCGACCTATCCGACGCTAATGTCGCCGGCGCAGATTTCACCGAGGCCGACCTTGCGTCGGCTCTGTTGCCGAGCGCGGCCACGCTGGCCGAGGCCCGCAATCTGGACAAGGCCCGGAACTTGAACCTGGCGCGGCGCCCCCGTTAGGGATCGAATTGCAGTGTCCTGCGACAAGACCTATGTTCTGTCTTGAGAACCACGCAGCCGCTCATCGTGCGGCGGGCAGGACCACGGTGGATGGTTGCATGTCGCACCGGAGGTGATGCCATGACCATTTCTCCCAGACTGCACAACTACCTTGCTGCAGAAAACATCGAGTACGACGAAATCCCGCACGTACTGACGATGTCGTCCGCCCTTACCGCCCAGGCTTGTCACGTCTCGGGCGATCGCTTGGCCAAGGCCATTGTGCTGCGCCGCAACGACGGGTACCTGCTCGCCGTGCTGCCGGCATCGCATCACCTCAGGCTGGCGGATCTCAGGGCGAGATTCGGTGACGATATCGCCATGGCCGCTGAAGGCGAGATCGATCGGCTGTTCGCGGACTGTGCGCACGGGGCGGTTCCCGCCGCCGGCAGCTGCTACGGGCTCGACGTTATCGTTGATGACAGCATCCGGATGCAGCCCGAGATCTATATCGAAGCTGGCGATCATGAGACGTTGCTTCATCTCGGTCGTGCGCAATTCGCACGCCTGACCGCCGGTTCCCTGCATGGCAGCTTCAGTGCGCACGACTGAGGCGGCGTGACAGCGGGACCGTCTATCGGTGCGCCCCGACCGGAGCATGATCCGGAAAGGTGCGAAGCGGCTCTCTCCCGAGACAAGGGAGGAACGCGCTTGCGCGGAGATCATGCTCAAGCAAGGGGCTCTAGCGCGATGACGCTTCGACCCGGTTTCACCGCGCCTTAAGGCGCAGCACGCATGCAGTCGCGCCAGCTCTGCTGTATAGTTGCGAGCGAGGGGGCTGCTGCCTTGGACGGGAGGTCCTCCATGAAAGTCAAGGACGTGATGCACAAGGGCGTCGATTGGGTAAGCCCCGACACCCCAATCACCGAAATCGCGAAATTGATGCAAGGGCACGACATCGGCTGCATTCCGATCGGGCAAGACGATCGTCTGATCGGGATGGTGACGGATCGCGACCTCGTCTGCAAAGGTCTCGCGAGCAAGGACTTCAACTCTGCGCGCACCACGGCGCGGGATGTGATGACGGAAGGCATACACTGCTGCCGGGAAGACGACGATCTGACGAAAGCTATACATCACATGGAAACGCTGAAGATCCGCAGACTGCCGGTGATCAACAAGAGCAAGCGGATGGTTGGCATGATCAGCCTGGGCGATGTGGGCCACTTTGCCGGTGATGATCTCTTGTCTCAATGCGTGAAGAGCGTGTCGGCTCATCATTGAGGCGAGGCCGGGCGGATCGCACGACGATCCGCCCGACATCTCGTTATTGCCCGGTCGATCAACCGAGGTGATGAACCTTCTGCAAGCCGTAGACCGGGGTTGGGATGCCTTCCATCCGCGCCTTCAGTTGCAGCGCCAGATATTGGGAGTAATGCCGCGACTGGTGCAGGTTGCCTCCGTGGAACCACAGCGCTTGCTGCTGGGTTGGCTTCCACATGTTGCGCTGCTCGCCCTCCCACGGGCCGGGGTCCTTGGTGGTCTCGGATCCAAGACCCCAGACCTTGCCGACCTTGTCGGCGACGTCCTTCGAGATCAGGTCGGCGGCCCAACCGTTCATCGAGCCGTAGCCGGTGGCATAGACGACGAGATCCGCGGGGAGTTCGGTGCCGTCAGCGAATCTGACGCCGGTCTCGGTCAGTTCCTGCACCGCCGCGCCCTTGCCGCTCTTGAGCTTGATCGAACCGTCGATCACGAGATCGCAGGCGCCGACGTCGATGTAATAGCCCGAGCCGCGGCGCAGGTACTTCATGAACAGGCCGGAGCCGTCGTCGCCCCAGTCATGCATGAAGCCGATTTTCTCCAGCGCGGCGTAGAAATCCTTGTCGCGCTCGCGCATCTGCTCGTAGAGCGGGATCTGGAATTCATGCATGATCTTGTAGGGCAGCGAGGCGAAGATCAGATCGGCCTTGCGCGTGGTCATCCCGCTCGCCACCGCCTGCTCCGAATAAAGCGTGCCGAGCCCGATATCCATCAGCGTGTCGGACTTCACGATATGCGTTGATGAGCGCTGCACCATGGTGACGTCGGCACCACCTTCCCACAGCGCCGCGCAAATGTCGTGGGCGGAGTTGTTGGAGCCGATCACCACCACCTTACTGCCGCGATATTTCTCCGGCCCCGGGTGGGTCGAGGAATGCTGCTGCTCACCCTTGAAGATGTCCTGCCCCTTGTAGGTGGGCCAGTTCGCCTTGCCCGACATACCGGTCGCCAGCACGAGCTGCTTCGGCTTGAGCGTGATCTCCTTGCCGTCGCGCTCGACCACGACGGTCCATTCCCCGGCTTTCTCGTCATACTTGGCCGACTTCGCCGTGGTCGAGCTCCAGTAGTTGAGCTCCATCACCTTCGTGTACATCTCCAGCCAGTCGCCGATTTTGTCCTTCGGTGCGAACACAGGCCAGTTTTTCGGGAAGTCGATATAAGGCAGATGGTCGTACCAGACCGGATCGTGCAGGCAGAGCGACTTGTATCGCTTGCGCCAAGAATCGCCGGCGCGTTCGTTCTTCTCGATGATGATGGTCGGCACGTTCAGTTGCCGCAGCCGCGCGCCAAGCGCAATGCCGCCCTGCCCACCGCCGATGATCAGCGCATAGGGTTGTTTTGCGTGACCAAGCTCGGTGATTTCCTGGTCGCGTTCCTCGCGCCAGCTCTTGCGGTCCTTGCCATGACCGTGCTTGGCGCCGAGCGGACGGGTAAAGCCCGACTTCTCCTCATGTCCCTTGAGCTCGGCCATCGTGGTGAGCAAGGTCCAGATGCGTCCATCCTTCATGCGCAGGTGACCATAGCCGCGCGCGACATCGGTCTCGAACTCGATCCAGCTCTCGATGATGCCGCCGGCCTCGCTGGCAGCTTCGCCATCGGCAATGCGCCATCCCGATGGTTTGCTGTCCGCAAGCCGCGCCTTCAGCATGTCGCGGATCTGATCCTTGTCTTCCATGGTTTTGATGTTCCAGGTGAAGGTGACCAGATCGCGCCAGTAGCAATCGGTCTGGAACAGCGCGATCGCGCGTTCGATGTCACCCGTCGACAATGCGGCGTTGAACTCGTCGAGCAGCGCGGTGATCTTTCCGTCCGGGGCCTTCGTGAGCATGTCTCATTCTCCCATATGCCGGCGTCGATCGCCTTTGCGTCGTGGTTCCGGCGCGTTCGTTAGCGAGGTCGAATCTTGCCTCGACCACCATGTCAGCAAGCCTCATGCCACTGCCGCGCATTTCGAAAAACGCTCGGCATTTCCTCGCGTTAACTGCCGGCGCCAGGCCGCCTCACTTGTTGCGCCATGCAACAGGTGTTGCACGCAACAAACTTGATCGGCGGCACAATCCGAGTGACACTTGACGCAACAACGTGCGGGGAAACATCCAGGAGCATCAGCCGTGACGACGGAGCGGGCTGCGCACATCGACGAGCTGGTTCGCGTTGCGGTCGGTCAGACCAGCGCGCGTGATGCAATCATCCATCAGTCGTGGGTACGATGCGTCTCCGAACACAAGCTCGATCCGTTGGTGCTGCGCGACGCTCATATCGTGACGTCCGGACGGCTGCGCGAGCATCGCGACGCCATGGACGAATTCCTCCACACGGCGCGCTTCGGCGTCGAGATGCTGTATCGTCAGATCGCCGGACTCGGCTACGTGCTGCTGCTCACCGATGCCAGGGGCATCACGGTGGATTTCATCGGCGACCCGACATTCAACAACACGCTTCGCAGGGCCGGCCTCTATCTCGGCGCCGACTGGAACGAGCCGCATGCCGGCACTTGCGCAGTCGGCACTTGCATCGCCACTGAAGAAGCCCTGACGGTGCATCAATCCGACCATTTCGACGCCACCCATATTCCGCTGACCTGCACGGCCGCGCCGGTCTTCGATCCGAGCGGCAAGCTCGCTGCGGTGCTGGATATCTCCGCGCTGCGTTCGCCGGAGCCGAAGGCCAGCCAGTTCCTGGCGCTGCAACTGGTCAAGTCGTTCGCCCACAAGATCGAGAATGCGAACCTGCTGAACCGTTTCCGGCAGGAATGGATCATCAAGCTGTCCGGCTCCGCGGAATTCGCCGATGTCGATCCGGATTATGTCATGGCCGTCGATAGCAACGGCCGCATCATCGGTTTCAACAATCGCGCAAGGCAGCTGCTCGCCCGCGAACTGGCCAAGCGTCCGGACCTGCGCCTGCGGGCCGACGGCTTCGGCGTGTCCGACATCTTCGAATGCACCATCGACGATCTGCCGCGCTTCGCCCACTCGCGCCCCACCGGCCAACGCATACTGCGGCTAGCCAATAGCGGCGCGACGCTGTTCGCGCAGACCTTGCCGCCCCCGAACAAGCTGGTGGCGCCGGCGTCCTCCCGCAGCGAGTCGGCGCTTCCGACGCCGTTGCGCAACCTGTTCCGCGGCGATCCCGCCATGCATCATGTGGTGACGCGCGCTGCCAAGCTCATCAACACCCAGATGGGCTTGCTCATCACCGGCGAAACCGGCACGGGCAAGGAGCACCTGACGAAGGCGCTGCATTCGGTCAGTGCGCGGGCAGGCAGGCCCTTCGTCGCCGTCAACTGCGCCGCGCTGCCGGAAAGCCTGATCGAGAGCGAGCTGTTCGGCCACGAGGCGGGCGCCTTCACCGGAGCGGCGGCCAAGGGCAAGAAGGGTCTCGTGCTCGAAGCCGACGGCGGCACCCTGTTCCTTGACGAGATCGGCGACATGCCGATCTCGTCGCAGACGCGCCTGTTGCGCGTGCTCGCCGAGCGCGAGGTGACGCCGGTCGGCCGCACCCGGCCGGTCCCGCTCAATGTCCGCGTCATAGCTGCCACCCATCGCGACCTCGTCGCGCTGGTGAGGGCGGGGCAGTTTCGCGAGGATCTCTATTTCCGCCTCAACGGCGCGGTGCTTGCGTTGCCTCCGCTGCGTCAGCGCACCGATATCGAGTGGCTGATCGATCAATCCCTGCATCGGCTTTCGACGGAGCACAATGCCAACTATGCGCTGACGGCAAGCGCGCGCAGCGCGCTGCTCAAGTACCAATGGCCCGGCAACATCCGCGAGCTGATCAACGCGCTCGATCATGGCTGCGCGCTGTCGAACGACGGCACGATCGATCTTGTCGATCTGCCGGACCGGATCGCTCATCCCCTGGGTGAGGAGATATCCGGAAAGCCGGTACGTGGCGGAGCGGCGACGTCGCGGCAAGCCGATGCGCTACTTGCGGCGTTGCGCAACAATCGCTGGAACGTCTCGCGGGTGGCACGCGAACGCGGCGTCGATCGCTCGACCATCCATCGCCAGATTCTCCGCTTCGGCATCACGATGCCGAAAGACCTGACCTGAGTGCAGCCGCTGTCCGCCTTCGCTGACCGCCACCGTCAGATACGACATCCCTGCCGAACGGTGGCGCGAACCCATACATAATTGAAATTGCATGTGATTTTTCCTGCCTGGGCGTTCGGCCGCCGTCGCCGCCGACTTCGGCCCATCCGCTTTCGCAAGCGAAATTCAGCACGCCTCACGGCAGCGTACGCCGTTCGCTGCGGGATCGTAGTATTGTCGTCGGCGGCCGTCGAAGCTAGGATTTCGTGTTAGCATTCGATCGCGGCGCACGAAGAGATGCACTCCAGAATCAAGCGGATGGTCGCGGCTGCGATCGGACGGCACGGCAAATGGAGGACATTATGGCGTGGCGTGACGACAAGGCCCGGGCAGCCCTGATCCGCGATGCAGCGGGCAGCGTGCCAGCGGGCAAGAGCCCCCGGGCCTTTGCCGAGCCCTTGTTCGGCTACACCAATATCGAGGATCTCGCCAATTACGATGCCGCCTCGCTTGCCCTCCTGGCGGAACAGGCCTGGGAGCACGTGCAGCGGCGCACGGCCGGCAGCGCCGATATCCGCGTCGTCAATCCGACGTTGCCGAACGGGCGCGAGATTTCCGTGCTCGAAATTCTCAACGACAACATGCCTTTCCTGTTCGATTCCACCATGGCGGAGCTCGCCGAGCAGGGCCTCGAGGTCACCCTGGTCGCTCACCCGATCATCGCCGTGGAGCGCGATGAAGGGGGCAAGCTGTTGCGATTCTACGGGGAAGCACTGCCGGAGGGAGCAAAGGGCGCGCGCGAAAGCCTGATTCATCTCCACATCACCCGCCTGGACGCGGATTCCGATCGCCAGAAGCTGATCGACGGCCTGACCAGGACGTTGAACAATGTCCGCGCCTGCGTTGCCGACTGGCGCGTCATGCGTGACAGTGTCGAGGAAGCGATCAAGACGTTCTCTTCCAATCCGCCGCCGCTGCCGATCGACGAACTCGCCGAAGCCAATCAGTTCCTGCAATGGCTCTGCGCGGACAATTTCACTTTCCTCGGCGTGCGCAAATATCGCTTCTCGCCCGACAGCGACGCGTCGGACGACATTACGACCGGCGAAGGCCTCGGCATCCTGCGCGATCCGGACGTGAAGGTTCTGCGCCGAGGCAGCGAAATGGTGGTGATGACGCCGGAAATCCGCGAGTTCATGCACGAGCCGACCCTGCTGATCGTCATCAAGGCCAATGTCTCCAGCCGGGTCCATCGCCGCACCCGGATGGATTATGTGGGCATCAAACTCTACTCGCCCGACGGCCGGCTCGAAGGCGAGTTGCGCGTCGTCGGCCTTTTCACCTCGGGCGCCTATACTCGCTCTGTACGGCAGATCCCGTATGTCCGCCACAAGGTTTCGCGGGTGCTGCAGCGCGCGGGCTTCGACCCGAACGGCCATTCCGGCAAGGCGCTGATGCATATTCTCGAAGATTATCCGCGCGACGAACTGTTCCAGATCGACGTCGACACGCTCTACAACTTCGTCATCGAGATCCTGATCCTCTACGAGCGTCCGCGCGTCCGGGCGCTTCCGCGGGTCGACAAGTTCGATCGCTTTGTCTCCATCCTCACCTTCATTCCGCGCGACAAATACGACACCGACGTCCGCACGCGCGTCGGAGCCTTTTTGGCGCAGGCCTACAAAGGGAAGCTGTCCGCCTCCTACGTATCATTCCCTGAAGGGGCGCTTGCGCGTGTCCACTTCATCATCGGACGCTATGAAGGCAAAACGCCCGTCGTCGACCGCGCCCTGCTCGAGGCCGGGATCAGCGCCATTGCCGCGACCTGGGCCGACAAGCTGAAGGCCGCGCTCACCGCGTCGACCGATGGCATGCGGGCGCGCATGCTCACCAACCGATATGCCCAGGCCTTCAGCGGCGGCTATACCGAGGTGTTCGGCGCGGAACAGGCGATCGCCGATATCACGACCGTCGAAAAGCTGACGCCGGCCCGCCCGGTTACGATTTCGGCTTACCGCATCGAAGGCGACGATCCGAGGCGCTTCGGCCTTAAGGTGTTTTCGGACGCCGTACCGCTGTCCTTGTCCTACCGCGTGCCGGTGATCGAAAATCACGGCCTGCGCGTGGTCAACGAACGCACCTATCAGATCGTGCCCGGTACCAGGCCTGCGCCGGTCTGGCTGCACGACATGACGATCGAGACCAGTGACGGCCAGCCCATCGAGATCAACCCGGAATTCAGCCATCGCCTGGAAGCCTCGATCATGGCGGTGGTGACCGATCGCGCCGAATCCGACGGATATAACGGCCTGATCCTGCGCACCGCGCTAAGCTGGCGGGAAGTCTCGACCATCCGGGCGCTGTCGCGTTATTTGCACCAGATCCGCGCTCCGTTCACCCAGGATTACATGTGGGAGACCTTGCGCAAGAACGCCGCGATCACGGCCAGCCTGGTCGCGATGTTCCAGACCCGCCTCGATCCGCGCCTCGCCTTGACGGACGCCGAGCGCGCGGCGCGTGAGACGGCTTTGCTTGCCGAGATCGAGGAACAGCTCAAATCCGTCGCCTCGCTCGACGAAGACCGCATCCTGCGCCGCTTCACCAATCTGGTGCAGGCTACCGTTCGTACCAATCTGTGGCAGATCGGCGAGGATGGACATCCGCGTCCGGTGATCTCCTTCAAGTTCGAGGCGCGCCGGATCGACGACTTACCCGCTCCACGACCGCTCTACGAGATCTTCGTCTATTCCCCTCGTGTCGAAGGCATTCACCTGCGCTTCGGCAAGGTGGCGCGCGGTGGCTTGCGCTGGTCCGACCGGCCGCAGGATTTCCGCACCGAGATCCTCGGCCTGGTGAAAGCGCAGCAGGTCAAGAACGCCGTGATCGTGCCGGTCGGTGCCAAGGGCGGCTTCGTGCCCAAGCGCCTGCCGCCGCCTTCCAAGCGCGACGCCTGGCTCGCGGAGGGCACCGAAAGCTATCGCATCTTCGTTCGCTCGCTGCTCGAACTCACCGACAATCTCGACGGCGACATCGTCGTGCCGCCCGAATCCACCGTGCGCCACGACGGCGACGACCCTTACCTCGTCGTTGCCGCCGACAAGGGCACCGCCACCTTCTCCGATGTCGCCAACGCGATCTCGGCCGAGAAGAACCATTGGCTCGGCGATGCCTTCGCATCCGGCGGCAGCCAGGGTTATGACCACAAGAAGATGGGGATCACGGCGCGCGGCGCCTGGACGGCGGTCAAGCGCCACTTCCGCGAGCTCGGCACCGACATTCAGACCATGCCGTTCACCGCGGTCGGCGTCGGCGACATGTCGGGCGACGTTTTCGGCAACGGCATGCTGCTCTCGCCGGCGACAAGGCTTGTGGCGGCGTTCGATCATCGCGACATCTTCATCGATCCTTCGCCCGATCCATCGACCAGCTTCGCCGAGCGCAAGCGCCTGTTCGATCTGCCGCGATCCAGCTGGCAGGACTACAACAAGTCGCTGATCTCGCAGGGCGGCGGCGTGTTCTCGCGCTCGCTCAAGGCGATCCCGCTTGCGCCGGAAGTGCGCACGCTGCTCGATCTCGACAAGCCGCAAGCCACGCCTTTCGAGGTGATGACGGCGATCCTGAAGGCTCGCGCGGACCTGTTGTGGTTTGGCGGCATCGGCACCTATATCCGTTCCGCCGGGGAAAGCGACGATCAGGTCGGGGACCGCGCCAACGATCCAATCCGCATCGCGGGTGGCGACGTGCGCGCCCGGGTGATCGGCGAAGGGGCCAACCTCGGCGTTACCCAGCGCGGCCGCATCGAAGCGGCGCAGAAGGGCGTCAAGCTCAACACCGACGCCATCGACAATTCGGCCGGCGTGAACACGTCCGACGTCGAGGTCAACATCAAGATCGCGCTGGCGCGCCCCGAGCGCGAGGGACGCCTCAGTCCCACTGACCGCAACAGCCTGCTTGCCGCGATGACCGACGAGGTCGGCGTGCTGGTGCTGCGCAACAACTATCTGCAGACGCTGGCGCTCTCGCTGGCCGAGCGCAAGGGTGTGGCCGAGACCGGTTTCCTCACCCGCCTGATGCAGTCGCTCGAACAGCGCGGCTTGCTCAGCCGCGCTGTGGAGTTCTTGCCCGACGACGCCGCGCTCACCGAGCGCACACGCCGCGGCCAGTCCCTCGCGCGGCCCGAGCTTGCCGTGCTGCTCGCCTACGCCAAGTTGACCCTCTACGATGACCTGCTCGTCACCAGCGTGCCCGATGACCCCTATCTTGCCCGCGAACTATCCCAGTATTTTCCGCGCGAGGTTCAGGACAAATTCCCGACCGCGGCCGGATTGCATCGCCTGCGGCGGGAGATCATCGCGACCAGTCTCGCCAATGCGGTGATCAATCGCGGCGGCCCGGCCTGCGTCGTGCGCTTGATCGACGAGACCGACGCCGATATCCCGACCATCGTCATGGCCTATGTGGCGGTCGACGAATGCTACGGCCTGAAGTGGCTCAATGACGCGATCGACGCGCTCGATGCCTGCATCGACGGGCAGCTGCAGCTGTCCCTCTACGCTTCAGTGCAGGACCTCCTGCTCTCCCGCATGGTCTGGTACGTGCGCAATGCCGATTTCAAGGATGGGCTGGAGGCCGTCGTCGCGCGCTTCGGCCCGGCGATCCGCCAGATCGTCGCCGGGCTCGACGCTGCCTTGCCGCCGGACTTGCAAGCCGCGCGCGTCAAGCGGCGGCAGGAACTCGCCGACGCCGGTGTCCCGGCCGGCCTCGCCGGCGAGCTCGCCGATCTTGACGCTTTGATCTCGGCTCCCGACATCGTGACGGTTGCCGAGCGCACCACGCGCCCCATCGGCGATGCCGCCGCGACCTTCTACGCCGCCGAAGCGAATTTCCGTCTCGACCGCATCATCGCCGCCGCACGCAGTGTGCCGGCCAACGATTATTTCGAACGCATGGCCATCGATCGCGCCGTCGAGCAGATCGCCGGCGCCGAAAGGAGACTGGCCGCCGATATGCTGGCAACCGGCCAGTCTGGCCAGCAGGCCGTCGAGACCTGGCTCGCGGCTCACCCCGAGGCGACGCGTATCCGCCGCTCGGTCGAGGAGATCGCTGCCAGCGGCCTGACCCTCGCCAAGCTGACGGTGGCGGCGAACCTGCTGGGGGACTTGGTCAAGGCCTGACGGCGTGCGAGGCAGCGACATGAGAAGTGTGATGCTGGCGCAGGTAGTTAGCCGGGCAACGGAGGAATCCAATGATCCACGCCACTTGTCATACCGCCGACAATGTTCGCTGTATCGAGTTCGATGCCACACCGTGGTTCAGCGAGGCTGACGCTCCGAGCATTATCGATTTGGCCCAACGAGGATGGACCAGCACTGCGATTGCAGATTCCCTCGAGCACAGACAAGGATACGAACGCCTGCACGACCTCGTTGAGTATGCGGCGAAGCGACTGCAACTGGAATCTCTGGAGGACCCAACCTGGGAAACTTTCGAGTGTGTCGTCGATGGACCCGGGGCCGTCGCTTGGCTCGAGAAAAACCGGCCCAACGTTGTTGCAAGAATCCCCTAACCCGCGGGGAGCGCAGCAATGGCTGCAATTGAACGGCGGCAAACGAAGCGGAAATGGCGCACCCGACACGATTCGAACGTGTGACCTTTGCCTTCGGAGGGCAAGGGTTATAGGTTTTCCTTGATTTGCGATTGGTGGGTTGATATTACTTTTTGCAACAAAACCCGTATCTTACAGGCTTTCTTGAGAGACTTCTTGGTTCCCGAGATTTGCCCTGGTTCCCCGCCAACTGCTTACCCTCTGCTTACCCATGCCCAAGATCACCAAGCGCATTGCCGATGCAGCCACCGCTGCAGGCGGCGACCTCTTCATCTGGGATGATGAAATTCCCGGCTTCGGTTTGAGGGTCAAGAAGAGCGGGGTCAAGTCCTTCGTCGTCCAGTATCGAAATGCCAACAACCGAAGCCGGCGCCTCACCTTGGGACGGTATGGGGTGCTGACCGCAGAAGAGGGCCGCAAAGCAGCCAAGCTCGCCCTGGCGGAGGTTGTGAAGGGGGCTGACCCAGCGGAAAGCCGGAAGCTCGCCCGCGGTGCTATGACGATCGAGGAGCTTTGTCAGGAGTACATGGAGAAGGCTGAGCGGGGCCTCATACTGACGCGCCGCGGCGTGACGAAGAGCGTTACGACCGTCTACAGCGATAAGGGGCGGGTCACGCGGCACATCGTTCCCCTCATTGGGAACCGCACCGTCGCGGACTTCACTGCTGCTGATGCCGGTCGTTTCATGCGAGACGTAATGAGCGGGAAATCTGCCGCCGACGTCAAAACGAAAGAGCGCGGACGCGCGATCGTCACTGGTGGGAACGGTACCGCAGCTCGTACGATGGGTCTTCTTGGTGGCATCTTCAGCTACGCGGTCCGTGAGGGATATCGCCCTGACAACCCTGTAAACGGCATCATTCGACCGAAAGATGGAACTCGCGAGTGGCGCTTGGACGATGCCGGTTATCGCAAGCTGGGCAAGTGTCTCGCGATGGCGGAGGCAAACGGCGAGCACTGGCAGCGAATGCAGGCGAGCCGCGCGGCAGCTATGACCGGCTGTCGCCTCGATGAAGTAGAAGGCCTTCTCAAGACCGAAGTCGACACAGTCGGAATGGCCCTCAGGTTAGGCAAGACGAAGACCGGCAAGAGCGTCCGGCCCGTGGGCTCGGCAGTGATCGCAATCCTAAAGAAAGCCATGGCGAAGTCCCAGTCGAAGTACGTCTTTCCTGCGATAACGACCAACAGCAAGCACCATACCGGGTTGACCCGTTGGCTTCAGAAGATATCGGCAGAGGATGTTCCTGGCATTACCTGCCACGGTTTGCGCCATTCATTTAGCTCTACGGCTGAGGATCTCGGTTTCTCGATCCCAACGATCAAGGCCCTAGTTGGCCACTCGCGGTCGAGCGTGACGGAAGGTTATATTCACCTGATTGATACCGCCCTCCTTGCGGCCGCCGATCGTGTCGCCAGACACATCGATGATGCCATGACAGGCAAGAAACAAAGCAAGGTCGGTCAAATTCGCAAGGCCTGATCAATCGGCGCGGCTAGGGTAGCTCCCGAAAAGCTGGTCCGCACCAGCCTGCCGCGTCGTCACTTTGCGGCGGCTCTGCGGAGGGCTCTTGAAGAAGCCAGTAAAGATCGAAAACCCGGCGCCCGGTGCCAAGCCTAAGGGTGCGTCCTATCGTCCAGATTCAGCGAGGTTCGATCCAGGAAGGGTGGCCTTTTGGACCTATCCAATGGTCATAGCTTGGATATCGTGGCGCGACTTGGACGTCGTCCTCACGTTTTGGGATGAGTATCGGAAATACTGCTGGGATCATGTGCCCAGGACCGCGAACGGTGTGACGACCTTAGACATTAAGCACTGGGTGCCCGCGAACATTCGCGTGTTGGGGGCGTTCGCGAGGCGGGCTTCATGGGCGGCGTCCGACAGAGAGGCGGTTGATGGTCCGAAGGTGCCGTCGGTGTCCCTTACAGACGCAATACGGTCTGTTCACGCAGCCGCTAGTGAGGGGAAGATATCGGCGATAGCGCTTGATCTTGAAGGCAACGAAGTCAAGATCGAAGCGTACAGCTGGTCACGTTTGGAGGTCAGGAACTCCGACAAATGGTTCGAACTGCCGATCTACGTCGGCGACAGGCGAAAGTACACCGATGCGCGATTTCCTCGTGATGAAGTCATGGCAGTGTGGCCTGCGCAGAATCCGACCGTTGAAACGCGACCGGTCGCAGAACCTGAAATCATCCTAAGATCTAGCCCGGGCAAGAAGAAGGGGCAGGGCTCTTACGCGGCTCTCGACGAGCCTCTCCTCGACGAGATGGCAGCGCTTCTCAAAAACCTAAGCGTGGCATCTCCAGAAGAGGCTGCGAAGAGGGTGAGCAGCCGAGCCCATGGCGCTGGTACAATCGAGAGCAAGGTCGAGCGTCTGGCTAAACGGTTCCGCAAGAGAACGTCCCAAAATAGTGCGCGATAATTCGATCGGAAACGATCGGAAGCGCTCGGTATCAATCGGGCGACGGCGACATGGGTAGCGAGATAGACCCGCAATCACGGAAATTGATCCGCGACATTGTGAGGTTCTGATGGATACCAAGAGCGAAATTGAAGACGAGCGTCACCTGCGCCGAATGGAGGCAGCAAAGTATATCGTAGAGACCTACAACCTGCCTTGCTCGCCCAAAACGCTGGCAAAGCTGGCGTGCATCAGCTCAGAGGGGCCGCCCTTCAGGCTGGCTGGCCGCTTCCCGCTGTATCCGGTTTCCGGTCTCGACGCTTGGGCTCGGGGCAAGATCGGCCCGTTGGTGCGATCGACGTCGGAGGTGCGGCGATGAGCAGCTACCCGAACATGCCGGGCTACAAGACCCCCGGGGCCAGCCAGGAAGCCGCAATCGCGGTGCGCGGCCGAGCGCGCGTTCTGCGCAAGCAGATCGTCGCCTACCTGAAGTCTCAGTATCCCAAGGGCCGCACCGCGGATGAGATCGCGGAGCACTTCGGGCTCAGCCTGTTGCCAGTCCGGCCCCGTCTGGCCGAGGCGCACTACGCGAGAGAGGTGGAGCAGACGGGAGAGCGTCGCCTCAGCCGAGCGGGTCGACGTGTCAATTGCTGGCGAGCCGTGTTGACTGAAGACGAGAAGGGTAGCCGACATGGATGATCAGGTATTCGATTTCGACGAGCGAGCCGATTTCGACGACCGGGTTGGCGATGACGAAGTCGAAGCGGAGGAGCAAGCTCTCACGCTCGACACGATCTGCGTCAGCAAATTTTCGAAGTTGAAGTTGCCCCCGCGGAGGATGGTGCTCGATCCGATCCTGCCGGAACGAGGTCTGGCCATGCTGTTCGCAGGGCGAGGCATCGGTAAGACCCACGTTGCCCTGGGCATCGCTTATGCCGTGAGCTGCGGTGGCGAGTTCCTGCGCTGGCGAGCGGAAAGGGTGTGCAACGTGCTGTACGTCGATGGAGAGATGCCTCAGGAGGCCCTGCAAGACCGCCTGTTAGCGACGATGAAAGGAGGGCGCCATCCACCGGATGGCGCATTCCGCCTCCTGTGCATGGACCGGCAGCCGCTGGGGACGTCCCTCAATCTGGCTGATCCGAAGCAGCAGGAGGCCATCAATTCGCATCTGGACGGCGTGGAGTTTTTGGTTCTCGACAACTTGTCGACCCTCGTCAACGGCGGGGCGGAGAACGATGCCGAGTCCTGGATCTCGATGCAGGCCTGGCTGCTCCAGTTGCGGCGACGCGGGGTCACCGTCTTGGTCGTGCATCACGCCGGCCGAGGCGGCAATGCGCGGGGCACGTCCAAGCGGGAGGATGTGCTCGACACGGTGATCCAGCTCAAGCACCCCGAAGACTATGATCCCGGTGAAGGGGCACGCTTCGAGGTGCACCTGACCAAGGCGCGAGGGGTGTTCGGCGAGGATGCCCTGGCGTTCGAGGCGAAGCTCGAACTGGACGAAGACGGGGCGGCCCGGTGGGTATGCACCGATCTCAAGAGCGAAGACGCAGAGGATGTGGAGAAGGTGCTGGAGCTGTCGGAAGCGGGTAAGAGCACCCGCGAGATCGGCAAAGAGCTGTCGATGAGCAAGTCCAGGGTTGACCGGCTGTTGAAGAAGGCCAAGCGAGCGAAGAAGGCCAAGCCGGCTGAGCCGAAGGAGTAGCGACCGCTGTCCCGCTGTCCCGCTGCCTTAGGGTGTGGGACAGCGGGACACCTTCAGAATGGTAGTGCAAATTTCCCAAAATTTCCTTGAATTACCGCGGCCGTTGAAGTCTATGAAAGACCTATGTTTTCTCGGGAATCGCTCCAAAAAATATATCTGCTTTTATGGAGTGGGAAAGTCCGGCCGCATTTACATCAGCGGTCCTTTCCGGAATTCGGGTGGGCGGGGGCAAGATGAACGCCGTCGAAATTGAAGAAGCAATATCGACCTTGGCCGAGCAGCCGTTCAGCGGCGTCGAGTTCCCGTTCGCTTTTCTGCAAGCCTTCGGCAATAAGGAAACGACGATCAAGAAGCTCAGAGCGGGCGCGTCGAATAGCTCCGATCTGGGCGGCGTCCTGCAACGGAACCACATTCACATCGCTGTCTCCGTGCCGGGCGCGGTCACGAAGACCCTGGCCGCGCTGAAAGCCAGCCCGGCCACGGCGAAGGCGAAGGCGCGTTTCATCCTCGCGACCGACGGCGCAGACTTCGAAGCGGAGGATTTTGACACCGGCGAAACCGTCGCCTGTGCCTATGCCGATTTCCCCGATCACTTCGGATTCTTCCTGCCGCTCGCGGGCATCACCACCGTCAAGCAGGTCCGCGAAAGCTCGTTCGACATCCGCGCCACCAGCCGCATGAACCGGCTCTATGTCGAGCTTCTGAAAGACAATCCCGATTGGGGCACCGCGGCGCGCCGCCACGACATGAACCATTTCATGGCGCGGCTGATCTTCTGTTTCTTCGCCGAGGACACCGACATTTTCAGCGGCAAAGACCTGTTCACCGACACCATCGCCCGGATGAGCGCCAAGGACTCGTCCGACACCCATAAAGTGATCGGCGAACTGTTCCGCTCCATGAACACTAAGCGGGAGGACCGAGCGAGCGCGGGCATTCCCCGATGGGCTGATGCCTTTCCCTATGTGAATGGCGAACTGTTCTCCGGCAGCGTGAACACGCCGCGATTCAGCAAGATCGCCCGCGCGTATCTTCTGCATATCGGCAGTCTCGACTGGACGAAGATCAATCCGGATATCTTCGGGTCGATGATCCAGGCCGTCGCCGAGGACGAGGAACGCGGCGCGCTCGGCATGCACTACACGTCCGTGCCGAACATCCTGAAGGCCCTCAATCCGCTGTTTCTCGACGATCTGCGCGCCCGGCTTACGGAAGCGGACTGCAATCCCCGCAAGCTGCTGAACCTCCGCAATCGCATGGCGAAAATCAGGGTCTTCGATCCGGCCTGCGGTTCGGGCAACTTCCTTGTCATCGCCTACAAGGCCATGCGGGAGATTGAGGCCGAGATCAACAGGCAGCGCGGCGAGGCCGACCGGCGCACGGATATTCCGCTTACCAATTTTCGAGGCATCGAGCTGCGCGACTTCCCAGCCGAGGTCGCGCGGCTGGCGCTTATCATCGCCGAGTTTCAGTGCGACGTGCTCTATCGGGGCCAGAAGGAAGCCTTGCAGGACTTCTTGCCGCTCGACGCGCAGAACTGGATCAGCTGCGGCAATGCGCTACGACTTGACTGGCTCAGCATCTGCCCGCCGACGGGCGCGAGCGTGAAGCTTCACGGAGACGACCTTTTCAGCACGCCGCTCGATCAGGCGCAGATCGACTTCGAGAACGAGGGCGGAGAAACTTATATATGCGGCAATCCGCCATATCTCGGCAGCAAATGGCAGACGGATGAACATAAGTCCGACCTCAAGGCGATCTTTGACGGTCGGACGAACAGCTGGAAGTCGCTTGACTACGTGGCAGGCTGGATAATGAAGGCAGCAGACTATGGCATGCAGACGAGCGCCGTCGCAGCGTTGGTGGCAACAAACTCAATATGTCAGGGGGTTCAAGTTCCAATTCTGTGGCCGCTGATCTTCAGCACAGGCCACAAAATTCATTTCGCTCATACATCATTCAGATGGTCGAACCTTGCGAGCAACAATGCGGGCGTGACCGTAATCATCGTTGGTATCTCTAACCATCATCAAGGAGCAGCTCGTCTATGTTCGGTTGATGACGGCGGCAGAGTGGTGGTGCAGGAGGCGAGCAACATCAATGCCTACCTTGTTGCTGGGCGAGATATCGATATTCAGCCTTCAAAAAAGTCGATATCCGGGACAGCCTACATGGATTTAGGGAACATGCCGAAAGACGGAGGAAATCTTCTGCTCTCCTTCGATGAGGCAGTGGCTGCGGCTAAGGCAGAGCCAGCAATCTCGCGCTTCGTTTATGACTTCGTTGGATCGCAGGAGTACGTAAAAGGAATTGTCCGACGTTGCCTGTGGATCGAAGATTCTGAGGTCAATGCCGCGCTACAATCGAGTTTTGTTGCCGCTCGCTTCGAGGGTGTTCGGGAAATGAGGCTGGCCAGCGATGCCGAATCAACACGGGCATTCGCCGACCGCCCGCATCGTTTCAAGCAGATTCAAGGTCGAGGTCACGAGTCATCCATCGTCGTTCCGAAGGTCACGTCTGAAAGCCGCCCCTATCTACCGGTTGGCCTGCTGTCAGAGCATTCCATCGTGTCCGACAATGCCTTTGCTCTCTACGACGCGCCGCTCTGGAACATGGCGCTGATCGCATCCCGTTTGCATCTTGTTTGGATTGCCACGGTGTGTGGAAAGATGAAAACGGACTTCCGCTATTCCAACACGCTTGGCTGGAACACATTTCCGGTCCCCTCACTCACCGACAAGAACAAGGCCGACCTCACGCGCTGCGCTGAGGGCATCCTGCTGGTGCGCGAGGCTCATTTCCCAGCGACTATCGCCGACCTCTATGACCCGGAGAAGATGCCGGCCGATCTGCGCGCGGCGCATGAGCGCAACGACGAAGTGCTTGAGCGTATCTACATCGGACGCCGCTTCCGCAACGACACTGAGCGGCTGGAAAAGCTGTTTGATCTCTACACCAAGATGATCGCGTCGTCCGGTGCTGGAAAGAGCACAGCGACGAAGAAGAAAAAGGCGGGGGCAAGCGCGTGATCGACGACAAGAAAGTCATCCCTTCCGTTTCGGTTTCTTATGCCCGCAACGGTTCATCGACCAAGGCCAACGCGCTTGGCATGCGGCCGATGCAGGAGCGCGCATATGAACGGCGTGGCGAGCAGTACCTTCTCATCAAGTCGCCGCCCGCCTCCGGCAAGAGCCGGGCGCTCATGTTCATTGCGCTCGACAAGCTCGCCAATCAGGGTCTCAAGCAGGCCATTATCGTCGTGCCGGAAAAATCCATCGGCGCCAGCTTCCATGATGAGCCGTTGACCAAATACGGCTTTTCGGCCGATTGGATCGTTGTACCCAAATGGAACCTCTGCGACGCGCCCGGCTCGGACAACGGTGGCAAGGTCAATTCTCTCGGTGCGTTCCTCGACAGCGATGACAAGGTTCTAGTCTGCACCCACGCGACCTTCCGCTTCGCCGTGGACAAGTTCGGGGTCGAGAAGTTCGATAAGCGGCTGATCGCGGTGGATGAGTTTCATCACGTTTCAGCCGACCCCGAGAGCAAGCTAGGCCAGCATCTCGGGGCGTTCATCGCTCGCGACGAGGTGCATATCGTCGCCATGACGGGCTCATATTTCCGGGGCGATGCCGTCCCGGTGATGGCCCCGCACGACGAGGCGAAGTTCGATCCTGTTACCTATACCTACTACGAACAACTCAATGGCTACGAATATCTCAAGCAACTCGACATCGGCTATTTCTTCTATTCCGGTTCCTACGCCGACGACATACTGAGCGTCCTTGAGCCAAATGAGAAAACCATCATCCACATCCCAAGCGTCAATTCGCGCGAAAGCACGAAAGATAAGATCAGGGAGGTGGAACACATCATCGAGGCGTTGGGCGAGTGGCAAGGCGTCGCCCCCGCGACCGGCTTCCAGCTAGTCAAGCGGCCGGACGGAAAGGTGCTGCGCATCGCCGATCTGGTCGATGACGACCCCGCGAAGCGCGACAAAGTTTCAGCGGCACTGAAAGACCCCGCGCAGAAGAACAACCGCGACCATGTGGACATCATCATTGCGCTCGGCATGGCCAAGGAGGGGTTCGACTGGATTTGGTGTGAGCACGCGCTTACCGTCGGCTATCGATCCAGCCTCACCGAGATCGTGCAGATCATCGGCCGCGCGACCCGTGACGCGCCGGGCAAAACCCGCGCCCGTTTCACTAATCTGATCGCCGAGCCGGACGCTTCCGAGGAGGCGGTCACCGAGGCCGTCAACGACACGCTGAAAGCCATAGCCGCGAGCCTATTGATGGAACAGGTGCTCGCGCCGCGCTTCAACTTCACGCCAAAGAATCCGCAGAGCGGCCCGGTTGACGGCTTTGACTACGGTGAAGGTGGCTACGATCCGAGCAAAGGTAATGTTGGCTTCAATGAGCAGAGCGGGCAGTTCCACATCGAGATCAAGGGCCTTGCCGAACCCAAGAGCAAGGAAGCCGCACGCATCTGCACCGAGGATCTGAATGAAGTTATCGCCGCCTTCGTTCAGGACAAAACTACCATCGAGCGCGGACTGTTCGACGAGGAGCTGATCCCCGAGGAACTGACCCAGGTGCGGATGGGGAAGATTATCAAGGACAAGTATCCCGAACTTGACGAGGAAGATCAGGAAGCTGTGCGTCAGCACGCCATTGCCGCCCTTAACGTAACGCAGCAGGCCAAAAAAATCGCGCTTGGCGGCGAAAACGATACTGAGCCAAAGGCCAATACGGCCCTGATCGACGGCGTGCGCAAATTTGCCCTTAGTGTAACCGAACTTGATATCGATCTTATCGACCGCATCAACCCGTTCGGCCAAGCCTACGCCATCCTCGCCAAGACCATGAACGAGGAGGCTCTAAAGCAGGTCGAGGCGGCGATTGGAGCCAAGCGCACGAGTCTGACGCCAGAGGAGGCCAAAGAGCTTGCCGTCCGCGCGTCGAGGTTCAAGAAGGAGCGAGGCAGGTTGCCCTCCATCGACGCCCAGGACCCCTGGGAAAAACGCATGGCCGAGGGCGCCGTCGCGTTCATGCGCTTCAAGAAAGAGGGCCGCTATGACGGATGACCTCGATCTCGATGAATTGGCGGCTGACCTCGCCGATTTCGCCCCGCAGGACAAGAAAGGCGGCCGTAGCGCACGCGAGGAACGCATCATCGCGGGCTTCGAAGAAATCCAGCGTTTCGCCGAAGCCCACGGCCGCGCACCAGCGCATGACGAGAGCAACGACATATTCGAGCGGCTTTATGCCGTGCGCCTCGATCGGCTACGTGGGCTAGAAGAATGCCGTTCGCTTCTCACCCCGCTCGACAAGCAGGGTCTCTTGGCTGTCGTGGTGGCAAATGACATCGAGCCGGTCGAATTGATAGATAACGATGAATTACTAGCCGAACTGGAAGGCATGGGTGGTGCGCCCGACATTACAGAGCTTCGCCATGTGCGCACCGCCGCCGACAAGCGTGCGGCTGAGGAAATCGCCAACCGCACGCCTTGCGAGGACTTTAATAACTTCAAGCCATTGTTTGTTCAGGTGAGGAAAGACCTCGATGTCGGCATACGCCAGACGCGGCGGTTCCAGACGATGGCAGAGATCAAGGAGGGCGAGTTTTTCATCGTCGGTGGCCAGATCGCCTATGTCGCGGGAGCCGGCAAGGAATTTGTGACCGAGTACGACCGTCGCGATAGCCGGTTGCGCGTGATCTACGACAACGGCACCGAGAGCGACGTCCTATTGCGCTCGTTGCAACGTGCCCTCCACCGCGATGAGGCGGGCCGGCGCATCACCGACCCCACGGCGGGGCCGCTGTTTTCCGGCGAGAGCGAAGACGGCGACTTGGCCAGCGGCACGATCTATGTACTGCGTAGCAAGTCTGACCACCCGACAGTCGCGTCCCACCGCGATGTGCTGCACAAGATCGGGGTCACCGGCGGCACGGTTGAGGCACGCATCGGAGACGCGAAGAACGATGCGACCTTCCTTTTGGCCGACGTGGAGGTCGTCGCCACCTACAAGCTGTCCAATATCAATCGGACGAAGCTAGAAAACCTCATCCACCGCATCTTTGATCCTGCGCGGCTCGATATCGAGATCAAGGATCGCTTCGGTCATCCGGTGGTTCCTCGCGAATGGTTTCTCGTGCCTCTCTTCGTCATCAACGAAGCTGTTGACCGGATCAGAGATGGTACCATCACCGATTACCTGTACGATCCGAGAACAGCAGCGCTAGTGCGGTCAGACAAGACCCAGGGGGGCTGACCACCATGAACGAGATCAACCACGAAAAGCGTAACCGGCTCATCAAGGCGCGCACACCAAATAAAGATAGAGAAGGAGGTGTGGCCGGTGCAGCCGTCCCGGGCGAGCGGGAGAGGGATTTAGCCAGGCTGGCGAAGATCAAGAACCGCCGCCACCCGACGAAGCGCTCGACGCCTCCCGGTAAGCGAGCGGCGGCTCGTCGCAAGCTGCTCAAGAAGAGACGAAAGAGTTAGCGTAGCATCTGCGATCAATGTCGTGGAATGTGACCGTAGCAAGCGCCGGAAGAAGTCGCGCAGTCGAACGCGATCTGAGACGAAATCAAAGCTTGGAAGGCTGAGGGGATGGTTGATTCATTCGATGATAAGGCATTGACTGAAGCGTTCAACGGGCCGTTCCGCGCTTACTTGAACGAGCCATGGGCAGTGGAGTGGCGGCAGAGATACGCCGCGCATGTCGAGCTGGTGAAGAGTGCGGACGAGGCGCAATGGCTCGATCCCGCATTCCAGCGCAGGCTCTGGGACGAGAATCCGATCTCCAACATCGGGCCGGGCACTTCGGTCACGGTGGAAGGTGCATATTCCGACGTTGCGATCTCGCGTGAGCTTCTTCAGTTCCGAGACGCGCCGATCGGCAGCGATCTCGCCGAGCGCGGGAAGAGGCTACAGGACATGTTCGACCATGTTCTGGCCAGGGTTCATCCGGCTCACGCCAAGCGCCGGCCTAAGGCGCGCCTGGTCCGTCTGATGGCCGCGATGTTCCCGCGCGACATGACCTGTCTGATGGATGCCAACAGGGTATGGGCCACGCAACGCCTGATCGGTGCGCCGCGACTGATCGGCGACTTCATCGCCCAGCACCCGGCGCTTCGGCAGCGGATCCGCGATTCGGTGGGGAACGCACCTGACATCGCCAGCGAGGTCGACCAGTCGATCTTCGCGTGGTTTCTCTGGAATAAATATTTAAATCGTCCCGACGAAGGCGCGGTGACGGTGGAGGCGGCGCAGCCGGAGGCGAGCGACATACCGCCCTTGTCGCTTTTGCCTGTAACCGCTCAACGGCGAAGCCTATCCTGCATGAAGGGTGCGGTCGGCGTGTTCGTGGCGGTCGTCCGCGAAGCGGAGAACGGGATTGCACGGGACGACCTCGCAAGCGTGATCCTATCGGAAGCGCCGCAGCTCAACACGAACAGTGCCGCCAATGTGATCTCGCAGGCCACGGGTGGACTAGGACTTATTCATCTCGTCGACGGGGCGTACCGGCCGACGCAGCGCGGCCTTGAACTGCTGACCGCGAACGAGCCAGCGGAAGTGCTGCGTGCGCCGCTGGTCGGTCGTGTTTTCGGGATGGGGCATCTATTGCTTCAGTTGTCGCGGCGCCCCGACGGGATGGGGACGACTGATGCGGCCAAATGGCTGCAATCGCTGGTGCCGACCTGGACCACGACAATGCCGGGGTCGCACATCATCGCGTGGGCCAGAGTCACCGGTCTCGTGAGAGCCGAAACTGTTCAGGGCATCAACCGTCTGTATCTGACTGACGACGGTCAGGAATATGTATCCGCACTGCCGCGGGATTTCGAGGAGCGCTGGCGGATCAACGCCGCGGCTGAGGCGCTGGACGACGCAGCTCCCGAGATGATCGCGGAAGAAGCCAGCTCGGGAGCGTCCTATACGGTTGAGGCTATCATCGATGAAGGCTGCTTCCTTGAGCGCGCGACGCTCGACCAAGCGATCGACTTGCTGAAGACGAAGAAGAACCTAGTTCTGCAGGGGCCTCCGGGAACAGGCAAAACCTGGCTCGCCAAGCGCCTGGGATACGCGCTGATCGGCGAGAAAGACCCTTCGCGACTGATGGCTGTGCAGTTCCAGCCCTCACTATCCTACGAGGATTTCGTCCGCGGCTACCGACCGAACGGAACCACCGGCCTGCAACTGGTCGATGGCGCCTTCCTGGAAGCGGTTGCAGCGGCGAAGGCAGAACCCACGAGGCCATACGTTCTGGTGATCGAGGAGATCAATCGAGGTAACCCGGCGCAGATCTTCGGCGAGCTGCTCACGCTGCTAGAGGCGGACAAGCGCAGCGAGAGCGAGGCACTCCGGCTGGCCTATCCGATGTCTCAGACTGAGCGGGTCCATGTACCGCCGAATCTTTATGTCATCGGGACGATGAACCTTGCCGACCGTTCGCTGGCGCTCGTCGACCTCGCTTTGCGGCGCCGCTTCGCATTCGTGAACCTCAATCCCAATTTTGGAACTGCCTGGCAGCAATACTGCAAGGCGCGGGGTGCTCCGGATGAACTGCTGCAGGCCCTAAGGCAGTCTATCGTCGCGTTGAACGAGACCATTGCGGCGGACCAGTCGCTCGGTGCTCAGTTCAGTGTCGGTCACAGCTTTCTCACGCCGGCTGAGAGCATGGATGCCGCGCGATGGAAGACATGGATCGGCAATGTGATCCTGACCGAGATCAGACCGTTGCTGCTGGAGTATTGGTACGATGCGAGGGACAAGGCGGAAGATCATACCAAGACTCTGCAGGCCTGCCTGTAGGGACGGGTGCAGATGTCCGATCAGGCCTGGCGCAGCCAAAAAGGCATTCCGATTCGGAACCTCTGGCTGTTGCTTGTCTATGCGTCCGGTCTCGCCGAGTTCGAGAGCCAGTGCGGAATAGGCACGGACGATGATATTGAGCTGGCCGACATTCTGGGTCGCCTGCTGGTGACGCTGGTCAAACGGCGACTGAGGACCAATCTGTCGCGGGGCTATCAGCGCAGGGAAGCAATCATTCCGCGGGTCAGAGGGCGGGTGGATTGGTTGCGGACGCTCTCCCGCCAACATCTGCAGCGCGGGCGGCTCGCCTGCCGGTTTGAGGAGTTGTCGTTCGACACTCCGCGAAACCGGCTGGTGCGCTGCGCGCTGATTGCGATCGCCGGACGGATTCAGGATCGTGCCGTCGCCGCCGATTGCCGCCGACTCGGTGACGACCTCGGACGGCTGGGCATTGCGGCGTCCCGACCAACCCGACAGGAGATGTCCGCAGACACGATCGGAAGCCATCAATCCGAAGATCGCTTCATGGTCAGCGCGGCCAGGCTCGTGTTCGAGATGCTGCTGCCGAACGAAGCGTCCGGTGACATGAAACTGTCGCGGCTCAGGCGGGACGAGATCACCCTGCGAAAGATCTTCGAGAAGGCGGTCACGGGGTTCTATCGGCATCATTTGAGTGCCGCCGATGGCTGGTCCGTGCGTGAGCAGAATTATCAGAGCTGGCAACTGGAGCCGGGCCGGTCCGGCGACGTAGCCCTGCTGCCGGGAATGAAGCCGGACATCATCCTGGACAGAGGGCAGGACCGCAGGATCGTCATCGATACCAAGTTCACCAGCATTCTCGCGAAAGGCATTGCCGACAAGGACAAACTCAAGAGCGCCAACATCTATCAGATCTACGCTTATCTTCTCTCTCAACGGGGCCGCGGACCCCTATGCGACAGGGCGGAAGGCGTGCTTCTCTATCCCGCGCTCGACCATGATGTGGATGAGACATTCACTATCCAAGGCCATGATATCCGGTTCGTCACAGTCGATTTGGCTCTCAAGCCTTCCGACATCCTTGATCGGCTCCACTCGATCGCTCGGGCTAGAGACTGAGGGGCGCCTTCGGAAGAATGTCCGCTGACAGGATGCCCGTCCTGCGTGTAGTGTTGAGTTGGGGGCAACATGGCAACGGACGAAGAAAAAGAGCACGTCTTCCAGGCAATCGAGCAGGCCGTCGACGCCATCGTTTCGGAGGTCGTGGAGGGACATTATGAGGCGCTCACTCAGGAGCCGCAGCTCACCTCGAAGATCGCGGGTGCGATCGAGCACACGATCAAGAAGATGGATGTCGGAGACCTGAACGTCCAAGTAGAGGTGCGGGACTTCCCGGCTCAGGGCCGCGGAGCGCTCGAAGGGAAGGTGGGTGCCGACGTGTATATTTCGGTGGCTGTTATCCCGGAAGATCGGAAGGACGTAAGCAAGGGGATGCTCGCCCAGGCGAAGTGGGACCACTCTGCAAAGGACCCAAAGCTGCCGGAGCAGATCGGCAAGATGATGGAGCGCTCCGAGTCCTCCTCGTACGTGTGGGTTTACGGTCCGAACGGCGTCACCTGCTATCCTGCTGGCGACTATCTCAATCCGCACTCGGAAGGAGGCGGCCAGTCGGTAGGTTCACTGATTGCCAATGGCTTGCGATGCGAAGAGGGCGACCGGCGAATTGGGCGGGACCTCACCAAGCCGCTGATCACGTCGCTGAATGAGGTCATGGAGGAGCTTGGTGTGCAGACGGCGGTTTCCTTCACCGTACGGGAGGGCAGCCGTAGGCTGCGCCCTTATCGAAGGCGACGTAGGAAGCGGTTGGAATAAGTTCGCCGTCTCAGGTGCGAGCGCTTGGCAATTCGCTTTTTGCTGCTCGCAGAGAACGGTAGTGGGGCCCCAAACTGGGTGGGGTACTTCGCCATAAAAATTTCGAATGCGATTGAGAGGGGCGGACACCGCGAGAAGAGACGGTGCTTACCTATTGCTTACCCAGCGGGTTCGCAGTCAAACCGATATTTGCAAAAACCCCTAGAAATAC
>NZ_LFIQ01000039.1:51842-76594 GCF_001189245.1 Bradyrhizobium pachyrhizi | reverse complement strand
GAACGTGTGACCTTTGCCTTCGGAGGGCAACGCTCTATCCAGCTGAGCTACGGGTGCGTGCAGGGGTTCATTTAGCTGATTGGCTCCCTGTCGGCAACGGCGTTGTCCAACTGGTTAAGGGCTGTAAACTGCCTCCCGACAATATGACAGGCCGCGAAAAAAGGCCGTCTTTCGAGGGAGTTTGCCCATGCGTCCGCTGGAATTCGGCTGGTATCTGCCCACGCATGGCGACACCACCGCCTATGGGCTGATGGAGGCCCAGATCGCCGGTTCGCCGGAACTCTGCGAGCGCGTGGTTAAGGCGGCCGAGGATGCCGGCTTCGAGTATCTGCTGATTCCGGTCGGCTCGGTGTGCTGGGAGGCCTGGATCACGGGTGCCTTCATGGCGGCGCGCTCCAGCCGGATCAAGCCGCTGATTGCGGCGCGGCCCGGCTATATCAACCCGGTGCTGATGGCAAAGATGATCTCGACCTTCGACCAGATGTCGGGCGGGCGGATCTGCATCAATCTGATCGCCGGCCAGAACGAGAGCGAGGTCGAGGGCGTGCGTCAGCCCAAGGAAGAGCGCTACGCGCTGATGGAGGAGGAGGTCTCGATCCTCAAGGCGCTGTGGACGACGCGCGGTCCGGTGCATTTCCAGGGCAGGTTTCACACCATCTCCGGCGCGCATATCAGGCCGCGTCCGTTGCAGCAGCCGTTTCCGAAATTCTATCTCGGCGGCGGCTCGCGGCAGGCCTGGGAGGTGTCGGCGAAGCATTCCGACGTCCATCTGTTCTGGGGCGATCTGCCGGAACGCATCGCGGAGAATATCGCCGAGATCCGGCGGATGGCGCGGGCGCATGACCGCGAGGATGCGATCGGCTTCGGCATGCGGCTGCAGGTGATCTGCCGCGAGAACGAGGCCGATGCCTGGGAGGCGGCCGACCAGCTGGTGCGCCACGCTACCGAGCGGCAGAAGCAGGAGATGAAGACGCTCTACAATCGCTCGGAGGCCAACCAGCGCGTGCAGCAGCTCGCGCGCGACTACGGCGATCTTCTGATGCCGCATCTGTGGACCGGCATCACCAAGGTGCGGCCCGGCGCCGGCATCGCGGTGGTCGGCAATCCCGCGCAATGCGCCGCGACCTTGCAGCAGTTCATCGATGCCGGCTGCCACTCCTTCTGCCTGTCCGGCTATCTGCATGACGAGGAGGCCGAGCGGTTCGGCCGCCTGATCCGCCCGATCCTCGCCGCCAACAATCGCGGGCGGCTCGTCGCCTGAGGCGCGGGTGCGGAAGCTTTCCGAAAATTCACGGGCGAATCTGCGCCTGACGCGCCATGATCCGGCCGAGCTCGCGGCAGCAACGGAGTCGAACCATGCATCACCGGGTCTGGCTTGCGGCCGCGGCCTTGCTCGTCGTGGCGGCGGCGCACGTACCCACTGCGTCCGCGACGCAGGCACAGACCGAGCGCGACCGGAAGCCGGTCAAGGAGATCGCCAATGCGCGGATTGCCGTCGGCAAAGCGAGCTTTCCGCTCTACCTCTCGGCCGACTGGTCCAATCCGCTGCCGGATGTTACGCGCGCGGTGCTCGTGCTGCACGGCGTGCTGCGCAATGCCGACGACTATTTTCGCGCGGCGCTGAGCGCGCAGGCCGCAGCCGGCGATGCCGGCGAGCATGCGCTGATGATCGCGCCGCAATTCCTGATCGAGTCCGACGTCGAGGCATTCAAGCTGCCGGCGGAGACGCTGCGCTGGAGCCTCTATGGCTGGCAGGGCGGCGAGCCTGCGCTCGCGCCGAGCGCGGCGAGCTCGTTTGAGGCGCTCGATGCCATCCTGGCGAAGCTCGGCGACCGCAAGCTGTTTCCCAACCTGCAGCAGGTCGTCGTGTTCGGCCATTCCGGCGGCGCCCAGGTGGTGCAGCGCTATGCGATCGCGGTGAAGGGCGACCAGGTCCTGCTGCGCGAGGGTATCGGCGTGCGCTATGTGGTCGCCAATCCGTCCTCCTACGCCTATTTCACCAAAGAGCGGCCGGAGCCCGCGATCGCGGCGAACTGCCATGGCTATAACAGCTGGAAATTTGGCATGGACAACCGCCCGCCCTATCTTGCCGAGCCTTCGCCGGCTGCGCTGGAGCAGGCCTATGTCGCACGCCGCGTGATCTATCTGCTTGGAACGCTCGACACCAATCCCAATCATCCCGCGCTCGACAAATCCTGCATGGCGGAGGCCGAAGGACCATATCGTTACGCGCGCGGGCATTCCTATGCCGCCGCGATGCAGGCCCGCGACAACGGCGCGCCGAACCACAGCGTGTGGGACGTGCCCGGCGTCGGCCATGCCGGCGGCAAGATGCTCAATTCGCCCTGCGGCCTGACCGCCGTGTTCGACATCCCCGGCTGCGAGGCGGCGCGCTGAGCCCCCGACACCAGAATTTGTGCGCGGATTCGGTGGCAAGCGGCACTGAGATCGCCTACGCTCGTATCGCGAATGGAGCAGCACGACCGACAGCTCGATGGAGAACATCATGAGAGCAGGTTTGATCACGCTTCTGACAGCCGGTGCCTTCCTCGGCTTGACCCCGGCCAGCGCCGCAGAGGGATGCGGTGACGGTTGCCACAGGACCTCACGAGGTGCCTGCGTGATCGACGGATGGGGCACCGCCGCGCGGGTTAGGAACGAGTGTCCCGCCACCTCACGGCCGCGCCCGCCGTGTGGCGGCGGTGGCTTCGTCTGGCGGCGCGACTACCAGGCTTGCAGCCAGACCACGAAGGATTGGCTCTAGCCGCCGACGGCCCAGCCAGCGTCACGCCGGCACGATCACCTTGCCGATCGGCCACAGCGCGATGCCGGCAAGCTTGAGATGCGCCCAGGCAAACGGAATGCCGATGATGGTCACCGCCAGCAGGATCGCGGTGATCACATGGCCGATCGCGAGCCACCAGCCGGCCAGGATGAACCAGATCAGGTTGCCGATCACCCCGAGCGGTCCGGTGCCGATGTCGGACGTGCCGGTCACCTCATCGCGGCGCACCGCACGCGAGCCGAACGGCAGCAGCGTGTAGACGGCGATGTTGAAGGCGGCGCGCGCCCAGGGCAGCCCGATAATGGTCACAGCCATGATCACGGCGGCGATCAGCCAGCCGAACGCCATCCACGCGCCACCGATCAGGATCCAGAGGATGTTCAGGAGGATAGACACAGGCTGCATGGCTGACACCTTCGCGCCGCTTGGGACTGCTCTTTATATACGCCGCCGCCCGGTGCTGCGGTAGGTGTGGCCTAACCGCGCGCCTGCCGTGACGAGGCGCTTCGGTTCGGCGGCCCGCGCTGAACGACAGCTGGCACCTCATTGCATCCATCGCGACGGCAACTAAGCTCGCGCGACCGGGCAGGGGCGCAAAGACGCCTGCACCGAAAAGGGAGAACAACAATGAGAACAATATTCGGAGCAGGGATCCTGGCGGCGCTGGCATTGTCGGTGTCGGCCGTGCGGGCCGAGGACGCCGTGCGCTTTGCGCCGCTGAAGGCGGAGGAACTGTCGCCAGCGCAAAAGGCCTGGGCCGACATGATCAGCGCGCCGCCGCGCAATGCCAAATTCACCGCGCCGCCCTACCGCGCCTACATCCGCAATCCCGATCTGGCGCCGAAGCTGTCGAACCTGTCGGAGTACCTGCGCTGGAATACCTCGCTGCCGGCGCGGCTCAGCGAAATGGCGATCCTGATCACGGCGCGGCACTGGACCGCGCAATATGAATGGTCCGCGCACTATCCGCTGGCGATGAAGGGCGGGCTCGATCCGAAAATCGCGGACGCCATCGCCAAGGGCGCGCGGCCCGAGAGCATGAAGGACGACGAGGCTGCGCTGTACGATCTCGGCATCGCGCTCTATCGCGACAAGAAGGTCAGCGACGCCGTCTACAAGGCGGCGCTGGATAAATTCGGCGAGCGCGGCATCACGGATATCATCGCCATCATGGGCTATTACGACATGGTCTCGATGATGCTGATCACGATGTAGGCCGGCCCCGCGAATAACGGCGTGCAGCCGTTGGCGGTACTGGAGAAGTAGGGCTGTTGTCCGCTCCCTCTCCCCGTTCTTACGGGTCGAGACGAGCGAAGCTCGCTCTTAGAGGGCGATGCAATCCGACCTCTCCCCGCAAGCGGGGCGAGGTGGTTCAGCCGTCAATTTGATGGGCGCCTATCGCCTACCGCCGGAAGCCGCTGGCGCGCGAATAGCCCTGGCGGCCTTCCTGGGCGGGGCGCGCTGCCATGCTGGCGCGCGTCTCACTGGCGACCGGTGTCGCCGGCCTCAAATCCTCGAGGAAGATCGGCTTGGCGAAGTAATAGCCCTGGGCATAGCGGATCTTGCTCGCCGCCTGCAGATAGGTGAGCTCCTCGTAGGACTCGATACCCTCGGCGATCACGGTCATGCCGAGCGCCTCGCTCAGCGATTCGATTGCGCGCAAGATGCCCTGGCTGCGCGGCCGCTGATGGATGTCGGTGATGAAGGAGCGATCGATCTTGATCTCGTCGGCGGTGATGTCGGCGAGCGCCGACAGCGACGAATAGCCGATGCCGAAATCGTCGATCGAGATGCCGACGCCGATGCCGCGCAGGATCGGCAGGATCTGGTCCTGGAAATGTGACCGCGTCACGAACGCGTCCTCGGTCACCTCGATCATGAAGCGTTTCGGGAAGCCGGTCTCCTCGAGCGCGCGAGCGAACCGGCGCATAAATTCGAGGTTGGAGGCCTGCTTGGCGGCGACATTGATGCTGATCGTCGCCGTCGGACCGAACGTGTCGTTGATCAGGTCGATCGACTTGACGATCTCCGCCAGCACCAGGAACGTCAGCTCGTCGATCAGGCCGAGCTCGACCGCGAGATCGATGAAGGTGCCCGGCGCCTGGATCACGCCCTCGTCGTCGCGCAGCCGCACCAGCGCCTCGATGCCCTTCACCTCCTGGGTGCGGATATCGACCTTGGCCTGAAACGCGCAGCAGAAGCGCTTTTCCAGGATCGCCAGCCGCAGCGACTGCTCGATCTTCATCCGCGCCAGCGCCTCGCGCTCCATGCTGTTGTCGAAGAACGCGGTCGAGCCCTTGCCGTTGTTCTTGACGCGGTACATCGCGATGTCGGCGTTCTGGCGCAGCGCCTCGTAGCTCCGGCCATGCATCGGATAGAGGCTGACGCCGATCGAGGTCGAGGCGAAGATCTCGGAGTCCTCGATGAAGAACGGCGCCTTCAGCCTCTCCTGCATGACATGGATGAATTCGGCGACCTCGTCATTGCCGCTGATCGGGTTGAGCAGCAGCAGGAATTCGTCGCCGGAGATGCGCGACAGGATATCGGTGTCGCGCAGCGCGTGGCCGAGTCGCTTCGAGAGCTCAACGAGCAGCGCATCGCCGATCGCGTGGCCGTAATAGTCGTTGATGTGCTTGAAGTTGTCGACGTCGAGGAAGGCGAGCGCGAAATGGCCTTGCGAATCGTCGCGGATCAAGCCGTTGACGCGGTGCTCTATCACCCGGCGGGTCGGCAGGCCGGTCAGCTCGTCGTAATAGGCCGAGCGGAACAGCTGGTCCTCGAACGCCTTCTGCTCGCTGATGTCGGTTGAGGTCGAGATCAGGAGATTGCGACCGGCGATCCGGACCGGCCGGTGCGAGGTCAGAAACACGTATTTGGATGCGCCGCAGGAGAGCGTTTCCTCGAGCACCACTGGACGGCCGCTGCGCAGCAGGTCCAGGTTGGCGGCGTGGCGCTCATCGACCGAGGACGGCTGGCTCGCGCTGGCGGCCAGCTGCAGCTGGCTCGCGGCTGCTTCATTCACCAGGATGAACTGGCCCTGCTCGTCCTGGACGGTCACACCCGCCGGCAATAGCTGGAGCAGGTCGCGCAGGATACGCAATTCATTTCCGGAAATATCGTCTTGGCCGGTCGCTGCCGCGCCCGCCTGAAAATCGTGCCTGGTGAGACTATGCATGCGCCGACCTTGGCAAAGTCCGTTGTAGTTTTGGTTAAGCGGACCTGCGAAATGCCGTGACAGAATGAGACCGCGGCGGCTTTCGCAAGCCGTCGCGGCAATCGTCATTAACAGAGTATCAATGTCGGCCGCGACCGTTGGTGAAAGCGATTGCGCTGCGCGCGGTTGCATCAACACATGCGCGTGTGCCGGAAAGCCAACTTATCAACAGTTCGGAAGCTTGCACTGCATGGTGCAGTGAACACCGGTCTTCAGGTAACTGATCTCGGTCTTGCCGTCGAACGGCCGCAGCGCCGACTTGAGCAGCTTGGTGCCGAAGCCGGCTTCGCCGATCGCCTCGACCGCCGGTCCTTCGGTCTCGTCCCAGATCACGTTGAGACGTCCGTCGTCGACCGTCCATGACACTTGTAAAAATCCGCGCGGCGAGGAGAAGGCGCCGTATTTTCCGGCGTTGGTTGCGAGCTCGTGGAAGATCAACGCCAGCGAGACGGCGAGCTTGGCGGGCAGGAACAGCTGCTCGCCATTGAGATTGAACCGCACATGGCCGTAGGGCCCGAGTTCCGAGCGCAGCAAATCCTTGATATCGCAGCCATAGCCATCGACCCGCGCGATCAGATCGTCGGTTGCCGAGAGCGCGCGGATGCGATGGTCGATGCGCTGCCAGACATCGGGCCGGTCCTGCAGCGCCTGATGCAGCACGGCATGAATGGTCGAGGACTTGTTCTTCAGCCGGTGCTGCAATTCGTCGACCACGACCTTGCGGTACTGCTCTTCCTCGATCAGCCGTTTGGAAACTTCGCGCTGCTGTGCGACCAGGGAACGGTAATGCTCGACGCCCCAGATCGCGATGCCGCACACAACCCAGAACATCATCAACAACGCAAAGCGCGCCGGATCGGCGTGCGCGCCGCTGAAATTGAGCACCACGCCGAGCAGGCCGCTCGCCAGCGCGGTCGCGATCCCGATCCGGAAACCGCCAAGGGCGGTGGCAAAGAACACCGCCGGGAAATAGGGCGTGAAGAACACATCCGGCCGGATCTGGGCGAGCCCGAAGCGCGCGGCCGTGGCCAAAACGAGACAAAGCACCGCGAAGGCCACCGCAAGCCGCACCGTTGGCTGGGCATCGCCCCGCCAACACGCCCTGAAATCGTCGATCCACTTCGCCATCGGTCGTTCCAGTTCACGTGAACAGGCGACCCAAAATAAGGCCGCTGCGACCGAAAAACCGCAGTTGTGGCCTTCTGGCCACAGGCGGACCTTGCGAGCGTGGCGGCTTGCAAGTGCTTGTATTGGCAGCAGGAGCTGGGGAATATCCACAACATCCTACGTAAGTTGAGGGGACCGACATGGGACGGCTGGACGGCAAGGTCGCGGTGATCACAGGGGCGACCAGCGGCATCGGGCTACGCACGGCGGAGGTCTTTGTCGCGGAGGGCGCGAAGGTACTGATCGCCGGGCGTCGCGCGCCGGAGGGCGAGGCACTGGCGCAACAGCTCGGCGAGAATTGCGTGTTCCGTCAGACCGACGTCACGGTCGAGGAACAGATGCAGGCGCTGATCGCGCTTGCGGTCGAGAGGTTCGGCAGGATCGACTGCCTGTTCAACAATGCCGGTGGGCCGGCGCAGACCGGGGGCATCGAAGGTCTCGACGTCGAGCGGTTCGACGCCGCGATGGCGACGCTGGTGCGCAGCGTCATGCTCGGCATGAAGCATGCCGCGCCCTACATGCGCAAACAGGGCTCCGGCAGCATCATCAACAATGGCAGCATCGCCGGACGGCTCGCCGGCTTCTCCTCATCGATGGTCTATGGCGCCGCGAAGGCCGCGGTCATCCATTTCACCAAATGCGTGGCAATGGAGCTCGGCGAGTCCGGCATCCGCGTCAACTCGATCTCCCCCGGCGCGATCGCCACCGGCATTTTCGGCAAGGCGCTCGGGCTGTCGACGGAGGCGGCGGAGAAGACCGCGGCCGTGATGCGCGAGGTCTACAAGGCAGCGCAGCCGATCCCGCGCGCCGGCCTGCCCGACGACATCGCGCATGCCGCAGTGTTCCTGGCGAGCGACGAGTCGAGCTTCATCAACGGCCACGACCTCGTCATCGACGGAGCCATCACCGGCGGCCGCAACTGGAGCCAGCAGCAGGCCGGCTACGTCGCACTGCGCAAGGCATTCGATCAGGGGGCGGGCTGATTCGGTATCGTCATTGCGAGCCACCGGTCGGCGCGGCGGGGGAGAGGTGAGACGCTCTCGAGTCTCGACATGAGTGCGTGTCTGCCTTGGGTGGTTCACAAGGCGACGCAAGTCTGCGTCGCCGGGGGCGTCGGGTTGCGACGTATTACCCCGATGGGCAAATCAGCGCTTCTGTCGTCGGGCAATTCAGATGTTCAATTCCGTCCGTCTCCCCCGATCGAGGGGCGCTTCGCGGTCGTCACGAACGTGGGTCGAGATGCGGTGGAGCCGATGCGCAGTCGACGAATGCGCATGACTCGGACAATTTATGTCGCGAGAATGCGGATGTATGACCCGCCGGCCGCGCTACACACTCAATGTCGTCCTGGCGAAAGCCAGGACCCATAACCACCGGCTTTGGTTGTCAGAAGGATCGTGGCCCCAGCGTCGCGCAACAATTCGCATTCGGGGTAATGGGTCCTGGCTTTCGCCAGGACGACGATCGTGTGTGGCATCCGCACTGTCATCGCCCGGTTCGACCGGGCGACCCAGTACGCCGCGGCTTCTCGGCTCAAGCATAGGCATCTCTGGAATACTGGATCACCCGCATGCGCATGCGCGGGTGATGACACCGCGCTGCTTGACGTCTTGACTCGCAAGCCATCCCCGCCGGCGTCCTGGCGAGAGCCAGGACCCATTACCCCGAATGGCCATTGTTGAGCGATGCTGGAACGACGAGCCCCTTTCACAACATCCGCCGCGGCGTATGGGTCCCGGCCTTCGCCGGGACGACGGCGGTGGGTGTGGCGCGAGCTGGCGTTCTTTCTTCCTTCAGGAAGGATCGCAAATCACACCTTCTGCTTGGCCGCGGCCTTCGCAAGATCCGGCGCATTCACAGCGGGGATCGCGACGCGGCCGGGGCCGGTTTGTTGAAGCGCGGCGGCGGCCTTGTCGTTCTGCATGATCTTGGCCATCACAGCCTGGCCGGCGCGTTCGAACACGGCGCGGTTGTCGATCAGGAACTGGCGCGACTTGCGCAGGCCGTCGATATAGCCGTTGATCTCGGGCACGACATAGCGCGCGACCAAGTCCCAGCTGCGGCGGGTGTTTTCCGGATTGGCCCAGTCGTGCGCGAAGCCGATGATCGAGCCGACGCCGCCCGACACATCGACCAGATTCTTGATCATCTTGATCAGATCGTCCGGCGTGCCGATGGTGGACGCGGCGCCTTCGACGAAGGCGGTCTTGTCGACGGCCTCGTCCGGCGAGGAGAACGCGGTCAGGCCCGGCCGCATCAGGGTGCCGACGTTATATTCGTTGTGCCAGCGCATCAGCCCGGCGCCGGCCTCGCGCCGCGCCTGCTCGCGGGTCTCGGCGATGTGCCAGGACAGCAGCACGCGCCAGTTGGCGCGGCTCACCGTGGTGCCGGCCTTCTTGGCGGCGTCCTCGGCGAACTGCCATTGCTGCGGCAGCGCCATCAGGCCCTGGGTCGACATCGAGCCGAGCGAAATGATGCCGATTCCGTATTTGCCGGCGAGCGTCATGCCCGAGGGCGAGATCTGCGAGGCCACGACGAACGGCATGTCCTCCTGCAGCGGCAGGATCTGCAGCGCGGCGTCGTGCATCTCAAACCAGTCGGTCTTGGCGGTGACGCGCTCGCCGTTGAACAGGCGGCGGATCACCGCGATCGCCTCGTCCTGGCGGTCGCGCTGAGTCATCGGGTCGATGCCGAGCGTATGGGCGTCGGAGGCGAGCGCACCGGGACCGGAGCCGAAGATGGCGCGGCCGCCGGTCATGTGGTCGAGTTGCACCATGCGCTGCGCCACGTTGAAGGGGTGATGATAGGGCAGCGAGATCACGCCGGTGCCGAGCTTGATGCGCTTGGTGCGCTCGCCGGCGG
Source organism: Bradyrhizobium pachyrhizi (assembly GCF_001189245.1). Taxonomy (GTDB): domain Bacteria; phylum Pseudomonadota; class Alphaproteobacteria; order Rhizobiales; family Xanthobacteraceae; genus Bradyrhizobium; species Bradyrhizobium pachyrhizi. The sequence continues at coordinate 66,566 of NZ_LFIQ01000039.1, read as the reverse complement.
CGGCCAGGAACATTTCCGGCGAGGCGATGGTCTCCCAGCCCGAGGAGTGATGCTCGCCGCACCAGAATTCGTCGTAACCGAGCGCGTCGAGCTGCTCGACGAAATCGAGGTCGCGGCGGAATTGCAGCATCGGATGCTCGCCGATCGGGTGATGCGGGGCGAGGAAGGCTCCGAACTTGAGGCGCGCCATGGGTCGTTCTCTCCGGACTATTGTTATCGGGGGCTTTCCGCCAACCTACGGGGTGGCCCGGGGCAAGGCAATGCTCGGGGGTTGCGGCGGTCGCATGGTTGTTGCGCAAATCGGCGGCGATTGCCGCCGTCCGGAATGTTTCCCAGCGCGTCAACGCAAATTGGCAGCCGGGCTCGAGCGTCTGTGATCCCGGGCTTACCTCGCAGGTAATCGAAGCGATGACCGGAATCTGCTGATGTCCGCCGTAACATCATTTCGGGCAGGACAGGACATGCACCAGATCGTTTCGACGCGAGCGGATACGTCCCGCCGCTGGTGGGTGCTGGCGATCGTGGTGTCGGCGCAGTTCATGTTCGGTGTCGATGCCTTCATCGTCAACGTCGCGATCCCGACGATCGCGGCGGAGCTGCACGCGACGCCGGCGCAGATCGAGGCCGTGATCGCGATCTACCTGATCGCCTATGCCACGCTGGTGGTCACCGGCGGCCGGCTTGGCGACATCCATGGCACCAGGAACGTGTTCGTCGCCGGCGTCGCCGGGTTCTCGGTGACCTCGCTGTGGTGCGGTCTCGCGCAGTCCGGGCCCGAGCTCATCGTCGCGCGGCTCGCGCAGGGCGCAACCGCGGCGCTGATGGTGCCGCAGGTGCTGGCGACGCTGCATCTGTTGTTCTCAGACGCCGCCCGCGCGCGGGCGTTCGGCATCTACGGCATCGTGCTGGGACTTGCGGGCGCCGCCGGCTTCATGCTCGGCGGCGTGCTGGTGACGCTCGACCTCGCCGGGCTCGGCTGGCGCGCAGTGTTCTTCGTCAACGTGCCGTGCGGTGTCATCATTATCGCGGCGGCGCTGAAGATCATGCCGACGGTGCCGCGCCGCGCCGGCACGCGGCTCGATATCCCGGGCGCGATCGTGCTGTTCGCGGGCCTGTTGTGCCTGATCGGTCCGCTGCTGTTTGGCCATGATTTCGGCTGGACGGCATGGGTCTGGCTGGTGATGACAGTGGGTATCGCTGTGATCGCGACCTTCGTGCGGCTCGAGCGGGCCGTCGCGCGCCGCGGCGGCATGCCGCTGATCGATCTGTCGCTGCTGTCGGATAGCGCCTTCATGCGCGGGCTGGTCGCGGTGTTTTTCTTCTTCTTCGCCAACCTGTCCTTCTACCTCATCATGACCATGTTCATGCAGAAGGGCTTGCAGATTCCGCCGCTACAGGCCGGGCTGGTGTTCGTGCCGCTGGCGCTGACCTTCGTGGTTGCCTCGCGTCACAGCGGCGTGCGCGCCAGGCATCGCGGCACGCTGGTGCTGATCGAGGGCTGTGCGCTGCAGATCGTCGGTCTCGCCGTGCTCGTCGCGACGATTGAGGTGGTCGCGGCACCTTCGGCACTGCTGCTCGCGCTGGTGCTGATGATCTTCGGCTACGGCCAGGGGCTCGTCATGGCGCCATTGTCGAGCGCGGTGCTCGCGAGCGTGCAGCCCGCGAGCGCCGGTGCCGGCTCCGGCATGTACGGTACGACGACGCAGATCGGCAACGCGGCCGGCGTCGCCGCGATCGGCGCAGTCTTCTTCGCAATCGAGAGCACGATGTCAGCACGTCTGGCGCTGTTTGCGGCATGCGCATTGTTTGTGCTGTCGATCGCCATTTCAGCCGCATTTCTGTCATGGATGCGCCGCGCCACCCCTTGAATCCGGCTGCACGCGGCGCGCATTCCTGAAAAGTTGGTGCTCAAACAAGGTGCTACGGCAACTATTTCGGCCGGCCCGCGGCGCGATCACGCATTAACGCCGATTCTCACAATTCTGCAGGGAACGACAGCACACGGCCTTTTCATTTTGCAGTGCAGCAATTATCTGATCGGGTGACACAGAAAACTAAATCACCTCAGGAGTTGCTGTTGTCCCTGATCAACAACGTCGAATTTCTGCGTCATCTGCCGAAGATGAACGCGTTCAGCGGCCTTGGCGCACTCGCGCCGGCCGTGCCGACGCCGCTCGTCGAGACGACCGAATTCGGCGTCAACCCCGGCGATCTGAAAATGTTCTCGTTCGTGCCCGCGCAGCTGGCGCGGTCGCCCGCGCTCGTCGTGGTGCTGCATGGCTGCGGCCAGACCGCCGCGTCCTACGATCTCGGCGCCGGCTGGTCGGCGCTTGCGGCGCATTACGGCTTCGCGCTGCTGATGCCGGAGCAGCAGGCGTTGAACAACGGCAACACCTGCTTCAACTGGTTCAACCCGCAAGACATCGCGCGCGGGCAGGGCGAGGCCGCTTCGATCAGGCAGATGATCGCGCATATGATCGGCACGCATGAGATCGACCCGCGGCGGGTCTATGTGACGGGACTGTCCGCCGGCGGCGCGATGGCCTCGGCCATGCTCGCGACCTATCCGGATGTGTTCGCGGCCGGCGCCATCATCGCCGGCCTGCCGTTCGGCATCGCCACCGATCTGCGCGAAGCGCTGCACGCGATGATGCATGGCAGCGCGCTGTCCGCGCCCGAGCTCGGCGGTCTCGTGCGCAACGCGTCCACGCATGGCGGCGCATGGCCGAAGATTTCGGTGTGGCACGGCAGCGCCGACCGCACCGTGCATCCCGGCAACGCCGATGCGATCGTCCGGCAGTGGCTCGACGTGCACGGCCTGCCGCCTGCTGCGATGTCGAAGGCGGATGTCGACGGCCATCCGCGCGAGGTGTGGTGGAACGCCGACGGCGAAACGCTGGTCGAGTCCTACACCATCGCCGACATGGCCCATGGCACGCCGCTCGGGCTTGCCGATAACGACGAGCGCTATGGCGTGGAGGGCGCGTTCCTGATCGAGGCCGGGATCTCCTCGTCCTATCACATCGCGAGCTTCTTCGGCCTGACCGACAAGGTCCGTCAGCCGCATATCGCGCCGACCGGAATTCCGCGCGAGCGCGCCGACACGGTCTCGATGACGGTACCGGTGCCAGCGGCCGAGCCGGAGGTGGCATCGGGCCGCAAGAGCGATCGGCCGCGCAGGCGACGGAGCAAGGGTGTCGATGTCGGCGGCGTCATCACGCGGGCGCTCACCGCCGCGGGGCTGATGAAGTAGCTACATCTCGCCGGTCAGGAACGGATTTGTCATCCGCTCCTGGCCGATGCTCGATCCGGCGCCATGGCCGCAGATGAAGCCGACATCGTCGCCGAGCGGCAGCAGCTTGTCCTTGATCGACTGGATCAGCGTCGGATGGCTGCCCCCGGGCAAGTCGGTGCGTCCGACCGAGCCGGCGAACAGCACGTCGCCGACATGGGCGAAGCGCAGCTCCTTGTTGAAGAACACCACGCTGCCCGGTGAGTGGCCGGGGCAGTGCAGGATGTCGAAGGTGAGATCGCCGATCGAGACCTGATCGCCCTCGTCGAGCCAGCGGTCTGGCCCGAAATTGCGCACCCCGGCCATGCCGAAGCGCGCGCCGCTCGAGACGACATTGTCGAGCAGATATTTGTCGGCGATATGCGGGCCCTCGATCTTGACCTGGAGCGCGTCGCGCAGTTCGGCGGCGCCGCCGACATGGTCGATATGACCGTGGGTCAGCCAGATCTTCTCGACCGTCACGCCGGTCTGCTTGATCGCGGCCTGGATCTTCGGCACGTCGCCGCCCGGGTCGATCACCACGGCCTTCTTGGTGGGCTCGTGCCAGATGATGGTGCAGTTCTGCTCGAACAGCGTCACGGGCACGATGATCGCGCCGGCCTTCGGCTTGGTGTCGGTTGTCTCGTTCATGGGGGCACCATAGGCTTCCGGCAAACGCCGTCAACACGCGCCGGAAATGCGGCCGCCCCGGCGTGTGATCCCAAAACGGACCGTGATAAGGTCACCTCCAGCAGAACAAGTTCGTGAGCAGGCCGGTACGCGGCTGCTCTCGATCATGATTCAAGTCCTCGCAGTCCGGAACTTCATGACCCAGGCTTCCAAATCACCGCTCGGCGGACCCCGGACCACCGCGCGCGCCTTCTTCGTTGCGGACCGCATCAACACGTCGGGCCTCGAGCGCGGCGACGTGCTGGCCACGACGCCGCTGGCGTTTCGCGTCAATGAAAATGGCGTGGCGATCCTGTTCCGCTACGGCGTCGTCGTGCTGATCGGCCTCAATGCGCTGGAGGAGGATGAATTCCTGCGCAGCCTGCAGTCGCGCATGACCGGCCTGTTCACGCGGCGCGAGGAAGAGATCGCAATCATCGAGCTCGCCGCCGAGAAGGAGGATCAGATTCCGCCGGGCGGCCCGATCTATCTGCAAGGCCTCTCGCCGGAGCGGCTGATCCTCGTCGGCGAGGCGTTGGCGAAAAGCGTGGTGCTGGCGCGGCACGAGCGGGAAGTCCGGGCAGTCTTCGACACGACCGAGCCGCTTGCGCGTGAGCTCGCCAAGGGCGGCCGCGTCCATCGCGGCCGCGTTGCGATCCTCAAGCACATCGGCAACGCGCTGCTGGTGCGGCATCGCGTGGCCGGACCGGTCGAGGTGTCGGAGAAGCCCGATATCCTCTGGGACAAGCCGCAACTCGAGCGCCTCTATGCCCGGCTCGAGGACGAGTATGAATTGAAGGAGCGTGCGGAATCGCTGAACCGCAAGCTCGCGGTCGTCGCCGAAACCGCGCAGGTGCTGACCGACATCATCGACACCGGCCGCTCGCTGCGGCTGGAGCTGATCATCGTCTTCCTGATCCTGTTCGAGGTGCTGATCACCATCTATCAGCTAGCGATGGCCCGGCATTGAACCGGCTATAGCGGCTGAATCCGGCCATCTTTCCGTCCCGAATTGTGCGTCATCCCTGAACCGATCGGCCGCTCCGGGCGCGGAGCGGCCTGGGCCGGGCTGCGAGCTTGGGGGGACGAGATGGATCAGGACAACAGGGACTGGTGGCGACGCGGCATTTTCTATCAGGTCTATCCGCGCTCGTTCGCGGATAGCGACGGTGACGGCGTCGGCGATCTCAAGGGGATCATCACGCGGCTGCCCTATCTGACGCGGCTCGGCGTCGACGCGGTCTGGCTGTCGCCGATCTTCCCGTCGCCGATGGCCGATTTCGGTTACGATATCTCCGATTACACCGGCATCGATCCGCTGTTCGGCACGATGGAGGATTTCGACGCGCTGGTCGCGGCCGCGCACGATTCCGGTCTCAAGCTGATCCTCGATCTGGTGCCGAACCACACATCCGACCAGCATCCCTGGTTCATCGAGGCGAAGAGCTCGCGCGACAATCCCAAACGCGACTGGTACATCTGGCGCGATCCGGCGCCGGACGGCGGCCCGCCGAACAACTGGCTGTCCGAGTTCGGCGGCAGCGCCTGGGCGTATGACGAGACCTCAGGCCAATGCTATTATCACGCCTTCCTCGCGCAGCAGCCCGATCTCAACTGGCGCAATCGCGAGGTCAGGGACGCGATCTACGACGTGATGCGCTTCTGGCTGCGCAAGGGCGTCGACGGTTTTCGCGTCGACGTGATCTGGCACCTGATCAAGGATGCCGACTTCCGCGATAACCCGGCAAACCCGCATTATCGCGAGGGCCGGCCGCCGCACGAGAAGCTGCTGACGCAATATTCGACCGATCAGCTCGAGGTGCACTCCGTCATCACCGAGATGCGCGGCGTCACCGAGGAATTCGACGACCGCGTGCTGATCGGCGAGATCTATCTGCCGCTGCACCGGCTGGTCGCCTATTACGGCAACGATCTGCGCGGCGCGCAGATGCCGTTCAACTTCGCGCTGCTGTCGACCTTGTGGAGTGCGCGTGCGGTCGAGATGATCATCGCCGACTACGAAAAGGCGCTGCCGCCGGGGGCGTGGCCGAACTGGGTGCTCGGCAATCACGACCGGCCGCGGGTGGCGAGCCGGGTGGGGCCGGCGCAGGCGCCGGTCGCCGCGATGCTGCTGGTGACGCTGCGCGGCACGCCGACGCTCTATTACGGCGACGAGATCGGCATGCGCCAGGTTGCGATTGCGCCGGATCAGGTGCGCGATCCCTTCGAGAAGAATGTGCCGGATATCGGCGTCGGCCGTGACGGCTGCCGCACGCCGATGCAATGGAGCGCCGAGCGCCATGCCGGGTTCTCGACCGCCACGCCATGGCTGCCGATCGCGCAGGATTTTGCCAGCGACAATGTCGCAAGCCTCGAGGCGGAGCCGGCGTCGATCCTCAACCTCTACAAGGCGCTGATCGCGCTGCGGCGAAGGCTGCCGCAGCTCATCCATGGCAGCTATGAGCCGGTGGCGGCGCACGGTGATGTGCTGCTCTACCGGCGGCGCAGCACTGACGGCGTCGTCGTGATCGCGCTGAATTTTGGCGCGGCGCCGGCGTCGGTCTCGTCGAGCGCGATCGGTTTCAGCAACGAGGTTCTGCTGTCGACCTTGATGGACCGGCAGGGCGAGAAGGTCGAAGGCGTGCTCGATCTGCGCCCCAATGAAGGCGTGATCCTCGGACCGCATCAGGACGATTGACGCCGTGTGCGGGGCTCATTGGTATCGATGTCGCTGCGCTTGAGCAGATAATCGAGCCCGCCGACCCGGTACCAGCGATAGCCGTAGGCCTCGATCAGAAGCTTGTGGCGACCGGCATCGTCGGCGCGGCTGTGGTCCTCGGTCAGGAGATTGACGAGGAGATTGCCGGCATCGTCGGGCAGCCCGACGTCGAAGGATATCTCGAGCGGCTTTTCCGCGAAATTGTGCACGAACAGCACCGAGTTGTTACGCCAGTCGTACCGGATGATCAGGATGGCGGGATTTCGGCTTGCGATGACCTTGAAATCTCCCCAGCCGACCTCGGGGACTTCCTTGCGCATCCGGACGATGCGCTCGGTCCAGTTCAGCATCGAATTGGGGTCGCGCCGTTGCTTGGCCGCGTTGACGTGCTCATAGCCATACGGTCCATTGTCGATGACGGGCACACATGGCCGATCGCTCTCGGTGAAGCCGGCGTGCGGCTCGGTCGACCATTGCATCGGCGTGCGCGCGCAACCGCGTTCGGGCAGATCCAGATTGTCGCCCATGCCGAGTTCATCGCCGTAGCGGATCACGGGCGTGCCGGGAAGCGTGCACATCACGCTGTAGGCGAGCTCGATGCGTCGGCGGTCGCCGCCCAGCATGGGCGCAAGCCGTCGCCGGATGCCGCGGTCGTAGAGCTGCATGGTCTTGTCGGAACCGAATGCCTCGAACACCGTCTCGCGCTGCGGCTTGGAGAGGCGGCCGAGGTCGAGTTCATCATGATTGCGCAGGAACAAGCCCCATTGTGCGGTCGCGGGCCGTGGCTTGGTCGCCGTCAAGGCCTTCGCCAACGGCTTCGTATCCGCCGACGCCAACGCGTAGAACAGATGCTGATTGACATGGAAGTTGAACATCATGTGCATTCTGTCGCCGTCACGCCCGAAATATTCCATGTCCGTCTCGGGCAATACGTTGGCTTCGGCGAGGATGATCGCGTTGCCCTGGCGCCATTGCAGAAATTCCCGAAACGATCGCAGCATGTCGTACTGCTCGACCGGCTTGCGCCTGGAGGCGCCCTTGGTCGCGATCACGAAGGGCACGGCGTCCATGCGGAAGCCCGAGACGCCGAGCTGAATCCAGAACCCCATGATCTTGAGGATCTCGGCCTGCACATGCGGGTTCGATGTGTTGAGGTCCGGCTGGAAATCGTAGAAGCGATGGAAGTACCAGGCGCCGGCTTGCTTGTCGCGCGTCCAGGTCGATTTCTGAACGCCGGGAAACACCATGCCGGTGTTGGCATTGGCAGGCTTCTTGTCCGACCAGACATACCAGTCGCGGTACGGCGAGTCCTTCGAGCCGCGCGCTGATCGAAACCAGGCGTGCTGATCCGAGGTGTGATTGACGACGAGGTCGATGATGACGCGGATGCCGCGTTGCTGGCAACCATGGGTAAATTCAACGAAGTCGCCCAGCGTGCCGTAGCGCGGATCGACGTCGTAATAATCCGAGATGTCGTAGCCGTCGTCCCTGTTGGGCGAAGGCTGAAACGGCATCAGCCAGATCGCGGTGATGCCGAGCCCGTGCAAATAGTCCAGGCGCCGGAGCAGGCCGCTGAAATCACCGATGCCATCGCCGTTGGCATCCATGTAGGTGCCAACCGACAGGCAGTAGATCACTCCGTTCTTGTACCAGAGGTCGTCGATCACCAGGCAATCCTCTCCAGTCCCACCCGTGACGGCGGCCGGGAGGATAAGCGGTGAGGCGGCGACGGGTTCCTGTGGAGCGCCTTCCCGCAAGGGAGCCGGACGACGCTCCGTGCCGAATGGCTACCGCTTGATCTGCGCCTTCAGCGTGTCCTCGACCACGCGATCGAACGATGACGCCTTCGGCGCGCTCTTGCGGTGCTCGGCGACGTATTTGTCGCGCTTGGCGACCAGCGCGGCGAGCTTCTCGTTCAGCGCCTTGCGCTGGGTGATCTGCTTGTCGATCTCGGCGGTGCGCGCTTCCGACTTCATGGCGCGGAGATTGTCCGGCAGATCCTCGTCCCTGACCTTTGCCACATCGTTGCGGCCGGCCGCGACGTCGGCGACCAGATCACCGTCGCCGGTGACCGCCTCCGACGTCACCTTGGCGCGCTTGTTGATGAAGCTTGCCATCTCCGACGCACGGGCCGGCGAAGACGCGGCGACGCTCGCCAGCTGCCGGGTTTTGGATTCCGTTCGCTTCTGCAACGCGCGCGGGCCGTAGGGAATCACGGTGCCGTTGATCTGGCGCTGCAGGATGATGATGTCCTCGTCGAACGGCGTTTCGATGGTGACGATCTGGCCGCCATCCTGCGGGATCGGGATGAACTCGCCGTTGCCGTTCTGCGCGATATCGCGCCACACCCGCTCGGTATCCTGCGCGTTGCCGGCAAGCACGGCGTTGACGATGATGTCGCGTTGCTTGGCGACGGCGAGCGTGACCGGGTATTTGGTGTCCTGCGCATAGTCCATGTGCGGCGGGGCGTCGCCGACCAGAAAAACGATGCGTGTGCTGTCGCGGCCTTGCGTCCACTGCATCTTGTTGACGGCGACGTCGAGCGCCTCGTTGACGCTCTCCGGCCAGTCGCCGCCGCCGCGCGCCTTCAATTCCAGCAGATTGCCGTAGAGATCCTGGATGTCGCGCGTCAGCTCGACCTTCCGGGTCACATAGTCGTCGCCGATGTCGCGATAGGCGACGAGGCCCATCCGGATATCGGCGTCGGGATTGGAATCGACGATTGCGGTCGCGATCGACCAGACCTTCCGTTTGGCGCCCTCGATCAATCCGCCCATCGAGCCGGTGGTATCGAGCACGAAGGCGACCTCGACCACCGGCTTGGCGATGGCGGAGCACAGTCCGGCTGTTAGCGGCAGGGTTGCGAGAGCGAAGACGAACGAGCGAAGCGTGATGCGTGACCTCATGGGCCTCTCCTGCAGTGGTTTCGTCCCTCGGAACCAGGTTCCATCGGCTTCGCGGTGGCTTGAGGCCGGAATCAAGGCGCCTTCCTCGCGAATTTGCGGCCGATTCCCGCGCTGCCGCGCTCTATCGGCTGGAGCATGATCTTCGCGGAAAACCGGCTTCCACTTTTCCGGATCATGCTCTCGTGGAATCGGCTAATCTTCGCGCAATGGACTCATCCGCCCGCCAGATCGCGCTTGTGCCCGCGCCCGACCGACGCCAGTCGGAGACCGCGCGTGCGATCGCGCGCGGCACGGCGAGGCTTCTGAGATCGCTGGGATTTTCCTGCATCAGCGAATTGCCGCTGCCGTCCGGCCGAAGAGCCGATCTGGTCGCGTTGAACGAGCGCGGCGAGATCTGGATCGTTGAGATCAAGTCGTCGGTCGAGGATCTGCGTGCGGATCAGAAATGGCAGGACTACCGTATGCATTGCGACCGGCTGTTCTTCGCCTTCACGCAGGATCTGCCGTGCGAGATCTTCCCGGAGGACACCGGTTTGATCATCGCCGACGCCTATGGCGCGCATCTGCATTGCGAGGCGCCGGAGCATCGCCTGCCGGCGGCCACGCGCAAGGCGATGACGGTGCGCTTTGCCATGGCCGCGGCGCAGCGCATCAACCGCCTCGTCGATCCGCAGGGGCACGGCGAGTTTTAGAGCGAGCACGCGATCTTAACCCGTCATCCCCGCGCAAAGGCCTCGCCTTTGTCGCCGGAGGCGCGAGCGGAGCGAGCCTCGAAGGATGGTTCGGCCCGGCTGATGGGGAGCGAAGCGAAACCCATCACTTGTCGCCGCCGCGTGAAGTTGGTGGGTTTCGCTTCGCTTCGCTCTACCCACCCTACGAAGCGACGAAAAGCAAATGGCCGGGACGAGCCCGGCCATCGCGAAAACAAATGAAGCGTCGCTTAGCGCGGGGCGCGCTTGGCGAGGATGCGCTGCAAGGTACGGCGGTGCATGTTGAGACGGCGCGCGGTCTCCGAGACGTTGCGGTTGCACATCTCGTAGATGCGCTGGATGTGCTCCCAGCGCACGCGGTCCGCCGACATCGGATTGGCCGGCAGCTCGGACTTCTCGGTGCCGGTCGCGAGCAGCGCGGCGACGACGTCATCGGCGTCGGCGGGCTTCGAGAGATAATCGACGGCGCCCATCTTCACCGCGGTGACGGCGGTGGCGATGTTGCCGTAGCCGGTGAGCACGATCGCGCGCGCCTCGGGGCGCTTACGCTTCAACGCCGAAACGACGTCGAGGCCGTTGCCGTCGCCGAGGCGGAGGTCGACGACCGCGAAAGCGGGCGCGGCGCGGCCGATCTCGGCGAGACCATCAGATACCGTGTCGCATGACTTCACCGCGAAACCCCGCGTCTCCATCGCGCGCGACAGACGTTCCAGGAACGGCTTGTCGTCCTCGACGATGAGGAGCGAGCGGTCGGCATGGTCATTCAGTTCAGTGATGGCGTTCACGGTCCATTTTTCCCTGTGGCAGACACCAACAATATGGGGTTCTACCGTGGCGCTGCCAAGGCAGCCGAAAGTCGCGTGCTTGTCTGGAGAGAACAATGCATCCGTAATGCCAGAGTTGCGATTAAGAATCGTTCTCAGGATTCGGTTTCGTCGCCCGGCGCGGCTTCCTCGAAGCGCTCGCGCGGCCAGACGATCTGCACCACGGCGCCGTGATCGGGAAAGGTGCGATTGGTAAACGACACCTTGGCGCCGGTACGTTCCAGCAGCGTCCTTGCGATGAAAACGCCCAGACCGAGGCCCCCACGTGGGTTTTGGGCCTCATCCGCACCCCGGCGGCGCGACAGATACGGCTCGCCGATCCGCTTCAGCATGTCGGGCGCGATGCCCGGACCGTCGTCGGAGACGACGACCTCAACGGTCTCGGCGTTCCACCACGCGTTCACCTCGACGGTCTGGTGCGCGAAATCGACCGCATTTTCGAGAATGTTTCCGACGCCATAAAGGATCGCCGGATTGCGCGCGGCGACCGGTTCAGGCGTTGCTGCGACAGCAAGCCGCACCTTGATGTTGATGCCGAAATCGCGATGCGGCGCCACCGCCTCCTCGATCAGGGTCGACAGCTTCATGGTGTCGAACGGCGCACCGCTCGATGACAATTGCGCGATCTTGCTCAGGATGTCGCGGCAGCGCTGCGCCTGCTCGCGCAGGGTCTTGAGGTCGCCGGCGATCGCCTGGTCATGCACCGTCTTCTCGAGCTCGCGCGAGATCAGGAAGATCGTCGACAGCGGCGTGCCGAGTTCGTGCGCGGCAGCGGCGGCGAGGCCGTCGAGCTGGGTCAGATGCTGCTCGCGCGTCAGCACCAGTTCGGTCGCCGCGAGCGCGTCGGAGAGCTGGCGCGCCTCCTCGGTCACCTGGAATGCGTAAAGGCTGGTGACACCGATCGCGAGCAGGATCGAAAGCCAGACGCCGATCAGATAGATCGGCGGCAGCACCAAGGGATCGTCGGCATCCCAGGGCAGCGGCAGATGGTAGAAGAACAGCGCGGAGGCGCAGGCGACCGCAAGGCAGCCGAGCGCGATCGTCAGCCGGATCGGCAGCACGGTGGCCGAGATCAGGACCGGCGCCAGGAACAGGAACGAGAACGGGTTCTGCAATCCGCCGGTGAAGTACAGGAGGCCGCCGAGCTCGACGATGTTGAACGCGAGCAGGGCCGCGGCATAGACCGGCTCCAGCCGCTGCATCGGGTTGAAGGCGATCTGCAGCGCCAGATTGAGCAGCGCCGAGAACGTCACGATGGTGACGCATGGGACGATCGGAACGTCGAATTCGAGTCCCTGCGCGACGATGAAGATGGCGACGAGCTGGCCGAGCGCGGCGAGCCAGCGCAGCCGCAGGATCGTATCCAGGCGGACATAGCGGCGGGGTTGGCGGAAATCGGAAGCGACGTCGGTCATGCCGGGACCTTAGCTGTGCCGTGGGCGGCGCACAAATTCGCGACTTAGCGCAACGATGCAGGGCAAGCCTTGCGCTTATTGTCGCAATGGCTCAATGACGGCCACATGCAACAGGTCGGGACAGGTCAGGCGCAATCGCCGGCGGTCGATCAGGGCGGATCGGCCGCGATCGACGTCGCGCATCTGGTCAAGGTCTACAAGACCACCCGCGCGGTCGACGACATCTCGTTCCGCATCGCGCGCGGCAGCATCACCGGCCTGCTCGGCGGCAACGGAGCCGGCAAGACCACGACGATCGCGATGATCATGGGCCTGGTGCTGCCGACCTCGGGCAGCGTCGAGGTGCTCGGTGCAAGAATCCCCGAGCAGCGCTACGACGTGCTCGGCCGGATGAACTTCGAAAGCCCCTATGTCGACATGCCGATGCGGCTCACGGTGCGGCAGAACCTGACCATTTTCGGCCGCCTCTATGCCGTGCAGCATTTGCGTGAGCGGATCGACCAGCTCGCCGACGATCTCGATCTCAAGGAATTCCTCGACCGCTCCAACGGCAAGCTCTCCGCCGGGCAGAAGACCCGCGTCGCGCTGGCGAAGGCGCTGATCAACGAACCCGATCTGCTGCTGCTCGACGAGCCGACCGCCTCGCTCGACCCGGATACCGCCGACTGGGTGCGGCAGCATCTCGAGACCTATCGCAAGACCCATAACGCGACCATCCTGCTGGCGTCACACAACATGCTGGAGGTCGAGCGCCTCTGCGACCGCGTCATCATCATGAAGCGCGGCAAGATCGAGGACGACGACAGCCCCGAGCGGATCATGGCGCGCTACAACCGCGACACGCTGGAAGAGGTGTTTCTCGACGTGGCGCGCGGCCGGCTGCGCGAGGGCGCGCCAGAGGGCACACCATGAGTGAACTCGTCAGCCAGCACCAGCACGCCATTTCACTGCAACGCATCAATGCGATGGTGCTGCGCTATTGGTATCTCCTGATGTCGTCGTGGCCGCGGCTGCTGGAGCTGGTCTACTGGCCGGCGTTGCAGATCATCACCTGGGGCTTCCTGCAGAATTACATCTCGCAGGCATCCGGCTTCTTCGCCAAGGCGGGCGGCACGCTGATCGGCGCCGTGATCCTGTGGGACATCCTGTTCCGGGGGCAGCTCGGCTTCTCGATCTCGTTCCTGGAGGAGATGTGGGCGCGCAACCTCGGCAACCTGATGATGAGCCCGCTGAAGCCGATCGAATTCCTGCTCTCGCTGATGATCATGAGCCTGATCCGGCTCGCCATCGGCGTGATCCCGATGACGCTGCTGGCGCTGTTCTTCTTCGGCTTCAACTTTTACGCCATCGGACTGCCGCTGATCGCGTTCTTCTGCAATCTGATCTTCACGAGCTGGTCGGTCGGCGTGTTCGCCTCGGGCCTCGTGCTGCGCAACGGGTTAGGGGCGGAAAGCATCGTCTGGACGTTGATGTTCGCGGTGATGCCGCTCGCCTGCATCTACTATCCGGTCGAGGTGCTGCCGGCCTGGCTGCAAGCTGTCGCCTGGACGCTGCCGCCGACCTATGTGTTCGAAGGCATGCGCTCGCTGTTGATCGATCACGTCTTCCGCGCCGACCTGATGGTGTGGGCGCTGGCCATCAACGCCATCCTGTTCGCTGCCTCTTTTGCGATCTTCCTTGCCCTTTTGCAGAGCGCCAAGCGCAACGGGTCGCTGCTCGGCGGTGGTGAATAAATGTCACTTTCTCGTGGATTCTCGGCCTTTTAGCCCGATATCGCCCCCAGATTCGGCTCGCGGCGCATTGACGCATTGTTACGCATTGGTCAGTATGCTGCGGCGCAAAACAGGGGTCTGAAAATACTATGCCCATCGGTGAATTTGGCGGTGCCCCGCCACTAGCGGCGGAAGGCAGCCCGGCACTCACGACGCCGTTGTACTGGATGTACGAGATGGCGCATGCGTCGCTCAATCCGGTGCGCGCGGTGACCGACGCCACCAAGATCCTGTTTCAGAACCCGCTCAATCCGTGGACGCACACCGAGTTCGGCAAGTCGATCGCCGCCGGCTGTGAGCTGTTCGAGCGCACCACGCGCCGCTACGGCAAGCCGGAATGGAACCTGCCGACCACCGAGGTCAACGGCATCCGCACCCCGGTCGAGGTCCGCTCGATCTGGGAAAAGCCGTTCTGCCGCCTGCTGCATTTCGATCGCA
>NZ_LFIQ01000039.1:49543-51832 GCF_001189245.1 Bradyrhizobium pachyrhizi | reverse complement strand
GCGCGTGCTGATCGTGGCGCCGATGTCGGGCCACTATGCGACGCTGCTGCGCGGCACGGTCGAGGCGTTCCTGCCGACGCATGAGGTCTACATCACCGACTGGGCCGATGCGCGCATGGTGCCGCTCGCGGCCGGCCGGTTCGACCTCGAGGACTATGTCGATTACCTGATCGAGATGCTGCACGCGCTTGGCGGCAACATGCATGTCATCGCGGTGTGCCAGCCGTCGGTGCCTGTCGTGGCGGCCGTTTCGGTGATGGAAGCGAATAACGATCCGTTCGTGCCGCTGTCGATGACGCTGATGGGCGGGCCGATCGACACCAGGCGCAATCCGACCGCGGTCAACAACCTCGCGGAAGAGCGCGGCATCGAGTGGTTCCGCAACAATGTCATCACCAAGGTGCCGTTCCCGCATCCGGGCGTGATGCGCGACGTCTATCCAGGCTTCCTGCAGCTCAACGGCTTCATCAGCATGAACCTCGACCGGCACATGGACGCGCACAAGGCGCTGTTCGCCAATCTGGTCAAGGGTGACGGCGATCTCGTCGACAAGCACCGCGAATTCTATGACGAGTATCTCGCGGTGATGGACCTCACCGCCGAATATTACCTGCAGACCGTCGACCTCGTCTTCGTCAAGCACGCGCTGCCGAAGGGCGAGATGACCCATCGCGGCAAGCCGGTCGATCCGTCGAAGATCCGCCGCGTCGCGCTGATGACGGTCGAAGGCGAGAAGGACGACATCTCAGGTCTTGGCCAAACCGAGGCGACGCACGCGCTCTGCACCGCGATCCCGAACCATCGCCGAGTGCATTACGTGCAGAAGGGCGTCGGGCACTATGGCGTGTTCAACGGCTCGCGTTTCCGGTCCGAAATCGTGCCGCGAATCTCTGATTTCATGGTTTCGGCGGCCAATGCGCGGCTTTCGCTGGTCGCCGCCGCCGAATAGGTATCGCCCCGGCCGCGATTTTCGCGGTCGCACAAGTCACTGATTTAACTAAAAGAATCTCAAATCAGACCAGGCTCAAGGGATGAATATAATTCCATTCTTTGGGCCTTTTTCGTAACCTTGATTCATCGGAAAAATTCGGGTTCCAGCCCCTGCCTGTAGAGGTCAATTAACGTCCAGCCCCTGTATATTGGGCAAATGATTTGTTTTTGCGCCGAGCGCTTTCCCTGGCGGCGGATATGGCAAAGTTCGGGCGAACTCCTGCTCCCCGGACTCTCAGAAATGGCTACTCGCGCGCTCCTCTATCGGCGGCCTGCCGAACCCGCGACCGTATTGGTCAGACACGGCTCCCAGTTCTTCACCGTCAGGTTGCGCCGGCACAGGCGCGCGCGCCGTTACACACTCAGGATACATCCGACCGATCGTGAAGCGATCCTGACGATGCCGCCGCGCGGCACGATTCCGGAAGCCAAGGACTTCGCCAATCTCCATGGCGGCTGGATCGCCGCCCGTCTCGGCCGTCTGCCGAAGGCCGCGCCGTTCCAGCCCGGCACCGTGGTGCCGTTGCGCGGCGTGCCGCATCGCCTGGTGCACCGCTCGGGCGAGCGCGGCACGGTGTGGACCGAGACGCGCGACAGCGGCGAGAAGATCATTTGCGTCGCCGGCGGCGTCGAGCACATGGATCGCCGCGTGCACGACTTCCTCAAGCGCGAGGCGCGCAAGGATCTGCAGAAGGCGGCGCAGCTTCACGCCGCGGAACTCGGTGTGCGGGTACGCCGGATCTCGATCCGCGATCAGTCGAGCCGCTGGGGCTCGTGCACCTCGGCGGGTTCGCTGTCGTTCTCATGGCGGCTGATCCTGGCGCCGCCCTTCGTGCTCGATTACCTCGCCGCACATGAGGTCGCCCATCTCGTCGAGATGAACCACTCGGCGCGGTTCTGGCGGGTGGTCGACAAGGTCTGCGCGTCGGTGACGCGCGCCAAGCACTGGCTCGACACCTACGGCAACGACCTGCACCGCTACGGGATTCAGGAGTAGGGCGCAGCAGCGCCGGTCTACGATACTACGCACTGTCTTCGCCGCCTCCTATCACCGCCCGCGAAAGCGGGCGATCCAGTATTCCGGAGGCATTCGTGTTCAACCGATAGGCCGCGGCGTACTGGATCCCCGCACGTCCGGGGATGACGGCTTGAACATAAATGAAAGGCGCGGTGCGTAGCCCGGATGGAGCGCAGCGCAATCCAGGGCAGCTCTCATTGGTGGGGCGACTGGTCCCGGATTTCGCTTCGCTTCATCCGGGCTACGAATTGATGTGATTTGTCGGACTAAAGCGCGATGAG
>NZ_LFIQ01000039.1:45496-49533 GCF_001189245.1 Bradyrhizobium pachyrhizi | reverse complement strand
GGAAAACCGCTTCGCATTTTTCCGGATCATGCTTTAGCGCCTACCGAAACAACCGATCCGCCAGCCAGCCGTCAAGTCCAGCCGCAGCCTCGGGCCGCGCGTTCGGGTTGGGTGGCGCCGAGGCGCGGGCTGGCGTCGGCGATGGCGGGCGATAATAGCTGCCGCCGGATGGTACCGGCGCGGGCGGCTGCGATGCCTGCATCGGTGGCTGAATCTGCATCGGTCCCGCCGGCGCTGCCGGTGCGGTGACCTGCGACGAGATCTGCATCAGGTTCGCCGGTCCCCAACTGCCTTGCGAGTTCGGGATCGCGGCGACCGGCACGCCCTGATGCGCCGCCTTCATGAAGCGGGTCCATACTTCCACAGGCAAGCCGCCACCGGTCGCCTTCTTGGTCGGTGAATTGTCGTCATTGCCGAGCCAGACGCCGGTGACGAGCTTGGCGGTGTAGCCGATGAACCAGGCGTCGCGATAATCCTGGCTGGTGCCGGTCTTGCCTGCGGCGGCCCAGCCCGGGATCTCCGCCTTGCGCGCGGTGCCCGAGATCAGCGTCTCGCGCATCATGCTGTTCATCATCGAATCGTAGCGCGGCTCGATCACCTGGTTGGGCGGATCGGTCGGTCGGTCATAGAGCAGCTTGCCCGAGCTGGTCTTGATCTTGGTCACCACATGCGGCGAGATGGCGTAGCCGCCATTGGCGAACGGCGCATAGGCGCCAACCAGCTCGATCACGGAAACTTCCGAGGTGCCGAGCGCGATCGAGACGTTGGGCTCCAGCTTGGAGGAGATGCCGAGCCGGTGCGCGGTGCGCACCACATTCTTGGCGCCGACCTCGACGCCGAGCCGCACCGCGACCGTGTTCAGCGACATCGCCAGCGCTTGGGTCAATGTCACCGAGCCGAAATACTCGTGGGTGTAGTTCTCCGGCTTCCAGCCCTTGATGTCGAGCGGCGCGTCGGTGCGGATGGTGTCCGGCGTCAGTCCTGCCTCGACCGCGGTGAGATAGACGAACGGCTTGAACGCCGAGCCCGGCTGCCGCTTCGCGGTGACCGCGCGATTGTATTGGCTCTCCGAGTAGTTCCGCCCGCCGACCATGGCACGCACCGCGCCGTCCGGCGTCATCGCCACCAGCGCGCCCTGGCTGACATTGAACTTCACGCTCTTGGCGGCGAGCTCATCGATGATGGCGGCTTCGGCGACGTTCTGCAGCTTCGGATCGATCGTGGTCTGCACCACGATGTCCTGGTCGATCTGGCCGACCAGATCGTCGAGCACTTCGCCGATCCAGTCGGCGACATAGTTCACGGTGCCGGCGCCGGCCGGCTTCACCACAATCGAGGGCTGGCCGATCGAAGCCTTGGCCTGCGCCTCGGTGATGAACTTGGCATCGGCCATCGCCGCCAGCACGACCTGCGCGCGCTGCTCGGCGCCTTCCGGGTTGCGGTTCGGCGCCAGCCGCGACGGCGACTTGACGAGGCCGGCCAGCATCGCGGCTTCCGGCAGCGTGACGTTCTTCGCCGACTTGCCGAAATAGCGCTGCGCGGCGGCCTCGACGCCATAGGCGCCGGACCCGAAATAGACCCGGTTGAGGTAGAGCTCGAGGATCTCGTTTTTGGAATGCTTGCGCTCCAGCCAGAGCGCGAGCTCGGCCTCCTG
Organism: Bradyrhizobium pachyrhizi; assembly: GCF_001189245.1. Lineage (GTDB taxonomy): Bacteria > Pseudomonadota > Alphaproteobacteria > Rhizobiales > Xanthobacteraceae > Bradyrhizobium > Bradyrhizobium pachyrhizi. Next base: position 47,879 of record NZ_LFIQ01000039.1, on the reverse strand, counting down.
CAGCTTGCGCTGCATGGTGCGCTCCTGGGTCAGGAACAGGTTCTTGGCGAGCTGCTGGGTCAGCGTCGAGCCGCCCTGCGAGACGCCGCGGTGCAGCAGGTTGGTCATCGCCGCGCGCAGGATGCCGACCGGGTCGACGCCGTAATGCGAATAGAAGCGGCGGTCCTCGATCGCGATGAAGGCCTTCGGCAGATAGGGCGGCAGATCCTTCAACGCGATGTTGGCGCCGGCCATTTCGCCGCGTTGCGCCAGCACGCTGCCGTCGATGCCGACGATCTGGATCGTCGGCGGACGCTTGGGAATCTCCAGCGACTGGATCGGCGGCAGATGCGCGCCGACCCACACCACGACACCGATCACCGCAATGCCGGCCCACAGGCCGAGCACCGCGGTCCAATAGAACAGGCGGCCGATGCCAAAGCCCCGCGACTTGCTGCGCCGCTTGCTGCCGCCGCGCGACGGGCGCGGTTTCTCGCTACCGGAATCGCCGCTCTTGTCGCCGCTCTTGTCGCTGCTCTTGGGTTTGGACTTCGCGGGCTTGTCGTCGCCGCCGCCGGGAATGCGGTCGGAGGGCGACAGTCTGAGGTCGGCAAGCGCGGCCGGCAGCCCGAACAGCGGCTCCTTGCGCGCACCGCCTTTTTTACGTCCCCACGCCATCCGCAACGCTCACACCCTGACAGGGCGCACGCTAGCGTTCCCGGTTTAAGGGGCGGTTACGCAAAGCTTAACGGGGGATTAGGAGGTGAGGCAGCGCGTGCTACATAGAGACGGAACAAGAAACGAAGGAGCACCGCATGGGCCATATCGATCCGACCAAGGACGTCTTCGCGCAATTTCGGGACAACAACCGGCCGGGCCCGATCCACATGCTCAACCTGGTGCGCCTGCGCGAATGGGCCGCCTATCCCGACGGCCGCAAGGCCACCGGCGCGGAGGCTTATGCGGCCTATGGCCGCGAGAGCGGGCCGGTGTTCGAACGACTCGGCGGCCGCATCGTCTGGCAAGGCCGCTTCGAGCTGATGCTGATCGGTCCGCAGGAGGAGCGCTGGGATCACTGCTTCATCGCGGAATATCCAAGCGTCGCCGCCTTCGTCGAGATGATCCGCGATCCCGTCTATCGTGAGGCCGTGAAGCACCGCCAGGCCGCGGTGGACGATTCGCGCCTGATCCGGCATGCCGTGCTGCCGGTCGGCAAGAATTTCGGCGAGATTCCGGAGTGACGATGTCGGCCGTCGGCCGATATCGTCATGCGCGGGCTTGACCCGCGCATCCATCAGAGAAGAGCCTTCTCAATTTGATGGATTGCCGGGTCAGGCCCGGCAATGACGAGCTCCAAAACAAATCGGCGGCCCGGAGGCCGCCGATTGCATTTCATACCCGCGCGAACCGACTAGCCCGCCGGGCCGGCGTCCTCGAGGATCGGGCCGAACAGCTCCCAGCGCTCGCCGTTGAAGCGCATCATCTGCAGCTGCTTGTTGACGCGATAGTCGTTCGGCGCGGTGTTGCCCTTGATGCCGGGCAGCGCCATGTCGAGCTCGACATTCTTCAGGTTGGTCGCCTGCTTCAGCACGTTGTCGCGGGTCAGGTCGTCGCCGCACTGCTTCAGCACATGCACCATCAACTGCGCGGTCGAGTAGCCATAGGTGTTGAAGTTCGAGTTCTTGTCGCCGTCGGGATAGTACTTGGCCATGAAGTCGAAATAGCGCTTCATGCCCGGATCGTCCTTCCACTGCGGATCGGCCGGATCCTTGCCGTAATTGGTGCTGATCAGGCCCTTGGAGGCTTCCAGGCCCGCCGGCTGCAGCACGGCGCCGACCGAGGTCGCGTTGATGTCGACGATGTGGATCGGGTGCCAGCCGAGCTCGGCGATCTTCTTGATCGCCTGCGCCGCCTGCTTCGGCGTCGAGGCCGAGAAGAACAGGTCGGCGCCGGCGTCCTTGATCTTGATCACCTGGGAATCGATGGTCGGGTCGGAGACCTCATAGGAGGCTTCGGCCACGATCATCTTGGCGGCCTTGTCGCCGAGCCCGGCCTTGATGCCGTTGAGATAATCCTTGCCGAGGTCGTCGTTCTGATAGAGCACGCCGATCTTGGCGTTGGGATGCTCCTTCAGGATGTACTGGCCGTAGATGCGGCCTTCGACGAAGTAGTTCGGGTTGAAGCCGAGCGTCCAGGGGAAGTTCTTCGGGTCGGTGAACTTCGAGGCGCCGGTGGCGGCAAACAGCTGCGGCACCTTCTTGGCGTTGAGATATTTCTGCACGGCGGCGTTCGACGGCGTGCCGACGATCTGGAAGGTCAAGAGCACCTCGTCGCTCTCGACGAGCTTGCGCACCTGCTCGACGGCCTTCGGCGGCGAATACGCGTCGTCATACTGGATCAGGTT
>NZ_LFIQ01000039.1:42922-45486 GCF_001189245.1 Bradyrhizobium pachyrhizi | reverse complement strand
GCCGTTGATGCCGCCCTGATCGTTGATCATCTTGAAGTAAGCCGCCTGGGTCTTGCCGATCGAGGCATAGGCGGAGGCCGGTCCAGAGAAGGGGACGGTCTGGCCGATCTTGATCTCGGTGTCGCTCGCGCCCGGATCGTACTTCTTCTGGGCAAAGGCCGACGTTGCTGACAGCGCGATCGCGAGCGCCGTTCCCGTGACCAGGTGGAAAATCCCGTTCCTCATAGTGCTGTTTCCCTCACGTGACTGATGGTTGGCCGATGATCTTGTCCGCGGGATCAAGGTCCCGCGGTCGCCATCGCTGGGCCGGGATACTGGAGGAACCGTTGTTGCAACGCAAGACGAACGCTGCCGAAAAGGTGAGCGATTTCAGTCAACCAAAGTAGGGGGCGATGCGAAACAATAAAGCCCGTCGGCCACATCGCTCGGTCGGCAGGGCGGTGATGGTAATCGGATGAACAAAGTAGAAGTTTGCCGAGAGCTTCGTTCCCGGCTCCACTTTGCCGTCCTGCTGGCAGCAACAAACTCAGCGTCGTCCCGGCGAAGGCCGGGACCCATTACCACGACTGTCGATTGCCTTGCGATGCTTGAACGACGAATCCCATCTCCAACACAAGCCGCGGCGTATGGGTCCCGGCCTTCGCCGGGACGACAGTGTACTTGAGATGCGCGACCTCGATCACGTCACGTCGGCGCGGCGAACTGGCTAGCCCGCCGGGCCGGTGTCCTCGATGATCGGGCCGAACAGCTCCCAGCGCTCGCCGTTGAACTTCATCATCTGCATCTGCTTGTTGATGCGGTAGTCGTTCGGTCCCGTCGTGATCGACATGCCCGGCAGCGCAAGGCTCGGCACGAACTTCTTCAGGCTGGTCACCTGCTTCATCAGGTTGTCGCGGGTGAGGTCGTCGCCGCACTGCTTGAGCACCTGGATCAGCAGCTCGGCCGTCGAGTAGCCGTAGGTGTTGACGGTGTTGAGCTTGTCGCCTTCCGGATAATACTTGTCCATGAAGGCGAAGTAGGCCTTCACGCCGGGATCGTCCTTCCACTGCGGGTCGGCGGGATCCTTGCCGTAATTGGTCGAGATGATGCCCTTGGAGATGTCGAGGCCGGCCGGCTTCAGCGTCGCCGACACCGGGCTCGCATTGATGTCGAGGATGTGCACCGGGTTCCAGTTGAGATCGGCGATCTTGCGGATCGCCTGCGCGGCGAATTTCGGTGTCGAGGCGTCATAGACCAGATCGACCCCGGCGGCCTTCAGCTTCACGATCTGGGAATCGACCGTCGGGTCGGTCAGCTCGTAGGACACCTCGGTGACGATCATGCTCGCGGCCTTGTCGCCGAGCCCGCTCTTCAGGCCGGTGATGTAGTCGCGGCCGAGATCGTCGTTCTGGTAGAAGATGCCGATCTTGGCGTTCGGGTGATTGGCCAGGATGTATTTGGCGTAGATGCGCCCCTCGGACTGGTAATTCGGGTTGAACGCGATCGTCCATGGCGCGTTCTGCGGGTCGGAGAAGCGCGAGGCGCCGGTGGAGGCGAGCAGCTGCGGCACCTTCCTGGCATTCAGATATTTCTGCACGGCGGCATTCGACGGCGTGCCGATGATCTGGAACGTGAACAGCACCTCGTCTCCCTCGACGAGCTTGCGTACCTGCTCGACCGCTTTCGGCGGCGAATAGGCGTCGTCATACTGGATCAGGTTCAGCTTGCGGCCGTTGATGCCGCCCTGATCGTTGATCATTTTCATATAGGCCGCCTGGGTTTTGCCGATGCCGGCATAGGCGGATGCGGGGCCGGAGAACGGCACGGTCTGGCCGATCTTGATCTCGGTGTCGGTCGCGCCGATGTCGTATTTCTTCTGCGCGGTGGCCGATGTAACCGACAACGCGATCGCAAGCGCCGTCGCAGCGAGCAATTGCACGCTTCTCATGTCCGTGACCTCCCTCTTGCCGGTGATCTTGTCCGCAAGCTCAGGCCGGCGGATGTCACCGTTGCACGGGATGATGGAGGAACGGCTGGGCCATTGCAAGACGATGCACCCTGCGCGCGATGTCGCGTTTGAGCATGATCCGGAAAGTGTGAAGCGGTTTTCCGAGTGGATCATGCTCAAGAAAACAAAAGCGCGCCCGCGCTTTAGGCCAGCCAGAGCTGGATCAGCGCCAACCCAGCGGGAGCCGCCTGCACATAAAGAATGCGACGGCTGACGGTGGCGGCGCCATAGGCACCGGCGACAATCACGCAGAGCAGGAAAAATGTCTTGATCTGGAACGCGAAGGCCGGATTGCCATGTATGAGGCCCCAGATCAGTCCGGCGGCGAGGAAGCCGTTATAGAGCCCCTGATTGGCGGCGAGCACCGCAGAATCGTTTGCCTTCTCGATCGAGTTGCGAAACGTCTTCAGCCCGAGCGGTTTGGTCCACAGAAACATCTCGAGCACAAGGAAATAGACGTGCAGCATGGCCACCACCGCGACCAGAACATTGCCAAGCAACAGCATATTGCGGCCCCCCGGAGCTTCGGTTCTGATTGAATCAAGAAACGAAGCTCAAGATTCTTGTTTTGGTGCGT
>NZ_LFIQ01000039.1:26755-42912 GCF_001189245.1 Bradyrhizobium pachyrhizi | reverse complement strand
GAACCGGTGTCCGCTTCGCTCGAAAACGCTCCTTACCGGAATTCGGGTGGACGCTAGCATGCGGGCGGTGAATTGTATGCCGACCGATCTGCTTGCCCGAGATATGACAATGGCCGACCGCAGGACTCCACAGACCTTCAACCTCGACCGCCTCAAGACCCCGATCGGCACCGCGCTGCTGGTGACCGATGACGACGGCGTGCTGCGCGCGCTCGACTGGGACGATTATGAAGCGCGCATGCTCGACCTGCTGCGGCTGCATTATGGCGCCGTGACGCTGCGGGACGGCCGCGCGCCGGCTGCGATGCGCAAGGCGCTCGGCGATTACTTCAACGGCGATCTCAATCGTCTCACCGATGTCGAATGGCGCGTCGCCGGCACGCCGTTCCAGCAGAAGGTCTGGCACGCGCTGCCGAACATTCCACACGGCACCACCATGAGCTACGGCGCGCTGGCGGCGAAGCTGAACGCGCCGAATGCGATGCGCGCGGTCGGCCATGCCAACGGCTCCAATCCGATCAGCGTCGTCGTGCCCTGCCACCGCCTGATTGGCGCCAACGGCTCACTGGTCAAATATGGCGGCGGGCTGGAGCGCAAGCGCTGGCTGCTGCGCCACGAAGGCGTGGAGGTCTAGAGCATGATCCGGAAAAGTGCGGAGCGGTTTTCCGAAAAGATCATGATCAAACACAGAGCTAAAGCGCGATGACGATTCGACCCACTCTCATCGCGCTCTAGAGCGTTTGGAGTGGGAACCGGTTCGCGTGAGGAAGCGCGTCAAGACCACAACAGAACGACCCGCTTCGACCGCCGGTGCGGCGATCAGTCGAGATCTTCGCTGGGCATCTTGCGCAGATCGCGCACGATATAGAGGAACACAACGAGCGAATGCACCCACGCGAGTATCGCTCCCACCAGCATCGCATCGACCGTCGTCATGTGAGACTCCTCGCGCGCTATTGGCCGACGTCGTCAGATCGCCTTTTTCGATGGGGCGCCGGTTCTGGGGAAGGGATACAGCCACTTCCAATAGGCCTTGTTGCGCTCCAGCTGCCGCTTGTGGGTCTCGCGGCATTTCGTCGAGCAGAATTGCTCGAAATACCAGTTGTGCCGGATCAGCCCGAAAGGCCGTTTGCACGCCGGATTTCCGCAACGAGCTGTCATGACGCTGCCTCCGCATTCGCGCGCCAAAGCCAGCGGATGAAGTCCTCCTGGCCTTTGTAGAGGCAGAGGCGTCCGCAGTAGCGTTCGCCCGCCGGATTTCGCAAACAGATGATCTTGGGGTCTTCGCTGTCACACTGGGCGCAGCGCGGTTCCGAACGCATGGCGACCTCCCTCCGAGGAATTGCCATTTGCCAATCAAAATGTCTGGTGCTGTCCTTGCCGTCGATCTTCCCGAAGGACGACGATGCGAACTCTCGCGGCGCCGCCGTCGATGCGCAACTTGTCCAGATGTTTTGTGGCATCATCCTTGCGTATAGCCGGCCTGGTGATGGCTGATCCAACTCACGCACCCGGCGCCGCGCTGTGCTGCGCGAGGGCGGTATCGAGGCATTTGATCAGGACGTCCCCGTCGCAGGGCTTGCTCAGAAAGCAGATCGCTCCAGCCTTCAGCGCCCGGACGCGATCGCTTTCGACCGAGAACGCCGTGACGAAAATGAACGGAAAGCGGCGTCCGCTGGCAATGAGGTGGCTCTGCAGGTCGAGCCCGCTCATGGCCGGCATCCTGACATCTGCGATCACGCAGGATGTGTCATTCAGGCGGGGCGAGTGCAGAAATTCCTCGGCCGACGCGTAGGTCTCGACCGCGTAGCCCAGCGATCTGACGAGATTGTCGGTCGCGGTGCGAACCGACATGTCATCGTCGATGATCGATATCACGGGCGGGTTGGGCAAGGAGGTTTTCCCGGGCCGGAAGGGCCTCTGGCGTGTGCATCATGTGGGGACCACACTGCGTCGCCAATCGGGGCCGGAGAATCATACTTAGGTTTGCGCCCCGCCGGCTGCCGGTCCGATCTGGAGCATCTGTGCCATCCTGACCAGATCGGGTAACGACTTCGCCGCCATTTTCCGCATGATGTGCCCGCGGTGTATCTTCACCGTGATCTCGGCCACGCCGATTTCGGCGGCGACCTGCTTGTTCATCAACCCCGCCGTGACGAGCGTCATCACCTGGCGTTCACGCGGCGTCAGGGTCGCGAAGGCGGCGCGCAGGTTTGCAAGAACCTTGGCCTCATCGCGACGGTTCCTGTCGCGCTCGATCGCCGTCGTGACGGCATCCAGCATGTCCTGATCGCGAAATGGCTTGGTCAGGAAGTCCACAGCGCCGGCCTTCATGGCCCTGACCGTCATCGGGATATCGCCGTGGCCGGTCATGAAGATGATCGGAATATCGATGCCCGCCTTCGCCAGCTCTCCCTGAAAGTCGAGGCCGCTGAGCCGGGGCAGCCTGATGTCGAGGATCAGGCAGCTCGGGACATCCGGGGGCTTGCGCTGCAGAAATTCATGCGCCGAGCCGAATGCTGCGGTCCGCAAGCCGACGGATCGGAACAGATTGCTCAGCGCGTCACGCACGGATGCGTCGTCGTCGACGACGAAGACGATGGGATCTTCGGCGTTTGCCAGACCAGAAGGCGATGCCGCGCGCCCGGTCACCATGCATGATCCTCTTCGTGCAGTGGCAAGGTGAACTGGAACGTCGCGCCGGGGCCGATATTTGCGGTCACGGACAGGCGGCCTCGGTGGGCTTCGACGATCGATCGGCAGATCGACAGCCCCATTCCCATGCCGCTGGCCTTGGTGGTGTAGAACGCGTCGAACAGTCGTTCGGCGTTCTCGCTCGCGATCCCGACGCCACTATCGGAGACCGTGACCACGATCTGCCCGGCCTCGTCATGGCGCGTCCGGATCACCAGTTCCCGCGGCCGGTCCGTGACCGACTGCATGGCCTCGATGCCGTTGAGGACCAGGTTGAGGATGACCTGCTGCAGCTGGATACGGTCGGCGACGACAGACGGGAGCGCGGGAGCGAGGTCGAGTTGCAAGGATACGTGGTGGCGCTGCAGTTCATGCTGCACCAGGCCGATCACCTGGTTGATGACCTCATTGACGTCGAGCGGCGCCTTCTGATCGGTCGTCTTGTTCACCATCGCGCGGACGCGCTGGATGACCTCGCCCGCCCGGTTGCCGTCGCTGATGATCGACCTGACCGCGCCGCGGGCTTCGTTCAGATCGGGGGCCGCCCGGTTGAGCCACCGCAGGCATGCCGCGGCATTGGTGACCACGGCGGCAAGCGGCTGGTTCACTTCATGGGCGATCGATGCGGCGAGCTCGCCGAGCGCCGTCACGCGCGTGACGTGCGCGAGGTTGGTCTGCGCTTCGTGCAATTCCGCCTCGGCTCGCTTGCGGGCGGTCACGTCGGTGACCGCTCCGACGAATTCGGTGCCGCCCGAAAGGTTCGTCACCGCATGCGCCCTAGCGTGAACAAATTTGATCGCCCCACTGGGCATCAGCAATCGATAGCCGTGCTCGAAGTCTGTGCCGTCGAGCGAGGCGCGGTCGATGGTCCGCCGCATGCGGGCGCGATCGTCCGGATGGACGCGCTGCAGGACCGTGGCATGTGTGATGGAAGGAGCTCTGTCGAATTCGAAGATCCTGAACGTCTCTTCCGACCAGATGATCTCGCCGCTGGCAACGTGCCAGCCGAAGCTGCCGGTGTGGCTCAATCGCTGGGCTTCGGTCAGGTACATTTCACTCTGCTGCAGCGCATTTTCGGCCTGCTTGCGCTCGGTGATGTCCTCGCATGCGATCAGCACGATCAGCTGATCGTTCAGCCGCCGCACCGCCTTGGCGTTTTCACGAACCCAAATCCTTGAACCGTCCTTGCGGACCTTCCGGATTTCCCAATTGTGGGTCTGGCCGATGTTGTCGAGGCATGCCGCGACGTTGCGCTGGACCATGTCGCGATCTTCGGCGGCAAAGACCCGCAGCACGGATTGTCCGAGCAGTTCGTCGACGGTGTAGCCCAGCTGTGCCGCGCCGAACGTGTTGACCGACAGCACGAGGCCCGTTGCGTCGACCATGAAGTACATGACCGGGTTGTGTTCGAATACCTCCTTCCATTGCGCTTCGCTGTTGCGCAGCGCCTCCATCGCGCGCTCCTCGCTGCTGGCTCGGCCACGCAACATGGCCTCCATCCGCCTTTGCGAGCGGCCCACCAGACGGATCATCAGCAGTGCGGCGGTAAGCGACGCGACGAGCAGCGCCAGGGCAACCAGATGGACGGAAGCCGCCGGCTGCGGACCAAGCAACAGCCCGATGCAGGTTGCAGCCAAGGCCAGCACCATGCCGCCGAGCAGCCATTGCTCGGCCGACCAGGACTTCGTGGTCGGGTCGCGGATCATCGGCAGCACCAGCACTTGGCCATCATCATGGGCCGCGCTGCGTCGCTAGGTGACTGCTACCATCAGCGGCGACAACGCCGCCCTCCCAACGGACTGCATATTAGCAGCTTTCTTGCCGCCCGGACGGGATCGCGCCGGCCTTTTTGGCGGTCCACACCCGCTAGATCGCGCAGAAAGCGAAGCCATCGAGCGCGCTCAGGTCCAGGTTGCGAGCTAAACTCAAGTATGAGTCATCCCCACCGAATGTAACGGTCGGATCAACCTCCGTTCAATGGCCCGCTCCATCCCGGTGACTACGCTTGATGGGTAACTCGATGACGGTAGAGGTTTCCGGGGTTCAGCAATCGCCTATCAGAGACGGAGATTGAAATGCCCAGCGCGCGCCTGCATCTGATCGTTTGCTCCGACGACGTCGACCACGAGGCGAGGCCCCAGAGACGCGATCGCAGCTTCCAGCCTTCCGTTATCGAGGGTGGCAAACAAACAGCAAGCACGCCGGCCGACAACCCGTGGATCGATCTGCTGGACGCATTCGATCTGGGCGTCGTGGTCTGTCAGGCCAGCTACCTCGCCTTGCTGGGAGCGAGCCTGGCGGCGCTGCAGCCGCAGTTCGACGTGCCGGATTCAGGGCGGTAGCCGGCCCTGAATTCCAAGTCCGGCAGGCTGCCGGGACCGAAGCGCTGGCTGCTCACGCCTGGGTCGCGCAACACGGGTCCGATCACAGCCTCCGTGAGAGCCCGGAATCCATTCCCCGCCTAGCCCCGGCTCTGATGGATTCCGGGCTCAGTTCTGCAGACGCCCTCAGCTGCGCAATGGCGCACCGGAATGATGGGTGGAGCAGGTCGACGGCGCGGCTCCCGTGCCGGGCTCCCGACCTCGGCAAATTGCAGCAATTTTTTCGAAAGATGCCCGGTTCGCTTTAGCAGCTTTTGAAGCACCTGATTATTGGATCTGTCCGCCAACGGCATCGCTCCGCAGAGCTGTGCGTTGGTTCGCGCACTGACAGATCAGGGGCCGGTCATCATGAATCAGGCACAGCAGCCCAAGCCGTTTCCCGAAGACAATAGTTCCGTCACCAGGGATGAAGCCGAGGGCGCGCGAGGATTGCAGCGCGATTTGCAGGAGCGGCTGCAGCCGGCGCATGACGAGCCGGTCAGCGATAGCAGTCCCCATCCCGAAGCGCCCGCAGGCTCGGGCCGCATGGTTCGCCGCCTGCTCAAGGTCGGCATTGGCCTTGCCATCGTCGCCGTTTTCGGATGGCTGCCGCTCAAGGCCGTGTTGCAGACCTCGAGCGTCGAGGCCGTGGTCAATGCCAGGATCGTGACCTTGCGCTCGCCGATCGACGGCACCGTGAGCGCGAAGCCGCAAAAATCCACGCAGCTCAGCGTGGTTCGCGAGGGCGATACGATCCTTCACGTCGTCAACGCGCGCGGCGATCGCGCCCGGCTCGACGATCTGCGGCGGCAGATGTCGCGGCTGGAAAATGAGCGCCCGAGTCTCGCCGCCAAGCTTGCGGCCGCCGAGACGGCGCAACAGGATCTTGCCCGCCAGGCCGGCCAGTTCCGTGACGGCCGCATCCTCCAGCTCGAGGCCCGGATCGCCGAAATCCAGACCGCGATCGAGGCCGCCGCCGCACGGCGGGAGGAGGCCGTGGCCGCCGTCGAGCGGGCGTCGTCGCTGATCAAGTCGGGCAGCGTGTCGACGGTCGAAATGGCCCGCCTGACGCGCGAGCAGGCGATCTCCCAGCAGACCGAAATCGGTGCTCGTCGGCGTCTCGACGCCGCCAAGGTCGAGCTCACCGCCGCAAGGAACGGCACCTATCTGGGCGACAGCTACAACGACAGGCCGAGCTCCGTGCAGCGCGAGGAGGAGATGCGCCAGCGCGTCAGCGATCTGCGTGCCGATCTGGCGCATGCCGATGCCGAGATCGACTGGCTGACCCACGAGATCGCCGCCGAGCAGCTGCACTACGTCAACCGGGCGGAAGCCGACATCAAGGCGCCGGTCGGAGGGCGCATCTGGGAGATGATGACGGCGCCCGGTGAGGACGTCAGGGCCGGGCAGCCCTTGCTCAAGCTGCTCGATTGCAGCGGCGCGGTGGTCACGGCAAACGTCACCGAGAGCGTCTACAACGGTCTGAAACTCGGCGAGCAGGCGAGCTTCGAGCCGAACGACGGCAGCGCCGCGCTCCAGGGCGAGATCGTCAATCTCACCGGCGCGTCGGGCGCGCCCGCGAACCTTGCGATCAATCCGGATGCGTTGAACAAGGAGCCGTATCGCGTGACGGTCTCGATGCCGGCGCTCGACACCACGGGCAAGGATTGCGCGGTCGGCCGCACCGGACGCGTGGTGTTCAACGCGGACGCGGCAAAGTCATGATGGCGGCATTTGCGCCCGGGCTGGTCGCCTTCGGCGCCTGTCTTGCAATCCTGCCCTTGCTCCATCGCGAGCAGACCCTGGCCCGCGTCATGATGACGGGCATGTCGTTCGTCCTCTTGGTCCACTATTTCGCGTGGCGGGTGACCCACACCCTGCCGCCGCCGGGCCTCACCGCAGATGCGTTGGTTGGCTATCCCTTCATGCTGGCCGAAGCGGCCTCGATGATCGCGGTGTGCCTGTCGCTGCTGTTTCTCAGCCGCACGATCGACCGTTCGCCTGAGGTCAATGCAAACCTGCGCCGATCGAAGTTGCCCGCAAACGCGCCGCTCGTCGACGTCTTTATCTGCACCTACAATGAGGAGAAGGCGATCCTGGAGCGCACCATCATCGGCGCGACCGGGCTCAACTATCCCAATTATCGCGTCTGGGTGCTCGACGATGGGCGCAGGCTCTGGCTGCGCCGGCTCGCCCAGGAGCTCGGCTGCAACTATCTGACCCGTCCGGACAACCGCCACGCCAAGGCCGGCAACATCAATCATGCGCTCCAGCACGCGTCCGGGCTGGCTGAGCGGCCGGAGTTCATCTCGATCCTCGATGCGGATTTCGTCCCGATGCCGGACTTCCTGACCCGGGCGATGAGCCTGATGCAGGACGGCAGCGTCGGCGTCGTGCAGACGCCGCAGCACTTCATCAACCCGGATCCGATCCAGACCAATCTCGCGGCGACCGATGTGTGGCCCGACGAACAGCGCTTCTTCTTCGATATCCTGATGCCGGCCAAGGATGCCTGGGACACGGCATTCTGCTGCGGCACCTCATCGCTGATCCGTTTCTCCGGCCTGATGCAGATCGGTGGCTTCCCGACCGACTCGGTGACGGAGGATTACCTCGTCACACTGCGTCTGAAGGAGAAAGGGCTGCGCACGGTCTATCTGAACGAGCGCCTGACCATCGGCCTCGCGCCGGAGGGACTGAAAGAATACATCACGCAGCGCGGGCGCTGGTGTCTCGGCTTCATGCAGATCTTCCGGGGCCGCAGCGGTCCGTTCTCGCGGCGATCGAAGCTTGCCTTCATGGATCGGCTGTCGCTGGTCGACGCCTTCATGAGCTGGGCGGCGGTCTACGGCACCAAGGTTTTCGGCCTGGTCGTGCCGTGGCTTTATCTGCTGTTCGGGATCAAGGCGGTCCATGCCGACCTGTTCGAGCTGCTGAAATATTTTTTGCCGTTCTATGTCTGGCACGCCTTCACGATGGCCTGGATCTCGCGCGGCCGCTCGCTTGCGATCATGACCGACGTGTCGCAATACATCGCGGCGCCGGCGGTGTTGAAGGCGGTCGTGACCGGCCTCGCCAGGCCGCAGGGCCACAAATTCAAGGTGACGGCCAAGGGCGGCGACCGCAACCGCCGCTTCATCGAATGGCCGCTGCTGCGGCTCTATGGCGCCGCCCTGCTGATCACGCTGCTGGCGATCGCCTATGCCTTCATCCTGCATCTGCGCGGCGACAGCATAGCCTATGGCGGGCTGGCGCTGGCCTGGAGCCTGTACAATTGCATCGTGCTCGCGATCGTGTGCTTCATCTGCATCGAGCAGCCGCGGCGCCGCAAGGCCGAGCGCTTCGAACGCGACGAGCCGATCCTGATCCATCAGGACAGCGAGATGCGCTTGATCCGGATGGCCGACATCTCGATCTCGGGCGCGCGCTTCATCGATCCCGTCCCGCCCGCCATCGGTTCCTTGATCAAATGCAATGTCTACGGACAGAACGTCGCCGCGACCGTGGTCCGGCGCACCCGCGACGGCTTCGGCGTCCGCTTCGAGGACGCGGTGGCGACGCGGGTCAATGTCGTGCGCGCATTCTATGCCGGCGAATATGTCCGCGCCTTCCACGGCGTGCGCGCGGCGCCGGTCGGCAAGGCCCTGCTGATGCGGCTGTTCGGTTAAGTACGATAGGTCATTCCGGGGCGATGCGGAGCATCGAACCCGGAATCTCGAGATTCCGGGTTCAGCCCTGCGGGCTGCCCCGGAATGACGGGTGGCTACGCCGCCGGCTTCGCGGCCTGGTCCTCGCTCGCGAGCAGATGCAGCAGCGCGCTCTTGATCGCGGCCTGCCGGGTCGGCGCCGTGATCTGGGCACCGAGCAGGTCGGTGACATAGAACACGTCGCGGGCGCGCTCGCCGAAGGTCGCGACATGGGCCGAGGCGATGTTGAGGTTGAGCTTCGAGATCGCGGTGGTGAGCTGGTAGAGCAGGCCGGGCCGGTCGAGGCCGGAGACCTCGATCACGGTGTAGCGGTCGGACCACTGGTTGTTGATGGTCACCTCGGGCTCGACGATGAACGGCCGCGCCTTGCTGCGCACGGTGCGCTTGGCAACCGCTTCGGGCAGCCGCAGCTTGCCTTCCAGCACGTGCTCGATCATCTCGCCAATTCGGGTGGCGCGGCGGCCCTCGTCCTCGTCGCGATCGTATTCGCGCGAGATCGAGATGGTGTCGAGCGCGCGGCCGTCGGTCGTGGTGTAGATCTGGGCGTCGACGATGTTGGCGCCGGCCGACGCGCAGGCACCCGCGATGATCGACAACAGCCAGGGATGGTCGGTCGCCAGGATCGTCAGCTCGGTGACGGCGCGGACCTCGTCGAAGCCGACATTGATCGCGAGCTTGTGGCCGGCCTGCTCGCTGGCGCGGATGAAGCGGGCCTGGCGGATCTTGCGCGCCAGCTCGACCTTGAGCCAGTAGGCCGGATAATGCCGGCCGATATAGGCATTGAGCTCCGCCTCCGGCCATTCGGTGAAGGCGCGGCGGAATTCGGCTTGCGCCACCGCGATGCGCTGGGCGCGGTTGACCTCGGAGAAGCCGCCGGTCAGCACCGGCTCGGTCTCGTAATACAGCGTGCGCACCAGCTGCGCCTTCCAGCCGTTCCACACGCCCGGGCCGACGCCGCGGATGTCGGCCGTGGTCAGGATCGTGAGCAGCTTCATCTGCTCGACCGACTGCACCACGGCGGCGAAATTCTCGATGGTCTTGCGGTCCGACAGGTCGCGCGATTGCGCCACCGTCGACATCGTCAAATGCTCCTCGATCAGCCACGCCACCAGCTCGGTGTCGGCCGCCGAGAAGCCGAGCCGCGGGCACAGCCGCCGCGCCACCTTGGCGCCGGCGATCGAATGGTCTTCCGGCCGGCCCTTGGCGATGTCGTGCAGCAGCGTCGCGATATAGATCACCGAGCGGTGCTCGGGGCGGATCTTGCGAAACAGGTCGCTGGCGACCGTGAACTCCTCGTTGCCGCCGCGCTCGATGTCCTGCAGGAAGCCGATGCAGCGAAGCAAATGCTCGTCCACCGTGTAGTGGTGGTACATGTTGAACTGCATCATCGACACGATCTTGCCGAAGGCGCGGATGAATTGGCCGAGCACGCCGGTCTCGTTCATCCGCCGCAGCACGATCTCCGCATTGTCGGAGGTCAGGATCTCCATGAACAGGCGGTTGGCTTCGTCGTTCTCGCGCAGCTGGGTGTTGATCAGCTTCAGCGAGCGCGTCACCGTGCGCATCGCGTCGGGATGGAAGGCGAGGTTGTTCTGCTGCGCGAGGCGGAAGATCCGGATCAGGTTGACCGGATCGTGCTTGAACACGTCGGGCGCGGCGAGGTTGATGCGGTTGTTGTCGACGATGAAGTCGTCGCTGCCGTTAACCCGCCGGCGCTTGGCGCCGGGCCGCAGCCGCGCCACCATCCGGCTCAGCACCGGTGCCGGCTTGTTGTGCTCTTCCTCGAGCTTGGCGCACAGGATCGCGGTGAGGTCGCCGACGTCTTTCGCGATCAGGAAGTAGTGCTTCATGAAGCGCTCGACGTCCTGCATGCCGGGATGCGAGGTGTAGCCGAGGCGAACCGCGATCTCGCGCTGCATGTCGAACGACAGCCGCTCCTCGGCGCGTCCGGCGAAGAAGTGCAGGTTGCAGCGCACCGACCACAGGAAGTCGGCGCAGCGCCGGAAGGTGCGGTATTCCTGCGCGTCGAACACGCCGCGTTCCAGCAGCTCGTCGGTCTCGCGCACGCGGTAGACGTATTTGGCGATCCAGAACAGCGTATGCAGGTCGCGCAGGCCGCCCTTGCCGTCCTTGACGTTAGGCTCGACCAGGTAGCGCGACTGGCCGGCGCGGCGATGCCGCTCCTCGCGCTCGGCGAGCTTGGCGGTGACGAATTCCGACGCGGTGCCCTGCACCACCTCCTTGTCGAAGCGCTCGACCAGTTCGTCATAAAGCGGCTGGTCGCCGGTCAGGAAGCGCGTCTCCAGGATCGCGGTGCGGATCGTCATGTCGCCGCGCGCCTGACGGATCGATTCATCGACCGAGCGCGTGGCGTGGCCGACCTTCAGCCCCATGTCCCAGAGGCAATAGAGAATGGCTTCGGCGACCTGTTCGCCCCAGGCGGTCTGCTTGTAGGGCAGGATGAACAACAGATCGATGTCGGACTCCGGCGCCATCAGCCCGCGGCCATAGCCGCCGGTCGCGACCACGGCCATGCGTTCGGCGCCCGAGGGGATCGGCGAGTGATAGAGGTGGCGGGTCGCCGCCGCGTAGAGGATGCGAATGATCTCGTCCTGCACGAAGCAGAGCCGTTCGGCGCAGCGCCGGCCGTGACGGTCCTTGAGCAGCAGCGCCTGCGCCGTGGCGCGCGCCGCGATCAGCTCGGCCTTGAGCAGCTGCGCCATCGCGGCGCGGAACTGGTCCTCGCGGCCGGCATGCCGTTCGGCGAGTGCATTCACCGCCGCGGTGATCCGCTCGGTCTCGAAACGATCATCCGCTTCAGGGCGGGCCTCGGCTACGACGCTGTCCATAGGTTCATCCGATATCGGACGGAGCCGTTGCTGTCACTGACCAAAGTATAACGACAGCAGCTCCATGCTCTCATGGCGGCGCTTCGAGCAAGATCGTTCTCGCGCCGTCTCGTAAAGGGTAGAGATTTTCTCGTTGACCGCAAGGCTAACTCATTGAAATAAAAGATTGTTTCTTTTTCTGATCGAGGGGGCGACGAATGCAAAAATTTTCCCGGCGCACGTTCGCTGCGCTGCTCGCGGTCTCGACCTTGCTGCCCGGCGCGGCGCGCGCCGCCGACACGCTGAAGGAGATCCGGATCGACTGGGCGACCTACAATCCGGTGTCGATGGTCCTGAAGCAGAAGGGCCTCCTGGAAAAGGAGTTCGCCAAGGACGGCATCAACATCGTCTGGGTGCAGTCGGCCGGCTCCAACAAGGCGCTCGAATTCCTCAACGCCGGTTCGATCGATCTCGGCTCGACGGCGGGTTCGGCGGCGCTGGTTGCGAAGATCAACGGCAACCCGATCAAGTCGATCTATGTCTATTCGCGTCCCGAATGGACCGCCCTGGTCGCAACCAAGGACTCCAGGATCGCGTCCGTCGCCGACCTCAAGGGCAAGCGCGTGGCGGTGACGCGTGGCACCGATCCGCACATCTTCCTGGTTCGTGCGCTGCTCGGCGCCGGCCTCACCGAAAAGGACATCACGCCGGTGCTGTTGCAGCACGCCGACGGCAAGACCGCGTTGATCCGCGGCGATGTCGACGCCTGGGCCGGCCTCGATCCGATGATGGCGCAGGCGGAGGTCGAGGACGGCGCAAAACTGTTCTACCGCAAGGCGGAAGCCAACACCTGGGGCATCCTCAATGTGCGCGAGGAGTTCCTGAAGGCGCATCCGGATATCGTCCGCCGCGTGCTCGCGACGTACGAGGAAGCGCGGAAATATTCGCTGGCCAACTATGACGAGCTGAAGAAGACCTTCATCGCGGTCACCAAGCTACCGGACGCCGTGGTCGACAAGCAGCTCAAGGAACGCACCGAGCTGACCCACAGCCGAATCGGTAGCGCCCAGCGCGAATCGATTCTCGCCGCCGGCCTCGCCTTGCAGCAGGCGGGCGTGATCGACGCCAAGACCGACGTCAAGGCCGCGCTGGACTCGTTGATCGACGATCAGGTCCCGCTGCCCACCAACTAACCGCCGTCGTCAAGCCAACCTCCGTCGTCCCGGCGAAAGCCGGGACCCATAACCACAGGGCTTTGTTGTTGGACAAAACTGTGACCCCAGCTGTCCCAATCACCACGTCCTGTGGTTATCGGTCCCGGGTCGCGCCGAGCCTGTCATCGGGCGGCGCTTCGCGCCGACCCGTTGGCTTGCCCGGTACGACGTGGATGGAGTTGGACTGGCTCCACCTTGCAATCCCGCCGGAAGAATAGTTCTTGCTATGGCCATGACCGTTGACGTGCCCGTGCTGAAACAGACGGCCGTGCCGCCTGCGGCGCCGGCGCGGTCGTCGCGCTATGCGCGCCCGGTGCTCGGGCTCGTGCTGCCGGTCGCGCTCGCGCTGGGCTGGGAACTCGTCGTCTCTCTCGGCTACTCCAACGGCCGCCTGGTGCCGCCGCCGTCAAAGGTGTTCGAGACCATCATTGAGCTCGCCAAGAGCGGCGAGCTGTCGCGCCATATCCTCGCGACGCTGTGGCGGGTCGGCGCGGGCTTTGCGCTCGGCGTCGTCGCCGGCACCATCATGGGCGCGATCTCCGGCTACTGGGATTTCGCCAAGCGGCTGCTCGATCCGACGGTGCAGGCGTTGCGCGCGATCCCCTCGCTCGCCTGGGTCCCGTTGTTCGTGCTCTGGCTCGGCATTTTCGAGACCTCGAAGGTCGCGCTGATCGCGGTCGGCGTGTTCTTTCCGATCTATCTCGGCGTGATGGGCGCGATCCTGTCGGTCGACCGCAAGATCGTCGAGGTCGGGCGCGTATTCCGCCTGTCCGGACCGGCCATGATCCGCCGCATCCTGTTGCCGGCCGTGCTGCCGGCCTATGTGGTGGCGCTGCGGGTCGGTCTTGGCCTCGGCTGGATGTTCGTGGTCGCCGCCGAATTGATCGGCGCCTCCGAAGGCCTCGGCTACCTCCTGCTCGACGGCCAGCAACTCGGCAAGCCGGCGCAGATCCTTGCCGCGATCGTGATCTTCGCGATCCTCGGCAAGTTGACCGACTGGCTGATCGAGGTCGCCGCCGCGCCGCTGCTGCGCTGGCAGGACGCGTTCGGCGCGCGGGGAGGGCAGTGATGCTCGCGCTCAAGGAAGTCGGCAAGACCTATCCGAACGGCGTCCACGCGCTGGAGCGGTTCTCAGCCGAGATTGCACCTGGCGAGATCATCGCGATCATCGGCGGCTCCGGTTGCGGCAAGTCGACGCTGCTGCGCGCCATCGCCGGCCTCGACCATGCCAGCACAGGCAGCGTGACGCTCGACAATGCGGTGATCACGTCGCCGCACGCCAAGATCGGGATCATCTTCCAGGAGCCGCGGCTGCTGCCCTGGCTCAGCGTCGCCGACAATATCGGCTTCGGCCTCGCCGACCTTCCGGCCGAGGCGAGGCGCGCGCGCGTCGTGGCGGCGCTCGCCCGCGTCGGCCTTGCCGACAAGGCCGCGGCCTGGCCGCGCGAATTGTCCGGCGGCCAGGCGCAGCGGGTCGCGATCGCCCGCGCGCTGGTGCCGCAGCCCGAAGTGCTGCTACTCGACGAGCCGTTCTCGGCGCTCGATGCCTTCACGCGGCGCGATCTGCAGGATCATCTGCTCGATCTGTGGGCCGACACGCGGCCGACCCTGATCCTGGTCACCCATGACGTGGACGAGGCCGTGGTGCTCGCCGACCGCGTGCTGGTGATGCGGCCGCGGCCGGGCCGGCTGTTCGAGGAGATCACCATCAACCTGGCGCGGCCGCGCGACCGCAAATCGGAGCTGTTCGACACTTTCAAGCGCCGCGTGCTGACCGCGCTCGACCGCTCGCTCGACCGTTCGGTGCGGGACGTCACCGACAAATCCAGCGCCGGCGAGGCGATGTGGTGGTGACATCGGCTCGTTAAGGCCTTACATCGGCATAAAGAAGAATAGCCGGGAGATAAGACCATGGACGCCGCCGAACTCCGCGCAATGCAGGCTCCGATCAAGGAGCGCTACAAGACCGATCCCCAGACCGCCGTGATCACGCTGAAGGCCAAGGGCTCCACCGAGAGCGAAGGCATTTCCTGCAAGGTCGAGACGGGCCGTGCGCTCGCGATCGCCGGCCTCCACCCCGCTACCGGCGGCTCCGGGCTCGAGCTTTGCTCCGGCGACATGCTGCTGGAAGCGCTGGTCGCCTGCGCCGGCGTCACGCTGAAATCGGTCGCCACCGCGATCGACGTGCCGCTGAAGCCCGGCAATGTCTTCGCCGAGGGCGATCTCGATTTCCGGGGCACGCTCGGCGTCGACAAGGAGACCCCGGTCGGCTTCCGCGAGATCCGCCTCCGCTTCGAGATCGGCACCGACGCGCCGCAGGACAAGCTCGATCTCTTGCTGAAACTCACCGAGCGCTATTGCGTGGTCTATCAGACCATCAAGAACGGCCCGAAGGTTTCGGTCACGATGCAGCGGGTTTAGCGCGTCGCCCCGGCGAAAGCCGGGGTCCATACGCCGTGTCCCATCGGTTCAAGCCGTGCTGTCCGACGGCTTTCGTTCCACACGAACAGTCGTGGTTATGGATCCCGGCCTTCGCCGGGACGACGGAACAAATGTCCCCCGAACTCCACTTCGTCCTGATCCTCGTGCTGCGCATGGCGGTTGCGGCCGCATTCGTGGTCAGCGCGTCCATCATCACGGAGCGGTCGGGGCCGGTGATCGGCGCGCTGGTCGCAACCCTGCCGATCTCGGCCGGGCCGTCCTATACCTTCCTCGCGCTCGACCATGACGCCGCCTTCATCGCCGAGGGCGCGCTGGCGAGCCTGCCGGTCAACGCCGCCACGATCTATATGGGCCTGACCTACGCCGTGCTGGCGCAGCGCTTCAGCATGTGGATCAGCGCGGGCAGCGCGATCGCCGTGTGGCTGGTGCTCGCCACCATCATCCGTCAGTTCGAGTGGTCGCTCGCCGCCGGGCTGATCGTCAACGCCATCACCTTTGCGATCTGCATCCCGCTGCTCCGGCCCTACCGGCACGTCGCGAAAATGCCGCTGATCGCGCGGCGCTGGTACGACATTCCGCTGCGCGCCGCGCTGGTCGCGAGCCTGGTCGGCACCGTGGTCACGGCGTCAGGCTGGGTCGGCCCGCGCGTCACCGGCGTGATGGCGCTGTTTCCGATCGTATTCTCCTCGATGATGCTGATCCTGCATCCGCGGATCGGCGGTCCCGCAACCGCCGCCGTGCTCGCCAACAGCGCCTGGGGCCTGATGGGCTTCGGTCTCGGCATTGCGGTGCTGCACGTCGCGGTGCTGCAATTCGGCTCGCCGATCGGCCTCTGCTGCGCGCTCGCCACCTGCATCGTCTGGAATCTGGTGCTGTGGCAGATCGGACGAAGGAAGAGCGCGAAGAGGTCTT
>NZ_LFIQ01000039.1:24849-26745 GCF_001189245.1 Bradyrhizobium pachyrhizi | reverse complement strand
GACCTTCCCCCTTTCAGGGGGAAGGGGAAGGATGATCCGTAGCCCGGATTCAGCGCAGCGCAATCCGGGGCGGTCGTGCAACGGAGAGCGCGTTTCCGGATTTCGCTGCGCTGCATCCGGGCTACGCAGCTACTGCTTCGGCAGCTTCGCCCTTAGCGCATACAGAGCATCCAGCGCCTCGCGCGGCGACATCTCGTCGGGGTGCAGCGCCTTCACAGCCTCGACCAGCAGATCCGCCTCGCTCGGCGGTTTGTCCTCACTGGCTGCGCGGGAGGGGACGGCGAACAGCGGCAGATCGTCGACCAAAGCGCGCGCGGTCTGGCCGCGGTCCTGGGCTTCGAGTTTTGCCAGCACCGATTTGGCGCGCGTGATCACGGCCGGCGGCAGGCCGGCGAGTTTTGCGACCTGGATGCCGTAGGAGCGGTCGGCCGAGCCCGGTAGCACCTCGTGCAGGAACACGACGTCGCCCTGCCACTCCTTGACCCGCACCGTGGCGTTGAACATCCGCGGCAGTTTCGCCGAGAGCGCGGTCAACTCGTGATAATGCGTCGCGAACAGCGTGCGGCAGCGGTTGCTCTCATGCAGATGCTCGATCGCGGCCCAGGCGATCGACAACCCGTCGAACGTTGCCGTGCCGCGGCCGATCTCGTCGAGGATCACCAGCGACCGTTCGCTCGCCTGGTTCAGGATCACCGCGGTCTCGACCATTTCGACCATGAAGGTCGAGCGGCCGCGCGCCAGATCGTCCGCCGCGCCAACGCGCGAGAACAGCCGGTCGACGATGCCGAGCCGCGCACGCGACGCCGGTACGTAAGAGCCGATCTGGGCGAGGAGCGCGATCAGTGCGTTCTGGCGCAGGAAGGTCGACTTGCCGGCCATGTTCGGACCGGTGATCAGCCAGAGCTGGCCGGATTTTTGTGCAGGCGCCGGCGATAGGTCGCAGGCGTTGGCGATGAACGGCTGGCCGTCGCGCTTCAGCGCCTGCTCGACCACCGGATGCCGTCCGCCCTCGATCGCAAAACCAAGCGAGCCGTCGACATCAGGCCGCACGTAATTGTCGTCGATCGCAAGCTTGGCCAATGACGTCGCGACGTCGAGCATCGCAAAGGCATGCGCGGCATTGCGCAGATCATCGCTCGCCGCGAGCGCCATCGCGCTCAGGCGTTCAAAGATCTCGAGCTCGAGATTGAGCGCGCGCTCGCCGGCATTGGCGATCTTGGCTTCGGTCTCGCCGAGCTCTGCGGTGGTGAAGCGGACCTGTCCGGCCAGCGTCTGGCGATGGATGAAGGTCGCATTCAGCGGCGGCGCGAATAGCTTGTCGCCGTGCTGCGCGGTGACCTCGACGAAATAGCCGAGCACATTGTTGTGCCGGATCTTCAGCGTCTTGATGCCGGTGTCCTCGGCGTAACGCGCCTGCATTGCGGCGACGACGAGGCGGGAGGCGTCGCGCAAATTGCGGCTCTCGTCGAGCGCGGCCTCATAGCCCTCGCGGACGAAACCGCCATCGCGCTTGATCAGCGGAAGCTGTTCGGAGAGCGCACGAGAAAACTCCTGCGCCAGATCGCGCGAGGGACGCCGCAAGGCCGCCATCACGGTCGAAACCTCGGCCGGCGGATTGGCAAGCTGCGCCAGCAGCTCCAGCACCTGGTCGGCGGCGAGGATGCCGTCGCGCAGGCTGGCGAGATCGCGCGGGCCGCCGCGGCCGACCGAGAGCCGCGCCAGCGCGCGCGACATGTCGGGTGCCGCGCGGAGCACGGTCCTGACGTCCTCGCGCGCAGCGGAATCCGCGACGAAGGCCGAGACGGCATCGAGCCGCCGCGCGATCACGGCGACGTCGGTCAGCGGCGCGGCAAGGCGCTGTGCCAGGAGGCGCGAGCCCGCCGCGGTGACGGTGCA
>NZ_LFIQ01000039.1:22084-24839 GCF_001189245.1 Bradyrhizobium pachyrhizi | reverse complement strand
GCGGCGGGCGCTTGCCGACCTGGGTGCGGTCGATATAGGTAACGGCAGCGGCAGCGGCGGTCGCCTCCAGCCGCGACATCGCTGACAGGCCGTCCATGGTCGCGACCGCAAAATAGTCGCAGAGCCGCCGCTCGGCGGTGGCGCTGTCGAACACGTCGCGGGTCAGCGGCGTCACCGACGGCAGTTCGCGCAAGGTCGGCGCCAACTCGCTGTCGCTGTAGAGCGCATCGGTGACGATCGCCTCGTTCGGATTGATGCGTGCCAGCGTCGCCGCGAGCTCCGCGGTCGAACATTCCGTCACCATGAATTCGGAGGTCGAGATGTCGATCCAGGCAAGCCCAAGCCGGTCGGCGCCGGCCGAGCCCCGGGCGCGCGCGATCGCGATCAAATAATTGTTGGTGCGGGCGTCGAGCAGCGTGTCTTCGGTCAGCGTGCCCGGCGTCACCAGCCGCACCACGCCGCGGCGGACCACGCTCTTGTTGCCGCGGGCTTTGGCTTCCGCGGGATTTTCCGTCTGCTCGCACACCGCGACGCGGTGGCCGGCGCCGATCAGGCGATGCAGGTAATCCTCGGAGCGCTCGACCGGCACGCCGCACATCGGGATGTCGATGCCCTGATGCTTGCCGCGCTTGGTCAGCACGATGCCGAGCGTCCTGGAGGCGATCTCGGCATCCTCGAAGAACAGCTCGTAGAAATCGCCCATCCGGTAAAACAGCAGCAGGCCGGGATGGGCGGCCTTGATCTCCAGATACTGTTCCATCATCGGCGTGACGCGCGACGGCGCCTCGGCGGCAGTGGCTTCGGGCGGAACGGGGATGGGCTGCTGAATGGTCATGAGGTGGCGGAAACTACAGAATTTCGCCGCGTGGTCCTATCCGAGAGAAGGGGGTTTTCCACCCTGTCCACGGTCCGAAATATGACGAGGCATCACTGTAATGCGCTGATGCCACGCAGCCGCGTCAATTGACCTGCCGCGGGCACGCTCCTAAAACCCATCTCAAGTTCCAGTCGATCCAGCGCTAAGTCGCGGCATTCAGGGAGAGATTCAATGCGTGATGTGTTCATTTGCGATGCCGTCCGGACTCCGATCGGCCGTTTCGGCGGCTCGCTCGCCAAGGTGCGCGCCGACGATCTCGCCGCGGCCCCGATCAAGGCGCTGATGGCCAAGCATCCGACGCTCAATTGGAACGAGGTCGACGAGGTCTATTTCGGCTGCGCCAACCAGGCCGGCGAAGACAACCGCAACGTTGCGCGCATGGCGCTGTTGCTCGCCGGCATGCCGGAATCGGTTCCCGGCCAGACCCTGAACCGGCTCTGCGCTTCCGGCCTCGACGCGGTCGGTGCCGCGGGCCGCGCCATTCGCGCCGGCGAGATCGATTTCGCGATCGCGGGCGGCGTCGAATCGATGACGCGCGCGCCGTTCGTGATGGGCAAGGCCGCGGAAGCCTTCTCGCGCTCGTCCGAGATCTACGACACCACGATCGGTTGGCGCTTCATCAATCCGCTGATGAAGGCGCAGTACGGCGTCGATGCGATGCCGGAGACCGGCGAGAACGTCGCCGAGGAATTCCAGGTCTCGCGCGCCGATCAGGATGCGATGGCGATCCGCTCGCAGCAGCGTGCGGGCGCGGCGATCGCGTCGGGCTATTTCGCCGAGGAAATCGTGCCGATCCAGGTGCCCGGCGGCAAGGCCGGCCCGATCACCGTCGACAAGGACGAGCATCCGCGTCCGGAGACCACGCTCGAAGGTCTCGCCAAATTGAAGCCGATCGTGCGCAATCCGGGCACGGTGACCGCGGGCAACGCGTCCGGCGTCAATGACGGCGCCGCCGCGATGATCCTTGCTTCCGAAGCCGCGGTGAAGAAGCATGGCCTCACGCCGCGCGCAAAAATCCTCGGCCTCGCCTCGGCCGCGGTGCCGCCGCGCATCATGGGCATCGGACCGGTGCCGGCAACGAAGAAGCTGGTCGAGCGTCTCGGCATCAAAGTGTCGGACTTCGATTTGATCGAGCTCAACGAGGCCTTCGCCTCGCAGGGTATCGCCTGCCTGCGCCAGCTCGGCGTCAAGGAAGACGCCGATTTCGTCAATCCGCATGGCGGCGCGATCGCGCTCGGGCATCCGCTCGGCATGAGCGGCGCGCGGCTGGTCCTGACCGCCGTGCACGGCATGGAGAAGCGGGGCGGGAAGCTTGCCTTGGCAACTATGTGCGTCGGGGTCGGTCAAGGCGTCGCGGTCGCGATCGAAAAGCTGAATTAATCCAACGGCTTGGAGAGGCTGAAAACAGCCCTTCCCCAATTTGGTTATGCAATATAATGATCTGACGTGAGCTCACCGGGCGCGTGGGCCGCTGAGGAATTCGCCATGACCTTGTTGTACCCGCTGCAATCGCTTGCGGCCCATCCGGCGCGGCTGTCGCCGGACTATCGCTCCACCGTGAAGCGTTCGCCGCAAAAGCCGCTGATCCCGATGCGGCACACGCTCTCGGAGCTGACCGGGCCGGTCTATGGTCATGAGACCGTGCGCGCGCACGACAACGACCTCACCATCCAGGCCAAGGGCGAGCCGCTCGGCGAGCGCATCATCGTGCATGGTTATGTGCTCGACGAGGACGGCCGCGGCGTGCCCAACACGCTGGTCGAGCTGTGGCAGGCCAATGCCTGCGGCCGCTACGTTCATGTCGTCGACCAGCACCCGGCGCCGCTCGATCCGAACTTCACGGGCGCCGGCCGGACGCAGAGCGATGCCAAGGGCTAC
>NZ_LFIQ01000039.1:21372-22074 GCF_001189245.1 Bradyrhizobium pachyrhizi | reverse complement strand
TCCGTTCGATCCGATCTTCAACTCGGTGACGGACGAGAAGGCGCGGGCGCGGATGATCTCGTCCTTCGATCTCGAGAATACCAAGCCGGAATGGGCGCTGTGCTACCGCTTC
Source organism: Bradyrhizobium pachyrhizi (assembly GCF_001189245.1). Classification (GTDB taxonomy): domain Bacteria; phylum Pseudomonadota; class Alphaproteobacteria; order Rhizobiales; family Xanthobacteraceae; genus Bradyrhizobium; species Bradyrhizobium pachyrhizi. The sequence goes on along the minus strand of NZ_LFIQ01000039.1, from coordinate 21,962 downwards.
GATATCGTGCTGCGCGGACGCAATGCCACGCCGATGGAGATCAGGTAAGTGTCGAACCCGCGTCCTGATGGAATCACGCCTTCGCAGACCGTCGGCCCCTATTTCAAATACGGCCTGACGCCGAACGGCGAATATGAGTGGAACGACGCCTTCACCAATAACCTCCTGACGCCTGACGTCTCGGGCGAGCGCATCCGCGTCGAGGGCAGGGTCTATGACGGCGACGGCGCGGTGATCCCGGACTGCATGCTGGAGATCTGGCAGGCCGACGCGCAAGGGCGCTTCTCCGATCCGCAGGACAAGCGCGCGCTGCCGAACTCCTCGTTCAAGGGCTTTGGCCGTTGCGGCACCGACAAGGGCGGCGGCTACGCCTTCGACACCATCAAGCCCGGCGTGGTGCCGGATGCCGACGGCAAGCCGCAGGCGCCGCACATCCTGCTCGCGGTGTTCGCGCGCGGCATGCTGCTGCATCTCTACACCCGGATCTATTTCGACGACGAAGCCGGCAACGCCACAGATTCCACGCTGGCGCTGGTTCCGGCCGACCGCCGCCTGACCTTGATTGCCAGGCGCAACGCCGGCGCCGGCAA
>NZ_LFIQ01000039.1:11134-21362 GCF_001189245.1 Bradyrhizobium pachyrhizi | reverse complement strand
ACAACGAGACGGTGTTCTTCGACGTCTAGCGAAAACTGCTGTCTCCGCGCATGGCGACCACGCGATGCGCGATCACCTCCCGGGCCGATCTCAAGGCGTGACGCCCGGCTTGAACACGGCGAGCGGCGCGGGATCGCGGCTCGGCGGCGGCGGAACCTTTCCGTCGACATCGGTGAAGCCGTATTTAACCGCCAGCTCCGAGGCGAGCAGGATCTGGCCGCTCTTGGTCATCACGTCGGGATCGCTGGCGAGTGCCGCCACCGCGCGCCCGGCGAACACCGGCGTCTCGCCGCGTTCGGCGATCAGTTTGGCGAGCGCCGGCGGGACGCGATCGGGCTGCGCCGCAAGCTTCTCGCTCTTGATGTAGCCGGGCCAGATCGAAACGGCGGCAATGCCGAACGGCTTCAGCTCATGCGCCATGTCGCGCGCCATCCGGTCGACGCCTGATTTCTGCACGCCGAACGGAACGTTGAACGTGTATCTGACGCCGCCGCCCGACGACGTGTTGACGATCAGGCCGCGCTGCTGCGGCAGCATCAGCGGCACCGCCAACTGGCTGGCGACGAAATGCGAGCGCAGGCCGACGCGGTGCATGGTGTCCCATAGCGATGCCGGGACCTGCCAGAACGGGACATTCACCGGCATCACGTTCGGCGCCGCAAACACATTGTTGACCAGCACGTCGAGCCGGCCGTGGTCGCGCCGGATCAGGTCGAAGACCTCCTGCACCGAGCCGTCGTCGGAGTGATCGCACAAAAGGCCGATGCCGCAGCCGCCGGCCTCGTCGATCGCGGCGATGGTCTCGTCGAGCGAGCCCGGCCATTCCGATCCGCCGCTGTTGCGCGTCCGCGCTGTGACGATCACGGTCGCGCCGGCCTCGGCAAGGCCGATCGCCACGCCCTTGCCGACCCCGCGGCTACCTCCCGTCACCAGTGCGATGCGATCCTTGAGGCGTCCCTTGGTCATGATGTCTCCCAATATGGCTTCTTCGGAAGATAACTTGACAATAATCTTCCTAGGAAGATATTAGGCCCGGAACGGTAGAGGCGTCAATCAGGGAGGTTTCGCGATGGTCACGAGGGAAGAGAACGAATTGCTGTGCCGCGTCACGGGTGACGCGCCGATGGGACGGATGCTGCGGCAGCATTATTGGCTGCCGGCGGTTCTCTCGGTGCGCGTCCGCAAGGGCGAGGCGCCGGTTCGGGTCAAGCTGTTCGGCCGCAACTTCGTGGCGTTCAGGGGCAAGGACGGTTCGGTCGGCTTCCTCGACGAGGCCTGTCCGCACCGCGGCGCGTCGCTGGCGCTGGCACGGGTCGACGACTGTTCGCTGACCTGCCTGTTCCACGGCTGGAAGATCAATGCGCAGGGCGAGGTGCTCGACGTTCCCAACGAGCCGAACAATCCGAAGGAATTCGCCAAGACCGTGAAGGCGAAAGCCTATCCTGCGCGCGAAGGCGCCGGGCTGATCTGGGTCTGGCTCGGCGAGGGCGCGGCGCCGCCCGCGCCCGACTTCGAATGGATGGATCTGCCGCCGGATCAGGTCTACGCAGCCGGCATCGAACTCAAAGCCAATTGGCTGCAGGGCGTCGAGGCCACCATCGATTCCTCGCATGTCGCGCTGCTGCACCAGAGCTGGACCGCGACGTCGTCGACCGATTTCGGCGCGACGCGCGTCAACACCGAAGTCGCTTACGAGTTCGACAAGAAGCCCTATGGTTTCCGGGCCGCGGCGCTGCGCACCGCACCGGATGGGTCATGCCTTGCCCGAGTCACCGAGTTCGTGATGCCGTACTATGGCTTGATCGCGCCCATCTTCTCCGGGCCGCAGCAGGACCGCACCGCGATCATCGCGGTGCCGATCGACGACGAGAACCTGATCCAGTGGTACATCTTCTACAATCCCGAGAAGCCGGTGGATTCCTGGCGCAAGGTGCAGCGCGCCAACCAGTGGCCGATGGCTGGCGGCCTGCCGGGCGATCAAAGCAATAATTGGGGGCAGAATCGCCAGATCATGGATGCCGGCAACAGCACCGGCTTCCATGAGATTGTCATCGAGGATTTCGTTGTGATGGTCAGCATGGGGCCGATCGTCGACCGTTCGCAGGAATATCTCTGCTCGGCGGACCAGGCGATCGTCAGGGTGCGTCGCCAGCTGCTCGACGAGGTGCGCGGCTTCATGAACGGCAAGGCGCCGAAAAGCGGCCAGAGCGAGGTCATGTCCTACAAGGACATCCGCGCCGTCGGCGGCCGGCTCGCCTCCGCTGCCGAGGATTGGCGGCAGATTCCGCGCTGATCGGATTTGACGCCTTGGGCGCGGGCATCGTCTCCGCGCCGATTTCTCCGCATCGACCCAGGAGACGCTATCTCATGACCTGGCACCATCTGTGCGCCGCCGCGAAACTGTCGGAAGGGGAGCCGTTGGGCTTCAAGCTCGGCGAGCGGCGCGTTGCGCTCTACAAGGTCGACGACGACGTCTTCGCGACCGGCGACGTCTGCTCGCACGCGTTTGCGCTGTTATCGACAGGCTTTCTCGAAGGACATGTGATCGAATGCCCGCTGCACGGCGCGATGTTCGATGTCCGTGACGGCAAATGCCGGTCGAGCGCCTACAGGAATATCGAGGCGTTCAAGGTCGAGATCCGCGACGGCGAGGTCTATGTGCTGCTCGACGGCGGCGCCGCCCTGGAAACCGCCGGTGATGGCGGTGCGGACGTCAAGCCGTGAGCGGCCTTGTCGTCATCGGCGCTTCCTATGCCGGCATTCAGGCCGCCCTCACCGCGCGTGAAGCCGGCTATGCCGAGCCGGTGACCGTGATCGCCGATGAGAGCGCGCTGCCATATCAGCGTCCGCCGCTGTCGAAGGATTTTCTGCTCGACGAGATCAGCGCGCAGGGTCTGCTGATGCACGACGAGGCAATTTTCTCCGACAACAGGATCGAGCTGTGTCTTGGCAGCCGCGTTGTCGGGATCGATCGCAACGCCGGCCGGGTGGTATTGGCCGGCGGCGCGGTCCTCGACTTCGAACGCCTCGTCATTGCCACCGGCTCGCGCGCGCGCAGGATCGCGGTCCGTGGCGCCGACCTCGACGGGGTCTGCTATCTCAGATCGATCGCCGATGCCGCCGACCTCAGGGCGAGACTCGGCGAGGCCAGCGAGATCGTGATCGTCGGCGGCGGCTTCATCGGGCTCGAGGTGGCGTCCTCGGCGGCCAAGCTCGGCAAGAAGGTGACCGTGATCGAGGCCGCGTCGCGGTTGCTCGAGCGGGCGGTCTCTCCGGTGGTGTCGCGCTTCCTGCTCGATCGTCACGTACGAGCGGGCGTTGCGGTGAAGTTCGGCACGGCCGTTTCGGCAATGATCGGCGATGGCGGACGGATCGCGGCGGTCGAGCTGAACGAAGGCGTCCGTCTCGGCGCCGACCTTGTCGTGGTCGGCATTGGCGGCATCGCCAATGATGAGCTCGCCGTTGCCGCGGGGCTGGATTGCGCCAATGGCATCGTGGTGGATGAGCACGGCCGGACGGCATACCCGGGCATCTATGCCGCCGGCGACTGCGCCAATCACTACAGCCGCTTCGCGGGAGGATGGATCAGGCTGGAGTCGGTTCAGCACGCGCAGGACCAGGGACGGTCCGCGGGACTTGCGATCGCGGAAAGCCATGAGGCCTATGACAGCGTGCCGAGGTTCTGGTCGGATCAACACGATCTCAAGCTTCAGATCGTCGGGCACTCGGCGCGCAGCGACCGGATCGCGATCCGGTCGCTGCGCGCCGAAGCCGGTCGGTTCTCCGTGTTCAGCTACCGGGAGGGCAAGCTCGTCGCAGTCGACAGCATCAACAATCCCGCCGACCAGATGGTGGCGCGGCGCCTGATCGCAGCGGGCATTTCGCCGACGCCCGACCAGGCCGAAGACAGTTCATGCGATCTCAAAGCGCTGCTGAAGACGGGCAACAAGGCCGTTGCGTCATGTTGCCGGCGGCAGAGCTAATCCGCCGCCGCAAGCCGGCCGGACTTCTTCGGCGCCTTCACGGCTCTGACCGCGAGCAGCTTGCGCAGGCAGCGGTCCAGCATCGCGAGCTCCGCCTTGGTCAGTCCACTTGCTTCGGTCACGGCCTCGACCACCCTTGCCACCTCGGCAATGCCGCGGTCGGCGGTCGCAAGACCCTTGGCGGTGAGGCGGACCAGTTCCGAACGGCCGTCGTCGCTGGCCGAGACGCGGAGGACGAAGCCGCCTTCCTGAAGCCGCGCCACGCGCTTGGTCATGGCACCCGACGTGACGAGGAGCGCGCGGAACAGGTCGGTCGGGCGCAACTCGTACGGCTTCCCGGAGCGCCGGAGCGCCAGCAGGACATAGAGCTCGCCGGTTTGCAGGCCGACGGCCTTCGCGATGTCCTGCAGGCGCATTTCGTGCAGCTGGTTGACGCGCTCGAGCCGCAACAAGGTGCAGGCCGCGGCAAGGTCGAGGTCGGGGCGCTGTGCAAGCCAGGCGGCTTCGATGTCGTCGTAAAGGGTGCTGTCGGGCGTAGGCGGCGGCTTGATCGCAGGTTCGGCGCGGCGTGACACGCTGCTTTTCTTCATTCCCTTCCAGTCCCCTTCGTCCCGCGCCAAGGGCGCCGGCGCCATGCGTCGCAGCAATCTAGCATCGTCGAATTGACGTGTCGCCCCCGCAAGTTCCTGCGATCGCTTCACACAAGCGCATCGCTCGGCGGAGCGGCCATTTGCCGCCTTTCGTCGAGGTTGACAATTATCTTCCTAGGAAGAATATTCCGGGTAAGAAACAAGGGAGGAGCGTATGCGCGGACTTCGCGCTGTCATCATATTCGCGGCCTTGGTCGCGGCCTGCGGCTCGGCCGGCGCTGCCGAGACCGAATTGATCCTTGGCCAGACCATGCCCTATAGCGGGCCGGCGTCGGCCCTGAGCGCCGTCGGTAAGGTGCAGACCCGCTATTTCCAGATGATCAACGATCGCGGCGGCATCAATGGCCACAAGGTCAAGCTGATCTCGCTCGACGACGGCTACAGCCCGCCGAAGGCGGTGGAGCAGACGCGCAGGCTGATCGAGAATGACGAGGCGGTCGCGATCTTCGGCAGCATGGGAACGGCGCAGAATGCCGCGGTGCAGAAATATCTCAACGCCAAGAAGATTCCTCAGCTGTTCGTGTTCGCGGCAAGCGAGCGCTTTGCCGATCCGAAGACCAGTCCCTACACCATCTCGGGGATGACGCTGTTCAGCACGGAGGCCGCGATCTACGCGCGGCTGGTGGCTCAGCATACGCCCGGCGCGCGCGTCGCCGTGCTGTACCAGAACGACGACTACGGCCGCGAATATCTCCGCAGCTTCAAGGCCGAACTGGTGCGGCTCGATCCCAAGGCCGAGATCGTCGCGGCCTCGCCCTACGAAGTCACGTCGCCGACGGTCGATTCGCAGGTCGTGGCGCTGGCGAGCACCAACGCCAACGTCTTCCTCAATGCATCGACCGGCAAGTTTACCTCGCAGGCGATCCGCAAGGCGGGCGAACTCGGCTGGCGCGCGCAGCAGTTCCTGCCGATCGGCAGCAACTTCGTGCCGACGATCCTCAAGCCCGCCGGGCTCGACAACGCCAAGGGGGCGATCTCGGCGACGCCGACCAAGTCGGTCGGCGATCCCGAATGGGCCAACGATCCCGCCTATCTGGAATGGCTGGCTTTCATGAAAAAATACTATCCCGAGGGCGATATCGAGGATCAGCTCAACTTCACCGGATGGAACGTCGCTGTGCTGATGACCAAGGTCATCGAGGCCTGCGGCAACGATCTTTCCCGGCAAAATCTTATGAAGCAGGCCACCGCGCTGAAGAACCTGGCGCTGCCGGGTCTGATTCCGGGCATCACCGTCAACACCAGTCCGGATGATTATCGCCTGATCACGTCGTTGCGCCCGCAGCGTTTCGACGGCGAGCGCTGGGTTCCGATGTCCGGTAGCATGGCTGCGCAATGAGGGCCGCGAATTGTGGTGAAGCGCGGCCGGCCGCCAAAGCATGATCCGGAAGGTGCGAAGCAGTTTTTCGAAAAGAACATGCTCAAATAACGAGCTAAAGCGCGATGACGATCCGACCTAATTTCATCGCCGTTAGCGGCCGCGCCTGAGCTCTTCGGTGGCGCGCCGGAGCACCTCGTGAAGCCACTCGTGCGAAGGCTCGTCCTCGACGCGTTCGTGCCAGAGCAGCCGAACCTCCACGGGCGTCGTGGTGTAGGGCAGTTCATAGGTCGTGATCGCATGCGCCTGCTCGAGCGCACGCGCCAGCGGCCGCGGAACGATCGCGGCCAACTCGGAATCGATCAGCAGTGCGGGCACGGCAAGGAAATGCGGCAGCGAGACGGCGATCCGCGGCGGCCGGTCGCTGTCGGAGAGGGCCCGTTCGAGCGCGGGGCGGTCGTACATCTCCGAACGCCGGGCGAGTCCGCGCTCGGAGATGAAGCCGCCGATCGCGCCCTCCTGCTCGCCGCCAAAGGACACGACGACCAGCGGCAGGGTCGCGAGCTTTGCCTTGTCGAGCCGGCCAAGCTTGCGCTTTTTGCCGACGATCAGCACGTCGTCATATTCGAACAACAGCGCGGTGCGGAAGCGGCTCGGTGGCGAAGAGAACACGCCGATCGCGACGTCGATGCGGCCGAGGTCGATCTGCTCGGCAAGATCGATCCGCGTCACCGGCTTGATGGTGAGGTCGATCGCCGGAGCTTCCCGGCCCAGGATCTTCAGCAGCGGCGGCGCCAGCACCATCGTCGTGAAGTCGTTGGCGGCCAACGTGAACGGCTTGGTGGAGGCCGCCGGCGCGAAGGTCGGCAGCTCGACCGCAGCCTCCAGCGATCGCAGCGCCTGGCGAACCTGCGGCGCCATCGTCAACGCGCGCGCGGTCGGCTGCATGCCAGTGGCCGTGCGCACGAACAGGTCGTCGTCCAGCATCTCGCGCAGCCGCGCCAGCGAGTGGCTGACGGCGGACTGGCTCAGCGCGACCTTCTGGCTGGCCCGCAGCACGCTGCGCTCCTCCATGACGGCGTCGAATACCTTGAGCAGATTCAGATCGAGGGTCTTGAAGGAAACGGACACGATGCGAGTCCTGTCTGTAGCGGATCGTTCGCCTCGGCAAAATTCCGCGATCGACCGCAGTTAAGGCCAGCCGCCTGGCGGATGCAACCGAGCGGTTTCTCCGCGAGCTGCCATGCTGTCACCACCGGCCATCTGAAGCCGGTTCAGGATCACCGTGCAATACTTTCACTTCCGCAACGCGGCGTTCTGGCCAAGATTGCCCGCACCGGGTTGGGAGGAGAACAGCGATGAAGGCCTGGGTGATGGCGGCCCGAAGTGGCGCGCGTAAATCGATCGGACTGGCGTTGATGCTGATGGCGACAGGGACATCGGCGATTGCACAGAGCGGGCCGGTCAGGCTCGGCGTGCTGACCGACATGTCCTCGCTCTATGCCGACAATGGCGGCCAGGGTTCGGTGGTCGCCGCGCAGATGGCGGTGGACGATTTCAAGGGCAAGGTGCTGGGCCGCCCGATCGAGATCGTTGCCGGCGATCACCAGAACAAGGCGGATATCGGCTCGGCGATTGCCCGGCGCTGGCTGGAGAACGACAATGTCGAGGCCATCCTCGACGTCCCGAATTCCGCGGTCGCGCTGGCGGTGCAGGGCATCGCGCGCGACAAGAAGAAGCTGTTTCTCGCCACCGGCGCGGCAACGTCCCGGCTGACCGGCGACGAGTGCTCGCCAACCGGCATCCACTGGACCTACGACACCTACGCGCTGTCGCAGGGCACGACCAAGGCGATTTCGCGACTCGGCGCCAAATCCTGGTTCTTCCTTTCGGCTGACTACTCGCTCGGCGCGCAGCTCGAGGCCGACAGCCGCAAGGTGATCGATGCCACCGGCGGCAAGGTGCTCGGCGCGGTGAAGCATCCGATCAACACGCCCGATTTCTCGTCCTTCCTGTTGCAGGCGCAAGCCTCCAAGGCCGACGTGATCGCGCTCGCCGACGCCGGCGGGGACTTCATCAACGCGGTCAAGCAGGCCGGCGAATTCGGCGTGACGCGCACCCAGAAGCTTGCCGGCCTGATCGTCTTCATCGCCGACATTCACAGCCTCGGGCTGCAGAGCGCGCAAGGCCTGATGCTGAGCTCCGCCTTCTATTGGGACCTCAACGACGAGACGCGCGTGTGGTCGAAGCGCTTCATCGAGAAGACGAAGAAGGTGCCGACCGTGATCCATGCCGGGACCTATGGCGCGGTCATGCACTACCTCAAGGCGGTTGAAGCCGCCGGCACGCTTGATGGGCCGACGGTCGCGGCCAAGATGCGCGAATTGCCGGTCAACGATTTCATGACCCGCAACGGCAGGATCCGTCCCGACGGTCGGCTGGTCCGCGACATGTATCTGTTCCGCGTCAAGTCGCCGGAGGAATCGAAATACCAGTTCGACTACTACCAGCTGCTGGCCACGATCCCGGGTGAAGAGGCGTTCAGACCGATGGAGGACGGGGGATGCTCGCTCGTGAAGAAGTCGTGATCGACCGGGATGTGGCGTGCGGAGCCGCGCGCAATCCGATCGACGAGGTGATGGCCGGCCGGCTGTCGTGCCGCGAGTTCTCCGGCAGTCCGGTCTCCCGATCGACCGTCGAGCAGATCCTGCGCGTGGCGCGGTTCGCGCCGAGCGGCGCCAACATCCAGCCCTGGCACGTCTACGTGCTCGCCGGCGCCGCCAAAACCGAGGTGTCCGCTGCGCTGCTGCATGCATTTGAGAACGAGCCGAACGAGCACGTCTCCGAATATCAATACTACGCCAGCGCCTTCCCCGAGCCGTATCTCGGCCGTCGCCAGGAGTTCGGGCGATTGTTCTATGACTCGCTCGGGATCGCGCAAAGCGACATTGCGGCGAGGAGCCGGCAGACCGCAAAGAACTTCATGTTCTTCGGCGCGCCGGTTGGATTGATCGTCACCATCGATCGGCGCCTCGCGATGGGAAGCTGGCTCGATCTCGGCATGTTCATCCAGAACGTGATGCTGGCGGCGGTGGGGCGCGGGCTGCAATCCTGTCCGCAGGAAACCTTCGCCAGATTCCACCGGATACTGCGTCCGCTGTTGTCGATCCCCGCCGAGCAGATGGTGGCCTGCGGGATCTCGCTGGGCCACCCCAGGGAGCGGTCGCGCGCGCGGCTGATGCCGCGAGCGGATGTGGAGGCATTCGCCTCCTTCAAGGGTTTCGAGGATTAGACCAGGAGAAAGTCATGGGAAGCCGTGAACAGCTTATCGAACGCAGCATTCCGTTTCTGCGCGAGGTCAAGGACATGACGCCTAGCGCGGCGATGGAGCGATGGCTCAACAAGACCTATGGAGAGGACAGCGCGCTGTACCAGGATCTCGCCCGCCTCATCAAAATGGGAGTCGCGGAGGGTTGGGCGGCGAACCAGGAGGTGGAGGGCCCGAACTATCGGCGCAGCCGCATCCTTGAGCCGGTCCCAGAGACGTTCCAGTTCAGCATCACCGCGGTCTACATGAACAGCGCCGATCCGCGCCGCTTCAAGGACGAGGACGATCATGACGTGCTGCGCGGGCAATATCACGGCCACCCCTATGGCGAGCTCAATCTCGTCGTTCCGCTCGACAAGGGCGCGCAGCTGAAGGGGTTGCAGGGCTGGCAGGGGCCGGGCTGGACCGCGCCGGATCCCGGCAGCCGGCACTATCCGGAGGTGAGGGGCGGCGCGGTCATCGCGCTGTTCTATCTGCCGGCCGGGCGCATCTCCTACGATTTCAAGGCGCCGGCCTGATATCCGGCGCGGGCGGCGATCCGATCTGGAGAAAGCACATGACGTTGATCTACCCGGTCGCTTCGAACAGCGTCCATCCCCCGCGCCTGTCGCCTGCGTACCGGAGCGCGATCAAGCGCGCGCCCACGAAGCCGCTGATCCCGATGCGGCACACGCTCTCGGAGCTGACCGGGCCGGTCTATGGTCATGAGACCGTGCGCGCGCACGACAACGACCTCACCATCCAGGCCAAGGGCGAGCCGCTCGGCGAGCGCATCATCGTGCATGGTTATGTGCTCGACGAGGACGGCCGCGGCGTGCCCAACACGCTGGTCGAGCTGTGGCAGGCCAATGCCTGCGGCCGCTACGTTCATGTCGTCGACCAGCACCCGGCGCCGCTCGATCCGAACTTCACCGGTGCCGGCCGGACGCAATCCGATGCCAAGGGCTAT
>NZ_LFIQ01000039.1:10416-11118 GCF_001189245.1 Bradyrhizobium pachyrhizi | reverse complement strand
TCCGTTCGATCCGATCTTCAACTCGGTGACCGACGAGAAGGCGCGGGCACGGATGATCTCGTCGTTCGATCCCGAGAACACCCAGCCGGAATGGGCGCTGTGCTACCGCTTCGATATCGTGCTGCGCGGACGCAATGCCACGCCGATGGAGATCAGGTAAGTGTCGAACCCGCGTCCTGATGGAATCACGCCTTCGCAGACCGTCGGCCCCTACTTCAAGTATGGCCTGACGCCGAACGGCGAATACGAATGGAATGACGCCTTTACCAGCAACCTGCTGACGTCCGATGTCTCCGGCGAGCGCATCCGCGTCGAGGGCAAGGTCTATGACGGCGACGGCGCCATAATCCCGGACTGCATGCTGGAGATCTGGCAGGCCGACGCGCAAGGGCGCTTCTCCGATCCGCAGGATGCGCGGGCGCTGCCGAACTCCTCATTCAAGGGCTTCGGCCGCTGCGGCACCGACAAGGGCGGCGGTTACGCCTTCGACACCATCAAGCCGGGCATGGTGCCGGATGCCGACGGCAAGCCGCAGGCGCCGCACATCGGGCTCGCGGTGTTCGCGCGCGGTATGCTGTTGCACCTCTACACCCGGATCTATTTCGACGACGAAGCCGGCAACGCCGCTGACTCCACGCTCGCGCTGGTGCCGGCCGGGCGCCGCGCGACCTTGATTGCCAGGCGCAAGGCCGGCGCGGGCAC
>NZ_LFIQ01000039.1:1238-10406 GCF_001189245.1 Bradyrhizobium pachyrhizi | reverse complement strand
ACAACGAGACGGTGTTCTTCGACGTCTAGCTGCGCGCCGCCGGCGGCGCGCAATTCCAGCATTGAAGGGACGAACGAAATCCGCTGCGCACGTTCGCCGTAGCGGATTTCGCTTGACCATGCATAATCGGTTATATAACAATATCGTTATATAACCGATTGAGATCAAGCATGGCCAGCCTCGATGCCGCCTTTTCCGCGCTCGCCGACCCGACCCGCCGGGCAATCCTGGCGCGCCTCGCGCTGGGCGAGGCGACGGTCATGGAGCTGGTCGAGCCGTTCGACATGACCCAACCCGCGATCTCCCGCCATCTCAAGGTGCTCGAGGGCGCCGGCCTGATCGTGCGGCGGATCGAGGGCACCAAGCGGCCGTGCCGGCTGGCGCCATCGGCGGTTGCCGAGATCGATCAATGGCTCGGCATGCTGCGCCGCGCGCTGGAAACCAATTACGACCGGCTGGACGACGTGCTGGCCGCAATGAAGCCTGAGCAGTGAAGGGTATCCCCATGAGCAAGTTGACGCTGAAGACCGAAGGCGACCGCTATGTCGTCATCACCAGGCGCTTCGTCGCGCCGCCGGAGGCGGTGTATCGCGCGCATACCGAGCCGGAGCTGTTGCAAAAATGGCTGCTCGGTCCCGACGGCTGGACCATGCCGGTCTGCATCAGCGAGGCGAGGCCCGGCGGCCGGATCCGCTACGAATGGACCGACGGCAAGGGCGGCGGCTTTCATTTGACCGGTGAATATCTCGCGCTCGAACCGTTCAGCCGCATCGTGCATGTCGAGCGCATGCATCTGCCGGATCCGACGCCGGACAATCAGGTCGAGACGCGCTTTGCGCCCGACGGCGACGGAACCTTGATGACGATGCGGATGACGTTGCCGGATGCCGAAACGCGCACGGCGATGCTCGCGACCGGCATGGAGCACGGCATGGAAGACAGCTATGCTCGGCTCGACCGGATGAGCTGAACGTGACCGACGCGAGGGAGAATGCGCGACCGTTTCCTGACGGGGTTGATTGGCTATCCGATCGCGCATTCGGCGGCGCCTGCGATGCACGAAGCGGCCGCAGCTGCGCTCGGCGTTCGCGTCCACTACCAACTCATCGAGGTCGAGGGCGCCGGACGCGACGATCTGCGTGCGATGCTCGAGGGTATCCGGCGGCTCGGCTTTGCCGGCGTCAACGTCACCTTTCCCTACAAGGAGGCGGTGGTCGAGCTGCTCGATGACCTCGCACCTGATGCGCGCGCGATCGGCGCGGTCAACACCATCGTCGCCGATGGCGCGCGGCTGGTCGGGCACAACACCGACGCGACCGGCTTCGCGCGCGCGATCGCACCGCTGCTTGCCTCAGCGCCGCGCGGCCCGATCGCGCTGATCGGTGCCGGCGGCGTCGGCAAGGCAATCGCCTTCGCGCTCGCCGGCCTCGGTGTCGGCGAACTGCGCATCTTCGACGCTGATGCCGTCAAGGTCGCGCGGCTGGCCGGTCAGTTGGCCGGCCGTCATCCGGTTCGTGGTGTCGCCAGCGTCGAGGCCGCGGTCGATGGCGCGACCGGCGTCGTCAACGCAACGCCGGTCGGCATGCTGACGAGCCGCGACAGTCCCGTGCCGGACAGCTTGTTGCATCCGTCGATGTGGGTCGCCGATGCGGTGTACACGCCGCTCTGGACGCCGCTGCTGTCGGCGGCCAAGGCCAAGGGCGCCAAAGTCCTGACCGGGCGCGATCTGGCGATCTACGCGGCAGCGGACGCGTTCGAACTGTTCACGACAATGATGCCTTCGACGGATGTCATGGCAAATGCGTTCGACGCGGTGATGGCCGCACGCTACTCTCCGCCCGCCTGAAGGGCGGAGACATCAAATGACAAAAATCAGGATCGGGCTGGCCGGCTGCGGCTTCGTGTCGGAGCTGCATATGGTTGCCTACCGGCGCGTCTATGGCGTCGACGTCGAGGTGAGGGCGGTCGCGGCGCGCGGCGATCATGTCAACGAGTTCGCCCGCAAGCACGCAATCCCGAACGCCTATCGCAGCTTCGCCGGGCTGATCGCCGACCGCGAGCTTGACGTCATCGACATCTGCACCCCGCCGAACCTTCACGCCGCGATGATCGTCGAGGCGATGCAGGCCGGCAAGCACGTGATCTGCGAGAAGCCGTTCAGCGGCTATTTCGGCCGCGACGGCGACAAGGCGCCGATCGGCCGGCATGTGCCGAAGGCGCTGATGTATCAGCGGGTGATGGAGGAGATGGAGAAAACCCGCGCCGCGGTCGAGCGAAGCGGAAAACTTTTCATGTATGCCGAGGACTGGATCTACGCGCCGGCGGTGACCAAGACCGCGGAGATCATCCGCGCGACAGGCGACAAGATCCTGTTCATGAAGGGCGAGGAGAGCCATTCCGGCTCGCATGCGGCGCATGCCGCCGAGTGGGCGATGACCGGCGGCGGCTCGCTGATCCGGATGGGCTGCCATCCCTTGTCGGCGGTGCTCTATCTCAAGCAGGTCGAGGCCCGCGCGCGCGGCGAGACCATCACGGTCGCCAGCGTCACCTGCGACGTCGGCAATGTCACTGCCAGCCTCAAGCCGCAGGAGCGCGCCTACATCAAGGCCAATCCGGTCGACGTCGAGGATTGGGGCACGCTGACCGCAACTTTCTCCGACGGCACCAAGGCCACGGTGTTTTCCGGCGACATGATCATGGGCGGCGTACGCAACCTGATCGAGACCTACACCTCGGGCGGTTCGCTGTTCGCCAACATCACCCCCAACACGCATCTGACCAGCTACCAGACGAGCGAGGAGAAGCTCGCCTCGGTCTACATCACCGAAAAAGTCGATCGCAAAACCGGCTGGCAATATGTCTGCCTCGAGGAGGAATGGACCCGCGGCTACCTGCAGGAGATCCAGGATTTCATGGAGTGCGTGGCGACCGGGCGCCAGCCGCTCGCCGATCTCGCGCTGGCGTATGAGACGACCAGGGTAAACTACGCCGGCTACTGGGCCGCGGATGAGGGCAGGCGGGTGACATTGTAGTCGCACGGCACCGCTTCCCTTCACCCCTTGTGGGAGAAGGTGGCGCGCGCGAGCGCGCCGGATGAGGGGTTGTCACCGCGTCATTCGCTCGAGCGGCAAGGCGACATCTCACCTCCCCGCAAGAGCGGGGTGAGGGAGCGCAGCCCCGATGCGGCGGCAGTCTCGCCTCGTCGCCACGCTACGCCGCGTAGACCGAGCCCTTCGGCAGCGGGAACACCGGATCCTGCGTGCGGATACTGGTCGGCCACACCACGGTGATGCGCTCGCCGGCGTTCTGCATTACGACCGGCGTCGAGCGCTCGTTCTGGCCGGACAGCGGCGTGCCCGGCGGATAGAACTTCACGCCATAGCCCTGGATGGTGCCGCCAGCGGGAATGTCGACGTCGAGCGCTGCCTTGCGGATCGCCTCGGGATCGAAGCCGCCGTACTTCTCCTTGGCGACCGGCAGCACATTGTTGAGCAGGATCCAGGTCTGGTTGAAGCCCATCGAGCAGTGCGGCGGCACTTCGGTCGCATTGGTCTTCTCGCGGTAGCGCGCAACCATGGTCTTGGTGAGGTCACCGATTCCCGGCGCGAGCTTGGCCGGATCGAGCAGCTGCGCCGGCACCGGATCGATGTTGCAGATATTGTCGATGTCGGCGCCGAAGGTCGCGCGCAGCTTGTCGAGCTGGCTGTAGCCGGCGCCGGCGCCGAACAGCATCTTGAACTTCAGCCCGCTCTCGCGCGCCTGGCGCAGGAACAGCGTGATGTCGGGATTGTAGCCGGCATGCGAGATCACGTCGGCCTTGGCGCGCTTCAGCTTGGTGACCAGCACCGAGAGATCGGGCGCGGACGCCGAATAGCCCTCCTTCAGCACCACCTGCAGCCCGACCTCCTTGGCGAAAGCCTCGTCCGCCGCGGCGACGCCGACGCCATAGGGCCCGTCCTCATGGATCAGCGCCACCTTGACGTCCTTCGGCTCCATGCCGAGCTTGGCCTTGGCGTGCTCGTTGATGAAGCTCGCGAAGGCCTGGCCGTACTGGTCGGAATGGATCTGCGCGCGGAACACGTATTGCAGGTTCTTGTCCTTGAACACGGCGGTCGATACCGCGGTCGTGATCCACAGGATCCGCTTCTGCTGCTCGACCTTGGCGGCGAGCGGCACCGCATGCGAACTCGCGAACACGCCGTTGAGGATGTCGACCTTCTCCTGGTCGATCAGGCGATTGGCCTCGTTGATCGCGACATCGGGCTTGCTCTGGGAATCGACGTTGACCGGCGCGATCTTGTACTTGCCGCCGATGCCGCCCTTCTCGTTGACGAGGTCGATCGCGATCTGGGTGCCGATCGAGGAGGCGACCGAGCCGCCGGCGGCGAACGGGCCGGTCAGGTCGTAGATCACACCGATCCGGACCGTCTCGGCCTGCGCCTGTGCCCGCGTCCAATCCAAGCTGAAAGCAGCGGCGGCCGCCGCTGAAGTCTTCAGCAGCGTCCTGCGTGAAGTCGGCATTGCGTCCTCCCCTGAAACCGTCAGCCGTGTGACGGCTCTTGCTTGTTTTCGCGGAGTATTGGGAGGCGAGGTCGGAAAGTCAACGCGGCTTGCGGCTGCGGCGTCTTGCGCTTTGGTCGAGTGGAAGCTCTAGAGCGTGCCGCGACGGAATAGGAGCGCGCGACGCCACCCTCCCCTGGAGGGGGAGGGTCGTTGCGCATGTAGCGAAGCGGAATGCGCAGCGGGGTGGGGTGACGGTCTCACCACACGAACAGCGCCCGTGCCGATAGATCACCCCACCCGGGCGCACATTTCGCTTCGCTCAATGTGAGCCGACCCTCTCCCCTCCAGGGGAGGGTGAAGAGTCTACTCCATCACCGCGGCATGGTCCGACGGCGCCGACTGCGAGCGCAGCGTGGCCTTGGTCGAGCCGATCATCAGCGCGAGCGGGATCGAGACCAGGATGAACAGCATCACCAGCTGGTAGTCGTGCGAGAACGCGATGATCTGCGACTGCGCCGCCACCATCTTGTCGGCCATCGCGCGGCCGGCGTCGGTGTTGAGGTTGATCATGCCTGACACGTCGGGCATCTGCAGCGCGTGGTTGAACGGGTTGATCTGCTCCGACAGCTTTGCGTAGATCCGCCGTCCGCCTTCCGTCAGCTGCGCGATCACGATCGAGATGCCGACCGAGCTTGCGACGTTGCGCAGCAGCGTCAGCATCGAGGTGCCGTCGGTGCGCAGATGGTTGGGCAGCGACATGAACGCCACCGTCGACAGCGGCACGAACACGAGGCCGAAGCCAAAGCCCTGGACCACGCTGACGACGATGATCTCGTTGGCCTGCGTCATGTCAGTCCAGCCGGTCATCTGGAACAGCGAGGCCGCGGTCAGCGCCAGGCCGGAGATGATCAGCGTGCGCGCCTCGATGTAGCGCATCATGCGGCCGACCAGCATCATCGCGACGAAGGTGCCGGCGCCGCGGGTCGCCAACAACAGGCCCGCGGTGATGATCGGGTAGCCGACCACGTTCTGCAGATAGGGCGAGGACAGCGCCATGGTCGAATACAGCACGAGGCCCATCACAGTCATGAACACGCAGCCGCCGAGGAAGTTCTTGTCCTTGAACAGCGCGAACTGGATGAAGGGCCGGCTGGTCGTCAGCGAATGGGCGAAGAAATAGTAGAAGCCGACCGCGGAGACGATGAATTCGATCATGATCTCGTTGGATTCCAGCCAGCCGAGCTGCTCGCCGCGGTCGAGCGCGAGCTGCAGCGAACCGATCGCGACCGCGAGCGCGCCGAACCCGAACCAGTCGAAGCGCAGATTGAGGTCCTGCTTGGTTTCGTCCATGAAGACGGCAAGGCCGAGCACGGTGATGGCGCCGAACGGCAGGTTGACGAAGAACACCCAATGCCAGGAATAGGTCTCGGTGAGCCAGGCGCCGAGCGAGGGCCCCATGATCGGGCCCATCATCACGCCCATGCCCCAGATCGACATCGCTTTCGCCCGCTCATGCAGCGCGTAGGAGTCGAGCATCACGGCCTGCGACAGCGGCACCAGCGCCGCGCCGAACACGCCCTGCAGCAGGCGGAACAGCACCATCTGGTTGATGTCCTGCGCCAGGCCGCAGAACACCGAGGCGACGGTGAAGCCGGCCGAGCAGATGATGAAGATGCGCTTCCGGCCATAGCGGTTGGCGATCCAGCCCACCGGCGCGGTCATGATCGCGGCCGCGACGATGTAGGAGGTCAGCACCCAGTTGATCTGGTCCTGCGAGGCCGACAGCGAGCCCTGCATATAGGGCAGCGCGACGTTGGCGATCGTGGTGTCGAGCGCCTGCATGATCGTCGCGGTCATCGCGCAGATCGTCACCATGTTCCGGCGCATGCCGGGCACGGCGGATGGTGACGGTGCATTCATTCAGGTCGGTCCTGTTCGAGCGTTGGAAACCACCTCCCCCGCAAGCGGGAGAGGGGGCGCACTGTTATCGCGGCCGCCAGTTCGGCCTCATCTCATTTATTCCTGCTCGTGATCCGGGTGCGCCGAGGCCGGCGCCAGCCCGAGCAGGCCGGCCAGCGTGCGGCGGTGGTTGGTGTCGATCGTCGCGTAGACGCTCATGCCGGCTTTCAGCTTCTTCACGAACGGATCGTTCTCGTCGAAGTAAATCCGCACGGGGACGCGCTGCACCACCTTGACGAAATTGCCGGTCGCGTTCTGCGGCGGCAGGATCGCGAACTGCGCGCCGGTGCCGGGCGACAGCGAGCCGATCTTGCCCTTGAACCGATGGTTCGGGAACGCGTCGACGTCGAGCTCAACCGGCTGGCCGACCGCGACATAGGTGAAGTCGCTCTCCTTCGGATTGGCGTCGACCCAGGGATGGTCGACATCGATGATCGAGAACACCGGCGAGCCGGCGGCGACGAAGCGGCCGAGCTGGATCTGGTCGACCTGGGTCGCGACGCCGTCCATCGGCGCGCGCAGCACGGTGTGGTCGAGATTGCGCTGGGCGTCATCGAGCTTGGCCTTGGCCTGGGCGTAGGGCGGGAACTGCTCGACCGGCAGGTCGATATCGCCGAGCAGCTGCGTCTTGTCCTTGGAGATCTGCTGCCTGATGTATTGCGCCAGGCTCTCGGCGGTCACTTGCGCATTCGCCGCGTTGTCGAGGTCGAGCTGCGAGCCGAAATTCTGCTTGGCCAGCGTCGACTTGCGTTCGACGTCGCGCTTCTTCAATTCGATGCTCTGCTGGGCGAATTCCAGCATCCTGCCGTTGATCTTGATGTTGTCGACCAGGTTGTCATAGGTGGTCCTGGTCTGGTCGAGCGCAGCCTTGGCCTGCGCCACCGCGAGGCGGAACGGCACCGGGTCGATCTCGAACAGCTCGTCGCCCTTCCTGACGTGCTGGCCTTCCTTCACGACGATCTTGTCGATCTTGCCGGAGATTTCCGGCGTGATCAGCACCTTCTGCGCGCCGACATAGGCGTCGTCGGTGCCGACATAGCGGCCGCCATTGAGATAGAACACGATGCCGCCGATC
Source organism: Bradyrhizobium pachyrhizi (assembly GCF_001189245.1). Lineage (GTDB taxonomy): Bacteria > Pseudomonadota > Alphaproteobacteria > Rhizobiales > Xanthobacteraceae > Bradyrhizobium > Bradyrhizobium pachyrhizi. Next base: position 2,869 of record NZ_LFIQ01000039.1, on the reverse strand, counting down.
GCAGCCAGCGTCGGCAGCACGACCAGCAGCAGCGTGCGGCGATAGCGCCGCAGGCCCGCCATCAGGCGACGGCGCGGCGCGCGGCTGGCCTTGCCCGACGGCGCAGGCTCGCCCGGATTGCTCTTCTGCTCGGGGGCCAGTTTGAGGACGGGTTCAGCCATAGCGCTGTTCCTTTCGGGAGGGCTCGCCGGCTGTGGTCTGGACGGCATTGCGGACGTTTTCCTTGATCGATTCCAATTGGGTGAGCAGGCGATACGCGTCAGCGGGGCTGATGCCCTCGAGTGCGGTCGCGGTAAGTTCGGAGCGGAGGCCGGCGAGCTTGCCGAGCAGCGGGCGCGCGGCCTTCTTCAGGTAGAGGCGGTTGACGCGGCGGTCGTTCTCGTCGCTGCGGCGTTCGATCCAGCCGTTGTCGCAGAGCTTGTCGATCAGCCGCGTCAGCGTGATCGGCTGCACCTCGAGCAACTCGGCGAGTTCGGTCTGTTTCAACCCCTCCTGGCGTTCCACCTTGGACAGCACTGCCCACTGCGCGCGGGTGATGCCGTAGCGGGCGGCCTCCTTGTCGGCATAGACCCGGATCAGCCGGAACACTTCGCCCAGCGTAAACAAGAAATCGGTGTCCACCGAACCGCGCATCGATCCTGCCTCCATAAGCTTGGGATATAATAAGCTTGCTTATGATTTCTGCATGCCGGGTTAACGCGAGGCTGCCCCGCATTGCGGGCATGGCTGCAACCCGGCGGCGGACCGGGGTTGGGAGCCGGGCTTTGGGAACGGGCGCGCAAATGCTACATATCGAGGCAATGAGCCTGGCCAAGCCGACATTTCCTGCCCCCGACCACGATCACGGCCGCTGCGCCGCGGACGCGATGGCGCATGCCGAGCAGGTTTGTGCGCGCCGCGGCCAGAAATTCACCCCGATCCGCCGTCAGGTGCTGCAGGCGCTGCTGTCGAGCCATCGCCCGCTCGGCGCCTATGAGGTAATCGACGAACTGGCCAAGACGATGCCGCGGCCAGCACCGATTACCGTCTACCGCGCGCTCGACTTCCTGATGGAGAACGGCCTCGTCCACCGTATCGAGAGCCGCAACGCCTTCCTCGCCTGCGCGCATGACCATGACGAGACCTCGATGGTGGCGTTCCTGATCTGCGACCATTGCGGCTCGGTCGGCGAGATCCCGGCCGCCCCCGTCGCGCAAAGCCTGACCGCGGCGGCGCGGGCCTCCGGGTTCATCCCGAAACTCTCCGTCGTCGAGATCGCCGGCACCTGCGCGCATTGCCAGAAATGATTGAGCGCGGCCAAAGTCCTCACCGCGGTGTCGTCCCTGCGAAAGCAGGGACCCATAACCACCGCCCTCAATTGTTATACGACGCTGGAACGACAAGTCTCGTTCACAACACCGGCCGCGGCGTATGGGTCCCTGCTTTCGCAGGGACGACGCAGTCCGACTAGCAACAACACGGCACCAAGCCGGCCCGCGAGGAAACATGTCGACCCAAGCGATCTCCGCCAGCGTCACGAGGCCCGTCAGCGTCGGACACGGGCTGCCGCCCGGCGCCATCGCCGTGATGCTGATGCTGTGCGTGAGCTGGGGCTTCAACCAGCTTGCGGTGAAACTCGCGCTGCCCGACGT
>NZ_LFIQ01000039.1:0-1228 GCF_001189245.1 Bradyrhizobium pachyrhizi | reverse complement strand
GCCGGCGCGCTGCCGGTGATGCTGATCGTCGGCTACCTGCGCGGCGTCAAATTCTTCGAGCGCGACGGCACGCTGGTGCCCGGGATCATCGCCGGGTTGATGTTCGGCTGCGAGTTCGTTCTGATCTTCACTGGCCTCGTCTTCACCTCGGCGTCGCGGGCCTCGGTGTTCCTCTACACCGCGCCGTTCTTCGTTGCGCTCGGCTCGCACCAGTTCCTCGGCGAGCGTCTCTCGACCGTGCAGTGGAGCGGGCTTGCGCTGAGCTTTGCCGGCGTCGCGCTCGCGATCGGCGTGCCGCAGCCGAACGTCGACGCCAAGGTGCTGCTCGGCGACCTCATGGTGGTCGGCGGCGGCGCGCTGTGGGCGGCGACCACGCTGGTCGCCAAGGGCACACAGCTGCGCAAGGCGGCGCCGGAAAAGGCGCTCGGCTACCAGGTCGCGATCTCGATTCCGATCCTCGGCTTCGCCACCTGGATCGCGGGCGAGCGCATCGAGCATGTGCCGAGCGCGCTGTCGATCTCGCTGCTCGCCTATCAGGCGGTCTGGGTGGTCGGCTGCACATTCGTCATCTGGTTTGCGATGGTGAAGACCTACTCCGCGAGCAAGCTGTCCGCCTTCACCTTCGTCACGCCGCTGTTCGGCGTGGTCGCGGCCTATTTCATCATGCACGACACGCTGACGGCGGTGTTCGGTGTCGCCGCGCTGCTGGTGATCGCCGGCCTCTACCTCGTCAACAAGCCCGACCCGAAGGTGACGCCGGATCCCAACGTGCCGGCGTGAGAGCTGCGAGCCCGCTGCAACGCGACCCTGTCGTCCGGTATTGATATACATCAACACCGCCATAGGCATTTCGTGAAGCCTCCCACGCGAAGCATGTCGTGGAGGCGCGCCAATGGCAATCGATGCCACCGATGCAATTGAAGCCGGAATCCGGTCTGCATTCACCGCGTATTCGAAAGAGGATGATCCGGATTGGCGCAGTTCGTGCTGGATAAAGCCCGATGAGTGCTCCCATCTGGCGAAGAGCATCTTGAAGGAATTGGCCGCCCGAGGCTTTGAGATCGTCAGGAAGTCGTCCTGATTGCGCGCCCTGGGGAGCGAGAACCATCCTCACCGTCGTCCTGGCGAAAGCCAGGACCCATTATCCCAACTGTCGGTTGTCGCGCGACGCCGGGGGCCGTTTTCCCGTTCACAAGCAAATTCGGTGGTTATGGGTCCCCTGAGTTCG
>NZ_LFIQ01000038.1 GCF_001189245.1 Bradyrhizobium pachyrhizi | reverse complement strand
GCGCAACGCGCCGCTTTGAGTCCTGAGCCGTCATGGTCTTTCTTGGTTGCGCCGGAAGGAAAGCGCCCCTTCGAACCGCGATTGCGGAGCGCTTCCTCGAGATATCTAGATCCGCAAGCGCGCGACATCCACAACTAGAGAAATCAATCGTTAGCTCCAGTCATACACTTCATAGAGAAATGCGCACTATATACATTGATTTATCTGGACTAGAGAGGCGAGAACCATTCAGATTGGAAAAAGAACGGCAGTTAACAAACGCAACCCGCCTGACACCCGCGATGATCCTAAGCAAACGAGCTGGGAGCTAAATGACGATGGTCTGTGTTCCTATCCATGTTCGGGCGCATGTTATGTTCATCTTGCGTGGTCTCGCCGCACTGGCCAATAGGGGCATCGACCTCCGCACTTCTTAATAGCGCGACTCTGCAGAGAGTGGACGGCCGACGCAAGACGGAATGAGAAAGGCTAGCAAACGTTGGTATCTTTCTTCGAACGTTTCGATATTGAAGGCTTACGTTCGTACAATAGAGCGTTCGACGACGATCGTTTAAGTCGTCGTCCCGCCGGGTATAGCTTGCATCCAAGTACGATGAGCCTCTTAAGCCAGCACGACAGAAATGTCTCCAATAACACGGGTCAAGTCACACCAGAGCGGCTGCGTAAAACACCGAGAAGAACATGTGGAAAGTGAAGCTGCATCCTTCTATCTGTCTAATGGAGCGCGGCCGGTGCAAGCCTACCTAGGAGACCCTTGGTGAGGCGCGGGGATTTAGTTGCCCATGCGCCAGCTGCTAACCCGATCGGCCGCGTCGCCGTTCGCTCCATTGGGATTTGGAGCTGAAGAGTCGTGAATGAGGTTCATCAGCGACGATATGACGGCTTGCGCGATATATCCTCGCAGTGGACTTACGGCGACGCCGACGGTTGTCGTCGCCATGGAGCAAAGGGTTTGTTCGTGTCGGGATTAGATGCCGTACAAAGCCGATCGAGATCACCTCGAAGCAATCACGCCATTCGCGGCCGCGTCGCAGTTTGTACTCGATGGTGACAACCAAAAAGCGGAGTGTGGCTGAGCGAGGCGATGATGGTTGAAAGTCACGCTTGTAAATGCGGCAGCCATACAGGCAGCCACATCGAATTCAGAACTTGATATCCATCACCATCGGCTAAGCGATCTTCCAAAGGGGCGTTCTGGCTCCTTGAACTTGGGCTGCATTGATCGACATGTGTGGAATAGTCGGCATCTTGGGACGTGGTCCCGTCGCTGGGCAATTGGTCGCTTCGCTCAAGCGATTGGAATATCGTGGCTACGACTCCGCGGGCGTCGCGACGCTCGAAGGTCTCCGTATCGAGCGCCGGCGCGCTGAAGGTAAGCTAAAAAACCTTGAGGAGCGGCTGCGCAATTATCCGCCGTCGGGCCATAGCGGTATTGGTCACACTCGCTGGGCGACGCATGGAAAGCCCACCGAGAACAATGCTCATCCGCATGCAACGGATAATGTCGCGGTCGTTCATAACGGAATCATTGAGAATTTTCGCGAGCTGCGAGCTGAGCTGGAGCAGAATGGAGCCCATTTTAGCTCGGAGACGGACACCGAGGTGGTGGCGCATCTCGTCGAATCTTATCTCAAGAATGGCTACTCGCCGCAGGATGCGGTACAAGCCGCGCTGCCACGGCTGCGCGGGGCCTTCGCTCTGGCATTCCTGTTCAAAGCCCACGACGATCTTCTGATCGGTGCGCGCAAGGGATCGCCCCTTGCAATCGGGCATGGTGACGGCGAAATGTATCTGGGATCGGACGCGATCGCGCTCGCGCCCTTGACCGATACTATAACCTATCTTGAAGACGGCGACTGGGCCGTGCTTAACCGCACGGTCTGCGTGATCTATAGCATAGACGGGACCGTTGTCCGTCGGGAGCCATCAAGGTCTGGAGCGTCGTCATTCCTGGTCGACAAAGCGAACTATCGCCACTTCATGGCCAAGGAAATCTACGAGCAGCCGACGGTAGTCGGTCAGACATTGGCGCATTATCTCGATATGGTGGCCGAGCGCGTAGTCCTACCGCTCTCATTACCGTTCGACTTTAACTTTGTTCAGCGCATCTCGATTGCCGCGTGCGGCACGGCAAGCTATGCCGGTCACATCGCCAAATACTGGTTCGAGCGGTTGGCACGCTTGCCGGTAGAGATCGATGTAGCGTCCGAGTTCCGTTATAGGGAGGCGCCCTTGCGCCAGGGCGATCTCGCGATCGTCATCTCGCAGTCGGGAGAAACCGCTGACACATTGGCTGCATTGCGCTATGCCAAGAGCCAGGGCCTACACACAATATCTGTAGTCAACGTCTTGACGTCGACGATTGCGCGGGAGAGCGAATCCGTTTTGCCGACGCTGGCGGGACCTGAAATCGGCGTTGCCTCCACCAAGGCATTCGTGTGTCAACTGGTAGTGATGGCGACGCTTGCCATCGCGGCAGGCAAAGCGCGCGGTGAGTTGTCCGAGATTGATGAATCGAGGCTCGTGCGCGAGCTCATCGAAGTGCCGCGGCTAATTGCTGCTGCGCTGTTGGTCGAACCGCAGATCGAGAAACTCGCGCGATATATCGCCAAGTCGAACGACGTTCTCTATCTCGGCCGAGGGACATCGGCGCCGCTAGCATCGGAAGGTGCGCTCAAGCTGAAGGAAATCTCCTATATCCACTCAGAAGGCTATGCCGCCGGCGAGCTCAAGCACGGACCGATCGCATTGATCGACGAGACCGTACCCGTTGTGGTGATCGCGCCTTACGACCAGGTCTTCGAGAAAACCGTCTCGAATATGCAGGAAGTCGCCGCTCGAGGCGGCAACATCATCTTGATCACCAATTCGACGGGGGCATCGGAAGCAACGGTGGATACGCTCATGACCATTGTGTTGCCAGACATGGCTGCAAGCTTTACTCCGATGGTTTATGCGATCCCCGTGCAGCTTTTAGCTTACCATACCGCCGTCGTTATGGGGACGGATGTGGATCAGCCGCGCAATCTTGCAAAATCGGTCACAGTCGAATAGGCGCCGCCTCGACGCCGAGGTGCTCTTCCGTCGTCTAGTTGTATTGGCTACGGCAGTTCTGCGAATGCACGACAGATAGCATGGTCATGATTGGTCTTTGACTGCTGCTGGGGGTTGAGCCGCGCGCCGCCGGAATTTCGAGACCACGATCTGGATGATCTAGCGCTAACACGAGCCACGTCAGCTTGTGGTAAGCCAAGCTGCCTATCACCTCCGCAGGGCCTAGCTGGCCTGAACTAAATGCGGAAATGTATGCCCGATCGGAGCACCAATCGTCATGTATAATCGGATCAATGGCTCGTCCTATTACCAATCCTCGCGCTTTGCCGAAGATGACGAGCAAACGGATGCAAGCAGCTTCGCTGATGCGTTCGCCAATATGCGCTTAACCGAATCGGCGTCGAGTGGCGGCTCATCTTCAGCAACAAGGCCGTTCGCTCGTTTCAGATCCTCCCATAATAGAGTTTAAAGATCGTCATTCATTCCGAGAGGCGGCGAAGACCTATCATAGCGATGAAATCAAGTACATCGCCGATAACCCGCAAGAGTACTCGAAATTCGTGTCCGATAAGGCAAAGCGAACTGTAGAAGTTGCTAAAGACTATGGAACAACTCGAGATTCCGACGATGCGAGATATTTCAGCTACCAATTAGGGAACAAGAGTGTCGGACTTCTGAGAATGGAGGGCGGCGACAGCATGACGGTGTTCGACGTGGAAAGATGGCAGGAGCTTTTTCCCGGACGGACTGGGACTACCTCTACCGTGGACTTTCAAGTTGTTCATCCGCTTGTCGAGAACGCCGGCGATATCCTGCTTGAGCATCAGCTGCGAGAGGACGGCAAAAGGCCGTTGCTCAATTTGCGTCCGGCGAATCAGGAAGCAAGAGCCCGTGCGGCAAAGATGGGGTTCGTTGAGGTCGATGCCGACAACATGGTTCTCGACCCACAGAAGTCAGGCAAGTGGATCAGGAACGGTGACGGTGATTGGCAGCGAAAAGGCACCAATTCGCGCTATCTTTCAAAAGCTGACGACAGTGAAGGCAGCGATACTAAGATCGCAGAAAGCCCCTCGACATACGATTATGAAGACGATTTTATGTGATCGTAAGATCTGCTGAAAATTCCGGTCCTCGCGCGATCGTCACTTCGCTCGGCGGTCGTTTGCCACTTACAATCAGAAGAGCTCACGCTGATTTTAGCCAAAAACTGCCCAACGTGCACCGGATAGTTATTCTTGCCGAGCCATTGGCTCAGGAGCAGAGCCTCCGACAGGCAAGCTAATAGCTTGAATTGCTCGGATGGGGGATGAACTGCGTGAGGATCGGGCAAAAAACGCCCGGCCGCCGTAAGGCGGCCGGGCGCTTTTCACGTTGAATATCTGGGACAGCTTGACGGTGTCCAGGCCATCTAATGATGCGCACGAGTTCACGTGGGCTGAAGGCGCCGGCAGGAAGGGGAGGTCCGAAGGAGGCACGGAACGATGCTGCGCTCCAATAGACAAGAAGTTCATGTCTGTGACGGGCGCGTCGCCGCGAACAGGAGCTCGTGCCGCAGAGCTCTTTGCCTGCCGACCAAGATCACCCCAAGTTGTCAGCAATTGTTCCCCTAAAAGCACTCACAGATCATCTGGGGTGAGGGGGAGCTCTTTTGTCGTACATAAGTGGCATCCAGTCGCTACGAGCCTAAGCGAAGCAAGCGCTCGTCTGTCGGGAGCTTCCGGTAAACATTATCCGGCCATCAACAGGCTGGAATGAGCGTACACAGTGCCACGCACTCCGGCCTCGGGCGGCAAGCTCGTTCTGGCCGGCCTGAGCGCCTGTTGGTCAGGTCACGGACCAACAACGCAACTAATTAGATAGAGCTTGCCCGCTGCCGATGCCTTCTAATTTCGGAGTGCTATAGGAGATCGTAGCGGGTCACGATAGATCTATAGATTTTGAGATTCAGCGCTCAAATTAGCTTGGGCGAGCTCAGGGTAACAAGCCGAGAAGACGGGTGAAATAGACTTGTCAAGGAGCCCAGCCCGACCTCAGCGGAGTCTAACGACAGGGCGACGGCGGCCGGCTGATGGTTTCAGAAGTCTCCGCCCTCCAGTGCGGCATCAAGGCACTCGATCAGGGCATGTCCTGTGAAGGGCTTGGCCAAGAATCCGGTCGCTCCCGCGCTCAGGGCTGAGGTGCGCACGCGATCGTTGGGAAACGCCGTAATGAAAATGAACGGCACGCTGTAACCTCTGTTCCGCATTTCTGTCAGGAGGTCCAAGCCGGTCATAATGGGCATCTGCACATCCGTGACGACACAGGAGGTTTCGTTCAACCGCGGTGACCTCAAGAACTCCTCAGCCGACGCAAATGTTTGGACTATATAGCCACGCGATTTCAAAAGGTTCTCTGTCGCCGCACGGACCGATGCGTCGTCATCAACGACAGAAATCAAAGGCGTGGACAAGGCAAGCTCTCCTGGCGCGGGACTAGCGTTTGCCGAGGCATTAGCCGACCCTGGGCGAAAAGTGGGCTTGAGTGATTAAATTGTAAAATCATACTTAGGTTTGTTCAGGGCGGTTAGCACGGATTCCGAGTGCCTCAGTCATTCTAATCAAATCCGCCAGCGACCGGGCGCGCATCTTTTTCATCACGTGTCCCCGGTAGATCTTAACCGTAATCTCGGCGAGCCCCAACTCGGCGGCTATCTGCTTGTTCATCAGGCCTGTGGCGACCAGTTTCATCACCGCCTGCTCGCGCGGGCTTAATGTTTCAAATAGGGACTTCAGGTTCGCGACGGTCTTCTCGTCCTGTCGTCTTTTGCGATCGCGTTCGGTCGCTGCGATCACGGCGTCCAGCAGTTCCTGATCGCGGAACGGTTTGGTAAGAAAATCGACCGCTCCGCCCTTCATGGCCCTGACGCTCATGGGAATGTCGCCATGGCCCGTAATGAAGATGATAGGAATATGAATGCTCGACTTGGCTAGCTCGGTCTGAAACTCAAGGCCGCTCAAGCCTGGCAGCCGGACGTCAAGAACCAGGCAGCTAACGACATCCGGAAGTGTGCTTTGCAGCATTTCGCGGGCCGATCCGAATGCAACGACGTCCAGGCCCACCGATTGAAAAAGGTTCGTGAGCGATCGGCGCATCGAAACGTCATCTTCGACAACGAAGACAATCGCGTTTGCCGACGTCTCGGCCTTGCTGCCTCCGCGCTGGGAGTTAGAGCGTTCGCTCACGACACGACCTCCTGGTGCAATGGCAGATCAAACCGAAAGCTTGCCCCCGGCCCCCGCTTGCGGGCGATTGAAAGGCGCCCTCCATGAGCTTCCACAATCGAGCGACAGATCGAAAGGCCCATGCCAAGGCCATTCGACTTTGTCGTGAAAAACGGGTCTAACACTCGGTCGACGTCATTCTCGGCGATGCCAACGCCGCTATCAGTCACAGCAAGCCACACGTGTCCCATATCGTCCCTGGATGACTGAATCACTAGTTCGCGCGTCCGGTCCGTAACTGCGTCCATAGCTTCGATCCCGTTCATCACCAGATTGATAATCACCTGTTGCAACTGAATTCGGTCTCCGTAGATCGCGGGCAGCGCTGCCGTCAAATCGGTCTTTAGCGCCACTTGGTGGCTAATCAGCTCTCGCGTCACGAGCGCAATGACGTCCTTAACGACGTCATTAATGTCGAGTGGTAGCATCTCGATCTCGCCTTTCTTCGCAAGCGCGCGAACCCGACGGATCACTTCGCTTGCTCGGATTGCGTCTTCGATTATCCACTCAACCGATGACCTCGCGGCGGAAAGATCGGGGGGGGCGCGGTTCATCCAACCGAGGCACGCGTCGGCGTTGCTGATAATAGCGGCAAGTGGTTGGTTGATTTCATGGGCGATGGTGGTTGTCAGCTCTCCTAACGTCGTCACACGCGTCACATGCGCAAGCTCCGCCTGAGCCTTTCGCAGCTGTTGTTCGGCTTGATCTGCGCGAATGATAGCCGTGATGTCCGTGCTGACGCCGCGGTAGCCCAGAAAATTACCGTCGACACCAAAGAAAGGCTTGCCACTCGTTCGGACGTAGATCGGAGTTCCCGTCCGATTGATGGTGCGATAGACCAGATCCCGAAATGGGAGGTGCGCCTCCAGGGTCGCTCGATGCTGCTGCCACTTCTCAGGCTCTTCTTCGACGTCGCACGCGATATCCCAACGAAGCATACCCATCAATCCTGTCGCCAAAATTCCCGCAGCGCTGGTGTGCTCAGACAGGTGGGTGACCTGATGATCCGGCCCGGTCTCCCAGAGCCAGTCGGAAGCCGTTTCGGCGTAGTCGCGAAAGCGCTGCTCGCTTTCCAGCAGCGCGGCAAGTGTGCTTTCCAGGCGGTCTCTGGCTGCGTATTGCTCCGTGACATCCATATGTGTTCCAATGAGCTCGCTGACATTGCCGTCGCTGCCAACCACGACATGTGCCACAGAATGTATGTGCCTAATCGAGCCATCAGGGAGGAGGATTCGAAAATCATGCTCGAGTCGCCCATCCTTGTCGTCTCTAGCCAGGCGCTGCACTTCCTGAAGGCGAGGCAGGTCGTCCGGATGGATACGCGAGCGAATGGTCTCTATCGATACAGCCTCTTGCGGCTTGAAGCCGAAGAGACGATCCACTTCGGCGGAGCGATAGATGAAATCGAGACGGTAGACGTCCCAGGACCAACTGCCCGTGTGACTGAGACGTTGGGCTTCGGCAAGATAGGCCTCGCTACGGCGCAATTGTTGCTCTGCTTGCCTTGCGGCCGTGATATCCGTCGCCGCCCCGACGAAGTCGATGTCACCAGTCGCGGTTCTCGTCGTTCGTGCCCGCGCAAGGATATGCTTCACCGATCCGTCCGGCAGCACTAGCCGGTATTCATGCTCGAAATTCTTTGGATCTCGCATCGCTTGATCGATGATCTCCTTGACCGACGCCCTATCGTCTGGATGCGTGCGGGCGACGATCAGTTCCGGCGCGGGAACGGTCTGCGGATCCAACTGGAGAATCCGATATAGCTCCTTTGACCAAAAGGCCTCGCCGGTGGCGACGCTCCAGCTGAAGCTGCCTGTATTGCTCAACTCCTGTGCTTGAGCCAAATGTGCCTCGCTTCGCTGCAGGGCAAGTTCGGTCCGCTTTCGTTCTGTGATATCTTCGCAGGCTATGAGGACAACGGGCCGCTCATCGGCCCAGAGCATCGCTTTGGCGTTTTCACGTACCCACAATATCGAGCCGTCTTTCCTAACTTTCTGCGCCTCCCAGGTTTGCGATTGACCGATCTCTTCAAGGCACGTCCGAATGCATTTGCGAGCAAACGCGCGATCCTCCTCCAGAAAGACTCCCAGGATGGATTGACCGATCAGTTCGGAACACGCATAGCCGAGTTGTGTCGCGCCGAACGTATTGACGTTGAGGACGGTGCCGGCTTCATCGACCATCACGTACATGGACGGATTGTGCTCAAAGATTGCGCGCCACCGCTTTTCACGGTCTTTCAGGTCGGCAGCGCTGCGCCGGAGTTCGGCCGCAATCTCACGCGCAGCCTCTCTTTCCTGGCGGACCTTTCCAATCAGGTGCGTTCCGACGATCGAGACAGCGAAGAAAGCGACAACTACCAGAAGAACTTGAGGGTCGTCGATCCGCAAACTAAACGCCGGCGGCGCAAAGTAGTATGCCAAAGCAGCGATAGCTAAGACCGAGAGCGCGGATGATGCAACAAAGCTGCCGATCAACGAAAACAGCAATATCACTAGCAAATAGCCAAACGCCGTTGCAGCGAAATGTGTTTGAAGGTGCAAGGAGGCGAGCGTCACTATCGCCAGCGTTATGCTGCCGAAAGTAAACTGCGTGGCTGACCGCTTAAAATTATTGATCTGGTCATACATTCTTGGACCGTCCGGCCTTTCTCCGGCGGGAGAGCTATAACATTTTAGGCAAAAATGGGGCAACCCTTCCGGCCCTGAGGGACGCACTCGCCTTCGGTTCCGGTCAATTGCTTGCGGCTGAACTCAGCACGTGCCGAAGAAAGGCGCATTACAAACGTAGGTATAGTTGTCCTAAACCTTTCATTATGGCGCGCTGACATGCGTACGACCGAGGCTGAGATGTCCGTTTTCCTTCGCTGACTATATTGCTCGGCGGGCGCTCGGGGGCTGCGAAGGCCGCGGCCGAACCACAGCTGCGCGGCGCCAAGGCACGTTCCAACGACGCGGACAACGCCTACATCGAGTCAACGAAGACACTGACCCTGCCCAATGAGGCGCGCGTCGCCAAATTCATAAAGATCCACGATAAGCTGTGCAGCCCTGACGTGACGTCAGTTCGACGAGTCCATTTCAGCCCGCGAAGGTGCCAGACTGGTCCACGGTGATCATACGCGCGCCGGCCTGATGCCGCAACGCGCGCCGGAACAAACGGATGACTGAGTCGGAGATCGCCGCCACTCGTCGGCCGGAAGAGGCCTGTTCAGTGGCCAAACGGGCCAGGCTAACTGTGGCTAGATGTGGAGCCTCAAGAGGTTATTCCCGGTTAATCCGAGCCTGCTGATCGGTGGCTTTGAGCCGATACTGCCATGAGGACGATGCCAGTCGGTGAAGCCATCGTGGCAGTTCAGCGGCCCGTTCTGTTGAGGTGTTGTAGGCTTGCGCGTAGGCCCATTCTCGTAAGCTGGTTTGAATGAATCGTTTGGCCCTGCCGTTGGTCTGGCGTATAGGGCTTGGTGCGGATGTGCTTGAGGCGGAGGCGCTTGCACGCCCTTCGGAAGGCGAAGGATTTGTAGCACGCGCCGTTGTCGGTCATGACACGCTCGACCTTCACTCCCAGGCTGACGTAGTAGGTCACGGCCGCCTTAAGGAAAGCGATGGCACAACCCTTTCGCTCGTTCTTCATGACCTGGCTGAAGGCGATCCGCGACGCATCGTCGACGCAAACATGGACGTATTCCCAGCCGGACCCTCGACGACGAGAACGCTGATTGCTCGACCCTTGTCGATCGCCCGTGATCCGATGACCGATCCGATTGAACTTGCCGAGCTTTTTGATGTCGATGTGGATCAGTTCGCCGGGACGGTCGCGCTCATAGCGCCGGATCGGCTCGGCCGGCTCCCAGCCTGTTCAAACCGAGCCGGCGCAAGATACGGCTGACGGTGGCTGCCGAGACCCCGACTTCGAGCGCGATCTGTTTGCCGGTGTGGCGCTGCCGGCGGAACGTCTCGACAGCGGCGCATGTGGCTGCCGGGGTTTGGCCTGGCGAGGAATGGGGCCGTGAGGAACGATCCCGCAAACCATCGACGCCTTCTGCGCGGAAGCGCTCGACCCATTTGGCGACCGTCTTCGCCGTGACATTGAATTGGAGCGCGGCTACGGCCTTCGTCAGACCGCCCTCGATTACGTTCCGCACCATCGCCTCTCGACCTTTCGGCGTCAGAGGCGCATTCTTGTGGATGTTCATCTGGTCTCTCCGGGGAACACTGAAGCTTCGCAACCTCAGCTTCCTCGGTTCAGACCAGATGGACAACCTCCTGAAAGCTCACAGCTAGACCCAGTACCTCGGCCCGTCAGGCAGGCAGGTCTTGCCGGACTCTATTGTTCTGCCGCGGTTACGTCGGCATCGGCTAGAAAAATAATCGTCGAAAAAGCTATTTCGTCATCCACGTTTGCATGGATGTTGGGCGTGACACGGAACAAGTGGTGATCCGCAGGTCCCGCAGAGAAGTTCTGGCTCGCAGTTTCAAGTCGGCTGTGCCGATTTGGAACTGCGAAAGAACGACGGAGTTGGCTACGCTCAGTTGAGCGCCTTGAAATCACGAATAGGATCCGGCCTACCTGCTTGAGCTTCGCGTATCGATATCGCTGGAAACGGTGGGCTGCTTGAGCCGGGCGCGCAGTCTCGCGTTGTCGAGCTCGCCTTCCCACCAGGATACAAACACCGCCGCGATGCCATTGCCGGTAATGTTGGTGAGGGCTCGCACCTCGCTCATGAACTTGTCGATCGAGAATACGATCGCCATGCCCGGCACCAGCGCTGGATTGACCACCGACAATGTCGCGGCGAGCGTGATGAAGCCTGCGCCGGTGACGCCACTTGCTCCCTTCGATGTGAGCATTGCCACGAGCAAGATCGTGAGTTGCTGGCCAAAGGTAAGATCGACCCCGAGTGCCTGGGCAATAAACAATGTCGCAAGCGTCATATAGATGTTGGTGCCGTCGAGGTTGAAGGAGTAGCCGGTTGGCACCACGAGACCCACCACGGGCTTTGAGCAGCCCAGCCGCTCGAGCTTCTCCATCAATTGCGGCAGCGCGCTTTCCGAGGACGAGGTGCCGAGCACGATCAGAAGCTCGTCCTTGATATAGATAATGAATTTGAAGATCGAAAAGCCGACGATTCGCGCAATCAGGCCGAGTACGACGACTACAAATATCGCGGCCGTCGCATAGAATAGCACGATAAGCCCGATCAGATTACCGAGCGCCGCCGGCCCGAACTTGCCTATCGTGAAAGCCATCGCGCCGAACGCACCGATCGGGGCCGCTTTCATGATGATGGCGATCACGCCGAACACCGCGTGCGCGATGTCGTCAATCATGCCGCGCAGCCGTTCTCCACGCTCCCCCAGCGCCATCAGCGAAAAGCCAAACAGGATCGCGAACAGGAGAACTTGCAGTACATCGCCGCGAGCGAGGGCGCCGACCACAGTATCGGGAATGATATTGAGAAAGAAATCGACGGTCTTCGAGGCTTCCGCCTGCTTGACGTAACTGGCGACCGCCGCAGCGTCCGGTTTGACCGCAAGACCATGGCCGATTTGGACCAGATTGCCCATGACAAGGCCCAATACCAAGGCAAAGCTCGATACGATCTCGAAATAGACCAGCGCTTTGACGCCGACGCGCCCGACTTTCTTTGCATCCTGAATATGCGCGATGCCGGATGCGACGGTGCAGAATATGATCGGCGCGATCACCATCTTGATCAGCTTGATGAAGCCGTCACCGAGCGCCTTGACCCAGTCGTTGGTCGCGACCGACGGCCACAGCCAGCCGACGATGGCGCCAATCACGATCGCGATCAACACCTGGACGTAGAGAATTTTATACCAAGCCTGCGACGCGCGCACAGGCGCCGCAGTTGCCATGGTGGTCATGACGCTTCCTTCCCGAATACACTCGAATGCGAGCCGCTGCGTCGTTGAGAGGCGACGGCATCATACGAGGCTGTCATTTTAGCCGTGTCCGATTGAAGACGGTTCCGAGAGCCGGCGCGTCATTCCAAAGGCAGGCGTTCAGTTACGTTATCTTTTTTCGTCAAGCAAGATCTGCACCAGAGGCCTAACGCGCAGACGACCGGGTCGTCATTGGATAAGCCGCCTGTCTTCTGACGAGGTCTGTTTGAATTGTCGAACGGCATTTGTGAGGTCGATCGCAAAGGCGTTGCTCAACGTCACGCCGCATTTGCTGGCAAATCACCGAGTCTCGGCACAGAAGTACTAGAGTGATCGGTACGCTTCGATAGCTAAGGTTGATGCAACAATACGCAACATTGGTAAAATTGATTATTTGGATCGTAGGCATCCAGGCGGTGGAAGCTGTGACATCTAGCGGTGATGTGAGGCGTATCCGCATCGGCGCTCGCTGAGCCGTTTAGGCGTCTGGGTGTTACGATGAAGCTCTCAACTCGATCATTCCACTTTTGGCAGTTTTGAACGTTCTTTTTCTGAGCGCTTTTCCTGGCAGGACGAGACCAATGTGACTAGTTCTGGCTGCGATTGTACATTTGCGACGATCGAATGACGGAGCGCAGCAAGTATAAAAGTATATAGGGTGCGGTGAAACCGGATGGTTCGGCGGATTTCTGCGCAAAAGCGATTCTGCTTCCGCATTGCGAAGGCGCCCGATCACCGTGCGCATATCCTTCTGTGCAAGGTGCGTCTTTGCAGCCGCGAGCTCGGCGCTAAGAAGAAGGCTTTGCGCCCACGGCGTAGGAGACGAGCGGCGCCTTCAACTTGGGGTGCCGAAAGCCGCTTCCTCGATATTCGGTATCCCTCCAGAGAGCGCGCTTCTCCATGATGATGGTGCGAACAAAGTGCCGCCATTCGCGGCCGGCCTCTCACCTGGAGCTCTCAAATGCCCGATCCGATGTCACGTCTATCCACGCGGTTCCTGCGTACACCGGAGGCTGCGCGTTATCTTAGCCTATCCGGCCGCACGCTCGAAAAGCACCGCACATATGGCACGGGGCCAGCGTATCGAAAGATCGGCGGTCGCGTCATCTACGCACTAGAGGATTTGAGAGCATGGGCCGATCTCGGCACCAAGACGTCGACGTCCGATCCCGGCAGGGGGGCTGTGCTGCCGGCTAAGAAGCGCCCAATGTTGCACCCCTACGCAGGCCAGGAACATCGCCGATAGCCGTACGAAGCCGCGACAGTGCAGGACGAGGTGCGGCGGGATGTACACGATGGCGAGCTCGGATTGAGCCGGCAGCTGTTTTGGTTAGCGGTACCACCGATGTTTCGTTAGGGCCGAGGTGAAGTCGATGAGCTTCTCTTCGGCCCTTCTCTGTATACAGGGGTGCCATCACAAGCCCGTATATTCGTCAATTTTCTGGCTTGTTTTGAGGTCACTGTATACAGACAGTGTCCAATGCAAGGAGCCGCCTATGAGCCGTTGCTTTCCGACGAATGTCTGGTACGTGGCCGCTTGGGATGCTGAGGTGAGGCAGGCGCTGTTGCCGCGCACAATCTGCGGCAAGCACGTCGTGATGTATCGGCGCGCCAACGGTGAGGTGGCGGCATTGGAGGATGCCTGTTGGCATCGGTTGCTGCCGCTTTCAAAAGGGCGTCTTGAGGGCGACACCGTCGTCTGCGGCTACCACGGGCTGAAATTCAACGCGCAGGGCCGCTGCATCTTCATGCCCTCGCAAGAGACGATCAACCCCTCCGCCTGTGTGCGTGCCTATCCTGTGGTCGAGCGCGATCGCTTCGTCTGGCTGTGGATGGGTGATCCGGCGCTAGCCGACCCGCGCTTGGTGCCGGATATGCACTGGAACGATGATTCCGCCTGGGCCGGTGATGGCGACACCATCCACCTGAAATGCGATTATCGTCTGGTTGTCGACAATCTCATGGACCTGACGCACGAAACTTTTGTGCATGGAGCCAGCATCGGCAATGACGCCATCGCGGAAGCGCCGTTTGACGTCACCCATGGTGAGAAGACCGCTACCGTAACGCGCTGGATGAAGGGGATTACCGCGCCGCCGTTCTGGGCCAAGCAATTGCAAAAACCTGGTCCGGTGGACCGCTGGCAAATCATTCGTTTCGAGGCGCCGTGCACCATCAATATCGACGTCGGAGTGGCGCCCGCTGGAACTGGCGCGCCGGAAGGCAACCGATCGGCTGGCGTCAATGGC
The DNA here is from genome assembly GCF_001189245.1 of Bradyrhizobium pachyrhizi. Taxonomy (GTDB): domain Bacteria; phylum Pseudomonadota; class Alphaproteobacteria; order Rhizobiales; family Xanthobacteraceae; genus Bradyrhizobium; species Bradyrhizobium pachyrhizi. The sequence continues at coordinate 21,955 of NZ_LFIQ01000038.1, read as the reverse complement.
ATTGTCCTCAACACCATTACGCCCGAAACGGAAACGAGCTGCCATTACTTCTGGGCCTTCGTGCGCAATTATCGCCTGAACGAACAGCGCCTGACCACTGAACTCCGCCAAGGCGTTTCTAGCATCTTCCGTGAGGACGAGGTCATTCTCGAGGCGCAGCAGCGTGCGATCGACGAAAATCCTGACCGGGTCTTCTATAACCTCAACATCGATGCGGGCGCGATGTGGGCCCGCCGCTTGATAGATCGCATGATCGAGGCCGAGGATCCACAGCACAGTCGGCAGGCCGCGGAGTAGGGCATGGTCGAGCGCGACAGTGATCGCTCCGTCTCACAGACGGTGCGCGCCCAGCTCAGCTTGCGCGATCTGATCCTGTCGGGCGACTTGCGGCCGGGCGAACGGATCTCCGAGTTGCAAGCTGTGGAGACGATCGGCGCATCGCGTACTCCGGTGCGAATGGCATTGGTTCGACTGGAGGAGGAAGGACTTCTGGAAGCGATCCCTTCTGGCGGCTTCATGGTGAAGGCATTTTCCGAACGAGATGTCCTGGATTCGATCGAACTGCGTGGCACGGTGGAGGGGCTGGCCGCGCGATTCGCCGCCGAGCGCGGCGTTTCGTCGCGCGATCTTGAGCCTCTTAAAGGATGTCTCGACGAGATCGACGGCTTGGTGAGGCAGGATCCCATCTCCGTGGAGGCTTTCTCCTCCTACGTCGCGCTCAATGCGCGTTTTCACGCGCTGTTGACTGAATTGTCGCGCAGTCCGCCCTTGATCCGGCAGGTCGATCGCGCGTCGGCGCTACCATTCGCTTCGCCTAGCGGCTTTGTGATGACCCAATCGACGCTACCGAATGCGCGCCACACGCTCTTGATTGCGCAAGATCAACATCGCGTCGTGATCGATGCAATCGAAAACCGCGAAGGCGCACGAGCCGAGGCAATCATGCGCGAGCACGCCCGAGTGGCGGCGCGCAATCTGCGCGTTGTGCTCAGGAATAAGACGCATTCTGATCTGCTGCCGGGACTGGCGCTCATCAAGATGCCAGGCGATTAAAGGAAATCTCCATGCGGTTCATTGAAAGCTGGACACAAGCAGCGCTCGTCGCGACGCGCGATCTGACACCTTCGATCCGCGAGTTCCTGATCAAACCGGAAAACTTTGATGGCGCGGCCTATCCGGTCGGCAGCCATATCAACATCGCCGTCACTATCGATGGACGTCCTGAGACGCGATCCTATTCCCTGGTCGGCGAAGCTGACCGAGCCGGCTATCGTATCGCCGTGCGGCGCGCGGAGGACTCCCGCGGCGGCTCGCAGTATATGTGGTCGCTCGCGCCGGGCGCGCGGTTGACCATTACATCGCCCGCCTCGCTGCTGCCGATCGACTGGGCGCGCAGGCACTACTGCCTAATTGCGGGTGGGATCGGCATTACGCCACTGGTTGGGGCAGCTCAGGCGCTGGCGCGCCGCAATGCCGACTTCACTCTGCACTATGCAGTGCCTTCCCGTGAGCAATCCGTATACTTGGATGTTCTCTCTCCCTTGCTGAACGATCAGCTTTTTGTCCATGCAGGCAACGAAGGGCGCCGGCTCGATTTCGATGACTTATTCGCATCACTGCCGCCTGACGCCTTGACTCTCTTCTGTGGTCCGATGCGGATGCTCGATGCCGCGCGCCGGGCCTGGACCGGCGCGGGACGCGCGCTATCCGGCCTACGCTACGAGACCTTCGGTTCGAGCGGCTCGCTGCCGACTGAAGGTTTCCGGGTGCGCCTTGCAGATCGGGCCCTCGAAGTGGAGATTCCGCGCGATCGCTCGTTGCTGGACGTGCTCAATGAGGCCGGTTACGAGGTGATGGCAGATTGCCGGCGCGGCGAGTGCGGCGTCTGCGCCATCGACATCGTCCACATTGACGGTGAGCTTGACCACCGCGACGTTTTCTTCAGCGAACAGCAAAAGCACGCCAACGAAAAGATCTGTGCATGTGTCTCTCGCGCCCGTGGTACTATTACCGTCGACATACTGCATCGCCCAGACGCGCTGTAAGTTCGCTGCAACGTGTTGGTTTCGGTAGCAGGTCCTGGCCCAGTCGCTCGGCACAATGGCCATGTCCAAAGGTAGTGCTACGTTACCATAGAACGGTGCGCGCATGCTTGCCGGACGAAGACGATCGGCGATGCCTGGTTATCCTTCTTCCAAGTAAGAAAAAAGTCGAGCACGACATGTACTTCTAAACCTCTGTTCAGCCGCGTTCATTCCCGCAAGGGATTTGGCGGGCCGTCTGCGCCTGCACGCGCTGGCCCTCGAGGGATCCTAAACAGACCAGCCAATCCTACGAAGCAGAATCCACACGAGGATTTGCATCGAGTGATCACGGAGCGTCGCAACACCCAAGAGCATCTCGGGCGGCAAGCTCTGCCGCTTGATTGTGTCGTCGCTGTCTGCTTGAGAACAAAGATGCCGGAAATCTGACAGCGCGTTAGGTCCACTCCACAGCGAAGGGCATCATCTAGGCGCGCTTTTCTTACGTTAAGCACAGAGCGCGCCAAATTTCGCGAGCGGCACGGGGATTGCTGGGTGGCGAGCGAGGAGCTGCCGCCGCCAGACCGGGCGAAGCGGCCCTGTCACCGGAGTTTCCGATGAGGTGTTTGCGATGCTGATTTTGCTCGCAGAAGCGACGGGCGTCAATGTGGCGGCCGCCCACGCCGGACGATATGCTTGCCGGGTAGTCGACTGAGGCAGGACGACCCGAGACCGTGTCGAATATTGGCGCGAGCGACGATCTCTACGGTCATGCCACGCAGTTAGCAACATTTCAGGCGTTTCGTTCGGGCGACAGCATTCGCCCGACTGGACTGCATGAGAACGGCCCTGCGGTCCCCGAAAGCCGCTTCAAATCGGCGGCATCGACTTCGAACGCCATAGCTGAAGAGGAGACGCGCAAGCCGTCGTCGTTCACGGTGCTGTCGATCTCCAGGCATATCGCGGCTTGGACGAACACAATGAATGCGGTTGCCATGCCGCAGGCGGCGCGGCTGGTGCAGGGGGCACCCGCCCCACAGGCCGATCGATTGCTTGCGACCGGAGACCCAGACTACAGCTCCGCTGCACTGTCGCTAACAGGCTATAAGGCAGGTATGCGCTGGCTGTTAGCGAGGCGTCTTATGGAGCGATCCGGCAAGGCGCTCCGTTCTTGGAGGTTCGACCTGACCAAAATGCGGTACGCGCCAAATCCCTCAGCGAACTGGACGTGCAGGCGATCGCCGCGCCGGTTTCGCGGCGGGCTCTCACAGATGGGCTGACGCACATGGACGCCCTTTCGCCCGAGATCTGGCAATCCGTTGCGCTCACGATCGAGCTCGCCAGCGTGACGACGACGATCCTGCTGGCTGTTGGCGCGCCGCTCGCGTGGTGGCTAGCACGCTCGAAGACCGTTTTGAGCCAGGCGGTTGCAACGATCGTCGCGCTGCCGCTTGTGCTGCCGCCGACGGCGCTCGGGTTCTGCGTACTCGTCCTGCTCGGCCCGAACGGACCCGGAGGTCTTCTCGCCTCCTTCTGGGGCGAGCACACGCTCGCCTTTACCTTTGCGGGAATCGTAATCGGGTCGGTCCTCTCCGCGCTCCCCTTGGTGGTGCAGCCGATCCGTAATGCCTTTGTTGCAATAGGTGAGCTTCCGCTGGATGTCGTGGCCAGTCAGCGCGGTTCTGCGCTGTATGACTTCATTACCATTGGCCTGCCGCTGGCGAGATTTGAGTTTTTCAAGGCTGGCGTCGTCGGCTTTGCTCATACGATCGGCACGTTTGGCGTCGTGATGATGATTGGCGGCAACATTCCTGGGCGCACCAAGGTGTTGTCGGCTTACGTCATAGACTACGTTCAAGCATCGCGCTGGCGGGAGGCAAGTTGGGTTGCTGGCGGTATGGTGATGTTCGCGCTTGCGGTCATTCTCACCTTGACCCTCATCGACAAACGTTGTGCCAGGAGAAGTACATGAGCGCAGGCCGGCGCAAAACACACACCTTCGGCGCACCGGCCAGATACATTCGATCACGACGGCAGCCGTCTCGCAAGTCAGGTCCATCCATCCATTGGCGAGAGCTCAATGAACAAGCTTGTTGTGGCCGCGGCGGCCGCTGGAATCAGTTTCAAATCAGTACACTCTGCGCCTCTGCCCGAGGCCAGCGCAGATGACGTCGGCGTTTCTCAGCAGCGCCTTGCGAAACTAGACGAATTCTTCGCTCGCGAGATCGCAAGCGAGCGCGTGCCGGGCGCGGTGGTTGCAATCGCCAGAGACGGCAAGCTGGTTCACTACAAGGCGTACGGGCAGCTCGATCCACCAAAAGGAACGTCGATGCGGCTGGATGCGATATTCGCCCTCGCGTCTATGACCAAGCCGATGGTGGCGGTTGCTGGGCTTAGCCTCACGGAACAGGGTCGCCTGCCTTTGCGGGCCAAGCTTACGGATTACTATCCGCAATTCGCCAACATGAAGGTGGCGGTGCCGCAGCCTGACGGTTCATTAGAATTCGAAGCGCAGAGTTCTCCGATCTACATCCACGATCTTTATCGCCACACATCAGGCCTAACTTATGGCGCGCCGAATAGCTCAGATCAAGTGGCGCGTCTCTATCCGGAGTTCGCAGCTCCGCCGATCAAGGGCGATAAGGAGGCTTTCATCGAAGGCATCACCAAGCTGCCGCTGGCGCACCAGCCGGGAACAGAATTCGAATACGGTTTCTCGACTGACGTGCTTGGAGCTGTCGTGGAACAGGTTAGCGGGCAGCGAATGGGCGATTATCTTGCCGACAACTTGTGGAAGCCGATTGGAATGCTGGACGCCACTTTCCATCTGTCGACATCGCAACGCGAACGCCTCGCGCGTCCATTTCCAAACGACCCGCTGACGGGAAAGCCACAAAGCATCGAGCTCCTCGGAAGTCCGACGAGGTTTGACTGCGGGGGAGCCTGCGCATTTGCGACAGTTGGTGACTACGTGCGCTTTGGACAAATGCTGCTCAACGGCGGGGAGCTCGACGGGCAGCGCGTTCTCGGCCCAAAAACGGTGCATCACATGATTTCCAATCACCTTGGGCCGGAGATCAAGAACAAAGTCGGCAATGTGGAGCCGCACCGTGCCGGCTTTGGGTTCGGGCTCGGAGTAGCTGTACGCATAAGCGACGGTCTGTCGGCCGTTCCAGGTAATCCAGGTGAGTTCACCTGGACCGGCGCTTACGGAACTCAATTTTTCTGTGACCCCAAGGAGCGTCTGATCGTGGTGGTTGGAACGGCAGCACCCGGAGAGATCCGCAAGTACTACCGCGAGCAAGTCCAGAATATCGTTTATGCCGCAATAATCCGATAGTTCGCCTGGTGGGTTGCCCGTCAACTGCAACAACTGCTGTTCAGCATTGTCATGCCGCACACCTGTCACGGCCGCGTCGAAAGTGAGCATGACGCATTCATCGTATAGGGCGATTACCCTGCTGTTTTGTTGGAGTTCTCACATCGACGTTCAAAACCGGACGCTATTGGCGCAGTGGACGGTAGTCACAGGCGCAGCTTGTGCCTCGCTAGCCGGCCTTGCTCATCCGCATTGCGCCCGGCGAGCGGCGGTTTGGTACCTGTCAAGTGTTTCACGCACCGTGGCCTGTTTCTTGCTGCTTAACATCAGTAAGCGGTATAGCCCGGCGAGTACTTGGAAGGGATCATGGGCGAGGCAACGGACACTTTCTACGGCGTGATCAGACGTCAGGGCATCACGCGTCGCAGTTTCCATAAATTCTGCAGTTTGACCGCTGCGAGCTTCGGACTCGGCCCGCTCGCCGCAAGCACTATTGCCAATGCGCTAGAGACCAAGCCGCGTGTGCCCGTCATCTGGCTGCACGGCCTTGAGTGTACCTGCTGCTCGGAAAGCTTTATCCGCTCGGCCCATCCGTTGATCAAAGACGCGTTGCTGTCAATGATTTCGCTCGACTATGACGATACGATCATGGCGGCGGCAGGATACCAGGCCGAAGCCATCCTGGAGGAAACCCGTGCCAGATACAAAGGCAAGTATGTGCTTGCCGTCGAAGGCAATCCACCGCTGAACGAGGCGGGCATGTTCTGCATCGACGGTGGCAAGCCATTCGTTGAAAAACTCAGGTCGATGGCGGAGGAGTCCATGGCGATCATCGCTTGGGGCACGTGTGCGTCCTGGGGCTGTGTGCAAGCGGCCAAACCCAATCCGACTGGTGCGACGCCGATCGATCAGGTGATCACCAACAAGCCGATCATCAAGGTGCCCGGATGTCCGCCCATTGCGGAAGTCATGACCGGCCTGGTGACCTTCATCACGACGTTCGGAAAGCTTCCGGAACTCGATCGCCAGGGGCGGCCAAAGATGTTTTATTCCGAGCGCATCCACGACAAGTGCTATCGGCGTTCGCATTTCGACGCCGGCCAATTTGTCGAAGAGTGGGACGACGAGTGCGCACGCAAAGGCTATTGTCTCTACAAAATGGGGTGCAAGGGCCCGACCACCTATAACGCCTGTTCGGCCGTTCGCTGGAACGGCGGCGTTTCGTTCCCGATTCAATCCGGCCACGGCTGCCTCAGTTGCTCCGAAGACGGCTTTTGGGACAAAGGTTCGTTTTACGATCGACTCACGACCATCAGGCAATTCGGCATCGAGAAGAACGCCGACCAGATCGGCATGGCCGCTGCCGGTGCGGTTGGCCTGACCGTCGCCGCGCATGCGGCGGTGACGGCCGTGAAACGGTTGACCGACAAGGCGCATCGCGCAGCTCACAAAAGTAAACCGAATTGAGGGAAAGGCCGACGGTGACCGTCCGGACACCCAATGGGTTCAATCTCGATCGTTCTGGCAAGCGTATTGTCATCGATCCACTGACGCGGATCGAAGGCCATCTGCGCGTCGAGGCCAATCTCGATTCGGACAGCGTGATCCGCAACGCCGTCTCGAGCGGGACGATGTGGCGCGGCATCGAAGTAATTCTGCGCGGGCGCGATCCGCGCGACGCCTGGGCGTTCACCGAACGGATTTGCGGTGTCTGCACCGGCACCCATGCGCTCACCTCGGTGCGCGCCGTTGAAAACGCGCTAGGGATCACCATTCCGGAGAATGCCAACTCGATCCGCAACATCATGCAGCTGTGCCTGCTTGTGCATGACCACCTCGTACATTTCTATCATTTGCACGCGCTGGATTGGGTCGACGTGGTCTCCGCGCTCAAGGCCGATCCCAAGTCGACCTCGGCGCTGGTGCAGTCTATCTCGCCCTGGCCGCTGTCATCACCCGGCTATTTCAAGGATTTGCAGATCAGGCTGACTAAATTCTTTGGATCAGGGCAGCACGGTCCGTTCAAGAATGGCTATTGGGGTCATCCGGCTTACAAGCTGCCACCGGAAGCGAACCTGATGGCTGTGGCGCATTATCTGGAGGCGCTCGATTTCCAGAAGGAAATCGTCAAGATCCAAGCCGTCTATGGGGGTAAGAACCCGCATCCAAACTGGCTGGTCGGCGGCGTGCCTTGCCCAATCAATATGGATGGGACAGGCGCGGTGGGGGCGCTCAATATGGAGCGTCTCAACCTGATCTCCTCGATCATTGACCGTTCAATCGAGTTTGTCGAGCAGGTCTATCTGCCCGATATCGCAGTGATCGGTTCGTTCTATAAGGACTGGCTCCATGGCGGCGGACTTTCAGGCCAAAGCGTGATGTCCTACGGCGACATTCCCGAAAACGCCAACGACTGTTCGGCGAAAAGCCTCAAGTTGCCGCGCGGCGTCATTCTCGGTGGCAATCTGAATGAGATCCTGCCGATTGACCATGGTGATCCCGAGCAAATCCAGGAATACGTCGCCCATTCCTGGTATAAATACCCCAGCGAGTTCTCCGGACTACACCCTTGGGATGGCATCACCGAGCCGAGTTTTCAGCTTGGGGCAAAGGTCAAAGGCAGCAGGACAAATATCCAGGAACTCGACGAAGGCGGCAAGTATTCCTGGATCAAAGCGCCGCGCTGGCGCGGCCACGCTGTCGAGGTCGGGCCGTTGGCGCGATACATCATCGGTTATGCGCAAGGCAAAGCCGAATTCAAGGAGCCGGCGGACAGATTACTCAAGGGGCTCAGTCTTCCCCTGACTGCGCTATTTTCGACGCTCGGCCGCACCGCGGCGCGGGCGCTCGAATGCCAGTGGGCGGCGCATCAGATGCGCTATTTCCAAGATAAGCTCGTACTCCACATCAAGGCGGGCAATAGCGCAACTGCCAACGTCAGCAAGTGGAAGCCGGAAAGCTGGCCTAAGGAGGCCAAGGGCTACGGTTTCACTGAGGCGCCACGGGGGGCGCTCGGGCACTGGATCAAGATCAAGGACACCAAGATCGACAACTACCAATGTGTCGTGCCGACGACGTGGAACGGATCTCCTCGCGATTCCAAGGGCAATATTGGCGCTTTTGAAGCCTCCCTGATCGGTACCCCGATGGCCGACCCGCAGCGGCCGCTGGAGATCTTACGCACGATCCATTCCTTTGATCCATGCTTGGCGTGCTCGACCCATGTGATCAGTCCTGCCGGCCAAGAACTGGCCTCAGTCAATGTTCGTTAGGGACATGATGGATAAATCTCCGCAACGCCTTGCCGCCGTCGATTCGGCGCAAGCTGGTCGCGGCGTCGGCCGTGGCGTCACCTACGTTTATGAAGCGCCGGTGCGGCTGTGGCATTGGGTCAATGCGGCGGCCATTCTGGTGCTCGGTGTAACCGGCTATCTCATTGGAACGGGGACGCCTGCGATGCCGGGGGAGGCTAGCGGCAATCTCCTGTTCGGCTATATCCGCTTTGCGCATTTCTCTGCGGGATATGTGCTGAGCGTCGGCTTTCTGCTGCGCATCTACTGGGCCTTGATGGGAAACTCGCATGCCATGCAGATCTTTTGTGTGCCGCTCTGGCGCAGGTGCTTTTGGCGCGAGGTGTACCACGAGATTCGCTGGTACGCCTTCGTTGCAGTCGAGCCGGAGAGGCACGTCGGGCACAACCGGCTGGCTCAGCTCGCGATCTTCTTCATGTTCACGCAGACGATGACGTTCATGGTCGTGACAGGCTTTGCACTTTATGGGCAGGGTGCCGGTGATGATAGCTGGCAGTACGCGCTGTTCGGCTGGGCATTTGCAATCTGGCCGAACAGTCAGGACGTCCATACCTGGCATCATCTCGGCCTATGGGTGATCGTGACCTTTGCGGTGGTCCACATCTACGTGGTGATCCGCGAAGACATCATGTCGCGCCGGAGCATCTCCTCAATAATTTCCGGCGAACGCGAGTTACGCGATTGACCGGGAAGCGGTTGTCGGGTCCGGAGAATAAGAAAAGGATCCTGGTGCTCGGCATCGGGAACATCCTATGGGCGGACGAGGGATTCGGCGTGCGCGTAATAGAGGAGTTTCACCGCCGCTACGCCATCGAGGACAACGTCACCATGCTCGATGGCGGAACGCAGGGTCTCTACCTCGTCAGCTTTCTTGAGCAGGCCGATTGCCTGATCGTGTTCGATGCCATCGACTATGGACTTCCGCCCGGGAAGTTGAAGCTCGTGAGAGATGACGAGGTACCGAAATTTAGCGCTGCCAGGAAGATCAGCCTGCATCAGACCGGCTTTCAGGAGGTCCTGAGTGCGGCCGACCTGCTCGGACGCTGCCCGCGAGAGCTCGCTCTCATCGGCTGTCAGCCGCTGGACCTGGATCATTGGGGCGGTCCGCTGACTGATCCTGTGCGCTTTCAGATTAACCCCGCGATTGAACTGGCTTGCAAACTGCTTGCCCAGTGGGGCTCGCCGGCAAAACTGCGGATCGCGCCGCTGCCTGCTTCAGAATGGCTGTTGGCGAACAATATCGACCGTACAAATTATGAGATAGGAGCGCAGCCGATCTAGCGGCCTGCGGCTGACCATGTGCCTTGGCTTGCCAATGACGATCGTTGAGACCGACGGCATCACCGCGCTGTGCCAGCATGGCAATGAACAGCGGCATGTTTCGGTGATGCTGCTCTCCGGCGCGTCGGTCGGCGCTAAGGTGCTCGTCCATATCGATACCGCAGTGCGGCTCTTGGACGAGGATGAAGCAAGGCTGATATCGGAAGCACTCGACGGACTTGAGGCCGGCCTCAACGGCCAGGACTGCGATCGCTTCTTTGCGGACTTGATCGGTCATGAGCCGCAATTGCCCGAGCACCTACGCTAGCGGTACCGCTTGCGGACATTGGGCTGCGTGCTCTTGCTCCCAACTGGAGTTTGCAATCGCAGCGCAACATTCACACGAAAATGTCGAGCCGCTGGTTCGAGCGGGGAATGTGATCGGGCGAGCCGATGATGGCATGTGGCTTGCTAATACCTCGCCTAGCCGAACCAAAAACTATCACAAAGGTGTCCGATGAAGTTCCATCCGGTGCAGCACGATCTGCCGTGGCCCGGTCTGTCCGATGTGGAGAGAGCGGGCGCCGATGCGCCTCTGGCCGCGGAGGACCCCGGAACGGGGGGCGCGGCGCTGCTGCCGGCGGCCAATCTCCCCCATTCGCTCTGGGCCATCCACGTGGCCATCGGGCTTTCTGAATGGATCAAGTCGTTTCGGCGGCGCGTGCGGAGGGCAGTGACTGCGCGGGGCGCCGGTGACGAGCCGGGCTGGCGCCGCAGCCTGCTCGGCTCGCAGACGCCGATCGAGTGCCATCAGCAGGGTACACGGCGCATGATCCTCACAAGCCTGGTCCGTTTGCTCAAGATCGACCCCACCTTGGTACCGACCGCTCGACCACGCGCCGGTGGCGCTCGTATCGCCAAAAGCACCGCCTCTCGGCATGCCCAACGGAAGGCAGCATCATGAAAGCAGCGGCCCGCGTCGGATCCGACGGCGCCGAGCAGGCGGTGAGCGAGTTTCCCTTGGGGTTGAAAAGTCTCGACGTAATCCATGGCGGACTGACGACTGTGGTGGCGCCGGTCAAGTGCGCTTGTCGCGATGGCGACGAGCTTGCAAGGGACCGTGCGAATGCCGTCGCGCTGTTATCGAAGGCCGCTGCTGCCGCCGGCCAAAGAGGCGGCGCGCGGACGCAACTGTACGGGCTGGCGAACCTCAGTGATCTCGGACGCACGCTGATTGCCGAAGTGCTTGGGGAAGGCGAGGTTGCTGGCGTTGTCGCGCTGCCGGATGGCTCCCTAGCGCAAATTTGGGAATCCGTGTTTGCGGGAATCTGGCGCGTGCGCATCGGGACCGAGCCCGCACATGAATATGTCGAGGTCGGGGCGATCCCGCAGATTGTGCGGCGTGCCGCAACCGACCTGACTTCCACTGATCTTGTGATCGCCGCTCCGCCGGACGGCGCGATGAACGTGCTGCCGGTGCTCGCCGAAATACGCGAGCGGGCCCGTGCCTGGCGGTCTGGCATGCGCGCGCATGTCATCAACCTCACGCTGCTCCCGATGAACGCTGTCGATCTGGCGTTTCTGCACGAAAGCGTGGGCAACGGTCCGACCCAGCTAGTCTTCCGCGGCTACGGCACATGCCGGGTGCAGGCGACCGGGATCCGGAACGTCTGGTCGGTGCAGTTCTTCAATTCTACGGACAACATCATCCTGGATACGCTGGAGGTCGGCGGCGTGCCGATTGTTGCGTTGGCCGCGGACGAGGATTTCGAGGATTCCGCCGAACGCCTGCGGGAAATGATCGAGGTTTACGCCACATGAATAGCTTGGAGAATAGGTGGCATCGGACGGATTCCGGCAGACGGCGCGCCTGCAATTGGCGTTGGCTGGATCATGCGCAACGGACCGAAGAGCGATGGCGGCGCAGACTGCCGCGCGAGCGCGTGGCGCCAAGAATGAAAAGTTTTTTCAGATTTCGCACCTTCAGGTTCGGCTTCGCGTCCGTTGAAAATGGTGCTTGAGCGCGAACGGGACGATCGTAGGAGCAAGCACGCCGATGTGTCGACGTCTGAGGAGATGCTCGCAGCAGCCTATTGGGCTATCGCTGGTCGAACCATGCGCACGCGACCGACCTTGAACGATCCGTGTACAGGGTCGAAGCGATCGGGTTTCGCACACGCGCAGGGCAGGGCCGGTAGCATGAAGGGCGCGACTTGGGCCATGAACGTGGTTATCTTCCTGCGTAACGGTACCTGCCAACGGCATGCTGGGCAGAGATCGAACCTGCGCTTGCGAGTTCGATCCGGCGACATTGAACTTGTCGTCAGCGAAATCGCGTCGTTGAGCTCGATTGCCCGTTGCTCCCTGCTCTCGGCGACCTCGGCACACAAAGACAAGGGGGACGTCCGTGCCGAAGCAGTGGTCGGTGCTATGATATGGCCGGACATGCGCCGAGCTCAATATCATATCCATGCACCACATCTCTGTTTGATCGACCGCCGGCATTTCTTGCGCGAGATGATGGCGGAGCGCTGCGCATGACTCTTTTCGCCCGCAACAAAATCGATGTCACCATATTGCTTGCTGCCGACGTCATCGCCGCGGTCGAGATCCTGCCGCGAGCCAGGCCGCCGTTGGCGCGGCTGTTCACCGGCAGGCCGGCCTCGTCGTTGTTCGAGGCGCTGCCGCGCCTCTTCACGTTATGCGCCGCTGCGCAGCAAGCCGCATTGCAGTCCGCGACCGAGGCGGCGCGCGACGAAGAGATCGTTCTGGCGACCAAACAGCATCGTATTATGCTGGTCGTTGCCGAGCGCATTGCAGAATTGCTGCGGGGCCTCTTTGTCGGACATCCTACGCCGAGCAGCACTGCGTCGGCGATCCGGTCCCTCATACAGGGATTGTCAGCGCTTGTCGGCAGCGCACGGCCAGCTCGCGGTTCAGCTCGACGCGAGGCTACAGCACAGATTGTGGCTGCGCTCGCTGCACTCGGCATGCCGGATGAAGATGGCGCGCCGATGCCCGGTAGCCCGTTCGCGCTTTGCATTGCAGCGCTTGACGAGGTCGACTTGAAGTCTATCCCGATCGCGCACTCGTTCCTGTCCGTTGCCGACGACCGCAACATCATTGAACGGCTGCTCGGCGATGACCCGACGTTTTGCCATTGTCCTTACCTTGGGGGGCATGCGCCCGAGACGGGTCCATGGGCGCGCCAAATGACGCGTGATCAGCTCTGGCTGGGTCGGTCGGGTGCCGTCGAGCGGCTGAAGGCCAGAATTGCAGAAATCGTTCGGCTATGCGACTGGCTCAAGGCCGGTGCTCATATCGAGTCGGCGGAGCCTGGGATCATCGAAAGCTACAGGCTAGGTCCTGGCCGTGCAGCGGCCGCGGTCGAATGCGCCAGGGGCCGGCTCTATCACGCGGTTGAGCTCGATCCTCAGGGGCAGATATACCGCTTCGAGTTTCTTGCGCCGACGGAATGGAATTTCCATTGGCGCGGTCCGCTTGTCCGGAACCTGCAGGGCGCGGTGCTGACGGCGAGACGACATCAGCAAGCGGTTCGTGCGGTGATTACATCGCTTGATCCCTGCGTTGGATTCACGCTCAAGTTTCGCGAAGTTGACGATGCATGAAATGGCGCTTTGTCAAAGCATCATCGAAATCATCGAGGACGAGGCGCGCCGCCGATCGCTTTCGCAGGTGCGCAGCGTCTGTCTGGAGATCGGGACCCTGAGCCATGTCGCGCCTGAAGCGATCAAGTTCTGCTTTGCAGTCGTTGCAGCGCGGACCATTGCCGAAAACGCGGCTCTTAAAATTGTCGAACTTCCCGGTGGGGCCTGGTGCACGAGCTGTTCGAAGAGCGTCGAAATTCTCCGGCGCGGTGAGCGCTGCCCTTGCTGCGGCAGCTACCAGTTGCAGGTAACCACGGGCGAACAGATGCGGGTAAAGGAGCTGGAGTTCGATTGATGTGTACCATATGCGGCTGCAGCGAAGGAATGCCTTCAGCGGAAGTTATCCAAGCGCATGATGCGCGAGACCAAGAGCGTCACCATGCTCATGGGCAGGACGATTGCGATCGCCATCATGCCCATCGTCATCGTGACCAGGGCCAGCCGCATTCGCGCGATGCTCGCCGCCGCCATGATCACGATCATCATCCTGGCCATCACCAGGCGCATCGGGAGCAGGCGCCTTCGAGCTGCGGCGCCGGATCGGCCACGTTGAAGCTCGCGCCCATGAACAGCGAGCGGCTCGTTCAGATCGAGCGCGACATCCTTGGCAAGAACAACAGGATCGCCGCAGACAACCGCACGCGTTTCGTGGCCGATAACGTGCTGGTTTTTAACCTTGTGTCCAGCCCGGGTGCAGGCAAGACCTCGCTGCTGGTCCGCGCCGTGTCAGAGCTCAAGCGCAGTCGCCCGATCGGGGTTATCGAAGGCGACCAGCAGACCTCGAATGATGCCGAACGCATTCGCTCGGTCGGCGTGCCGGCTATTCAAGTCAATACCGGCAAGGGTTGCCATCTCGATGCAGCAATGATTGGCGAGGCTTATCGCCGCTTGCCGCTGCTGACGCGCGGTATTCTCTTTATCGAGAACGTCGGTAATCTGGTTTGTCCGGCAGCCTTCGATCTCGGCGAGACCTGCAAGATCGTGGTGTTGTCGACCACCGAAGGCGAAGACAAGCCGCTTAAATATCCGGATATGTTTGCTGCTTCGTCGCTCATGCTGGTCAACAAGATTGATCTGACCCCGCTGCTGGCGTTCGATTTGCCAAAGACGGTCGAATACGCAAGACGAGTCAATCCAAAGGTCGAAGTGCTGACGGTCTCGGCGCGCACCGGCGAGGGTTTTGGCGCCCTGTACGCCTGGATCGATCGGCAGGGGCGCATCAAGGATGCGCCGGAGAGGACATAGGGCGATGAGCGCCGCGGCTATCGCCTGCGACCCGACACGGCTGCGCGTGCGCGTGAGCGGGGCTGTGCAAGGGGTCGGCTTTCGCCCCTACGTGTATGGCCTTGCCAAGCGATACGGATTGGTGGGGTTTGTCGTCAATGACCCCGAGGGCGTCACAATCGAAGTCGAGGGCAACTGGGCTGCGGAGTTTGTTGTCGCTTTGCCGCTGGAGGCGCCTCCACTGGCACGCATCGACGAGATCTGCGTTCAACAGACCGCGGCGCTCGGGACGAAAGACTTTTCGGTCACCACGAGCCAAGCTGGCAGATTGTCGACGCGGATCGTCGCCGATGCCGCGACCTGCGAGCAATGCCTCAGTGAGCTGTTCGATCCCGAAAATCGTCATTACCTTTATCCCTTCATCAACTGCTCCCATTGCGGTCCACGCTATACCATCGCCGAACGGCTTCCATACGATCGCCGCAACACGGTTATGAAGGCCTTCAGCCTGTGTGTCGCCTGCGCGGCCGACTATGCCGATCCGGCGAGCCGCAGGTTCCATGCGGAAGCGATCGCGTGTCCGACCTGCGGCCCTCGGCTCAGCCATGGGATCAATGCCATTGTCGCGGCAATCGCCGGCGGCCAAATCGTCGCGATAAAGGGGCTGGGCGGGTATCAGTTGCTTTGCGACGCGCGTAACCAGCGCGCCGTCCAGCGTTTGCGCAGCAGAAAGCAGCGCCCTCAGAAGCCGTTCGCGGTCATGGTCGGTTCCATCGCGCAGGTCAACGAGATCGCGGAAGCGAATGGGCCGGAGCTTGCGCTGCTCGAATCCTCAGCACGTCCCATCATCCTTCTTCTACCTACGCGCAATGATCTGGCGCCTGCCATAGCTCCTGGCTTGTCGCGCGTGGGTGTTATGCTGCCGCTAACCCCGCTGCATCACCTGATCTTCCATGAGTTTCGCTCCACAGCAGCATGGCTTGCGGGACCCGGCCCGGTTATCGTTGCCACCAGTGCCAATTCTTGCGGCGAACCGCTTCTGATCGACAACGCGCAGGCGCGGCGGCGGCTTGAGGGGATCGCCGATCTTATCGTGACCCATGATCGCGAGATCCTGACGCGTGCCGATGATTCCGTGATGTCGGTGGTGGCAGGCCGGCCTCAATTCATTCGCCGTGCGCGCGGTTATGTTCCCGAACCGACCCGTCTTGCGCGGTCGGTGCCGCCCGTGCTTGCCGTCGGCGGCGCACTGAAATCGACCGTCACCATTACGCGGGGCAACGAAGCGTTCGTCTCCCAGCATATTGGCGATCTCGACACGGCTGAAGGCCTCCGTGCGTTCGAGGAGACGATTCGGCATCTCACTTCGACCCTTGACGTGGAGCCCGTCGTCATTGCCCACGATCTGCATCCCAATATGGCGTCGACCCGGTTTGCGGAAGCGAGTGGTCGCACGCTGATCGCTGTCCAGCATCACCACGCACACGCCGCCGCCGCCATCGCTGAGCATGGCCATGCGGGACCTGCGCTTGCCCTGGTGCTCGACGGCCATGGCTTCGGCTGCGACGGCGGAAACTGGGGTGGTGAGCTATTGTTGTGCGAAGAATCGAGGTTTCGACGCATCGGGCATCTCGCGCCCCTGCAGATGCCTGGCGGCGATCGTGCAGCCCGCGAGCCGTGGCGCATGGCGAGCGCAGTATTACACCAGCTCGGGCGGGGAAACGAAATCGGGCCTCGCTTTGCAGCGCAACGACAGGCTGAGCGCGTGCCGGCATTGCTCGATCGGCCGGGCGGGGCCACCACGACCAGCGCGGGCCGCTTGTTCGATGCCGCGGCGGCATTGCTGGGGGTCGCGAGTTTGCAGAGCTATGAGGGCGAAGCTGCGATGAAGCTCGAGGCGCTGGTGCGGCGGACTGCTATTCTCGAAGCCGGCTGGACCATCGAGCGCGGCATGCTGTCGCTTCGTTCGCTATTTTCGCGGTTGATTGCAGGCGACCTCGACGCCGCGGACGGAGCCGGCCTGTTTCATGGCACCTTTGCCGCCGCCTGCATTGACTGGGTCACGCACGCTGCGCGGAGAACCGGTGTCAGTACCATCGTACTAAGCGGCGGCTGTTTCCTGAATGCGGTGCTGGCGGAAGAGATTGACCGCGGTTGCCGCAGCGCAGGCCTCACCCCGCTGGTGCCACGCCAGCTGCCGCCCAACGACGGTGGTTTGAGCCTTGGACAGGCCTGGATTGCCGCTCTGCGGATTACGAACAGTCGTCAGCCCTAGACGGAGCAGCCTGATATGTGTCTTTCGATCCCGGCAAAAATCGCGAAAATCCTACCCGACGATATGGCGATCGTGTCCGTTGATGGGGTCAGCCTGGAGATATCGATCGCTCTCGTTGAGGAGCTCGACGTCGGCGACACCGTTCTTGTCCATGTCGGCTATGCGCTGTCCAAGATCAATCCGACAGAAGCCAAGCGCACGTTGGAGCTGCTGCAGGAGCTGGGCAGTGCAGGCCAGGAACGCTGATCATGAAATATGCCGACGAATTTCGTGACAAGACCATCGCGCAGGGGCTCGCGCGCGCGATCGGCGCCGAAGCCGGACCGCGACGGACTTACCGCTTCATGGAATTCTGCGGCGGACATACTCATGCGATCTCCCGGTACGGGCTGGAGGATTTGCTGCCCGCGAATGTGCGCATGATCCACGGGCCCGGTTGTCCCGTCTGCGTTCTGCCCGCCAGCCGGATTGACATGGCGATCCGGCTCGTCGAGCGGCCGGAGGTCACTCTGTGCGTCTATGGCGACCTGATGCGCGTGCCTGGCTCGCAGGGGCAGTCCCTGCTGCGAGCCAAAGCCCTCGGCGCAGACATTCGGATGGTCTATTCGACGCTCGACGCAATCCGGCTCGCCGAACAGGTGCCAAGCCGCGAGGTGGTGTTCTTTGCCATCGGATTTGAGACCACGACGCCGCCGACGGCGGTGATGGTCCGGATTGCCGATAAGAAGCGGCTGAAGGGCCTCAGCGTGTTCTGCAACCACGTGCTTACGCCTTCTGCGATGCACAGCATTCTCGAGAACCCGAACATGCGCAAGATCGGTGGGGTCGCAATCGACGGCTTCGTTGGTCCTGCGCACGTCAGCACCATCATCGGTACGCAGCCTTACGAGCCCTTGGCCGAACAATTCGGTAAGCCGGTCGTCATCGCGGGATTTGAACCGCTCGACGTGATGCAGGCGATCCTGATGCTGGTGCGGCAGGTGAACGAAGGCCGCTACGAGGTGGAGAACCAATACAGCCGTGCGGTTACGAGCCAAGGCAATCCACGCGCCAAAAACGAGATCTCGCAGGTATTCGAACTGCGTGAGCAGTTCGAATGGCGTGGGCTTGGGCTCGTCCCCAACAGTGGACTGAAGCTGAAGCGGGCTTACGCGGGATTCGATGCCGAGGCGCGTTTTGCGATGCACGAGCTGCGTGTCGCCGACAATCCGGCATGCGAGTGCTGTGCGATTCTGCGCGGCGCCAAGCGGCCGGTCGACTGCAAGCTGTTTGGAACCATCTGCACGCCAGAAACACCCATAGGATCTTGCATGGTTTCCTCGGAAGGCGCTTGTGCCGCGTATTGGACCTATGGCCGAGTTCGCGATGATCAGGTGAGGCGGATGTCATGAGCGTAAAGGCCTATCAGCGCAAGCTCGACGTCGAGAACGGACGCGTTGATCTTTCCCACGGATCCGGGGGGCGTGCCATGGCACAACTGATCTCCGGTATTTTTCACCAAGCCTTCGGTAATGAATGGCTTGCCCGCTGCAATGATCAGTCGGCGTTTGACGTTGCGGCAGGCAGGATGGTGATGACGACGGACGGCTATGTGGTCTCGCCGCTGTTCTTTCCCGGCGGCAATATCGGGTCACTGGCTGTGCACGGCACAATCAATGATGTCGTGATGGCCGGCGCGCGTCCGCTCTATCTATCGGCTAGCTTCATCATCGAGGAGGGGTTCCGGCTTTCAGATCTAAGGACGATAGCGCAGTCGATGGGCGCGGCGGCGCGCGGTGCCGGCGTTTACATCATCACTGGAGACACCAAGGTCGTTGAGCGCGGCAAGGCCGATGGTCTGTTCATCTCTACGACTGGGATTGGGGTTCTGGCCGATGGGCTCGATCTTTCCGCGGACAAAGCAAGGATCGGGGACCGTGTGCTGGTGTCGGGCAGCCTTGGCGATCATGGAGTGGCGATCATGTCAACGCGCCAGCACGCTGCTCTTCAAATTGAGATCGTCTCGGATTCCGCATCGCTGCATAACCTAGTGGCTGTCATGATGGCGGCTGGCGGCAGCGGCATCCGGGTGATGCGTGACCCTACGCGCGGCGGTCTTGCAGCGGCTCTCAATGAGATTGCGCATCAATCTGGCCTTGGGTTCCGTCTGCAGGAAGCGGCCATTCCCGTAAAGCCTGCGGTTGCGGCGACCTGCGAGCTCCTTGGGCTTGATCCGATCCATGTCGCCAATGAGGGCAAGCTCGTTGCGATCGTCGCGCCTGATACGGCTGATGCCGTGCTTGCAGCCATGAAGACGCATCCGCTCGGGTGCGATGCAGCCGATATTGGCGAGGCGGTTGCTGACGATCACAAATTTGTCCAGATGGCGACCAGCTTCGGCGGCGGACGAATTGTCGATTGGTTGTCGGGTGAACAATTGCCTCGAATCTGTTGAAGGCGCCGCGCCCACCTGCGGCGAGCCTGAACGAAACAATAGTTAAGTAAGTGAACATAGTCACTCAATCCGCTCGGCATCTGTTTGTTTGAAATCATGCGTAGCTGGCCAAAGATCGCTGAATTCCTGCGCCATTTAGCCGCCTGCATCGCAATATCACTGTGCTCTTGCGATTAAAAAGGCCCTCCAGGCAGGGAGTTTTCAAATGAAGGTCGGAGTCCCCAAGGAAATCAAGGCGCACGAATATCGCGTGGGCCTTACCCCTGGAGCCGTCCGCGAATACGTGGCAGCGGGCCACCGCGTCGTGATCGAGACCAATGCCGGCGCCGGCATTGGTGCAACCAATGACGATTATCGCGCCGCCGGCGCAACGATTCTGGATTCCGCAGCCGAGGTATTCGCATCGAGCGAGATGATCGTAAAGGTTAAGGAGCCTCAGCCATCCGAATGGAGCCAGCTGCGGGAGAGCCAGATCCTCTTCACTTACCTGCATCTGGCGCCAGATCCGGAGCAGGCCAAAGGGCTCCTAAAATCCGGGTGCACCGCGATCGCCTATGAGACCGTAACTGATGCCCATGGTGGTCTTCCACTGTTGGCGCCGATGAGCGAGGTCGCAGGTAGGCTTGCGATCGAAGCGGCGGGTAGCGCGCTGAAGCGGAGTGCAGGTGGACGAGGGCTGTTGATCGGTGGAGTGCCCGGTGTTCAGCCGGCTCGGATCGTGGTGATCGGAGGTGGCGTCGTTGGCACGCACGCGGCACGCATGGCGGCCGGTTTGGGCGCAGAGGTCACTGTCATCGACCGTTCGATACCCCGGCTTCGCGAGTTGGACGAGCTATTCGAAGGGCGCGTTCGTACCAGGTTTTCCACCATTGAATCCGTGGAGGCGGAGGTATTTGCGGCAGATGTGGTAATTGGTGCGGTGCTCGTTCCAGGAGCGAGCGCGCCGAAGCTGGTGCGCCGGAGCATGCTGAGCTCAATGCGCAAGAGGGCGGTCATCGTGGACGTCGCCATCGATCAGGGCGGCTGCTTTGAGACATCGCATCCAACCACTCACGCTGATCCAACTTACGAAGTGGATGGTATCATTCATTACTGCGTGGCCAATATGCCCGGCGCTGTTCCGCTGACCTCGAGCCAGGCACTGAATAATGCCACGCTGCCGTTTGGTTTAGCTCTGGCCAACAAGGGTTTTTCCGCCGTGCTCGAGAATCCGCACCTGCGCGCGGGCCTTAATGTCCATCGGGGCCGGCTAACGTACAAGGCCGTCGCCGAGAGCCTCGGACTTCCCTTCTCTCCGATCGAACAGGCTGCGGCCTGATCCCAGAGGCCCCACACGGGCGTTTCCTCCCTGACTTGGGCCACCCTTCGGGGTGGCTTTTTTTTCGGCTCTATCAATCTGCTCAGCACCGCTGGGATTTCTTTGGAACGCGGAGCGAAGGATCCCAGACGATCGCGCTCGGCTTGCAGTCGTGGCCGTATGCGAGACAAACCACTTTCGTCCCATACAGGGTATAGAATGCATGCCTGCCAGTAATCCGCGGAGAGTGAATGTTGCCTGCAGCGGCTTGCTCTGAAGGCATGCGATCATCGAAGCGACTTTATCTGCGCGATCGCCGCGACGTTTCTGGCTGTGCTGCGGAGACGCGGACCGGCGACGACTGCGCCAGCTCTTCATCGTCGCGCTGTAGCTCGATCCGCTCTGTTCGGTGAGAGAACCGATGTGCAGCAGAGCACTCGGAAGAGGCGGTGCCCGATTGTAGCCGCGCCACCGCGGCCATGCGAAGGATCATGCCTTTGAGTCGGCGGGCGCGGTTCACCTCGCCGGCTGACCGCCGCCGGATCGACCTGAGCTCAAACTAGGCGTTCAGATCAAGCCGCCGTGATGCCGATTGTCGCATTTGCGACAACCGTTGAGGCGGCGAGATGCGCTTTGGAAAATAGCCGAGACAAATCAAGCCTAAGATCTTTGGCATAAGACTTGAAAGCAAGAAGTGGTCCCGCACTTTTGCTTATGGAATCGCAGTGATGGCCTACAAGATAATCGCATCCCAGTGCACCGTCTGCGGCGCGTGTGAGTTCGAATGTCCCAACGCCGCGATCAGCCTGAAGAACGACATATATGTCATCAATCCGGCCCAGTGCACCGAATGTGAGGGGCATTTTGACGCGCCGCAATGCGCTGTCGTTTGCCCAGTGCCTGATACCTGCGTGCCGGCATAAGGGTGGCCGATGAGGGGGGCCCGGTGCAAAACATGATGAAGACTCGAGCGACGGCAACAGCTGCCTGGATCGATCATCTGATTCTCTTACTCGCTGGTCCCGTAACATGCGCGATCAGCGGAGGCGGCGCGGGGCAACCATCGTCGACTGAAGTCGTCCATGCGCGAGCGGAGTAGGCAATGGTAGCCGTGCCAGAGACGGTCGAGCGCGTCCGGCGCATCGA
>NZ_LFIQ01000037.1 GCF_001189245.1 Bradyrhizobium pachyrhizi | reverse complement strand
GTGCAGGAGGTGCCGCAGAAGGAAACCACGCCGTTCTATCCGCGCTCGCCTTATGGCGTCGCCAAGCTCTACGGCTACTGGATCACGGTGAACTACCGTGAGGCCTATGGCATGTTCGCCAGCAACGGCATCCTGTTCAACCATGAGAGCCCGATTCGCGGCGAGACCTTCGTGACGCGCAAGATCACCCGCGCCGTTGCCCGCATCGAGGTCGGCCTCGAGAACAAGCTCTATCTCGGCAATCTCGACGCCAAGCGCGACTGGGGCCACGCCCGCGACTATGTCGAGGGCATGCACAGGATCCTGCAGGTGGACGAGCCCGGCGACTTCGTGCTCGCGACCGGCGAGACGCGGTCGGTCCGCGAGTTCGTCGAGCTGGCGTTTGCCGAGGTCGGCCGCAGCATCGAATGGCGCGGCAAGGGCGTCGAGGAGGTCGGTGTCGACAAGGTGTCCGGCAACACCCTGGTGCAGATCGATCCGACCTATTTCCGCCCGACCGAGGTCGATCTTCTGATCGGCGACGCCAGCAAGGCGCGCGCCAAGCTCGGCTGGGCGCCGAAGACGCCGTTCGCGCAGCTGGTGAAGGAAATGGTCGCCAGCGATCTCGTCGAGGCCAGGCAGGACGCGGCCAATGGCAAGCACGGCGTTTGAGCTGAAGGGCAAGACGGTCTTCGTTGCCGGCCATCGCGGCATGGTCGGCTCGGCGCTGATGCGCCGGCTGGCGCGCGAGGAGGCCGATCTCCTGACGGTGTCGCGCAGCGAGGTCGATTTGCGCGACCAAACCGCGGTCAACGCCTGGTTTGCCGCGAAGCGGCCGCAGGCCGTATTCCTCGCCGCCGCCAAGGTCGGCGGCATCGTCGCCAACAACACGCTGCGGGCCGAATTTCTCTACGACAATCTGGCGATCTCGAGCAACGTGATCCAGGCAGCCCACGCCAATGGCTGCGAGAAGCTGATGTTCTTCGGCTCGTCCTGCATCTATCCGCGCCTGGCGCC
>NZ_LFIQ01000036.1:19845-38455 GCF_001189245.1 Bradyrhizobium pachyrhizi | reverse complement strand
TATGGATGCGATAAGTGTCAACACCACCTAAAGCGCTATAGTCATCGCGCTTTAGTTCGTTGTTTGAGCATGATCTCCGCGCAAACGCGTTCCGCGTTTGTCGCGAGGGAAAACCGCTTCGCACTTTTCCGGATCATGCTCCTAGCTCGGCAATGATCGCGCCGGCTTCCTTGACGGCGTGATTGGCCGCCGGCACGCCGCAATAGATCGCCTGCTGCAGCAGGATCTCCTTGATGTCCTCGGGCGTGAAGCCGCCCTCGGCGAGCGCGGCGCGCACATGCAGGCGGAATTCGTCCCACTGGCCGAGCGCGACCATGGTGCCGATCACAAGCACGCGCCGGGTGCGGTGATCGAAATGCGGCCGGGTCCAGATGTCGCCCCACGCATAGCGCGTGATCAGGTCCTGGAAGTCGGTGTTGAACGCGTTGCGGTTCTTGATCGACTTGTCGACCCATTCATTGCCGAGCACCTTGCGGCGCTGCGTCATGCCGTCGTCGCGGCGCTGATTGTCGTCCATGGATGTCTCCTCATGAAATCGTAGCCCGGATAAAGCGCAGCGCAATCCGGGGGGCAGCGTCTGCCGAAGACTTGTCCCGGATTTCACTTCGCTGCATCCGGGCTACACACTGATTGTCGCCAATAGAGCATCCTTCCCGGTTACGTCATTCCGGGGCGGTCCGCAGGACCGAACCCGGAATCTCGAAGTTATGGATGCGGATCGAGATTCCGGGTTCGATGCTTCGCATCGCCCCCGGAATGACGACGACCGTTACCGCTGCGTCAGGAAGCCGACCACGGCTTCGGTGAAGGCGTGCGACTGCTCGACATTGGAAATATGCGCGGCATCGAGCAGCGTCATGCTGGCGCCGGGAATGCCGCTGCGGATCATTTCGCCTGCCGACACCGGCGTTGCCATGTCCTGCTTTCCCGCGATTACCAGGGTCGGGCTCTTGATCCTGGGCAGCAGCGCGCGCTGGTCGAGTGTCGACAGCGCCTCGCAGCAGGCGAGATAGCCTTCGACCGGCGAGGCCAGCAGCATCGCCTTCATGCGCGCCGTGGTCTCCGGCTCGCGCTCGCGGAAATCGGCGGTCAGCCAGCCCGCGATCACGGTGTCGGCGACGGCGGCGATGCCGCCTTCCTTCACCGCCTTGATGCGATTCAGCCAGTTGGTCGGATCGGGATAGTAGCAGGCGGTGTTGGCGAGGATGATCTTGCCGAATCTTTCCGGGGCATTCGCTCCCAGCCACTGTCCGACCATGCCGCCCATCGACAGGCCGCACCAGTGCACCTTCTCGATGTTGAGGTCGTCGAGGATCGCCAGCACGTCGCGGCCGAAGCGCTCCATGGAGTACGGGCCCGGTGGCACGCCGGACTTGCCGTGACCGCGGCGGTCGTAGCGGATGACGCGGAACAGCTGCGTCAGCGCCCGCATTTGCGGCTCCCACATCTGCAAGGTGCAGCCGAGCGAGTTCGACAGCATCAAGGTCGGTCCGCCGTCACGACCGTCCACCTGGACGTTGAGCATGCACCCGTCGGCGTTGATCATCGGCATCGTCTTGTCCCTCTCGTCATGCGCTTGCCGGGCCATCTGCGCGAAGACGCGCTTCGCTGCTTTTTGCCCGGCAACGACATCGTCGCTATTTGTCATCCAGTGAAGCCAGCAGGCGGTCGATCAGCGCTTGCGAGGCGCCCTGATAGGCCATCGGCTCGAACAGTTCCGCGATTCGTTTCGCGTCGAGATGTACGGCGACCTTGGCATCCTTCGACAGCACCTCGCGCAGATGCTTCTTCTCCGCGACCGCGCGCTTGCTGGCGGCCTCGATCAGATGATGGGCGTCGCTCTTGCCGATTTTGTCGGCGAGCGCAAAGGTGACGGCTTCCGCCATGATCAATCCCTGAGTCGCATCGAGATTGGCGCGCATCCGCGCCGCGTCGACCTCGAGCCCTTCGGCGAGATCGACGATGGCGGCAAGCGCGCCCGAAGTCACCAGCATCAGGGCCGGCAAGGTCGGCCATTCCGCATGCCACGGGCCGGCGCTGCGCTCATGGTCCTGCACCTGCGCGGCGAAGATCGTCGCGGCAAGATTCGGCGCCATGGTCGCAGCCCCCAGCGCGCTCGCGGCGGCGACCGGATTGCGCTTGTGCGGCATGGTGGAGGAGCCGCCGCGGCCGGCGCCGGCAGGCTCGAAGGCCTCGCCGACATCGGTCTGCATCATCAGCGACACATCGCGCGCGATCTTGCCGCAGCTGCCGGCGAGGATCGCGAACACCGACGCGGCCTCGGCGATGCGGTCGCGATGGGTATGCCAGGGCGCATCCGGCAGCGGCAAATCAAGCTCTTGCGCAAGGGCGGCGGCGACCGCGAGGCCCTTGTCGCCAAGCGCGGCGAGCGTTCCGGCGGCGCCGCCGAATTGCAGCGCCAGCGTCTCGCGGCGCAGGCGCATCAAGCGCTTGCGGGAGCGATGCAGCGCCGCGCCGTATTCGGCGAGCTTGAGGCCGAACGGCATCGGCAGCGCGTGCTGCAGCCAGGTCCGCGCCACCACGGCGGTGTCGCGATGTGCGCGCGCAAGCCCGGCGAAGCCCGCAACGGCGCGGTCGAGGTCGGTCAGCAGCGCGTCGATCCCCGCGCGCAACGACAGCACGGTCGCGGTGTCGATGACGTCCTGGCTGGTCGCGCCCCAATGCACATAGCGCGCCGCCTCCGCATCCGCCTGGGCGACGTTGGCAGTCAGGGCCTTCACCAGCGGGATCGCCAGATTGCCGGACCGCGTCGCGGCCTCTGCCAGCGCGGCCAGGTCGAATGATTCGCCCTTGCAGGCGGCGCCGATTGGTCCTGCGCTCGCTGCGGGAATCACCCCGCAGGCCACCTCGGCGCGGGCCAGCGCGGCTTCGAAATCCAGCATGTTCTGCAGCGTGGCGGCGTCGTCGCACACCGCGCGCATCGCGGCGCTCGACAGCATCGGCGCAAGCAGGGGAGAGAGGGCTGTGCTCATGGCCGGCGACCTAACCACTGTCGCGCGTCGATGCCAATGCCCTGGGGCTGCCTGCATTTTCAACAGCGGGGATTGCGCAATTTCGTGAACAATGGGCTTGGCTTGCTGCGGTTGCGAATATGCATCGCTCATCCTCCGAAGGTGCCCTTTCCTTTGTGTCCCGGCTGCTTTACTTGGGGGAAAAGGTTCTAGCGATCGAGGAGATCCCCCATGGCCATGACAATGACCGGCGAAGTCCAGCTTGCAGCGCCGCGCCAGGCTGTGTGGGACAAGCTCAACGATCCCGAAGTGTTGAAGGCCTGCATTCCCGGCTGCGAAGAGCTGGAGAAGACCGACGAGGGCGGCTTCCGCGCCACCGCCAAGATGAAGGTCGGCCCGGTCTCCGCCCGCTTCAAGGGCAAGGTCACCTTGAGCGATCTCGACCCGCCGAACGGCTACAAGATCTCTGGCGAAGGCGAGGGCGGGGTCGCCGGCTTTGCCAAGGGGGGCGCCACGGTGGGCCTCGCCGACAAGGATGGCGGCACGCTTCTGAGCTACAATGTGGAGGCGCAGATCGGCGGCAAGCTCGCCCAGCTCGGCCAGCGCCTGATCAACGGCGCCGCCAAGAAGCTGGCCGATGAATTCTTTGCAAATTTCGCCAAGGCGGTGCAGGGTTAGCCCCGCCTTTCGGCTGGATTATTCAGGTCCGGCCATGTCCTGGATGGGTGGCTCGAAAGGTTGCCCATCGCGGGGCGCGCCCATATTATGCCGTCTGGAATGATTTAAAACCGCCTGCTTCGCCGATATGCGGTGGCGCAGATAAGAGAGTGCTGATGGCCAAGATTTCAATGATCGTGAACGGCAACCCCGTGAACGCGAATGTCGACCCCCGTACCCTTCTGGTCCAGTTTCTGCGCGAAAACCTGCGGCTGACAGGCACCCATGTCGGCTGCGACACCTCGCAGTGCGGCGCCTGCGTCGTGCATCTGGACGGCAGGGCGGTGAAGTCCTGCACGACGCTTGCGGTGATGGCCGACGGACATGAGGTCAAGACCATCGAGGGGCTGGCGGCCGATGGCGCGCCGCTGCATCCGATGCAGGAGGCTTTCCGCGAGCATCACGGGCTGCAGTGCGGCTTCTGTACGCCGGGCATGATCATGACCGCGGTCGACCTGGTCCATCGCAAGGGCCACGAGCTCTCCGACGAGGTGATCCGCGAGGAGCTGGAAGGCAATCTGTGCCGTTGCACCGGCTACCAGAACATCGTTGCCTCGATCGCCGCCGGCGCCAAGGCGATGGCGAAGTCGGACCTCGCTTAACAAGTCGGACCTCGCCTAGTCAGCAATTCATCGCGACCGCGATCAGGACATTCCAATGTACGAATTCAAATATCACCGTCCCGGCACCGTGCGGCAGGCCGCCAACCTCCTGGTGAAGAACGAGGACGCCAAGCTGATCGCCGGCGGTCACACGCTGGTGCCGGTCATGAAGCAGCGGCTCGCCAGCCCGCCGCATCTGGTCGATCTCTCCCACATCGAAGGTCTCGACACGATCGAGATGAAGGGCCGTTCGCTGGTCATCGGCGCCACCGCCAAGCACGCCGAAGTCGCGAACTCCGCGGTCGTGGGCGAGGCGATCCCGGCGCTGGCCGAGCTGGCCGGCCTGATCGGCGATCCCGCGGTGCGCCACCGCGGCACCATCGGCGGCTCGCTCGCCAACAACGACCCGACCGCCGACTATCCGGCCGCGGTGCTGGCGCTGGGCGCGACCATCGTCACCAACAAGCGCCGCCTCAAGGCCGAGGAGTATTTCCAGGGCCTGTTCTCGACCGCGCTGGAGGCCGACGAGATCATCACCAAGGTGATGTTCCCGGTGCCGAAGAAGGCGGCCTACGTCAAGTTCCGCAACCAGGCCTCGCGTTATGCGTTGGTCGGGGTGTTCGTGGCCAAGCGTCCGTCCGACGTGCGCGTCGCGGTCACCGGCGCGGGCTCCGACGGCGTCTTCCGCGTCACTGCGTTCGAGGACGCCCTGAAGAAGCGCTTCTCGCACAAGGTGCTCGACGGCATCGCGGTTTCGGCCGACGGGCTGAACAGCGACCTGCATGGCAGTGCGGAATACCGCGCGCATCTGATCGGCGTTTTGACGCGCAGGGCGGTGGAAGCCGCGAACGCCAAGGACTAAGTACCAAGGCGTGACTTTGCTGACCTCTGTTCGAAGACTGGCTGTTCCATGAGTGTATCGGCGTTACCCACTTCCGTCGATGCGCTCGAGGATCTCCTGACCTCGCGCGGCTATCTCGCCGAGCGGTCGCTCGCGACCGTGACCTATCTCGCGCTGCGGATGGGCCGGCCGCTGTTCCTCGAAGGCGAGGCCGGCGTCGGCAAGACCGAGATCGCAAAAGTGTTGTCGGCGGCGCTCGGGCGCAAGCTGATCCGCCTGCAATGCTATGAAGGCCTCGACGTCGCCTCCGCGGTCTATGAGTGGAGCAGTGCGGCGCAGATGATCGCGATCCGCCTGGCGGAGGCTTCCGGCGATACCGATCGCGACCAGCTCGCGAGCGACATTTTCGCCGAACGCTTCCTGATCAAGCGGCCGCTGCTGCAGGCGCTCGAGCCCGATGTCGCGGGCCCTCCAGTGCTGCTGATCGACGAGCTCGACCGCGCCGACGAGGCGTTCGAGGCGTATCTGCTGGAAATCCTCAGCGACTTCCAGGTCACGATCCCCGAGCTCGGCACCGTGAAGGCGCCGGCACCGCCGATCGTGATCATCACCTCGAACCGCACCCGCGAGATCCACGACGCGCTGAAGCGGCGCTGCCTCTATCACTGGGTGGATTATCCCACAGCCGAGCGCGAACTCGCGATCGTCAAGTCGCGGGTGCCGAACATCTCCGCCAAGCTGTCGCAGCAGGTCGTCCGCTTCGTGCAGGCGCTGCGCAACCAGGATTTCTACAAGTCGCCGGGCGTTGCCGAGACCATCGATTGGGCCACCGCGCTGTCCGAGCTCGACGCCCGCTCGCTGACCCCGCAGGTCGTCGGCGACACGCTGGGCGCGCTCTTGAAGTATCAGGACGACATCGCGCGCATGCAGGGCGATGCGCTGCAGAAGACATTGAAGGAAGCGACGAGCGACTAGCCGTCATTCCGGGGCACGCGAAGCGTGAACCCGGAGTCTCGCGCCGCAATCTCCAGATTTCGGATCCGCACTTCGTGCGGTCCGGAATGACGAGGCCAAACAACAATGGCGATCAACCACCTCGCGCCTCCGACCGGCCACATGGCCGACAACGTGATCGGCTTTGCCCGCGCGCTGCGGGCGGCCGGGCTCCCGGTCGGGCCGGGCTCGGTGATCGACGCGCTCGACGCGCTGCAGCTGATCGAGGTCGGCCATCGCTCGGATTTCTATGCCACGCTGGAAGCGATCTTCGTCAAGCGCCACGAGCACGCGCTGATCTTCCGCCAGGCCTTTATGCTGTTCTTCCGCGCCGCCGAGGAGTGGAAGAGCATGCTGGATTCGGTGCCGCTGCCCGACCACGCCAGGAAGAAGCCGCCGCCGGCCTCGCGCCGCGTCCAGGAGGCGATGGCCCAGCCGGCGCGGAGCGAGGAGCGGCCGCAGGCCCAGGAGCAGGAGCTGAAGCTCTCGGTGTCCGACAAGGAGATCCTGCAGAAGAAGGATTTTGCGCAGATGACCGCGGCGGAGATCGCCGAGGTGACGCGCGAGATCGCCAAGATGCGGCTGCCGCAGGCCGAGCTTGTGACACGCCGCTACCAGCCGGATGCGCGGGGCCTGCGGCTCGACATGCGCCGCACCGTGCGCAACTCGCTGCGCACCGGCGGCGAGATCATCGACATCCGAAAGCTCGGCCGGATCGAGAAACCGGCGCCGATCGTGGCGCTGCTCGATATCTCTGGCTCGATGAGCGAGTACACCCGCCTGTTCCTGCATTTCCTGCACGCCATCACCGACTACCGCAAGCGGGTCTCGGTATTCCTGTTCGGCACCCGCCTGACCAATGTGACGCGGGCGTTACGGGCCCGTGACCCCGACGAGGCGCTGGCGAGCTGCTCCTCCTCGGTCGAGGACTGGGCCGGCGGGACGCGGATCGCGACCTCGCTGCACAGCTTCAACCAGCTCTGGGCCCGCCGGGTGCTCGGGCAGGGCGCCATCGTCCTCCTTATATCCGATGGACTAGAACGGGAGGCAGATGCCAAACTGGCCTTCGAGATGGACCGATTGCACCGTTCCTGCCGCCGCCTGATCTGGCTCAATCCGCTGCTGCGCTACTCCGGCTTCGAGGCCAAGGCGCAAGGCATCAAAATGATGTTGCCCCACGTTGACGAATTTCGCCCGGTGCATAACTTGACCTCCATCAAGGGCTTGATCGGGGCGCTGTCATCCCCGCCGCCGGCGCACCACCGCAGCCTGATCCGTTCTGTTGCTTGAGGAGACGCTCTCATGCTCAACCGCGACGAAGACATCCTGCAGGCCGCCGAGACCTGGCAGAAAGAGGGCCATGGCGTGGCGCTTGCCACCGTGGTCGAGACCTGGGGCTCGGCGCCGCGCCCGGCCGGCTCGAGCCTCGTCATCAATGACGACGGCACCTTCCTCGGCTCGGTCTCCGGCGGCTGCGTCGAAGGCGCGGTCGTCACCGAGGCGCTCGACGTCATCGCGAGCGGCCAGCCCAAAATGCTCGAATTCGGCGTCGCCGACGAGACGGCCTGGAATGTCGGCCTGTCCTGTGGCGGCACCATCCGCGTGTTCGTCGAGAAGGTCGGTTAGCCGTGAAACTCGAGATCCTGAAAGAGCTGAACGCCGAGCGCGCCGCGCGCCGCCCGGTCATCATCGTCACCGACACCGCCAATGGCGATCAGCGCCTGGTCAAGGCCGCGGACATCGCCGCCGATCCGCTGCGCGCCGAGCTCGCAAAGCAGCTGCGGATGGGCAAGAGCGGCAATGTCGAGGTCGGGACCAGGAAGCTGTTCCTCAACGTCTACGCGCCGACCGCAAAGCTCGTGATCATCGGCGCGGTCCATATCAGCCAGGCGCTGGCGCCGCTGGCGCGCTCGCTCGACTATGACGTCACGGTGGTCGATCCACGCACCGCGTTTGCGAGCCCGGAGCGCTTCCCCGACGTGCCGCTGGTCGCCGAATGGCCCGACGTCGCGCTGCCGCCGCTCAACGTCGATCACTACACCGCCTTCGTCGCGGTGACGCACGATCCCAAGATCGACGATCCGGCGCTGCTGCACGCCTTCGACCGCGACTGCTTCTATATCGGCGCGCTGGGCTCGCGGAAGACCCACGCCAAGCGCGCCGAACGGCTGCGCGCGCAGGGCGCCAGGGACAGCGACATCGCGCGCATCCACGCGCCGATCGGCCTCGATATTGGCGCGGTGTCGCCGTCGGAGATCGCGGTCGCGATCATGGCCGAGATCACCGCGCAGCTGCGCTTGCCCCCCAAAGAAAAAGAAGAAGCGGCATGAAGTTCGGTCCCGCCAGTCCGGCCGACGCGATTGGCGGCGTCACCGTGCATACCCTCCGCCAGGGCGCGCTGGTGCTCAAGAAGGGCACCACGATCGGCCCCGCTGAGGTCGAGGCGCTGACCAAGGCCGGCGTCGACGAGATCGTCGTGGTGCGGCTCGACGAGGGCGACGTCTCCGAGGACGCCGCGGCCGCCAGCATCGCGCAGGCGGTGGCCGGCGAGGGCGTCAATGTCGAGCGCGCCTTCACCGGCCGAGCCAACCTGTTCGCGGCGCGCCCCGGCGTGCTGGTGATCGATCGCGCCGCGGTCGACCGCATCAACGATGTCGACGAGGCCATCACCTTCGCAACCCTCGCCGCGTTCAAGCCGGTGGTCGAGGGCGAGATGATCGCGACCGTCAAGCTGATCCCGTTCGGCGTCGAGGGGCGCTTGCGCGATGCCGCCGTCGCGGTGGCCGGCAAGGATACGCTGCGGATCGCGCCCTATGTGATCCAGAAGGTCGGCGTGGTCTCGACGCTGCTGCCGGGCCTCGCGCCGAAGGTGATCGACAAGACGCTGCGCGTCACCGCTGAGCGTCTCGCGCCGGCCGGCGCCACCATCATCGCCGAGCGCCGCGTGCCGCATGACGAGACGGTGCTCGCCGCCTCGATCAAGGAATTGCTCGGGTTAGGGGCCGAACTCGTCATCGTGTTCGGGGCGTCCGCGATCGCCGACCGCCGCGATGTCATTCCGGCTGCAATCACCGAGATCGGTGGCGCGGTCGAGCATTTCGGCATGCCGGTCGATCCGGGCAATCTGCTGCTGATCGGCAGCGCCGGCGGCGTGCCGGTGCTGGGCGCGCCGGGCTGCGCGCGCTCGCCGGTCGAGAACGGCTTTGACTGGGTGCTGATGCGGTTGCTCGCCGGCATCAAGGTGAAGCGGTCGGATCTCACCGGCATGGGCGTCGGCGGTCTTCTCATGGAGATCGTGACGCGGCCGCAGCCGCGCACCGTGCCGGACACCGAAGGCAACCGCAACGTTGCGGCGATCGTGCTCGCCGCCGGCCGCTCGACCCGGATGGGCGGCCCGAACAAGCTGCTCGCCGAGCTCGACGGCAAGAAGCTCGCGCGCATCGTCGCCGAGCAGGCCCTGGCGTCGAAGGCCTCCGAGGTCATCGTCGTTACCGGGCATCAGGCCGAGCTGGTCGAGCAGGCGCTCGAGGGCCTCAAGGTCAAATTCGTCCGCAACCCGGATTTCGCCGGCGGCCTCGCCAGCTCGGTGAAGGCGGGCATTGCGGCGGTCTCCGACAGCGCCGACGGCGCGATCGTCTGCCTCGGCGACATGCCGCTGATCGATGCGAAGCTGATCGATCGCCTGATCGAGACCTTCGCGCCGGACCGCGGCCATCTGATCGCGGTCCCCGTCAGCGAGGGCCGCCGCGGCAATCCGGTGCTGTGGTCGCGGCGCTTCTTCAAGGAGCTGATGACGCTCGACGGCGACATCGGCGCGCGTCACTTGATCACCAAGCATGCCGAGGTGGTCGCCGAGGTCCCGGTCGACGGCGACAGCGCCTTCCTCGACATCGACACCCCGCAGGCGCTGGAAGCGGCAAGACGGGGATAAGCACGCTTGCAATCGTCTCGTCCAAACGAAATGTCAGACCTCATCCTGAGGAGCCGCGCAGCGGCGTCGCGAAGGATGAATGGCACCAGCGGGGCCTCGTGGTTCGAGACGGCGCTTCGCGCCTCCTCACCATGAGGGTTTGACGGTTCATCAACCCGTCATTCACCATCTGGAAACGACCCCTGCGTACAGTCCGCGCCGGGCTTTGGGGGATTTCCGCTTGATCATTTCGACTGCCGTCGCGCAGCGTCGCGCGCTGACGATTCTCGTCCTGACACTGCTGCTCGGCGCCACGCGTTTCTCCGTGGAAACCTTCGTGCCCAAGGCGCGCGCGGCCGGCGCGTTCGCGGTCGGCAAGTGCGGGGCGTATGGCCAGGCCTACGACTATCCGGCGGAGGGTGCGGCGCGCGCCGCCGCGCTGAAGCAGTGCAAGGGCGATTGCACCACCGTGACCATGAAGCGGGCCTGCGCCGCGCTCTCGATCGACATGAAGAATCCCTGCGGCGCCCATGGCTATGCCGTGGCGCCGAAGATCTCGAGCTCGCTCAATGCCGCGACCAAGAAGTGCTACGACTATGGCGGCAAGGAATGCGTGATCCGTGCCTGGGCCTGCGACGCCAAGGGGTAGGGCGGTCGCCGCAATCCGCCTGGTGGGCAAAGCGCGCTGCCGCGCTCAGACGGCGCCATAGAAGTGTCGGTATTGCCAGGCGGCGTCGCGCTCCAATTGGTCTTCAGACCACGATTGGTCTTTGAACCGCATGACCGACATCGGCGATAGATCGACGGGCGGCTTGCCGTCCACGATCCAGGCCGCGAGCGCCTCGCCGACGGTCGGCGAGATCGACAGACCGGCGACGTTGCACCCGCTCGCAAAATAGAAGCCGGTCACTCCGGCGGCCGGGCCAAGAATATGATGGCCGTCGGCGGTCATCGTCGGAATGCCGCCGCGAAACTCCCGCACCTTGGCGGTTTGCAGGAACGGGAGCTGGTCCTTGACCTCATCGGCGGCGGCATGAAGCACGCCGATGTCGAGCGGCATGTCCTTGACGTCGAAGCCGGCCCCAAGCGATTGCATATCGAAGAAGCGCGGCGTTTCCTCGTAGACACCCCACAGGAAGCCGCCCTGACACGGGCGGACATACACCGCAGCATCCATGATGCGGATCATCGGCAGGTCGGCCCGCGCGCCATCCAAAGGCTCGGTGACGATCAATTGCTGCCGGGTCGGCACCAGCGGCACGCGAATTCCACTTGCCTCCGCGACCTGCCGCGTCCACGCACCGGCCGCATCGACGACAACCGGACTTTCAATGACGCCGTTTGCGGTGGTCACGCCGATCACGGTGCCGCCGACGATGTTGACGGCGCGCACGTCGGTCTTCGGCAGCAAGGTCGCACCGTTGGCCGCGGCGGCCGTGGCGAAACCGACGGCAACCTGCGCCGGGTCGAAATACCGGTCGTCGCCTATCCGCATCGCCGCAACGACGCCCGCCGGCTGCAGGAACGGATTGAGACCGCTCGCCTCTTCCGGAGAGATCAGCTCGACGTCGAGGCCGGTGCGGCGTCCGCGCGCGAAGTCGTCCTCGATCACTTCGGCGTCCTGCGGCCGGCGCGCAATCTTGAGGCTGCCCGAATGCACCCAGTCGAGCGGCTGGCCGGTTTCTTCAGTGAACGCCTCGATCTTGCGGCATGCGTCCTTGATGAGGCCAATCATCAGGTCGCTCTTGCGCGCGCAACTCACCATGCCTGCCGCGCGGGGCGAGGTTTGCGATCCGATCTCATGCTTGTCGACAAGGGCGACGCTGAGACCTCCACGCTTGCTCAGGTAATAGGCTGTGGCCGCGCCCAATCCGCCCGAACCAATAACAACAACATCGGCCTTGCTGATCATGATGCAATGCCCTGAAATATGCTGATGGTCATCGAACGCCCGAAGCCTACTACGCGGCGCAGGACCTGACTATCGCTTTCCGTCCCGGCACGGATCGGGCCTTTGCGACGTCGCCCTGCTGCCAATGATAAGACTTCATCACAAGTCCTTCTCGCCGGCGCGGAATGGCAGGTTCAGGTCGGCAGGATGCGCCGGCGGGTCTCCCGGGAATCTAACGTCAGCGCCTCGCTGGCAGATGTGGTCTGCACCTGTAGAACTGGCGTTTGCCGCCTGCCTGCCGCTAGACTTGCATCATGCAGTTCGACACCAAGATCGCGGTCGTGATCCGCACCGACCTGGAAGTCTGGCAGAAGCTCAACGTGGCGTCGTTTCTTGCCGGTGGCATCGCGGCTTCCTTCCCCGAATGTATCGGCGGGAATTACGAGGACGGCTCGGGGACCAGATATCTCTCTTTGATCGGCCAGCCGATCCTGATCTACGGCGCCGACGGGCCTGCGCTGTCGCGGGCGCTGGAGCGCGCGCTGGCGCGCAACGTGCAGCCGGCGCTCTACACCGAGGACATGTTCAAGACCACGCATGACGCCGCCAACCGCGAGGTGGTGAAGGCGGTCGTGCGCAGCGAGCTCAACCTGGTCGGCCTCGCCATTCGCGCCGAGCGCAAGGTGGTCGACAAGATCCTCGATGGACTGAAGTTTCACACGTAGCGGACAGCGCGCGTAGTGCGGTCCGGCGCTTATCGGCTCGTCTCCTTGTCCGGCATGATCTGCAGCAACGGCGTCGGCGCAATCGATATCTGGCCGGTGAATGGTCGATCATGCGCGGCAATCAGCAGAACCGATGTGGCCACGCCGGTCGCGAACAGTCCCATCGCGATGGCGGATCCCAACCGGTTGTCGCAGTGAACAAGCGCAATGACCAATAGCTCGCAGATGGCCTGAAGGTAGAGGCACCACCATTTTATCGAGTCGACTTCGGTCTGACTGACGATGATCCGTTGTCGTCGCGCATCGAGTGCCGAATTCAGATTGGTGATGATCTCGTGCTGCGTCGTCTGCTGGCCCGGGTTTTGCGCGGGCGTTGATACGACAAAGCGCAACGCCGCGGTCAGCGCGGGAGGAGCTGCCTTGAGCGATGCAGCCTGGCGCGCCATCATCGGCCATTCCACGGCGACCGTTTCCTCGACGTAGTCGCGAACGAGACCGCGCAGGCGCGCCTCCTGCTCCGGCGGCAGGCCGCCGGCGAGCAAGATGACCGCCCGCAACGAACTGGCTTCGCGGCTCACCGCCGCGGTGGCGCGATCACTGTCACTCCAGACCTGTGCCGCGGTGAATGCAACAAACAGGCCGAAAAGGATGCCGAGCACCGGCAACATGCCGGGCGAGATCGATTTGAAAGACGTTGCGCGCTCCTTGGTCGACAGGATCGCAACGCCTGCGAAAATGAGAATGGCAACAAGATAGGTGAAGCCGAAGACAATGAAGGCCATCCACGGCACAGACAGGTTGTGTAACCAATCGCTCATAGGTGTTTCCCCCCAGCCGATCGCTTGTATCAAAATCCCCCCAATCTCGCCGGGTTGAGTACGAGGTGAGCCGTAGCCCATCGCGCAGGGAAAGCCGGATGCTCCGGTTACACCTGTGATGCCACCCCTGCGCCTTTTTGTTGCACAGGGCCCCTGGGTGCGATCGGCACCCGGCATTCCCTGCGTCCTCTGTTCTCCAGAGGGGCAGAAATAAGCAGCAAATTCGGGCATTTGCACCGCGAGATCGCGAATCTATGCGCACCCGGGAAGGCCAACAGGAACGCTTCCGGCCGGTAGGCGTTTTCTCTGAACGCATTGACGATGACTGACTGGTCAGTCATATTATGGCCATGACAAAGCGCATCGAAGAAACGAACCGCTCCCGGCCCGCCAAGCGCCGGACCACCACGATCCGGGCTGCGGCGACGAGGATCCCGAAGGTGGCCTCGGCAAAGCTGCCCGAGCCGAAGCCTGCCGCGAACCGCGCCGAGAAATCCGCGGAGCGGCGCGCAGCGATCGTCGAGGCGGCGATGGACGAGTTCATCGCACGCGGCTTTGCCGCGACGCGGCTCGACGATGTCGCCAAGCGGGCGGGCGTCGCCAAGGGCACGCTCTATCTGTACTTCAAGGACAAGGAGTCGATGTTCGAGGAGCTGATCCGCACCGCAGTGGTGCCTCTGGTCAATCGCATGGCCGCGCCGCCCACCATCACCGGCCCGGTGCGCGATGCGGTGGAGAGATTCGCCGAGACCTTCATCCGCGAGATCGTGTCGACCCGGCGCGGCGACATCGTCCGCCTGATCGTCTCCGAAGGGCCGCGCTTCCCGACGATCGCCGACTTCTATTTCCGCGAGGTGGTGTCGAAGGGGATGGCCGCGATGCAGGCGCTGATCCAGCTCGCGATCACGCGCGGCGAGATCAGGCAGCGCCAGCTCGCGCAGTTTCCCCAGCTTGTCGTGGCGCCCGCGATCGTCGCGGTGATCTGGCAGAGCCTGTTTGCCCGGCACGCGCCGCTCGATGCCCTCGCGATGTTCAAGGTTCATCTCGATCTGATCTTCGGCGAACGGAGCAAGCCATGACCCGCTCGCGCATGATGAAGCTCGTGACGACAGTCGTGCTGGCGGCGACGCTGGCCGGTTGCCAGGAGAAGCGCGATCCCGGCTTCCAGGGCTGGGTCGAGGCCGACATGATCTTCGTCAGCCCCGATGAATCCGGCCGCGTCATCAAGCTCAATGTGCGCGAGGGCGACGAGGTCAAGCCCGGCGATCTGCTTTATTCGGTCGACGACGATTTGCAGCGCGCCGATCTCAATCAGAACAACGCGACCCTCGCCAATGCGCGGCAGAGCTATGACCGCGCGGCCTCGCTGCGCGGCACCGGCGCCGGCACCCAGGCCAATCTGGATTCCGCGGTCTCGGCGCTGCGCGTTGCGGAGGCGCGGGTCAACACCTCGCAGACCCGGCTCGACCGCCGCAAGGGCTTTGCGCCGATCGCAGGATCGATCCAGCAGATCTATTTCCGCGAGGGCGAGATGGTGCAGGCGCAGCGCCCGGTGCTGTCGATCATGCCGCCCGGCAACATGAAGCTGCGCTTCTTCGTGCCGGAGGCCGAGCTGCCGAAGCTCGCGCTCGGCGACGAGGTGAGGGTGACCTGCGACAATTGCGCCGCCGACCTCACGGCAAAGATCTACTTCATCGCCACCACGGCGGAATACACGCCGCCGGTCATCTACAGTCTCGATGAGCGCAACAAGCTGGTCTATCTGATCCAGGCGCGGCCGAGCCGGCCCGATGTGCTGCGCGTCGGTCAGCCGATCAGCATCTACCTCAATCCCAAGACCACCCCTAAGACGCCGGTGGCGGATCGCAGATGAACGGCGGCTCCACCAGCGCGCGGTCCAACGCACCCTCCATCGCCATCGATGTGAAGGGCCTGACCAAGTCGTTTGGCGGACGCGAGGTCGTCCATGACCTGTCGATGCAGGTCAAGCGCGGCTCGATCTATGGCTTCCTCGGTCCCAACGGCAGCGGCAAGACCACGACCATCCGCATCCTGTGCGGCCTGCTGACGCCCGACAGCGGCGAGGGCTCCTGCCTCGGCTACGACATCCGGCGCGATGCCGACAAGATCAAGCGCAAGGTCGGCTACATGACGCAGCGCTTCAGCCTCTACCAGGATCTGTCGGTGCGCGAGAATCTGGAATTCGTGGCGCGGCTCTATGGCATGCCGGACGCGCGCGGGGCTGCGGCCGACATGATCGCGCGGATCGGGCTGAAGGGCCGCGAGGAGCAGCTCGCCGCCAACCTTTCCGGCGGCTGGAAGCAGCGGCTGGCGCTCGGCGCCTGCACGTTGCCCAATCCGCAATTGCTGTTGCTGGACGAGCCGACCGCCGGCGTCGATCCCAAGGCGCGGCGCGATTTCTGGAACGAGATCCACGCGCTCGCCGCCGAAGGCCTCACCGTGCTGGTCTCGACCCATTACATGGACGAGGCCGAGCGCTGTCACGAGATCGCCTACATCGCCTATGGCCATCTGTTGGCCCATGGCACGGTGGACGAGGTGATCGCCGCCTCCGCGCTGTCGACCTGGACGGTGACGGGCGAGGATTTCAACGGCCTGATGGCCGAGCTCACGGATAAGCCCGGCGTCGACATGGTGGCGCCGTTCGGCACCAGCCTGCACGTCTCCGGCCGCGACAAGGCGGCGCTCGAGGGCGCGATCGCGGCCTATCGGGACAATTCGAAATGGCATTGGCAGGCCAGCGAGCCGTCGCTCGAAGACGTCTTCATCGATCTGATGGGGCGCTCCAAGGATAACTTTCAAGGATAATTTCCAGGGATAATTGCGATGAGCGCAGCGGAAACGATCCAGAACAGCGAGGCGAGGGAGCCGGCATTCGGCTTCTGGCGGCGCAGCTACGCGATGCTCGTCAAGGAGTTCATTCAGCTTCGCCGCGACCGCGTCTCGTTCGCCATGATCATCATGCTGCCGGTGATGCAGCTGACGTTGTTCGGCTACGCCATCAATACCACGCCGCGCAATCTGCCGACCGCGGTGCTGACCCAGGAGGACAGCGATCTCGGCCGTTCGATCCTGAAGGCGATGGAGAACACCGCCTATTTCCATTTTGTCCGCGAGGTCCACACCGTCGAGGAGTTCGACGAGTTGCTGCAATCCGGCAAGGTGCTGTTCGGCGTCGAGATCCCGCGCGGCTTCGAGCGCGCGGTGCGGCGCGGCGACAGACCGGCGCTGCTGGTCGCGGCCGATGCCACCGACCCGGTGGCGTCGGGCTCGGCGCTCGGCGCACTCGGGCCGCTGGTGCAATCGGCGCTGGCGCATGATCTGCACGTCGGCGATCCCCCGGACATGCCGTTCGAGATCCGCGCCCACGCCCGCTACAACCCGGCGGCGGACTCGCGCCTCAATATCGTGCCCGGCCTGGTCGGGACCATCCTGACCATGACCATGCTGATCTTCACCGCGCTCTCGGTGACCCGCGAAATCGAGCGCGGCACCATGGAGAGCCTGCTGTCGATGCCGATCAAGCCGGTCGAGGTGATGTTCGGCAAGATCATCCCCTATGTGCTGGTCGGCTTCATCCAGGCCACGCTGATCATCGCCATCGGCATTTTGCTGTTCGGCGTGCCGGTCCTCGGCAGCCTCACGCTATTGGCGCTGCTCACCACGCTGTTCATCACCACCAATCTGTCGATCGGCTACACTTTCTCGACCATCGTCCAGAACCAGCTGCAGGCGATGCAGCTCTCGATGATGTTCTTCCTGCCGAGCATCCTGCTGTCCGGCTTCATGTTTCCGTTCGCGGGCATGCCGGTCTGGGCGCAATATATCGGCGAGGGGCTGCCGCTGACCCATTTCGTGCGCATCGTCCGCGCCATCATGCTGAAGGGGGCGGCGATGCAGAACCTGCAATACGACACCGCCGCATTGGTCGCCCTGATGCTGTTCGCCATGACGATCGCGGTGACGCGCTTCCGCCGCACGCTCGATTGAGGCTAATATGGATCCCATCAACGATCGTCATTCCGGGGCGATGCGCAGCATCGAACTATGGTACGCAACTGCGTACCAGGGAATTTCGAGATTCCGGGTCTGGTCCTTCGGACCATCCCGGAATGACGGGGTGGAGGGCATGGCTGAAATCTTGGCGACGAAAGGCGAGGCGGCGCAAGGCGCGACCGTATCCGCGGACTTCCATCACGCCCTGATGCGCGAGGTGATGACCACCGAGCTGCTCCGCATCAAGGTGCTGATCGCTACCGCCGCTGCCCTCGCGGCGATCAGTCTGCTGGTGTATTTCTTTGCGCCCGAGGCGGTCAGCCGCGTCTGGCACGGCAACCTCAGTCCCGTCTACGTCTTCTACGTCACCATTCCGCTGATCCTGTTCGAGATCTGGGTGCACGGGGCGATCAGCTGGCACATGCGCAAGGGGCGCGACCTGCCGGTGGTCCGGCGTTACATCGGCGTGCTGGTCGAGACGTCGCTGCCGACCGTCGTGCTGGCGCTGCACATGAACAGCATGGGGCCGCAGGAGGCGCTCGGCTTCGTGGCGCCGCTGATCTATTTCGTCTTCATCATCCTGTCGACGCTGCGGCTCGACTTCTGGCTCTCGACCTTCACCGGCTTCGTCGCGGCGGTCGAGCTGTTCTACATGGCGGTGTTCTTCCATCCCTCGGGCGGCGGCGCGGCCGAGACCAGCATCTACTATCACGCCGCGCGGAGCTCGATCATCCTGATCTGCGGCATGCTGGCCGGCGCGGTCGGCATGCAGCTGCGCCGGCAGTTCGCGGCCAGCATCGCGGCCGCCACCGCGCGCGATCGCATCACCAATCTGTTCGGCCAGCACGTCTCGCCGCAGGTGGTCGAACGTCTGATGACGGAGGGTGCCGGCACCGGCAGCGACATCCGCCGTGTTGCCGTGATGTTCGTGGATTTCCGCAGCTTCACCGCCGGTGCGCGCACCCGCTCGCCGCAGGAGGTGGTCGACAGGCTCGACGGCGCCTTTGCCGTGCTGGTCGATATTCTCGATCGCCATGGCGGCATCGTGAACAAGTTTTTGGGCGACGGCTTTCTCGCGCTGTTCGGTGCGCCGTTCGAGACCGGCGACGCCGCGCATCAGGCGG
>NZ_LFIQ01000036.1:0-19835 GCF_001189245.1 Bradyrhizobium pachyrhizi | reverse complement strand
CGAGCTGGCCGCTGCGCATCGGCATCGGCATCCACATCGGCGAGGTCGTCGCCGGCAATATCGGCTCGCCCCGGCGCAAGGAATACACCGTGATCGGCGACACCGTGAATTTTGCCGCGCGGCTCGAGGCGCTGAACAAGGATCTCGGCTCGCAGTTTTTGATATCCTCCGCGGTCCGTGAGGCGCTCGGCGACGACTGCAAGGACGCGGTGTCGCGCGGCGAGATCCCGGTGCGGGGCTACGAGCACCCGGTGCACGTCTGGCAGCTGGGATAGGCGGCGACGCTCAGATGATCCGAGGCAATCACGCACGTCTCCTCAAGCCGCGCGAGCTGCCTGCATGTGACTTGCCCGCGATTGTACCGAGTGCTCTGAAGGGCATTGCGCGGACCGTGCTACGATGACGTCATCGGAATGACCGGAGCACAAGGACAAGCAAGATGCAGCGGCGCTATATCACCGTCGACGTTTTCACCGACCGCGCCTTCGGCGGCAACCCGCTCGGCGTGGTGCTCGACGCCGAAGGGCTCTCGACCGAAGCGATGCAGGCGATCGCGACCGAGTTCAACTATTCGGAGACGACCTTCGTGCTGCCGCCGCAGGACAAGGCCAACGACGCCCAGGTTCGCATCTTCACGGTGCGCTCGGAAATTCCGTTCGCCGGCCATCCCAATGTCGGCACCGCCTTCGTGCTGGCGAGCCGGGCGGCGAAGGCGCCGGCGCGCTTGAGGTTCGAGGAGAAGGCGGGTCTCGTGCCGGTCGAGATCCTGTCCGATGGCGGCAGGGTGATCGGGGCCGAGCTGACCGCGCCGCAGGCGTTGCAGCGGACCAACGAGGTCAGTGCAGCCGCGGCCGCCGCGTGCCTGTCGCTGACGGCGGCTGATGTGAAGACCGATCGGCACGCCCCGCAAGTCGTCTCGGTCGGGCTGCCGTTCCTGGTGGTGGAGATCGCCTCGCGCGAGGCGCTGAAGCGCGCCCGGCCCGATGCGGCGGCGTTCGCCAGGACGCTGGCCGAGATCGGCCGCGACGTCGTCTATTTCTACACAAGCGACGTGCCGGCGAGCGAGCAGCCGCTCGACCTGCAGGCGCGCATGTTCCATCCGGGTGCCAGCGGCCTGTCCGAGGACCCTGCCACCGGCAGCGCGACCGCGGCTTGCGCGGCGCTGCTCGCCGATATCGATCCCGCGCGTGATGGCGAATTGCGGCTGCGGATCGGGCAGGGCGTCGACATGGGCCGGCCGAGCCTGTTGCTGACGCGGGTGCGCAAGCAGGCCGGTGCGATCAATTCGGTGCATGTCGGCGGCGGCTGCGTGAAGATGATGGAGGGGACACTGAACGTGCCGGGCCGGGCAGGCTAGACCTGCGGCGCCGCCAGGTTCTCGATCCTGACGCCGTCGCGCTCCTCGATGATCTCGGCGATCCAGCGACGGTGGCAGTGCTCGTGGTCGCGCTCGTAGCAGAGGACGCAGACCGGGCCGGACTGCTTGACCAGCGCCGACAGCTCGTCGAGCTCTTCCTTGGCCTGCGCCGTCTTCAGGTGTGCCGAATAGATCTTGTGCAGCAGCGCATATTGCCCGCTGCGCGCCGCCTCCCGTCCGCTCTTCGGGGTGCCGAGGCCGCGCAAATGGACGTAGCCGATGCCGCGCTCGTCGAGGCCCGCCGCGAGCTGGGTCTTGGAGAAGCCGGGCCGGCGCGAGGAGGCGATCGCGCGGACGTCGACCAGGAGCTTGACGCCGGCCTGCTCGAGTTCTTCGAGCACCGCCTTCGACGGCGTCTGCTCGTAGCCGATGGTGAACAGCTTCGATGCCTTCGTCTTGGCCTTCGCCATCGGTTC
The DNA here is from genome assembly GCF_001189245.1 of Bradyrhizobium pachyrhizi. Lineage (GTDB taxonomy): Bacteria > Pseudomonadota > Alphaproteobacteria > Rhizobiales > Xanthobacteraceae > Bradyrhizobium > Bradyrhizobium pachyrhizi. The sequence continues at coordinate 18,002 of NZ_LFIQ01000036.1, read as the reverse complement.
TCGCTCACTTCACCCGTTCGATCAGCTCCATCGCGCCCGCCGGCGCGCGGATCTTGCCCTCGTGGATCACATAGGCGAACACGTCGCGCGGCGCCTTCTTCGGCGCGGTCTTCTCGACCTTCGGCAGGTCGTCGGGCTCGCTGCCGGCGGCCCAGTCCTGAAACCGCTTGGCCCAGGCGTCGAGCTGCTTCGGCGGATAGCAGGTCTTCAATTCGTCATTGCCCTTCTGCAGCCGGGCATAGACGAAGTCGCTCGCGACGTCGGCAATCGCCGGATATTTGCCGTGCTCGGCGAACACCACCGGCACCTCGTGCTCGCGAATGAGGGCAACGAATTCGGGCACGCAAAAACTGTCGTGCCGGACCTCGACGACGTGGCGCAGCGCGCGGCCATCGAGCTTGCGCGGCAGCAGCTCGAGGAACTTGCCGAAATCGGCGCCGTCGAACTTCTTGGTCGGCGCGAACTGCCAGAGCACCGGCCCGAGCCGGTCCTTCAGCTCCAGCACGCCCGAATCATAGAACCGCTTCACCGAATCGCCGGCCTCGGCGAGCACGCGGCGGTTGGTGGCGAAGCGCGGCCCCTTCAGCGAGAAGATGAAGCCGTCGGGCACTTCGCTGGCCCATTTGCGAAAGCTCTCCGGTTTCTGCGAGCCGTAATAGGTGCCGTTGATCTCGATCGAGGTCAGCTTGGAGGCGGCGTAGGACAGCTCCTTCGCTTGCGCGAGCTTCTCCGGATAGAACACTCCGCGCCAGGGCTCGAAGGTCCAGCCGCCGATGCCGATATAGATGTTGCCTGCGTCTGTCTTGGTCGCCTTGGTGGGAGCTTTGGCCACGACTGCACTCATCGTGAGGGAGGGAACAGGAAGCAAGACTAGTCAAAATAATCGTGATTGGCCAGTTTGCCAGATCGGCGCGGCAGTGCTTATCGTCGCCGTCGCTCTTCGCTACGATGCGCCAAAATGGAGAACAACAATGCGCATGCTGGTCGCGGCCGCCCTCTTGATCATGTCCTCCGCCGCCATATCGTCCGCTGCAATGGCCGACGAGGTCGACGATGCGCACAAGCTCGCGATCACCGGCCGCGACGCCTACTGGAATTGTCTCGCCCGCGAATATCCCCGCGACAGCAACAAGGCGATGTCCGACCAGGAATTCACCTCGCTGATCGCCAATGTCTGTCCCTCGGAGCGGCAGAACTTCCGGGTGTCGCTGATCGACTTCCTGTCGCTGCAATTTCCGAAGCAGGACGCCGACGCGAATCTGACGACCGCCAACCGCGCGATCGAGCTCGCGCAGAAGGACATTGTAACCGCCTTCACCCGGCGCAAGGCCGCGTCCAAATAGGTTCCCAAATCCTGTTGCGGCCGGCCGATTTTTGATATCAATCCGTGCAGGCGAGGGATGATCGGCATGGGCTCACAATCGACGGCAGGCTTCCTGGGCGCACTGGTCGCAGCCATCGCGCTGGCAGCGGCGTTCATCTACGGGCCGTCGCCGAGCCAGCTCCGTAACCCGACCCGGTCCGCCGCGCAGCCGCAGGCGGCTCCCGCCGCCGAGGCCGCGCCGGCAGCCCCGGCGCCACGCGGCCCGGTGATCCGGGAAGTCCCGAACAACTAGCGCCTCCTGCGCCCCTTGCGGACCGCCTGGGGCCTTCCTATGTTGCTTCCAACAGCGACGTTGCAGCTTCAGGGCTCCGGCGCTGGGACGACCACGACATTGATTGGCTGCGCCGGATGTACGCGCGCCCCTTGTTCGTGGTCGTTGGCATTTTCAGGGGTGTTTTGCCCCGTTTTCCCGCTTTCCGAGCGCGCGTTTGGGTTGGCCTGCCTTGGCAGCGGGAGAGGCTGCGGCTATACGCTGGCGCTCATGAACGAAGCCATCAAGCCGAGCCCCGAAACCTCATCGCAGGCAGCAAGCTTGCCGCTGCTTTCGGTGGTCGTCCCGACCTTCAACGAACGCGACAACGTCACGGTGCTGTACCGCCGGCTCGACGCGATCCTGAAGGACGTGTCCTGGGAAGTCATCTTCGTCGACGACAATTCGCCCGACGGAACCTGGGACGTGGTGCGCGCGCTGGCGCGGAAGGATTCCCGCGTGCGCTGCATCCGCCGCATCGGCCGGCGCGGCCTGTCCGGCGCCTGCATCGAGGGCATCCTGGCCTCGAGCGCGCCCTATGCCGCGGTGATGGACGCCGACCTGCAGCATGACGAGACCCAGCTGCCGAAGATGGTGGCGCTGCTGCAGAGCGGCGAGGCCGAGCTCGTGGTCGGCAGCCGCTATATCGAGGGCTACAAGGCCGACGGCTTCAACAAGCAGCGCGCCGGCGCCAGCGCGTTCGCCACCGAGATCGCACGCCGCACGCTGAAGGTCGAGATCGCCGACCCCATGAGCGGCTTCTTCATGATCCGCCGCGACCGTTTCGAGCAGTTCGCGCCGCAGCTGTCGACGCAAGGCTTCAAGATTCTGCTCGACGTCGTGGCGACCGCAGAGGGCAAGCTGCGCGCGGTCGAAATTCCCTACACGTTCGGCGCCCGCCAGCATGGCGAGAGCAAGCTCGATTCCATGGTCGCGCTCGACTTCCTCGGCCTGGTGCTGGCGAAGCTGACCAATGATCTGATCTCGCTGCGCTTCATTCTGTTTGCGGCCGTCGGCGGGCTCGGCCTGGTGGTGCACCTCACCGTGCTGTTCATCGCGCTCGAGCTGTTCAAGGCGCCATTCCCGGAGGCCCAGGCCACTGGTGCGATCGTCGCCATGACCAGCAATTTCATCCTCAACAATTTCCTGACCTATCGCGACCAGCGGCTGAAGGGCTTTGGCATCCTGCGCGGCCTGCTGCTGTTCTATCTGGTCTGCAGCGTCGGCCTGCTCGCCAATGTCGGCGTCGCGTTCTCGGTCTACGACCAGGAGCCGATCTGGTGGCTGGCGGGCGCGGCCGGCGCACTGATGGGCGTGGTGTGGAATTACGCGATGTCCGGGCTGTTCGTCTGGCGCAAGCGATGACGGTGGCATGAACGCGAACGAGGCGCGGCTGGCCCGAAACACCGCGCTTGCGGTGTGCGCGCTGGTCGTGTTGCGGCTGGCCGCCGCGGCATGGACGCCGCTGACCTTCGACGAAGCCTATTACTGGATGTGGTCGAAGTCGCTCGCCGGCGGCTATTACGACCATCCGCCGATGGTCGCGGTGGTGATCCGACTCGGCACCATGATCGCGGGCGATACGCCGTTCGGCGTGCGGCTGGTGTCGATCCTGCTCGCACTGCCGATGAGCTGGGCGATCTACCGCGCGGCCGAGATCCTGTTCGGCGGCCGGCGCATCGCCGCGAGCGCAACGATCCTGCTCAATGTGACGCTGATGGCCGCCGTCGGCACGCTGATCGTGACGCCGGATGCGCCGCTGCTGGTCGCCGCCAGCCTGCTGCTGTACGCGCTGGCAAAGGTGCTCGAGAGCGGCCGCGGCGCCTGGTGGCTTGCGGTCGGCGCCAGCGCCGGTGCGGCGCTGCTGTCGAAATACTCGGCGCTGTTCTTTGGCCCGGCGATCCTGATCTGGCTTGCGATGGTGCCGAAGCTGCGGCGCTGGTTTCTCTCGGCCTGGCTCTATCTCGGCGGCCTGGTCGCGCTCGGCCTGTTCAGCCCGGTCATCCGCTGGAATGCCGAGCATCACTGGGTGTCGTTCATCAAGCAGATGGGACGCGCCCGGATCGAGGATTTCCGGCCGACCTACATCGCCGAGCTGATCCCGACCCAGTTTGCGTTCGCAACGCCCTTGGTCTTCATGCTCGGCGTGATGGGCCTCTACGCGCTCTATCGGCGCCGCGCCGGCGCGCTGGAGGCGCGCGTGCTGGTCAACACGATGTTCTGGACCATCGTCGTCTACTTCACCTGGCACGCATTGCATGCACGGGTCGAGGCCAACTGGTTCGCGCCGGTCTATCCCGCCTTTGCCGTGGCCGCCGCGGTCGCGGCAGTCCAGGTGCAGTGGGCGCCGCGCGAGCAGCGCACGATCGATTTCTGCCGCCGCTGGGCCGCGCCCGTCGGCGTCGTGCTGTTCGCGCTGCTGATCGTGCAGGCCAACACCGGTTTGCTCTCGGGCTATCGCCGCGACGCCACCGTGCGCAGCGTCGGTGTCGGCTGGCAGGAGCTTGCGGACGAGATCGAGGCGACCCGCGTGCGGACCGGCGCGAGCTGCGTGCTGGCGGCGGATTACGGCACCACCGGCTGGCTCGCCTTCTATCTCCCCAAGGGCACCTGCGTCGCCCAGCAGGGCCAGCGCATTCGCTGGGTCAACATGCAGGAGCCGAGCCCGGCGGAACTGGCCGGCAAGCTGATCTATGTGCACGAGGTCGAGCAGGCGATGCCGGCCTCGCTGCGCGACAATTTCGCCCGTGTCGAAACGGTGGCCGAGGCCAAACGCATGCGGGGGCCGTTGACCATCGAGACCTACGCGCTCGACCTGCTGGAAGGTGCAAAGGGCGAGGTCCTCGACCGTTCCCCGCCGCCGGAACTGCAATAAAATCCTCGCCGTTGAGTGTCGGATCGTCCGGGTCCGGGTCGTCTTCCAGACAGCCCGTCAACCATGCGAGGTTCCAACATGACCAGTTCCGTTCTCAAGCCTGCCGCCGAGCTCGCCACGACCAATGTCAGGCGCTTTCCCAATGAGAGCGCCGAGTATCGCAGCGCCCGCCAGGAATTGCTCGTCGAAGAGATCGAGCTGCGCCGGCATATCGAGCGCGTCGCCGCGCTGCGCCGCGCCTTGCCGCCGGGCGGCGAGGTGATCAAGCCCTATGATTTCACCGGAGAAGCCGGTGCGGCATCGCTCGCCGATCTGTTCGGCAGCAAGCCGACGCTGATCGTCTACAGCTACATGTACGGCCCGCAGCGCGAGAAGCCGTGTCCGATGTGCACATCGTTCATGGGCACCTGGGAGGAGAAGCTGCCCGATATCGAGCAGCGCGTGTCGTTCGTGTTCGTGGCGCGCTCGCCGATCGCTCGATTGATCGAGGCGAAGAAGGCGCGCGGCTGGACGCGCCACAGGATCTACTCGGATGCGTCGGGCGACTACACGCGCGACTATGTCAGCAAGGATGACAGCGATCTGCCGGGATACAATGTCTTCACGCGCCACAACGGCACGATCCGTCATTTCTGGGCCGGCGAAATGGGGGCGGGCACGATGGACCCCGGCCAGGACCCGCGCGGCGCGCCGGACATGGATCCGCTCTGGACCTTGCTCGACACGACGCCTGAAGGGCGCGGCAAGGACTGGTATCCGAAGCTCAGCTACTGAGAGATGGTTTTTGCTCGATCCCCGCGCGATTACGGGGCGATCGGCAAGGAAATTCTCCCCTGAATATATTCCGGCATGCTGCGCTGGAGCGGCATGCCGGAATGTCCCATGATGGGACAGAAAAGCCGCTTTGGCGGTCCAATGTCATCTTAAAAAAGCCCTACGCCACAGGCACTTCCCGCGCTGCAGGGGATCGCATCCGGTTAAGTCGCATTTAACTAAAAGTCGCCTTAATGGCCGTCTGTGCCCCCGCGCGACGTTGAGCCGAACTCCGTTCGACCCCGCGTCGAGTGAGGGACAAAGGTGGACCTGTTTTGAGCGCCGGGCGTATGGGTACGAGTGCGAGTGCGTATGTTCTTGGGGCGCCAAGCCGCAAGAAATCCTCCCGAAAAATCCTCCCACAGCATTTCCTCGGCAGCGCCGCGGTGGCGGGGCTGGTGCTTGGCTGCGCCTGGACCGTCTACGCCAACATTTTTGCGGCGAGCGTCTATCCCTCCGTGGGCAATGCGTCGTTCGATGCGCCGGTGATCAAGCGGCCCGTCGCGGTCGCTGCGCGGCCGACGCCTGCCTTCAACGAGGTGTTCGCCTCCTTGACGCCGGCACCAGCGGCGCCCGCGAAGACCGAGGTCGCGAAGTCGGAAGCCGCGGCATCGTCGCTTATGTTTAACGATCGGTTTGCGGCCGCCTCGCCCGAGGGCGTCGCGTCCAGCGTCGTGGCTGACGCCGCATCGCAGATCGACCCGATCAAGCAGGCCGCTGCGCCAAAGGTCGCCGAAGCGGCGAGGGCGGTCGCCTCCGCGGAGCTCGCCGAGACATCGAAGCCGTTGCCGGCGCCGAAGTCGGTCGAGACCGCCAAGAAGCAGGCCGCCGCCAATCTGAAGGTGGCGCTCAACGATCCCGCTGCGGACGTTCAGCCCAAGGGGGCCGACAAGGCAGCCGAGGCGAAGCCTGCCGAGGCCAGGCAGGTGACCAAATCCGGCGGCGTTCGCGACATGGCCGCGCGCGCCAAGGCCGCGGTGATGTCGATCGCATCGAACGAACGGCAGACCATGGTCGAGAAGCTGTGGGGCAAGCGGGAGTCGAGCGGCGGATTGCTCTCCTTCGCTTCAGCCGATGCGAACGTGACCGGCAGCATTCCTTCGACGCTGGACCAGAGCCCGATGCTCGGCGGCTCGCCGCCCTATGACCGCCAGACCGCGGTGTACGACATCTCGGCCAGGACCGTGTATCTGCCCGACGGCACGCGCCTCGAGGCGCATTCGGGCCTCGGCTCCAGGCTCGACGATCCCAGGTCCTCGCACCTGAAGATGGTCGGCGTGACGCCGCCGCACATTTACGAGCTCAAGCCGCGCGAGGCGCTGTTCCACGGCGTGCCGGCGCTGCGGCTCAATCCGATCGGCGGCGAAGGCAAGATCTTCAACCGCGTCGGCCTGCTCGCGCACACCTTCATGCTCGGTCCGAACGGCGACTCCAACGGCTGCGTCTCGTTCAAGGACTATTACGCATTCCTCGACGCCTACCGCAACAAGGGCATCCGCCGTCTCGCGGTGCTCGCGCGGATTCAGTAGGCAGAGCGGGCAGCGGCCCACCGCTGCGGCCTGATCGACGTCTGGAATTGGATGCCATAGTCGCTATACTGCACTGATCCAGAGCGAGTCCAAGCTCGGCAACGGATCTGGCGCAACGCGAACATGTCTCCCACACCCTCCATCGAAACCCCGCCGCCGATCACGACCGAAGCGTTCGTCGATGCCGCAGCCGCGGTTGTCCGTCTCGAAGAGATCTACGAGCGTAACACCGGCTTCCTGCGCAATCGTTTCGAGGCCTACGTCAACGGCGTGCCGTTCACGACGCGGGTGCGGGCGCATTATCCGTTCGTCCGCATCACGACCTCGTCACATGCGCGGCTCGACTCGCGGCTTGCCTATGGCTTCGTCGCAGGACCCGGCGTCCACGAGACCAGCATCACGCGGCCCGACATCTTCCGGACCTATCTCACCGAGCAGATCGGGCTCCTGATCAAGAACCATGGCGTGGCGGTCGAGATCGGCGAGTCGAACGAGCCGATCCCGATCCATTTCGCCTACCGCCGCGACATCAATATCGAGGCGGCGCTGACCATCGCCGACAGTTCGGCGTTCACAAGGTCGCTGCGCGACATCTTCGATACGCCCGATCTCGCCGCGATGGACGATGCGATCGCCGACGGCACCTTTGAGCTGACGCCGGGCGTTCCGGAGCCGCTGGCGCTGTTCCGCGCGGCGCGGGTCGATTACTCGCTGCGCCGGCTCTACCACTACACCGGCACCGACCCGGAGCACTTCCAGAATTTCGTGATCTTCACGAACTACCAGTTCTATGTCGATGCCTTCGTGCAGCTCTCCCAGCAGCGGCTTGCGTCGGGCGAGGCCGGTCTCGAGGCCTTCGTCGCGCCCGGCAATGTGACCACGCACAATGCGCGGCTCGGCGGCGGCACCACCGGGACCCCGTCCGAACGCGTCCCGCAGATGCCGGCCTTTCATCTGGTCCGGCCCGGCTGTCGCGGCATCACCCTGATCAATATCGGAATCGGTCCGTCCAATGCGCGCAACATCACCGATCACGTCGCGGTGCTGCGGCCGCATGCCTGGCTGATGATCGGGCACTGCGCCGGGCTGCGCAACACGCAGCGGCTCGGCGATTATGTGCTCGCCCACGGCTATGTGCGCGAGGACCACGTGCTCGATCACGAGCTGCCGCTCTGGGTGCCGATCCCGGCGCTTGCGGAAATGCAGGTCGCGCTCGAGGAAGCCGTCGGCGAGGTGACCGGGCTCACCGGCTTCGAGCTCAAGCGGCTGATGCGCACCGGCACGGTCGCCAGCGTCGACAACCGCAACTGGGAGATCAGCGGGCCGCAGGTGATCCGGCGCATGTCGCAGTCGCGCGCGGTCGCACTCGACATGGAATCGGCGGCGATCGCCGCCAACGGCTATCGCTTCCGCGTACCCTACGGCACGCTGCTGTGCGTCTCCGACAAGCCGCTGCACGGCGAGATCAAGCTCGCAGGCATGGCCAGCGAATTCTACCGCCAGCGCGTCGGCCAGCACCTCGAGATCGGTCTCAAGGCGCTGGAGCGGCTCAAGCAGCAGGAATCCGAACGCCTGCATTCGCGCAAGCTGCGCAGCTTCGCCGAGGTCGCGTTTCAGTAGCGCAACGCTGGGCGGAACGGCCCTCAGGCGAGCGCGTTGCCGCGGGCGATGATCGCGAAGCGGTCGGACAGTTCGGCGAGCGCGACGTCGTGAATGAGCCTCGCGGCAATCGTGCCGCCGACGCCGTCGGGCAGGTCGCGGGTGGCGCAGCTGTCGGCGTCGATCGTGGTGCGGAAGCCGAGATCGAGTGCGGCGCGGGCCGTCGAGCTCACGCACATATGCGTCATGAAGCCGGCGAGCACCAGCTCCTTGCGGCCGGTCGCGGCAAGCTGCGCGTTGAGGTCGGTGCCGGCGAATGCGTTCGGCAATTGCTTCTCGATCACGATCTCGCCCGGCCGCGGCGCCAGCGGCGCGACGATCGCGCCACGCTCCCCGCTGCGGTCGAACAGGCTGCCCGGCTGGCCCTTGTGCGCGATGTGGATGATCGCGACGCCGCTTTCCCGGGCGCGGGCGAGCAATGCCGTCGCGCGCGCAATCGCCGGGTTGGCGTCGGGCAGGGCCAGCGGACCGGCAAGATATTCGTTCTGGATATCGATCAGCACCAGGCAGCTGTCGCCGAGGCGGGGCGGGGTGAGGTCGATACCGGCAAGCTGCATCAATGTCTTGGCTGATGTCATGGTCGTTCTCCAGCGGATGTGCCCCCGAAAACATAGCCTGGGATCGGCCTGCTGTTATGCAGGGATATTGCAGCCGGTGGCTGCGTTATTGGCGGCCGCGCGATGTAGCCTGGCGCCATGAACTGGGACGATCTTCGCATCATCGCGGCCGTCAGGGACGAGGGCACTTACGCCGGCGCCAGCGCGCGGCTGCGCATCGACGAGACCACGGTCGGGCGCAGGCTGGCGCGGATCGAGCGCGCGCTCGGCCTGCGCCTGTTCGAGGCCGTCGATGGCGTCCGCAAGCCGACCCGGCAGTGCGACATGGTGCTCGCGCATATTGAGGCGATGGCCGCGCGTGCCGAGGAGATCGGCCGGATCGGCGAAAGCCTGCCCGGTCCGGTCGGGCGGCTGCGCATCGCCTCCACCAGCGCGATCGCCGAGGAGGTGCTGGCGCCGCGCGCAAGCGAATTCCTGCGCGCCCATCCGGGCCTGACGCTGCAGTTTCTGACCTCGAGCGACAATGTAAAATTCTCGCGCTGGGAGGCCGATCTCGCGATCCGCTTGCGCAAGCCCGACAAGGGCGACTTTGCGATCTCGAAGCTCGCCGAGGTCCGCTCGTATTTCTTCGAGCCGGCCACGACGACAGCCGGCGAAGCGATGCTGTGCGCCTATCCCGACGAGCTCGGAGGGATTCCGGAAATGCAGTTCCTGCGCGCGAAGCGGCTTCGCGCACGCTGCGTCACCGACAATGTCCGGATCATCCACACGCTGATCCGGTCGCATCACGCGGTCGGTGTGTTGCCGGAGCACAGCTGCGCGGACCTGCTGACCGACCGCCGTCTGCGCGCCACGCTGCTGCCGAAGCGACGCGACGTCTGGCTCCTGGTGCAGAACCATCTCAAGCGCGACGCGGCAACGCGCGTCACCATCGACTGGCTGCGCGCCTGCTTCCAGGATGCCGCGCAGAGGGGATGAGGTGCCCACGCAATGACGGGACCTGCTGCGACGCTTGGGTCACAGCACCGCCGCGTCATGAAAAATCACACGCAGCCCTCTTGCAACCCGGACGTGCTTCGTCTATTAGCCCGCTCCTTCGTTTCGGCCACGGGTTCGGGCTCGTTGAGATCCCGACCGGCGCGGGCCGCTTTGCGGTGTCGTGTTCCGCCGAAATGAAGATCGCGAGATGAAGCTCATGGGCGAGCGTCGGGGATGAAATCCCGAAGGTATCGGTTCGAATCCGGTCTCTCACAAAGGATAGCTCAGTTGGTTAGAGCAGGTGAATGATACTCATCGGGTCGCGGGTTCGATTCCCGCTCCAAGCGCTCCGTTTCAGCCTGTAAAGCTGATACCTCTGAAGGGGACCGGACGCGCGCTTCAGTCGCAGTCCGGCCGTCTCGCCACAAGGCTTTTCGTCCGAACATCGACACTGTGAGACCGGCTTTGCGCCGCGGTGGATACCGCTTGCGCTGATGCCGGGTGGCTCCGCACGGCCGCGCGACATTCGTCGCGCGAACGCGCGCGTGCGCCCGTCATCGCGTAAGCTCTAAGCCACGGCCCGCTTGGCTGACAGGAAGCCGCGTTCGCGTCCTCACGTCCTTTGCAAAATGAAACCCGCTCTCAGGCCCATGGGCCTGACGGCAAACGATGGAGGCGTGTCGTGACCCTGAAGAGGACCTGGCACTTCCTGACGACCAATTTGACGGTGAAGGATGGCGAGCGCGCGTTGCTGATGCGCGACGGCCGGCTCGAGCAGGTGCTCGCGCCCGGACGTCACCGCCTGTTCGATCCCCTGCATCAGCTCAAGGCCGAGCTGTTCAGCGTCGTGCGGACCGAATTCCCCGCGGATCGCTTCGCGGTGATCAAGGCCGCGCGCCCTGATCTGGCCGACGAGCTGTTCGAGGCGGTCGAGACCCGCGCGAACGAGATCGCGATCGTCAGCCTCGACGGCCGTCCCGTGCAGCTGATGACGCCCTGGCAGACGCGCGTGTACTGGAAGATCGCGACGTCGGTCGAGGTCGAGCGCATCGACGTCACCAGCGATCCCAGGGTCACGGCACGCCATCTCGCGATGATCCAGCCCAACCGGGCCGGCGTCATCACCGAGGCGGTGGTCGAGAACCACGAGGCCGGTCTGCTCACGGTCGAGGGCAAGCTGGTCGAGCGGCTCGCGCCCGGCCGGCACGCGTTCTGGATCGCGGGCCGCAAGATCGAGGTCAGGCGCCTCGATTTGCGTCCCCAGGCGGTCGAGATCACGGCGCAGGAGATGCTGACCAAGGATCGCATCGCGCTGCGCGTGACGCTGACCGCGTTCCGCCGGATCGTCGATCCCGAGCGGGTCGTGGCAACGGTGCCCGACGTGGATGCGTGGCTGTACCGCCTGGTGCAGTTCGCGATCCGCGAGGCGGTGGCTGGCCGCACGCTGGACGAGGTGCTGTCTGCGAAGACGGCGCTCGATACGGAGCTTCGCGACTTCGTCCGCGATCGTGTCGCGGACGGCGGCGTCGAGGTCACCGAGCTCGGCGTGAAGGACGTGATCCTGCCCGGCGAGATCCGCGAGCTGGTCAACAAGGTGGTGGAGGCGGAGCGGGTGGCGAAGGCCAACCTGATCCGCCGCCAGGAGGAGACCGCGGCGACGCGTTCGCTCCTGAACACCGCCAGGCTGATGGAGGAGAACCCTCTGCTGCTGCGGCTCAAGGAGCTGGAGTCGCTCGAGCGTCTGGTCGAGAAGGTCGGCCGCATCGACCTGCATGCGGGCGAGGGCCAGGGCCTCGATGCGCTGCTGACCAAGCTGGTGCGTCTCAAGGCGCCCGAGAGCGCGTAAGACAGGAAGGGCCGCCCACGGGCGGCCCTTCGACTTTTTCGCCGGGACGGACCGCCGGCACTCGTACGAATGTTAGCGTGCAGACGGCTGTAATGGGACACCGCCACGGCACAATTCGCATGTCCTGCGCCACGTCGCAAAACAGAGGTGCCACTCCGGTCAGATTGCGATAACGTTCGTGTACCGTGGTCCATTCGGCCAGCCGTCAACCCGCCGGTGAAGCCAGTGCAGCAGATTGCGGAATGGCTCGAGAAGCTGGGACTTGGGCAATACGCGCTGCGTTTTGCCGAGAATGGGATCGACCTCGGCGTTCTTCCCGAATTGACGGATGAAGACTTCGACAGGCTCGGCGTCCTGCTCGGCCATCGCCGCAAGATGCTGCGCGCGATCGCCGATCTCAATCAAGCCGGACTGATCGCCGCGCCGGTTTCACCGCACGATGCCGAGCGCCGCCACCTCACTGTGATGTTCTGCGACCTGGTCGGCTCGACGGCGTTATCGGCACGTCTCGATCCCGAGGACATGTGGGAGGTGATCCGCGCCTATCGCGCAGCCTGTGCGCAGGTGATCACGACATACGACGGCGCCGTTGCCAGATTTATCGGCGACGGGATCCTTGCTTATTTCGGCTATCCCCGCGCCCACGAGGATGATGCGGAGCGCGCGGTGCGCGCCGGCCTCGACGTCATCGCCGCAATCGGCAAGCTCGAGACCCGCGCGAAAGAGGGAGTTGCGGTGCGGATCGCGATCGCGAGCGGGCTCGTCGTGGTCGGCGACCTCGTCTCCGGCGGCGCGTCGGAGGAGCAGGCGCTGGTCGGCGATGCACCGAACATCGCGGCGCGGCTGCAAAGCCTGGCGGAACCGGGCGTGGTCGTCGTGGCTGCCTCGACCCGCCGGCTGCTCGGCAACCTGTTCACGCTGCGCAACCTCGGCCGCCGCGAGGTCAAGGGCATCTCCGAGCCGATCGCGGTGTGGGCCGTCGAAGGCGAGCCGGCATCGGAAAGCCGTTTCGAGGCGGTGCGCACCGCGCGCTCGATCGGCTTCGTCGGCCGCAAGGCGGAGATCGAATTTGCGCTGTCGCGCCAGCAACTGGCGTGGCAAGGCCAGGGCCAGGCGGTGCTGATATCGGGCGAAGCGGGTATCGGCAAATCGCGCATCGTGGCGATGCTCTCCGACAGCCTGGCGCCCGGGGCACACCGCCGTGTGCGGTATCAATGCTCGCCCTATCACACCAACAGCGCGCTGCACCCCTTTGTCGCCCAGCTCGAGCGTGCCGCCGGCATCAGGTCGGAAGATGCGCCGGAGCAGAAGCTGGACAAGCTCGAAGCCATGCTGGCGCTCGGCACGCAGCACGTGCCCAGCGTGACACCGCTGATCGCGGCGCTGCTGTCGATCCCGACCGGCGACCGCTATCCGCCGCTCGGCCTCAGCCCGGCGCAGCAGCGGCGGCAGACATTCGCAGCGCTGCTCGACCAGCTCGAAGGCCTCGCCCGGCAGCAGCCGGTGCTTGTCGTCTGCGAAGACGTGCATTGGGCCGATGCCACGTCGCTCGAACTGCTCGACCTCGCGGTCGACCGGATCAGGGGGCTGCCGATCCTCATGCTCATGACGTTCAGGCCGGAGTTCGAGCCGCCATGGGCCGGGCTCGCCAATGTCAGCCTGCTGCGGCTCGATCGGCTCGACCGGCAGGATACGCGCGCGCTGATCGAGCAGGTGACCGTCGGCCGGTTGCTGCCCGGCGAGATGATGGCGCAGATCATCGAGCGGACGGATGGTGTCCCGCTGTTCGTCGAGGAGCTGACCAAGATGGTCATGGAGTCGGGGCTGCTGGTCGAGAATGCCGGGCGCTATCGCCTCGACAATCCGCTGCCGCCGCTGGCGATCCCGGCGACGCTGCAGGACTCGCTGATGGCACGGCTCGACCGGCTGGCGCCGGTCAAGGAGGTGGCGCAGATCGGTGCGGCGATCGGCCGCGAGTTCTCATATGCGCTGCTGCGCAGCGTGGCCGGGCGCGATGATCTGACGCTTGGCGCGGCGCTTGCCCAGCTCGAAGAGGCCGAGCTGCTGCTGCGCCGGGGCGTGCCGCCGGACGCAAGCTACAGTTTCAAGCACGCGCTGGTCCAGGAAGCGGCTTACGAGAGCCTGCTCAAGAGCCGCCGGCAGTTGCTTCACAAGCATATCGGCGATGTGTTGCGCGACAAGTTTGCCGAGATGGCCGAGATCGAGCCGGAAGTCGTCGCCTACCATTTCACCGAGGCAGGGCTCGGCGAGACCGCGCTGGCGTGGTGGCGCAAGGCCGGTCAGCAGGCGCTGAAGCGCTCGGCCTATTGCGAGGCGATCGCGCATCTCGGCAAGGCGGTCGCCATCGCCGATGAGCTGCCCGACGAGCCGGATCGGATGATCGGCCGGCTCCATCTGCAAATCGCCTACGGCCGCGCGCTGCGGGGCAGTCTCGGGCACAGCGCCCCCGAGACGGTCGCCGCCTGGACGCGCGCCCGGCAGTTCGCCTCCGACATCGATGATCCGATCGAACTGGCGCCGATCCAGTCGGGTCTCTTCAACGCCTGCTTGACCCACGGCGAGCTCGCGCCGATGCGGGAACTGGCGGAGGCGATCATGGGCGCAGCGGAGCGGCATCCGGATTCGCCGGTGGCGACCATCGTCGCGCGCTGGGCCAGCGGGGTAACCTCCTGGTTCGCGGGCGAGTACCTGAACGCGGGCATCCATCTCGAGCAGGCCTTCGCGGCCTATGCGACCGAGCCGGATCCGGCAACCTTCAAGTCGTCGACGCTCGACTTGCCGTTCGTCATCATGAGATTTCTCGCCCTGGTGCTTTGGCCGCGCGGCGAAATCGATCGGGCCCGGCAGCTCGCGGGCGCCGCGGTGGACGTCGGAAAACAGCGCGCGCTCGCGCGCGCCAATGCGCTAGTTCACAAGGCCGTCTTCGACGGGCTGTGCGGCAGCAGGTTGCGCCAGACCGAGACGATCCTGGCCCTGGGCCTGGCGCGGGACCACACGATGCCGTTGTATGTCGCCGCCGGCACCTATCTCAATGGTCTGGAGAAGTGGCGTGCCGGCGATCGCGCCGCAGGTCTCGCGGAGATGCAGCGTGGCTGGTCGTTGCTTCACGAGAACGACTGCTACCTCTGTGAACCGTTCTGGGGATTACAGATTGCCGTGGCCAATGCGGAGGCCGGGCATGTCGATGCCGGGCTCGACATCATCAATGAGCTGATCGAGGCGACGGAGCAGTCCGGGCAGCACTGGCTCGATGCCGAGCTGTACCGCGTGCAGGGTGGGCTGCTGTCGCGTCGTCACAGCCCCGACATTTCAGGCGCGGAGGATGCGTTCCATCGCGCCCTCGAGATCGCGCGAAGGCAGCAGACCAGGACGTTCGAATTGCGCAGCGCGCTGGGACTTGCACGTCTTTACAGCCGCAGCGGCCGGGCAGAGGAGATATCTCAATTGCTGGCGCCGGTGCTCGCCGGTTTCGATTCGGCGCTCGATCTTGCCGAGGTCAAGGACGCGCAGGAACTGCTCACGCAGGCGCGTCGGTGGCCGGACCACCACTCGCGCGCATCGTGACGGGTGCCGCAGCGGAGCGGTCACACCGCGTCCGCCCACCTTCCTGCGCCCGCGCAAGTGGTGAAAGAGCAGGCTCGGATGTCGCGCAAGACGCTAGCGGTGCGAAACTGGAGCTGTTGGGTTCCCGAAGTTCTACGGTGCGACGATGCGCATTTTGCTATTGCGTCCGCTGGCGCATTTGCATCTACTTTAAAAACGCCGCTGCGGAGAATTCCGCCTTGCGGTCAAGCGTTTGGAATTTGTTTTTCATCCTGTGTTTGAGTGAGTATGCTGTGCGACCCTTGACGTTCCCGCAGGTGAGCATTTCCGGTGGAACTTGTAATCGCCTTCTCGCGACATTGTCGCCGGCGGATCTGGACCTCCTGAGACCCGAACTTGAGACCGTTGCGCTCGAACAGGATGCAGTCCTGGCGCGCGCCGGTGACGAGATCGACTACGTCTTCTTTCCTCACAGCGGCGCGATCCTGTTGATGATCGACATGGCGGATGGGCAGACGGTCGCGACCGGTGTGGTCGGATGCGAAGGGGCCGTGGGCAGTCTTTCGGTTCTCGGAGCCTCGCCGTCAGGCATTACCGCCGTCGTTCGTGCGGCTGGTACCGCTTCGCGGGTCCCGGCGGCGCGCTTTCATGCCGCTTTCGGCCGCAGTCCGGGGATTCGGCAGGCGATCCAGAAGCACGTCAGATCGATGCTGATCCAGTTTCAGCTCGGCTCCGCGTGCAATGCGCTCCACCCGGTCGAGGCGCGGATGGCGCGCTGGCTGCTTCAACTTCGCGACCGCGTCGACAGCGACGTCCTCCCGCTGACCCAGCAAGCGCTGTCGCAAATCCTCGGCGTACGACGAACGACGGTGACCTTGCTGATGGGTAATCTGCGCAAGCGCGGAGCGATCAGGTCAGATCAGCGAGGCCAGATCGAGATCGACCGGGCGCGGCTATTGGCGGCGGCGTGCGAATGCCATCGCGTCATGCGTCTCGAGGCCGAGGAGATCTTCTCGGGTAGCAAGATTCGAACGCGAGGAATGGCGCCGGCCAACGATCCGCGCATCCCGGAAATCGAGGCTGATGACGCCGTGTAAGCGCGTTCAGCTTCCTGGCCGCCGATCAAGCTCCCGCGTGGGGGAGGATACCCTTTCGAGCTTCGCAATCTCGCGCAGCACCTTTGCGGTCTCGCGCAACTCATTGCGCTTCGGGCCGGGCTTCAGCCGTCGTGCCTCATCGAGAAAGTCCTTGGCCTGTAGCAGCCAGGCAGACGTTTCGGTCGAGATCTGTACCTGCGCCATGGTGTCCCTCCATCGCGGTCGTCAAAAGTGGTGGCCATTTTCAGGCCGGTGAACCGCCGCCGCGGCGTCGCCGCACGCGGATGCTCGGCTCATCGACCCAGGCGTCCCGCGCAAACCAGGCGTGATCCGCGCGGCAAAATGGACAGGGCGTGCGCGAGAAGAACACGGTACTGCGTCGAAAGCTCTCGCGATCGGTTTTGATTCCGGTGGAAATCGCGTGTCCGGTTTGCGGACATCTGACCATCACCATGCCCATGAGCGCCTCCCTCCCATATTGCCTTTTGCTTTTTGCCGTTTGCCTTGCAGAATAGTCCGGCCGGTTGGATTGGCCCCAGATCGGTGCGCGGGGTAGTTGGGGGGGCATCGCGCACCTGCGGCGGTTGACGGAGCATCGGGCAGTGGGGGCTGCATGCTCTCGTCACGGGGCTTCTTCCAACCGGCCAGGTCCCTCCTTGAACGAATCCTCGATGTGACTTCAACGCCGCTTCTTCAGGCGGCTCGGCTGAGAACCTTGTCGCTTTCGCTCACTGCACTGCCTCCCTCGCAAGTGAACGCATTCTCCGCAACGCTTGCTCGCGTCACGGGAGCTGACGCTCCGTGCTCAATTCAGATTTTTGAGTGAACTTCGATCTCGTCCCGAGCTTACTGTGCGGGACGCTGACGACACTGTCGGTTCGGTTTGCGACTCTCGCACGAAATTTTTTTTGAAATTGTCAACTCAGACCAACGTATATTTACGGAGAGTGTTGTGCATAACGTGCATGCTGTGAGCAGCGTAAGGCTCTGCATCAGTGCGAGGTTGTGGACGTATTCGCATCGGCCGCGCTGCGGTAAGTCGCCCGGCGAGCCTGCCCCAAACAAAAACCCCGGCATCGCTGCCGGGGTTTTGCATTTCGTAGATTGCCTTGGATGGCTGGATCAGAAGTCCATGCCGCCCATGCCGCCGCCCGGAGGCATCGCGGGGCCGCCGGCGTTCTTCTTCGGCAGCTCGGCAACCATCGCTTCCGTGGTGATCAAGAGCGCGGCAACCGAGGCAGCGTTCTGGATCGCGGTGCGCACGACCTTGGTCGGGTCGATGATGCCCTTCTTGACGAGGTCGGCATAGTCGCCGGTCTGGGAGTCGAAGCCGTAGTTGTAGGTCTTGTTCTCCAGGATCTTGCCGACGATGACCGAACCGTCTTCACCGGCGTTGATCGCGATCTGGCGAGCCGGAGCCGACAGCGCCTTGCGCACGATCTCGACGCCG
>NZ_LFIQ01000035.1:108852-109171 GCF_001189245.1 Bradyrhizobium pachyrhizi | reverse complement strand
GGGTCCTGGCTTTCGCCAGGACGACGCTGAGTGTGTTGCGCTGCTTGTGAGTCATGCATCCGCATTCTCGCGACATGATCTGCCCGAGTTTTGCATCTCATTCCGCCCTCTTCGAACAGAGGGCGCAGGGAAAGCCGGGTGCCGATCGCACCCATGGGCCCCGTGCAAGAGGTAGAAAGCAGGGGGTAGGACCACAGGTGTAACCGGAAACAACCCGGCTTTCCCTGCGCGATGGGTTACGGCTTACTTCGTGCTCTCCCCGGCGAGACTGGGCTTGTTTGTCACCGCCTTCGCAACGACGCTTGCGCATCGCGCGAAA
>NZ_LFIQ01000035.1:60342-108792 GCF_001189245.1 Bradyrhizobium pachyrhizi | reverse complement strand
ATGCGCAGCGCCCCTCGATCGGGTGAGACGTACATATTGAACATCTGAGTTGGGTCGAATGCCAAGCGGAATATTTTCTTATCGCGGGATTGACAGGTTTTGCTGAGTTGCCCGTCGGGCTGTCTTGCCGCACCAAACTAACCATCGACGTCATTCCGGGGCGACGCCACCGGAATGACGGGGGACTTCATCACTCGCTTAGCTTGCGGTCCAGGAAGTCGACATAGGAATTGTCCGGGTCCAGTTTGACGGCCAGGCGAAGCGCTGCCCGGGCGGCGGACTTGTCGCCGTCGGCCGTGGCCTTGTGCTCGTCCAGGATCGCATTGGCCACCGTGCGCGCGGTGTCGAGACGGGCCTCGTCGATGGAACGGTCGGCAAGATAGTTTTCCACCGGCTCGCGGAGGCGCTTCAGTTCGTCCACGCTGACCGAACCCAGCGGATACCAGTTGTAATATTCGAGACGTGGCCGATCATCCGTGAGGCTCGGCACGTCCCCGACAAAGGCCGCGAGTTTTTCATCGGCGGCGATGAACGTCGCCAGGAATTCCTCGGGCGAGCCGAGGCCGTTTGCCGTCAGGTCTTCAGCCACCGCGGGCTTCGACATGCGCATGGCGAGCTCGCGCGGATCGATGTTCAACGGTTCATCGGAGGCGATCGCCACGCCTTCCATTCTGGACGGCAGCCACAGCGAGACATGCTTGAACTGGCCCATCATGGCCTTGAGTATCATCTTCGGAAGAATGCCGCGGTTGAAATCCAGCGGCACCCATTGCGCGAGAACGCCGCCGGGACGCATCTTCTGCTTTGCCAGCGCATAGAATTCCTCCGTGTAGAGGTTGATGACGCCGGCATCATGGGGCGGTGGCGGCTCGAGCGTGATGACGTCAAATGTCTCCTTGGTCCCCAGCAGGAAGTGGCGCCCGTCCGCGACGATCTGATGGACTTTGGGATTTTGATAGAACTGCTTGTTGATCGGCACGAAGTGGGGCGCAAATTCGAACACGGTCGATGCCAGATCGACCGCGTCGATCGATTGCAATTCCTCGTGGGTGCTCACCGCTCCCACCGTGGTTCCGGTCCCGATGCAAATGACGACAGCCGCTTCAACCGGGCCCTGGTGCAGCAGAATGGGATAGTGCCCCATCGCGGCCATGTAGCGTCTGCCCTCGGGACGGTTGTTGGCATAGCTCTTCGAATTCACCACCAACTGCTGATAGGTGCCCGCCGCCTTCTCGCGATACTCGACCACCGCAAACGTCGCTTGCCGGGTTTCCCGCAACTCGAGCACATTGGCGCCTTCGATCGCGGTCAGGACCCGCTCCAGATAGTGCGGGGTGAAGAGCAGCAGCGCTACGGCGATGACGCTCGCGGCGATCGTCCCTTGCCGCCACAGGCTCCGTTCTCTCAGAAGATCCGGCTGCGACATGGTCGTCGCGACGAACAGCAGGACGTTCACGGCAATCAGCGCGGTGAGCGCGCCCTGGCTACCCAGATACGGGATCAGCAGAAACCCCGCCGCCAGCGAGCCCACGACGCCGCCAATCGTGTTCAGGGCGTAGAGCGTGCCGATCCTGCGGCCGAGCGCGCTCATCTGCATCACGGTCAATTCGCTGGCCAGCGGAAAGCTGATGCCGATCAGCGTGGTCGGCAGCAACAGGGCAACAGCGCAGACCAGGAAGAATGAAACGTCACCTCCCAACAGCTCCTGCACCGGGACTGGAAGCAGGCCCGATACGACGGGAGACAGCGCTACTCCCATGGTCCGAGCCTTGCCGAGTATTCCGACGGTCAGCGTGGCCGCAACCGCGATCAGCAGCTGCGTCACGGCGAAGTATCGCAGCAATTGATCCTTGCGGGGGGCGAGCAGCCTGGCGCAGATCAGGGCGCCGATCACGAGCCCCAGCAAGTAAACGCCGAGCATGCCCGAGAAGGCGTAGACACTCGAGGTGCTGACATTGGTCAGGAATCGGAACCAGACGACCTCATAGGCGATCGATACAAAACCGGAGCACGCGAAAATCCAGATCAGGATCGACGTCCTGTCACTCGCGGTCGTGGCGGTTTGCACCGGTGCCTGTGCCGCGACCGGCAAGAGCGGGCTTGCGCCGCGCGCAACTAACAGGGCAACGACGCCGACGCAGACATACAACGCTGCCGCAACCAGGCTCGATCCCGCGATGCCCCAAAGGCCCATCAGCACAAAGCCGACCGCCAGGGTGCCGATGGCGGCGCCCAGGGTGTTGAACCCGTAGAGCAGACCGATGCGATTGGCGAGATCGGTTTGTGTGCGGGTCAGGAATTTCACCAGGAAGGGCAGGGTCGCGCCCATCAACATCGTTGGCAGCGACAGGATGGCGAGCGACACGGCGACCATGAGAGGCAGCCGGAAGGAAGACTCCAGGTCCAGCATCGGTGACAGCCAGCCCACCCATGTCGGCCAATGCGACAGGAACGCGGTGACCGCGAGAGAAACGAGGGCGAGGGCGAGTTCGAGCAACCCGTAGATTTTCAGGGGGTGGCTGACGACGTCGGCGATCCGGCCTCCCAGGGCGCTGCCCAGCGAGAGGCCGAAAAAGAAGCTTGCCACCGTGACGCTGACGGAGACGGTCGCGCTTCCCAGCACGAATTGCAGTTGCTTGAACCAGAGGACCTGCAGGATCAGCGATGCCGCGCCCGATGCCAAAAAGATCGCCGTGACCAGAACCCGGCTTTTCAGGCTTACGGCATCTCGAACGCCACCACGATTGTGCACTGGACCGGTCTCCCGTTGAACGGGAGAACAGGTAAGGCAAATGCTCTTAATTATTGCCTTATGGCGGAGCGGCGCTGCGAGGCAGCCGGATCGCGTTGAGATTGCTAGAAAAATTGCCGTTTGGCGGATTCTTGCCGGGCCGAACGATCGCGCTGTGAGAGGGCCTTCTGCGTTGCCGATCCAGCTCAGTGCCGCATGGCCGTCTCCACGAACTCCAGCACGGAGCGCGGGACCTCTTCGTATTCGACGAAACGGCGCCGAAGCTCGTCGGCAATGTCGGTCGTGACGTCGCGCGACCATCCTTCGTTGGTATTGAAGGCCACGATGCGGACCGGGCGGCTGTACTGGTCATCCAGGAGACGCCGGATCAGCGTTTTCCGGTCAGTGCCTTCTTCGTCGGTTTCGCTCCAGGCACGGCCCAGTCGGCCAAAATCGTTCAGCACCAGATAGGTGTCGTGATCGATTGAATGCGGCACAATCGAAGGCGAGCGAGGCATACACAGTCCTCCATGGTGCACATTATCGTGTTCCGATCGCCCTGCGTATTGGAAATTTCGAGGTAAATCCGCTGGATAGCGGGATTGCGCGTGACGTGAGCGGGGGCTGCAACATGCATAGGAGCAAACCGTCCCGTCGCTGGTTATCTCCCATCACCGACATGGGCCCTGTTGTGGATGTCGGTGGTTGAACGACCGATGGGGCTCCCACCCGCTCGAGGAGCGGAGCGATGTTAAGAAGGCTTCGTTTTAGGAATACAACGCTGGAAGAAGTGCTGGCAGTCGATACGCAGCGGCCGCGGAAGAGGCTACGGATGCGTGACCAGCCCCCGAGAGAGAGCCGATCGGCAAGGCTGGCCAAGCCGGGGCGGGCGGTCGGTCAACGAACCGACTGACCCTGCGGATAGCGAGCCGAGCGCAACTTGCGCGGCGGCCCGTGAACTGGTTCGCCGATTGCGGCGACCAATCGATCATGGCACTCGACACCGTCAATTTTCGCAAGATTGCCGCGCTCGTCGCGGCGGCCGGCACCTTGTTCTGGCTCTACACCTTCTACGCCATCGCCCATGTGCCGCCTGGCGACGGCACCGGCTTCCAGCGGCTGGCGGTGTTTCCACTCGGCATGGTGTTCGGCCTGTTCTTCCTGCCGGCCTGGCTGCTCGTCGCCATCGGCCGATTGCCGAGATTCACCGCGGCGCTTGCGGTCTGCGGCCTGATCGCGTTCGCGGTGCTTTGGGCACAGCTGCTGCAGGAGTTTCCGAGGGCGGTCCTCTAGCGAGCCAGTCGATCCTCATCCGCCGGCAAGCCTGGCATGACATTGCTTCAAGGCTGATATAAGCAGCGTTGGGCGCAAGTCGCGGCTTTCCGTCGTCACGGCTGGTCCCGGCCATCCATGTCGGGCGGAACCGCAGGCGTGGATACCCTAACGATTGGCATGTCTTCGGAGACGCGTATGAAAGTGATTGGCCTCGCGGGCTGGAGCGGTGCCGGCAAGACCACCCTGCTGTCGCGGGTGATCCCCTGCCTGCTGGGCCGCGGCCTGCGTGTCTCCGTGATCAAGCACGCCCACCATGAATTCGATGTCGACGTGCCCGGCAAGGACTCCTGGGTGCACCGGCAGTCCGGTGCGATTGAGGTGCTGGTGTCCTCGACGCGGCGCTGGGCGCTGATGCACGAGCTGCGCGGCGCCGATGAGCCGAGGCTGCCGGAGCTGCTCGCCAAGATGGCGCAGGTCGACCTGGTGGTGGTCGAAGGCTTCAAGCGCGAGCCGGTCAACAAGATCGAGGTGTACCGCGCCGCCAACGGCAAGCCGCTGCTGTTTCCCGACGACCCGCGCGTGGTCGGGATTGCCAGCGACGTCGCCGTTGCAACCACGCTGCCGGTCGCGCATCTCGACGACATCGAGGACGTTGCCGAATTGATGCTGCGCGCCGCGATCCCCGTCGACGACGTGCTCGGGTCGGCTCCGGCCGAAGGCTGAAGCGGATGAGGAGGCGGCGTTGACGACGCAGGACGGCTTCGCCATGGTCGAACCATGACGACGACGAAGCTCGATCTCACCGGCCTGAAATGCCCGCTGCCGGCGCTGAAGACGCGCAAGGCCCTCAGGAGCGTGACGGCGGGAGATTTCCTCGAGGTGCATTGCACCGATCCGCTTTCGGTGATCGATATCCCGGCTCTCATCCAGGAGACCGGCGACAAGGTCGAGATCACCGAACGAAGCGACGCCCGGATCGTTTTCTTGATCGAGAAGATCAATGGAGCGATAGGCAATTCGAATGCTGCGTTGCCGCGTACCAGCTAGATGCAGCTTGATATCTACCTTTTGCCTATCGACACCTATTTTCCATTCTGCGCGAATTGATAATGTCCGCCGGGTTGTGGTGATGGAGTTGTGCTCGAGTGTGGGCGCATCGACGGACAACGACTGGGCCTGTGTCCAGATCACGGGCTGCACGGCCGGCATATCCGGTCGTATTGGGGGTTAGCATTTCCGGAATGTGCGTGGTTGGTCCCGACGCATTGAGGAAATGTGCGGAGCTGCCGGCTGACGCTGGCCGCAAGGGGCTGAGACGGGATCGAAGACGCAGATGCGCCTGTCGTAATGGCGGCTGCAGGGGAGGTGTCAATGACCACAGTGAGCAGCGCCGGACGCGTATCCGCGTCAGGTGCAGGTTTCCTCGACAAGGAACATACAATCGCGACAGCCGGCTTCAACCGCTGGCTGGTGCCGCCGGCCGCGCTCTGCATCCATCTGTGCATCGGCATGGCTTACGGCTTCTCGGTGTTCTGGCTGCCGCTGTCGCGCGCGATCGGCCTGACCGCGCCGAAGGCGTGCCCCGACATCTCGCTGGTGCAGGAGCTGTTCACCACCACCTGCGACTGGAAGGTCGCGAGCCTCGGGTGGATGTACACGCTGTTCTTCGTGCTGCTCGGCGTCTCCGCCGCGATCTGGGGCGGCTGGCTCGAGAAGGTCGGTCCGCGCAAGGCCGGCTTCGTCGCGGCGCTGTGCTGGGCCGGCGGTCTCGTCATCGGCGCGCTCGGCGTCTACACGCACCAGCTCTGGCTGATGTGGCTCGGCTCCGGCGTGATCGGCGGCGTCGGCCTCGGCCTC
The DNA here is from genome assembly GCF_001189245.1 of Bradyrhizobium pachyrhizi. Classification (GTDB taxonomy): domain Bacteria; phylum Pseudomonadota; class Alphaproteobacteria; order Rhizobiales; family Xanthobacteraceae; genus Bradyrhizobium; species Bradyrhizobium pachyrhizi. Next base: position 102,929 of record NZ_LFIQ01000035.1, on the reverse strand, counting down.
GGCTACATCTCGCCGGTGTCGACGCTGGTGAAATGGTTCCCCGACCGGCGCGGCATGGCGACCGGCATGGCGATCATGGGCTTCGGCGGCGGCGCGATGATCGGCGCCCCGCTCGCCGACAGGCTGATGAACTACTTCAAGACCCCGACCTCGGTCGGCGTCTGGGAGACCTTCCTCGCCATGGGCGCGATCTACTTCGTGTTCATGATGATCGGCGCGTTCCGCTATCGCATTCCGCCGGCCGGCTGGCAGCCCGAGGGCTGGACGCCGCCGACGAAGGCCAACGCGATGATCTCGAGCAAGCACGTCCATCTCGACAACGCGCACAAGACGCCGCAATTCTGGCTGATCTGGTGGGTGCTCTGCCTGAACGTGTCGGCGGGCATCGGCGTGATCGGCATGGCCTCGCCGATGTTGCAGGAGATCTTCGCGGGCAAGCTGATCGGCCTGCCCAATGTCGGCTTCAACCAGCTCGATGCCGGACAGAAGGCGCAGATCGCGGCGATCGCGGCCGGCTTTGCCGGATTGCTGTCGCTGTTCAACATCGGCGGCCGCTTCTTCTGGGCGTCGCTGTCGGACAAGATCGGCCGCAAGAACACCTACTACACGTTCTTTATCCTCGGCATCGCGCTCTACGCGCTGGCGCCGACCTTCGCAGCGATGGGATCGAAGCTGTTATTCGTGCTCGGCTTCGGCATCATCCTGTCGATGTATGGCGGCGGCTTCGCCACCGTGCCAGCCTATCTCGCCGACATGTTCGGCACCCAGTTCGTCGGCGCCATCCACGGCCGTCTGCTGACGGCATGGTCGACCGCCGGCATCATCGGTCCTGTCGTGGTGAACTACATCCGCGAGTTCCAGCTGGCCGCCGGCGTGCCGCGCGACCAGCTCTACAACACCACGATGTATATCCTGTGCGCCATGCTGATCGCGGGCCTGATCTGCAACTACCTGATCAAGCCGGTCGATCCGAAATGGCATATGAGCGACGCCGAGGTCGCCAAGCTGCAGGATGCGAGCGCCAGCGCCGCGGCGGCCGGCCCACACGGTTCCTACGGAATCGGGTTCGGCGGGCTCGACGCCAAGGCGGCGCTGTTCTGGCTGTTCGTCGGCATTCCGCTGGCGTGGGGCGTCTACATGACGCTGCTCAGCGCGGTCAAAATCCTCTGATCGCAGTTCAGGCCGCGCGCGGGACATCTGGCATCCCGCGCGCGGCCTGAAGCGTTTTCGAGCGAAGTGGATGCCGGTTCGCGCGAAGAAGACGCGTCAAACAAGAAGCTCTACGCCGTTCAATTCAACAGATAATCAAGGAACTTTTCAGTCATGTTTCGTACCGCAAGCTGTCTTGTGGCCGCCCTGCTTCTCGCCGGCTCGCTGCACACCGCGTCAGCCCAGACCACCGAGGCCAAGCCGTCGAAGGTCAAGCTCACCATGCAGAAGCTGAAGGACATGAAGGCGAAGTGGAAGGCCAACAAGCCAAAGCTGAAGGTCTGCCGCGCCGAGGTGAAGTCGAAGGGCCTGACCGGCGACGACCGCTGGTTCTACATCGAAGAATGCATGGGCAAGAGCTGAGCGGCACCGCTCCGCTATCTGCAACGCAAGAGGGCGTGACGGCGATCGCTGTCATGCCCTCTTGTTGCGTTCGAGACGCGATCACTCCGCGGCGGCGGGCGTCGTCTTGGCGGCCTCCAGCGCGGCTGCGATCGCTTCGTCGACCCGTTCGAGCCAGATGAACTCCAGCTTGGCGCGGGCGCCGGCGGGGATGTCGTCGAAGTCGCGCTTATTGCGCGCCGGCAGCATCACACGGGTCAGGCCGGCGGCCGCGGCCGCGACCACCTTCTCCTTGATGCCGCCGACCGGCAGCACGAGGCCGCGCAGCGAGATCTCGCCGGTCATCGCGGTGTCGCTGCGCACCGTGCGATCGGTCAACAGCGAGGTGAGGGCGGTGAACATCGCAACGCCCGCGCTCGGGCCGTCCTTCGGCGTCGCGCCGGCGGGAACGTGGACGTGGATGTCGCTCTTCTCGAACACGCCGGGGTCGATGCCGAGCTGGGACGCCCGGCTCTTCACCAGGGTCAGCGCGGCCTGCACGCTCTCGCGCATCACCTCGCCGAGCTGGCCGGTGAGGATCAGCGCGCCGCGGCCCGGCGTGCGCGACGCCTCGATGAACAGGATGTCGCCGCCGACCGGGGTCCAGGCCAGTCCGGTGGCAACGCCCGGGATGCTGGTGCGCATCGCGATCTCGTTCTCGAACCTCGGCTGGCCGAGCAGCGAGACGATGTCCTTCGGCGCGATGGTGACGTGGCTGGTGCTGCCCTCGGCGATCTGTACCGCGACGTTGCGCAGCACCTTGCCGATCTCGCGCTCCAGGTTGCGCACGCCGGCCTCGCGGGTGTAGCTGCGGATGATCAGCCGCAGCGCATCCGGATCGATCTCGACCTGCTCGGCCTTGATCCCGTTGGCCTCGAGCTGGCGGCGCACCAGATAGCGCTTGGCGATCTCGAGCTTCTCGTCCTCGGTGTAGCCGGCGAGGCTGATCAGCTCCATGCGGTCGAGCAGCGGGCCGGGGACGCCGTCGAGCATGTTGGCGGTGGCGATAAACACGACGCGCGAGAGGTCGAACGGCACTCCGAGATAATTGTCGCGGAAGGTGCTGTTCTGCTCGGGGTCGAGCACTTCGAGCATCGCGGCCGACGGATCGCCCTGGATGCCGCGCCCCATCTTGTCGATCTCATCCAGCATCATGACGCAATTGCGCGCGCCGGCCTTCTTGATCGCCTGGATGATGTTGCCGGGCAGCGCGCCGATATAGGTGCGGCGATGGCCGCGAATCTCGGCCTCGTCGTGCACGCCGCCAAGGCTGACACGAACGAACGGCCGTGACATCGCGCGCGCGATCGATTGGCCGAGCGAGGTCTTGCCGACGCCGGGCGGGCCGAGGAAGCACAGGATCGGCGCCTTGCCGCCGGGCGCGAGCTTGCGCACCGCCAGATATTCGATGATGCGGCTCTTGATCTTCTCGAGGCCATAATGGTCCTGGTCGAGGATCTTGCGCGCCTCCGCGATGTCGATCGGCTTCTCCTCCGGAATGCTCCAGGGCAGGTCGATCAGCCAGTCGAGATAGCTGCGCACCATGCCGGATTCGGCCGCGGCCTCCGGCATCCGCTCGTAGCGGCGCAGTTCCTTCTGCGCCTGGCTTTCGGCCTCCGGCGGCATCTTGGCCTCCGCGATCGCCTTGGTCAGTTCGGCGACTTCCGCAGCCTTGCCGTCGCCTTCGCCGAGCTGGCGCTGGATCGTCGCCATCTGCTCGCGCAGGATCGCCTCGCGCTGCCGCTCGTCGAACACGGCCTTGGTCTTCTGCCCGATCTCCTGGCTCAGCCGCAGCACCTCGATGCGCTCGGCGAGGTGACGCGACACCTTGTCCATCCGCGCCACGAGATCGATGGTTTCCAGGATGTCCTGCTTCTCCGACGGCTTGATGTCCATGTAGGACGTCGCAAGGTCGGCAAGGGTTGCCGGCGAGGTGGTGCCCTGCAGTGCGGCGATCAGCTCCTGCGGCACTTGCGGCAGCAATTGCGCGGCCTCCAGCGCCTGGCGCTGCAGATTGAGGAAGCGCGCCTCGATCTCGGGCGAGGTGGTGGTCGGCTCCGGGATTTGCAGCACGCGGGCCGCGAGGAACGGCGTGCCCGGCAGATAGTCGAGCACGCGCATGCGCTGCACGCCCTGGCAGACCAGATGGTGGGTGTCGTCCGCACCGGTGATGTAGCGCACGATGTTGGCAGTTGTGCCGACGCGGTACAGCCCGTCGGGGCCGGGATCGTTGGTCTCGGGATCGCGCTGCAGCAGGATGCCGATCGGCCGCTGCTCGCGCACCGCCTGCTGGGCCGCGGCAATCGAGGTCGCGCGGGCGATCGTGATCGGAATGATGACATCCGGAAACAGCACGGTGTTGCGCACCGGGACGATGATCAGCGCGTCGCTCGGAATCGGCGTCGAAGTCGATGCTGGGCTTGAAATGTCTGAGGCAGCCATGTCGAAATCCTTTAGCTCGACTTTCCGAGCCGCAGGCCGACGCAACCATGCGCGGCAAAGCGGCTGATGGTGTAGCGGCCTGTCGGCAGCGCGATGCGGCGCTCGAACCGGCCCTGCGGCAGTTCGAGGCGCAGGATGCGGGCGTTGCGGAGTTCAGGGGGCAGGGTGCGGCGGCCGGAGATCACCAGCGTGCCGCCGTCGAGCGCGGCCTCGACCTCGTCGGGATCGACCCCCGGCAACGCGACCAGGATCAGGATTTCATCCTCGGTCTCGATCACGTCGGTCGGCGGTTCCCAGCTCGGCTCGGTGCTTCCCGCGCGCGGGTGCAAATTGAGGAAGCTCTGGTGCAACCGTTCGGCGCGGGCGAGCGCCTCGATCGCATCCGACAGCATCCAGTTGATCTGATCCTTGGGCCGCATGGGCACTCTCCACGTCGCATTGGGAGGCGAGGTTACCGGTCTTGCCGCCGACCGTAAACCGGCCCCTCGCGCGGTTGATCGAGGGTAAAATTGTCCGAAATCTCGCGAATTGCGGCATGGCTGCGATGCAGCTCGATGTTCTGATCGCTGCCTACAGCCAGCCGGAACGCCTGAACCGCCAGAACAGCGCGCCGCATGCGACCAGCATCAGGCCCATTACGACGAAATAGCTGTACTCCCATTGCAGCTCCGGGATGTACTTGAAATTCATGCCGTAGATGCCGGCGACGGCGGTCGGCACGGCAACAATCGCAAGCCATGAGGCGAGCTTCTTGGAGATTGCCGTTTCCTGCGCCTGACCGACTAGCAGGCTTGCTTCAAATGCAAAGGCGAGCACCTCGCGCAGCGAGTCAATTCGCTCCTGGATCGTGCGCACATGGTCGGTGACGTCGCGGAACAGCGGGCGCATCGTCTCGCGCACCATGGGGAGGTTGTCGCGTTCGAGTCTGCGGCAGACCTCCACGAGCGGCCCGACCGCATTGCGCAGCCGCAGCAGGTCGCGTCGCAGCAGATAAAGCCGCTCGATCTGTGCCCGCGTCATCGCGCTCGCAAGCACCTCCGCTTCCATTGTCTCGACCTCTTCCTGGATCGTCTCGAGAGCCGGCGAGTAGTTGTCGACGATGAAATCGAGAATGGCATAGAGGATGTAGTCCTCGCCGCGGGCAAGAGCGCGGGGGCAGCTCTCGCAGCGTTCCCTGACCGGCGTATAGGACGTCGAGGCGCCGTGCCGGACCGAGACGATGTATCCCTCGCCGACGAACAAATGCGTTTCGCCGAACGCGATGCTCTCGCCGTCGAGCTGCGCGGTGCGTGCCACGATGAACAGCGCATCGCCATATTGTTCGATCTTCGGCCGCTGATGCGCGTGATCGGCGTCTTCGATCGCGAGGTCGTGCAGCTGGAATTGCCGCTGCAGGCTGCTCAATAGCGTCATGTCGGGTTCGTGCAGGCCGATCCACACAACGTGATTTGGCTTGTTGCGCCAGCTCGCGGCCTCATCGATTGCGATATTGGCGATGCGTCGTCCCTCGACGTAGACGCTTGCCGCGATCACGCCGTCGGAGGAAACAGGCCCGGAGGTTGCGACATTTGGCGATACGAGGTTCATGGTCTCAGCCCTCGGTTATCGAACCCGCTTGACGCTACTTGTCGCCAAAAGGCTAGCACTGAATGCGCGCTGGTCAACACGCAGAGGCGTTGGGTTCCGGCTGGCGCCGGACGGCACAGGCGATCCCATCGCGGGGCTACCCGTCCTTATGCGGCTCCTATGCCGCACCGCGGCGTGCCCTCTCGAATTCCTACGGCCTTCCCCGCATCTTTTGCCGTGATGCGGTGCGCTCGCGCGCGCCGCCAAACGGGAAGGTGGCACATGACCTTGCTCCATTACCACGATGCCCGGCCGCACGGTTCGGCCGGCGCCATGTCCTTGATGCTGCGGCGGACCGTCAGGCGGATCGGCCTCGTCTTCAGGACTGTTCACCGCGGATCGCCGCCGCCAAGATTCATCGGCTCCGCAATGAGCTGCTGCTGCATCGCGGCCACGAGGATTGGGCGCGGACCAACCTCAACGTCGGCATGCTCGGCGGTGACGCCGAGAGATATCCGCGGGCGCCGGTCGTGCTCGGCGAGAAGTGGGACTACTGAGATGCGCGCAGTTTCGTTCATCGCTGCCCTGCCGCGCCGCGCCGCAGAAGGGCTGCTCGCATTCCTCGCCTGGATCGGCGAGGAGCCGATCAGCGGCTACCGGCCCGAGGCGCATTACATGCGCGGTCCGGGACCTGCGTGGCGGGCCAAGCATCGCGGGCGTTAGAACGAGATGACTTTACCCGGAATCGGCGACGGACTCCGCTTCACCTCGCCCCGCGTGCGGGGAGAGGCGTAGGCCGCCTTCGGCGGCCGTTCTCAAGAACGCCGAAGCAAGGCTTCGGCTATGACGCATCGTCAGATGCGTTCCGGGTGAGGGGGAGCCCCCGCAAACGTAGCTATCACCGTGTAAGCGGAGACGGCCCCTCACCCCAACCCTCTCCCCGCAAGAGCGGGGAAAGGGAGCGCGGTGCCGTCGTAGTCGCTACACAGCCCAATCTCATCACGCTTTAGCAGACCAGTTCACGTCGCTTCACGTCGCGGCGCCAGATGATCGAGCAGGTTCATCGGCAGCGGGAAGACCACGGTGGAGGAGCGCTCGCCGGCAATGTCGTGCAGCGCTGCGAAGTAGCGCAGCTGCATCGCCTGCGGCTCCTGGGCGAGGATCCGGCCGGCCTCGACCAGCTTCTCGGCGGCCTGTTGCTCGCCCATCGCGTTGATCACCTTGGCGCGTCGCAGCCGCTCGGCCTCGGCCTGCTTGGCGATCGCCCGCACCATCGTCTCATTGAGATCGATATCCTTGATCTCGACCCCGGTGACCTTGATGCCCCAGACGTCGGTTTGCCTGTCGAGGGTCTCCTGGATATCGGCGTTCAACTTGTCGCGCTCCGCCAGCATCTCGTCGAGCTCGTGCTTGCCGAGCACCGAGCGCAGCGTGGTCTGCGCAAGCTGGCTGGTCGCAGCCATGTAGTCGCTGACCTTGATGATGGCGCGCTCGGGATCGACGATGCGGAAGTAGAGCACGGCGTTGACCTTGACCGAGACGTTATCGCGGGAAATCACGTCCTGTGGCGGCACCACCTGCACCACCACCCTGAGATCGACCTTCACCAGCTGCTGCACCACCGGAATCAGGATGATGAGCCCCGGACCCTTCACCCCGGTGAAGCGGCCGAGCGTGAAAATGACGCCGCGCTCGTATTCGCGCAGCACGCGCACGGCCTGGGTCAGGAATACGATGATCAGCAGCGCGATCGCCGCATAGGTGAAATAATCAAGCATCATGCTGTACCTCCTTCGCCGGGAGAGGCCGGCGCACGCCGTACCACCAGCGTCAAATCGATGATGTTGGCGACCTCGACCGTGTCTCCCGCGGTGAATGTCTCGGTGCTGCGCGCTTGCCAGCGTTCGCCGTTGGTGAAGACGTGACCTGTGGTCTCCGACCAGTCGAGCACCTCGGCCGATAGCCCGCGCATGGCTTGCGCACCGATCCGCACCGGGCCCTTGCGCGCGCGGCGCAGCGCGCCGAGCACGACGAGAATGAGCCCCGTGAACATCGCGGCGACGATGCCGATGACCGGCCATGACAGCCGGTATCCGGGCGCCTCGATCCGAAACAGCATGGCTGCTCCAAGCACGAAGGCGACGATTCCTCCGAGGCCGATCACGACGGTCGGGTTGAAGGCCTCGATTGCGAGCAGCGCGATCCCGACCAGCATCAGGGCGAAGCCGGCGTAGTTGATCGGCAGCATGTTGAGTGCGTAGAGGCCGAGCAGCAGGCAGATCGTCCCGACAACCCCCGGCGCCACGGCACCGGGCGACATGAACTCGAAGATCAGGCCATAGATGCCGACCATCAGGAGAATGAATGCGATGTTGGGGTCGGTGATGACCGCAAGCGCGCGCGCGATCCAGGTTGGATCGATGGCCTCGATCGCGGCGTCCCTGGTCGCCAGGCGTTGCGTCTTGCCGCCGGGGAGCTCGATCGTCCGGCCATCGACCTGCCTGAGCAGGTCGGCCGGGTCGCGCGCGGTGAGATCGATGACGTTGGCTTGCAGCGCGGCGTTGGCGGAGAGGGTGGCGGCATCGCGCACCGCCTTCTCGGCCCAGTCGGCATTGCGACCGCGCAATTCGGCGAGGCTGCGGATGAAGGCAACGGCATCATTCGTCGCCTTCGCGGTCATGGCATCCTTGGTTTCGGACGGATGGCCGCCGTCCTTCTGGTCCTTGCCGCCCTTGTCCGGGGTGCCGCCCGGCAGCCCCGGTATCGGGCCGCCAATCTGCACCGGCGTCGCGGCGCCGATATTGGTGCCGGGCGCCATGGCCGCGAGATGGGTCGCATAGAGGATATAGGTCCCGGCGCTCGCGGCATGGGCGCCGGATGGCGCAACGTAGCCGACCACGGGAACGGGCGAGGCCAGCACGTCGGCGATGATCTCACGCATGCTGGTGCTGAGACCGCCTGGGGTATTCAAACGCAGGATGACAATTTCGGCGCGACGCTCGGCAGCCTTGGCCAGGCCGTCCTTGACGTAGCTGGCTGCTGCCGGCCCGATGGCCCCGTCGATTGAAATGGTCAGAGCAAGACGGCTGTTGTCCGCGGCCGGACCGGGACGGATGGAGATAATCAGCGCGACCAGGACGGTCGCAACAACGAGGGCCGCCTTGAAGGTGGTGTGCACGGCAAGCACTCCCTTGCCGTGCATATGGGGCGCCGTTTCGGAACCTCAAGTTGGCGTCGTGTCACGGGCACCGTGCGCTGATCGCATTGTGCATTGCGATGGCATATGTCGGGTCGGCAAATCTCAATGCGCGGCTGCGAGGTACTCGTCGGCAAGCTCAGCCATCGCCTGCGAGACCTCGGCCTTTGCCGACCCGTTCAATTGCACGATCGGCAGCCGCGTCGCCGGCTGCATGAATCCCAGAAGCGCCAGCGCGAACTTCAATGCGGCGGGATGCTCGCGCTCCAGCAAGGTCGCAAGCGGCACCAGGCGCTGGTGCAACTCCCGCGCCTGATACAATCGTCCCTCGCGGAAATGCCTGTGAACGGCCACGTATAGATCGGGCGCGACGTTCGTCACGACCGAGATGCAGCCATCGCCACCGGTGGCGAGCCAGGCCAGCGAGGAGGCATCGTCGCCGGTCAGCATCCGGAATGTCGCCGGCAGGCGTGAGCGCAGGCGCGCCAGCCGGGCAACGTCACCGCTGCCGTCGCGTAAACCCACGAAGCGCGGCGATGCGGCGAGCTCGAGCAGCGTCTCGTCGGCAAGGCCATTGACCGTGCGCGACGGAATGTCGTGCAGGATGACAGGCAGCGTAGTGGCCGCGGCGACGGCGCGGAAATGCGCCGCCGTGCCCTGTGGCATCGGCTTGTTGTAATAGGGCACGACCGACATGACGGCGTCGGCGCCGGCCGCTTCCACGGCCCGGGCCAGCGTGACGGCATGACCGGTCGCATTTGATCCGGCGCCGGCGATGATGCGGACCCGCTTGCGCGCGACGTCGGCCGTGATGCGGACGAGCTGCGCGCGTTCCGCAGGCTCCAGCGTCGCGCTTTCACCTGCGGTCTCGCCGACCACCAGCGCGGTGGCACCCGCCGCGATCTGGCGCTCGCACAGCCGGCCGAACGCGTCCGCGTCGATCTCGCCCCGATGGTTGAAGGGGGTCGGAAGATCGGGGATGAAGCCCGACAGCCATCCGGCCAGGTCGGCTTTTGCAGCCGTTTGCCAGGTCATGGGTGGCTCATGCCACGCGGCTTGCGGGGAAGCTCGCGGTCTCGCCGCGCATATCGAGCTCGATCTCTCGCGACAACTCGACGATCATTTCAGGATGCTGGCCGTTCTCGAACAGCGCGTATTTGAGGGCCTGGGCGCGGTTGACGAACAGGCCGCCATAGAGGCCGTTCTGTTGCTGGGCGACCCACTGGCCGCGATGGTTGCGGCCGATGAAGACGACGGTGGACGCGGCGCTACACGAGGGAGGTTCGACGAGTTTCACGGTGGTGGTCCTTCTTGTTGTTTCTGACGCGTTTTCCTCACGCGAACCGGTATCCGGTTCGTTCGAACACGCTTCAGTCACGGTCACGCGATCAATGTCTGATTTGCCGGATATGAAATCGAGCGCGAAGGACGACCGACTTCATAGGAGCGGCATAGGATTTGTGGGGATGGTCTAGAGGCGCTGGACGATGCCGGTGCCGAGCGCGCACAGCGCGACATAGGCGGTCATCTCGTCCCAGTGGTTGAGGTTTGCGGCAAACGGCATTTCGCGCTTGGCGATCCCGGCAAAGGCGCAGATCACGGCCGACATCCACAACAGCGTGACGAGGCCCTTGCCGAAGCCGGCGCCGGCGAACACGGCAAAGCCGATCATGATGGCAAGCCGGAAGCCGAACCGGACCATGACCTGGACCGACTGCAGCTGCCGCGGCAGTTGTTTGGTGTCCACGGCCGCGCCGCCATCAGCCGATATTGTCGACGAACAGCGGCTCGTACAGCGCCCGCGTGTCGCGACGCACCGTCGGCACGCTGGTTCGGCTATCGGGTGCGGAGATCCGCTGCGCCTCGACGAAGGCGCTGAGGATCGCAAGCGCAAGATCGGTGTGGTGAGTCTCGATCGACTGGTCGAGCCAGTCGGGCAGCTCGCGTTCGCGCGACAATGCGCAATGCCACTCGCCCTCGTCATAGACCAGGCGGCGGATCTGCCATTGCGGCAGTTCCAGATCGAGCAGCGCGATCGCGGCGTCGGTCCAGGCGCCTGACTGGATCAGCCGCTCGACCCGGCGGGTCTTGCCGCTCTGTCCGACCGAGGGAAAGCGCCGGCAGGTCTGGCTGATGATGTCGGCCATGAATTCGGCTGTGACCGCATAGGCGTCGCGCAGCCGTTCGCCGAGATCGATGGAGGTGTTTTGGGAAAGCACTGACATGGCGTCATCTCGTCTTGCGCGGCCCGGGGTATTGGCCGCAAGCCAAAAATGGCCGGACCGCCATTTGAAAACGAGATGAGGCGGGGGACGGAGATATAGGGATTCCATAAAGACCAAGCTGTCGTCCTGGCGGAGGACCCATTGCCACCGAATCTGCTTGTGAGATCAGGTTGGGGCCCCAGCCATCGCAAAACTCGGCCCTGTGGTTATGGGTCCTGGCTTTCGCCGGGACGACTGCGGAGAGCGCCTGCCACCTTTATAGGATTCCTATAACGTCCTTATTCGCCACCTCTCGAAAACCTATGCCCCGGATGGCACCTCACGGCCATCCGGCGCGGAGCGCTTATACGGTCGCCCACCGCGCCTCCTCGGACGCATAGGAGTCTCTCATGATGGACATTCTCATGGCGGCGCTTGCGGTCGGCTTCTTTGCGGCCGGCATCGGCTACGCCTACGCCTGCGAACGGCTATAGGGGAGGCGGCGATGATCTTCGATTACTCGCTCGCCGGCCTCGTCTCGCTCGGCCTGCTGTTCTACCTCACTTACGCATTGCTGCGGCCCGAACGCTTCTAGGCGGCCCGCGATGTCAACGCTTTGCACAATTCTGTTAGCCGACGCGGTGCTAACCGGGCTGTTGCTCGGCTTGTTCGCGTCGATGCTGCGCTTCGCTCCCATTCGAAAGGTTTGACGCAATGACCGTCATCGGCTGGATTCAAATTATTCTGTTCTGCGCGATCGTTGCCGCGCTGGTCAAACCGCTCGGCTGGTACATGACCCGCGTGTTCAACGGCGAGCGCACCTTCCTGTCGCCCGTGCTGCGCCCGGTCGAGCGCGGCATCTACTGGGTCGGCGGCGTCGACGAGCGCCGTGAGCAACACTGGCTGACCTATACGGTCGCCATGCTGCTGTTCCATGTCGGCGGCTTCGCCATCATCTACGGCCTGATGCGGCTGCAGGCGGTGCTGCCGTTCAATCCGGCCGGGCAATCGGCGGTCGCCGAGGACCTTTCCTTCAACACCGCGATCTCCTTCATCACCAACACCAACTGGCAGAACTACGGCGGCGAGAGCACGCTGTCCTATCTGGTCCAGATGGTCGGCCTGACCCACCAGAACTTCCTGTCGGCGGCGACCGGCATCGCGCTGGCGATGGCGCTGATCCGCGGCTTCACCCGCTCGTCGATGCGCACCGTCGGCAATTTCTGGGTCGACGTCACGCGCTGCACGCTCTACGTGCTGCTGCCGATCTGCGTCGTCTACGCGCTGTTCCTGGTCTGGCAGGGCATGCCGCAGACGCTTGGCGCCTATGTCGACGCCACCACGCTGGAGGGCGGCAAGCAGACCATCGCGCTCGGGCCGGTGGCCTCGCAGGTCGCGATCAAGATGCTCGGCACCAATGGCGGCGGCTTCTTCAACGCCAACGCCGCGCATCCGTTCGAGAATCCGACCGCGCTGTCGAACCTCGTGCAGATGGTCTCGATCTTCGCGCTCGGCGCCGCCATGACCAACGTGTTCGGCCGCATGGTCGGCAACGAACGCCAGGGCTGGGCGATCTTCGCCGTGATGGGCATCCTGTTCGTCGCCGGCGTCACTGTGACCTATTGGGCGGAAGCCAACGGCACCTCGGCGCTGCACGCGCTCGGCCTCACCGGCGGCAACATGGAGGGCAAGGAGCTCCGCTTCGGCATCGTCGCGTCCTCGCTGTTCGCCGTCGTCACGACTGCCGCCTCCTGCGGCGCGGTCAATGCCATGCATGACAGCTTCACCGCGCTCGGCGGCATGATCCCGCTGATCAACATGCAGCTCGGCGAGGTCATCATCGGCGGCGTCGGCGCCGGCTTCTACGGCATGCTGCTGTTCGTCGTGCTTGCGATCTTCGTCGCCGGCCTGATGGTCGGCCGCACTCCGGAATATGTCGGCAAGAAGATCGAGGCGCGCGAGGTCAAGATGGCGATGCTCGCGATCCTGGTGCTGCCGCTGATGTATCTCGGCTGGACCGCGGTCGGCGTGGTGCTGCCGTCGGCGGTGGCCTCGATGGCCAACTCCGGCCCGCACGGCTTCACCGAGGTGCTGTACGCGTTCACCTCGGCCACCGGCAATAACGGCTCGGCCTTCGCGGGCCTCACCGGCAACACCCTGTTCTACAATCTGACGCTCGCTTCCGCGATGTTCGTCGGCCGCTTCTTCATGATCGTGCCGGCGATGGCGATCGCGGGTTCGCTGGTCGAGAAGAAGTCGATCCCGGCCTCGGCGGGCACGTTCCCGACCACCGGCGGGCTGTTCGTCGGCCTCGTCATCGGCGTGATCCTGATCATCGGCGGTCTCACCTTCTTCCCGGCGCTGGCGCTCGGGCCGATCGTCGAGCACCTCGCCATGAACGCCAACACCCTGTTCTGATCGAATTGTCCGGAGTGCAACCATGGAAACCACAAGACTGCAAAAGCAGGTGACGGCGTCGACCATGTTCGACCCGAAGATCCTGGTGCCGGCGATCCGCTCGGCCTTCGTCAAGCTCGATCCCCGGCTGATGGCGAAGAACCCCGTGATGTTCGTGGTCGAGGTCGTGGCCGCGTTGACCACGGTGATCTTCGTCCGCGACCTCGTCACCGGCAGCGCCAATCTCGGCTTCACCTTCCAGATCATCCTCTGGCTCTGGTTCACGGTGCTGTTCGCCAACTTTGCCGAGGCCGTCGCCGAAGGCCGTGGCAAGGCGCAAGCGGAATCGTTGAAGAAGACCCGCACCGAGAGCCAGGCCAAGCTGCTCACCGGCACCGACCGGACCTATCGCATGGTGCCCGGCACCTCGCTGAAGGTCGGCGACGTCGTGCTGGTCGAGGCCGGCGACAACATTCCGTCCGACGGCGAGGTGATCGAAGGCGTGGCGTCGGTCAATGAAGCCGCGATCACGGGTGAATCCGCGCCCGTGATCCGCGAGTCCGGCGGCGATCGTTCCGCGGTCACCGGCGGCACCCAGGTGCTGTCGGACTGGATCCGCGTCCGCATCACCGCAGCCCAGGGCTCGACCTTCATCGACCGCATGATCAAGCTGGTGGAGGGCGCCGAGCGGCAGAAGACGCCGAACGAGATCGCGCTCAACATCCTGCTGGCAGGCCTCACCATCATCTTCGTGTTCGCCACGGTGACGATCCCGAGCTATGCGGCCTATGCCGGCGGCTCGATCTCGGTCGTGGTGCTGGTGGCGCTGTTCGTGACGCTGATCCCGACCACGATCGGCGCGCTATTGTCGGCGATCGGCATCGCCGGCATGGACCGCCTGGTGCGCTTCAACGTGCTGGCGATGTCCGGCCGCGCGGTGGAAGCTGCCGGCGACGTCGACACGCTGCTGCTGGACAAGACCGGCACCATCACGCTCGGCAACCGCCAGGCGACCGCGTTCCGTCCGATCCGCGGCGTCGCCGAGCAGGACCTCGCCGACGCGGCGCAGCTTGCCTCGCTAGCCGACGAGACGCCGGAAGGCCGCTCGATCGTGGTGCTGGCCAAGGAGAAATACGGCATTCGCGGCCGTGACATGCATGAGCTTGCCGCGACGTTCGTGCCGTTCACCGCGCAGACCCGCATGAGCGGCATCGATGCAGGCTCCTCGTCGGTCCGCAAGGGCGCGGTGGACGCCATCCTCGCCTATGTCGACGGCGGCTCGCCCCGCACCGTCGCCTCGGGCAACACCGTCCGCGCGGTCGCGGCGACGATGAGCGCCGAAGCGCGCGAGATCCAGTCGATCGCCGACGAGATCGCCAAGGCCGGCGGCACGCCGCTGGCCGTCGCGAAGGACGGCAAGCTGCTCGGCGTCGTGCATCTGAAGGACATCGTCAAGGGCGGCATCCGCGAGCGCTTTGCCGAGCTGCGCCGGATGGGCATCCGCACCGTGATGATCACCGGCGACAACCCGATGACCGCGGCCGCGATCGCGGCAGAGGCCGGCGTCGACGACTTCCTGGCGCAGGCAACCCCCGAGGACAAGCTCAAGCTGATCCGCGACGAGCAGTCCAAGGGCAAGCTGGTCGCGATGTGCGGCGACGGCACCAACGACGCGCCGGCGCTCGCGCAGGCCGATGTCGGCGTCGCCATGAACACCGGCACGCAGGCCGCCCGCGAGGCCGGCAACATGGTCGACCTCGATTCCAACCCGACCAAGCTGATCGAGGTGGTCGAGATCGGCAAGCAGCTGCTGATGACCCGCGGCGCGCTGACCACGTTCTCGATCGCCAACGACGTCGCAAAATATTTTGCGATCATCCCCGCGATGTTCCTCGCGTTCTATCCGCAGCTCCAGGTGCTGAACGTCATGCACCTGGCGAGCCCGCAGAGCGCGATCCTGTCGGCGATCATCTTCAACGCGCTGATCATCATCGCGCTGATTCCCTTGGCGTTGAAGGGCGTCAAGTATCGCGCGGTCGGTGCCGGCGCGCTGCTCGGCCGCAACCTGATGATCTACGGCCTCGGCGGCATCATCATCCCGTTCATCGGCATCAAGGCGATCGACCTCGTCGTCGCCGCCCTGGGCCTGGCTTAAGGAGCCGCAATCATGTTGAGAGAAATCCGCCCCGCCATCCTCGTGCTGGTCCTGCTGACCGCGATCACCGGCCTTGCCTATCCGCTCGCCATCACCGGGATCGCCGGCGTCATCTTCCCGCGGCAGGCGCAAGGCAGCCTGATCGAGCAGGACGGCAAGGTGATCGGCTCCGCCCTGATCGGGCAGGAGTTCAAGGAGGACAAATATTTCCACGGCCGGCCGTCGGCGACGGTCGCGCCCGATCCGAACGATGCCTCCAAGACCGTGCCGGCGCCCTACAACGCGGCCAACTCCGGCGGCTCCAACCTCGGCCCGACCAGCAAGGCGCTGAACGACCGGGTCAAGGAGGACGTCGAGAAGCTGAAGGCGGAGAACCCGTCCGCCAGCGTGCCGGTCGATCTTGTGACAACGTCGGGCGGCGGGCTCGATCCGGACATCTCGCCGGACGCCGCGCTGTTCCAGGTGCCGCGGGTCGCCAAGGCGCGCAGCATGTCCGAGGACGCGGTGCGCGAGCTGGTGACGCAGAACACGCAGGGCCGCTTCGCCGGCGTGATCGGCGAGCCCCGTGTTAACGTTCTTGCGCTCAACCTGGCGCTCGACGCGGCAAAGCCGAAATAGGGGAGTAGGCTGCCCCTCGCAGGATGACTATATTGCGGTATGGCCAATCAGCGCGACCCTGACAAACGACCCTCGCCGGATGCGCTGCTGGAGGCGGCGCGCCGGGAGACCGATCGATCGGGACGGCTGAAGATCTTCATCGGCGCCGCCCCCGGCGTCGGCAAAACCTACGAGATGCTCTCGAGTGCTCACGCCCGCCTCAAGGCGGGCGTCGACGTCGTGGTCGGCGTCGTCGAAACCCACGGACGGGTCGAGACCGAGACGCTGCTGAAGGGCCTCGAGGTGCTGCCGCGGAAGCGGCTAACCTATCGCGACCAGACGCTCGAGGAGATGGACCTCGACGCATTGATCGCGCGGCGGCCGCAGCTCGCGCTGGTCGACGAGCTTGCCCATACCAATGCACCGGGCAGCCGGCATCCCAAGCGCTACCTCGACGTCGAGGAACTGCTGTCGCACGGCATCGACGTCTACACCGCGATCAACATCCAGCACATCGAGAGCCTCAACGACGTCGTCGCGCAGATCACCCATGTGCGGGTGCGCGAGACGGTGCCCGACTCGGTGGTCGATCGCGCCGATGCCATCGAGCTGATCGACCTGACGCCCGACGATCTGATCCAGCGGCTGAAGGAGGGCAAGGTCTATGTACCGAGACAAGCCGAACGGGCGCTGGAGCACTATTTCTCGCCCGGCAATCTCACCGCGCTGCGCGAGCTGGCGCTGCGCCGTACCGCCGAGCGGGTCGACGAGCAGCTGCTCAACCATATGCAGGCCAATGCGATTGCCGGACCCTGGGCCGCCGGCGAGCGCATCCTGGTCTGCCTGAGCGAGGATCCGCGCGCGGCCGGCCTCGTGCGCTACACCAAGCGCCTCGCCGACCGGCTGCATGCGCAATGGACCGCGGTCAGCATCGAGACGCGGCGCAGCCTGCAACTTTCCGACGAGCAGCGCGACCGGCTGGCCGACACCATGCGGCTCGCGGAATCGCTCGGCGGCGAGGCGCTGACGCTGCCAGGCGTCGGCCGCCGCATTGCAGACGACGTCATCAATTTCGCCCAGGCCAACAACGTCACCCAGATCATCATCGGCAAGTCGACGCGCTCGCGCTGGTTCGAGCTGACGCATGGGTCCGTGGTGCACGATCTGGTGCGCCGCGCCGGCAATATCAGCGTCAACGTGATTGCCGGCGACGAGCTGCCGGTCGGCAAGGCGGCGGTGCAGACCGCGCAGCGGCAGGAGCCGTTCAATCCGCGGCCCTATCTGATGGCGCTGCTGCTGGCGGCGCTCGGGCTCGGCGCGGCCAAGCTGATCCAGCCGTTCTTCGGCATCGAGAATGTCGACCTCGTCTTCCTCACCGCCGTGGTCGGCGCCGCCGCGCGCTACGGCCTCGGGCCGTCGCTGCTGGCGAGCGTCGCGGCCTCGCTGTGCTACAATTTCTTCTTCCTGCCGCCGGTCTATACCTTCACCATCACCGACCCGACCAATGTCGCGGCGTTCTTCTTCTTCATGCTGATCGCGCTCCTGGTCTCCAACGTCGCGGCGCGGGTGCGCACCCAGGCCGACACCGCAATCAGCCGGGTCCGCACCACCGAGTCGCTCTACGCCTTCAGCCGCAAGCTCGCCGGCACCGCGACGCTGGACGACGTGCTGTGGGCGACCGCCTACCAGATTGCGCTGATGCTCAAGGTGCGCGTGGTGCTGCTGCTGCCGGAGGACGGGATGCTGACCGTCAAGAGCGGCTATCCCCCGGAGGATCAGCTCGACCAGGCCGATCTCGCCGCGGCCAACTGGGCCTGGGGCAATGATCGCCCGGCCGGCCGCGGCTCGGATACGCTGCCGGGCGGAAAACGGCTGTTCCTGCCGATGCGCACCGGCCGCGGTCCGATCGGGGTGATCGGCATCGACGACGACCGCACCGGGCCGCTCTTGACGCCGGACCAACGCCGGCTGCTCGATGCGCTGGTCGACCAGGGCGCGCTGGCGATCGAGCGCGTGCTGCTGGTCGAGGACATGGATCGCGTCAAGCGCACGGTGGAATCCGACCGGCTGCGCGGCGCGCTCCTGACCTCGATCTCGCACGATCTCAAGACGCCGCTGGCCTCGGTGCTCGGCTCGGCCTCGGCGCTGCGCGACCTCGGCGCCAACCTGAGCGATGCGCAGAAGCACGATCTGCTCGCCACCGTGATCGACGAGTCCGAGCGGTTGAATCGGTTTATCGCCAATCTGCTCGACATGACCAAGCTGGAATCCGGCGCGATCGTGCCGAACACGGCGCGGCACGATGTCGGCGAGATCGTCGGCAGCGCGCTGCGCCGGGCGGGCAAGATCCTGGTGCATCACCGGGTATCGCTGGAGCTCGCGGCCGACCTGCCGATGCTGGAGCTCGACGCCGTGCTGTTCGAGCAGGTGCTGTTCAACCTGCTCGATAACGCCGCCAAATACGCCCCGTCGGACACCACGATCTCGATCCGCGGCGCGCGCGATCGCGACACCATCGCGCTGCAGATCCTCGACGAAGGCAACGGGATTCCCGCGGCCGAGCTCGAAAGCGTGTTCGACAAATTCTATCGCGCCGAGAAGGGCGATCATGTCCGTCCCGGCACCGGCCTTGGGCTTGCGATCTCGCGCGGCTTCGTCGAGGCGATGCGCGGCACGATCGCGGCGGCCAACCGCGCCGACCGTAGCGGCGCCGTCATCACCATCCGCCTGCCGATCCCCGCCGACACCAACGCGCTGGACACTGCTGCATGAACGCGACGCCGATCAAGGTCCTGGTCATCGACGACGAGCCGCCGATCCGCAAGCTGCTGCGGATGGGGCTGAGTACGCAGGGCTATGACATCCTCGAGGCATCCAACGGCAAGCTGGCGCTGGAGATGCTGGGTGAGGGACCCGCGCTGATCATCCTCGACCTCGGATTGCCCGACATCCAGGGCCATGACCTCCTGCGCATGATCCGCGGCCGCAACGAGAGCGTCCCGATCGTGGTGCTGTCGAGCCGCGGCGACGAGGCCGGCAAGGTGCAGGCGCTCGACCTCGGCGCCGACGACTACCTGACCAAGCCGTTCGGCATGGACGAATTGCTGGCGCGGCTGCGCGCGGCGCTGCGGCACCAGTTGCAGGTGCAGGGCGAGCGGCCGGTGTTCCGCTCCGGCGATCTCTCGGTCGACCTGGTGCGCCGGATCGTCAAGGTCGGCGACAGGGAGATCAAGCTATCGCCGAAGGAATATGACCTGTTGCGCGTGCTGGTTCAGCATGCCGGCAAGGTGCTGACCCACCGCTTCCTCTTGAAGGAATTGTGGGACGAACTGACCGACGCGCAATATCTGCGCGTCTATGTGCGCCAGCTTCGCCAGAAGATCGAGGCCGACCCGGAGCGTCCGCAATTCGTGCTGACCGAGACCGGCATCGGCTATCGGCTGCGCGCGGCGGACTAGGCACAAGCGCCGGACGGCTCACAACCCGCGATCTGGAACCATTGCTCGCGGCGAGGATTACTTTCCCTCACCGGGAGAGAAACCATGGCAAGGAAATATTCGCGGAAGGCATCGCGCGATGTCGAGGGCGCGATGAAGAAACGCAAGGCCGGCACGCTGCGCAGCGGCCGTTCCAAGAAGAAGGTGAAGAGCCGCAAGCAGGCGATCGCGATCGGTCTGTCCGAGGCGCGCGCCAAGGGCAGGAAGGTCCCGAAGAAGTCGTCCAAGAAGACGGCGAAGAAGCGCAAGACAGCCAAGAAGCGGAAGAGCTCGAAGAAGAAGTAGGGTTAGGCTGCCTGCTTCGTAACGGCCGGGCTTGACCCGGCCATCCACGTCGTTCTGACCAAGTCGATGGATGCCCGGGCAAGCCCGGGCATGACGAGTGAAATTTGCCTCACCCCGCCTTGCGTCGCCGCGCGTTTGACCTGTGCGTTTTCTTGGCGGCGCGGCGATGCGAGGTCGGGCGGCGCGCGGTGGAGCGCGAGCGCCTTGCGCCGCTCTTGCCGCCCTTGAGGCTCTGCTGCAGGGCGTCCATCAGGCTCACCACGTTGCTTGGCTTCTCCTCGCGCTCGGCGGCCTTGATCGGCTTGCCGGCGGCCTTGCGGCGGACCAGGGCCTTCAGTGCGGACTCATACTCGTCCTTGAATTTCGACGGATCGAAATGCGCGGCCTTGCTGTCGAGGATATGGCCGGCGAGCTCGATCATGTCTTTCGTGACCTTCGGGCTCTTGATGTCGTCGAAATAATCGTCGGCGTCGCGCAGCTCGTAGGGGTAGCGCAGGGTGGTGCCGAGCATGCCCTTGTCGAGCGGCTCGATCGCGATCACATGCTCGCGGTTGGTCAGCACGATCCGCGCCAGCGCGACGCGGTCCTGATCCTTCATGGCGTCGCGGATCACCGCGAACGCGTCGACGCCGGCCTTGCCGTCGGGCCTGATGTAGTAGGGGTGGTCGAGATAGCGCTTGTCGATCTCGCCCTCGGGCACGAAGCTGTCGATGTCGATGGTATGGTTGCTCTCGATCTGGACCGCTTCGAGCTCGTCCTTCTCGATCTCGACATATTTGCCCTTGCTGACCTCGTAGCCGCGGCCCTTCTGGTCGCCCTCGACAACGTCGCCGGTCTCGGTATCGACCATCTGCTGCTTCAGCCGGTTGCCGGTCTCGCGGTTGATCATGTGGAAGCGGGTCTTCTCGACCGCGGTCGAGGCCGGGTAGAGCGCCACCGGACATGACACCAGCGAGAGCTTGAGCGTGCCTTTCCAGTAGGCGCGAGGAGCGGCCATGATCGCCTCCAAACAGCTTGAGTTTGGAACTTGAACGGATACCGTGGGTTTTGGTTCCTGATGGCCGCACGGAGGCGGCGGCCGTCGTTTGCGCCGAGGTTTGCCGAGGTTTGTTGTGTCGCTGAGAAACCTGTCCACCTATCGCAAGAAGCGCGACTTCGAGAAGACCAGCGAGCCGTCAGGCGACGTCAAGGTCGCACCCAGCAAGCAGCGGCGCTTCGTCATCCAGAAGCACGACGCGACGCGGTTGCATTACGATCTGCGGCTCGAATTCGACGGCGTCTTCAAGTCCTGGGCGGTGACGCGCGGGCCGTCGCTCGATCCGCATGACAAGCGGCTGGCGGTGGAGGTCGAGGATCATCCGCTCGACTATGGCGATTTCGAAGGCACCATTCCCGAAGGCCAGTATGGCGGCGGCACGGTGCAACTGTGGGATCGCGGCACCTGGGAATCGGACGATCCCGAGCGCGGCTTCAAGAAGGGCGACCTGAAGTTCACGCTTGAGGGCGACAAGCTGCACGGCAGCTGGGTACTGGTGCGGATGAAGGGCGACCGCTTTGGCGGCAAGCGCACCAACTGGCTCCTGATCAAGCACCGCGACGAATATGCCGTTGACGGCAACGGCGAGGAGGTCCTCGACGAGGACCGTTCGGTCGCTTCCGGACGCTCGATGGCGCAGATCGCGGCCGGCAAGGGCCGGGCGCCCAAGCCGTTCATGCTGGCCAAGGGCAACGGCAAGGCCAAGGCGGACGCGGTTTGGCAGTCCAACCACGGCATGGCTGCGGACGCGCGCGCCAGGACCAAGGCGCCGGCGCCCAAGGACCGGCTGAAAGTGGCGCGGCAGGCGAAACCGAAGCAGGTATCGGAGATGCCCGATTTCGTCGCGCCGCAGCTCTGCGCCGCGGTGGAGTCTCCACCCAATGGCACGGGCTGGTGCCACGAGATCAAGTTCGACGGCTACCGCGTGCAGCTCCGCGTCGAAGACGGCGAGGCCGTGCTGAAGACGCGCAAGGGGCTCGACTGGACCGCCAAGTTCGCCGCGATCGTGAAGGAGGCTTCGAAGCTGCCCGACGCGCTGATCGATGGCGAGATCGTCGCGCTCGACAAGAACGGCACGCCGCATTTTTCGACGCTGCAGGCTGCGCTCTCCGACGGCAAGACGGATCGGCTGATCTTCTACGCCTTCGACCTGCTGTTCGCCGGCATCGAAGACCTGCGCCCGCTGCCGCTCGCCGAGCGCAAGACGCGGCTGAAGCAGTTGCTCGCGGCGCGCAAGGGCAAGAACCTCCTGATCCGCTATGTCGAACATTTCGAGCAGCGCGGCGAGGCGGTGCTCGAATCCGCGCGCAAGCTCGGCCTCGAGGGCATCGTCTCCAAGCGGCTCGACGGTGCCTATCGTTCCGGCCGCTCCGACGACTGGACCAAGGCAAAAATCCGCGCCGGCCATGAGGTGGTGCTCGGCGGCTGGAAGACCACCAATGGCAAATTCCGCTCGCTGATGGCGGGCGTCTATCGCGGCGATCATCTGGCTTTTGTCGGCATCGTCGGCACCGGCTTCGGCCAGGACACGGTCCGCCGCATCATGCCGGCGCTGAAGGCGGCGGAGGCGGACAAGAGCCCGTTCGGCGGCAAGGACGCGCCGAAGAAGACCCGCGACGTGCACTGGCTCAAGCCGGAGCTGGTCGCCGAGATCGAGTTCGCCGGCTGGACCGACGCCGGCAATATCCGCCAGGCCGCCTTCAAGGGCCTGCGCCAGGACAAGCCGGCGCACGAGGTCGAGGCCGAGCGGCCGGTTGTAACCAAAGTGGTGAAGCCGATGGCCAAGGGCGTGGCGAAGAAGGGCGCCGGGAAGGCGTCCAGCGAGGTGATGGGTGTCGTCATCTCGCACCCGGACAAGGCGCTGTGGCCTGATGCGGGCGATGGCGAGCCGGTGACCAAGCTCGACCTCGCGAACTATTTCGAGGCGGTTGGCGAATGGATGATTTCCTATCTCAAGGGCCGGCCGTGCTCGATCGTGCGTGCGCCCGACGGCATCAAGGGCGAGACCTTCTTCCAGCGCCATGCGATGGCCGGCACATCAAAATTGCTCAAGCTTGCGAAGGTCTCGGGCGACCGCAAACCCTATTTGCAGATCGACCAGATCGAGGGCCTGGCGGCGGTCGCGCAGCTCGGCGGCCTCGAACTGCATCCCTGGAATTGCGCGCCGGATGCCTATGACACGCCGGGCCGGCTGGTGTTCGATCTCGATCCCGCGCCCGATGTCGCGTTCACCGACGTGATCGACGCCGCCAAGGATATGCGGCAACGGCTGACCGCGGTCGGCCTCGAAAGCTTCTGCAAGACCACCGGCGGCAAGGGTCTGCACGTCGTCACGCCGCTGCTCGCAGGCAGCAGGGACAAGGTGACGTGGAAGGAGGCCAAGGCGTTCGCGCAGGCGATCTGCCAGTGGATGGCGCAGGACGATCCCGAGCGCTATCTGATCAACATGTCCAAGGCCAAGCGCACGGGAAAGATCTTCCTCGACTATTTGCGCAACGACAGGATGTCGACGGCAGTCGCGGTGTTGTCGCCGCGGGCGCGTCCGGGGGCGACGGTGTCGATGCCGCTGACCTGGTCGCAGCTGCGCGGTGATCTCGATCCGAAGAAATTCACGCTGCGCACTGTGCCGGCCTTGCTCGCGAAGACGAAGGCCTGGGATGGCTACGAGGACGCGGCGTCGTCGATCAAGTCGGCGATGAAGACGCTCGGCGCGCAGTAGAAACTGTTGGGCAAGCGCGCCGCTGGCTTGGTTCGTCATACCCCGCGGAAGCGGGGTATCCAGTACGCCGCGGCTTATCGGTTCAATCGCAAGCGTCTCTGGAATACTGGATCACCCGCTTGCGCGGGTGATGACAGTCATTGATGGGGATCATCGGGCGCAGTGGCGCCGCGCGCTACAATCGTCCCATCAGCAGCAGGATCAGCAGGATCACGATGACCAGGCCGAGCCCGCCGCCGCCGTAATAGCCGGTGCCGTAAAACGGTCCGCCGCCGATGCCGCTGAAGCCGCCAAGCAGCGCAATGACCAGGATGATGAGAATGATCGTTCCAATTGACATCTAGCGTCTCCTCAGCCCCGCGGGCCCGTCTCGTTTCTGCCCTTCGGGAAGGAAAACAACCCGTAACTGTGAAGGTTCCGGAGCTGGCGGTGCGATAAACCTGTGTGGTTCTTCCGTTTGCCTTGGAACAGAACTACATCAACGAAATCCACGGAGGAGTGCATCGCAATGTCGGCGCCGCTGATCGTTTCGATACCCCATAGCCTCGGCCGCGACGAGGCGATGCGCCGCTTGAAAACGGGCCTGTCGCGCGCGACGGCGAACCTGCCGGTCATGAGCGTCGAGGAGGAGCGCTGGGACGACAACCGGATGAGCTTTCGCGTCCGGGCGCTGGGGCAGGTCGCGGCCGGGCATGTCGATGTCGAGGATGCCCATGTGCGGGTCGAGGTGACGCTGCCGTGGCTGCTGCAACGGTTCGCCGAGGTCGCGCAGGCGGCGATCCGCAAGCGCGGGCAATTGCTGCTGACCAAGCGCTGACGCAGGACGTCAGGCGTGCGAGCGCGCCTGCTTGGCGGTGCGTTTCGTCCCCGCGACCCTTGTCTTGAGCACGGCAACCGGCAGATTGCCGAACAGTTCCGGGAGCTGAATCCTGGTTGCGCCATCCCTGAGCGCATATCCAGCTGCGTCGATTTCACCCTCAAAAGCTCCGGGGCGCGGCCAGCTGCGGCCGCCCTGCGTGAACGGGGCGAATGATCTTGCCACCGCAACGATGGCCGCCTCGCGGCCATGGCGTCGCGCGAAGGCAATGACGTGATCGCGGTGCGGGCCGCTGACGGCGAGCGGCACGTAGTCGCCGCTGGTGAACACATCGGCCATCTCGCTGCGGAGCCGTAGCAGATGCCGCGTCCATGCGAATTTGAGACGGCCGTCGCGCCAGTTTTGCGCCAGCGCATCCCAATCCGGCATCTCCAGTGCGGCGAGCATTCCTGCCCGTTCGGTAAAGTCGACCGGGCGGCGGTTGTCCGGATCGACCAGCGAAAGATCCCAGCTTTCGGTGCCCTGGTAGAAATCCGGCACGCCCGGCATGGTTGCCTTCAGCGTGATCTGGCTGAGCGAATTCAGCGCGCCGATCAACGCGGTCCGTTGCGCGAGCGTGTCCAGCGCTTGGAGAAATTCGGGTGAGGCCTTGCGATCGAGGATCCGCTCGATGAAGGCTTTCACGCCCGCCTCGTAAGGCTCGTGCGGATTGAGCCAGCTGGTTTCCTGCTTACCCTCGCGCGCCGCCTTCAGCGCGTACGCCTGGATGCGGGCGGCGAGCGACGCATCATCGGGATCCCAGGCACCGAGCAGGGCCTGATACAGCATGTATTCGAACGTCGCCGATGGCGCGCGCATCTCGCCGTCGAGCACCAGATGCGGCGCATTCATCACTTTCCAGCGCGCCACCGCGCTGGTCCATTCGCCAGGGATTTCCGCAAGCGCCATGATGCGGGCGCGGGCGTCCTCGCCGCGCTTGGTGTCGTGGGTCGCGGTCGCCGTCATGCCGTGCGGCCATTCGCGGGCGCGGGCCTGCATCATGGCGTGGAAGGTCTCGGGCGCGATCGCGCTCGCCGCCGGATCGCCGCCGACCTCATTGAGCGCCAGCAGCCGGTGATAGCGATAGAAGGTGGTATCCTCCAGCGACTTCGCCATCATCGGCCCGGTGAATTGCTGCACCTTCAGCGCGAAGCGCCGGACCCTCGGTGCGCCATGCGGCGGCCGGCCGGGCTGCAATAGGTCCATGGTTAAGGCATCGCGCAGGAAATCGAAGATGCCTTCGTCGGCGGCGAACCAGTCGGCGCGGGCGCGCTTGATGGTCTCGCTGATCAGCGTGCGGTCATGCGCGGCTGGTCCCGAGGCGGTGAGATAGGTTCGATAGACCGGAAAGTGCAGCACGTAGAGCTCGAGAGCCTGCCGCAGACTGTCGCCGGAGAAGTCGCGGGTCGAGTAGTGTCCGCTGGCAATGCGCGCGAGCAGCCGCGTCAGCACCGTGAATTCGCTGGTGAGCAGCGTCTCCAGCACGCGCTGCTTGGCCTCGCGCAACACCGGCGTCAGGTTCGGCGACTGGTTGCTGATCTGGCGCCAGATCTCGTTGAGCGGATCGAGGCCGCGACCGTCGACCAGTGCCTGGCTGATCGTGTTCATCCATTCATAGCCGGTGGTGCCGTGAACGCCGCTGAATTTCAGCAGCTT
Organism: Bradyrhizobium pachyrhizi; assembly: GCF_001189245.1. Classification (GTDB taxonomy): domain Bacteria; phylum Pseudomonadota; class Alphaproteobacteria; order Rhizobiales; family Xanthobacteraceae; genus Bradyrhizobium; species Bradyrhizobium pachyrhizi. The sequence goes on along the minus strand of NZ_LFIQ01000035.1, from coordinate 76,733 downwards.
CTCGTCCTCGCCGAGGATCTTCTCGATCACCATGTAGAACGGCCTGGCCTTCGTGCCCTGCGCGGAGCGGACCAGACGGCGCAGCCGCTGGAAATACTGCGCGGGATCGCGCAGGCCGTCGATATGGTCGAGCCGCAGGCCCTGCAGCCGGTCTTCCGCGATCAGCCGCTTGACGAGGCTATGGCTCGCCTCGAAGGTAGCAGCGTCCTCGACCCGGAGGCCGGCCAGCGTGTTGACGTCGAAGAAGCGGCGATAGTTGATGTCGCTGGACGCCAGCCGCCAGTGGCCGAGCTTGTAGTGCTGGCGTTCCAGCAAATGATGCAGTGCCAGCGTCTGGGTCGGGCGGTCCTCACCGGCGCGATAGGCATCGAGGCCGCGTGCGATGATGTCGGCACCGCCCTCGATCGCCTTGATCGCCGCCTTCAGCGCCGGCGCTTCGGCGCGGTTGGGGTGACGCAGCCCCCGGTATTGCGCGGCGAGCTCGAGCATCGCGCGTCCGGTCGGGCTGTCTTCGGCGGCGGCCTCGCGGACGACGGTGCGCAGCACCTCGCCATAGCGCTCCGGCGCGATCGGCAGGCGGTGCTCGAAATACCAGGCCGAGAAGCTTCCCTCGTTCGCGTCATAGCGCAGCTCGATGTCGCCGCGCTCCAGCGCCTGGCCATAGGACGAGCCGAGGATCGGCAACAGCACGCCGCCGCGCGCACGATAGGGCAGCTGGTCCCAATCGATGTCGAAGGAGATCGCGTGCGGCGACACCGGTCCCCATTCCAGCACATCGAGCCACCACGGATTGTCGGCGAAGTGAACGCCGACATGGTTCGGCACGAAATCCAGGATCAGGCCGAGATCATGGCGCTTCAATGCATCGCTCAGCCGCGCAAAGCCCTCCTCGCCGCCGAGCTCCGGATTGAATTTGGTGTGATCGACGACGTCATAGCCGTGGGTCGAGCCCTTGCGCGCCTTCATGAAGGGCGACGCATAGACATGGCTGATGCCGAGCGCCTTCAGATAGGGCGTCACGCCGGCGGCGGCATCGAAGTCGAAATCGGCAGTGAGTTGCAGTCGGTATGTCGCGATCGGGATCGCCGGAGGCATTGTGCTATCCGATGTGCCAGCGCACCGCCCAGCCGGGGAGGTCGCTCGACAACGCGCCGCCCCAGATCGCAGTTCCCTTCGGCTCCGGTCCATCGGGGATGTCACGATCGGACAAATTGGCTGTCAGCCGCAGCGTGCCGCCGTCGCCCATCTGCCAATGCGCCGTCAGCAGGTCGCCCGCCACGATGGCGTCGCCGAAGCGGCACCCTCTGAGCCGGGGAACGATCTCCTGCCGGCGCACGGCGAGCAGGTCGCGCACCAGCGCAAGCCGCGCGCGCGCCGGATCATGGCCGATCGCCGCCCAGTCGAGCACGGCCGACCGCACGGTTTCGTCGGCAAGCGGGTCGGGAATGTCGTCGCCATATTTGGCATAGGCCCAGGCGAACTCCTTGCGCCGTCCGGCGCGGACGGCATTGGCTAGATCGCCCTTGAAATCGCAGAAGAACGGGAAGGGCGTCGTCGCGCCCCATTCCTCGCCCATGAACAGCATCGGCGTGGTCGGCGCGATCAGCGTTACCGCCAGCGCCGCCGCGACCGCCTCCGGCCTGGCAATGCTGACGAGACGATCGCCGAGCGGCCGGTTGCCGATCTGGTCGTGGTTCTGCAGGAAGTTGATGAAGCAGGTCGGCGACAGCATGCCGCTCGGCTCGCCGCGGGCCTTGCCGCCCCAGAACTCCGAGACTTCGCCCTGGTAGATGTAGCCGGACGACAGCGCGCGTGCGAGGTCCTGCTTCGGCGCCCGGTAGTCGCCATAATAGCCCTGGGTCTCGCCGGTCAGCAGCACGTGCCAGGCGTGATGATAGTCGTCGTTCCACTGGCCGCGGAATTTGCCGTGCGGCGGATCCTCGGCGGCATCGAGCAGGCTTGCAATGTTGTCGCCGTTCTCGAGCACGAGGTTGATGTAGCGGCCGGTCTCGGTGGCGAGCTTGCCGGCGGCGTTGCTGAAGTCATGGAGCACGGAGACTTCGCCGGCTTCGACGATGGTATTGACCGCATCGAACCGCAGGCCGTCGAAGCGATAGTCGCGCAGCCAGCTCACCACGCTGCCGATCGCAAACGCGCGCACCTCGGGCACGCGATAGTCGATCGCGCTGCCCCACGGGGTGTGCGCGTTACTGAAAAAGGACGGCGCATAGCGGCCGAGATAATTTCCCTCGGGCCCGAAATGGTTATAGACCACGTCGAGCATCACCATCAGCCCGCGCAGATGCGCTTCGTCGATCAGGGTCTTGAGGTCCTCGGGACGGCCGTAGGCGCTGTCGGGTGCGTACCACAGCACGCCGTCATAACCCCAGTTGCGCCCTCCGGCGAAATCCGCCAGCGGCATCAGCTCGAGCGCGGTGATGCCGGTCGCGACGAGATGATCGAGCTTGTCGATCATGGCGCGATAGGTGCCCTCTCGTGTGAAGGTGCCGACATGGGCCTCGAGGACGACGGCCTCATGCCAGGGACGGCCGCGCCAGTCCGTCGCGCGCCACTTGAAGGCGGCGTGGTCGATCACCTCGCTCGGGCCGAACACGTCGTCCGGCTGGAATGCGGAGGCGGGATCCGGCACATCGACTTCGTCATCGATGCGGAATTTGTAACGCGTGCCGGCGCCCGCGCCCGGGATCTCGGCGATATACCAGCCGGCGGCATCGCGCGTAAGCCGATGCGGTTTGTCGAGCAGGAGGTCGACGCGCTTGGCCGCCGGCGCCCAGAGCCGGAAGCGCGTGCCGTCAGGTGTCAGCTCGGCGCCGAAATGTTGTCTATTCATGTGGAGCCTGCAAATGCCAGCACCGAGCGCGGCGGTGCCCTGGTATCGGCGCCGGATGCGAACTGCTCAGCCGTTTGTTCGGCCTTGGTCGTGTTCAAGACCTGCCGCCAGCTCTTGTATTCCGCCATCCTCGGCATCCTGAACACGATCTCCTGCGGTGCGGCATTGAGCACGATAAAGATCGGCGCCTGTCCTGGTTCCATCGGCCCCAGCACATAGGCGAGGAATCGGCTCTCCGGGAATTTCCAGTCGGATTCCTTCATCTCCTCCGCTGCCGGCGTCAGCCAGAGCACGCCGTAGCTGCCGTCGGTGCGGCGGCCGTCGAGCCAGCGTTGGCAGCGGATCTGGCCGAAGCGCTGGCGCAGCGCAGTGAGGTGGCCGATGAAATCGATGGCGTCGTCGTCGGTGTCGAGGTTCTCCCAGCCGATCCAGCCGGTCTCGTTGTCCTGGCAATAGGCATTGTTGTTGCCACCTTGCGTGTTGGCGACCTCGTCGCCGGCGAGGATCAAGGGCGTGCCCTGTGCCAGCAGCAGGCAGGCCAGCGCATTCTTCCTGAGCTGGCGGCGCAGCGCGATGATGGCGGGATCGTCGATCGGGCCTTCATGGCCGCAATTGTTGCTGTGATTGTCGTTGGAGCCGTCGCGATTGTCCTCGCCATTGGCCTCGTTGTGCTTCTCGTTGTAGCTGAAGAGATCGGCGAGCGTGAAGCCGTCATGTACCGTGATGTGGTTGACGCTGGCGCGGGTCGCGCGGTTGTCGTGGTGAAACAAATCCGACGACGCGGTCATGCGGCCCGAGATGTCGCCGATCAGGCTGCCTTCGCCGCTCCAGTAGCGCCGCATCGCGCTGCGATAGCGATCATTCCATTCCGACCATTGCGATGGAAACGCACCGACCTGGTAGCCGCCGAGACCGAGGTCCCAGGGCTCGGCGACCATCTTGGCGGTTGCCAGCACCGGGTCCTGGCGGATCGCGGTGAGGAAGGGGTGGTTGCGATCGAATCCGTTCGGCCCGCGCGCCAGCGTGGTAGCCAGATCGAAGCGGAAGCCGTCGACATGGCAGACCTCGACCCAGTAGCGCAGCGAATCCATCACCATCTGCAGCACGCGCGGATGGGTGAGGTTGACCGAGCTGCCGCAGCCGGTGAAGTCGTCGTAGAAGCGCGGGTTCTCGCGGTTCAGCCAGTAATACGAGGCATTGTCGATGCCGCGGAAGCACAGCGTCGGGCCCATATGGTTACCCTCGGCGGTGTGGTTGTAGACGACGTCGAGCAGCACCTCGATGCCGGCATCGTGCAGCCGCGCCACCGTGGTGCGGAACGAGTCGAGCGCATTGTCCTGGGCGTAACGCGCCTCCGGCGCGAAGAAGGCGATGGTGTTGTAGCCCCAGTAGTTCGCCAGTTTCTTCTCGACCAGGATACGGTCATCAATCAGGCCGTGGATCGGCAACAGCTCGATCGTGGTGACGCCGAGCCGCTTGAGGTGGGCGATCATCGCCGGCGACGACAATCCGCCATAAGTGCCGCGCAGGTTCGGCGGCACGTCCTCGCGCTTCTGCGTCAGGCCCTTGACGTGAGCCTCATAGATGATGGTGTCTTCCCAGGGAATGTGCGGCCGGATCTCGCGGCGGCCCCAGTTGAAGGTCTCGTCGACCACGACCGCCTTCGGCATGCCGCGGGCATTGTCGCGCCGGTCGAACGAGAGGTCCTCGCGCGCGCTGCCGGTGCGGTAGGCGAAATGCGCATCGCTCCATACCAGCCGGCCGGCGAGCCGCTTGGCGTAGGGATCGAGCAGCAGCTTGTTGGCGTTGAAGCGATGGCCGCGCTCCGGCGCGTAGGGCCCGTAGACGCGATAGCCGTAGAGCTGGCCCGGCGAGACGTCGTTGAGATAGCAGTGCCAGACGTCCTCGGTGCGCTCCGGCATCTCGATCCGCTCGAGCTCGCGGCGGCCCTGGCCGTCGAACAGGCACAGCTCCACCTTCTCCGCATTCGCTGAGAACAGCGCAAAATTGGTGCCTCTGCCGTCCCAGCTTGCACCGAGCCGTGCGGACGTACCCCCGGTCAGTCGCATCAATCAGCTTTCCGGTACGAGGAAGATCGCAGCCAGCGGCGGAATGGTCAGGCTCAGTTCGGGCGTGGCGTCCTCCGATGCGCGCACCTCGCCGACATTGCCGACATTGGTGCCGCCGTAATGTGCGGAATCCGAGTTGAACACCTCGTGCCACTTGCCCGCGAAGGGCACCCGGACGCGATAGTCGCGGTAGACGCTGGGTGAGAAGTTCGCGATCACGAGGCAGCGTGCGCGCGCATCATTGCCCTTGCGGATCCAGGCGAACACATTGTTGTTGGCATCGTCGGTGATGACCCACTCGAAGCCGGCCTGGTCGCAGTCGAGCTCGTGCAGCGCCGGCAGCGCGCGATAGAGCCGGTTGAGGTCGCGGACCAGGTTCTGGATGCCGCTGTGCTTCGGTTGTTGCAGCAGATGCCAATCGATCGAATAGTCGTGATTCCACTCGCGTTCCTGGCCGAACTCGCAGCCCATGAACATCAGCTTCTTGCCGGGGTGGCCGAACATGAAGCTGTAATAGGCGCGCAGATTGGCAAAGCGCTGCCAGTCGTCGCCGGGCATGCGGCCGAGGATCGAGCGCTTGCCGTGCACGACCTCGTCGTGGGACAGCGGCAGGATGAAGTTCTCCGAGAAGGCGTAGTGCAGGCCGAACAGGATGTCGCCGTGATGGTATTTGCGGTGGATCGGGTCCTTGCCGATATATTTCAGCGTGTCGTGCATCCAGCCCATGTTCCACTTGTAGCCGAAGCCGAGCCCGCCATATTCGACGGGACGCGACACCTGCGGCCATGCGGTGGATTCCTCCGCCGCCGTCGTCGCCTGCGGAAAATGCGCGAACAATTCGGTGTTGAAGCGGCGCAGGAAGTCGATCGCCTCGATGTTTTCCCGGCCGCCATATTTGTTCGGGATCCAGCCGCCGGCGGGACGGCTGTAGTCGAGATAGAGCATCGAGGCGACGGCATCGACGCGCAGCCCGTCGATGCCATAGCGATCAAGCCAGAACAGCGCATTCGACACCAGGAAGTTGGTGATCTCGGTGCGCCCGTAATTGTAGATCAGCGTACCCCAATCGAGGTGACGGCCCTGCAGCGGATTGGCGTGCTCGTAGAGCGCGGTGCCGTCGAAATTGCCGAGCCCGTGCGGATCGTCGGGGAAATGCCCGGGCACCCAGTCGAGCAGCACGGCGAGCCCTGCGCCGTGGCAGGCGTCGATCAGCGCGGCAAAATCGTCCGGCGAGCCGAAGCGGCTGGTTGGCGCAAACATGCCCGTCGGCTGGTAGCCCCAGGAGCCGTCGAACGGATGCTCTGATATCGGCAGGAATTCGACATGGGTAAAGCCCATGTCGCTGGCATAGGCCGGCAGCTGCTCCGCCATCTCGCGATAGGTCAGCCACTCGTTGCGACCCTTGCGCCGCCACGATCCGAGATGGACCTCGTAGATCGACATCGGCGAGCTCAGCGCGTTGACGCGATCCGGCGCCGGGCGCGGATGCGGGATCCTGCGCTCGTCGATCACGATCGAGGCGGTCTTCGGGCGCACCTCGGCGGCGAACGCCAGGGGATCGGACTTCAGCGGCAGATGCTGGCCGTTGCGCCCGATGATCTCGAACTTGTAGTGATCGCCGACCCGCGCGCGCGGGATGAACAGCTCCCAGTATCCTGCACCGCGCACCCGCATCGGGTGGCGGCGGCCATCCCAGAAGTTGAAGTCGCCGACCACGCTGACCCGGCGCGCATTCGGCGCCAGCACCACGAAGCCGATGCCGTCGACGCCGTCGAGCGTCATCGGATGGGCGCCGAGCGTGTCGTAGACGCGCTGATGGGTGCCTTCGCCGAGCAGATAGAGATCGAAATCGCTCAGGATCGGCGGAAAGCGGTAGGCATCCTCCAGCTCGACGACGTTGTCACCGAAGCGGGCGCGGAGCTGGTAGCGCGTCGAGCCGTTCGGCAGGGGGCCTGCGAACAGGCCGGCGTCATGGATCCGCGCCAGCTGTGCGGTCTCGCCATGCTCGCCGATCGCCTCGACATTGCTGGCATCGGGCAGGAAGGCGCGCACGACGTTGCGATCCCCCTCGGGGTGAAGCCCGAGATAGTGGAAGGGGTCGGAGTGGCGGCCCTCGATGATGGCATAGGCCTCGGCGGGCAGTTTGCTCATGCAACCTCATGCGGCTGTTGCGCCAGGATCCTCAGCAGGCCGGTGAGCGGCACCCGCAGCCAATCCGGCCGGTTGGCCAGCTCATACTCGATCTCATAGAAGGCTTTCTCAAGCAGGAAAAAATTGAGCAGGCGATCGGCCGTCTTGGCGTCGGCGGGCCACAGCCGCTGGCCGGCCACCGTCTCGCGATAGGCCGCCAGCAGGGTATCCGCAGCCTGGTCGCGCCATTCGGCCAAGGCGAGGCTCAACCGGCCGCTCTCATCGGGGGAGACCTTGAGCGTCCGTTCCAGCGCGGCGGTCGCCGCATAGTCGATCGAACGGATCAGGCCGGCGACGTCGCGCGCCGGCGATGCCTTGCGCCGCCGCTCGGCGATGGTGCGGCCCGGTCCGCCGTCGAAATCGATGATGAAGACGTCGTCCTTGACCACCAGCAACTGACCGAGATGCAGGTCGCCGTGATGGCGGATGTTGAAGCCGTCGGTTTCTCGCGGCAGCAGTGCCTTGAGCCGCTCCGGCAGCGTGTCATGCTGGGCCTGCAACTGATCGGCCAGCAGCCGGTCGGCCTCCTTCAGGGAGCCGCGCCGCTGCTTCAGCGTATCGAACACGCGCTCGGCCCGCGCCATGATCTCGTCGGCCCAGCGCTGCAGGTCGTCGGGCTTGGTCGGCTCGGGCGCGAAGTCCGGCAGGTCGCGGTTGCTGGCGAGCGCCAGATGCAGCTCGGCGAGCCGCTTTCCGCTATGCGACATGTGGCGCAGATAGGTGGCCTGGTCGCCGTTCTCCACGGGGTGCTCGCTCACTGTCAGCAGGCGCTGCCGTTCGACCAGGCGGTCGAGGTGTGCGCCTGCGATGGTCCAGAGGTCGCCCTGGTTGACGACCATCGCATGCAGGACGGCGATGGCGCTGCGCTTGTCGCCCTCGATCAGCTCGGCGGTGCCGAGCAAGGCGGGGGTGTTCGGAAAGTTGACCACCTCGGTGAGGAAGCGGCCCATCTCGATCTCCGGATTGATGCCAACCTCGAGCTTGCGGTAGATCTTGGTGACATATTCGTTGTCGACCAGCGCGGTCGAATGCGGCTGGTCGTTCTCGAAGACCCGGATGCGCTCGGGCTGCCGCACCGGCCGGTCGGAGAAGCGGCTGGTCGGCCGGAATTCGAGCTTGAGGCCTTGCTCACCTTCGTCGACCGTGAGGTTTTCCCGCAAGTTGCGCAGGAACAGGCCGGTGAAGATCTGGTCGGTGGCGACATCGAGCAAGGTGCCTTCGCGCGCACCCTGGCGCACGGCGGCGAATGCGCGCGGATTGTAGCGCTCGCGGTCGAAGCGCACCCACTCGATCTGCATCGGCAGCACATAGCGGCTGGTGGTGCCGCGCTGCGTGGTCTCGAAGAAGGCGAGCCACGGCCGGTTGTCGCCGATGTCGCAGAACGGGATCGCGGCGACCAGCATCGGCTGGATCGCGCTCGCGGATCGTTCCGGATACCAGCGCGTGCGGGCGAGATGGCCGGGCAGCACGTCGTGCTCGAACACGCCGCGGGTGCGCGCCAGTGACATCCAGGTCGAATTCAGCGGCACCACCAGCGTCTCGAATTCCGGCACCGCGCGCGGCGTCACCGGCTCGGACTTGTCGCGCTCTTGCAGCTGGAACCAGTAGAAGCCGTACGGCGCGAGCGTGATCATGTAGGGCAGCTCGCCGATCGCGGGAAAGCGCGTGCGCCCGAGCATCTCCAGCGGAATGCGGTCCTTGAAGGCGGAGAGGTCGAGCTCGGTGGCCTGCGCCGACCGCGACAGATTGGCGACGCACAGGATCGCTTCGCCCTGGTACTGGCGCACATAGGCCAGCACCGAGCGGTTCTCCGGGCGGATGAAGGTCATGGTGCCGCGCCCGAAGGCGAGCGTCGACTTGCGTACCGCGATCAGCCGCTTGGTCGCCGACAGCAGCGACGACAGGCTGCGCGACTGCGCCTCGACATTGACGGATTCATAGCCGTAGACCGGGTCCATGATCATCGGCGCGTAGAGCCGCGCCGGGTCGGCGCGCGAGAAGCCGCCGTTGCGGTCCGGCGACCACTGCATCGGCGTCCGCACGCCGTTGCGGTCGCCGAGATAGATGTTGTCGCCCATGCCGATCTCGTCGCCGTAATAGATGATCGGCGTGCCCGGGAACGACAGCAGCAGCGAGTTCATCAGCTCGATCTTGCGCCGGTCGTTGTCCATCAGCGGCGCAAGGCGGCGGCGGATGCCGACATTGATGCGGGCGCGTGGATCGTTGGCGTAGGTCGACCATAGATAGTCGCGCTCGACGTCGGTGACCATTTCCAGCGTCAGCTCGTCGTGATTGCGCAGGAACAGCGCCCACTGCGCAGCGGCGGGAATGTCGGGCGTCTGCCGCAGGATGTCGGTGATCGGAAAGCGGTCTTCCTGGGCGATCGCCATGTAGATGCGCGGCATCAGCGGGAAGTGATAGGCCATGTGGCATTCGTCGCCATGGCCGAAATATTCCTGCACGTCCTCCGGCCATTGATTGGCTTCGGCCAGCAGGATCTTGCCCTTGGCATAGGCATCGAGCTCCTGGCGCAGCTGCTTGATGATGGCATGCGTCTCCGGCAGGTTCTCGTTGTTGGTGCCGTCGCGCTCGCACAGATAGGGAATGGCGTCGAGCCGGAAGCCGTCGACGCCGGTGTCGAGCCAGCGCTTCATCACCTGCACGATGGCGCGCACCACGCGCGGATTGTCGAAATTCAGGTCCGGCTGGTGCGAGAAGAAGCGGTGCCAGTAGAACTGGCCGGCCTCCGGATCCCAGGTCCAGTTCGACTTCTCCGTATCGGTAAAGATGATCCTTGTATCGAGGTATTTCTGGTCCGTGTCGCTCCAGACGTACCAGCTGCGCGCGCTCGAATTGGGCGGGCTGCGGCGCGCGCGCTTGAACCACGCATGCTGGTCCGAGGTGTGGTTGACGACGAGCTCGGTGATGACGCGCAGGCCGCGCTTCTTGGCCTCCTGGATAAAGCGCTTGAAGTCCTTCATCGTCCCGAAATCGGGATTGATGTCGCCATAGTCGCCGATGTCGTAGCCGTCGTCGCGGCCGGGCGAGGGATAGAACGGCAACAGCCACAGCGCGGTGACGCCGAGCTCCTGCAGATAGCCGAGTTTCTCCGTCAGCCCCGCGAAGTCGCCGATGCCGTCATTGTTGCTGTCGGCAAATGCCTTGACATGCAGCTGGTAAATGATCGCGTCCTTGTACCACAGCTGGTCCGCAGTATCGGTTGCGACCTTCTCCTGGGTATTGACGGAGGAGAATACGTTCATGACGGCTCCTTCAGGCGACACAGCGCAGCAGCAACGCGGGATCGCGCGCAGGATCTATACGTAGACGGATGCCTCCCCATTCGAGCGCGTGGCGCTCTCCGGTGACAAGGTCTTCCACTGCCGAGACGGGGCGGCGGGCATCGCCACGGCCGACCATGACGTCGCCGAGCGGCAGCCAGACCTCACGCAGCTCGGCTGACAATGCAATCGCGGCCGCGATCACATTGCCCTGATCGACCGCCTCCTTGATGAAGCCGATCACGCCGCCGTCATCGACACTGATAAAGCGCAAATTGGCGAATTGTTGCAGGGCCGGATTGCCGCGTCTGATCCGGTTGAGAGCCGCGATATAGGGCTTGATGTTCCCCGGCTGCTCCCAGTTGCGTACCCTGATCTCGTACTTCTCGGAGTTGAGATATTCCTCGCGGCCGGGGACCGGCGTGTGTTCGAGCAATTCGAAGCCGCTGTAGATGCCATAGCTGCTTGAAAGCGTCGCGGCGAGCGCGAGACGCGACTTGAACATCCAGGATTCGCCGCTTTGCAGGTGGAAGGGCAGGACGTCCGGTGTGTTGACGAAGAAATTCGGCCGAAAGAAGTCACGCTCGGGATAGGAGGCCAACTCGCCGAGATATTGTTCGAGCTCGAAGCGCTGCGTCCGCCAGGTGAAATAGCTGTAGGACTGTGTGAAGCCGAGTTTGGCGAGGCCCTTCATCAGTTTCGGGCGCGCGAAGGCTTCCGCAAGGAACAGCACGTCCGCGTCGCGCTCCCGCACCTCGCGGATCAGCCACTCCCAGAACGCCAGCGGCTTGGTGTGCGGATTGTCGACCCGGAAGATCCTGACGCCCTGTTCGACCCAGAACAGCACGACGTCGCGCAGCGCGCGCCACAGGGCGCCGGCGTCTTCGGATCCGAAATCCGGGTTGACGACATCCTCCCAGCGCTGCGGGGGATGCTCGGCGGTGCGCATCGATCCGTCCGGGCGCCGCTTGAACCACTCTGGGTGCTCGGTCAGCCAGGGATGATCGGGGGAGCACTGCACGGCGAAATCGAGCGCGACCTCGAGGCCATGCGCCTGGCTTGCCGCCACGAAGGCGCGGAAGTCGTCGAGCGTGCCGAGTTCCGGATGCACGGCGTCGTGGCCGCCCTCGGCTGCGCCGATCGCATAGGGGCTGCCGGGATCGCCCGCCTGCGCGGTCGTGGCATTGTTGCGGCCCTTGCGGTGCTGCCGGCCGATCGGGTGGATCGGCGCGAGCAGGACGACGTCAAAGCCCATCGCGGCGATGTCGGGAAGCCGCGCGATGCAGTCGTTGAAGGTTGCATGCATGCCCGGTGTCTTGCCCTGGCTGCGCGGAAACATCTGGTACCATGCGCCGCTGCGCGCCCGCGGGCGGTCCGCGGTCAGCGCGTAGAGCTGCGATCGCATCAGATCGCGGCGAAACTGGCTGCCGGCCATCGCCTCCCGCAATTCGGGCGCGAGCAGCGCACCTGGTTCGCCGGTCTGCAGAAAGATTTCGCACTGCCTGATGATGACGGCCGCCGCCGCCGGGCTGCCGGCCTGCGCCTGGGTCAGCATGCCCGCGCCCTCGAGCGCGTCCAGCGTGTGATCGCTGCCGTCGCGCGGCTTCTGCTCGAAGCGATGCCGCCAGCTGGCGAATTCATCGGTCCAGGCCTCGATCGCGAAGGCGTAGCGGCCGGGCCGGTCGGGCACGAAAGCGCCGCCCCAGCGGTCATCGCTGTGCGCCGTCATCGGCGCGACCTGCCATTCGCTGTCGCCCTCGCGCCGCCACACCAATGCCGCCGATATCACGTCATGTCCGGCACGGTAGATGTCGGCCCACACCTCGACAGGTTCGCCCACAATGCGCTTGACCGGAAAGCGGCCGCCATCAACCGACGGATAGACATCGGTGATATGAAAAGTGCCATGGGCACTCTCGACAGGCCGGAGGGTTTTGTTCACGGTGATGCCGCCATTAAAAATGCAAATGACGTCCCGGCGCCGGGAAGGAGGCGCGCCAGACCCATATAGAAAGCCGCTCGCCGGGCAATGGTTCCCGGTGGGAACGCCGGATAGGGTAGAGCGTTGAACATCAACTATCCCTTTCCCGTATCTGTACAATTTAGCAACGATCCACCAACCGTTGCGAGCAGGCAGCGTGCCGAATGGACCTTTACGCCAAAGCCCAAACCCTGGGAATCCAGACCGAGTATATCGATGGCAGCGGTCACCGCCGTGTGACAACCCCCGAGGCGCTCACGGCGATCCTCGACGCGCTGCCGCCGCAGGCGCCCCGTCGGATCATCGCCGATCCCGTGGTGGTCAGAGGCGGCCAGGCTGCGCAAACGCAGCTCTCGGAAGCTGCCCGGCTTCCGGTGCAATGGAAGCTTGCGAATGGCGCCGGGGTGCTCGCGCAGGGCGAGGCGCGTGAGCGAAGTGTGACGTGGCCGTCGGGTCTGCCCGAAGGCGTGCACCGGTTGCAGCTGTCCGACGCATCTGGCAGCGAGGAGCTGCCGCTGCTGGTGGCGCCGCAGGGCGCCTTCGGCGGCGAGTTCGACCGCTGCTGGGTGATCGCGGTGCAGCTCTACGGCGTGCGGTCAGCGCGCAACTGGGGCATCGGTGACTTCACCGACCTGCAGCACCTGCTCGAATTGGCCCACCGGCTCGGCGCCGACGGCGTCGGGCTCAATCCGCTGCATGCGCTGTTCGACGATCGGCCCAGCGATTGCAGCCCGTACTCGCCGAACAGCCGGCTGTTCCTCAATGCGCTCTACATCGACGTCGAGCAGATTCCCGAATTCCGTGTCGATGCCGAGACCAAGGCCGCGCTGGCACCGCTCCGCAGCCACGACATGGTCGACTATGTCGGCGTCGCGGCGCAGAAATGGCCCGCGCTGCGCGCGGCGTTCTCGGCCTTCAAGGCCAATCCCGGCCTCGGCCGCTGGCAGGACTTCGAGGCCTATCGCAACGAGCAGGGCACGCTGCTGTCGCGCTTCGCCTGCTTCGAGGTGATGCGGCACAAATTCAACACGCCGTGGTGGGAATGGCCGGACGAATGGCGGCAGCCGAGCGATGCAGCTTGTGCCAGATTGCGCCGCTCGCGCGACTCTGCCGCTGAGGTCGAGTTCGTCGAATTCGTGCAATGGACCGCGGACCGTCAACTCGGCGCCTGCCAGGCGCTTGCGCACAAGCTCGGCATGCGGGTCGGGCTTTATCTCGACGTTGCCGTCGGCGTGCAGTCGGACGGGTTCGACGCCTGGAATGAGCAGATCGCGATCTCGCGCCATCTCGGCGTCGGCGCGCCGCCGGACCCGCTCAACACGGCGGGCCAGGACTGGGGGCTTGCCGGCTTCAATGCCGCGGGTCTTGAACAGCGCTCGTTCGAGCCGTTCAGGCAGATGCTGCGCGCCTCGATGCACCACGCCGGCGCAATCAGGCTCGACCACGCGTTCGGGCTTAAGCGGCTCTATCTGGTGCCGCGCGGCTTCGGCCCGGCCAATGGCGCCTATGTGCTGATGCCGTTCGAGGCGCTGCTGGCGGCGACCGCGCAGGAGAGCGTGGCGAGCCGCTGCGTCGTGATCGGCGAGGACCTCGGCACTGTACCTCCCGGGTTCCGCGAGCAGATGAACGGCTGGGGCATCTGGTCCTATCTCGTGATGATGTTCGAGACCGACGACCAGGGCGTCTTCCGCAACGCCGACTACTATCTGCCGAATGCGCTGGTGACCTTCAACACCCACGACCTCTCGACCTATGCGGGCTGGCGCTCGTTCAGCGACCTCAAGACCAAGCGTGCGCTCGGGATCGATCCCGGCGAGACCGACGAGGGGCGCTGGCGCGCGCTCGGCCAGCTCGACGACGTGCTGCGCCGGCACGACATCCACGCGAACGATTTCTATTCGGTGGCGAGCTTCCTGGCGCGGACGCGGTCGCGGATGATGGCGGTGTCGATGGAGGACCTGCTCGGCATTGTCGAGCAGCCGAACATTCCCGGCACCGTCTACGAGCATCCGAACTGGAAGCAGCGGCTCCCGGTCTCGATCGAGCATCTCGCGTCGGCAATCGACGTCGACGCCCTCAAGCACGCGACCCGCGAGCGCTCGCACACCTGACAACGCGGAGCGCAGCGCGTGGCCTCTCGTATCGAAGACTATGGACTGATCGGAGATTGCGAGACCGCCGCGCTGGTCGGCCGCGACGGCTCGATCGACTGGCTGTGTTGGCCCGCGTTCGATTCCGACCCCTGCTTCGCGGCGCTGCTCGGCACGTCGAGGAATGGCCGCTGGCTGCTGGCACCCGCTGGCGAGATCAAGCAGACCTCGCGGCGCTACTGGGACGATACGCTGATCCTGGAGACCCGGTTCGAGGCGGAAGGCGGCGCGGTCGCGCTGATCGACTTCATGCCGCCGCGTGGCAACGCCTCCGATGTGGTCCGCCTCGTTCGCGGCATCAGCGGCCGCGTCAAGATGCACATGGAGCTGGTGATCCGCTTCGGCTTCGGCGTCGATGTCCCCTGGGTGCGAAAGAATCCGGATGGCGACGGACTTCTGGCGATCAGCGGGCAGGACATGACCGTGCTGCGCACGCCGGTCGAAACCCGCGGCAAGGATCTGACCACGTTCGCCGATTTCGAGGTCGGCGAGGGCGACACCGTGCCGTTCGTCCTGACCTATGGACCGTCCTATCACCCGGTGCCGGAGCCGATCGACCCTGAGGCTGCGCTGAAGGACACCGAGGAATATTGGCGGGAATGGTGCAGCCGTTCGACCTATGACGGCAGCTATCAGCGCGCCCTCGTGATGCGCTCGCTGATCACGCTGAAGGCGCTGACCTTCAGGCCGACCGGCGGCATCGTCGCGGCACCCACCACGTCGTTGCCGGAAAAGCTCGGCGGCGCGCGCAATTGGGACTACCGGTTCTGCTGGCTGCGCGACGCCACCTTTACGCTGCTGGCCCTGATGAATTCGGGCTACACCGAGGAAGCGGCAGCCTGGCACAACTGGCTGCTGCGGGCCGCAGCCGGCGCGCCGGCCAACATGCAGATCATGTACGGCATCCTGGGCCAGCGGCGCCTCCTGGAATGGGAGGCCGGATGGCTGTCCGGCTACGAAGGGGCGCAGCCGGTACGCGCCGGCAACGCCGCGCATGCGCAGCTTCAGCTCGACGTCTATGGCGAGTTGATCGACGCCTTCCATCAGTCCCGCATGGCCAAGCTGAAGCTCGACGAAGAGAACTGGTCGCTGGAGTGCACCGTCGTCACCCATCTCGCCGATGTCTGGGATCAGCCGGATCACGGCATCTGGGAACGCCGCGGCACTCCCAGACACTACGTGTTCTCCAAGGTGATGTGCTGGGTCGCCTTCGACCGCGCCATCAAGAGCGCGGAGCGGTTCGGCTTCAAGGGGCCGCTGGTCAAATGGCGGGTGCTGCGCGAGGCCATCCATCGCGACATCTGCCAACGGGGCTTCGACCCTGAGCTCAACAGTTTCGTCGAGAGCTATGGCTCAAAGCTGCTCGACGCCAGCCTGCTGCTGCTGCCGTCGGTCGGCTTCCTGCCGCCGGGCGACCCGCGCATCCGTGGCACGATCGAAGCGGTCGAGCGGCACATGATGCGCGACGGGTTCGTGCTGCGGCACGATCCGCGCGAGGTGTCCGATGAGGTCCAGCCCATCGAGGGCGCGTTCCTGGCCTGCAGCCTGTGGCTAGCCGACGCTCATGTGCTGGCAGGAGATGTCGACAAGGCGCAGACCATGTTCGACCGCGTGGTCGCGGTCGCCAACGATCTCGGACTGTTGGCCGAGGAGTTCGATTCCGGCGCCGGTCGGCAGACCGGCAATTTCCCGCAGGCGCTGACCCATATCGCGTTGATCAACACCGCGCACAATCTCAGCGCTGCCAGGGCCGACGCCGAGAAGCCTGCGGTGCAGCGTTCGACTTAAGCGCGATGAAGTGAAATTGAACCTGCGGCCACGGCGATGCTGCCTCCCTCTCTCCTGCTTGCAGGCCGCCGCAGCCGCGTG
>NZ_LFIQ01000035.1:46363-60332 GCF_001189245.1 Bradyrhizobium pachyrhizi | reverse complement strand
CAACCCCATGCAAAGGAGCCGGCGGCTGCCGGCGTGCGACAAGGCCGCTTGACACGTCGGGCAACTCAGGGGTACATTTCCAATATTCCGAAATCGTGCAAGCGCCGCACATTGGCGTGGCTCACGACATGTAAAGCACTCAAGGCTGATGACCTAACTTCACAATCATCTGCGGATGACGTTCACTCAGGGCCTTCAACGCAAGTAAACTCTTCCGCTCCTCTTCCCGGTCGTATGTAAAGCTGCCAGGTTCGACACCGTGCTCCCAGCCCCAGCGGGTATGGCAAGCGTCGCCGGTGAGGAGCACTGGACCGGACGGAGTGCGAGCAAGATACGAGACATGGCCAGCAGTATGTCCGGGGGTCAGGATTGCAAACAACGAACCGTCACCGAAGACGTCGATTACGCCTTCGAACTTCCCATCCGGATCCCCAGTGAACTGAAACTCTTGAATCGCGGGTCTGCCTTCAAAGAAGACATCTTCCATCCCCTCGACAAAGAAGTTCTCGATCTTCTTCTCCGCAGCTTCTCCGGGACCTGTGTAAAACGGCACATCTTTTGGGATGTCTGACATCCCGGAGATGTGATCGAGATGAAGATGGGTCATGAGCACCCCTTTGAGGGGAGCCGCTTCCGATTTGATGGCCGATAAGGTGTCTTCCCGGACTTGCATCTTGTCGAGCTTGGCGAAGTTACGCACAACCCATCCAACTCCCAAGCTCTTGGGGTCCTCGACAAACCGCTTCGAAACGCCGGTATCGACCATATAGAATCCCTGCGTCGGATGCCGCACGAGATGTGTGTAGATCTGGATCGGCTCCTCGTGATCTTTGAGGCCCGCTTGAATGGCTTGGGGGTCCTTCAGGTTGATCAGCCCGGATAGATCGGCGACCCAATCTGCGCTGGCGATTGTCTTGACCTCGATCGGTCCCGGCTTGTCTATCAACGCCTCCATAACCGATGATCTGACCGGCTTACCGAGGCTGGCAGACGTCGATGGATGGGACGTCTGTGCGCACGCGGAAAGCGCGATGACGGCAAGCGAACCAATGAAACACTGTCCTATTTTACGGAGCATGATCTTCCTCTTTCTGCTGCCGCTTTTTGCCGTGGACAGTGAGAATAGCAATTGTCTAAATTCCTATATGGCCATACAGAAATGAATGGCCGGACACGAGCCAGGGAGAGCGAATTTGGACCTTCAATGGGACGACTTGCGGATCTTTCTCGCCGTAGCCGACGCCGGGAGTCTGAGCGCAGCGGCGCGTCGCCTCAAGGCGAGCCAACCCACTTTGAGTCGGCGGATTGCAGAGATGGAATACTCGCTCGGCGAGCCGCTTTTCGTCCGCAAGAACCAGGGCATCACCTTGACGAAAGCCGGGGCAAGGCTGCTTCCGGCAGCCCAAGGCATGGCGCAATGGGCGACTGAAGCTACTCGCGCACTCGATGCGAAGAACTCGCCCGTGAGCGGCCGCGTGCGCATCACGGCGGCTCCATCGTTCGCCTTTGATTTCCTGGCTCCAATGGCGGAAAAGCTCAAGAGAGGACATCCACAGATCACTCTCGAAGTTCTCGCCAGCACTGAACGGCTGAACCTCTCGCGCGGCGAAGCAGATATCGCGCTCAGGAGATATCCTTCGGATGACCCCGATCTCGTCACGGTCGACGAAGTTGTCGTTCCGATCGGCGCCTACGCGAGCAGGGACTACGCACGGAGACTGCCTGCGAAATATGATTTGCGTGACCTCGATTGGATCTCATGGGCCGGAGCACTCGAGATGGTGAGCCCCAATCCGGAGTTCGCTGCCAGGATTCCGAATTTTCGTCCCGCCTTTGCGTCTGACGATTACAGCGTGCAGGTCGCGGCCTGCCAAGCCGGTGTCGGCGCGATGATCCTTCTGAAGACCTCCCATCGGCTCAAACGACCAGGCGAACTCGTAGAGCTGGAGCTCGTGCTTCCAACCTCGCTACGCGCGGAACTCACGATCATCTGCCACAAGCGCATGGCGGATCTGCCCAAGGTCAGAACCGTCTTGGACCTGCTTCGCCAAGAGTTTGCTGATCTGAGAAAGCGCCAAGGCGCGCAGAAGCTCCGAATGGCGACACCAATAATCCCAAAGAAAGCCAGGAAATAGGAAGGCTCACCCTAAACGTTCGGGCGAGAGATTCAGGAAGGAGTGGCTACGATATGCCGGCCGGACCAGGTTTGCAGGAAACTTGTTCAGTGTGACGCGATCGGATGTAGCGGACTGTAACGGCGATCACGCTGCGGCCCGCGCTCGATCACGGGTGGGGCGATCGTCCGAATGTTTCAGCGAAGCTGCAACACCGTGTCCATCGCGCGCGCGAAACCGTCGTGCTCGTTGGTCTCGGTGACATGGGTGGCGCGCGCCTTCACGTCATCGCTGGCATTGCCCATCGCGATGGAGACGCCGCTTCTGGCAAACATCGGCAGATCGTTCTGCATGTCGCCGATCGTGGCGACATGCTCCAGCGGCACGCCAAGGCGCTTCGCGATGCCCTCGACGAAGGTGCCCTTGTCGTGGCCCGGCGGGGTGACGTCGAGATAGTAGGTCTGGGAGCGGACCGCGGTGGCATCACGGCCGACCAACTGCTGCATCTCCGCCTCGCAGCGTTGCAGCAGGGCCGCATCCGAGCTCGCGCCGACGATCTTGCAGGCCTGATCGAGATAGGGCGCAAAATCACCGACGATAGTCGGATCATGCTTGATCGTGTGCTGCTCGTGCGCGGTGTATTCGCCGTCAGGATTCCGCGTCAGCCAGCGGTCATTGGTGAACAGCCAGATGTCGACGTCGCGCTCGCGCAGCATGTCGATGCAGCGTTTTGCGACTGTGGCCGGGATCAAATGCTGCTCGAGGGGCTTGAGCTGCGGATCGACGATCGAAGAGCCGTTGAAGGCGCCGATCGGCTGCGTGATCGCGAGCGGCGCAACCAGAAAGCCCATCCCGATCGTCGGCCGGCTGGAGACGATGGTGAAGCCGATTCCGGCCTCGTGCAGCCTGCGCACCGCCGCCCTAGCGCCGTCGGTCAAGGTCTTGTCCTTGGTGAGCAGCGTACCGTCGACATCGGATACGACAAGGGCGATGCGGGTCATGGGCGGTCCAGCTTCAGTTGAGTGACGATGTCTTCGACAATGGTTTCGACCGGACGGTCGATCGCAACCGTGATCGGGCGTTCCTCCGGGGTCGGTGGCTCCAGCGTCTTGAACTGGCTGGCGAGCAGCCCCGGCGGCATGAAATGGCCCTTGCGCGCGCCGAGCCGCGTGGCGATCAGCTCCTGCGAGCCGTCGAGGAAGACGATGCGGATATCGTCGCGGCCATGCACCAGGATGTCGCGATAGGCACGCTTCAGCGCGGAGCAGGCGATGACGGCGCGTTCGCGGACGCCGCAGGTGCGGTCTATCTCGTCGGCGATCGCGCGCAGCCAGGGCCAGCGATCCTCGTCGGTGAGCGGCTGGCCGGAATGCATCTTGGCGACATTGCTTGGCGGATGAAAACTGTCGCCGTCCTCGAAGCGCCAGCCGATCCTGATCGCCAGGCGGTCAGCGATGGTGCTCTTGCCCGAACCCGACACGCCCATCACGACCAATGCGCAGGGGTTTTGTCCGTCACCCACGAAAGTCCTCCGGCAGCGCGGCCTGATCGATCAGCCAGACGGTCTCGCCCAGCGATCGCGCGCGGTTTGCCGGCAGGTTCTCGCCTGCGAAGAGGCGCGTCAAGATCGCGCGCTTGTTCTCGCCCGCCACCTCGAACAGCATCTCGCGGCACGAGGCGAGGGCGGGCAGGGTCAGCGAGACGCGCGGCACGAACGGCTCGACATTGGCCTTGGGCACGCCGACCACCCAGCGCCGGGTTTCCTCGACCGCGGGATAACCGGGAAACAGCGAGGCGGTATGGCCGTCGGGTCCGATGCCCATCAGCACCAGGTCGAACAGCGGCCGCTTCGGATCGAGCTGTTCGGCGCCGTAGAATGCCATCAGCTCATTCTCGTACAGCGCCGCGCTGACGTCGGGATCCCTGAGATCGGCGGTGTCGGTCGCGATCGGATGGACATTGGCGGCCGGCGCGCAGCGGTCGAGGAAGGCCTGGCGCGCCATGCTCATGTTGTGCAGCTTGTCGTTGCGCGGCACCAGGCGCTCGTCGCCGATGAACCAGTCGATGCGGTCCCACGGAATCCTCTGGCGATAGTCGGGCGTCGCCAGCAGCTGATAGAGCGCCTTGGGGCTGGAGCCGCCGGTGAGGCACACCGCGATCCGGCCAGGGTTCTCAGCGATCCGGGCGATCACCCGCTCGGCGGCCGCCTGCGCCAGTGCCGCCGGATCGGCGACCGTGATGATCTGGCGCTCGCGGCTCGCGGTCATGTCAGCCCAGCTTCCGCCAGCTGCGGCCGTCGCGCGTCAGCAGCGCGTTGGCGGCCTCCGGGCCTTCGCTGCCGGCTTTGTAGGGTTGCAGGCCGCGGCCGCCGGCGCTCTTCCAGGCGTCGATGAAAGGCTGCACCGCCTGCCACCCGGCCTCGACGCTGTCGGCGCGCTGAAACAGGATGTTGTCGCCGATCATGCAGTCATAGATCAGCGTCTCGTAGCCGGTCGACGGCTCGGCCTTGAAGTAGTCCTTGTAGCGGAACTTCATCTCGACGCCGTCGATGTTGATGGTCGGGCCGGGTACCTTGGTGTTGAATTGCAGCTCGATGCCCTCGGTCGGCTCGGTGGAGATGACGAGGTAGTTCTGCGACAGCCGATCGACCGCCGTGTCGCGGAACATCGCGAACGGCGCCTGCTTGAACTTGATCGCGATCTCGGTGCGCTTGGTGGTCAGCGCCTTGCCGGTGCGCAGGTAGAACGGCACGCCGGCCCAGCGCCAATTGTCGATGGTCAGCTTCAGCGCGGCATAGGTCTCGGTCGAGCTGTCGGGCCTGACGTCGGGCGTCTTGAGAAAGTCCTCGATCTCGGTATCGCCGATCCGGCCGGCGCGATACTGGCCGCGCACCGAATTGTGCAGCGCCTCCTGTTCGCTCTGGGTCTGGATCGCGCTCAGCACCTCGGCCTTTTCGGAGCGCACCGCGTGGGCGTCGAACCGCGCCGGCGGCTCCATCGTCACCAGCGACAGCAGCTGGAACAGATGGTTCGGCACCATGTCGCGCAGCGCGCCGGTGGCGTCGTAGAAGCTGCCGCGATGACCGACGCCGAGCTTCTCGTCCACGGTGATCTGGATGTGGTCGATGTGGTTGCGATTCCAGATCGGCTCGAACATGCCATTGGCGAAACGCAGCACCAGGATGTTCTGGACGGTTTCCTTGCCGAGATAGTGATCGATCCGGTAGATCTGGTGCTCGTCCATCAGCTTCAGCAGCGCTGAATTCAGCGCCTTGGCCGATGCCAGATCGGTGCCGAACGGCTTCTCGACGATCAGCCGGCGCCAGGCGCCGTTCTCCTCCAGCATGCCGGTGCGCCCGAGCTGCTGGCTGATCGGCAGGAACGCTCGCGGCGGGGTCGCGAGATAGAACAGCCGGTTGCCTCCGGTGCCGCGCGCCGTCTCGAGCTTGTCGAGCCGTTCGTTCATGGCATCGAAGGAGGGCGGATCGCCCGGATCGGCCTCGATCGAGGTGACGCATTCGAACAGCCGCGTGACGACCGCCTCATCGAGCGGCCGGGTCGCGAATTTGCGCAGCCCCTGCATCAGGCTGTCCTTCATCTGGTCGCTCGACATGCCCTTGCGGGCGATGCCGACGACGCAGAATTTGTCCGGCAGCAGATTGCCGGCAGCGAGATTGTAGAGCGCCGGGATGACCAGCCGGTGCGTCAGATCACCGGTGGCGCCGAAAATGATGAAGGAGCAAGGGTCGGGTTTCTTCTGCACGTGACCTTCCGCGGTTCTCTTCGAGCTTTTATGCCTTTTTCGGCGGCTCCTTGTGGCCGCCGAAACCTGCGCGCATCGCCGAGAGGATCTTCTCCGCGAAGGTGTGATCCTTGCGCGAGCGGAAGCGCGTGTAGAGCGCGGCCGTCAGCACCTCGGCCGGCACGGCTTCGTCGACCGCGGCATTGACGGTCCAGCGGCCTTCGCCGGAGTCCTCGACAAAGCCGGAATAATTGTCGAGCGTGTGGTTCTGCGCCAGCGCTGACGCGGTGAGGTCGAGCAGCCAGGACGGGATCACGCTGCCGCGCCGCCAGACTTCCGCGATGTCGGCGATGTCGAGGTCGAAGCGATGCTCGGCCGGCAGCGCCTCGATATTGGCGTTCTTCAGGATGTCGAAGCCTTCGGCATAGGCCTGCATCAGCCCGTATTCGATGCCGTTATGGATCATCTTGACGAAATGCCCGGCGCCGATCGGGCCGGCGTGGATGTAGCCCTGTTCGATGCGCGGATCGCGGCCTTCGCGGCCGGAGGTGCGCGGAATGTCGCCGATCCCGGGCGCCAGCGTCTTGAAGATCGGGTCGAGCCGGTCGACCACTTTCTTGTCGCCGCCGATCATCATGCAGTAGCCGCGCTCGATGCCCCAGATGCCGCCGCTGGTGCCGACATCGACGTAATGCAGCCCACGCTCCCTGAGCGCCTTGCCGCGGCGGACGTCGTCCTGCCAGAAGGTGTTGCCGCCATCGATGATGACGTCGCCCGGCTGCATCAGCTTCGACAGCGCCTCGATGGTGGCTTCGGTGATCTTGCCGGCCGGCAGCATCACCCAGGCGGTGCGCGGCGCCTCCAGCTTGAGGACGAAAT
Source organism: Bradyrhizobium pachyrhizi (assembly GCF_001189245.1). GTDB lineage: Bacteria > Pseudomonadota > Alphaproteobacteria > Rhizobiales > Xanthobacteraceae > Bradyrhizobium > Bradyrhizobium pachyrhizi. The sequence continues at coordinate 53,598 of NZ_LFIQ01000035.1, read as the reverse complement.
CCTCCAGCGACGAGGACCCGGTCGCTTTGTCGGCGACGAGCGCCGCGACGGCCTTCGGATCCTTGTCGTAGACCACGGTGGTGTGGCCCTGGGTCATCAGGCGGCGGACGATGTTGCCGCCCATCCGCCCGAGGCCGATCATGCCGAGTTGCATCCCTCGCCTCCGTCAGTTCAGTGCAGCCGAGATCGCGGCATCGAGCGCCGCGAGCCCGGAGCTGAGATCGCCCTTGAGATGGACGCGCAGCGCCCGCCGGCCGCGCTCGGTGAGCACGTCGAAATCGCCGCGCGCCTGCGCCGCCTTGATCACGCCGAAGCTCGCCTTCTGGCCGGGCACCGGCAGGTCCGCTGTATCGTCGGTCGTGACCTGCAGGAACACGCCGCTGTCGGGGCCGCCCTTGTAGGCCTGTCCGGTCGAATGCAGGAAGCGCGGACCGAACTCGGCACAGGTCGCAAGGTGTCTTGCGTCGCGTACCTTCAGCCGCATCGCCTGCATGGCGTCGATGGTGTCGCCGTCGCGCTCGATATAGGCGAGCAGGGCGACATAGTCGCCGCGGCCGGAGCGCGAGAGGTGCGCCTTGATCCAGGAGTTGAGATCGCCGTTCGCACCGGCCTTGCGCAGCTCTTCGGCGTTCTGGGCGTCGGTGTAGAGATCGACCCCGTCCGCCGACACCACCGGCTCCTCGGCCGGCAGCGACCCGGTCTTCTCGAACGCTGCCGTCAGTTCGCGGGTCTTGATCTTGGCGGCTTCGACGTCGGGCTGGTTGAACGGGTTGATGCCGAGGATCGACCCGGCCACCGCGGTCGCGATCTCGAAGCGGAAGAACTCCTGGCCGATATGGTCGATCGACTTCATCACGATCCGAACCACGGGATGGCCGGCGGCCTCGAGCGCCGCGAGTTTGGCCTCATGCGCGGCGTCGTTCTCGCTATCGGTGCGCAGATCGATGAAGAACCGGTCGTTGCCGTAGACCGTGGCGTCGCCAATCGTCTCGCCCTCGATCGGGATCAGGCCCTTGCCGTCCTTGCCGGTCGATTCCGCGATCAGCTGCTCGGCCCAGGCGCCGAAATCGGCAACGTCCGGCGAGGCGAAGATCGTCACCTTGTCGCGGCCTTCGAGCCCGGCGATGCCCATCGCGAGCCCGAGCTGCACGCCCGGGTTCTCCTGCGGCGGCACGTCGGCACCGCAGGAGCGCACCATGGCGAGCGTATGACCGAGCAGGCTGCGGACGTCGATGCCGGCAGCGGCCGCCGGCACCAGACCGAACGGCGACAGCACCGAATAGCGGCCGCCGATCGCAGGGTCACCGTAGAAGATGCGGGCAAAGCCCTGCTTGATCGCGACCTTCTGCAGCGACGAGCCCGGATCGGTCACCGCGATGAAGCGGTGGCCGGCCTTGTCCTTGCCGATCGCGTTCGCCACCCGATCGAAGAAATAGTCCTTCATCACGTTCGGCTCGGTGGTGCCGCCGGATTTGGAGGAGACGATGAACAGCGTCCTTGCGATGTCGACATACTCCTCCATCGCGCGCACCTGCGCCGGATCGGTGGAGTCGAGCACGTGCAGCCGCGGGAAACCGGACCGGTGCGGGAAGGTCTGGGCCAGGACCTCCGGCCCGAGGCTCGAACCGCCCATGCCGAGCACGACGGCATCGGTGAAGTTCTGCCCCTTCACGCGCTGGGCGAAGTCCTCGTAGTCGGCGACATCAGCGGTGGCCGCGCTGGTGAGCCAGCCCAGCCATTTGTCCTCGTCGTCGCCCGTCCAGACCGATTTGTCCTTGTGCCAGAGCCTTCGGATCCGGGCGGAGGCGCGCCATTCCTCGGTGCTCTTCTCGACCGCCTTCTCGATGGTGGCGCCGAGCGCGAGCTTCTGGCGGTCGATGCCGCCGCCGAGCGAGGTGGCGCGCTTGTGGGCGACCGCGCCGTAGAGCTTGTCGGCCGCGTCGGCGAACAGCTTGACGCCGTCCTTGACCAGCTCCTCGGTAATCGCATCGAGCGAGATGCCGGACTTCTCCAGCTCCGCCAGCACGCGGCGGGCGTCCTCGACATTCTCCTCGAGGCTGTCGCGGACCTTGCCGTGGTCGCGGAAGGCATCGAGCGTTGCCGGCGGCACGGTGTTGACGGTGTCGGGGCCGATCAGCTCCTCGACATAGAGCACGTCGCTATAGTCCTTGTTCTTGGTGCCGGTCGACGCCCACAACAGCCGCTGCGGCTTGGCGCCCTTGGCCGTCAGCTTGTCCCAGCGGCTGCCTGCGAACAGCCGCTTGTAGTCCTGATAGGCGAGCTTTGCATTGGCGATCGCGACCTTGCCCTTCAGGGCCGCGAGCCGCTCCTTTTCCTGCGGATCGTTGGCCTTGGCGATCTTCTCGTCGAGCTGCTTGTCGACGGCGGTGTCGATGCGGCTGACGAAGAAGCTCGCGACGCTCGCGACATGGGAGGGATCGCCGCCCTTGCCGACGTATTTCTCCAGGCCCTTGAGATAGGCCTCGGCGACCTGGCGATAGACCTTCTGCGAGAACAGCAGCGTGATGTTGATGCTGATGCCTTCGCCGATCAGGTACTCGATGGCCGGCAGGCCCTCGGGCGTCGCCGGTACCTTGACCATCAGGTTCTTGCGGTGGACGTCCTTCCAGAGCCGTTCGGCTTCCGCGATCGTGCCCTTGGTGTCCATCGCGAGATAGGGCGACACCTCGAGGCTGACGAAGCCGTCGCCGCCGTGGCTCTGGTCGTAGACTGGGCGCAGCACGTCGGCGGCGTGCTGGATGTCCTCGACCGCGAGGTGTTCGAACAGGTCGGCCACCGAGCGGTCGCCGTTCTTGAGGGCCTTGCCGATCGCCCCGTCATATTCGTCCGAGCTGCCGATCGCCTTCTCGAAGATCGAGGGGTTGGATGTCACGCCTTTGACGCCGTCGGTCTCGATCAGCCGCTTCAGGTCGCCGTCGGCGACGAAGCCGCGGGCGAGGAAGTCCAGCCAGACGGCCTGGCGGTGATTTTCGAGTGCTTTGACGGGGTTCATGGGTGTCTGTTCTCGTTCGATCGAGGGTCGATTTTTGGGTTCCCGGGCAGCTTTCGGGGGCGGAGGGGGATTGTCAACATGGCGGGAGCCCCGGGCGGAATATCAGCATTTCCAAGGGATAACGCCACTCACAACAGTTCGATCCCCTCGGACGCAGGTGCGAGCAGACCCCCATCTCAGCACATTTTTATGACGTGTTGCGGCGCAGGACCGCGCGTCAGGGGCGCAGGTAGAGGTAACCCTGGGATTGCAGCTCGGCGAGGCGGACCACCCCGCCGCGCTCGGCGGCGACGAAGCCGGGGAGCAAGTCGGCGAGGCCGATGTTCTGCGATTTCATGGTGTTGCCGCAGGCGGCGAACTCGATCCCATCCCTGGTGAACCGCGCGACATGTTTTGACAGCTCGGATTGGCGGCTGCTGAATGAAACGCCTTCAGCGCCCGGCCGCACCACCAGCGCAATCGTCACATTGCCGGGGCCGCCGACGCCGTCGAGATGGTTCTGGATGTTGCCGATCACGAAATTGACCTTGTCGAGGTCATCGAGGTGATAGACCACCTTCAGCTTTTGCGGCGGTGCTTCGGCGGCGGCGCCGGCCCGGGACGCCGCCAAGACGGCGCCGATCGCTGAAAGCGTGCCCCAGAGGATGCTGCGTCGGTGCATGGCGTCTCTCGCGCAATTATTGTTGATCCAGTGTTGTCCCTTTGGGCAAACCTGTCATTTGTGGCGGAGCGCAGCGAGTTCCTTGCGGTCGGTCACAAGTTCGGCGTATTCGCTCAAGGCCGGGCGATCGACGCGAAAGGTCTTGTCGTCGGCGCCGGCGAACAGCGCTTCGCCCGCATCGTCGTCGGGCTTGTTGCGATTCCACACCATGATGCGGCCAAGGCGCGCAATCGCGGATTTATTGTCCTTGGACAACGCCACGGTGATACCGCCGCCCTCGCAATCCACGCCGCATTCGAAGCGTATTTCGTGGCCGGATTCGGCCGCGATGGCATGATTGCAGTAGCCGCTGGAGTCGAAATTGCCAGGGCGGTGGCGATACGCGACGCCGAGCCGGAATGAATAGTTGGTGGCCTTGTCGTCTTCCGCTGACACCAGAAGCGTCATCGCGCTGACCTTCTGCTTCGGATGCTGCGCCAGATGATTTGCATCGTAGCGCCGCACAAAGCAGGCATAGGCTTTCACGCCGGGCGGGCCAGCGAACATCCTGTTGTCGAAGGCGGCCGCCGCGGCCTTGCCGACGCCTTCCTGCGCCTGAACGGTTAACGGCGCGCCGGCATGGGCGGCGGCTGCGAGTGCGACAACAAGGAGCGCCTGCTTCATGACCGGCTCGGGAATAGCCAGCGCCTCCAAGGTGTCATCTTTAAAGCGCGGCAATGGTGCCGCGCGGAACTGCGCGGGCTCGTTGCCTTAGTCGCGGCGACACGGAGGCACGTTCAACGGCGGCTGAACGTTTGTTCATGCGAGTCTGTGTCGCGTGCATCTTGACGCCACGACTGAACGGTCACACTTTTTCAGGGAAGCCAACGTTCATCGCCGGACGGGGAAGTTGCCCTGCTCGGATGTCCGCTTCGGAGGCCTGGGCCCCGGTAAACCACGGATGTGGCGAAGGGGTTACAGCCACCAAAAACAAGGGGATATTGATGAACCATTAAGCTTCCTGCCTGTTGATAAGGCAGAGGCTGCACGCGCCGTGCATTGCCGAACTGAGTCGGTCGAGTGTCCAATGGACCCAGCGTGCCGACGCTGATTCGATCCTAGGACGCTCTTGTTACGACTCGTGTCAGTCGTGCGGCGATACATATCGTGGAGAGAGGGATCATGTACAACGATTCTTTGTTCAACGCCTTCGCAAGGTCGTTTGAAGCGCGAAGCCAGACCGACATGTCGATGGCCGAGTATTTGGAGTCGTGTCGAAGTGATCCGATGCGATATGCAAATGCGGCCGAGCGGTTATTGGCGGCAATCGGTGAGCCCCAGATGATCGACACGGCCAAGGACCCACGCCTTGGCCGTATCTTTTTGAACCGTACGATCAGGTCGTATCCAGCCTTCGCCGGCTTCTACGGCATGGAGGACACGATCGAGCGCCTCGTCGGCTTCTTCCGTCACGCCGCGCAGGGCCTCGAAGAGCGCAAGCAGATCCTCTATCTGCTCGGGCCGGTCGGCGGCGGCAAGTCATCGCTCGCCGAGCGCATCAAGGCGCTGATGGAGGTTCATCCAATCTACGTGCTGAAGGCGGGTGACGAGCTTTCGCCGGTGTTCGAGAGCCCGCTCGGGCTGTTCGATCCGGAGCAGCTCGGGCCGATGATCGAGGAGAAGTACGGCATTCCGCGCCGCCGGCTGAGCGGGCTGATGTCGCCCTGGGCCTACAAGCGGCTCGAGGCCTTCGGCGGCGACATCTCGCAATTCCGCGTCGCGCGCATCCAGCCCTCGAGGCTGCGCCAGATCGCGGTCGCCAAGACCGAACCGGGTGACGAGAACAACCAGGACATCTCCTCGCTGGTCGGCAAGGTCGACATCCGCAAGCTCGAGACCTACGCCCAGAACGATCCCGACGCCTACAGCTATTCCGGCGGCCTCAACCGCGCCAACCAGGGCGTGCTCGAATTCGTCGAGATGTTCAAGGCGCCGATCAAGATGCTGCACCCGCTGCTGACCGCGACGCAGGAGGGCAACTACATCGGCACCGAGAATATCGGCGCGATCCCGTTCACCGGCATCATCCTCGCGCACTCAAACGAAGCCGAGTGGCAGAGCTTCAAGACCAACAAGAACAACGAGGCCTTCATCGACCGCATCTGCGTCATCAAGGTCCCGTACTGCCTGCGGGTGACCGAGGAGCAGAAGATCTACGAGAAGCTGATCCAGGGCTCTGAGCTCGCCGCCGCGCCGTGCGCGCCGGCGACGCTGGAAACGCTGGCCCGCTTCTCGGTGATGTCGCGTCTGCGCAAGCACGAGAACTCGACGCTGTTTGCCAAGATGCGGGTCTATGACGGTGAGAGCCTCAAGGAATCCGATCCCAAGGCGCGCAGCGTGCAGGAGTACAAGGACGCTGCCGGCGTCGACGAGGGCATGGATGGCGCATCAACCCGCTTTGCCTTCAAGGTGCTGGCCTCGACCTTCAATCACGACACTACCGAAGTCGGTGCCGACGCGGTGCATCTGATGTATGTGCTCGAGCAGGCGATCCGCCGCGAGCAGCTCCCTGATGAGACCGAGAAGCGCTATCTCGAATTCATCAAGGCCGACCTTGCGCCGCGTTATGCCGAGTTCATCGGCAACGAGATCCAGAAGGCCTATCTGGAATCCTACGCCGACTACGGTCAGAACCTGTTCGACCGCTATGTCGACTACGCCGACGCCTGGATCGAGGATCAGGACTTCAAGGATCCCGACACCGGTCAGCTGATGAACCGCGAGCTCCTGAACCAGGAGCTGACCAAGATCGAGAAGCCGGCCGGCATCGCCAACCCGAAGGACTTCCGCAACGAGGTCGTCAAGTTCTCGTTGCGCTCGCGGGCGCATAACGGCGGCAAGAACCCGAGCTGGACCTCCTACGAAAAGGTTCGCGACGTGATCGAGAAGCGGATATTCTCACAGGTCGAGGATCTGCTTCCGGTCATCTCGTTCGGCTCCAAGAAGGACGGCGAGACCGAGAAGAAGCACGGCGAGTTCGTCGAGCGGATGGTGGAGCGCGGCTATACCGAGCGACAGGTCCGCCGGCTCGTCGAGTGGTACATGCGGGTGAAGCAGGCCGGCTAATGCGCGATCCGGAAAGCCGGCACCGGCTTTCCGTTTCGTCTCGTCCTGTCCAATAAAATGCGATGCGACTGTCATGATCGCATCCGGTGAGGCAGATGCAACGTGGTCATGCATATCGTCGATCGGCGGTTGAATCCGGGTAGCAAGAGCCTGGAGAACCGCCAGCGCTTCCTGCGGCGCGCCAAGGCGCTGGTGCAGGGGGCCGTCAAGAAGTCGTCACAGGACCGGGACATCAAGGATGTCCTGGAAGGCGGCGAAGTGACAATCCCGCTGGACGGCATGGATGAGCCGCGGTTCCGGCGCGAGGGCGGCACGCGTGACATGGTGCTGCCCGGCAACAAGAAGTTCGTCGAGGGCGACTGGCTGCAGCGCCCGAACCAAAGCGGCGCCAAGGGCTCCGGCGCAGGCGAGGGCGACAGCGAGGACGCCTTCCGCTTCGTGCTCAGCCGCGACGAA
>NZ_LFIQ01000035.1:42352-46353 GCF_001189245.1 Bradyrhizobium pachyrhizi | reverse complement strand
CTCGAACTGCCCGATCTTGCCAAGCGCAAGCTCGCGGAAACCGAAAGCGAAGGTATTCAACGCGCCGGCTATGCGACCTCCGGCTCGCCCGCCAACATCTCGATCAGCCGCACGGTGAGCCGGGCGCTTGCGCGGCGCGTGGCACTGCGCCGGCCGCGCAAGGACGACATCGAGGCGCTCGAGGCGGAGCTTGCGGAATGCGACGACGATGCGAGGCGCCGCGAGCTGCTGGCGCTGCTCGAAACGCTGAAGGCCAAGGCCAAGCGGATCCCGTTCATCGATCCGATCGATATCCGCTACCGCCGGTTCGAGACGGTGCCGAAGCCGGTGGCGCAGGCCGTGATGTTCTGCCTGATGGACGTATCGGGCTCGATGTCCGAGCACATGAAGGATCTGGCGAAGCGGTTCTATATGCTGCTCTACGTGTTCCTGAAGCGGCGCTACAAGCACGTCGAGATCGTGTTCATCCGCCATACCGACCGCGCCGAGGAGGTCGACGAGGATACCTTCTTCCACGGACCGGCTTCCGGCGGCACGCTGGTGTCGAGCGCGCTGGTCGCGATGAACGATATCGTCCGCACCCGCTTCCGTCCGGCCGACTGGAACATCTACGCCGCCCAGGCCTCGGACGGCGACAACATGACCTCGGACAGCGCGCTGACCGGTCACCTCCTGACCGACAAGATCCTGCCGGTCTGCCAGTTCTTCGCCTATCTCGAGGTCGGCGAAGCCGCCAACTACACCTTCGACATGCCGGACTCCTCGCTCTGGACGCTCTATGAGCGTCTGCGCAACGAGGGCGCGCCGCTGTCGATGCGCAAGGTGAGCGAGCGCGGCGAGATCTTCCCGGTGTTCCAGGACCTGTTCAAGCGCCGCAGCAAGCAGGAAAGGGTGTAGCGTGATGGGTTCTTCCGGGGAACGGCTGTTCGAGGGCGCCGATTGGGATTTCCAGACCTTGCAGCGGGTCCACGACGCCTGCGAGAAAATCGCGCGCACCGAGCTCGGGCTCGACGTCTATCCCAACCAGATCGAAGTGATCACCGCCGAGCAGATGCTCGACGCCTATTCCTCGGTCGGCATGCCGCTGTTCTACAAGCACTGGTCATTCGGCAAGCAGTTCGCGTTCCAGGAAGCGTCCTATCGCAAGGGCCTGATGGGCCTGGCCTATGAGATCGTGATCAATTCCTCGCCGTGCATCTCCTATCTGATGGAGGAGAACACGGCGACGATGCAGACGCTGGTGATCGCGCACGCGGCGTTCGGGCACAATCACTTCTTCAAGAACAACTATCTGTTCAAGCAGTGGACGGACGCCGACGGCATTCTCGACTATCTGGAATTCGCCAAGGGCTACATCGCGGTCTGCGAGGACCGCCATGGCCGCGAGACGGTGGAGCGGACGCTCGATGCCGCGCACGCGCTGATGTCGCATGGCGTCGACCGCTATCCCGGAAAGAAGACGCTCGATTTGCGTGCCGAGGAGAAGCGGGCCGGCGAGCGCCGGCAGCACGAGGAAAGCGTGTTCAACGATTTGTGGCGGACGGTGCCGAACACCAAGGCCAAGAGCAAGGCTACGCTCACGGCCGAGCGCCGCCGCGCGCTGCTCGGCTTGCCGCAGGAGAATATCCTGTATTTCCTCGAGAAGACCGCGCCGCGCCTTGCACCCTGGCAGCGCGAGCTCATCCGCATTGTTCGCCACATCGCGCAGTATTTCTACCCGCAGGGCCAGACCAAGGTGATGAACGAGGGCACCGCGACCTACGTCCATTACCGCATCATGAGCCGGCTGCATCAGCAGGGCCGGATCACCGACGGCAATTTCCTCGAATTCCTGCAGTCGCACACCAATGTGGTGTTCCAGCCCGAATTCGACGACCGCCGCTATTCCGGCTTCAATCCCTACGCGCTCGGCTTCGCCATGATGCAGGACATCGAGCGGATCGTGAAAAATCCGGAGGACGAGGACCGCGAGTGGTTCCCCGACATCGCCGGCAAGGGCGACGTCGAGGGCGTGCTGCGCGAGATCTGGAGCAACTACCGCGACGAGAGCTTCATCAATCAGTTCCTCAGCCCGGCGCTGATCCGGCGCTTCCGCATGTTCCACCTGCACGACGACCCCGCGGAAAGCCAGGGGATCAAGGTCGACGCGATCCACGACGAGCGCGGCTACCGCCGGGTCCGCCGCGAGCTGGCGCGGCAATACGACGTCGGCTTCGTCGACGCCAATATCGAGGTCATGGATGTCGATCTCGACGGCGATCGTCGCCTGATGCTGCGCCACACCACCGTGAAGGGCGCGCAGCTCAACGAGACCGACGCGCGGCGCGTGCTGCAACACCTCGCCGATCTGTGGTCCTACGACGTCGCGCTGACCGAGATCGACGGCACCGACAAGGTGCTGAAGGAATACGTCGTCAGCCCGCGCGCGGCTGCGGTCGCGGCCTGAGGATCACGCTCTCGCTGACATGAGCGCGGCGCGCACCGCCGCGCGGAATGCGAGTCTTGCTCGGTGAACCTTCATGTCTATCGAAGGCTCACATCATGAACATCACGGCAACATTCCGACTTTGAAAGCGCATGGCGTTCTATGCGCGAACGCGATTGCCGGCATGCGGAAATCTCGCGGGACGTTCTTGGTGATTGCCTGCCCGGACGCGATGGATAATGTGCACCGCGTCAAGAAAACCAAGAAAAGGATATGCTCTTGTCAACTCGCTCCCGCCTGGCGGGCTTTCTCGCCTTCACCGCCCTCACGGCCTCGTTGATCTCGCCGTCCGTGGCAGCCGACACCGCGATCAAAATAGGAAACACCGCGCCCTATAGCGGCCCGGCGTCGGCCTACGGCACCATCGCGCGTGCCGAAGCCGCGTATTTCCAGATGCTCAACGATCAGGGCGGCATCAACGGCCGCAAGATCGACTTCGAGAGTCTCGACGACGCCTATTCGCCGTCGAAGACCGTCGAGCAGACCCGCAAGCTCGTCGAACAGGATGAGGTGCTCGCGGTCTTCAGCGCGGTCGGCACCGCGCCGAACATCTCGGTGCAGAAGTACCTCAACATCAAGCGCGTGCCGCAGCTGTTCGTGTCCTCCGGCGCGACGCGCTGGAACGATCCAAAGCAGTTCCCGTGGACGGTCGGTTTCAATCCGACCTACGAGCTCGAAGGCCGGCTCTACGCAAAATACATCCTGAAGACCAAGCCGGATGCGAAGATCGCCGTCATCACGCCGAACGAGGACGCCGGCAAGGACTATCTGAGGGGGTTCAAGGACGGGCTCGGCGAGCATGTCGGCCAGATCGTCGCCGAGACCACGTATCTCACGACCGATCCCACCATCGATTCCCAGATGGTGACGATGCGCGAGTCCGGTGCGGACGTCTTCTTCGCGGAGGCGACGCCGAAATTTGCGGCCCAGGCGCTGCGCAAGGCGGCCAGCATGGGCTGGAAGCCGCTGACGATCCTGCCGACCGTCTCCAATTCCGTCTCCGCGGTGCTTGAACCGGCCGGTCTCGAGAACGTCATCGGCGTCGTGACCGGGCTCTATCTGAAGGATCCGACCGATCCGCGCTGGGCCAACGATCCCGCGCAGAAGGAGTTTGCGGACTGGATGAAGAAGTACCAGCCGAATGCGAGCCCCGGCGACCTCTTCAACGTGCAGGGCTACACGGTGGCGCAGGTCATGACGGCGGTGCTGAAGAACTGCAACGGCGACTACAGCCGTGCCAACATCATCAAGCAGGCGACCAATCTGAAGGCGCTCGAGCTGCCGATGCTGTTGCCCGGCATCAAGGTGCAGACCGAGCCCGACAATGTGACGCCGATCCGGCAAATCCAGATGGCGCGGTTCGACGGCAAGTCCTGGGCGCTGTTCGGCGACGTCTTGAGCGACAAGTAGCCGTCACCAACTCCGCTGTCGTCCCTGCGAAAGCGGGGACCCATACGCCGCGGCTTTTGTTGTGAACGGGATTCGTCGTTCCAGCGCAGCTCGACATTTTATATCG
>NZ_LFIQ01000035.1:42125-42342 GCF_001189245.1 Bradyrhizobium pachyrhizi | reverse complement strand
GTCCCTGCTCCCGTGCGCAATTGCGCACTAGGCAGGGACGACGCAAAGTTTGTTGCCCGTCCTTCACGCCATATTTGTAACAGCAAGTCGGCGACGTCTTGAGCAACAAGGTGCCGTCACCATCTCCACTGTCGTCCCTGCGAAAGCAGGGACCCATACGCCGCGGCTTCTGTTGTGAACGGGACTCGTCATTCCAGCGTAGCCCGACGATCTGAAT
>NZ_LFIQ01000035.1:34475-42115 GCF_001189245.1 Bradyrhizobium pachyrhizi | reverse complement strand
TATGGGTCCCTGCTTTCGCAGGGACGACATGGAGTGTGCTGCCACTGCTCAGCGCAGGCTGGCGTTGATCTTGTCCAGCACGGCCGAGCCGGGGCAGAGCGCCTGTTCGTCCAGCGTGTTGAGCGGCGTCTCGACGGTGTCGAGATGGGTGTGCAGATCCTCGGCGTCCGGATCGACATAGAGCAGGCCAGTGACGATCTGGCCCTTGGCCGCGTGCTTCTGCAGGAAGGTCATGGCGCCGAGGCGATCATGCGGATCGTAGTCGGCGTCGAGCTTGCGCAGCGCCAGCCGCGAGCCGTCATGCTGCTCGACCACCTGCACGGTGCCGGGCGCATAGTCGACGCTGATCGGATCGCGGCCGACCAGCACGTCGAGGCGGTTCACCGCGTCATTGTGCTCGCGGACATAGTCGAAGCTCTTGGTCGAGCCGGCGTGGTTGTTGAAGGCGATGCAGGGGCTGATCACGTCGATGAAGGACGCTCCCTTGTGGCGGATCGCAGCGGCAATCAAGGGAACCAATTGCGTCTTGTCGCCGGAGAAGCTGCGCGCCACGAAGGTGGCGCCGAGTTGCAGCGCGATCGCGACCAGGTCGATCGCATTGTCGGTGTTGGTGACGCCCTTTTTCGACTTCGAGCCGCGGTCGGCGGTGGCGGAGAACTGGCCCTTGGTCAGGCCGTACACGCCGTTGTTCTCAACGATATAGGTCATGTTGACGGCGCGCCGGATCGAATGCGCGAACTGGCCGAAGCCAATCGAGGCGGAATCGCCGTCGCCGGAGACGCCGAGATAGATCAGGTCGCGGTTGGCGAGGTTGGCGCCGGTCAGGACCGACGGCATGCGGCCGTGCACCGAGTTGAAGCCGTGTGAATTGCCGAGGAAATAGTCCGGCGTCTTCGACGAGCAGCCGATGCCGGAAATCTTCGCCACCCGGTGCGGCTCGATCGAGAGCTCGTAGCAGGCCTCGATGATCGAGGCGGTGATCGAATCGTGGCCGCACCCGGCGCACAGCGTCGAGATCTTCCCCTCGTAGTCGCGGTGAGTATAGCCCAGCTCGTTCTTCTTCAGGCCGGGATGATGAAATTTCGGCTTTGCAATGTAGGTCATGACAGCACCTGCGCTCCCCGCCACGTCATGGCCGGGCTTGTCCCGGCCAACCACGTCTTGGCCGGGAGAAAGGAAGTCGTGGATGCCCGGGACGAGCCCGGGCATGACGGCGGACAGATCAGGTGATCGATCATGTCACGGCCTTGCGGAGAGGGGTCACCTTGAGGTGGTCCTGGTGGTCGCCGATGGCGCCCGCGATGAAGCGCGCGGTGATCGGCGTGCCGTCATAGTGCAGGATCGGCACCAGCCTGACGGGGTCGATGCCGTTCTCGTTGACGATCAGCTGGCGGAGCTGCGCGTCGCGGTTCTGCTCGACCACGTAGACGAAGTCGTGATCGGCGATGAAGCTTGCGACGCTGGAGTGGAACGGGAAGGCGCGGATGCGCATGCGGTCGAGCTGGTGGCCGCGCGCTTCCAGGATCCCGATCGCCTCGTCCATCGCGGGCGAGGTCGAGCCGAAATAAATCACGCCGTATTTGGTCGGCTTCGCCGCATTGGCCTGCAGCGGTCGCGGCACCATGTCCTGCGCGGTCTCGAACTTGCGCACCAGGCGCTGCATGTTGTCGGCGTAGACCGCGCCTTCCTCGGAATAGCGCGCGTAGCGGTCGCGCGAGGTGCCGCGGGTGAAATAGGAGCCCTTGGTCGGATGCGTGCCGGGATAGGTGCGATAGGGGATGCCGTCGCCGTCGACGTCGAGATAGCGGCCGAAGTCGCGGCCTTCCTCGAGCATCTCCGCCGTCATCACCTTGCCGCGGTCATATTGCTTGGCGTCGTCCCACTTCAGAGGGCGGCACAGCCGGTGGTTCATGCCGATGTCGAGATCGAGCATCAGGAAGATCGTGGTCTGCAGCCGCTCGGCGAGGTCGAAGGCGGCCGCGGCGAACTCGAACGCCTCCGCCGGATCTTCCGGGAACAGCAGCACGTGCTTGGTGTCGCCATGCGAGGCATAGGCGCAGGCGATCACGTCGCATTGCTGGGTCCGGGTCGGCATGCCCGTCGAGGGGCCGGCGCGCTGGATGTTCATGATCACGGCCGGGATCTCGGCGAAGTAGGACAGGCCGATGAACTCGGTCATCAGCGAGATGCCGGGACCCGAGGTCGCGGTGAAGGCCCGTGCGCCGTTCCAGGAGGCGCCGATCACGATGCCGATCGAGGCGAGTTCGTCCTCGCCCTGCACGATGGCGTACTTCGCCTTGCCGGTCTCGGGATCGTGGCGGTACTTCTTGCAGTGGCTGGTGAAGGCTTCCGCCACCGACGATGACGGCGTGATCGGATACCACGCGCACACGGTGGCGCCGCCATAGACGGCGCCGAGCGCGGCCGCGCTGTTGCCTTCGACGAAGATGCGGTCGCCGACCTTGTCGGACTTCTTCACCCGCAGCCCCAGTGGGCATTTCAGGTTCTGCAGCGCCCAGTCGCGGCCGAGATGCAGCGCATGGACGTTCGAGGAGAGCAGCTTCTCCTTGCCCTTGTACTGCTCGCCGATCAGCTGCTCGACCAGCTTGGGATCGAGGTCGAGCAGGGCGCAGAGCGCGCCGAGATAGATGATGTTCTTGAACAGCTGGCGCTGCCTGGGATCGGTGTAGGTCGAATTGGTGATCGCGGTCAGCGGCACGCCGATGACGGTGATGTCCTCGCGGAATTTCGACGACGGCATCGGCTTGGTCGAATCGTAGAACAGATAGCCGCCGGGCTCGATCGAAGCGACGTCCTTGTCCCAGGTCTGCGGGTTCATCGCCACCATCATGTCGACGCCGCCGCGGGCGCCGAGATGGCCGTCTTCGGTGACGCGCACCTCATACCAGGTCGGCAGGCCCTGGATGTTTGACGGGAAGATGTTGCGTGGCGAGACCGGCACACCGTGGCGCAGGATCGAGCGCGCGAACAGCTCGTTGGCGGAAGCCGAGCCCGAACCGTTGACGTTGGCGAAGCGGACGACGAAGTCGTTTACGCTGCTGATCGGGCTTTGGACTGACATGTTGATCCCGCTTGAACCATATCGATGAGGTACTTCTGCATGTCCCAGGCGCCGGTCGGGCAGCGCTCGGCACACAGCCCGCAATGCAGGCAGACGTCTTCGTCCTTCACCATGACGCGGCCGGTCTTGAGGTCGCCGGAGACGTAGAGCGCCTGGTCGTGATGCGGCGAGGGCGCTTTCAGCCGCTGCCGCAAATCATCCTCCTCGCCGTTCTCGGTGAAGCTGATGCAGTCCATCGGACAGATGTCGACGCAGGCGTCGCACTCGATGCAGAGCGGCGCGGAGAACACCGTCTGCACGTCGCAATTCAGGCAGCGCTGCGCCTCGCCAAGCGCGAGCTTGAGGTCGTAACCGAGCTCGACCTCGGCGCGGATGTCCTTCAGCGCGACCACCTTGTCGCGATGCGGCACCTTGAAGCGCTTGTCAGCGGAGATGTCGTTGTCGTAGCTCCACTCGTGGATGCCCATCTTCTGCGAGGAGACGTGCACCTCGGGCAGCGGGCGCTCGTTGATGTCCTCGCCGGACAGCAATCGGTGAATGGAGAGCGCCGCGTCGTGGCCATGCGCCACCGCCCAGATGATGTTCTTCGGCCCGAACGCCGCATCGCCGCCGAAGAACACCTTCGGATTGGTCGAGACGAACGTCTTGGGATCGACCTTCGGCATGTGCCACTTGTCGAATTCGATGCCGCAATCGGCTTCGATCCAGGGGAACGCGTTCTCCTGGCCGACCGCAACGAGCACATCGTCGCAGGGCACAGTCTCGTCCGGCTCGCCCGAGGGCACCAGATTGCGGCGGCCCTTGGCGTCGTACTCCGCCTTCACCTTCTGGAAGGTGACGCCGATCAGCTTGCCGGCCACATGCTTGAACGCCACCGGCACCATGTAGTTGAGGATCGGGATGTCCTCGTGAAGCGCGTCTTCCTTCTCCCATGGCGAGGCCTTCATTTCCTCGAAGCCGGAGCGGACGATCACCTTGACGCTTTCGCCGCCAAGGCGGCGCGCGGTGCGGCAGCAATCCATCGCCGTGTTGCCGCCGCCGAGCACGATGACGCGGCGGCCGATCTTGTCGACGTGGCCGAACGACACGTTGGCCAGCCACTCGATGCCGATATGGATGTTGGCGGCGGCCTCCTTGCGGCCGGGGATGTCGAGCTCGCGGCCGCGCGGCGCGCCGCTTCCGACGAAGATCGCATCATAGTTCTCGGCGAGCAGCTGCTTCAGGCTGTCGACACGCTGGCCACCTTTGAACTCGACACCGAGGTTCAGGATGTAGTCGGTCTCCTCGTCGATCACGCTGTCGGGCAGGCGGAATTTCGGAATCTGGCTGCGCATCATGCCGCCGGCCTTGGGATCGCCGTCGAACACCGTGCAGTGATAGCCGAGCGGCGCGAGATCGCGTGCCACGGCGAGCGAGGCGGGGCCGCCGCCGACCAGCGCGACGCGCTTGCCGTTGTTCGGACCGGGCTTCGGCAGCCGATGCTTGATGTCGTCCTTGAAGTCGGCCGCGACGCGCTTCAGGCGGCAGATCGCGACCGGATTGTCCTCGACGCGGCCGCGGCGGCATGCCGGCTCGCATGGACGGTCGCAGGTGCGCCCGAGAATGCCGGGGAACACGTTGGACTGCCAATTGATCATGTAGGCGTCGCTGTAACGCCCCTCAGCAATCAACCGGATGTACTCGGGAACAGGGGTGTGTGCGGGACAGGCCCATTGGCAATCGACTACTTTGTGGAAGTAATCCGGCGCCGAGATATCAGTCGGTTTCATTCCTACCTTTGACCCGCGCGAAAATGCCAGACCCGCGCGGCCTTATCGTTGACGACGAACGCTCACGTGGCGTTGTTCTGGTTTTTGAATTGGATCATAGGCTTATCTTATTAGAGCCGTTCCAGAGAAGGCAAAGGCTAAATTGTCCGATCATCAGCTTTCGCGCGGCTGATGCGCGTGTAGCGTTAATCTCGATTGCGTTATGTGGCGGTGCAGCATGATCTGCACCGCCACACTTGCTTGAGAGAATGTTTTTCGGGATAGCGTTCCGCACGTTTCCGAATCAGGCTTACTCGCGCGGCAGGTCGCTCTTCGCGATATCCCACAACAGCTTGTAGACGCCGCTGGTGACCACGAGCGGCTTCAAGGCTGCATTGCCGGTGATACCTGCGGCCGCTGCGGGGACCGCGCCGACGTCGGTGGCGTCGATCAGCACGAACCAGTCGCCCGCGCCGGGATCGGGTTTCTCCGCATCCGGCGTGAGCGGCTTCGACAGGTCAGGGTCGTTCTCCAGAAGGTGCATCGAGATGATGCCGTCGCGCGAAGCTGGATCGAGTTGCTCCCGCAATGCAGCGCGAAGTTTGTCCGCGCCTTCGGCGGGCGGGCGCAGGCGGATGATACCGAGCGCTGCACCTCTGCCGACGCCGCGGCTGATCGTGATGCGCGCGACCCCGCGGATCATGTTCTGAAAGCGCGCGATATTGGCCTTCGACCAGTCGGTCTGGTTGGCGAGCGCCTTGCGATAGGCCGGGCTCTCGAGCACATCGAAGGTCGCGGTCGAGTAGAGGCTGAGATATTTCGGCTTGCCGTCATGGGCGACGTAGCGGCGGGCTTCCAGGAAGCCGTCGATGGCGACCCGTTCCTCGAGATGCTCGCGGTCGTACCAGCGATTGAATTCAGCTTCGTGCAAGCTGTCGATATCCATCGAGGTCAGCAGCATGCCTTGTCCGGCGATTGGCATCGAGTGCTCCTTTTTTGTTTTGCCTGTTTTATCCGCGCAATATCGCCCGATCGCGTGGAGCAGGGAAGCCGGTTCCCGGCAGCGCAGACCAAGGATTGCCACAATTGCTGCAATCCTGTTCAGCACCGGTTCACAGAGGTAGCATTTCATTCGTTACGCCAACTCTCGAGAAGAAAAGGGACGACCACCATGGCACGCATTCTGTGGGCATTGATCGTCGGTCTGGTGTCGCTCGCCTCGCTTCCCGTGCATGCGCAGGATCAGGAAAAGCGTCTCGCACTTGTCGTCGGCAACGGCGCCTATGAGGCCGGCGCGTTGCAGACCGCCGCGAACGACGCCGGCCTGATCGCGCAGACCTTGCAGGCCGCCGGCTTCGACGTGATCGGCGCGCGCGATCTCGACGGCGAGACGCTGCGCAAATCGTTCCGCGATTTCATCCAGAAGGTGCAGGAGGCGGGGCCCAATGCCGTCGCCTTCGTCTATCTCGCCGGCTACGGTGTGCAGCTCACCGGCGAGAACTATTTCGTGCCGGTCGATGCCAAGATTGCCCGCGACACCGACGTGCCGGTCGAGGCGATCCGCATCTCCGACTACAGCCATCAACTCTCGGCGCTGCCGATCAAGGCCGGCGTGATCGTGCTCGATGCGGCGCGCAGCAATCCCTTCGCCAAGGACGGCCAGCCGCTGGCCGGCGGTCTTGCGCTGGTCGATCCCGATCCGAAGATGCTGATCGGCTTCAATTCGGCGCCCGGCACCGTTGCCCCTGACGGTGCGCCGCCCTACGGGCCTTACGCGCAAGCGCTGGCGGAAATGATCCGCACCGGCGGCCTGACCCTGCCCGAAGTGTTCGACCGCGTCCGCCTGCGCGTCAACGAGATGACCAAGGGCGCCGAGATCCCGTGGGATGCACACAAGGTCGACGCGCCCTTCATGTTCTTCGAGCGCAAGCCGGACGCGCCGCCGCAGCAGGTCGATGCCGGGCTGCGCACCAAGCCGATCCGCGATTTCCCGGCGCAGGATGCCTACGCCGCGGCGCTGGAGCGCGACACGCTGCAGGGCTACGAGGATTACCTGCAGGCCTATCCGGACGATCCGCTGGCCAGGCGCGTGCGCGCGATCGTGGCGGCGCGGCGCGAGGCCATCACCTGGCGGCGCACCTACAATGCCGACACGCCTGATGCGTACTGGTCGTACCTGCGGCGTTATCCGCGCGGGCCGCATGCCTACGACGCCCGGCGCCGGCTCGCCTATCTGTCGGCCGCGCTCGAGCCGCCGCCGCAGTTCACGGCGCTCGACTATGACGTGCCGCCGCCGCCGCCCGACGAGGTCGTCTATGTCGACCGTCCGGTGCTGTACTACAGCGATCCGGTGTTCGACTTCGCGCCGCCTCCGCCGCCGCCGGTGGTCTTCCTGCCGCCGCCGCCGCCGGACTTCGTCGTGCTGCCGCCACCGCCGCCGCCGATCGGCCTGTACGTGCTGCCGACGCCGATGTTCGTGGCGATGCCGGCCTATGTCGCCGCTCCGGCCTATGTCGCGCCGCCGCAGAACAACATCGTGTTCAACAACATCCACAACACCACTGTCATCAACACGGTCATCAACAATCCCAACCCGACGCCGGCGCAGCTCCATGCGGCCGGGGTGACGGCGGCGATGGGCGGCGCGCCGGTGACGGCGGCACCGCGACTGCCGGCCGCGGCGATGCAGCGCGCCAATCTGCCGGGCGCTCCGCAAGGCGTGACGCCCGCGCAAGGTGCGGCGATGGGAGCTCCGCGCGCGGCACCAAATGCTGCCGCGGCACCGAACGCCGCTGCCACTCCGAATGCCG
>NZ_LFIQ01000035.1:28322-34465 GCF_001189245.1 Bradyrhizobium pachyrhizi | reverse complement strand
CGGGCACACCGGGTGCGCATACCCTGCCGGGCGCGAAAAATGGACCGCCGCTGCCGCAGTCGGCAACCGCACCGGCCAATGCCATGCAGCATGGCGCTGTGCCGCCGGGAGCCGCACAACCCGGCGCCGCGCAACCGGGGACAAAGCCGAATACGGTGGTGCCGGGCAAGCCGGCGGCTGCCATGGCGCCTGCCAATGCGCAGCCTGCTCCTCCGGCCAAGCCCGGTGTCGCCCCGGCGACAAACGCGCCCGCCTCACCCGCGGCCGCTGGCAAGCCAGGAGCGCGACCGCTTCCGCATGCGGCGACCGCTCCGACCGCAAACGTGAAGCCCTCGACGGCGCCGTCGCCGGCGAACCGCGCGATGTCGACACGGCCGACCCCGGCCGCGCGCCCGGCACCCGCGCGCGCGGCAGTGTCGCCGGCGCCGGTCTCGCGGCCCGCGCCGGCGCATGCGGCAGCTCCGCCGGTCCATGCCGTAGCTCCGCCAGTCCGGGCTGCGGCTCCGCCGCCGCGGCCGGTTGCCCCGCCACCTCGTGCTGCGGCTTTGCCGCCGCGTCCGGCCCCGGCACCGGCTCCGCGCGCCGCGCCGCCGCCACGGCCGGCGATGCAGGTGCAACACGCAGCGCCGCCACCGCGGATGGCGGCGCCGCCAAGGCCCGCGGCCGCGCCACGGGCAGCGCCGGCATGTCCTCCCGGCAAGTGCAAACATTGAGGGAAGCAAGGGAGCCGGTCGAGTTCTTCACCGGCTCTTGATGTCGAGGGTGTTCCGGCGGCGGGTCTAAAGCGCGATGAGATTAGGTTGAATCGTCATCGCGCTTTGGCCTTTTGTTTGAGCATGATCTTTTCGGAAAACCGCTTCGCACTTTTCCGGATCATGCTTTAGCGCTTGGCCGCCAGATCCGCGATCGCCTTCATCACGGCGTTGCGGATGCCGGGATCGTAAAGGATATGGCCCGCGCCATCGATGATGCGGACCTCGCTGCCCGGCCAGCGCGCGGCGAGCGCGTGCGATGTCGCGGGCGGGCACAACAGATCGTAACGACCCTGCACCAGGATGCCGGGAATGCCGGCGAGCCTGCCGGCCTCGTCCATCAATTGACGCGGCCGCATGAAGCAATTGTTGGCGAAGTAATGCGCCTCCATGAACGGCGTCGAGGGCAGGGCGCCCGAGGCCTTGAGGTCGAGCCGCGTCTGCTTCGGCGTGTGCTCCGACAACGCGCGTTCGGTGTCGTGCCAGGCGCGCGCGGCCGGCGCGTGCACGGCGGCGTCCGGATCGAGGATGCGGCGATAATAGGCCGCAAGCGGCGATGCGCGCTCGCTCTCGGGCAGGACGTTGAGGAAGTCCTCGTGGAGGGCGGGATAGAAGCGCGGCAGGGCGCGCAGGAAAACGTCGTCCAGCTCCTCGGCTGTGCCGAGAAACGTCGCGCGCAGCACCAGCCCGCTGACCCTGTCAGGATGGGCCTGCGCATAGGCCAGCGCCAGCGTCGCGCCCCAGGAGCCGCCGACCACCATCCAGCGCGCGAAGCCGAAGCGCTCTCGGATCTTCTCCATGTCCGCGATCAGGTGCTGCGTCGTGTTGTTGTCGCGGCCGCCCTTCGGCCGGCTGCGACCGCAGCCGCGCTGGTCGAACAGCACGGCGTGAAAGCGCTCGGGATCGAACAGCCGACGATGATCGGGCTGGCAGCCGCTGCCGGGGCCGCCATGCAGATAGACCGCGGGGATGCCGCCCTCGCGCCCGACGCTCTCGACATGGAGATCGTGGCCATCGCCGACGTCGAGCCATTCCGACGTCAGCGGCGCAAAGGGATCGGCACGCCTCGCGGCCTTGCCGACGTCGGCGTCAGGCGCCATTGCGCTTGTCCTGGGATTCGTTCCGGGGGTCGTCCGTCTCCAGCGTGCCGCCGGCGAAGTTGCGATACAGGAAGCGGTTCTGCGTGCCGGCGGATTCCCGCTCGGCCTGCTTGAAGATCTCCTCGTGTCGCGGCGACAGCGCGCAGGCCGGGTCGGTGTTGCCGGCATCGCCGGTCAGCGCAAAGGCCTGGCAGCGGCAGCCGCCGTAATCGATCTCGCGGAATTCGCAACTCTTGCAAGGCTCCGGCATCCAGCCGGTGCCGCGATAGCGGTTGAAGGCCTCGGAGTTCTGCCAGATCCAGGCGATCGAATGATTCGAGCGCACCGATTCGAATTCGAGACCGGTGATGCTCTCGGCGGCGTGGCACGGCAGCACCTTGCCGGCCGGCGAGATGTTGAAGAACTGCCGGCCCCAGCCGCCCATACATTTCTTCGGCCGCAGCGCGTAGTAATCCGGCACCACATAGTCGATCGCGAGCGTGCCCTTCAGGCGCACCTGGGCTTCCTCGACGATGCGGCTGGTCTCCTCGATCTGCTCGATCGTCGGCATCAGCGCGGCGCGGTTCTTCAGCGCCCAGCCGTAATACTGCACGTTGGCGACCTCGAGCCGGTCGGCGTCGAGGTCGACCGCCATCTGGATGATATCGGTCAGCTGATGCAGGTTCTGCCGGTGCATCACCGCATTCACCGTGAGCGGCAATTCGAGCTCGCGCGTCCATTTCGCGACCTCGAGCTTCTTTTTGTGCGCATCCTTCAGCCCTGCCACGCGGTCGGCGACGCCGGGTTCATTGCCCTGGAAGCTGATCTGCACATGGCTGAGGCCGGCGTCGGCCAGCGCCGAAAGCTTGTCCCTGGTCAACAGCACGGCCGAAGTGATCAGGTTGGAATAGAGCCCGACATCGGTCGCGTGCTGCACCAGCTCGACGATGTCCTTGCGCGCGGTCGGCTCGCCGCCGGAGAAATGGATCTGCAGCACGCCGAGCTCGGCAAGCTCGCTCAGCACCTTCTTCCATTCGTCTGACGTGAGCTCGGTCGAGCCGCGGTCGAGCTCGACCGGGTTGGAGCAATAGGGGCATTGCAGCGGGCAGCGGTGGGTGACCTCGAGGAGCACCGCGAGCGGGATGCCGTAGGTCTCGGCTGCCGAGCGCGTTTGTTCGAGCACCGCGAGCCCGTCGGTTGGGCCTGCTGTCGTCGTCTTGTTGTCGGCGAGCGTGTCACTCATGCTGTGCTCTCGCGCGCTTCGGTGAGAAAACCCTTGTCGGCCAGATCCTGCAGCATCGCGATCACGTCGGTCGCGATCGCCTCGCGTGGGGCGGCGTATTTTTCCGCGAGTTGGTCCACCATCTCGGCGACACTGCGCACGCCGTCACACAGCTGCAGTACCTCGACCGCGATGTCGTCCGGCGCCAGCACGCGCTCCGGCGCCAGGATAACCCAGACCTGCCGCGTCTCGTCGAATTTCAGCTTGGTATGGCGCGGCAGTTTCGGCCGGCTGGTCTCGCTGACATTGATGTTGCGGCTGGCCATGATCGTGTCTCTAACCTGTCTTCGGCACGAAGGCGCCGGGCGGAATCTGGCCGTCGACATACGCATGATACAGCGCGTCGAGTTGCACCCACAGCACGTTGGTCTTGAAGATCAGCGCGTTGCAGACCGCTTCGCGCTCCGCCGGCGTCCTGGCGTGCTGCTTGACATAATCAAGCGCAAAGCCGGCGTCGCGCGGCGCCTGGGTCAGGCGGCGGCTGAAATAGCTCATGATGTCGGGGTTGACGAAGTCGTAGTGCTTCAGCATCCCCGAAATGCGCTCCTCGTGCAGGTTCGGCGCGAACAATTCGGTGAGCGAGGAGGCGATCGCCTCCAGCGGGGTGCGGTCGCGGCAGAAATGCACATAGGCTTCGACGGCGAAGCGCGTCGCCGGCAGAATGCCTTCGGTGGACTCCACATAGGCAGTGTCGAGGCCGAGGCCTTCGGTCAGCTTCAGCCAGCGCTCGATGCCGCCTTCATTGCCGAGATCGCCGTCGTGATCTTCGATACGGTGGCGCCATTCGATCCTTGTGTTGCGGTCGCGGAAGCGCGAGATCACCATCGCGTCCTTCAGCGGGATCGTGCTTTGGTAGTAATAGCGGTTCAACGCCCAGGCCTGGACCTGGCCCTTGTTGAGCTTGCCGCCGTGCAGCAGGCGGTGGAACGGGTGCAGGCTGTGATAGCGCGTGGCACCGATCGTGCGCAGCGTCGCCTCCATCTCCTCGGCACTGTCGAGCGTGATGCCCTTGCCGATCGAGAGCGCGGTCATTCCGGTGGTAGGCACGACATTCACAGCACGATCTCCGTTCCGTCGGAGGGAATCTGCCAGCCCGCCTGTTCGGCCGCCTTGCGTTCGGCCGAGGTCCCAAGCAGCGCCGGGTTGGAGTTGTTGATATGCAAAAACACTTTTCGTCCGATGTCGAGCCCGGCGAGGCTGGCGATCGCACCCTGATCGCCCGACATCGCGATATGGCCCATGCCCTGGCCGGTCTTGTTGCCAAGGCCCGCCGCGATCAGTTCGTCGTCGCGCCACACCGTGCCGTCGAAAAACACCAGCGGGGCGCCCCTGAGCCGGGATTTCAGGTCGTCAGTCACCCGTGCGCAGGCGGCCAGGAAATAGAAATATTTGCCGCTGCGCCTGTCCGCAATACGCAGGCCGAGCGTATCGCCGACGCCGTCGGCGCCCGCCGGATGCGCCTTGCCCTCGAGATACCATGCGCCCTTGCCGGGAACCTCAAACGGCAGCACCTCGAGCCCGGACGGCGATCCGTCGGGCAGGGCCGGTTCGAAGGCCTGGTCGACCGCGATCGGCCGACGGTCGACGTTCTTGTCACTGAGCACGTTGAAGATGCTGTTCGAGCGCAGGATCGCAAGCACCCGCTCATGCGCGTAGATCGTGAACGGCGATCCCTCACGCATCGACAGCAGCCCTGCGACCGCGTCGATCTCGCCATTGGTGAGGATGACGCCCGCGATCGGACTATGGCGCAGTGCGCCAGGCCTCGGATGCAGCTGCGACGTGGCAATCAGCTGCTGGCGCAGATCCGGGGAGGCATTGACCAGGAACCAGTGCACGCCATCGCCGCTGACGGCGATCGAGGCTTGCGTGCTCTGCAGTTCGGGATGGTTGCTTCGCGCCGTCCTGCAGACGGCACAGCCACAGTTCCACTGCGGAACGCCGCCACCCGCTGCGGCACCCAGGACGACGACACGAAGCATGATCCGTCCCCTGGAGAAGCTTGGCCTGGAGAAGTTTGTTGGACCCAGAAACGTTACGAGGTGGACCCCGGATTTGAAACACACTCCCTTGTTCGGGAGCGCGTTACGCCCGGATGTCCACCTGCGCTAAAACGCTAAACGTGTAGAGGGCGCTGCCGCTTACTTGCGGGTTGCGCACATATACATGTTGATTTCCATGCCGACCGACACTTCGACGATCTTCGGTGCTTTCCAGGCCATTTGGCTCTCCTTGTTGCAACCGGACGAACTTTCCGCCCTGCAGGCTAAATTACTGTGGTTGGAAAAGTTCGCCAGTTAAATTTTCTGTAAGGTGCCGCCTCGAAGGGGCATGCTGCACTGCGGCAAGAAAATCCCGCCCACTCACAAATTTGTGCGCGCGTTTCCCGTCAAAAGCCCGTGGCATCAGACCTTTTTCCTGTTGTTCGCCACACGGTGAATGGTGATGTTGGCTTAAGTAAGCAGGGGCCCCGCGGTCCTCCGAAGGTCCTGGTGACGATCCTGTGCTTCCCGGTGACGGGAGGCGACTAACCGAGCCGAGTTCAGCCGATGCCACGCTATTTCTTCAACACCCGTATCGGCGACGAGCTGATCTCCGATCCCGACGGCGAAATCCTGCGGGATCCGGATCGTGCGTGGGAAATGGCGCGTGCGATGATTCGCGAATTGCTCAAGACCGAGGGCGCCGACGGCGCGCTGCTCAGCGCCGTGATCGAGGTGACCGACGACGAGGGCGAGGTCGTGCTGGAGTTTCCATTCACGGAGGCGATTCTCGATCGCCCGGACCGCTCGATGACAAGGCACTGACGCGCGCTGGCCCGCAGCGCGGCCACAACCATGCGTTGGCCGATGCCAGCATGCTTCCGATTGCAATTGTCCGGACAAATTCACAAGACTATGAACGGAAAGCCGAACGGCGCCGGGCGACGTCAATGGCGCAATTAACAACGGCTTCCACCCAGGGGAGATCTTCATGAAAAAACACTCGTTCGCACCGCGCAGCTTGCTGCTCGCGGGGGCCATGCTCGGG
>NZ_LFIQ01000035.1:24360-28312 GCF_001189245.1 Bradyrhizobium pachyrhizi | reverse complement strand
CGGCCGGCATGGCCAATGCGCGCTCGCTGGCGCTTGGCGACAAGGGCACGGTGTTCGTCGGCAGCCGGCTCGTCGACAAGGTTTATGCGATCGTCAACAAGGACGGCAAGCGCTCGGTCAAGGTGATCGCCTCCGGCCTCTATCGTCCGAACGGCGTCGCCTTCAAGGACGGCACGCTCTACATCGCCGAGCTCTCGAAGGTCTCCAAGATCGACAAGATCGAGGACAATCTGGACAACCCGCCGAAGCCCACCGTCATTTACGACAAGCTGCCGAAGGACGAGGCGCATGGCTGGAAGTTCATCGCCGTCGGTCCCGACAACAAGCTTTATGTTCCGGTCGGACAGCCCGGCAACAATGTGCTGCATGACGCCGACCACGGCCAGATCCGCCGCATGAATCTCGATGGCTCCAGCGCCGAGGTCTACGCGCTCGGCGTGCGCAACACGGTCGGCTTCGACTGGAATCCCGAGAACAAGCAGATGTACTTCACCGACAATGGCCGCGACTGGCTGTCGGAGACGGTGCCGGAAGACGAGCTTAACCGCATCACCAAGGCGGGCGAGGATTTCGGCGCGCCGTACTGCTACCAGGGCAACATCATCGACCAGGAGCTCGGCTGGGGCAAGAACTGCAAGAACTACACCGCTCCGGTCGGCCTGATGGGCCCGCATACCGCTTCGCTCGGCATGCGCTTCTACACCGGCAGCATGTTCCCGAAGAGCTACAAGAACGTGATCTTCGTCGCGCGTCACGGCTCCTGGAACAAGTCGCAGAAGCAGGGCGGTGACGTGGTCGCCGTCAGGCTTAACAAGGACGGCACCGTGAAGTCGATGGAGCCGTTCCTGACCGGCTTCCTCGAGGACAACAAGTATGTCGGCCGCCCGGTCGACGTGATGCTGCTGAAGGATGGCTCGCTGCTGGTCTCCGACGACTGGAACGGCGCGGTCTATCGCGTCAGCTACGGCAAGCCGAAGGTCGCCAATCAGTAACAACCACCAACGTCATTCCGGGGCGATGCGCAGCATCGAACCTCAGGTGCGCAGTTGCGCACCGAGAATCTCGAGATTCCGGGTCTGGTGCTCGCGCACCAGCCCGGAATGACGGAATTGCCGGGAGCAACCGATGCGCAAGACGATCATTCCAGGGCTCCTGGCTGCATTCACTGTTTTCTCAGCAAATGCCGAGACCATCCAGGAGCGCGCCGCGGCGTGCTTTGCCTGCCATGGCGAGCATGGCACGTCGGAAACCGAGAACACGCCGTCGCTCGGCGGCCAGACGGCGCCCTATGCGCTGATCCAGCTCTTCATGTTCCGCGAGAAGCTGCGGGTGTTCGAGCCGATGAACGAGATGGCGAAGCCGCTGACCGACGACGATTTGCGCAGCTTCTCGGATTTCATCGCGACCTTGCCGAAGCCCACGCCGCCTGCTGATGCCAGCGATCCGGCGCGGATGGCGCGGGGCCAGGCGCTGGCGCAGCAGAACCGCTGCAATAGCTGCCACAACACCGATTTCTCCGGCAAGGAGAATGTCCCGCGCATCGCCAACCAGCGCGAGGACTACCTCGCCAAGACGCTGGCCGAATACAAGGACAACAGCCGCCACGGCTATGATGCCACCATGGCCGACGTGATGCAGACGGTGACCAAGGAGCAGATCGGCGACCTTGCCTATTACATCGCGCATGTCCGCTGAAACATCAGGCGGCGGACCGCTGGCCATGTTCTCCGCGCGGCGCTAAAACGCAGCGTCACACGGAGTTGCACATGCAGGATATTTGGCGTCTGTCGGCGGCCGAGCTCGCCAGCCTCATCAAATCGAAGAAGGTGTCGGCGAAGGAGGCGGCGGAGGCCGGGCTCGCCCGGCTCGACGCGGTCAACCCGAAGCTCAACGCGGTGGTCGATCACCGGCCGGACGACGTGCTGGCGCAGGCGGCCAAGATCGATGCGGCCATTGCGCGCGGCGAGGCGGTCGGGCCGCTCGCCGGCGTGCCAATCACCATCAAGGTCAATGTCGACCAGGAGGGCTACGCCACCACCAACGGGCTGAAGGCGCAGCGCGACGTCATCGCCAAGGTCGACAATCCGGTGGTCGCCAATCTGCGCAAGGCCGGCGCGGTGCTGCTCGGCCGCACCAATTGTCCGGCGGTCTCCTATCGCTGGTTCACCACCAACCTCATTCACGGCGACACCAAGAATCCGCGCGATCCCGGCATCACCCCGGGCGGCTCGTCGGGCGGCGCGGGCTCGGCGGTCGCGGCCGGCATCGGCCACATCGCGCACGGCACCGATATCGCCGGCTCGGTGCGCTATCCGGCCTATGCCTGCGGCGTGCACGGCCTGCGGCCAAGCATGGGCCGCATCCCGGCCTTCAATTCGGCTTTGCCGGAGCGGCCGATCGGCCCGCAGATCAGCGCGGTGTCGGGCCCGCTGGCGCGCACCGTCAACGATCTGCGCATTTCGCTCGCGGCGATGTCGGCGCCGGACTATCGCGACCCCTGGTATGCGCCGGTGCCGCTCGAAGGCCCGCCGCGCGAGAAGCGCGTTGCGATGTGCCTCAATCCGGACGGTCTTAATCCGGTGCCGGAAGTGGTCGCCGCGGTGGCCGACGCCGGCAAGCGCTTGCAGAAGGCCGGCTGGATCGTCGAGGAAATTGCAAACACGCCGTCCTTGCGCGAGGCGGCCGAGATCCAGACCCGGCTCTGGCTCGGCGACGGCTACGAGGCCCAGCTCGCCTTCGCCGAGCGCGAGGGCGATCCCGGCGCACTGGCCTGTCTGCGCGGCGTCCGCGCCCGGGTGCATCCGTTCGACCTGTCGCAGG
The DNA here is from genome assembly GCF_001189245.1 of Bradyrhizobium pachyrhizi. Taxonomy (GTDB): domain Bacteria; phylum Pseudomonadota; class Alphaproteobacteria; order Rhizobiales; family Xanthobacteraceae; genus Bradyrhizobium; species Bradyrhizobium pachyrhizi. The sequence continues at coordinate 25,492 of NZ_LFIQ01000035.1, read as the reverse complement.
CGCTGACCCGCCGCGCCACCCTGACGCGCGAATGGTTCGCCTTCTTCGACAAATATCCGGTGCTGCTGATGCCGGTCTCCGGCGAGCTGCCGTTCCGCGACCATCTCGACCGCAAGGACGAGGCGTCGTTCGCACGGGTGTGGCACGCGCAGCTGCCGCAGATCGCGATCCCGTTCATGGGGCTTCCCGGGCTCGTGGTCTCCACCGGTCTCGTGGGCCGGATCCCGGTCGGCGTGCAACTGGTGGCCGGACGCTACCGCGAGGATCTCTGCCTTGCCGCGGGCGAGGCGGTCGAGGCCGGCGGCACGCCGTCGGCTGCGATCGATCCGGTCGGTTGAGATGGCAACCGTCTACGATTTCACCGCCAAGTCGCTCGCCGGCGACGACGTGCCGTTGCAGCGGTTCGAGGGCCAGGTGCTCTTGATCGTGAACACGGCGAGCGCGTGCGGGTTCACGCCGCAATATAAGGGCCTGCAGGAGCTGCACGCGGGGCTGTCGCCGCGCGGCTTTGCCGTGCTCGGCTTCCCCTGCAACCAGTTCGGGGCGCAGGAGCCGGGCGATGCGAAGCAGATCGCCGCGTTCTGCGAGACCAACTACGCTGTGACGTTTCCGATGTTCGCCAAGATCGACGTCAATGGCTCAGGTGCGCATCCATTGTACGAACATCTGAAACGTGAGAAGTCGGGCCTGCTCGGGCCGGCGATCAAATGGAACTTCACCAAGTTCCTGGTCGATCGCGCCGGCAAGGTCGTGGCGCGGCATGCGCCGACTGCCCGGCCCGAAGGATTGAGGAAGGATATCGAGGCGCTGCTATGAGCGACGACAACGACTCCAACGACCAATTCCCCGACCGCCTCTCGGTCGATCCGAACAGCCCGTACTACAATGCGGATATTCTCGCCCGCGATGTCGGCATCCGATTCAAGGGTGTCGAGAAGACCAATGTCGAAGAGTACTGCATCAGCGAAGGCTGGGTCCGCGTCACCGCTGGTAATGCCAAGGACCGTTACGGCAATCCGCTGACCATCAAGGTGCACGGGCCGGTCGAGCCGTATTTCCGGGATAAGACGAAGTCCTGAAGCTGCTTCCTCTGCCGTCATTGCGAGCGAAGCAATCCACGTCTCCGCTCGTT
>NZ_LFIQ01000035.1:1901-24350 GCF_001189245.1 Bradyrhizobium pachyrhizi | reverse complement strand
GCTTCGTCGCTTCGCTCCTCGCAATGACGATGAGAGGACGCCTAACTTAGAAAGCCCCCCATGTCCGTCCGTATCGTCGACGTCCGCGAGGTGACCAAGCCGATCTCCTCGCCGATCCGCAACGCCTATATCGACTTCACCAAGATGACCTCGAGCCTGGTGGCCGTGGTCACCGACGTGGTGCGCGACGGCAAGCGGGTGGTCGGCTACGGCTTCAATTCCAACGGCCGTTACGGGCAGGGCGGTCTGATCCGCGAGCGCTTTGCGCCGCGCCTGCTGGAAGCCGATCCGAAATCGCTGCTCGATGCCGATGGCGGCAATCTCGATCCGGACAAGGTCTGGTCGACGCTGATGTCGAACGAGAAACCGGGCGGCCATGGCGAGCGCTCGGTCGCGGTTGGCACCATCGACATGGCGGTGTGGGACGCGGTGGCGAAGATCGCGGGCAAGCCGCTGTTCCGGCTGCTCGCCGAGCGCCACGGCCGCACCGCCAATCCGCGCGTGTTCGTCTACGCCGCCGGCGGCTATTACTATCCTGGCAAGGACCTCGGCGCGCTGCGCAAGGAGATGCGCGGCTATCTCGATCGCGGCTACAACGTCGTGAAGATGAAGATCGGCGGAGCGCCGCTCGGCGAGGACCGCGAGCGCATCGAGGCGGTGCTGAAGGAGATCGGCAGCGAGGCGCAGCTTGCGGTCGACGCCAACGGCCGCTTCGATCTGGAGACCGCGATCGCCTACGCCAAGATGCTGCGCGAGTACCCGCTGTTCTGGTACGAGGAGGCCGGCGACCCGCTCGACTACGCGCTGCAGGCCGCGCTGGCCGAGTTCTATCCCGGCCCGATGGCGACCGGCGAGAACCTGTTCAGCCACCAGGATGCACGCAACCTGATCCGCTACGGCGGCATGCGGCCGGACCGCGACTGGCTGCAATTCGATTGCGCGCTGTCCTACGGGCTCTGCGAGTATCAGCGCACGCTCGAGGTGCTGAAGACCCACGGCTGGTCGCCGAGCCGCTGCATCCCGCATGGCGGCCACCAGATGTCGCTGAACATCGCGGCCGGCCTCGGCCTCGGCGGCAACGAGAGCTACCCCGACCTGTTCCAGCCCTATGGCGGCTTCCCGGACGGCGTGCTCGTCGAGGGTGGCCACATCGTGATGCCCGACCTTCCGGGCATCGGCTTCGAGGGCAAATCCGATCTCTACAAGGAGATGAAGGCGCTGGCGGACTAAGTCCGGCCCGCGACTGGCGATCCGCCGGGCGCGGGGTGGCCTGAGTTCGTTCGCAAAAATTCGTGAGCGGCGCTCAAGAAATTATTGAACGTTGCTCATTTCCGGATACACTCATGAGGACAGGGCGTCTTTCTCCCGGATGATCAGGGGGTAGGCGCGAAAACCGGCCGTGAGGATAGCTGCATGCCATATTCAGCCAAGGATCTCCGGGACGCCGCAAATGCCGGGGTGATCAGCCCGGCCGATCTGGAACGGTTGCTCGCTTTCCTGGCGAGCAGCGCCGGGCAGGGTCCGGCGGGCGATGCAAGTCCCGCCGCCAAATTCGATGCCGCGCATGTGCTCTGGTACGCTGGCGCGCTCATCGTGATCGGTGCCATGGGCTTGTTCTCGACCCTGGCCTTCACCCAGATGGGCGGTCGCGCGCTGACGGCCTGCGCGATCGCCTATGCGGTCGGGTTCAGCGTGGCGGGTCACCACCTCTGGCACGACAAGAATCTGCGGGTTCCCGGCGGCCTGCTGATCGCGATCGCGGTCTCGATGGCGCCGCTCGCGGTCTACGGAATCCAGGACGAGCTTGGCTGGTGGGGCAAGTTCGGCAAGCCGGGAACCGTGCAGGACTTCTACGTCTGGGTGAAGGGCAGCTGGATCTTCATGGAGATCGCGACCGTCGCCGCCGGCGTCGTGGCGTTGCGCTACTACCGCTTCGCTTTCATCGTCGCGATCATCTCGGTCGCGCTGTGGTTCATGTCGATGGACCTGGCGCCGTGGTTCAGCGGCATGGCTCACGCAGATTTCGAGATGCGCCGCAGGGTGTCGATCTGGTTCGGACTCGCCGTGCTCGCGGTGGCCTGGATCGTGGACTATCGCAGCCGCAACGGCGACTTTGCGTTCTGGCTGCATTTGTTCGGCCTGATGGCGTTCTGGGGCGGAATTAGCGCGTCCGAAGGTTCAACCGAATTGAGCAAGGCAGTGTACTGCCTGCTCAATGTCGGCCTGATCGTGATCGCCGTGATCTTGATGCGGCGCGCCTATGCGGTGTTCGGCGCGTTCGGCATCTGCCTCTATCTCGGCCATCTCGCCGACGTCGTCTTCAAGGACTCGCTGTGGTTTCCGTTCTCGCTGTCGCTGATCGGGATTGCCGTGATCGCCGCAGGCCTGCTCTACCATCGCAACCAGCGTGCGATCACCGGCTGGATCGACGCGCATCTGCCGGCGGGGTTGCGGCCGCGGTCTGCAACCGCATGACCGCGACGTCCTGATCGTTTTAGAACCGCTACAATCTGGAATCGCTACAAGAAGTGCGGCGCGCAAGCGCCGCTCTTCTTTTCCAGGCGCAAATCCGGAAGCCAACAGAAACCATTCGCATCCTTGACTTTTCCAACCCTGCGCTCGCCGCGAGGTGTATCCGCGTCCATTCGTCGCGATTTTATTCCGTCGTCACGCAAAAATTTTCTCAGCTCCGACGTCTGGACGCACAGCGCCTCACCTCACTAGAGGACGGCGCATCGCCTTCAGCGAAGGCGAGAGTTGCTTGGGGACGACGTCATGACATCAAGATCAAAAGCCAATCGTCGCACTGTCTCGCGCGCGAAGCTTGCGCTGCTCACGGCGAGCTATCTCGCGCTGAGCGTTCCGCTCGCAACATCTGCCGCACAGGCGCAATCGGCGCCGCCGCAGGCCGGCGCCTCGTCGCTGCCGCCGGTGACAGTCACCCCGCCGGCCACGCAACGCCGCCGCAGCGCGCCGTCGACATCGCGTAACACCGCCGCAGCACGAGGCCGCCGCACCCAGACGGCACGGCGGATCGCGCCGGTGGCAAAACCCTTCGCGGAATCGCAGGACGCCCGCACCGGCACGTCAGGCTATTTCGCCAACAGCACGTCGGTGGCGACCAGGACCAACACCGCAATCGTCAACATCCCGCAATCGCTCAACGTGATCACGCGGGAGCTGATCCGCGACCAGAACTATCAGGGCCTCACCGACGTCACCCGCTATGTCCCCGGCGTTGCCGTGCATCAGGGCGAGGGCAATCGCGACGAGCTCGTGATCCGCGGCGTCGATTCCAGCGCCAACTTCTTCGTCAACGGCTTTCGCGACGACGTGCAGTATTTCCGCGACATGTACAACGCCCAGAGCATCGAGGTGCTGAAGGGGCCGAGCGCGCTGACCTTCGGCCGCGGCGCCGGCGGCGGCCTGCTCAACCGCACGCTGAAGGAAGCCGACGGCAACCGCGTCTACGAGGCGACGGCGCAAACCGGCTCATGGGGCGATCGCCGCGTCAGCCTCGACGCCGGGCAGGCGATCAACGACAACGTCGCAGCGCGGCTCAACGTGTTCTACGAGGGAGCCGACGCCTTCCGCGATTTCAACCATCTCGAGCGCTACGGCATCAATCCGACGGTAACGCTGAAGCCCGACGACAACACCAAAATCAAACTGAGCTACGAGTACTTTCACGACGAGCGTACCGCCGACCGCGGCAATCCCTCGCAGGGTCTGCCGGGTGGCGCGACCCGCTTCAACCCGACCACGCCGTTCGCGCCGAACGGCGACTTCTCGACCTTCTTCGGCAGCCCAAGCCTGAACACCGCGCAGGCGACGGTGCAGACCGGCATGGCGATCATCGAGCACGATTTCGAGAACGGGCTGACGGTGCGCAACGGCACCTTCGCCGCCGACTACCAGAAATTCTATCAGAACGTCTATCCGACCGGCGGCCCGCTCGCGGGCGCGGTCAATCCTGCTGACACGGCGGTCAATCTCGGCGCCTACCAGCACACGACGAACCGCGACAACGTCTTCAACCAGACCGATTTCACCTACAAGACCTGGACCGGGCCGCTGTTCCACACGGTCGGCTTCGGCGCCGAGTTCGGCCGGCAGACCGGCGTCGACATCCGCAACACCGGCGTATTCCCGAACGGCACCAACACCATCGTGCAGAACCCGTTCGCGCCGACCTATTTCGGTCCGGTGACGTTCCTTCACCACTTCACCGGCACCAATACCGACGGCGTCACCACGCCCGATTCGAACAGCCGCTACGCGCTGAACATCCAGTCCGGCTATCTCAGGGACACCATCGAGATTTCGCGCGCCGTGCAGATCATCGCCGGCGCGCGGTTCGATCGCTACGACATGTCGGCCACCGACATGAACACCAGCATCAATCGCAATCGCGTCGACAATCTGGTCTCGCCGCAGGGCGCCCTGATCATCAAGCCGATCGATTCGATGTCGGTCTATACCGCCTACAGCGTCTCCTTCCTGCCGGCCTCGGGCGACCAGTTCAGCGCGCTGAACGACGGCACGCTGATCCTGCAGCCGCAGCGCTTCGAGAATGTCGAGCTCGGCATGAAGTGGAACATCAACCCGAAGCTGTTGTTCTCGACCGCGGTGTACAATCTGAACCGCACCAACCAGCCGATCGCCGACGGCAACAATCCCGGCTTCTTCTTCCCCTCCGGCAGCACGCTCACGCGAGGCGTCGAGGCGAGCCTGACCGGCTATGTCACCGCGCAATGGCAATCGTCGCTGGCCTATGCCTACACCGACGCGAAGATCACCGGCGCGACCTCGGCGACCGTCGTGCCCGGCAACCGCGTCCAGCTGGTGCCGTACAATCAGTTTGCCTGGTGGAACAAGTATCAGTTCACGCCGATGTGGGCCGCCGCGCTCGGCGTGATCTATTTCGGCGATTCCTTCGCCTCGTCCGACGACACGGTGCGGCTGCCGAGCTTCGTGCGCTTCGATGCGGCGATCTATGCCAAGATCGACGAGACCTGGAGCGCCCAGCTCAACGTCGAGAACATTTTCGACAAGGGCTATTGGGCGTCGGCTGACGGCAACAACAATATCTCGCCGGGACAGGGCCGGACGGTAAGGCTGATGGCGCGGGCGAGGTTCTAGGCGGCGAGAGCGTCGACGACGTGCGGTCATTGCGAGGAGCGAAGCGACGAAGCAATCCATTTCTCCGCATGTGTGGAGAGATGGATTGCTTCGCGGAGCCGTCATCCGGCGGCGCTTTGCGCCGGCCGGGTGGCTCGCAATGACCGGGATGGAGTTCGGCTTGCCTAGCCCAGCCGCATATCCAGCAGCCGCCGGCCTTCGCCCTTCAGCAGCTTCTTCACCGCGCTCGAGGCGATTACCTCGCCATTGTTGGCGTAGGCCTCGTGGTTCTTCTCGATGTCGTCGAGGCGGTAGAGGTAGTTGACCATGATGCCGGCGGATTCGCGCAGGCCCTTGGGCGAGAGATCGCCGAGCCAGTTGATCCGCTCCAAGCGTGCGCCGTTGCCGAGATGGAAGCGCGCGACCGAATCGATCAGCCGTCCCTTCGGGGTGCGCGCCTTCAGGAAATAGTAGGCGGCAAGCGGCTCCAGCACGGCGCGCAGCTGGGTCGCGAGCTCGGCGTTCTCGAACCAGTCGGGCTTGCCGAGGCTTTCCAGCAGCTGGCGGTCCTCCTCGGTGAGCGGCACGTCGTCGGCCTGCTTGACCCACTGCATGAAGCCCGGCACCGGCGACAGCGTCACGAAGTTGTCGAGCTTCGGCAATTCGCGGCGCAGCTCCTCGACCACCTGCTTGATCAGGAAGCTGCCGAACGAGATGCCGCCAAGGCCGCGCTGGGTGTTGGAGATCGAATAGAACACCGCGGTGCGGGCGCGCTCGACCGGGACCGGCTCGCGCTCTTCCGCAAGCAGCGGCGCGATCGCGCCCGGGATGGTTTCCGTGAGCGCGACCTCGACGAAGATCAGCGGCTCGTCGGCCAGCGCCGGATGGAAGAACGCGTAGCAGCGGCGATCGATCGGATCGATGCGGCGACGCAGATCGTCCCAATCGCGGATCTCGTGCACGGCCTCATAACGGATGATCTTCTCCAGAATATTGGCCGGCGACGACCAGTCTATCCTGCGCAGCACGAGGAATCCCCTGTTGAACCAGGACGAGAGCAGATGCACCACGTCGCGATCGAGCGCGGCGAGGTCCTTGTTGCCCTTCATCAATGAAAGCAGATCCGACCGGATCGACACCAGCTCGCCGGTGCCGCCCGGCGCGCGATTGAGCCGGCGGATCAATTCCTGGCGGCGCGGCTCGGAGGCGAAATGCAGGTCGCTGGCGTCGTCGCCATTGGCTTTGGCGCGCCAGCTTTCGATCGCCTGCGCAAGCTTGGCGTGATCGGGGCCGAAATCGCGGGCCAGCGTCTGGAAGAACGACAGCCGCCCGGCGGCATCGAGATGGTGGTAGCGGTCGAGCACTTCGCGCGCCATCGCGGTGCCGGAGGCCTCGCCGCGGCCCGACAGCAGCGCCTCGCACAATTCCAGCAGTTCGGACGCATCCTGCTTGTCGTCGGCCGGGCTGGCGCGGCCGAGCAGGACGCGGCCGCGTTCGGAAATCGTCGAGAGCAGGTCTGAGAAGAAGGCATTGGCCATGAGCAGGTCGTATCCAGCAGGTCGTATCAAGTGAAGCCGGACCTTACACGGGATTTAAGGTCCGGAGCACTGCAATCAAGCGCAGGGATCGTACGGAAATATGTCGCAGCGCGACAGCGGTATAATTCGTCATCGCTGCGCCCGGTGACAAACCCCGTTCACGTTTTCTCCGCGAACGCGGTCGGTGTCTTGCCGGTAACCTGGCGGAACGCGTGGGAAAATGCCGGCACGCTGGCATAGCCGAGGTCGGAGGCGACCTGCTTGACCGAAACATTCGCGCTGCTCGACAGGCGCTCGATCGCCGCCGCGATGCGGGCGCGCTGGCACCAGCTCTTGAACGAGAGCTGGGTCTCCGCCGAGAACAGCCGCGACAGCGTCCGCGCCGAGGTGCCGACGGTGCGCGCCAGCGCATCGATATCATGGTCCTTGGTCGGATCGGCCAGCACGATGTCGGCGGCGCGCCGGCAGCGCGGCTCCTGCGGCAGCGGGATGAAGGTCGCGGAGTCCTCGGCCTGGTGCAGCTCAAGCATCACGAGGCGGATCAACAGATCGGTGCGCTCGCGTCCGCATGAGGCGTCGAACAGCGCGAGGATCGCCTGGTGCACCAGCGGCGACACCCGCACCACGAATTCGTGGTCGAGGCTGTCGCTGCGCTTTTCGCGCGCGAGCCAGGCCTGGTCGAAATACAGCGTGCGCATCTCGATGTCGGCGAGCACGTCGATCGCGTGCGGGAGCAGGGCAGGGACCCACACGGCGCGGTCCGGCGGCACCAGCCAGCGGCCCTTCGGCGTCGTCACCTGCATGGTGCCGCTGGCGGCATAGACCAGCTGTGCCTCGCGGTGCATGTGCGGATCGAGCCGGACGCCCTTGCGATAGCTGCGCGCCACCAGATGCACGCCGTCCCCGGTGACGCGCCGGTCCTGGTGGAGGGCTCTTATTGGCGGCTCAGCGATAGTCATTGGCGACATCCCGTCAGGACAAGCACCTATAACCTATTTTCGAGCAATTGAAGAATCGCGTGAGAGACGTGCCGATGAACAGTCCTAGCAACAGTCCAAGCCGGGTGATCACCTTCGTCAACGCCGCCCATTTCATCGATCACTACGCGATGCTGATTTTCGCCGCCGCCGTCATTATCATGGGCCCGGCGCTCGGCATGGCCTATTCGGAACTCCTGCCCTATGCGACCCCGGGCTTCATCGCCTTCGGCGCCGGCTCGCTGATCACGGGCTGGCTCGGCGACCGCTGGAGCCGCCGCCACATGATGGTGATCTTCTTCGTCGGCATCGGCCTGTCGATGATCTCGGTCGGCTTCGTGCAGACGCCGCTGCAGCTCGGCGCCGCGCTGCTGGCGATCGGCATCTTCGCCTCGATCTATCATCCGGTCGGTACCGCGATGATCGTGTCCTATGCCGAGAAGCTCGGCGCCCAGATGGGGATCAACGGCGTCTGGGGCAATCTCGGGGTCGCCTCGTCGGCACTGGTCACCGGCGTGATCGGCCAGTATCTCGGCTGGCGCTGGGCGTTCATCGTCCCCGGCACGGTCACCGTGCTGATCGGCATCGCCTTTGCGATGACGGTGGTGCATGAGGACCGCAAGGGTTCCAGGCAGGCCGCGGCGCAGGTGCGCGTCGCCAAGGAGGACATGTGGCGGGTGGTGCTGTCGCTCCTGATCGTGGTGATCGCGATCTCCACCACCTTCAACGCGGTGACGGTGGCGCTGCCGAAGCTGTTCGCCGAACGGCTCGCGGACCTGACCAAGAGCCCGGCGCTGCTCGGGGTGATCGCGGCCGGGGTCTATGTGTTCGGCGCGATGACGCAGTACACCATCGGCAAGCTGCTCGACAGATATTCGCTGAAGACGGTGGCGCTGCCGCTGTCGTTCCTACTGGCGCCGTTCCTTTATCTGGCGGCGAGCCTGTCCAACCTGCCGCTGATCGTGGTCTCGATCGGCATCGTGATGGGCGCGTTCGGCCAGGTCACGGTGAACGATGCCATGGTCGGCAAGTACACCACCGAGGAATGGCGCTCGCGCGCCTATGCAGTGCGCTATTTCGTCGGCTTCACTGCGGCCGGCGCTTCCGTCGGCCTGGTCGCCTGGCTGTACGACCAGGGCGGCTTCTCGATGATGCTGCGCGCGTTCGCGGCACTCTGCCTGCTGGCGATCGCGGCCGCGATCATCCTGCCGCGCGAGATCCGCACCCCGGCCACGCAGGCGGGCTGATACGGGACGTTTGCGCCGTCTGCCGTCGAGGCGATGCGCGCGCCGACCCGCGGTGCGCCGCTCGGGCACCGCCGGCAAACCGTGACCTGGTCACGGTTCGTCAACTTTGTTCCAACTCGAAGGTGTGGTAAGGTCCAAGTGGGCCTCGGGGACGACGGCGCCGGTTGCGCCTCGAGCACGCAATTTTCTTTGGAGCAGCCGGAGCGCCATGGGAGAAATTCGCGACTTCAAGTCAGGCCGGTCACAGCCCGACAATACACAGCCTCCCGGCGATTCAATGCCGCGGCGCCTCGCGGCGATCGTAGCGGGCGATATCGCCGGCTACAGCCGGTTGATGCAGCTCGATGAGGAAGGCACGCATACGCGCGTCAAGCGGACCCTGCGCGATCTGATCGAGCCCACGATTGCCGAGCACCACGGCAAGCTGGTCAAGACCACCGGCGACGGCTTTATCGCGATGTTCGACAGTCCGGTCGAGGCCGTCCGTTGCAGCATCGTGATCCAGCAGAACATGATCGGCCGCAACGCGGCGATCGCGAGAGATCAGTGGATCGAGTACCGGATCGGGGTCAACCTCGGCGACGTCATCATCGAGCCCGACGATATCTATGGCGACGGCGTCAACGTGGCCTCGCGCCTGGAAGGAATCGCGGCGCCGGGTGACGTCTTTATCTCCGGCGGCATCTACGAGCAGATCAAGCACAAGATGGTCTGCGGATACGAATCGCTCGGCGACCGCAAGGTCAAGAACATCACCGATCCGGTCCGGGTTTATCGCGTGCTGCCGGATGCAGCCGCGTACCAACGGACGCGCAGGCGCCGTGAGTCCATCCTGCTCACGCTGCTCGGACTGGCGATCGCGATCATCGCGGGGGGCGTGCTGTGGTATCTGCTCGCGCAACCGCGCGGCAAGCCGGCCGACGTGGCACAGGCGCCTCCGTCACCGACGGCATCGCCTGCCGTCCAGCCGCCGGCACCAAGCCCGGCTCCGACCCAAACCGCAAGTCCAACCCCGGCGGCACCGACGCAGCAAGCGTCGCCTCAACCCGCGCCCTCGGCGAGCCCCACCCCGGATCTGCCGGAGCCCGAACTGGTCTCGCTTCAAGCTGGCAGCTTCTCGATGGGAAGCAATGACGATCCTTCGGAGCGGCCGATCCGCCGGGTGACGGTCAGGCCCTTTGCCATGGGCAAATATCCGGTCACGGTCCGCGAATGGAACGCCTGCGCGGCGGCCAAGGCCTGTGGCTTCACGGCCAGCGGCAAGGACGACGTTCCGGTCACCAATGTGAGCTGGAGCGATGCGAAGCAATATGTGACTTGGCTCGCCGAGCGCACCAAGAAGCCCTACCGGCTGCCGAGCGAAGCCGAGTGGGAATATGCGGCGCGCGGCGGAACGCAATCGAAGTACTGGTGGGGCGACCAGATGCAATCGGGCCACGCCGGATGCAAGGATTGCGGCGGCGGCAGTTCGGCCGAGCAGCCGGTCAAGGTCGGCAGCTACAAGCCGAATCCGTTCGGCCTCTACGACATGGGCGGCGGGGTCGATCAATGGGTCGAGGATTGCTGGCACAGGAATTACCAGGGCGCGCCGACCGACGGTGCGGTCTGGTCCGGCGGCGACTGCGCCTCCCATGTCATCCGCTCCGGCTCGTGGAAGAATGACGCACGCTATGTGCGTCCGGCCAATCGCGATAATTACGACACCAATGTCCGTTATCCGACCCACGGTTTCCGGGTCGCACTGTCTCCCTGAGCGGTCATCCCTGATCGCCAGGCTTCATGGAGGGGCTATGAAAAGTGCAGGCTTGATCATGCTCGCCGCGGCGCTGACGCTGTTCGTGGCTCCGGCCGACGCGCAGAACAAGCCGGCCGGCAAGGACACCAAGCTGTATTTCATCTGGCCACGCGACGGCGCTAAGCTAAAAAGCCCGTTCTGGTGCCGCTTTGGGCTGCGCAACATGGGCGTCACCCATGCCGGCGACGACTACCCGAACAGCGGCCATCACCATCTTCTGATCGACGTGAATGAGCCGTTGAACCCGAATGAGCCGATTCCGTCGGACAAGTCTCATCTGCACTTCGGTGCGGGCCAGACCGAGACGCAGCTCGATCTGGCGCCCGGCAAGCATACCTTGCAGTTGGTGCTTGGCGACGCCAAGCACTATCCATTCAGCCCGCCGGTCGTCTCCGAAAAAATCACCATCCGGGTCAGATAGGCCGATACGGATGGCTCCCTTGCGAGAACCGGCGCTTGCGCAAGGCTGCGTCGTGCGGTTTGTTGCGCGCCTGCCGGACAGCAAGATTCGGCATGGAGGAAGTCTGATGTCGTCTCGACTGCTGCGTCTGGCCGGCCTCGTCCTGGGAGTGATTGTCATGGCCACATCAGCGGATGCCGACGCCTTGAAGGATCAGATCGCGCCGACCGGAAAGCTCCGGGTCGCGATCGCCATCAGCCCGGCCGGCGGCGCGTTCTGGTCGACCAAGACCGAGAACGGCTATGCGGGCGTTCCCGTCGATCTCGGCCGCGAGATGGCGGCGCAACTCGGCATCCCGGTCGAATATGTCGTGCATCAGAATTCCGGCCAGATCACCGACGCGGCGGCCAGGAACACCTGGGACATCACCTTCCTGCCCAAGGATCCCGAGCGCGAGACCAGGATGACGTTCGGGCCGATCTACGAGGTTGCCGACGCCACCTATATCGTCAAACCCGGCTCGACGATCACGAATTTCGCCACGCTCGACCAGGACGGCGTCAAGGTGGCTGCCGTCAATGCCACCACGACGATGCGCGGCGCGATCGCCCATCTCAAGCACGCCAAGGTCACGGGCTATCAGACCTATGACGAGATCTTCAATCTGCTGAAGAGCGGCGAGATCGACGCGTTCGCATTGTCGCGCGATCAGCTCAACGCGATGGCGAAGAAGATCCCGGGCACGCGCGTGCTGGACGAGACCTTCAAGCAGACCGTCACCGCGGTCGCGGTGCCGCTCAACCATCCGCTCGCCGCGGCCTTCGCCACCAGGTTCATGACGGAGGCGATCGCCAACGGTACGCTGCGCAAGGCCTATGACGCTAACGGCCTGAAGGACACGCCAGTCCGCACCGAGGTGAAGTAGCGGCGCATCGGCAGGCTGACACGCGGTCGCGCCGGGCCCGCGGCCGGGCTCCGCATTTTTCGTGGGCGACATCTGTGCAGGCTGCATAAATCCGCGCCATCGCGCCGGCCGGTTCCTCTGTAGATCAGCTAAGTCATTGCATTAACGGCAATTTCGGGCCCGGCGCCGGCGGCTCCGGTTGGCATATGCATTGCTTTTGGTTGGATCAGTCAATGACGACTGCCGTCCTCCGGATTGCCGAGGCCAATGCTGGCCGCGGCGAGGGGATCAAGGCGCCCGGCCCGGGCGTCTCGAGCAATCGTTGAACCCCCCATCTCCCGGACGAACGAGCATTTCAACCAACCCGCGTCGCTTCCGGCAGGCAACCGGCGCGGCCGAATTGCGCAAGGGGATTTTACGAATGGCCTATCTCGCTCCGTCCGAATTCGTCACCAAGATGGTGGATGCCGGCGAATCCAAGATCTTCATGTCGACCCGCGACACCGTGATCCGCGCCTACATGGCCGGTGCGATCCTCGCGCTGGCCGCCTGGTTCGCCGTGACGATCAATGTCAACACCGGGCAGCCGATCATCGGCGCGTTGCTGTTTCCGGTCGGTTTCGTCATGCTCTATCTGCTGGGCTTCGATCTGCTGACCGGCGTGTTCGTCCTTTCGCCGCTGGCGCTGCTCGACAAGCGTCCCGGCGTCACGCTCGGCGGCGTGCTGCGCAACTGGGCTCTCGTCTTCATCGGCAATTTCGGAGGCGCGCTCACCGTGGCGTTCATGATGGCCTTTGTCACGACATTCGGCTTCACGCAGGAGCCCGACAAAGTCGGCATGACCATCGGCAATATTGGCGAGGGCCGGACGCTGGGCTACGCGGCGCATGGCGCGGCGGGCATGGCCACGCTGTTCATCCGCGGCATGCTGTGCAACTGGATGGTTTCGACCGGCGTCGTCGGCGCGATGATCTCCACGACGGTGCCCGGCAAGGTGATCGCGATGTGGATGCCGATCCTGGTGTTCTTCTACATGGTGTTCGAGCATTCGGTGGTGAACATGTTCCTGTTCCCGTCGGGACTGATGCTGCATGCGAAGTTCTCGATCATGGACTACCTGATCTGGAACGAGATCCCGACCGTGCTCGGCAACCTCGCCGGCGGCCTCGCCTTCACCGGTCTCACGCTCTACACCACGCATGTGAAGACGGCGCCGAAGCGCCAGCGCCTCGCGGCTTGATCGTGGCCGGCTGGAGCATGATCCGGAAAAGTGTGAAGCGGCTTTCCGAGAAGATCATGCTCAGACAAGAAGCCAAAGCGCGATGACGATTCAACATAATCTCGTCGCGCTTTGGTTGGGCTCTCCTGTCCCGGAGGGGCCCATTCGCTTTGGGACGGTCGATGCCGCGCGCGCTGAAAATATCGGTCGGGCAATTCTCTGATCAGGGCCGCAAGGACACCAATCAGGACTTCCACGGCGCCTTGATCCCCGACGAGCCGCTGCTCGGCCTGAAGGGCATCGCGGTGGTGCTTGCCGACGGCATCTCCTCGAGCAGCGTCGGCCGCATCGCCGCCGAATCCGCGGTCAAGAGCTTCCTGACCGACTACTACTGCACCTCGGAATCCTGGTCGGTGAAGACCTCGGCGCAGCGGGTGCTGGAGGCGACCAATTCGTGGCTGCACGCGCAGACAAGGCGCAGCCAGAATCCCTACGACAAGGACAAGGGTTACGTCTGCACGCTGAGCGCCCTGGTCGTCCGGTCGACCACGGCGCATCTGTTCCACGTCGGCGACTCCAGGATCTATCGCGTCGCCGGCAACAGCCTCGAACAACTGACCAACGACCACCGCGTCGTGATCTCCTCGCAGCAGAGCTATCTTGGCCGCGCGCTCGGCGTGAACCCGCAGCTCGAGATCGACTACCAGGCGCTCCCGCTGGAGCGCGGTGATATCTTCCTGCTGGTGACCGACGGAATCTACGAGCATGTCCCGGCGCGGCAGCTCGCGAAGACGATCAAAGACGGTGCCGCGTCTCTCGATGCTGCGGCGAAATCGATCGTCGAGCAGGCCTATGAGAACGGCAGCCCGGACAATCTCACCGTGCAGATCGTCCGGATCGACGAATTGCCTGACGGCGATGCCAGCGAGGTGTTCGGCCAGCCGACCGAGCTGCCGCTGCCGCCGCTGCTCGATGCAAGAATGCTATTCGACGGCTATCGTATCGTGCGCGAGTTGCACGCATCGCACCGCAGCCACATCTATCTCGCGGTCGACGAGGACAGCGCCACCACAGTCACGATCAAAATCCCCTCGATCGACCTGCGCGACGATCCAGCCTATCTGAAGCGTTTCATGATGGAAGAATGGGTCGCCCGGCGGATCGACAGCCCGCATGTGCTGAAGCCGTGGCTGCCGCAGCGCAAGCGCAATTTCCTTTATGTCGCGATGGAATATATCGATGGCCAGACCCTGACGCAGTGGATCACGGACAATCCAGCGCCGGCGCTGGAGACGGTACGCGGTATCACCGAGCAAATCGCAAAAGGGCTGCGCGCCTTCCACCGCAAGGAGATGCTGCACCAGGACGTCAGGCCCGACAACATCATGATCGACAGGACCGGCACGGTGAAGATCATCGATTTCGGCTCGACGCGGATCGCTGGCGTCGCCGCGGGGGCGCCGGCGGGTGTCGAGGACATCCTGGGCACCCAGCAATACACCGCGCCGGAATATTTCCTCGGCGAGGGTGGCACCGCGCGCTCCGACCTGTTCTCGCTCGGTGTCGTCACCTACCAGATGCTGACGGGACGCTTGCCCTATGGCGCGCAGATCGCGCGGGCCCGGACACGATCCGACTTCAACCGGCTGGTCTATCGTTCGGCCGCGCATGGCGGGCGCGAGATCCCGGGCTGGGTCGACGGCGCGCTGGAGCGCGCCGTGCATGCCAACCCGCTCAAGCGCTATGAGAGCTTTTCGGAGTTCCTGTTCGACCTGCGCAATCCCAACGCAAAATATCTGACGACGTCATCGACCCCGCTGATCGAGCGCAACCCGGTGCTGTTCTGGAAGTCGACCACGCTGCTGCTGGCGCTGGTCGTGGTGCTGCTGCTCGCCTACGGCGCGCATCACTTGCGGTAGCGGCGCCAAATCCGCCAGCCTATCCCCGTCATCCCCGCGCAAAGGCTTCGCCTTTGTCGCTGGAGGCGCGAGCCTTGCGGCGCACTTGCGCCGCTGGGCGAGCCTCGAAGGATGAATCGGCCACTGGCGGGGCCGTGCATCCTTCGAGACGGCCGCGTTGCGGCCTCCTCAGCGCGTCCTGACTTACAAGGATGACGGGTTAGAGGGCCGACTTCAGTGCGTCCCACCCGCCGCAATCGGATCGAGGCCGCTCTTCACCAGCGCGTCGTGCGCATCCGGCGAGGCGAGGAAGCTGATCAGCGCCTTGCCGGCCTCACGCTCCTTTGCAACCGTCGCGATCCCGGCGGAAAACACCGTTATCTTCTGCAACGGCTCCGGCAGCGGTCCGACGATGTCGATGCCGGCAACCGGCTTCAGCTCGGATATCTGCTGCAGGCCGATCTCGGCCTCGCCCTTGGCAACGATCTCGCCGACCGGGGTCGCCGGGATCATCCGCGCCTTGTCTTTCATCTGATCGGCGATGCCGAGCTTTGCGAACATCTCGGTCGAGACATAGACGCCGCTGGCGCTGTCGGAATAGGCGACCGATTTCGCCGCCAGCAGCGCTTGCTTGACGGTGTCGGCCGAACCGATGTCCGGCCTCGGTGCGCCTGATTTCACCGCGATGCCGATCGGCGACTTCACGAGGTCGACGCGGCTGTCGGGCACCACTTTGCCCTGCTTGATGAGATCGCCGAGCGCATAGCCGACCATGATCAGCACGTCGGCCGGCTCGCCGCGCTCCAGCCGCACCGGAATGGCGTTGGTCGTGGTGCCCATCGACGGCCCGAAGGCGGTCACCACCTTGTGCCCGGTCTTGCGTTCGAACTCCGGCACCAGCGCCTTATAGGCCGCCGTCAGCCCGCCCGAGATCATGACATGGACTTCGGCGGCGGATACGGCTGAGGTGAAGGCGAGGGCGCCGATCACGGCAAGCGTGAGGGCACGGAAGGCGGCAGGCGCGCGCATGGAGTTTCTCCCTGGACGATTCTTCGGAAGCGGGTCGTCGTGGCCGGGGAGACTACTGCGCGAAGGCAGGCATGGCTAGCCGCAGCGTCTTTGCGAGGCGTGCAACGATGCAGATGGAGCATTGTCGGGAGGCGAGATTTCGTAGCCCGGATGAAGCGGAGCGAAATCCGGGAGCGGCTTCTCCGCGGAAACACTCTCCCGGATTGCGCTTCGCTTCATCCAGGCTAAGGGGAATCGGTCACGAATTCACATGCACGAAATCGCGCAGCAGCGGGTAGATCTCGTTGTTCCAGCGCTTGCCGGAAAACACGCCGTAGTGGCCGACGCCGGCCTGCATGTGATGCACCTTGCGATAGGTGCGGACCCCGGTGCAGAGGTCTTGCGCGGCGAGCGTCTGGCCGATCGAGCAGATGTCGTCCTTCTCGCCTTCCACCGTCATCAACCCCATGCGCCGGATTGCCGCCGGATTCACCGGGCGGCCGCGATGCATCAGCATGCCCTGCGGCAACAGATGCTCCTGGAACACGTCGCGCACCGTCTCGATGTAGAACTCCGCCGGGAGGTCCATGACCGCGAAGTATTCGTCATAAAAGGTCTTGATCACCGCGGCCTTGGCGGTCTCGCCCCTGGCGAGATGATCGGCGAGATCGATATGCTGCTTGATGTGGCGTTCCAGGTTCATCGATACGAACGCCGTGAGCTGCACGAAGCCGGGATAGACCTGGCGCAACGCGCCCTTGCACTGCATCGGCACGTAGTTGATCAGATTGTCCTCGAACCATTTGATCGGCTTGCTCTTGGCGAATTCGTTCACCTTGGTCGGCTGGATCCTTGTGTCGATCGGCCCGGCCATCAGGGTGAGCGAGGCCGGCCGCGCCGGATGATTGTCTTCCGACATGATCGCGGCGGCGGCCAGCGCCGACACCGAAGGCTGGCAGATCGCCACCATGTGCGCGCGCGGGCCGAGCTGGCCGAGGAAGTCGATCAGATGGTCGGTGTAGTCCTCGAGCCCGAAGCGGCCCTTGCTGCGCGGGATGTCGCGCGGATTGTGCCAGTCGGTGATGTAGACGTCGTGGTCCTGCAGCAGCGTCTTCACGGTGCCGCGCAGTAGCGTGGCAAAATGCCCGGACATCGGCGCCACCAAGAGCAGCCGCGGCTGCTCCGGGCCGTCGACCTTCCTGAAATGCAGCAGCGAGCCGAACGGCGTGGAATAGGCGACCTCCTCGGTCACCTCTAACTCCCTGTTGCCGACGGTCACGCTGCCGATGCCGTAGTCGGGGCGGGCATAGCTCAGGCTGGAGCGCGAGATCAGTTCGAGCGCGGCCGCGAGCCGGCCGAACGTCCGGTCGGACGCGCCGCGCGGCACCAGATTGAGATAGCGCAACGCCGCTGCGGCGCCGGTCCGCCACGGCGCCGTGAGGTCCATGTGGTTCTGATAGGCCTGGTACAGCATTGACATCATACGCATCCACCCGTGGCCCGGCTTGCCATGCAATATCGACGCCAGAGGCGGGCCGGCCGCCCGGCAAATTGGCACGTGGCTTGCTGCAAAAGCTGATGGCTCCGGGTGCGCGGCGGCTGAACCGGCGCGCGAAGTCCGGGAGCTGAGGACGCGTTCAGGCGTGAGGGACAGATATGGCGAAAGCGACACTCACCATCAGCAGCAAGAATTACTCCTCCTGGTCGCTGCGCGGCTGGCTGCTGGCGAAATTCGCCGGGCTCGAGTTCGAGGAGGTGGTCACCGCGCCCGACGACCCGTCGGCCCGCGCCGAGCTGCTGCTGCTGTCGTCCTCGATCCTGGTGCCCTGCCTGCGCCACGACGGTGCGACGGTCTGGGATACGCTCGCGATCGGCGAGTATCTCAACGAGATCATGCCGCATGCCGGGCTGTTGCCGGAAGACCGGATCCAGCGCGCGCATTGCCGTTCGATCTCCGGCGAAATCCATTCCGGCTTCACCACGCTGCGCTCTTCGCTGCCGGTCAATCTCAAGGGCCATTTCCCCGGCTTCAAGATCTGGTCGCGGGCGCAGGCCGACATCGACCGCGTCTGCACCATCTGGCGCGATTGCCTCGCCGCATCGGGCGGGCCATTCCTGTTCGGCGAGCGCCGCACCATGGCGGATGCGATGTATGCGCCGGTCGTGACCCGCTTCATGACCTATGACGTCAAGCTCGAGCCCGCGCTTGCGGTGTATGGCAGCACCATCATGACGATGCCCGAGATGCAGGAATGGATCGAGGCCGCGAAGGCGGAGCCGGCCGACGTCGAGGAGCTCGAGGTCGAATATTAGGCAACGCCCGGCCCGGCCTGCCTGCATCGGCGGCTCAAGCACGAGGCAAACCTTGCTCAATGGGCGTGCCGTCGGCGTCGGGCACCGGCCATGCGCGACGGACGCGCGCGACAGCCACTGAGGCGCAAATTCGTGCCTCGCTCCAAATGCTTCCGCGGCGATGTCAGCGCATGGCGAGACGGTTCGCCGCGGCCCAACCCGGCTGGCAAGGATTTCGCATGGCAATGACCGAGCTGTGACCGCGACGATGCGACGCTGCCGAAAATTTGGACGCCGAGCCGCGCCGCGATCTCGCGAACACGAGAACCGTGGAGGCTTGAAATGAACCAGCACGCCGTCGTCAGCAAATTCTCCCACGTCAAACCCGGTGACACCGAGTTCAAGGGCGGAGGTCTGCGCGACTTCTTCCTGTATCGCGATCTCGGCATCGCCGATGCCACCGGCGGGCAGGTAATCTGCCATCTGGTCAAGGCCAATCCCGACATGCCGCCGGAGCAGGGCACCGGCTGGCACAAGCATCTGTGCGATTTTCAGATCGTCATCATGACCAAGGGCTGGGCGCGCTTCATGTACGAGGACAAGGAGACGCTGGTCGAGGCCGGCGACGTTATCCATCAGCGTCCCGGCATCACCCACTACCTGTTCGATTACTCGAAGGACATGGAATACCTTGAGATCGTCAGCCCCGCCGATTTCAAGACCGTGGACGTGCCGCCGGCGACCGAAACGGTGCCGCCGATCACGCCGTGGAAATGATCGCCAGGAGGACAGAGAGGAGGGATCGCAATGTCGTCTGCGGAGGAGTTAACCTTTGTTATCGGCCGCTGGCTGCGGCCGATCGTCATGCTTCTGTATGTGGTGCGCAGCCTCGGGCTGATGACCACATCTAGCCGTGAACAACGCGGTACGCTGATCGATCAGTGATTCGGACGCGGTTCGTTTCACCCGCGTTCCAAATCTTAAGACACGGTGCGCGCGCGTCGCGTTTTGAAACAGCGCGCGCCGATGCCGGCCTCAGGCCATGCCCGCCTGCTTCTCGCGCGGCATCCGCCAGGCGATGACATTGGCTTCCAGCGCGCCGCCCGTCGTGTCGTTGCGCCACTGGCCGTTGACGAAGCGGCAGGCGAACGGCAGCTGATACGTTCCGCTATGATCCTCACAAAGTACTTCCACGCGCTGTTCCGGCGCAGGTTCGCCATTGCCATCGAATTGCGCCAACCGTTTTTCGCGCGTTGCCATGCGATCTGTCTCCACTGCCCAAGGTCGAGCCAAAAGGGATCGAACCAAACAAGTTCCGAAGGCCCCCGTCCCCACGAGTAGTCCCGTAATGGGTGAAGCACACCGCTTGAATGCGGTTTCAGTGTGGTATGTCTGCCTTGCTTTCAGCGTCGCAAGCACAAAACTGTGAATGACGCATTTGCCTGGAGACGCCGATGACCGCTCGTTTTGTTCTCGCCCTGCTGGCGCCGCTTGCACTCGGCGTCGTCGGAGTCGCGCATGCGCAGGACGTTCCCGGCATCGAGATCTGCACCGTCGAGAAAACCATGGAGCGGCGCACCAGCTGTCTGCAGAGCAATGTCGACTTCCTGCAGAAGACGATCAACAAGCTCACATCGGATCATCAGCAGAAGCTCGATGCCGCCAACCGGCAGATCGTGAGCTTGCAGAGTTCGGTCGCGAACTTGCAGAAGCTCGTCACCGATCTGCAAACAGCGCAGGTCAAGCTGACCGAGGACCTGAAGAGGAAAGCCGACGCGCCGCCGGCGAAGGATGCCGCGCCCGCCGCGAAGGACGGGACGAAGTAGCCCGCAGCCGTCATTGCGAGCCAACGGGTCGCGCGACCGCGCGCCCGATGACAGGCTCAGCGAAGCAATCTATCTCTCAGCTTGCCGAGATGTGGATTGCTTCGTCGCTTCGCGGGTTCCTCGCAATGACGCGTAGGAAGGACGCTCGACTCACGCCACCCGATACTGCTCCATCACGTCGCGATCCGGCTCGTAGCCGAGGCCGGGGCCCTGCGGCACGGCGACATGGCCGTTGGGGTCGACGTCGATGCGATCGCCCCACAGACAGGCGGGACGCTTCATGAAGAACACCTCGATCAGCCCCGCGTCGCGGATCGCCATCAGATGCAGCGTGGCGAGGAAGCCCGGCCCGAAATAGGGCGAGTGCGGAATCACCTGGACGCCGAACTCGTCGGCGAGGACGGCCACCCTCAGGAATTCGGTGATGCCGCCGACCTTGATCACGGAGGGCTGCGCGTGACTGACCGCGCCCGCGGTCATCATCTGGCGGAATTGATGCACGGTGCAGGCGTTCTCGCCGGCCGCGATATCGAGCCGGCCTTCTCTGCGCACCTCGGCGAGCGTCGCAAAATCCTCCGGCGGCCAGACCGGCTCCTCCAGGAACAGCGGCGCGGCCTGCTTGCAGTCGCGCGCGAACTGGATCGCCGCGGGCCCGTCCAGCGGGCAGTTCATGTCGACCATCAGCGGCACGCCAGGGCCGATCGCCTCGCGCGCGGCGGCGACCGCAGGCACGGTGGTCTCGTGCAGCTTGATCGCGGAATAGCCCAGCTTGATCGCCTTCTTGCATTCGGCGGCGATGTGCGCCGGATTGCCGATCCGCATCAGGCTCGCATAGGCCGGGATCGCACTCCGCTTCGCGCCGCCGATCAATTGATGCAGCGGCACGCCCTTCACCTTGCCGGCGAGATCCCACAGCGCGATGTCGAGCGCCGAGATCGCGAACATCGTGATGCCGTAGCGGCCGAACAGATGCAGGTTGCGCTGGATCTGCTCCATCGCGGCGGGGATGCTGGCGGCGTCGGGCACCTCGAGGCCGCGAGCCTGCGGCGCGATCATCTCGGCTACCGCCGTGCAGCTCGTCATGGGGCAGACATAGGCGAAGGCGTCGCCCCAGCCGGTGAGGCCGGCATCGGTCGAAACCTCGACCAGCACCATGTCGAGCGCCGAGATCGCGGAAGCTCCCTGGCGGAAGCTCGCGGGCCCGGCGTCATAGGGAATGCGGATATGGTGGGCGCGGACGTCGGTGATTTTCATTGTTGTTGTCCTTCCGATCGCAGGATGTGCCTGGAGCTCGTGGTGGCCGGACACGTGAGCCTGAAGAACGGCGTCGCTTCGGCTGGTCTGGGTTCCGGCCATCGCAAGTCCGGTTTGTAACGAGTCTTGCTCGCGACAAGTCTTGCTCGTGAATCGTGTCGAAGGCGTGGATGCCCGGCGCACGGCCGGGCATCACGAACCGCGAAGTTGTGGAGGAAAGCCCTCAACTGCTCTTCTCGCCGCTCATGATGGGGCCGAACCGCTCCCAGCTCTCGCCCTTGAAGCGCATCATCTGCAGCTGCTCGATCGGCGCATAGTCGTCCGGCCCGGTCTTGATCTTGGTGCCGGGCAGATAGATGCCGATCTCGATGTTGAGGCTGGCCGCCTGCTTCATCAGATTCTCGCGGGTAAGATTGTCGCCGCACTGCCGCAGCACCTGCTCGAGCCCCTTGGCGACACCATAGCCGAATACGGTCGCGGCGTCGTCGAGGTCGCCTTCGGGATACCACTTGGTCATGAAGGCGCGCCACTCGGTCATCGCCGGATCGTTCTTCCACTCGGTATCCTTGGGGTCCTTGAGATACGCCGTGGACAGCACGCCCTGGCTCGCTTCATAGCCGGCCGGCTTCATCACGCCGCCGATCGAGCCGGAGACGTTGGTCAGGAACTGCACCGGATGCCAGTCGAGCTCGGCGGCTTTCTTGATCGCCTGCGCCGCGAATTTCGGCGTTGCAATGTTGACGAAGATGTCGGGATTGGCGCCCTTGATCTGCACGATCTGCGAGTCCACCGTCGGTGACGAAGTCTCGTAGGAGGATTCGACGACGATCAGCTTCTTGGCCTGGTCGCCGAGCCCGTCGTGCAGGCCGATCAGATAGTCCTTGCCGAAATCGTCGTTCTGATAGAGCACGCCGATGGTCTTGCCCGGATAGTTCTGCAGAATGTACTTGGCATAGATGCGCGCTTCGAC
>NZ_LFIQ01000035.1:0-1891 GCF_001189245.1 Bradyrhizobium pachyrhizi | reverse complement strand
CCAGCCCATGGTCCACGGGAAGTTCTTCGGATCATTCCACTTCGCCGCGCCGGTCGAGACGAACAGCTGCGGCACCTTCTTGGCGTTCATGTATTTCTGGATCGCGGTGTTGCCCGGCGTGCCCAGCGGATTGAAGATCAGGAGCACCTCGTCGCTCTCGACCAGCTTGCGGGCCTGCTCGACCATCTTCGGCGGCGAGTAAGCGTCATCGTAGGAGATGAAGTTGACCTTGCGGCCGTTGATGCCGCCTTCGCTGTTGAGCTTGTTGAAATAGGCGGCTTCGGTCTTGCCGATCGTGGCGTAGGCCGACGCCGGACCGGAATAGGGCATGATGTTGCCGACCTTGATCTCGGTGTCGGTTGCGCCCGGATCGTATTTCTTCTGCGCGTTGGCGGCGCTGGCGACGGCGATCGTCAAAAGTCCCGCAAGCACCGCGGATTTGACGCAGTTGGCATAGCTCAAGCGTTGGTGGTGCATCATTGTCCTCCCTGACATGCTGGCCGCGGCTCTTGCAGTCTTGATTATCGGGCAGCTTGATGAGCCGTCGGATCGATGCGTCGGCGAGTATGCACGATTGCAACATTGTTGCCAGCGGCGGCTTTGCGGGTAAATTTCCGTGGAGCGGAACCACAGTTTCGCCGCCCGGGCAGCAAGGACTGTCAAATGCCGCGCGCGGCAGCCGTGCATGATGCCCGAGCTTTGCAGGAAAGCCGTCATCCATGAATCCAGCCCAGAAGGCGCTCTGGTACATCGAAAGCCATCTCGGCGCGCCCCTGACGCTCGACGAGATTGCCGCCGTGGCTGGCGTCTCGCGCTTCCATCTGGTGCGTGCGTTCGCGGAGGCGACCGGGTTCTCGGTGATGCGTTATGTGCGGGCCCGTCGGCTCAGCGAGGCCGCGCGCGAGCTCGCGGCCGGTGCGCCCGATATTCTCAGCCTCGCGCTGGATGCGGATTACGGCTCCCACGAAGCATTCACCCGCGCGTTTCGCGACCATTTCGGCGTCACGCCCGAGACGGTGCGCGCGACAACGTGCCTGACGACGCTCAATCTCCAGGAGCCGATCACCATGATCTCGACAGCTCTCGACCACATCGATCCGCCGCGCATTGCCACCGGCAAGGCGTTCCTCGTCGCCGGCATCGGCGAGCGTTACAATCACGGCAATGGCAGCGATGCCGGCATTCCGAACCAGTGGCAGAGCTTCCACCAGCAATGCGCGCACATCCCCCGCCAGGTCGGCAACGTCGCCTATGGCGTCTGCTGCAACGGCGACGATGCCGGCAATTTCGACTACATCGCCGGCGTCGAGGTCGCCGATTTCTCCGACCTGCCGCGCGAGTTCGCGCGCGTCCGGATTCCCGAGCAGAAATACGTCGTGTTCACACACGCCGACCACATCTCGACCATCCGCCGCACCGTCAACACGATCTGGAATCGCTGGCTGCCGCAATCCGGCATGAATGTCGCGGACGCGCCGAACTTCGAGCGCTACGACGAGAAGTTCGATGCGAGCACCGGCAATGGCGGGCTGGAGATCTGGGTGCCGGTGAAGGAGTAGCGGGCGCCGCTGCAGCAAACCCTGGTGTCGCCCCTGCAGAGACCCATGACCACCGATGCTTGTTATTTGCGTGATGCTGGAATGACGAGTCCCCCTACAACTCTCGCCGCGGAGTATGGGTCCCTGCTTTCGCAGGGACGACACCGTCGATCGTGCCGACGTTGTTGGGTGAGCCATACACCTGAGTTGCCCGGGCCAACAAACTCGATGTCGTCCTGGCGAATGCCAGGACCCACTACCCCAAATGGCAATTGCTGCGCGACGCCGGGGCCGTGATCTCTTTCACAATCAAATTCGGTGGCTATGGGTCCCCTGAGTTCGCAAACGAAGTG
>NZ_LFIQ01000034.1:10651-37207 GCF_001189245.1 Bradyrhizobium pachyrhizi | reverse complement strand
TAACAGTTGCCGGCCTTCGCCGGGACGACGGGGAAGTTAGAGTCCCTTTGCCAACAAAGGCCGGGACGACGGGGAGGAATCAGACTCCCCGCTCCAGCAACACCCGAAAATCCGCCCGCGCGCGCTGCGCCTCGGCGCGTGCGGCCTCCGACGCATCACCGAGGCCGAAATAGCCGTGAATCAGCCCCTCGCCGGAATGATACGCGACCTGCACGCCGGCCGCCTGCAACGCCTTGGCGTAAGCATGGCCCTCGTCGCGCAGCGGGTCGAACCAGGCTGTGGTGACGACCGCCGGCGCGACACCGGCAAGGCTCTTGGCGCGTAGCGGCGAGACGCGCCAGTCGGCGCCCTCGGCCTTGTCGGCGAGATAGTGCCCGCAGAACCACTGCATCGTCGCCCGCGTCAGGAAGTAGCCGTCCGCATTCTCGGCGCGCGACGGAAATTTGGCGTTCTCGCCCGGATCGGCGAAATTGCCGACCACATCGGTGACGGGATAGACCAGCAGCTGACCGGCGAGCCTGATGCCTGCGTCGCGGCAGGCCAGCGCGGTGGTGGCGGCGAGATTGCCGCCTGCGGAATCGCCGGCGACGCCGACGCGGGAAAGATCGCCGCCGAATTCGTCGATGCGCGCGACCACGTCGCGGATCGCGGCGAACGCATCCTCGAACGCGCCGGGAAAGCGGGTTTCCGGCGGCTGGCGGTAATCGACCGAGATCACGACAGCGCCGGTGTCGATCACGAGGTTGCGGGCCTGGCGATCGTGCGTCTCGAGATCGCCGGCGACCCAGCCGCCGCCGTGGAAGAAGATCACGGTCGGCGCCGTGCCACGGCCGCTCCGATAAAGCCGCGCGCCGAGCTTGCCGGCGGCGCCCGCGACCTCGATGTCGCGTGCCACGTCGACCGGCGGCGGCGGCACCGCCTTGCGCGCCTCCGCCAGCGCGCGCAGCGAATCGCGGCAGCTCTGCGGCGTCATGGTTTCGGGATCGCGCAGCGGCAGCAGCGGAATGATCTTCTCAATGACGGGATCGAGCGGAAGCGGCATGGGAGTCCTTCAGTGTGAGTGCGTAGAGTTCAGGTGAGTTGTTTGGAAAGCGCGCCGGCCTCGATCGCGGATATCTGCAGCGCGATGAAGCGGCTGTAGATGCGGGCCTGCGAGAACGCGCCGCCGGCGAACCAGAGGCCGGGCTGCGGCGTGCGCATCCACATGTTGCGCAGCTCCTGGCTCGCATCGTCAAAGCCCCAGACCCGGCCGACGCGTTCGGCGACGTCCTCGCCGAACAGCCTGCCGACCAGATGGTCCGGGCCCTTGTAGCCGGTGGCGAGCACGAACAGCTCGGCGGCGAGCGAGGTGCCGTCCTTCAGCGCAAGGCCGGTAGCGGTGATATCGGCGATGTCGGCAGCCTGAATCAGGCGTATCCTGCCGTCGGCGATCAGCTCGGAGCAGCCGACGTTGAAGTAGTAGCCGCCGCCGCGGGAGCGGAATTTCAGCGGCCAGCCGGTGCCGTCCTCGCCGAACTCGAGCCGGAAGCCGGCGCGCTCCAGCCGCGACAGCAAGGGCGCATCGAGCCGCTTCACCTCGTCGGTGATGATCCTGTGCGCGATCTTCATCACCGGCAGCGGCACGCCGGAATTGAGGATATCGCGCACCTCGATCGGCGGGCCGTCGCCGAGATAGGTCTTGTCGTAGAGCTGCGCCGGCTCGACATTGACCACCATGGTCGGGCTGCGCTGGACCATGGTGACGTCGGCGCCGGCGGCGTGCAGCTCCTGGCAGATGTCATGCGCGCTGGTGCCGGTGCCGAACACGACGACCGAGCGCCCGGCCCATTCGCGCCCGGCCGCGAACGCGCTGGAGTGCAGCACCTTCCCGTCGAAATTCCCGATGCCGTCGATCCGGGGAATGTTCGGCGTGCCGCTGACGCTGGTCGCGAGCACGATGTGCTTCGGATGGAGCGTGCGCGAGCCATCGCTCCGCTGCAATGCCACCGTCCAGCGCTGCGTCGTGTCGTCATAGCGCGCGCCTTCGAACGAGGTCTCGGTCCAGAAGTCGAGCTCCATGATGTCGACATAGCTTTCCAGCCAGTTCGCGATCTTGTCCTTCGGGATGTAGTCCGGGAAGCTCGGCGGGAACGGCAGGTAGCGGAACAGATTGACCGGCGTCTTGTTGTGCAGCTTGAGGCCGCGATAGCGCAGCCGCCAATTGTCGCCGATGCGCCGCTCGCGATCGACGATCAGGGCATCGAGCCCGATCCGCTTGCACTCGACCGCGGCCGCGATGCCGGCATGGCCGCCGCCGACAACAAGCACGTCAGGCTCGCGGTCGGCATAGGCGCGCGAGGCCTGCCGCTGCTCCAGCCAGTCCGGTGCGGCGAAATCGCGCGCATGGGATTGCTCGGCGGCGCCGTCGGCGCGCGCCTCGCAGATGCGGTTGAAGTCGAGCATCGTGGAGAACGTCCACGCCACGGAATTTCCGCTCCTCTCATGCAGCAGGCGGACCGCGCCGGTGCCGGGACCATTCGACGTGTCGAAGGTGAAGACCGCCTCGATCGTCTCGCGTCCGGCCACCACGGCCCGCCGCGGTATCAAGGCACGGTCATCGAGACGAAATCCGCGCGCGCCGACCGCTTCAGCGCGCGCCAGCAGCTCGGCGACGACGCGCTGCCGCCCGCTGAAGGTCGCAAACTGCCAGGAGATGCCGAAGATATTGCGCCAGTGGCTCTCCGGCGCAAACAATGCGGATAGAGCCTCGGTGGAACGGCTCGCGAGCGCCGCATCCAGCGCGCCGATCCATCGCTCGGCGGCAAGTTCAGGCGCGTCCTCCGTAGCCGGGTTCAGTTTGTCCAGCATGATCGTGCTTTCTCGGGAGCAGTTGTCGTCTATCTGACAACATGCTCCCGAAAAGCACAACCATCATGCCAAGACTCATGCGACGTGTTGCGCCAGCTGCGCCGACTCGGCCTCGCCCTCATCGCCGGCGGGCTCGGCCTGCGGTGCGGGCGCCGCAGCGAGTTCCGCTGCTATTTCCTTGGCCAATGCAGTGGCGCCGACATAGTCGGTCTTGCCGGTGCCGAGCAGCGGCACCTTGTCGACGACGCGGATATCGGCCGGCACTGCGAGCTCGGAAGCGCCGACGCTCTTGGCCTGGCGCTGCATCGCGCCGCGGTCGGCGTCCTTCTGCGTGGTGAGCAGCACGATGCGTTCGCCCTTGCGCTGATCGGGTAGCGTGACCGCAACCGACATGGCCTGCGGCCAGATCGCAGCCGCGATCGCCTCCACCGCCGACAATGAAACCATCTCGCCGGCGATCTTGGCAAAGCGCTTGGCACGGCCCTTGATCGCGATGAAGCCCTGCGCGTCGACCGCGACGATGTCGCCGGTGTCGTGCCAGCCCTCGGGCAGCGGCTCGAGCACGCCGGGATTCTCGGCACGGAGATAGCCGAGCATGACGTTCGGGCCCTTCACCGACAGCCGGCCGCCTTCCTCGATGCCGGGGACCGGATCGAGACGGTACTGCATCAGCGGCGAGATCCGGCCGACGGTGCCCTGACGGTTGGCCATCGGCGTGTTCATCGCCAGCACCGGCGCGGTCTCGGTGACGCCGTAGCCCTCGAGGATCCGGATGCCGTAGCGCTCCATGTAGATCTGCCGCGTGCGCTCCTTCACCGCCTCCGCACCGGCAATGACGAGCCGCAGCGTGCGGAAGTCATAGGCGTGCGCCGAGCGGGCGTAGCCGGTGAGGAAGGTGTCGGTGCCGAACAGGATCGTCGCGCCGGTCTGGTAGATCAGCTCGGGCACGATCCGGTAGTGCAGCGGCGACGGATACATGAAGATCGGGATGCCGCCGAGGATCGGCATCATCATGCCGCCGGTCAAACCAAACGAGTGGAATACCGGCAGCACGTTGAACACCTTGTCGTTGGCATTGGCATCGACCCGCGCCAGCGCCTGCGCCGCGTTGGCGAGGATGTTGCGATGGGACAGCACGACGCCCTTCGGCGTGCCTTCCGAACCCGAGGTGAACAGGATGACCGCGGGATCGTTGGCCTTGCGGGCGACGCGCGGCGTGATGCCGGCGCGGAAGCCCGCGATCTTGTCGGCAAGGCCGATGCCGGCCCTGACATCCTCGAGATAGACGACGCGCGCCTGGCCGGCGAGCGCCGCGATCAGCTTGTCGAGCTTGCCCTTCTCGATGAAGGCTTGCGAGGTCAGCACGGTCTTGACCTGCGCCGCCTTCATCGCGGCCAGCACGTTGACCGGACCGGCCGAGAAGTTGAGCATCGCCGGCACCCGGCCGATCGTCTGCAGCGCCATGAACACGACGGCGACGCCGGCCGAGTTCGGCAGCAGCACGCCGACATTCTCGCCGACCGCGGTGCCCTGCTCGAGCTTGCGGCTCAACACCTGGGCGCCGAGGATCAGCTTGCGATAGGTCAGCTTGGTGCCGAGCGCGTCCTCGATGATCGGCTTGCCGGTGTCGCGGTCGCGATAGGCGTGGCCGAGGCCCTCGAACAGCGTATGGTCGAGCATCGCGTTCTGGACCATGGCGTTGATCATGACGTCCTGCAGCGCGGCGCCGGCCGCGTTTCGGCGCGCCTTGCCTCGCAGCGATTCGTCGACCGGCAGCTTCACCGGCGGCAGGATCGAGATCGTCACCTTGGGGAACCAGGAGCGCTTGATCTCGCCATTCTTGAGATAGCTGAGGTGCGAACGCTGCGCGCCCTCGATGCGGACCGGGACGACCACCGCATCGGCCTTGTCGGCGATCATCGCGGTGCCGTCATAGACCTTCATCAGCGACCCCGAGACCGTGATGCGCCCTTCCGGGAAGATCACCACCGGCTCGCCGGCGGCGACCAGCTTGATCAGGTCGCGCGCCGCCAGCGGCTTCGACGGATCCATCGTGTAGTGCTTGATCATCTTCAGGAACGGCTTGGCCCACCACGCCTTGGCGATGCCGGTATCGACCGCGAAGCTCGCGTCGATCGGCAGCATGGCGTGTAGCAGCGGGCCGTCGACCAGGCTGACATGGTTGGGCGCAATCAGCATCCGCGTGCCTTCGGGCGGCAGGTTTTCCATGCCGCGCACCTCGAGGCGGAACAGCGCCCGGAACAGCAGCGCACCGAAGTCGCGCACGCCCTCCTTGCCCCACTTGGTCAGCACGAACCAGACGGTGCCGAAGCTCGCGACGGCGAGGCCGAAGAAGATCCAGGCGATCGGCAGGCCGACAGCCTGCAGCGCGCCGACGAACACCGCGCCGGCGACCATGAAGCCGGCCTGCAGGATGTTGCCGGCGGCGATGATGCGGGCGCGCTCGGACGGCGCGGTCCAGGCCTGCACGGCGGCAAACGACGGCACCACGAACAGGCCGCCGCCGAAGGCGAACAGAAAGAAGTCGGCCAGCATGCGGAAGCCGCCGAACGAGCTCGCGAACGCGGCCGCG
Source organism: Bradyrhizobium pachyrhizi (assembly GCF_001189245.1). Classification (GTDB taxonomy): domain Bacteria; phylum Pseudomonadota; class Alphaproteobacteria; order Rhizobiales; family Xanthobacteraceae; genus Bradyrhizobium; species Bradyrhizobium pachyrhizi. The sequence continues at coordinate 31,767 of NZ_LFIQ01000034.1, read as the reverse complement.
GTGACGTCCTTGCCGAGCGAGGTGGTGGCGATCGCCCAGGCGAGGTCGAGCCCGATCACGCCCATCACGATGGCGCCGATCGGCACCAGCGCGAGGTTCGGGCGAACGTGGCTGAGCTGCGCGGCGAACAGCGAGCCGGCGGCAATGCCGATCGCGAACACGGCGAGGCACAGCGTGACCACGCCCTCGGTGCCGCCGACGCCTTCCTTGATCAGCGCAGGCAGCAGCGACAGCACGATCGCGCCGACCATCCAGAACCAGGACACGATCACCATGCCGTCCCACAGCCGCGGCTCGGCATAGAGCGACTTCAACAGGCGCACGGTCGAGGTCCAGGGATTTTTGGTGATCGGCAGATCGGGCGCGGACGGCTGGGTCACCGGGATGCGCGACGCAAATGCCCAGGACAGCACCGACAGACCGACCACGGCAGCGCAGATCCAGCCCATGTGGCTGGCGCCGGCGACGAACATGCCGCCCGCGATGGTGCCGATCAGGATCGCCATGAAGGTTGCGCCCTCGACCAGCGCATTGCCGGTCGCGAGTTCGGACACCGACAGCTGGTCGGGCAGAACGGCATATTTCACCGGGCCGAACAGCGCGGCGACGATGCCGAACAGCGCCAGCGCGATGAACAGCAGCGGGATCGAATGGGTGAAGAAACCGGCGGCGGCAAAGGCCGCGGCGAAGATCTCGAAGAACTTCAGCCGGCGGGCGACGACGGACTTGATGTAGCGGTCGGCGAGCTCGCCGCCGAGCGCCGAGAGCACGAAGAACGGAGCGATGAACACCGCCCCCGCGAGCTGAACCAGCGCCGGCCCCTGCTCGTTGGCGACGCCATAGAGCAGCATGATGACGAGCGCGTTCTTCAGCACGTTGTCGTTCAACGCCGAGCAGAACTGCGACCAGAACAGCGGCGCGAAGCGGCGGGACGTCATCAATTCCTTGATCATGACCGGTTCCTTGGGTTAGCGCGCACGGCGCTGGCAGGTCTGCGAGTTCGGGTGGCGGAGAATGGTGAGCGTGGAGAAAATGACGGGGATGCCGCAGCCTTTAGTCTTTTCCGCAACGTATCGGTTCGAAGGCGCGCAAAATCCGGCGCACCGGGAGGTCACGACATTGCCCGCCAGAGATGTACGAGACCTTATCCGGACCTGGGGTTGATCGACGCCGGACCGGCTCGCAGGGGACATGGTGAGCGCTTTGTTGAGGTTTCGCCGACAATTGCGGCCCGCGTGCTTCAGGTCAGTTCACTCAAGCCGCCGAACGGCGACCATCGACAGTTGCGCGGCTTGCAGCGGCCTCCGCTCGCAGCCGCCTGGCGCGGCGCGCGCCGATCCGCGCGCCGCTGCTCCAGGACGCCTGCGACGTCGCAGGCGCGGGCGATCCGCTCGATCGGCGCGGTCGCCAGAGTGAGGACGGCGCGGCCGAAGCCCTTCACGAGCTCGATCGCGTCATCGACAAGGGTGGTGGTCAATTGAAGTGCTAGGGTCTGCATCTGAGTGGCCTCCTATGTCAACTTGAGCAACGCTCAAATTAGTAGTATGAAAATGAACATTGTTCAAGAAGAATCGCGACGAGACCAAAAAAAACTTCAGCGGCGAGCCCTGCTGATCGAGATCGCGCGCCGGTCAATCTCAACTAAGGGATTGAAATCACTCAAGGTTCGCGATGTCGCCGAGGCCGCCGGGTGCTCCATCGGCAGTGTCTATAATGAGTTCGGCGACTTCGACGGGTTGATCCTGACCGTGAACCGGGAGACCGTTCACGCCCTGACCACGCGGCTCAAGGCGGTCCCGGCCGACGATCCCCTGCGCCAGCTGCACGGACTTGCCGACGCCTATCTCGGCTTCGCCACCGAGCACGCCAATCTGCTGCGCTCGCTGTTCGAGCACCGGATGGAGGACGACCGGCCATTTCCGGAAGACATCCTCACGATGGTGATGGACGCGTTCGCGCTGATGCAGACGCCGCTGCTCCGCCTGCTGCCCGATCGTGATCCCGGCGACGTCGCGCTGCTGTCGCGGATGATGTTCTCCGCGGTCCACGGCATCATCTCGCTCGGCCTCGAGGAGCGCATGGTCGCGGTCCCGCCCGAGATGCTGCGCGAGCGGCTTGCGCAGTTCGTCGACACGCATCTGGCGGGGCTCGGTGTTTCGCGGCGCACGTAATCACACCGGGTGCGCCTCGATCAGGTTTGACTGCGGGCAACGCGGCCTGGGTGAGCAAGGGTCCAGAGCGGTTCGAGGAACACGACACTGGTACCTCCCTCGCGGAAGACGAGCTTGAACTCGATCCGTCCATCCGCGGTGATGGAGGCGGAATGCAGTCCGGTATTGCCGTCATAGCGCAAGACGTCGTCGAGGACATAACCGGTGAAGCCGCCGGAAAAGCCGGGCCCGGGTACCCGGCTGTGCGGCATCGCCGGGCCGTTCACGAGATAGCCGGTCGCGACACCGTCCCGATCGACATTGGTGACGATCATCATGAATTGGCGGTGCGAATTGATCCATCCCTGGTCGCTCACCCACACGCCGAGAAAGCGGCGGACATTGTCCGGCACGTCACTTGCCGGCGCGCGAACGCGATAGGCGGGAAGCGGCAGCTGCTTCTCGGCGGCCAGCGCGGTGATCCGCTCGACATCCTGCTCCGGCACGATGCCGTGGTCCTCCGGCACAAACCAGTGCGCCAATTCGGCCAGAGGATGCCTCATCCCGGCGGCAATCGGCGGCGCGGATGCGAGTGATGCGAAGGCCATCACCGACAGGCCGGCGACCAGCGACCTTCGGGGAAGCGCGGCCAAGCGTGCTGCGATGCCGCGTGGAGCGGACATTTGGCGCGAGGCGTTCTGCGATCCATGATCGTGCGGCGGCGGCACCGGCCTGGCATCGAGGCGATAGCCGCGGCGAGACACCGTCTTGATGATACTGTGGTCATCATCGCGCAGCTTCAGGCGCAGCTCGCGGATGCACTGGACGAGCGAGTCGTCGGAAACCGCGACGTTACCCCAGACGGCCTCGTGCAGGTCCTGCTTGGATGCCAGCCGCCCGGCATTGCCGGCAAGATAGCCAAGCACCGCGAATGATTTCGGCCTGAGATCGAGATCGACGCCATCCACGCGGGCTACGCCGCGGGCGAGATCAAGCTCAAAGGAATCAAATATCAAAATGGAATCAGTCGCCGGGTCCATAGAGGTCACTCCATGCCCACAGACGGCACCAATCGGGAAAATTTAGCAGGAAATTCGCCGTTCTGTCACTTCTTCATCAGGACTTCCCTGGCGCGAAGCCGATAGTCGCGAACCGGCCCGGCATCATCTCCGGGCTCGCGGGAGGTTGTCCATGTCGAGCACCCGGTTTGCCGTGTTGGTCGGGGCTGTTCTGGCGCTTGCGGCGGTGCGACCGGGACACGCCCAGGCGCAGGACGTCGTAAGGGTCGGGCTGGTGATGCCGTTGACCGGCGTCCTGGGGCCGGTCGGCAAACAGGCGGTCGCCGGGGCGCGGCTCTACATGGCACAGCACGGCGACATGGTCGCCGGCCGCAAGGTCGAATTGATCGTCCGGGACGATGCCAGCGTGCCCGACAACGCCAAGCGCATTGCGCAGGAGCTGATCGTCAACGACGAGGTCGCGATCCTCGGCGGCGGGCTGACGCCGAGCGTGCTGGCGCTCGCGCCGCTGGCCAATGAGAGCAAGACGGCAACCGTCGTCATGGTGTCGGGCACCTCGATCGTGACCGAACGGTCGCCTTACTTCGTGCGCTCCAGTTGGACGCACGCGCAGCAGGCCAGCGTGCTGGCGGATTGGGCGGCGAGGAACGGATCGAGGCGGGCCACCATCATCGCGTCCGACTGGGCACCCGGGCGCGAAGCCGCCGGCGTATTTTCGGCGAGCTTCACCGCGGCCGGTGGAACGATCGTCGAAGCGCTGAAAGTGCCGCTGGCCAACCCCGATTTCGCGCCGTTCCTGCAGCGCGCGCGGGATGGCAATCCCGACACCCTGTTCATTTTTGTCCCGACAAGCCAGGCCGGTATCCTGGCCAAGCAGTTTGTCGAGCGCGGGCTCGACAAGAGCGGGATCAAGCTGATCGGCCCCGGCGACATCGCCGACGATGAGGACCTGCCGGGCATGAGCGATGCGATGATCGGCATGATCACGGCGGGGTTCTATTCCGCCGCGCATCCATCCGACCTGAACCGCGACTATGTCGCGGCATTCCGCAAGGCCAACGCGAATGTTCGACCGAACTTCATCAGCGTCAGCGCCTATGACGGCATGCATCTGATATACGAGGCGCTGAAGGTGACCGCCGGCAAGACCAACGGCGATGCGTTGGTCGAAGCCATGAAGGGCATGGCCTGGGAAAGCCCGCGCGGCCCGATGTCGATCGACCCGAAGACGCGCGAGGTCGTCCACGACATCTACATTCGCAAGGTCGAGAAGGTCGGCGGCGAGCTCTACAGCGTCGAGCAGGAGACGTTCAAGACGGTCAAGGACCCCGCCAAGGTCGCGAACCGATGAGGGAGACGGAGTAGCGGCTGATCCGGCTTGGCGTAGGCCTTTGCGGTGTCCCGGCATAGCGGGTGACGGCCGACACAGGACTTGCGTTCAGACCATCCCCCCTGCAACACGACCGATCCCGAGCCAGCAAACCAGCTCGTCCAACGCCACTCCGACGCTTCAAGCGCGCGCCCGCGCGATCGTACCGCCGACGATCTGCATGGCAACGCCGAGCACCCAGCCCGCCATGATGGCCGCGGTCCAGCCGATGTCCGGCTCGCTGCGCAGCACGACGACGCCAACCGAGAAGAACGCAACCATCGTCGCGAGGAAGGTCCCGATCGCGCCGAGCAGCTCCGCCGCGTCGATCTTGCGCATCGACGCCGAATCCTTCGGGTGGAACAGCTTGGGCGGCGTATCGATGCCGAGATAGAAGCCGATCGCGCCGCCCAGCATCATGACGAGCAGGAACGCCTGCGAGGTCAGCGCCGAGACGCTCGAGCCGACATGGATGGCGACAAACAGACCGCTTGCAGCTCCCGCCAAAGCAAGACCGAAGCGCTCAAGGACATGGGCAAATTTTCTGACGTGGCTGCGCATCGCTGTGCCTCATCAATGAATTGCGCCGCTATCAGGCTAGGCCTTTTCGCAGCAACGCGAAAGCCGTCGCCTCTCACATGGCCGCGACCACGTGACGCTTTGTGCGCCAGTTCACACCTATCGCGGCATGGAATGTTTAAAGAGCGATCAAAGGTAGCAAACGATCCCGTCCCTGCTACGCTGCGCCACCCGCTTCATTCGTTTCAGCGAGCGTCTTTCAATGCCGAGTCCGAAGATCATTATTCTGTCCGATGGCACCGGCAACGCCGCTTCCAGCGTCTGGCGCACCAACGTCTGGCGGATATTTCAGTCGCTGGATTTGCAGGGCAATACGCAGGCCGCCAAGTATGATGACGGCGTCGGCACGTCGAAATTCATTCCGCTGGCCATCCTCGGCGGCGCCTTCGGCTACGGCCTCAAGCGCAACATCCTCGACGCCTACAAGTTCATCTGCCGGAACTACGACCACGAGAACGATTCGAAGGTCTACCTGTTCGGATTCAGCCGCGGCGCATTCACCGTGCGCACGCTCGCCGCACTCATCCTCGATCAGGGCCTGATCGTCGCGGACACCGAATCCGAGCTGCACGACGGCGCGGTGAAGGCCTATCGCGCATACCGGGCCGAGGGCTACCACTCGATCTGGCGCATCGAGGTGCTGTTCCGCGCGCTGCGCGACTATGTTCTTGTGCCGCTGTGGGATCGGCTTCGAGGCAACAAGCCGTATGCAAGGATCGCGCGGAAGCCGGTGCCGGCGATCGAGTTCATCGGCATCTGGGACACCGTCGCGGCCTATGGCCTGCCGATCGACGAGATGACGCGCGGCATCTCCAACTGGGTGTGGCCGCTCGAACTGCCGAACCGGATTCTCAGCCCGAAGGTGAAATGCGCGCGACACGCGCTTGCGCTCGACGACGAGCGCACGACCTTTCATCCGGTGCTCTGGACCGAGCAAGAGCCGGAACAGCCTCCACCCGCGGTGCCGACCAGCATCGATGGCGAGCGCCTCGTCCAGGTCTGGTTCGTCGGAATGCACGCCAATGTCGGCGGCGGCTATCCGGACGACGCCGTCGCCTTCGTGCCGCTGGCCTGGCTGGTCGACGAAGCCGTCAAGCGCGGCCTCGCATTCAAGAGCGCACCGATCGCCGACCCTGACGCGATCAAGTCAATCAAGTCCTCCGAAGACAAGGATGGCCGGCTCTACGATTCGCGGGCGGGCCTCGGCGCGTACTACCGGTACGGTCCACGCAAGGTCGCCGACCTCTGCAACGATCCCTATGCCGGCGTCAGCGTGCCGATGCCGAAGATCCACGAGAGCGTGTTCGAGCGGATCGACAGCGGCGCCAATGCCTATGCCCCGATCGGACTTCCGCCGAACTACGTGGTCGTCTCGCGCAGCGGCCAGGTCACCCCGCTCGGCGCCAATACGTTTGAGACGCCCGCGGGCGCACCGGCGCGCTATGCCGCGCAGGAGAAGCTGTGGAACTACGTCTGGATGCGCCGGATCGCCTACTTCGCCACGCTGGCGGCGTCGCTGCATCTGGCCGCGTTCTGGCTGTTCCATAACCAGCACAAGGAGCACGAATTCAGCTCCTATGTCAGGATGATCTCGGAGCTGGTGCGCTTCGTTCAATCGTTCCTGCCCGATTCCTTTCATTGGTGGACCGATTGGTACGCCGGCAACCCGGAATGGTTCGCGGGCGGCATCCTCGCTGTCATCGTGCTGATGGGTGTAGGCAGTTCGCTCAGCGCGACGATCCGGGACAGGATGCGGATCATCTGGCGTAACCGCGCGAGCCCTGTGCCGCTCTCCGGCTTCGTGCACAACGCGATCTATCGATTCCGCACCTGCGCGATCTATCAGTGGATCCTCAATGTCGGAAAGCGGCATGTCGTGCCGTTTGCACTGACAGCCCTGCTGGTCTGGTTCAGCGCGACGCTGGTCAGCCACTTCCTGTTCAATCTCGCCGATTCGACGGGGGCATTCTGCAGGGGCACTGCAACGGACAAGCTTGTCGCCGTCGACAAGGGCATCCCGCAGGATGCCGCCGACTTCGACACCGGCGCGATCTGTGCGCCGACCGGTCTCAAGGTCCGCACCGGGTTCAAGTACGAGATCGCGATCACGATGTCGGAGCCCTGGGAGGACGCCGGACGCGCGGTGACGCCGATCGGATACCGGACCTCGACCATCGAAGGCACAAAGCAGTTGCGCGGCTACTTCGCGATCTTCCTGCGGCGGATCCTGTTCCGGCCATGGTTCAGGCTGATCGCACGGGTCGGCGAAACTGGGGTCGACGAGTATTTCCTCGACCCCCTGCCGGTGTCGAACACCGACTCGCAGGTCTACAAGGCGCGTTTCACCGCCGATCGCAGCGGCGAGATCTTCCTCTACGTCAACCAGGCCGTCATCGGCCTGCCCTGGGCCTGCGGATGGTTCTACGGCGACCATAAAGGCAAGGCGAAGGTCACGGTGCGGCTGCTGTAGGGAGCCGCGATCGGGTCCACAGCATCGCGGCCCAACGGGTGCGCATGGCGTGACCGATCTGTGATCCTGCCGACAGACCCGGTTGTAGATTGTCTGGCATACTCTCCTTGCTAGATCAGCTGCCCCGACGCCCGGAACGATCCGACGCGACTTCAGGGATCGCCGGGCGACGTTGACGCGCCAGGTTCATGTCGACCGGATATTTCTCATCAGGGATTTGGAGCATCACCATGATGTCCACAATTCAGGCGTTCCCGACCACCGACGGCATCCTCGTGGTCTGGGAGGTCGCGGCAATGATCCCGGACTGCCTCGGCTTTGCGCTGTATCGTCAGCAGCAGGGCAAAAGTGCAACCGTGGTCGACACCTGGGTCGGGTTCGAGGACCAGGCGCAGGATCACAAGCCGGGCGAACATCGGCCGAGCACCGAATGGCCGGTGCAGAAGACGAACTGGACCGATTTCCTGGCGCCGACTGACGCGCCGGTCCGCTATGGCGTCGTTCCGGTTCTCAAGGACGGCCCCGCCAAGGTAAAGCCCGCCTACAGCGCGCCAGCGACATGGACCGAATACGTCTCCGCCATGCCGTCGGGCCCGCTCAAGCCGTGGTTCAACCGCGGCACGATCTCGGCGCAATGGCTGTCGCGCGCCATCGGCAAGGACAAGAAGCCGGCGCAAACCCTGGAGAAGGCGATCTCGACCAAGGGCAACAAGATCCGCGACTTCCTCAAGGGCCAGCTCGGCGCCCGCCTGCTGGCGCTGGTGGCTGAAGCCAAGAAGAGCAAGCGCGACGTCTATCTCGCGCTCTACGAGCTCAACGACCCCGAGCTGATCGCCGCGCTGACCGCGATGAAGGGCAAGGCACACGTCGTGCTCGGCAACAGCACCGGCAAGTCCGACGCCACCGCCAAGGACACCGAGAAGAACGCCGGCGTGCTGAAGAAGGCCGGCGTCGACATCGTCCGCCGCAAGATCGCGCCGAGCCGTTACGCTCACAACAAGTTCGCGGTGTTCTGCGACGGTGCGCAGAAGCCGAAGGTGGTCTGGACCGGCAGCACCAACTGGACCCGGACCGGACTGTGCACCCAGAACAACAACGGGCTCGAGATCACCGACGACAAGGTCGCGGCGGCCTATCACGACCATTGGAAAGCGATCTACGCCGACGGCAGCAAGTCGCCGAAGGCGCTAGCCGTGGCCGGCGATCACGAATGGCCTTTCACCATCGGCAAGTCGAGGCTCAGCGTCTGGTTCACGCCGACCACCAGGAGCGGCGACCTCAAGGAAGCCACCAAGATGATCGAGGACACCGAGCATGGCGCGGTGTGCCTGATGCTCAATCCCGGCAACAAGGGCCTGCTCGGCCCGATTCTGGAGAAGGCGCAGGACAAGAAGCTCTATGTGCGCGGGGTGCTCAACAATTTCCCGGCGCAGGGCAAGGACAGTCCGAAGGATCAGCTGCAGCTCCTGGCCGGCGACGGGCAGCAGCAGGTCTTCAAGGGCAAGCAGATCGCCGACGTGATCCGGCCCGCCGGCATCGACAAGACCGCGGACTGGTGGGAGCACGAGATCAAGAACACCGGCAAATTCATGATCGCCGTACACAGCAAGGTGATCGTGCTGGACCCGGCCGGCAAGAACCCGGTGGTCATGACCGGCTCGCACAATTTCTCCGACCGCGCCAGCACCAAGAACGACGACAACCTCGTCATCATCAGAGGCGATTCGCAGCTGGCGCTGACCTATGCGGCGCGCATCGTCAGTATCTACGGCCAGTATCGCTGGCAGGCCTGGCGCAACACGCCGGAGGGCCAGAAGGACAAGGGTCTGAAGCGCAGCGACACCTGGCTGAGCAACCGCATCGGCAAGGGCTGGGCGCAAACCGAAACGCGGTTCTGGCTCGGCACCGCCTGACGCCGGCGATCCGTCATGACTACGGGGCAGCGTTACCGCTGCCCCGTATTATCCTCACCGTCAAACCTACGCTGCGCGGCCGACCGAGGCGTCGAGATGCTTCAGCCGCGGCAGCACCTCCTGCTTCAGGAGCCGCAGAGAATTGTGCCAGGCTTCCGGCTTGTGCTTGTAGTCGAAGCCGAACACCAGGAGCACGCCGAAGCCGCCAACCTCTTGGTAAATCTTCTCGATCTTCTCGGTGACCGTCGCGGGCGAGCCGACGATCCAGTTGTTGCGCGCGCAATATTCGACCGTGACGTCGCTGTCCGGCACGTCGGGCGAGGCCTTCAGATAATCCTTGAAACCAAAGTGGCCGAGCAGCGGCAGGAAGTACTCGCCCATCATCCGGCCCATCATGTCGCCGGTCGACAGCTTCCATGCTTCTTGATCGGTGTCGGCGACGAATACCTCGCGCACCATTCGCCAATCCTTGCGGCTCGGCGTGCGGCCGGTCTTGGCCGCGCCCGCCTCGACCGAGTCCCAGTGGCTGCCGACATAGGCGGGGTTGAGGTTGAGGCTCATCGGAATGAAGCCGCGCTCGCCGGCGAGCTTCAGCGTGTCCGAATTCTTGGAGAGTCCCGCGACGCCGATCGGCGGATGCGGCGCTTGCTGAGGCTTGATGTGCGGCTTGAGGAAATCGAACATCGTGTCCGGCTTGGTCACGGTCCAGAACTTGCCCTTGTGGGTCCAGGGAGCCGGCTCGGTCCACATCTTCAAAATGATCTCGAGCGCTTCGCGCGTCATGTCGCGGTTCTGTCCTGACATGCCGTCGACATTGAACATGGCCCAGTCGCTCGGCAGCCCGGAGGCCGCGACGCCGAAATTGAGCCGCCCGTTCGAGAGATGATCGAGCATCGCGACGCGGTTGGCGAGCTCGGCCGGGTGATGATACGGCAGCAGGAAGCCGCCGGGCCCGATGCGGATATTCTTGGTCTGCAGCAGCGCCTGCGCGATCAAGAGATCAGGCGACGGATGCGGCTCCCAGGGCGCGGTGTGGTGCTCGCCGATCCAGGCTTCCTGATAGCCGAGTTCGTCGAGCCAGCGCAGCACCTGCAGGTCCCAGTCGTGGCCCTCCTTCAATCCGCACTCCGGCGGATGCGACGGCATCGCGAAGTATCCGAGTTCCATGGGTTTCCTCTCTTTGTTCGATGCGTGTCTTTCGCACGCGCTTCGAGAGTAGCTGCCCCGGCTACGGCAGAACAATGGCCTTGTCGCATCCGGCTCGGCCAGGATCTATGCGTAGGGCGTATCCTTCAGCATGATCGCGATACCGGAAAAGCTTCGCTCCATGATCCGCAGGAAAGTCTCGCGTGACGACGCAGCCGACCTGCGGGCCTTGTGCTCGCGAAGCCCTTCCGCATAGGCGACGGTCAGCGCCGTGACCACCATCGACGCGGCGAGCCGGGCATCGGCATCGGCGAGCGGGCGGTTGATGGCTCCCGCCAGCACGCTCGCGAGATCATTGATCAGTTCGTCACGCATCTCGCGCGCCCGCGCCGAGAGCGCCGGGCTTTCGGCAACGGTGCGCCAGAATTTCGCCGTTGCGTCGGTGAATTTCGCGAACGGATGCACGCGATCCGCCAGGCTGTGCACCAGCTTGCGGAGAGTCGCGATCGGCGCCTCGCCGGCCGGACGTTCGGCAAAGGCAGTCCGCAGCAACTGACGGCTTTCCTCTTCACGGTCGAAGAACAGGTCTTCCTTGCGTGGAAAGTAATTGAACACCGTCATCCGGGAGACCTCGGCGGCCTCGGCGACTTCGGCCACCGAAACATTGTCGAAGCCGCGTTCCAGGAACAGCTCGGTGGCGACATCCGAGATCGCCTGGCGCGTCGCCTCCTTCTTCCGCTCGCGCAATCCGCCCTGATTTGACATGCGGGAATTTGTACCATAGTAAATATTATACTGAGTACAATTTTATGGTGACGGCGTGACGCGTGAACGAACAGATGTGGTTGTGGTCGGTGCCGGGCCGACCGGACTGCTGCTGGCGATCGAACTGACCCTGGGCGGCGCCGACGTGATCGTCATCGAGCGGCTGACCGAGCCCGACCAGACCATCAAGGCCGGCGCGATCGGCGCGCTGGCAGGCGAGGCCCTGGAGCGCCGCGGCCTCGGCGACGCGATGAATGCGGTCGAACGCAGCATGGCGGACAGCATGTCCAGGCTCATGAAGGGCGCGGGCGATGCGAGCGACCTGCCGTTCAAGAAATTCGGCGGTCACTTCTCGGGCATTTTCCTGATCGACCAGACGCGTCAGCGCGAGCCGGACCGGCGGTTGCGCGGGGTGAACCAGCAAGCCCTGGAAACGATGCTCGCCGAGCGCGCCCACGCGCTCGGCATCGAGATCAGGCGCGGCTGCGAGTTGATCGATTTCGAGGATAGCGGCGACGGCGTCGTGGCGCGGACCAGCGACGCGTCCGGCGATGCCACGCTGCGCGCGGCCTATCTGGTCGGCTGCGACGGCGGACGCAGCGCCGTGCGCAAGCGCGCGGGCTTCGTATTCCCCGGCACCGAACCGACCCTCACGGGACACCAGGCCATCGTCGATCTCGATCATCCGGATCGACTTCTGCCGGTCGGCTGGCGGCGGACGCCGGTCGGCATGATGGCCTATGGACCGATTCCTGGCCGGGTGTTCCTGGCCGAGTTCGACGGACCGCCGGCCGATCGCAGCGCACCGGTCACGCGCGAGGAGATCGAGACCACCCTGCGCCGGATCAGCGGCGTCGACGTTCGCGTCACCGCGGTCAAGACCGCCACGCGCTTCACCGACAATGCGCGACAGGCCGACAGCTATCGCAGGGGCCGCGTCCTTTTGGCGGGCGATGCGGCGCATGTGCACTCGCCATTCGGCGGACAAGGCCTCAATCTCGGCCTGCTCGATGCGGTCAATCTCGGCTGGAAACTTGCGGCGGTCGTCTGCGATCGCATGCCCGAAAGCCTGCTCGACAGCTACACGGAGGAGCGGCATCCGATCGCGGCAAGGGTGATCGCCAACACCCGCGCCCAGGTCGCCTTGATGCGGCCTGATGTCATGACGGACGCCTTGCGCGAGATCGTCGCTGACCTGATGAGCCTCGACGAGGGCACCCGCTATTTCGGCGAAATGATCAGCGGCATCCGGATCCGTTACGATCTCGGCAGTGACCATCCCTCGGTCGGCCGGCTCTCCGGCAATTTTGCTCTCGGCGACGACGGCGCGGAAACAACCTTGTTCGATCAGATGGAGGACGGCAGGGCCGTGCTGGTCGATGCGACTGATGGAGCTGCGTCAGCGATCGCGGCACGCTGGGACATCTTCGTGCGATGCGTGCCAGGACGCGGCGGCGCTTCGCTGCTGATCCGTCCGGATGCCTGCATCGCCTGGGCGGCCGACGACGCCGACACGACGGGCCTCCACGCCGCGCTGACGCGCTGGTTCGGGCCCGCCATGCAGTGACCTCGCAAGCGAGGTGCGCTGTCAGCGCGTCCCGAACGTGGTCTTGCCGAACAGCGCCTTCTGCGTCGAGGGCTGCGAGCGCCAGTATTGCGGCGGCGCGCTCACCTCGCCGCCGAGCTCGGCGGCAGCGTGCCAGCCCCAGCGCGGGTCGTAGAGCATGCCGCGGGCGAGCGCGACCATGTCGGCCTTGCCGGACGAGACGATCTCCTCCGCCTGCTTCGCTTCCGTGATCAGGCCGACCGCCATCGTGGTAACGCCGGTCGCCTCCTTGACCGCCAGCGCCGCGGGCACCTGATAGCCCGGCCCGAGCGGGATCTTCTGCAACGGCGAGACGCCGCCGGAGGAGACATCCATCCAGTCGACGCCGCGCTTCTTCAGCTCCCTGGCAAACTCGATGGTCTGCGCAAGGTCCCAGGCGCCCTCGACCCAGTCGGTCGCCGACACCCGCATGCCGATCGGCTTGTGATCCGGGAATACTGCGCGCACGGCATCGAACACTTCCAGCGGGAAGCGCATGCGGTTTTCCAGCGAACCGCCATAGCGATCGGTCCGCTTGTTGGCGATCGGCGAAAGGAATTGGTGCAGCAGATAGCCGTGCGCGCCGTGCAGCTCGAGCGCATCGATGCCGAGCCGGTCGGCGCGCTTTGCCGACGCGACAAAAGCCTCGCGGATGCGCTTCAGGCCGGCGTCGTTGAGTGCCACCGGCGCGGCCTCGCCTTCCTTGTGCGGGACGTCAGATGGTCCGACCGTCTGCCAGCCGCCTTCGGCAATCGGGATCAACTGCCCGCCCTCCCAGGGGCGCTGGCTCGACGCCTTGCGGCCGGCATGGGCGAGCTGCATCGCGACCGCCGCTTTCGAATGCTTGCGCACCGAGGCCAGGATCGGCTTCAGCGCCGCCTCGTTGGCGTCGTTGTACAGACCGAGGCAACCCGGCGTGATCCGCCCGATATCCTCGACATGGGTGGCCTCGATGCAGAACATCGCCGCGCCGGACAGGGCCAGCATGTTGATGTGGGTGAAGTGCCAGTCGTTGGCGGAGCCGTCGATGGCCGAATACTGGCACATCGGCGAGACCATGATGCGATTGGAGAGTTTCAGGTCGCGCAGTTCGATCGGGGAGAACAGGGAGCTCATGCGGCGGATATCCGGGATCGGGGAAAGGGCCCGGTTAAGATAGAGGCACCACGGCCGATCACCAACTGTCCGGAAGGCCGCGCAGGCCGGGGCGCAGATCAGCAATGCCCTGACGGCGTCCCTCGGGCCGGCGCCTCAGTCCACCAGCGTGAACTGCAGCAGCAGGTTGCGCTGGATCAGGGAGAAATTGTCGTCGGAGACCATGGTCAGCACGGTCTCGCCCTCCTCCGTGACATGGGCGTCGATGCCTTCCATATTGTCGACCTCGTTGCCGAGATCGGCATTGAAGATCGCAGGGCCGTCGACCACGGCGCCGGGCGCGATCTCGGACAGCGCGAGACGGCGGATGCGGATGCCGACGCCGCCGAACCAGGAGAATTTCCGCTCCAGAATCAACAGACCGCCCGACGGCAGCAGGACCGCGTCGCTGATGTCGAAATTCTCGCTGCGGCGGACGCTGAACTGGCCCGGCGTCTTGCCGCCGACCAGGAAGGCGACCAGATTGCCGCTCGCATCGAGCCCGCGTTCCGAGAATGCGATCAGCGTACCCGCAAGCGGCTGGCCTTTCGGCACGAAGACGAGCCCCTCCAGCCCCTTGTTGTTGGGAAGCTTGCGTGCCGCCGGCGGCAGCGCAATCACCTCGCCGCGCGAGCGGGTAAAGCCCTTGGCGAAATCGAAGCGCAGCACCTGGTTGACCCGCTCGAGCCCGACATAGGCGAACGAGCCGTAGAGCGCGAGCGATTCCGAATCATACCAGCCGCGGGTCGCGGTGATCGGCCTGCCGTCGGCGCCGAGCAGCGGTGCCGCCTCGACATCGTCGAGCCTGACCATCTCCCGGCCGCGATAGACGATGCGACCGGTGAACCAGCTGCCCTGGTCGCTGACCGCGATGAAGCGTTCGCCCTTGGCATCGAGCCGTAGCGCGGAGAGGCCGCCGAAGCCGGAGAACGACGAGGTCAGGATCAGACCGCTGCGATATTCCAGCGCGCCGAACCGCGTGCGCGCGCGATCGCGGATGTCGAACGACGGCAGCAGCCGCGCGTTGACGTCGATCGAAACCGGTTCGTTGACCCGGTAGGGGCTCGGCCTCGCAGCCGGTCTCGGCGTTGCCGGCGGCTGGGTCGCGCTCTGCGCCTGCGCAAGACGCGGCAGGGCGGCGGCCGACAGCCCCGCCGCCATACCCTGGAGGAAACGGCGGCGGCTAGGGGGTGAGCGCATGTCTCACGAGTGGAGGCGGCGCCGGATGCCCGGCGCGGGCGCCGAGCCGTGAGTCTCGCTGAACAGCTCGGCGAGCTTTTCGGTGATGGCGCCGCCGAGCTCTTCGGCGTCCACGATGGTCACGGCCCGGCGATAGTAGCGCGTCACGTCGTGACCGATGCCGATCGCGATCAGCTCGACCGGCGAGCGGGTCTCGATCTCGTCGATGATGTGCCGCAGATGCCGCTCGAGATAGTTGCCGGGATTGACCGACAGCGTGGAGTCGTCGACCGGCGCACCGTCGGAGATCATCATCAGGATGCGGCGCTGCTCGGGACGCGCGAGCAGGCGCTTGTGCGCCCAGTCGAGCGCCTCGCCGTCGATGTTCTCCTTGAGCAGGCCTTCGCGCATCATCAGCCCGAGATTCTTCCGCGCGCGACGCCAGGGTGCGTCGGCCGACTTGTAGATGATGTGCCTGAGATCGTTGAGGCGGCCCGGATTGGCCGGCTTGCCGGCCGCGAGCCACGCCTCGCGCGACTGCCCGCCCTTCCAGGCGCGCGTGGTGAAGCCGAGGATCTCGACCTTGACGCCGCACCGCTCCAGCGTGCGCGCCAGAATGTCGGCGCAGGTGGCGGCGACCGTGATCGGGCGGCCGCGCATCGAGCCGGAGTTATCCAGCAGCAGCGTCACCACGGTGTCGCGGAAGGTCGCCTCCTTCTCATGCATGAAGGACAGCGGATGATAGGGATCGGTGACGACGCGCGACAGCCGCGCCGGATCGAGGATGCCCTCCTCGAGATCGAACTCCCAGGCGCGGTTCTGCTGGGCCATCAGCCGGCGCTGCAGGCGGTTGGCGAGCCGCGCCACGATGCCCTGCAGATGCGCGAGCTGCTTGTCGAGATAGGAGCGCAGCCGCTCGAGCTCGTCGTGGTCGCAGAGATCCTCGGCGGCGATCACCTCGTCGAATTTCGGCGCGAAGGCGTGATATTCCGGACCGCGCGGCTCGTTCTGGCCGCGCGCATTCGGCCGCGTCGCCTCGCCCGGCGTCTCGTCGTCGCCTAGCTCGCCGTCGTCGAACGTATCAGACGTGGAGGCCTGCGCGCTCTCCATCGCGCTTTCGCTCATCTCTTCCGCTGACGTCTGCGCCTGGTCGGCGCTCATCTCTTGCGCGGCATCGGAGTCGGGCGAGCCCTCGGCGCCGGACTGATCGCTCTCGCCGTCCTGGTTCTCGTCCTGGTCGTCGTCATCGTCCGAATCCATGTTGCGGTCGTCGCCGAGATCGAGCGCCGACAGCAGATCATGGACGAGGTCGCCGAACCTCGCCTGGTCCTCGGTGAAACGGCTGAGTTTGTCGAGCCGCGAGCCGATCTTGTCCTCCAGGGTCGGACGCCAGAGATCGACCATCTTCTTGGCGGCCGCGGGCGGGGCCATGCCGGTCAGACGTTCGCGCACCAGCATCGCCAGCGCATCCGACAGCGGCGCGTCGGCGCGATCGGTGATCTCGTCATACTTGCCGCGGTGGAAATGATCGTCGAGCATCGCGGTGAGGTTCTTCGCAACGCCCGCCATCCGCCGCGAGCCGATCGCCTCGACGCGCGCCTGCTCGACCGCCTCGAACACGCCGCGCGCCTGCGGGTTACCCGGCATCAGCTTGCGATGCACCTTAGGATCGTGACAGGCGATCTTGAGCGCGATCGAATCGGCGTGGCCGCGCACGATCGCGGCATCGCGCTTGGTCATCTTGCGTGCCGGCTCCGGCAGCCGCGCCTTGCCGGGCGCGAGCCCGGGGCGCTCGGCGGCGAAGGAGACTTCGAGCTCCGGCTTCTTGGCGATCGCCTTCAGGCACGCCGACACCGAGCGCTTGAACGGCTCGGTCGGCGCTTCCTTGGATCCGGGACGGAATTTGATGTTGGAGGTTGTCATAGCGATTTCGTAAACCAATGGCGCGTTACGCCGCCGGGATACCCCTCAATCGAACCGAACTCTTTATATCCATTGGCGCGGTAGAAGCCCGGCGCCTGGAAGCTCATCGTATCCAGATAGGATCGCATCGCTCCGAAGCGCCGCGCCTCGTCCTCGATCGCCTTGATCAGCTTCGCGCCAAAGCCCTTGTTGCGAAACTTCTGCTCCATCCAGAACAACTGGATGAACAACACCGCGGTCCAGACCTCGCCGACGATGCCGCCGACAATCTTGTCATCTTGCCGCAGCGAGATGGCGAAGCGCTTGTACTTCTGCTTCCCCATCTTCTCGTTGTTGTAGTGGAGCAATCCGCCGAGCACCGCCTTCTTCGTCTGTGTGACTGTGCGCTCGACGGAGATTTTCGGCATGGACTAGCTGAGCGCCACGTTGACCGAGGATTCCGGCAGCTCGACGTTGAAGCAGCGCTGGTAGAACTCGGCGACCAGCGGCCGCTCCAGTTCATCACACTTGTTGAGGAAGGTGACGCGGAACGCGAAGCCGATGTCGTTGAAGATGTCCGAGTTCTCGGCCCAGGTGATCACCGTGCGCGGGCTCATCACCGTCGACAGGTCGCCATTGGCGAAGGCGTTGCGGGTGAGGTCCGCAAGCCGCACCATCTTGTTGACGATGTCGCGGCCTTCCTGCGTGCGGTAGTGGCGCGCCTTGGCCAGCACGATCTCCACTTCCTCGTCATGGGCGAGGTAGTTCAGCGTGGTGACGATCGACCAGCGGTCCATCTGGCCCTGGTTGATCTGCTGGGTGCCGTGATAGAGGCCCGAGGTGTCGCCGAGGCCGACCGTGTTGGCGGTCGAAAACAGGCGGAACGCCGGATGCGGCTTGATCACCTTGTTCTGGTCGAGCAGCGTCAGGCGGCCGGAGACTTCCAGCACGCGCTGAATCACGAACATCACATCCGGGCGGCCGGCGTCGTATTCGTCGAACACCAGCGCGATATTGTGCTGCAGCGCCCAGGGAAGGATGCCGTCGCGGAATTCGGTGACCTGCTTGCCGTCCTTGACCACGATGGCGTCCTTGCCGACGAGATCGATACGGCTGATGTGGCTGTCGAGGTTGACGCGCACGCAGGGCCAGTTGAGGCGGGCCGCAACCTGCTCGATGTGGGTCGACTTGCCGGTGCCGTGATAGCCGGTGACCATCACGCGGCGATTCTTGGCAAAGCCGGCGAGGATCGCGAGCGTCGTCGCGCGGTCGAAGCGATAGTCCGGGTCGGTTTCCGGCACATGCGGATCGACTTCCGAATAGGCGGGAACTTCCAGATCGCTATCGATCCCGAAGACCTGCCGGACCGACACCTTCATGTCGGGCAAGCCGACGACGGGTTCTTGTGTTTTGGTCTGGACGGCGGTCGTCATTCATCCTCCGAGGTCCCGGGCATTCCCGAAACCAGATTGATGGTTTGGCTGCGGATGGGGTGCTAGGCACAAGCCTAGCAGAGAGCAACGGCCGGCAGAAGCCCGCGGGCCAATCAAAGTTCCGTTGTCCTATCATGAAGATAGGTCCGGACGCCGGTTTTTGAAAGGCTGCCCTGCGAATCACGCCGCACTTTCGCCGCAGCGTGCGGACGCCCTGCCTGCCCGCGAGGCACTTTCCACCCCGGCAGGGAGTTGTTAGCTCTCCAATCCATATCACCGCCGCATGGGAATTTTGTGACTTCATTCCTTGACCCGTTCATCGCGTTCGTTTCGGCCCATGCCTGGCTCGCCTATCTGACGCTGTTTCTGGCCGCCCTGCTGGAAGCGGTTCCGGTGATCGGCTCCCTGGTGCCGGGTTCGACCATCATCCTGGCGCTAAGCGCGCTGGTGCCGGGCGGGGAACTGAAGCTGCTGCCGGTGCTCGCCGCGGCCGCCGCCGGCGCGATGCTCGGCGACGGCACCGCCTACCTGATCGGCCACCGCAGCCAGCGCGAGATCCTGTCGGCCTGGCCGCTTTCCAACTACCCCCGCGTAGTGGCGCAGAGTGAGGCGTTCTTCAATCGCTGGGGCGTGCTCGCGGTGTTCTTCGCCCGCTTCGTGCCGCCGATCCGCGCCTTCGTGCCGATCACGGCCGGCGCGCTCGACATGCCGCCGGCGCGCTTCTACGCGGTCAACATCCCCGCGATCCTGCTCTGGGCGCCGGCGCATGTGCTGCCCGGCGTGCTCGCCGTCACCGCGCTGCACGACTATGCCGGCCTGCCGCATCATGGCCATGTCGGCAAGCATCTCTGGATGTTTGCGGTCGCGGGCGGCGCCGTAATCCTGGCGCTGGCCGTCTGGACCATCCGCCGCCGGCACGGCGGCAGCCTGATCGAACCGGCCAAGCCGGCCAAATAGCTAGAGGCTGTTGGTCGTTCCCGCCCGCCCGGGCGCCGGTCCGACATAGCGCGCGCGAGGCCTGATCAACTTGCCGAGTTGAAGCTGCTCGCTGGCATGTGCGATCCAGCCGACGCTGCGGGCCATCGCAAACAGCGCGAGCTCGCTGCCCGCTGGCATCCGCAGCGCATGCACCAGCACCGCCAGCGCATAATCGATGTTGACGAATTCGCCGGTCGCCTCCGCGATCCGCTCCGGCACTTCCCTGGTGAATTTGCGCGGCGCGCCGGCCCGCGTCAGCGCCTCGAGCAGCGAGATCGCCCGCGGATCGCCCTTCTTGTAGACGCCGTGCCCGAAGCCGGCGAAACGCTCGCCAAGCGCGACGCGCTCGCGGACCACTGGCGCAACGTCATTGTCGAGCATCGTCTTGACGAGGCGCGAGGCGAGCACGCCGGCACCGCCATGCATCGGTCCCTTCAGCGCAACGAGACCCGCGATCACGGCGTCGTACAGATTGAGCCCGGTCGATGCCGCGCAGCGTGCGGTGAAGGTCGACGCGTTCAGTTCATGATCGGCGAGCAGCACCAACGCGCGGCGGATCAGGTCGGGCGCGTGCTTGTTGTCAGGCGTCCAAACCCGCGCCACCTGCTCGTGCAGCGGCTCGTTCGATGGCACGGCATTCAGCATGGTCGCGACCAGCAGCCGCAGGATGCGGCCGCCGACCATGGCGCGGCCGTCCGGCGCGCGCGTGAAGGCGCCGGGATCGGCACTTGCCGCCAGCGCCAGCACGGCCACCGTCCGATCGATCGGCTGGGCGCGGCGCGCGGCTTCGGCGATGGCGCGCATTTCGTCCGAGAGGTGCGGACAATTGTCCGGCGCGAACGGATCGACGCCGGTGACGTCCCACAGCAGCGTCGCGGTGTGCTCCAGCGTGTCGCGCTCGGCGAGATCGACGCAGTTGACGCCGCGATAGATCGGGCCCTGTTCGGTGATGGTCGCGATCGCCGAATCCATCACCGGCAGATCGGCGTCGAAATTACGGAAGCCGCGCGGCTCCGGCGACGGCACGCGGCGCTCCTTCAACCCCCTGATGTCCTCGGCGCGGTAGCGGTGGCTGCGCGAATCCGGCGACGGCTCGGAGCGGATCAGCCCGCGGCTGACATAGGCGTAGAGGGTCGCCGGCGAGATCGCGAGCTCGGCGGCGGCTTCGCGCGCGGAGAGGTAAAGTTCGGCGGATTTTTTCATATTGATTTATATAATCAAGATTGATCAATTCGTCGAGAGGCCTGACCTTGAAGGGGTGAAGCAAGGAGATCAGGCCATGAATATGCATCTCACAAAGAGCCAAATCGGTCTGGACGGCGTTCCCGCCGCCGAGACCGTGTTGAGCCATGTCGACGGCGAGCGCGGCGAATTGATCATCGCCGGCGAGCACGTCGCCGACCTCGCGGGCAAGTCGAGCTTCGAGGGCGTCACGGCCCGGCTGTGGAACGGCGCCACCGGCAAGTCGCTGAGTGAAGCCAATGTCCGCGCCAG
>NZ_LFIQ01000034.1:0-10641 GCF_001189245.1 Bradyrhizobium pachyrhizi | reverse complement strand
GTCGACGGCTTCCGGGCCGCGATCGCGGGCCTCCGCGGCGAGAACGGGCTGGAGCACGAGGCGACCATCGTCGGCGCCTTCCCGGTGATCGCGGCCGCCCTGGTCCGGCGAGCCAGGGGCAGCGATCCGATCGCGCCGGACCCGAATGCCGGCCACGCCGCCGACACGCTGCGGATGCTGCTGGGCCGCAAGGTCGAGCCGCGCGAGGTCGCCGCGCTCGACGCCTATCTCGTCACCGTCTGCGACCACGGCATGAATGCGTCGACCTTCACCGCGCGGGTGATCGCCTCGGCGCAGGCCGATCTGTTCGCGGCGATCACCGGCGGCTATTGCGCGTTGACCGGCCCGCTGCACGGCGGCGCACCCGAGCCGGTGCTCGAAATGTTGGACGCGATCGGCACACGCGAGCGCATCAAGCCCTGGGTTGACGGCGCGCTGGCGCACGGCGAACGACTGATGGGGTTCGGTCACCGCGTCTATCGCGTGCGCGACCCGCGCGCCGACGTGCTGAAGATCGCGATCGAGCGGCTCGAGGCCAGTGGTGCCGACCTGCCGTTTGCCGGCGAGGTCGAGGCTTACATCCGCGAGGCGCTACGGAAGAAGAATCCGGAGCGGCCGCTGGAAACCAATGTCGAGTTCTTCACCGCGATCCTGCTCGATGCGCTGGAAATCCCGCGGCAGGCGTTCACGCCGATCTTCGCCACCGCACGCGCTGCCGGCTGGACCGCGCACGCGCTTGAGCAGCGGCGCACCGGGCGCTTGATCCGGCCGAGCTCGTCCTATGTCGGGGCGATGCCGAAGGGGTGAATGAAACCGTAGCCCGGATGGAGCGCAGCGAAATCCGGGAACGGTGTAGCCGCGGATGGGAAGAGCCCCGGATTGCGCTGCGCTCTATCCGGGCTACAGAATTGCATCGTTGGACGACGGCGGAGCCACACACTCTGCCGTCGTCCCTGCCTAAAGCATGATCCGGAAAAGTGCGAAGCGGTTTTCCGAAAAGATCATGCTCAAACAAGGAGCTAAAGCGCGACGACGATTCAACCTAATCTCATCGCGCTTTAGTGCGCAATTGCGCACGGGAGCAGGGACCCATACGCCGCGGCCCATCTATGGGGCAGTCGGGCAGACATTTTGTACAAACGATAACGGCCGGTGGTTATGGGCCCCTGCTTTCGCAAGGGCGACGAGGACTAGAGAGCTCAGGCCTCGCGCACCACGGTCTTCAGATAATTGTACGCCTTGATGATCTCGATCAGGCGATCCTCGGTGGAGCGGTCGCCGCCATTGGCGTCGGGATGGTGCTGCTTGACCAGCGCCTTGTACTTCGACTTGACGTCTTCGAGCGTCGCCTCGGCCCCTAGCCCCATCACCTGCAGCGCCTTGCGCTCGGCGTTCATGACCTTGCGGGTCTCGGGCTTGGGCTCCGCGCCGCCCGGTCCGGGGCGCCAGCGGCCGCGGCCGTTGAGCTCGGAGAACACGTGGAACGGATCGGAGGCGGCATCGAGACCGCTCTCGCCCTTCTTGCCGTTGTTGGCGCCCATCTTCCAGGTCGGACGGTGGCCGGTCAGCGCGTCCTTCTGGTAGCGCGCGACGTCGTCAGGATTCATGCCCTGGAAGAAATTGTAGGACTGGTTGTATTCGCGGACGTGGTCGAGACAGAAGTGCCAATACTCGCGCGAATTCTCGCGGCCTTTCGGGGCGCGATGCGCGCCCTTGTTCTGGCAACCCGCCCACTCGCAGGTCACAGCCTGCTCGCCGGCCTGCGCCTGGCGCTTCGCACTGACCTTGGTCGGCTTGATGCGAATGGAGTCGAAGAATTTTGATGAATCGATCGGCATGTTCTCTTTGACTACGCAATGCACAAATCTTCAAGTCTTGACATTGCGCGGACCTCGTTTCCCGCTTGCACCATTGACGAAAAGCTGTCGCGAACCTAACTCCGCCGCCATGAGCACCAAAGACGCTATCATAAACAAGTTGCGTGAAGCTTTCTTGCCGGAAAGCCTCGACGTCGTCGACGAGTCACATCTGCATGAGGGCCACGCCGGCCACAGGCCAGGCGGGGAGACGCACTTCCGGGTATATATTGTGTCTCCGGCCTTCGAAGGGAAGAGCCGGATCGAACGCCATCGCATGATAAATGCGACGCTGGCGCAGGAACTCGCCGGCTCGGTGCACGCGCTGGCGATCCACGCCCACGGCCCCGGGGAAAAGCCGCGCTAGTTCGCGCTTGCCTCAAGACGAAGCGGCGGTTTTCCGTTATGAGAACAGGATGGACCTGCTCCTGCTCCCTGCGTGAGCAGGTGAAACTACGGATTGCACCGCCACGCATGATATGGGGCCATTGATGATCCCTTGCTGGCCACGTTTCCGGTCGATCGTCACCGCCGCCGGCCTGCTCCTGATCTGCGCGATGCGGCCGGCCTTGGCGCTGGACATGCCGAGCCCGTTCGTCCAGGAGGTGCTGATCAAGAGCATCCTGGTCTCGCTCAACGATGCGGTGGCCGCGAACAATTTCACCGTGTTCCACGCCAAGATCTCAAAGCCGTTCCGCGACCAGTTTCCGCCCGACAAGCTCAAGACCATCTTCAAGGATCTGGTCGACAAGCATGCGGTGTTCGACGCCGTGGTTGCCAAGCCGATCGTTCTCGACGAGGACGCCAAGATCGACGACAAGGGCGTGCTGCGGCTGAAGGGGCATTTCGACACCACGCCCAAGCAGGTGAAGTATCAGCTCGGCTTCATCCCCTCCGACGGCGCCTGGAAGCTGTCGGGTATCTCGATCGATATCGAGTAGGCCTACGTCACCTGATCCGTCATTCCGAGGAGCGCGCAGCGCGTCTCGAAGGATGCACGGCCCGGCCGGTGGCCGTCGACCCTTCGAGGCTCGCTCCGCTCGCACCTCAGGGTGACGGTGGTGGATTTGCGCTTGCCGCAGAGCGTTAGAATGCCGTCCCCGCCCGCTTCGGCTTCTTCTCCTCCAGCTCGGTCTCGCGCGGGACGGCGACGATGCGCAGCGCGGTGATGCGATTGCGCTCGCGGCGGAGCACGCGGAAGCGGAAGCCGTGGAAGGTGAAGCTCTGGCCGCGCTCCGGGATCGAGCGCGCCTCGTGGATCACGAGGCCGGCGACCGTGGTCGCCTCCTCGTCCGGCAGGCGCCAGTCCATCGCACGGTTGAGATCGCGGATCGGCACCGAGCCGTCGACCACCACCGAGCCGTCCGGCTGCGCGCGCACGCCGGCGACGACGACGTCGTGCTCGTCGGAGATATCGCCGACGATCTCCTCCAGGATGTCCTCCAGCGTCACCATGCCTTCGACCTCGCCATACTCGTCGACCACGAGGGCGAAGTGGGTCTTGCGGCGACGGAACGCCTTCAGCTGTTCGGAGACCGGACGCATCTCCGGCACGAACCAGGGCGGCAGCGCGATCGCCGAGGCATCGATCGCGGACATGTCGCCCTCGTTGGCGCGCATCGCGCGCAGCAGGTCCTTGGCGTGGAGCACGCCGACGATGTTCTCCGGCTTCTCCCGCCACAGCGGGATGCGGGTGTATTCGCTCGCCAGCACCTCGCGCACCAGTTCCTCGGGCGGCAGGTCGGCGTTGACCATGGTCATCTCGGTGCGATGGACCATGACGTCGGAGACCTGCAGCTCGCTGAGATCCAGCAAGCCGCCGAGCATGTCGCGGTCCTGCTTCTCGACCTTGCCCTCGTGATGCAACAGATCGACCGCGCCGCGCAGACGTTCGGTCGGCGACAGCACCGCCTGGTGCGCCCCGACCTTGATGCCGAGCAGCTTCATCAGCGCCAGCACGATGGTCTCGATCACGGTGAGCAGCGGCCCCAGCACGAGGATCGTCAGCCGCATCGGCCGCGCGACCAAAAGCGAGATGCGGTCGGGTGCGTTGATCGCGATGGTCTTGGGCAGCACCTCGGCGAACACCACGACCATCACGGTCATGACCGCGGTGGCATAGAGCACGCCGACGTCGCCGAACCAGGCGGTGAACACGCCGGTCGCCAGCGCCGAGGCGCCGATATTGGCGATGTTGTTGCCGAGCAGCAGCGCGCCGATCATGCGCTCGCGCATGTTGACCAGCTTGGAGACCACGCCTGCATCGGTGTTGCCCTGCTTCGACAGCCGCAGCATGCTGGCGCGCGAGGCGCCGGTCAGCGCTGTCTCACTCGCTGCGAAAAACGCCGAGATGAACAGGCAGAGCAGCACGATCGAGAAGGTGAACCATCCCACTGAACTGATCCGTGGCTAGAGCATGATCCGGAAAAGTGTGTAGCGGTTTTCCGAAAAGATCATGCTCAAATCAAAAAGACAGAGCGGGATGACGATCCGAAGGAGAGGCATCCCGGTCTAGGCCTTCAGCTTGGCTTGCAGGAAGTCGCGCACCGGCTGCGGCTCGACATTGTTGGCGATCACGGCGCGGCCGACGGCCTCCAGCAGGATGAAGGTGAGCTTGCCGCGCTTGACCTTCTTGTCCTGCGCCATCAGCGCCAGCAGCGCGTCGGCGTCGGCAAGGCCTTCCTGCGCGAAGCCTGCGATATCCTGCAGGCGTGTCGGCAATCCGACCGCGGACAGATGACGCGCGATGCGCCCCGCATCGTCGGACGAAATCATGCCGAGCTGCGCCGAGAACTCCGCGGCGAGCACCATGCCGACCGAGACGCCCTCGCCGTGGAACAGCCGGTCGGAGAAGCCGGTCGCGGCTTCCAGTGCATGGCCGAAGGTATGGCCGAGATTGAGCAGCGCCCGCTCGCCGGTCTCGCGCTCGTCGCGCGAGACGACGCCCGCCTTGGCGCGGCAGGATGTTGCGATCGCGTGCTCGCGCCCGGCGCCGCCAGCGAAGATATCGGTGTGGTTCTTCTCGAGCCAGGCGAAGAAGGCCTCGTCGCCGAGGATGCCGTATTTCGCGACCTCGGCGTAGCCGGCGCGGAACTGGCGCGGCGACAGCGTGTCGAGCACCGAGGTGTCGGCGATGACAAGCACCGGCTGGTGGAATGCGCCGATCAGATTCTTGCCCTGCGGCGAGTTGATGCCGGTCTTGCCGCCGACGGAGGAATCGACCTGTGCCAGCAGCGAGGTCGGCACCTGTACGAAATCGACGCCGCGGCGCAGGATCGCAGCCGCGAAGCCGGCGAGATCGCCGACCACGCCGCCGCCGAGCGCGATGACGAGGTCATTGCGCTCGATCTTCGCCGCGATCAGCGCCTCGCTGACCTCGGTCAGCGTGGCATAGCTCTTCGAGCCCTCGCCCTCCTCGACCACGATCCGCGACGTCGGCACGCCGGCGGCGGCAAGCGATGCCTCGGTGGGCTCCAGCCAGTGCTTGGCGACAGTGCGGTCGGTGACGATGGCGGTGCGCACGCCGGGCCGCAGCGCCGCGACACGCTCGCCGAGCGACTGCAGCACGTCGCGGCCGATGACGATGTCATAGGCGCGGTCGCCGAGCGCGACGTCGACGGTAACGGAGGCAGAATGTTTCAAGGGCGCAGTCATGAGGTCGCGTTCAATCCATCAGATGGTGGCTCGTCGGCCGGACGCGCACCGCACAGATGCGCATGTAGGGCCTCGAGGCATTCGTCGACGATGCGGTCGTGCGGCACGTCGCGCGAGGCAATCGTCAAATCGGCGGTGCGGTAGACCGGCTCGCGCTCGCTGAGCAGGCGGTTGACGGTCGCCTCCGGGTCGGGGGTGTGCAACAGCGGACGATCGGCGCGGCGGCGCACCCGGCGCATGATGATATCACTGTCGGCCTTGAGCCAGATGGAGATCGCGCGGTCGCGGATCCGGTTGCGGGTCTCCTCGCGCATGAAGGCGCCGCCGCCGGTCGCCAGCACGACCGGGCCATTGCCGAGGATGCGGGCGATCACCCGCGCCTCACCGTCGCGGAAATACGGCTCGCCCTTGCTCTCGAATATCTCCGGGATCGTCATGTCCGCCGCCGCCTCGATCTCGGTGTCGGCATCGGTGAACGGCAGCTTGAGTCGCGCCGCCACCCGCCGGCCGATGGTCGACTTGCCGGCCCCCATCATGCCGACCAGGACGATCGACCGCGTCCCCAGCGCAGCCGCGATGTCGGCCTCCAGGGTCGGATGGGTGGGCGCCGGTACGGCTGCGTCGGACATCAAAAAGCTCGGATATTGGGACGAATTGTTCAGAATTCGAGCCACCTATACTACCCCCGGCGACACCCTTACCAGCGACTCTTGCAACCGCGCGGGGAACATGTTGGATGATTTCATTGGTTAATTCGCCGCCCGAGTCGCCTCCATGCCCAGCCTGTTCCGCTTCCTGACGGTCGTCGCCGTGATTTTCGGGATCGGCTACGGCATCGTCTTCGCGCTGGCGAATTTCGTGCACCCGAAACCGCGGGAAATGACGGTGACCATCCCACCGGATAAGTTCCTCAAGAAATAGACGCTATGATTCCGGCATGCCCGCTGCTGCCAAAAATCCCGCCAAGACCCTCACCAAGCCCTCCGACGCCAAACTGACCGCGTTGTTCCTCGACATGCTCGCCGCGGAACAGGGCGCCGGCGCCAACACGCTCGACGCCTACCGGCGCGACCTCACCGATTTCTCCGACTACCTCGCCCATGCCGGCGCCGATTTCACCAGCGCCGACACCGAGACGCTGCGCGGCTACCTCGCCGACCTCGATGTCAGAGGCTTCAAGTCGACCAGCGTGGCGCGGCGGCTGTCAGCGATGCGGCACCTCTACCGTTTCCTGCTCAACGAGCGGGTCCGCACCGACGATCCGGCCGCGATCCTGTCCGGCCCGAAGCGCGGTCGCGGCCTGCCCAAGGTGCTGTCGATTGCCGACGTCGACCGCATGCTGACCCGGGCCAAGGAGCTGACCCAGACCGACGTCTCGCCGGCGCAGCGGCTGCGCGCGCTGCGGCTCTACTGCCTGCTCGAGGTGCTGTACGCCACCGGCCTGCGCGTCTCCGAGCTGGTGTCGCTGCCGGTCTCGGCGGCGCGGCGCGATGCGCGGATGATCGTGGTGCGCGGCAAGGGCAACAAGGAACGGCTGGTGCCGCTGAACGACGCCTCGCGCCAGGCGATGGCGGATTACCTCGCCGCGCTGGAGGTGATGCAGCCGAAGGCAAAGAAAGCCGCACCATCGAAATGGCTGTTTCCGTCCTCCGGCGAGAGCGGACATCTGACCCGGCAGCATTTCGCCCGCGACCTGAAGGAGCTTGCCGGCGCCTCCGGCCTTGCGCCGCGGCTGGTGTCCCCGCACGTGCTGCGTCATGCCTTTGCCAGCCATCTGCTGCACAATGGCGCGGACCTGCGGATCGTGCAGACCCTGCTCGGCCACACCGACATCTCGACCACCCAGATCTACACCCATGTGGTCGAGGAGCGGCTGAAGAGCCTGGTCCGCGACCTGCATCCGTTGGCGGAGAAGTCCTAGGGATCCGTAGCCCGGATGGAGCGCAGCAAAATCCGGGAATGGTATTTCCGCCGATATCGCTCCCCGGATTGCGCTTCGCTCGATCCGGGCTACGAGCAATCCGCCTTGACTTCCGCTTCGTCTCCGCAGAAAGAGCGTCACCTGCTTGCGATCCCGAAGCGTGCATTCCACCCAGATGCGCGTTAACCGTTTGAAGTTACAAAGCTTCTCTTTCCGACGCCGAAACCGCTTCGCCCCTCGCACCGTTCCTCCCTATATTGAGTTGATGCCCGACCCGATGCGCAGCTATCTCGACTTCGAAAAACCCGTCGCCGAGCTTGAATCCAAGATCGACGAGTTGCGTGCGCTTGCCGCGAGCGGCAGCGACATCGGCGACGAGGTCGCGCGGATCGAGGACAAGGCGGCGCAGGCGCTCACCGAGCTCTATTCCAATCTGACGCCGTGGCAGAAGACGCTGGTGGCGCGGCATCCGCAGCGGCCGCACTTCACCGATTTCATCGGCGGCCTGATCACCGAATTCACGCCGATGGCCGGCGATCGCAAATTCGCCGACGACGAGGCCCTGGTCGGCGGCTTCGGCCGCTTCCGCGGCGAGAGCATCTGCGTGGTCGGCCAGGAGAAGGGCGCCACCACCGAGAGCCGCATCAAGCACAATTTCGGCATGGCGCGCCCCGAAGGCTATCGCAAGGCGGTGCGCCTGATGGAAATGGCCGACCGGTTCGGCATCCCGGTGCTGTCGATCGTCGATTCCGCCGGTGCTTATCCCGGCATCGGCGCCGAGGAGCGTGGCCAGGCCGAGGCGATCGCCCGCTCGACCGACGCCTGCCTGTCGCTCGGCGTACCCAATGTCGCGATCGTCACCGGCGAAGGCATGTCGGGCGGCGCCATCGCGATCACCACGGCGAACCGCGTCCTGATGATGGAGCACGCGATCTATAGCGTGATCTCACCGGAGGCGGCATCCTCGATCCTGTGGCGCGACGGCACCAAGGCGCAGGAAGCCGCCAACAGCATGAAGATCACCGCCCAGGACATGCTGCGCTTCGGCGTGATCGACCAGATCCTGAAGGAGCCCTCGGGCGGGGCTCATCGCGACCCCGCCGCGATGATCGCGACCACGGGCGACGCCATCGCCCAGGCGCTCAACGACCTACGAAATCTTGATCCGGACGCGATTCGCAAACAGCGGCGCCAGAAATTCCTCGATATCGGCCGCAAGCTCGGCTGAGGCGCCCAAACCGCCCGATTTTTCGTCCAAACCGGGCAATTTTGCCGTAATTGGGCCCCGAGCCGGGTCTTTAACATTCCTTGAACCATGCCTGCTACCGTGAGGGCTGTCCGCCCCGGTTCAGGTTGCGAGCAGGGGTCGTCGAAGGCTAATATTTTACACAATGGCTTCAGGGCATATTCGCCGTGTTGGGGTCGCGAAAATCGCCCGGTGGGTGTGGAGCTCGGACTTGACTCATCGCACGCTCGTACGCGCGCTTCTGACCTCGGCGGTGCTCGCCGCAGGCGTCATGCTCGCCGGTTGTGACAGCGACCAGATCTCGCTGGCGCAGAACGCCAAGGCCAACCAGCCGGTCCCGCCTAAGCTCGTCGCTGCCATGACCGAAAAGGACATGGACATGCAGTCGCCGATCCTGGTGCGGCTGTTCAAGCAGGAGGCCGAGCTCGAGGTCTGGAAGCAAAACCGCTCCGGCCAGTTCGCGCTGCTCAAGAGCTATCCAATCTGCCGCTGGTCGGGCGACCTCGGTCCGAAGGTCCGCGAAGGCGACCGCCAGGCGCCCGAAGGGTTCTACTCGATCAACCCGAGCCAGATGAACCCGCAGTCGGCCTATTACCTGTCGTTCAACACCGGCTACCCCAACGCCTTCGACAAGGCGCTCGGCCGCACCGGCTCGCAGCTGATGGTGCATGGCGATTGCTCCTCGCGCGGCTGCTACGCGATGACGGACGAGCAGATCGCGGAGATCTACTCGCTCGGCCGCGAGTCCTTCTTCGGCGGCCAGAAGGCGTTCCAGCTGCAGGCCTATCCGTTCCGGATGACGCCGGTGAACATGGCCAAGCACCGCAACAATCCGAACATGCCGTTCTGGAAGATGATCAAGGAAGGCTACGATCATTTCGAGGTGACGAAGCAGGAGCCGAAAGTCGACTTCTGCGAGAAGAAGTATGTGTTCGACGCGGTGAAGGCGCCGGGTGCAACACGCGATCCGGTGTTCGACGCCTCCGCGAAGTGCCCGGCCTATGTGATCCCCGAGGAGATCGCGAGCGCCGTGCACGAGAAGGAGCAGAAGGAAGCCGCCGAGACCGCCAAGCTGGTATCCAAGGGTACGCCCGTTGCGCGCCTCAACACCGGCATCGACGGCGGCATGAACGCGATCTTCGCCTCGAAGATTCCGGAAGGAAACACCGGCCTCTCCGAAGGCGGCGACAGCCAGGCGCTGGCGTCGATGTCGCTGGCGCGCGCGCCCGGCACGATCCCCGGTACGGTCAATCCGCCGAAGCCCAATCTTGCGGTCCAGCAGGACGAGCCGGTCGTGGCGACGACGTCGTCCACCGCATCGTCGGCCAGCACCCGCGTTGCCTCGGCGAACGCGTCCGACAAATCCGCCTCTGACAAATCCACCTCCGACAAGTCCACCTCTGACAAGTCCGAAGGCTTCTTCTCCAGCTTTGCCCGCAAGGTCGGCATCGGCGGCACCGCCGACGCCAGCAAGACGACCGCGCCGGCTCCGGCCGCTGCTGCCCCGGCCAAGCCGAAGGTCGCCGAGGCCAAGCCGCAGTCGGTGGTTCGCGTCGCCCCCAAGGCTGAGCCGAAGCAGGCCGCCAAGCCGGCACCGAAGCCGGCAGTGACCACCGCAGCGGCCGCCGCACCGGCCCCGTCGTCGTCGACCCAACTCGCCGGCTCCGCGCCCGTCGTGCAGACCAATTCGTTCGACACCCGCTTCTCGGCGGTGAAGTAGCAAGCGCGGCACGCACGCGCCGCCGGTCGTTTGCGATAGACATTTCAAGAAGCACACGGTGTCGTCCCTGCGAAAGCAGGGGCCCATACGCCGCGCTTGTGGTGTGAACCGGATTCGTCGTTCCGACGTCGCACAACAATCAGCATTTGTGGTTATGGGCCCCTGCTTTCGCAGGGACGACAGTGAGTCTATTGCGCCGCCGTCGCAAATATTGTCGTCGTCCTGGCGAAAGCCAGGAGGTAGA
>NZ_LFIQ01000033.1 GCF_001189245.1 Bradyrhizobium pachyrhizi | reverse complement strand
GACAGCGCCTTGCGCACGATCTCGACGCCGGTCTTCTGGTCGTCGTTCTTGGTGCGCAGGATCTTGAGCTGCTCGGAGGCACGGAGCAGGGCGACGCCGCCACCCGGGAGAATGCCTTCCTCGACAGCCGCGCGGGTCGCGTGCATCGCGTCATCAACGCGATCCTTGCGCTCCTTCACCTCGACCTCGGTCGCGCCGCCGACGCGGATCACCGCGACGCCGCCTGCGAGCTTGGCGAGACGCTCCTGCAGCTTCTCACGGTCGTAGTCCGAGGTGGTCTCCTCGATCTGCGCCTTGATCTGGGCAACGCGGGCGTCGATGTCGGCCTTCTTGCCGGCGCCGTTGACGATCGTGGTGTTCTCCTTGTCGATCATCACCTTCTTGGCGCGACCGAGCATCTGCAGCGTGACGTTCTCGAGCTTGATGCCGAGGTCTTCCGAGATGGCCTGGCCGCCGGTCAGGATCGCGATGTCCTGCAGCATGGCCTTGCGGCGATCGCCGAAGCCCGGAGCCTTGACGGCCGCGACCTTCAGGCCGCCACGCAGGCGGTTGACGACGAGAGTGGCAAGGGCTTCGCCTTCGACGTCCTCGGCGACGATGACCAGCGGCTTTCCGGTCTGCACCACGGCCTCGAGCAGCGGCAGCAGCTCGTTCAGCGAGGAGAGCTTCTTCTCGTTGATCAGGATGTAGGCGTCGTCCATCTCAACGCGCATCTTGTCGGCGTTGGTGACGAAGTAGGGCGAGATGTAGCCGCGGTCGAACTGCATGCCCTCGACGACGTCGAGCTCGGTCTCGAGCGACTTGGCCTCCTCGACCGTGATCACGCCCTCGTTGCCGACCTTCTTCATGGCGTCGG
>NZ_LFIQ01000004.1 GCF_001189245.1 Bradyrhizobium pachyrhizi | reverse complement strand
CGCCTCGGCGCCGAACGAGGCACTGGCCGGCGCAACGCCCTATCTGCGGCTGTTCGCCGCAACGGCCGGTGGCTGCATGCTCGCCGGCGAGGCGCTGGCCGCCAAGGCGAACGGCGAAGCCGAGCCGCAGCGCTATGTCGCGCTGGCGCGCTTCTTCGCCGAGAACATCGCCGTACAGGCGCCGTCGCTGGAAAAGACCGTGACCGAAAGCGCCGAGGCGGTGACCGGCGCGGA
>NZ_LFIQ01000032.1 GCF_001189245.1 Bradyrhizobium pachyrhizi | reverse complement strand
AAGCGCGCCAGATGGTAGGCGATCTGCGCATCAGTGGGTTGATAGTCGATGTTGGCCGGCGCAACCCTTTGGGCCTGGCCGAGATGATCGACTTCGACCACCCAGGGCGTGATCGAGCCCTGGCTCGATTGCCAAACAAGGCTACCTGCGAGACCAACTGATAACATCAAGCAGCCGAACGCCATCAAGCGCCAGTTCCTGGCCTGCACGCGGGCAGATCCAATGCGTTCGTCCCAAACCTGCGCTGCCTTTTGGTAAGGCGTGATGGGCTCGGGCATGCGCCCGTAGTG
>NZ_LFIQ01000003.1:315-8237 GCF_001189245.1 Bradyrhizobium pachyrhizi | reverse complement strand
GTATCTCGAAGCCCGATTTGAAGAGCCGTCTTAATCGGTCGTGTATAACCGTCCGGTCTCTGCACACCTTCCTCCTCGTGTCATGTCGTTCCATTTCGGGTTCTCTGCTGCTGTGGAGATTCTCCGGTGGGACCGAAACACTTCCAGAACAAAGCTCGACGCGAGTGGTGGTCGCTGCACATCGAAGCGTGGCGCCGAAGCGGTCTCGGGATCCGCAAATATTGTCGTCAGCAACGTCTCACTGAGAATACGTTTCGGCGTTGGCTGAAGCAGCTCGTCGGTGAGGAGACCGCACGGAAACTCGCGGAATATCAGACGGACTTGCGCCGGGAGCAGCGCCGTGAAAAGCGAGAAAACGTGCTGCGAAGACGTCGGCGACGACGCTTTAGCGTGACCACGGACGTGCGTAATCGCGCCATGCAGGCGTTCTGGGCCATGCACGTCGAGGCGATGAACTGGAGCGGCATGGGCGTACGCGAATATGCCGCGGCGCTGTCCCTGTCGCCCTACGCGCTGCGCAAATGGCGTGACCGGTTGGCCGCCGGCGAGGTCGAAATCGACTGGCGCGCGCATCTTCATCCCTCCGCCCGCCCGGCCGTTAGCACTAGTGCCAGGAACTCAGCTCCCCAACGCCGCTTGACAGCCGCGAAAATCGGCGATCTGGCGGCGCCCGCCGCACCCCTCCGGCGCTTCTTCAGCGACGAGGAGAAGCTGGCGATCGCAAGGGAAACCGAGCAACCCGGCGCCAAAGTGTCCGCCGTCGCGCGCAAGCACGGGATCGTCACTGGGCTGCTGTTCCGCTGGCGCGTGCAATTTGGAATTGGGCAAACGAATCGCTCGAAACTCGCCCACGTCGCGCTCGCCGACACCGCAGCCGAGACGCGGGTTTTGCGCAACCTCGTCCGTTTGCCCGAGGGAATGGTGGCCGTTGAGCTTGCCGATGGAGGTCGCGTCTTTGCTCCAGTTGGTAGCGATCCGGATGCTGTGCGAGCGCAGATCGAGAGCGGAGAGATTGCACGATGATGTTCGTTCCTGCGGGCGTGAAGGTGCATCTGGCGTTGGGTTACACCGACATGCGTAAAGGCATGGACGGGCTCGCGATGCTTGTCCAGGACGTGTTGAACAAGGATCCGTTCTGCGGTCATCTCTTTGCCTTCCGCGGCAAGAAGGCATCGGTGTTGAAGATCCTGTTCTGGGACGGCAACGGGCTTTGCCTGTTCACCAAACGCATCGACCAAGGTGGCTTCGTGTGGCCCGTGATGGCCGGCCATGACGGTTCGATTACGCTCACACCGGCGCAGCTCGCGATGCTAATCGAGGGCATCGATTGGCGCGTTCCGGAACGCGTTTGGAAGCCCGCGATTGCCGGCTGAACAAAGAGATGACGCGCAAAAAACAGGGCTGAACTGGGCAGCGATTCTTCTACGAATCAGCATCTTCGAGTACCATCGGACATGCAGCTCGATCTCAACAATCTTCCTTGCGATCCTGAGCTTCTGCAGCGTCTGGTGTGCGACATTGCCGCTGCCATTGACGACCGCGATACTGAGATCGAGCGCCTCAAATCGATCATCAAACAGCTGCAGCGAATGCAGTTCGGACGCAGCTCCGAGCGCATTGATCCCGATCAGTTCGCGCTCGGCCTGGAAGATATCGACAGCGACATTGCCCGCGTTCAGGAAGGCCAGCCGGCGGTCATCTCCGAAGCTCCGACGGCGCAAGCGCGACGCAGAGCTTTGCCGGATCACCTGCCGCGCGAAGACGTTCGGCTCGATGTCGAAAGTGAGGTCTGCAACTGCTGCGGCGGCACTCTTCACCTGGTTGGCGAAAGCGTTAGCGAGATGCTGGACTGGGTGCCCGCTCAGCTTCGTGTTGTGCGCACCACGCGTCCCAAATACGCCTGTCGGGCCTGCGACAGGGTGATGCAGGCGCCCGCGCCGGAGCGGGTGATAGCCGGCGGCCTTGCAACGCCGGCGCTGCTCGCGCACGTGTTGATAAGCAAGTACTGCGATCACCTTCCGCTCTATCGACAGTCTCAGATCCTTGCCCGCCACAACGTCGATCTCTGTCGTTCGACGCTCGCCGGCTGGGTCGGCGGCACATGCTGGTGGCTCGAGGCGCTGCACGAACGACTGTGCAAGAACGTCTTCGCGTCCGACCATCTGTTTGCCGACGACACGCCGATCCCCGTGCTCGATCCCGGTCGCGGACGAACCAAGACGGCGCGGCTTTGGGTCTACGCCCGTGACCAGCGGCCATGGGGTGGACCCGAGCCTCCGGCCGCAATCTATTTGTTCGCCCCGGATCGCCGAGCCGAGCGACCCGTCGCGCATCTTGCGGACTTCAGGGGCATCCTGCATGTCGACGGATATGCTGGCTTCGAGCAGCTGGCCGACAAGGAGGGGATCACTCTCGCCGCGTGCTGGAGCCACTCGCGCCGCAAGTTCTACGACGTAGCCGAGGCCACCGGATCGCTTGTGGCAACACACGCCTTGCGCCGGATCGGCGAACTCTACGCGATCGAAGCGCGTATCCGCGGACGATCGCCCGCTGACCGGCTTGCTGAGCGCAGGACGTTCTCCAAGCCAATCGCTGACGCTCTGAATGTTTGGCTGGATGCGCAGCTCCGGCTCGTGTCGGGTCGCAGCACGCTCGCCGAAGCAATCCGCTATGCGCTCTCGCGCTGGCATGGATTGACGCGATTCCTGCATGATGGCCGCGTCGAGCTCGACACCAATCCCGTCGAACGCGCGATCCGTCCCGTCGCGCTCGGCCGCAAGAACCATCTGTTCGCCGGCAGCGACGGCGGTGGGCAGCGCTGGGCAGTCGTCTGTTCGTTGATTGCGACCTGCAAGCTCAACGACGTCGAACCTTACGCATACCTGCGTGACGTGCTGCGGAGGATGATCGACGGACATCCCGTCAACCGTCTCGACGAATTGCTGCCGTGGAACTGGAAGCCGGCTGATCATGTCAAGACCTGATGCCACGTGCAGCGGCCGGACGCATACGTCGTGCTTGTGCGCTGTCTTCGTTCTTTCGCCAATTGCTCGCTGTTGCAAGCCATGGCTTGCGAACCTGCAGATCTGGTCATTGCGATGCTCCCGAACTCGACCGAGGGACGAACACACCAATCGGCCGAGGGACCATAGGCGAAACATCGTGCATTGAGATTGCAGTCTTGGCGCCACTCGAAGGCATGAGTTCCGCCGATCGATCGCCCGTCCTCATCAGATGAAGTCGTGTGACGAGCGACGTTGCAGTTGCGGATGACTGCCGGCCGGCGGTCCACGTCGCAGGCAATTCGATGCCAAGCAGAGTTGCAAGCTTTACCACATACGCTTGCGTCTCTGCCGGCAAGGAGCCGCCCGCAAGGCGCGCATCATAGCGAGATGGTCCCGCGTTGTACGCCGCAAACACACCAGGCGAGCCATAGCGATCGAGCAGTTCACGCAGATACGCTGCGCCAGCCAGAATGTTGTCGTGTGGATCGTAAGGATCGCTGCCTAGATTATAGCGCTTGCGAAGTTCCGCCCAGGTCGCCGGCATGATTTGCATCAGGCCGATTGCGCCTTTGGGCGATCGGGCCTGCGCGTCTCCCGCGCTTTCGATGCTGAGGACCGAGCGTATCCAGGCTGACGGGATCGCAAAGCGTTGTGCGGCTTCGCCGATGAAGCCCGCGAACGAGTGGTTGGCCTGACGGATCGCTGGAAATGCGATCGGCCCGTCCTGAGCTGGAGCAACCTTGCCCGATGCGGTCAGAAGGAGCACCAGGGGCACCACACGCCCGACGGATCGAGCTAAGCATGCCGCCGTGCTCGCGCGCATCCACAGCAAAGCCGCTCCGCGCCGGCCATTCGGCCGCGCTGAACCGACACGGCGCGCGGCGGCTTCGCAAACATTAGTCGGGACGGAGGACTCGTCCCGCGATCGATCGAACAGAGGAATGGCAGGGCAAACACGTGGAACGCGCACGATTACTCCTCCCACGTCCACACTGGGAACGCACGTCCGATCACGGCGGAAGCCGGAAGAAATCCAAAGTATCGGCCGTCCAGGGAGTCGCTGGACTGCCAGTTCATCAGAAAGAGTTCGCCGTCTCCGACGACCCAACAGCCCTGCCATTTCGGCAGCGGCCGGCCGCTTCCGTCGCGATCGCGGGCCTCGCCGACTGCAATGTCATCAACCGAAATCGTGAGGCCGGTTCTGCAGACAGTCTGTCCGGGCAACGCGAGCACCCGTTTGAGCATGGGCACGCCGATGGGCAGATAGCCGTTAAGGTCGAGGAAGGTCGCAAGCGGCTCTGTCGGCTGAACGGCGACCAGTTCGGTAACCTGGAAGCGCGTTGTCGGTCGTAAGCGATAAAGACCGATTGGCACGCTCGTCGATGCATTCCAGATGTAGAGCGGAAGCGGCTCCAGAGCGACTGTCGCGACGAGCGCAGCGACGACCCCAAAGGTCGTGGTCAACGTCATCAGGCGGCCTCTCATCGCATCACTCTCTGGCGATGGAGCCAAGCCTGGTGGCGGGCTTTCGTGTAGGGACGCGGGTTTTCATTGACGGATAGACGGTTGTGAACGTGATGCCAATGATCCGGAGCGACGTCGGCGGGGTCGATGCCGAGCGCCTCGACGGCGTCGATCATCTGCAGCACGCGTTCGACCTTTGGCCAGCCGGAGAGCCGCAGCAAAATCTCTCCGCCGGGCTTTACATAGGGCACAGCCGAGCAGCGTTGTCCCGGCGCGACCGCACGCAAGATGTCGATCCGCGAAATGATCGTACCGAAGTCGTTGGAGGTCCAACGGACGAAAGCAAAGATGCTGCCTGGCGCGAATGACAGGACACGCCGGTGGCGATCGAGCTTCCGTTCCTTGACGATGCGACCGAACCGAATGCGGTTTTCGATACGCTTTTCGAGCCACAATAGTTCCACTTCGGTGAGATCGCTCATGCCGCCGCTCCTCGAAGCTCGAACCGTGGACCGTATGCTTTGAGCGTCGTAAAGCGCGTGTGCCGCTTCTGAAGATGAGCAGGCCTGGCGGCTCGGCGTTGCCGGTCACCTCCCATGCAAATTGTAGTCTGGTCGGTTACAAGAAATCGGGAAGATATCTGGTTAACCGGGGCACTGAATTGTGACCCCTCGCCGGCCGTGTTGCGGCAACGAAGCCTCGCAATGATCCCAGCACGGTGCTCTTCGGCGGTCGGCTGTGAAAGAAAACGACGAACATCTACGCAGGTCTTGACGTGTCGCTGGAGGCGACGAACATTTGTGTGGTGGATGGTGACGGCAAGCCCGTCCGGAAGGCGAAAGTCGAGACCGACCCGGACGCAATCGTGCTGGTCCTGGCAGAGTGGGCAAGCCACCTGAAGCGCGGCGGGCAGGAAGCATTCTCGTACAGCGCCTGGCTGTTGACGGCGCTGGAGGGTCTCCCCGTGATCTGCATCGAGACGCGCCATGCCAAGGCGGAGCTGAACGCGATGCCGAACACGACCTACCGAAACGACGCCAACGGTATTGCGCAGCTGACCCGGATCGGCTGCTTCCGCGCAGTCCATGTCAAGCTGGAGCGCGTGCAAACGTTGCGGGCGCTGCGGGTCGGACGGATGGCGCTGCTCGGCAAGCTGCTGGCTATGGTGAACACGATTCGCGACGAGTCGCGCCCGTTCGGGCTCAAGGTCGGCGAGATATCGGCGGGCCGCCTTGAAGCCATTAAGCACAGCGCAGGTTAGGCTGACCGCCCATTCTCCAGATTCCGGCATGTGGCGGCCCTGGCGCCGGCCACGGATATCAACGAGTTCTCCTCGACGAGCGAACTGCCGCAAAGGAACGCAAGGAGCGTAATGCGATGACGCCGACGTCGGTGATCGCGTGGCATTGCGCGCGACCCCGCCCGTACGTTCGAGAAAGGAATTGCATTGCAGTAAAGTGTTGCGCGTGAGAGAGCAAGCGTATGAGGTATCGCTGCAGGCGTCAGTCCCCGATGGCACGAGGGTCGCGGTCCTCGATAGCGCGAGTTGATTCACAGATTGTCCTCCGAATTTGGAATGAGACTGCGACGCGCAGGCGTGCCCCGTTAGGGATCAACAGGCCCCGGTACAAAGTTCAGCCGCTCGGTACCGTTCGGATCGCGCGTGAGTACGAACAGATAGCCGGGCAATGTCTGGCGTTGGACGATCTGACGTACGTCGTAGGCGAAGTGCATGAGCGGCAAGAAAATGCCGAAATCGGCATCGAGATGCACAAGGTCGGAGCTGCAGCCGCCGCGCCGGCGCCCACCGTGCTTGCGCAGGAGCCGGTAAGGCCAACGGTCCAGTCCGCCTATCAGATTGAAATGGGTGCGACCGATCGTCAGCACGAGCCCGTCATCAATCACACCCGTATAGAACCGATCAGGCAGGATCAGCTCGAGACCAAATGGACGCCCGTTTTCATCGACCGTCTCCTTCCACTCGTTGATCCAGGAGCAACGATGCCGTCGTCGTTCTGTTGGATGGCGGATCGAAGTCTGCGCTGTTATCGTTTGCGGTCTGTCGAGCCCGGTCTTTAGCCGGTCATATTCCCGCGCTCTGGTGTCGTGAGCGACAAAAGTCGAAATCTTGTAACGCGCTGCAGCCATCAAACGCGACGTCTTCAAACCGGTGTCACGCGCTTCGACGATCTGGTGCGCGGCCCAGATCAGAACATCTGCATCCCAAATGGCCGCCATGCCGTGTTTACGCATGGCTTCAACGCGAATTGCGATCGCGCCGGCACAGAAATCGATTGGCACGATGCGCTTTGTCTTTGCGACTGTGAAGAACGGATAAGCGATGAGATCCTGCGCGTCTCGTGGTACGAGATCGCCAGGAAAGGCACGAAAGGGGGCAAGCTGCTCGCGCTCGGAATAGCGGCGGCGCGCCGAGTATTTGATAACGGACATTGCTTAGCGCCGCTCTTTACCCGCGTAGGGAATTGGCGCATGCCGTTTTGCGGGCAGCACCGTGCCGCCACCGGGATCGGAAGTCGATTTCTTCTTGCCCAGTTTGGCCCAGGCTGTCAGGTCGGCAACCGAGTAGACCACACGCCCGCCGATCTTGTGATATTCCGGGCCAGTTCCATACGTTCGATGTTTCTCCAAAGTGCGACCGGACAAACTCAAAAAGCGAGCGGCTTCGGACGTTCGTAGGTAACGCGGCATCTTATCCGCGTTCGGATCGGACATTTGAAAAGCTCCGTGATCGTCTGGAGCGCGAACGAGGTTCGCCGCGCGTCGACGGCCACCATCGCGGAGTAGCAGCGCTTAAGGGGATGCCGAAGATGACGGAGTGATTTTCGATACCCTACGGAAGACCTATTCGTCTTCGCGCTCGGGCCACAGAAGCTTGCGGTAGAAATCGCCCATCAGCGATTGCGCAGGCGAACGCGGGGATAACGACGTCAGGCGCTTGCGCCTGCTATTTGGACGATTGATCAAAGTTTGGGCTTCGCGTGCATCCGTTCATTGTGCGCCAGAGTAATTGGGCCCATATGCCCGTTAGTCGCCATCAAACATCAACTCGGCTGCGTATGACGAGCCGACTTCCGGCGGCTCGTTTGACCAGATGCGGTGCTCCACCGAATCGATGCGCGGCACTGCAGTCCAGTCATCGGGCGCGACGCACCTGCCCGGCCGCGAGATCGAGCCGTAGCCGAGACGCTGACTTGCGAGAAACAGCCGATGCGGCTGCTGCGATCAAGATCGGCCGCGCTCATCGCGTTACCGAAGCCGGTAGCGTTCGACAAGAACAGGAACGATCGTTTTGGCTCAGCTCTCGTATAGCCCTGGATTTCAGGGAGATCATGGCCGTCAACCTGCATCGGAAGTACGACGATCTACAAATACGCAGGTGGAGCGAGCGAGCAGGTTTAAACCGCTAAAGCGTGGCGATCTCTCAGCAAGCAC
>NZ_LFIQ01000003.1:0-305 GCF_001189245.1 Bradyrhizobium pachyrhizi | reverse complement strand
CGTGCTCGGACAAATTGCTGAAGCATTGGGATCGAACCAGGAGGCCGCTCAAGAGCGCGGCGCGGCTTAAATCGTAAGCCGCTTCAGGCCAGTTGCGAAGCGCCCCGCCGGATGGGCGGGGCGCAGCGCTCGGCTCAACTCACTCGCCGTTTTTGCGCGGGCGCGACCACAGCAGCGTGTAGCCCTCGCCGCCTTCGTCGTCGAACAGGTTCGCATAGATCGGTGCGTTGAACGAGGGGTCGTCGAGCTTGAGCGAGAGGTAATCGCGACCCTCTTCGGAGCGCTTCGACCAGGCTGCGCCGATC
>NZ_LFIQ01000031.1 GCF_001189245.1 Bradyrhizobium pachyrhizi | reverse complement strand
GCATCGGAGAGGACGATGCGACCGAAGAAGCACAAGACGACGGAATCAAATGATCTGTTCCGGGCGCAGCTGGACCAGATCATCAACATGAAGCACGAACTGGTTCTGCTCGCCGGCAAGGTCGACTGGACTGGATCGACGGCGAGATCGCTCCGCTCTACAGCGAGAACGGCCGGCCCGGGATCGAGACCCGCTTCATGATCGGGCTTTTGCTGCTCAAGCACATTTACGGACTGTCCGATGAGGGAGTGTGCGAGCGCTGGGTCCACGACCCGTATTTCCAGTTCTTCACCGGCGAAGAGTTCTTCCAACACGCTTTCCCGCACGAGCGTTCGGACCTGAGCCATTGGCGCAAGCGGCTCGGCGACAAGCTGGAGCTTTTGCTGGCTGAGAGCCTGCGGGTGGCGCACGAGGCCGGCGCGTTGCGCAGCCAGGACCTCAAGCGGGTCACGGTCGACACCACGGTGCAACCGAAGGCCATCAGCTTTCCGACCGATGCCAAGCTCTTGCATGCGGCCATCAGGGGGCTCAACCGCCTGGCGAGACAGCACGGCGTCAGGCTGCGGCAATCCTATGCTCGCGTGGCCAAGGCAGCCGCGATGATGGCGGGTCGCTACGCTCATGCCAAACAGTTCAGGCGGCATCAGCGGCAGTTGCGTATCCTGCGCAGCCGGCTGGGCCGGATCATCCGCGACATCCGTCGCAAGATCGAGGGCCAGCCAGCAGAGGAGACGTTCGCACTCCCGCTTGGCCGAGCCAGCCAGATCCGCTCGCAGCAGCAGCGCCAGCGTAGCTGGAAGCTCTATTCCTTCCATGCCCCGGAGGTGGAGTGCATCGGCAAGGGCAAGGCCGCCGCGCCCTACGAGTTCGGCGTGAAGGCCTCCATCGTCACCAACAACCGCCGGGCCCCCGGTGGCCTGTTCG
>NZ_LFIQ01000030.1 GCF_001189245.1 Bradyrhizobium pachyrhizi | reverse complement strand
CGCGCGAGGTCGCAGCGAGCCAGATTTGGACCTCGCCGTCATCGGTCGTCACGCGGACTAGATGAACCTCGGTCGCCTGTTGCATGAGCAATAAAAGCGGCATCGAGGGAAT
Organism: Bradyrhizobium pachyrhizi; assembly: GCF_001189245.1. GTDB lineage: Bacteria > Pseudomonadota > Alphaproteobacteria > Rhizobiales > Xanthobacteraceae > Bradyrhizobium > Bradyrhizobium pachyrhizi. The sequence continues at coordinate 262 of NZ_LFIQ01000030.1, read as the reverse complement.
CGTTTCAAAAATCTTCACATAAGCTAGTGCTGGAACCTGGAATGGGACACTGCTTCTGACACGCTTAAGTAAATGCGGAGATCAAGACCGGAGCGCAACCTGTTTGCATGTTCAGGCTCACTCATCATGACGGTGTCGAATACAGCTTCATGGGTTGGCGGCGATATCGTTCGTAGCGCTCATCGTAGGCGTCGGCGCCCTGTTGATCGGATGAGCCTGTCATCTCATGGATGATCCAACCGCCTTGGCCTCAGCGTGTACC
>NZ_LFIQ01000029.1 GCF_001189245.1 Bradyrhizobium pachyrhizi | reverse complement strand
CCGAGGAAGGCGGTCGGCACGAACACCGCGCACAGCACGAGCGCGATCGAGACCAGCGCACCGCCGACCTCCTCCATGGTCTTGAGAGCCGCCTCGCGCCGGCTCATGCCGTGCTCGAGATGCCGCTCGACATTCTCGACCACCACAATGGCGTCGTCGACCACGATGCCGACCGCGAGCACCAGACCGAACAGCGTCAGATTGTTGATCGAGAAGCCGAGCGCGGCCATCACCGCGAAGGTGCCGACCAGCGACACCGGGATCGCGATGATCGGGATGATCGCAGGCCGCCATCCCTGCAGGAACACCAGCACCACGATGACGACGAGCGCCATCGCCTCGTAGATCGTCTTGATCAGCTCGTGGACCGATTGGGCGATGAATTCGGTCGGGTTGTAGCCGATATTGTAGTCGAGCCCCTTCGG
>NZ_LFIQ01000028.1 GCF_001189245.1 Bradyrhizobium pachyrhizi | reverse complement strand
ATCTACCTCCTGGCTTTCGCCAGGACGACGTTGAGAGGCGGGACGGCTTTCGCAGCGCTACGCCTTGTCGCCGGTCGGCGAGAACAGGTAGCCGCCGCCGCGGATGGTGCGGATCACGGACGGCTTGGTCGGGTCGAATTCGATCTTGCGGCGGATGCGCATGATGCGCAGGTCGACGGCGCGGTCGAAGGCTTCCGCGTCGCGCGCATTGGCGAGTTCCAGCAGCCGCTCGCGCGACAGCACCCGCTTCGGGTTGGCCGCGAACACTTTCAGGAGGCCGAATTCGGACGCCGTCAGCGGATGCTCGTTGCCCTCGTCGTCGCGCAGCGCCTGGGCCTCGAGATCGAGCCATTTGGTGCCGAACCGCACCAGCTGCTCCTTTTCGGCCTTGGCGCTCGCCGGTTCCGGCGCCGCCGCTTTCGCCGGCCCGCTCCGTCGCAGCACCGAGCGGATGCGCGCCATCAGCTCGCGCAATTCGCAGGGCTTGGCCACGTAGTCGTCGGCGCCGAGCTCCAGCCCGACCACCCGGTCGATCGGGCTGGCAGTAGCTGTCAGCATGATGACGGGGACGTTGATCTTGCTCTTGAGGTCGCGAATGATCGACAGCCCGTCTTCCTCGGGCATGTTGAGGTCCAGCACCACGAGATCGGGCGTGCAGCCCTCGATCTCCTTGCGCAGGCTCTTGCCGCCGTCGCACAGCGTCACGCCGAAGCCGTGCATCTTGAGGTAATCGCCGACCATTTCGCGGGCCGGCGCCTCATCGTCCACGATGAAGATATGCGGGTTCTGGCTCATGATGTCTCTGTCGCCGGCAGTGTAACCGTAAAGGTCGACCCCTGTCCGGGGCCCGGGCTCTGCGCGGTCACATGGCCGCCATGCATGTCGATGATGCGCTTGACGATGGAAAGGCCGAGGCCCGTCGAGCTCTCGCCTGCGGTCGGCTTGGCCGACAGCCGCTGGAACCGGCCGAACAGCCGGCCGAGATCCTCGGGGCTGAGGCCGGGACCCTGGTCGGCGATCCGGATCACGGTGTCGTCGCCCTCATGGCTGACCGTGACTGTGATCTTGCCGCCGATCGGCGAATACTTGATGGCGTTGCTGACGAGGTTGTCGATCGCCTCGCGAATCCGGTCGGCGTCGCACATCGTGACGAATTGCTGCGGCCCCGAGACCGAGATGCTCTGCTGCTTGTTGACGGCCGAAGGCAAATTGGCCTCGGTGACCTCGTTGACGAGGGCCGCGACGTCGACCGGCTCGCGGCGGATGGTGATGTCGAAGGCATCGGCCATCGCGTCCGAGATCAGATGGTCGACCATCGAGGTCAGCCGCTTGGTCGCGTCGCGGATGTGCTCGACCTGCGACGTGACGTTTTCCTTCGGCGAGCCGGCGCCAATCAGTTCGGTCAGCATCTCGGTGCGGCCGAGGATCACGCCGAGGGGATTCTTCAGATCGTGGGCGACGGTGCCGAGGATCTCGTTCTTGAAGCCGTTGGCGCGCTGCAGCCGCAGCCATTGCGCCGAGAGCCGCCGGTTGGCCTGCATCAGGGCGCGGGTGCGCTGCGCGACGCGGTCCTCGAGCTGGGTGTTGGCCTCGTGCAGCTGCTGGTAGAGGATCACATTGTCGAACGCGATCGAAAGCCGGCTCGAGAAGATCTCGACCAGCGCACGGTCGGTGTCGGAGAGCTGGCGCTCGGCCTGCAGCAGCACCACAACCTCGCGGCCGCTGCCGGTGCGCGAATAGAGCACGCTGCGGTGGTCGGCGAACTCGTTCTTGCGGCGCTGGAATGCTTCCTCCACCATGTGCCGCAGGTCCGGATCGAGCGCCTTTGACGAGGTGGTGCCGATGAAGCGGCTGTAGCAGCCCGAGCAGGCCAGCACCGAGAAATCGGCCGCGGCCGAATTGCCGTCGTCGCGCAGCACCAGAATGCCGGCGCAGTCGACGTTGAGCAGCGAGGCGAGCTGGGTCAGCACGCCCTCGGCCAGCCGCTGCATCGACTTGAAATCGTACAGCGTCGAGGCCGCGTCGATGATGATCTCGAGCCCGCGCCGTGTCTGCACCATGCGCTCGAGTTGCTGGTAGCTGCGCAGCGCGGCCGTCAGCGACGTGAACAGCTTGTCGGCGGTGAGCTCGGTCTTCGCCTTGTAGTCGTTGATGTCGTATTGCACGATGACGCGCCGCTCCGGCGCCTGGCCGGGCTGGCCGGTGCGCAGGATGATGCGCACGGTCTCGTTCTTGATCTCGTTGCGGATGAACTCGACGAGCTCGAGGCCGGCGACGTCGGTCTCCATGATGACGTCGAGCAGCACGGCAGCGATGTCGGGGTTGTCCCGCATCAGCGTGCGGCCTTCGGCCGCAGAGTAGGCGGAGAGGATCTCCAGCGTCGAACCGTTCAGGTTGTAGTCGCTCAGCGCGAAGCGGGTGCCTTCATGGACGGCGTGATCGTCGTCGATGACGGCGACCTTCCATTTCCGGGCCGACGAGTCCTCCGGCGGGCTCTCGGTATCGTCGATCAGTTGGAGGACATCGTCCTGTTCGGCCATTGACTGCTTCCGTCGGCTGCTGCGTCAGCGATCGTGGGCTCGCCTTTGGCAGCCCCCTTGGCGATCCTGGGCATGATAATGCGAAAAGTGGTGCCTTGTCCTACCCTTGACTCCAGCATCATGCGTCCACCGAGCTGCTGGGTGACGAGGTTATAGACGATGTGGAGGCCAAGGCCCGTACCACCTTCGTTGCGGCGCGTCGTAAAGAACGGGTCGAACGCCTGCCGCTGCACGTCCGGCGTCATGCCAGCCCCGTCGTCTGCGAAGATGATCTCCACATCGTCGGCGCCGCGCCCGCGCGCCGAGATGGTGATGGTGCCGGAGCGGCCATCGGCAAAGGCATGATTGACGGCGTTGAGGAAAAGATTGGTTAAGATCTGCCCATAGGCGCCGGGATAGCCGTCGATCAAGAGCCCCTCGGGCACATCAACCGACAGCGCGATCGCGGCCTTCTTCAGCACCGGCCGCAGGCTCGCCACGATCTGGTCGGTGGATTCGCTCAAGGCGAACTGGCGGCGCTCGGCATGCGAGCGATCGACGGCGACCTGCTTGAACGACTGGATCAGCTCGCCGGCGCGCGTCAGGTTCGAGACCAGTTGCTGCGATGCATCACGCGAGGCGCGCACGAACTCGTCGAGCTTGGAGCGGCGCAGCGGCTCGGTCTTCAAATCGTTCTCGAACATCTCGCTGCGGCGGGCGAAGCTCGAGGCCACCGTCAGGCTGATGCCGATCGGGTTGTTGACCTCGTGGGCGACGCCGGCAACGAGGCCGCCGAGCGCCGCGAGGCGTTCGGCATCGATCAGGTTCTGCTGTGCGGTATTGAGCTCGAGCAGCGCGCTTTCGGCCTCCTCCTTGGCGGTGCGCAGCTCGTCCTCGGTCTTCCGCTTGGCGATCGCGTTTTCGCGAAACACTTCGACCGCACGCGCCATGGCGCCGACCTCGTCCTTGGCCGACGTGCCCTGCACCGGCCGGTCGAGGTCCCCCGAGGTGATGGTGCGCATCGCGGCCATGATCTGCGCCAGCGGCAGCCGGATCGACAGCGCGATCATGACGCCGGCCGACATGATGACGCCGAGGAAGATCACGGCAATCGACAGCACCCGGCGCGAGATCGAGGTCAGCGTCTTGTCGAACGTCTCCTGCGCCTTCTGCTCGCGCTGGCGCATCTTCACCGAGAGATCGTCGATCGCGCCGATCGCATCCGCCTGGCTGGCGTCGATCGAGTTGCGCAGCAGATCGGTGCGGTTGGTGAGCTGCTCGCTGAGCTTGCCGAGCCCGTCGCGCAGCTCGGCGGTCTTGACCTTGAGCCGCGCCAGCGCCATGCGCTGCAGATCGTTTTCGGCCAGATCGGTCATGACGGGAATCGTCCGCTCGATCGTATCGATGTTGCGGCGGGCTTCCTCCGCCGACGAGGAGGCAAGCGAGAGATAGTAGGCGTTGGCGGCAACCAGCAGCGAGGTGAAGGCTTCGCGCGACTTGCCGAGCGCGGGCCAGATCAGCGCATCGCGATGGCCGGTCGCGCCCTCGATGATCGAATAGAGCCCGGCCATGTCCTTGGTCGGCGACAGCACCTGCTCGTCATAGGTCTTGGCGATCCTGGTCTGCACGGTGCGCAGTTCGCCGAAGCCGTCGAGGAAGCGGCTGGTGACGCGCTCCAGCTCCTCGACCGAGCCTGACAGCATCGGGTCGGTCGAGGCCCGGTTGGTCAGCGTGCCGAGCACGGCCTCGCGGAGCAGCAGGATTTCAGCGAACAGATCCGGGCTCGGCTGGTTGATGTAGCGATGGATCAGGTTCTGCAGACGGCTGGTCTCGCTTTCGAGCTTGGCCAGGATCTTGTCGGATTCCCGCACCTGGCGGACATCCTCCCAGGCCGAGCCGAGCACCTTCGAGCCGTTCCAGATCAGTACCGCCAGCACGATCACGACCGCGGAGTTGAGCAGGGCGATCGAAAGGATGCGCCAGCGGATCGGGACCGCACGCAGCAACTGGACGATGCGGAAACGGCCCTGCGGCCCGAAGGCCGCCCGCCGTCGCACAGTCCCGTCCTGCTGTTGTGCGTCCAAGATCCGGTTACTCCATGTTGCGGATGCGCTCGATCAGCGCCGATATCGCAGGATCGCGCTCGGCCTCGGCGTAGATGCCGGCCATTGCGGCTTCGAACGGCTTGCGGTCGATGTCGGTCACGATCTTGACGCCGGCCAGCTCCGCCTGCTGGCGCGAGCGCTCCTCGAGCTCGCGCCACCTCTCGCGCATGTAGGCGCTGGAGCGTTGCGCGGCCTCGCGGAAGATCGTTTGCTCCTCCGGCGAGAGGCTGGCCCAGGCCTTTTGCGACATCAGCAGCACGTCCGGACTGAAAGTGTGCCGGGTCAGCGTGTAGTAGCCGGCATATTTATAGTGACCGGTGGTGACGAAGGACGCCCAGTTGTTCTCGGCGCCGTCGATCAGCCCGGTGGCGAATCCGGTCAGCACCTGGCCGTAGGGCATCTGGACCGGCTGGGCGCCGAGCGCGCGCACCATGTCCGACATCCGTTCGGATTGCTGCACGCGCACCCGCAGTCCCTTGAGGTCGTCGAGCGAACGCACCGGGCGCACGCTGTTATAGATCGAGCGGGCGCCGGAATCGTAGAAGGCCAGCCCGACGAAGCCGTGATCCCCGAGACTGTTCAGGATCTCGCTGCCGATCGGTCCATCCAGCACGGTTTGCAGGTGTTCGGGCGATCGAAACAGGAACGGCATTGCCAGCACGTTGACCGACGGCACCATTGTCCCGATCAGCGCGACATTGGTCCGGTTCAGGTCGATAGCGCCGGCCCGGGTCTGCTCCAGCGTCTCCTTCTCCTCACCGAGCTGGCGGGAATGGAAGACCACGATGCGGTGCCGGCCGGCAGTGCGTTCAGCGATCAGGCGGTCCATGTAATTCAGCGCCTGGACGGTCGGATAGTCCTCATTCTGGGTATCCGCGGTCCGGAATTCGCGCGCAAAAGCGCTCGCCGGGACCGCTGCCCATGACAGCGCGACGGCAAGCATCGTTATCCGCGAAAGGCCGGCGCGGCGGTACACAGGCTACTATTCCCCTTGTGATTTGTGTCCAGGGCGGGAAGAAAAGGTTCAACGCATTTTTAGCAGAATGGCGCTGGTTCGCCATCGGCCAAACGTTAAATCCGCGGTGCAACCTGCGGTGTCGGTTGAATCTGCGGTTGTAGCGCCTTATGAGGGCGTGTTGGCATCCGGGAACGGCTCGTCGTGAAGTTCGCTTTGAAGCTCGCCTTTAAGCTCCTGCACCTCGTCATCGCGGCTCTTCTGCTTGTGTCGCCGGCGCGAGCGGCCACCGAGATCATGTGGTGGCACGCGATGTCGGGCGAGCTCGGCAAGCAGCTCGAGAAGCTTGCCGCCGATTTCAACGCCTCGCAATCCGACTACCGGATCGTGCCCGCCTACAAGGGCAACTATACCGAGACCGTCACCGCGGCGATCTTCGCCTTCCGATCGCGCAGCCAGCCGGCGATCGTTCAGGTCAACGAGATCGCGACCGCAACCATGATGGCGGCCCGCGGCGCGATCTATCCGGTGTTCGAGCTGATGCGCGATCAATCCGAGGCGTTCGCGCCGTCGGCCTATCTGCCCGCGGTGGCCGGCTATTATGCCGATGTCGACGGCAACATGCTGTCGTTCCCCTTCAATGCCTCGACGCCGATCCTCTACTACAACAAGGATATGTTCCGCTCCGCCGGGCTCGATCCGAGTGTGCCGCCGAGGACCTGGCCGGAGCTCGGCGTCGTGGCCAAGCGGCTGCGCGCGGCGGGCGCGATGTGCGGCGTGACCACGTCATGGCCGTCCTGGATCAATGTCGAGAACTTCTCCGCCTTCCACAACCTGCCGATCGCAACCAAGGCCAACGGGTTTTCCGGGCTCGACGCCCAGCTGATCTTCAACAATCCGCTGGTGGTGCGCCACATCGCGCAGCTCGCGCAGTGGCAGGCCGACAAGACCTTCGACTACAGCGGCCGCGGGCAGGCGGCCGAGCCGCGCTTCCAGAAAGGCGAGTGCGGCATCTTCATCGGCTCGTCGGGCACGCGCGCCGACATCAAGGCCAATTCCAAATTCGAGGTCGGCTACGGCATGATGCCGTACGAACCCGACGTGCAGGGCGCGCCGCAGAACTCGATCATCGGCGGCGCGACGCTGTGGGTGCTGCGCGACCGGCCGCGCGCCGAATATGCCGGCGTGGCGAAGTTCTTCGCCTATCTGTCGCGGCCGGAGGTGCAGGCCACCTGGCACCAGAACACGGGCTACCTGCCGATCACCCGCGCCGCATTCGATCTGACCCGCGCGCAGGGTTTCTACGATCGCAATCCCGGCGCCTCGATCTCGATCGAGGAGGTGACGCTGAAGCCACCGACCGACAATTCGAAGGGCATCCGGCTCGGCTCGTTCGTCCTGATCCGCGACGTGATCGAGGAGGAGCTCGAGCAGGTGTTCGCCGGCAAGCGATCGGCGCAGGCCGCGATGGACAACGCCGTCGAGCGCGGCAACCGCCTCTTGCGCCAGTTCGAGCGCGCCAATCCGGACCGGTGAGGGAATGCGTTGTCTTACCTCCCCCTTGAAAAGGGGAGGTCGCTTTGCTCGCAGAGCAAAGCGGGTGGGGATCTGCTCTCTCCACGAGCGATCACGCCTGTGGCAGACCCCCATCCCGACCTTCCCCCTTTCAGGGGGAAGGAGAAGAGTTCGTAGCTCGGATGAAGCGAAGCGAAATCCGGGGCCGGTCTTTTAGGTGGCGCAGAATCCCGGATTGCGCTGCGCTGCATCCGGGCTACGATGACATCGCGAATGCCGCTTCCTCTCCTCACCGACTACGACAGCTACCGCGCCTGGCGCGGCGACACGTCGCGCTGGCTGCCGGTCGCGCGCGATATTGCTGACGGCCACGGGCTGTCGTGCTTCGCGCCGCACGTGTTCTCGACCGGCACCAATCTGGTGGTCGGGCTGGACGATGGCCTGATCCTCAAACTCTTCCCCCCGTTTCTGCGCCCGCAATTCGTGTCCGAGCGCGGCGCGCTTGCCGAGTTGCGCGGACGGCTCGGCATTCCGATTCCTGATCTTGTCGCGCAGGGCGAGCGTGACGGCTGGCCTTATCTCGTCATCACCCGCCTGTCCGGCACCGTCGGCTCGGAGGTCTGGCCATCGTTGTCGGAAGCCGAGCGCGAGCGCGTGCTCGCCGAGATCGGGGCCGTGATCGCCGAGGTGCAGCGCGTGCCGCCCGGCGGCTTGCTCGCGATCGAGCCGCGCTGGGAGGCCTTCATGCGCGGGCAGATCGCGCAGTGCCGGGCGCGGCACGAACGGCTCGGCCTGCCGGCGAAGTTCCTCACCTCGCTCGACGATCTGCTGCGTGACGCCACTGAGCTGATCCCGATGCACGCGCCGCCGGTGATCCTGACCGGCGAATACATTCCGGAGAACTTTCTGCTCGGGCGCCGGGCCGACGGCTGGCACGTTGCCGGCCTGTTCGACTTCGGCGACGTCCGGACGGGGTGGGACGAGTACGACCTGCTCGGTCCCAGCGCCTTCATGGCCGCCGGGCATCCGCGGCTTGTGCGCAGCCTGTTCGATGGCTTCGGCATCCCGCGCACCGAGGTGACGTTCACCCTGAAGCGGCGGCTGATGGCACTCCTGATGCTGCACTCCGCCAGCGATCCGCTCCGGCACATCTGCATCGCGGGCTGGCCGGACCGGGTCGATGATCTCGTGCAACTGCAGGAGCTGATCTGGCCGGATTAGCGCGCTTCAGCGCGCGGCCTTCATTGCCGGCCACAAAGCAAGCAGAAGCCATTTCTTGCTCATCTATTGAGCATATGGCCTGCCTTTGTATGCAATCGGCGATCTGAGATTTTGTCCGATCGCGATACCGGTTGGCGTTTTCTTTCGCCCCAGCAAGGCATTAGCAGGACATAAGGTTTCGTTAAGGGTTGGCACAATCCTTGCGATCCGAGTTCCAAGGCCATTCTCAAAGGCGTTGGAGCATCACATGAAGCGTCGCGACTTCCTCAAATCGGTGTCCGGACTGGCAGCGGGGGCGTTGGCGCCGACCGCACCCGCGATCTGGTCGCCGGCCAAGGCCGATGCGCGCTCCGAGACGCTGCTGATCGTCTCCGAAGGCGGCCCCAACAATCTCGACATCCATGGCGTCGGCACCAACGTGCCGGGCTACGAGGTGTCGTGGAATTGCTACGACCGCCTGATCAGCCACGAGATGAAGAGCGGCCCTGGCGGCGTGCCCTATTACGACCGCGACAAGTTCAAGCCCGAGCTCGCCGAGGACTTCAACATCGGCGACATGTCGGTCACCTTCAAGCTGCGCAAGAACGCCAAATTCCACGACGGCACGCCGGTGACGGCCAAGGACGTCAAATGGTCGCTCGACCGTGCCGTCAGCGTCGGCGGCTTCCCGACCTTCCAGATGAGCGCGGGCTCGCTGACCAAGCCCGAGCAGTTCGTCATCGTCGACGATTATACGGTGCGCGTCGACTTCCTGAAGAAGGACAAGCTGACGATCCCCGACCTCGCTGTCATCGTGCCCTGCGTCGTCAACTCCGAGCTGGTGAAGAAGAACGCCAGCGAGAAGGATCCGTGGGGCCTCGAATTCACCAAGCAGCAGACCGCGGGCTCCGGCGCCTACAAGGTGACCAAATGGACCGCCGGCACCGAAGTCGTCATGGAACGCAACGACGAGTGGGTCTCGGGCCCGCTGCCGAAGATCAAGCGCGTGATCTGGCGCATGGTGCCGCAGGCCGGCAACCGTCGCGCGCTGCTCGAGCGCGGCGACGCCGACATCTCCTATGAGCTGCCGTTCAAGGATTTCCAGGAGATGAAGGCGAACGGCAAGCTCAACGTGGTCTCGCTGCCGTTCTCCAACGGCATCCAGTATATCGGCATGAACGTGACCAAGCCGCCGTTCGACAATCCCAAGGTACGGCAGGCGATGGCCTACGCGATGCCGTATCAGAAGATCATGGATGCGGTGCTGTTCGGCCTCGCCAACCCGATGTTCGGCGCGGCAAAGGACAAGCCGACCGAGGTCGCCTGGCCGCAGCCGACCAAATATTACACCGACATGGAGAAGGCCAAGGCGCTGCTCGCTGAGGCCGGCTACGCCAACGGTTTCGAGACCACGATCTCGTTCGACCTGAACTTCGCCGGAGTCAACGAGCCGCTCTGCGTGCTGGTGCAGGAGAGCCTCGCGCAGCTCGGCATCAAGACCACGATCAACAAGGTGCCCGGCGCCAATTGGCGCACCGAGCTCACCAAGAAGGAAATGCCCCTGTTCACCAACGTGTTCTCGGGCTGGCTCGATTACCCCGAGTACTTCTTCTACTGGTGCTATCACGGCAACAATTCGATCTTCAACACGATGAGCTACAAGTCGCCGGAGATGGACAAGCTCATCGACGGTGCACGCATCGCCGCCGCGAATGGCGACACCGCGGCCTACGACGCCGACGTCACGGGCTTCGTCGATCTCGCGTTCGCCGACATCCCGCGCATCCCGCTCTATCAGCCCTTCGTCAACGTCGCGATGCAGAAGAACGTGACGGGCTACGAATACTGGTTCCACCGCCGCCTCGACTACCGCGCGATGGCGAAGGGGTGAGGCGCTCATGCTTGCGATGATCGGCAAGCGGTTGCTGTTCGCGATCCCCTCGCTGATCGGGGTCGTGATCGTGACGTTCCTTTTGACGCGTGCGCTGCCGGGTGATCCCGCGGCGTATTTTGCTGGCCCCGCGGCCACCAAGGAGGCGGTCGACCAGATCCGGAAGAAGCTCGGCTTCGACAAGCCGCTGATCGAGCAGTTCGTGCGCTACAGCACCGATCTCGCCCACGGCGATCTCGGCTCATCGCTCACCACGGGCCAGCCGGTGGCGGCCGAACTGCGCAGCCGCCTGCCGGCGTCGGCCGAGCTCACTCTGCTCGGCCTTGTCGTCTCCATCGTGATCGCGATCCCGCTCGGCGTGCTGGCGGCGACGCGGCCGGGCTCCTGGATCGACCATCTCTGCCGCGTCACCACCACGGCCGGCGTGTCGCTGCCGGTGTTCTTCACCGGGCTCGTGCTGGTCTATGTGTTCTATTTCCGGCTCGGCTGGTCGCCGGCGCCGCTCGGCCGGCTCGACGTGTTCACCAGCGCGCCGCCGACGGTCACCGGCTTCTATCTCGTCGACGCGCTGATCGCGCGGGACTTCGAGGCGTTTCGTTCTGCGCTCAGCCAATTGATCCTGCCGGCGGTGACGCTCGCGATCTTCTCGCTGGCGCCGATCGCGCGGATGACGCGCGCCTCGATGCTGGCGGTGCTGGCGTCCGACTTCGTCCGCACCGCGCGCGCCAGCGGCCTGTCGCCCGACAAGGTGATCGTCACCTACGCCTTCCGCAACGCGATGCTGCCGGTCATCACCACGCTCAGCATGGTGTTCTCGTTCCTGCTGGGCGCCAATGTGCTGGTGGAGAAGGTGTTCGCCTGGCCCGGCATCGGCTCCTACGCGGTCGAGGCGCTGATCGCGTCCGACTTCGCGCCGGTGCAGGGCTTCGTGCTGACCATGGCGGTCATGTACGTGCTGCTCAATCTGATGATCGACATCCTCTACGGCGTGATCGATCCCCGCGTCAGGCTGGAGGGCTAGAGCATGAGCACCGTAGCTCCAACCGTCGAACCCGCAGGTCCCGCCCGCACGTCGGGGCTTGCCGCGGCGTTGGAACAGACCCGCTACGTCTTGAGCGAAAACAAGGTCACCGGATTTGCCTTCGCGCTGCTGGTCCTGATCCTGTTTGCCGCGCTGTTCGGGCCCTATATGGTGCCGTACGACCCGCTCGCCTCCGACACCGCGGCAGCGTTGAAGCCGCCGTCCGCCGCGCACTGGTTCGGCACCGATCAGCTCGGCCGCGACATCTTCAGCCGCGTCATTGTCGCGACGCGGCTCGACACCTTCATCGCGGTCGCCTCCGTCGTGCTGGTGTTCCTGATGGGCGGGCTGGCCGGCATCGCCGCCGGCTATTTCGGCGGCTGGACCGACCGCATCGTCGGCCGCATCGCCGACACCATCATGGCGTTTCCGCTGTTCGTGCTGGCGATGGGCATCGTCGCGGCGCTCGGCAACACCGTGCAGAACATCATCATCGCCACCGCGATCGTGAACTTCCCGCTCTATGCCCGCGTCGCACGCGCTGAAGCAAACGTCCGCCGCAACGCCGGCTTCGTGCAGGCGGCGCGTCTCTCGGGCAATGGCGAATACCGCATCCTGCTCGGGCACATCCTGCCCAACATCATGCCGATCATGATCGTGCAGATGTCGCTGACCATGGGTTACGCGATCCTCAACGCCGCGGGCCTGTCCTTCATCGGGCTCGGCGTCCGGCCGCCGACCGCCGAGTGGGGCATCATGGTCGCCGAGGGCGCGGGCTTCATGGTGTCGGGCGAATGGTGGATCGCGCTGTTCCCGGGCCTTGCGCTGATGATCGCGGTGTTCTGCTTCAACCTGCTCGGCGACGGCCTGCGCGACATCGTCGATCCGCAGCGGAGGACATGACGATGATCTCCAGCCTGTGCCACCTCTTCCTTCGCCTCGCCCCGCCTGCGGGGAGAGGCCGGATCGCATGGAATGCGATCCGGGTGAGGGGGAGTCTCCGCGAACTCCTCGGCCAGTTGAGTTCGCTGCTAGAGGCCCCTCACCCTAGCCCTCTAAGAGCGAGCTTCGCTCGTCTCGACCCCGTAAGAACGGGGAGAGGAAACAAAGCGCGTCAGCGGAGAACATGATGCCTGTCCCGGTCCGGTATCATGTTACTGCTCCACTGCTTTGCATGGGGTTGTTTTGCGGATTTTTGGATGACGCACCCCACGAGGAGGAGTGCGCATGACCGCCCAGCCTTTGCTCGACGTCAAAGATCTCACGGTCGAGTTCACGACGCGTCGCGGCATCGTCAAGGCGGTGCAGCACGTCGACATATCGGTCGGCAAGGGCGAGACCGTCGGCATTGTCGGCGAGTCCGGCTCCGGCAAGTCGGTGACCTCCTATGCCGTGATGCGCATCCTCGATCGCGCCGGCCGGATCGCCGACGGCTCGGTGAGGTTTTCCGGCATCGACGTCAAGGCGGCGACCGAGAGCCAGATGCGCGATCTGCGCGGCCGCGAAGTCTCGATGATCTTCCAGAACCCGCGCGCCGCGCTCAATCCGATCCGCAAGGTCGGGCACCAGATCGAGGATGTGCTGCGCCAGCATGTGCAGCAGGCGCAGGTCACCGATCGCGGCGAGAAGGCGATCGAGGCGCTGGAGCAGGTCAAGATCGCGCGCGCACGCGAGCGCTACCACGCCTATCCGTTCGAGCTGTCCGGCGGCATGTGCCAGCGCGTCGTCATCGCGCTGGCGCTGGCCTGCAATCCGCAGCTTCTGATTGCCGACGAGCCGACCACCGGGCTCGACGTCACCACCCAGAAGGCGGTGATGGATCTGATCGTCGAGCTGACCCGGCGCCGATCGATGTCGACGATCCTGATCACGCATGACCTCGGCCTTGCCGCCGCCTATTGCGACCGCGTCGTGGTGATGGAGAAGGGCCGTGTGGTCGAGACCGCCAAATCCGCCGACATCTTCGCCGCGCCCCGGCACGCCTACACCAGGAAGCTGATGCGTGCGACGCCGCGGCTCGGGGTGTCGCTACGGGATCTGTTGCCGGAGGAGGATCCTCTCGCCTCTCCCCGCGTGCGGGGAGAGGCCGACACGCTCGGCAGCGCACTTGCGCGCCAGAGCGTGGCGGGTGAGGGGGGCTCTCCGCGGGTCGTGCCCGCGGATCCGGCCCCTCACCCCAACCCTTTCCCCGTAAAGAACGAGGAGAGGGGGCCGATAGAGCCCCTCCTATCAGTCGAAAAGCTCGTGAAGGAATATCCGCGCCAGGGCGCGGGCGGGATGCTGGCAAAACTGTTCGGGCGCAAGCCGCCGGTCGAGGAAGAGACCTTCCGCGCGGTCGACGGCATCAGCTTCTCGATCGATCATGGCGAGAGCGTCGGGCTGGTCGGCGAATCCGGTTGCGGCAAGTCGACGACGTCGATGATGGTGATGCGGCTGCTGGATCAGACCTCCGGCCGCATCATGTTCGACGGCGAGGACGTCGGCGGCATCGCACCGCAGTCGTTCGCGCGGCTGCCGCGGCGCAGCCAGATCCAGATGGTGTTTCAGGATCCGACCGATAGCCTCAATCCGCGCTTCACCGCGGCGCGCGCGATCGCGGACCCGATCATGCAACTCGGCGACATCAGGGGGCGTGACGCGCTCCGCGCCCGCTGCGAGGAGCTCGCGCGGCTGGTCGGCTTGCCGGTCAATCTGTTGGACCGCTTCCCGCACCAGCTCTCCGGCGGCCAGAAGGCCCGCGTCGGCATCGCACGCGCCATCGCGCTGCACCCGAAGCTCGTGATCCTCGACGAGCCGACCGCGGCACTTGACGTCTCGGTGCAGGCGGTGGTGCTCAATTTGCTGCAGGACCTCAAGCAGTCGATGGGCATGAGCTATTTGTTCGTGTCGCACGACCTCAACGTCGTGCGCCTGCTGTGCGATCGCGTCATCGTGATGCGCGCCGGCCGCATCGTGGAGCAGGGTGCATCCGAACACGTCTTGGGCAATCCGCAGGATGCCTATACAAGGGAGCTGCTGACGGCGATTCCGCATCCGCCTCTGCCGGCGTCTTGACACATGATCCGGAAAAGTGGGGACCGGTTTTCCGAATGGATCATGCGCAAAATCGTTATTGGGAGCGAAATGACCGATCATCTCGACGACTATATGAACGCCGTTGCCCGCGCGATGGCGTTGCCGCTGGAGGACGCCTGGCGTCCGGCGGTGCGCGCCAATCTCGAGGTCTCGCTGCGGCTGGCTCGGCTGGTCGATGACTTCCCGCTGCCGGACGACGTCGTGTCGGCCGCCGTCTATTCGACCTGAGACGGCGATGTCCGAAACTCCCGTTCCCATGTCGGCCGCCGAGATCGCGCAGGCCGTATCGAGCCGCAAGATCACGGCTCTTGCTGCGACCGAGGCTGCGCTGGCGCGGATCGCGGCGCATGACAAGGTGCTCAATGCCTTCACCGACGTCACCGCCGATCGCGCGCGTGCCAGGGCCAGCGCGGTCGATGCCGCGATCGCCGCCGGTCAACCGGTCGGCCCGCTCGCCGGCGTGCCCTTCGCAGTGAAGAACCTGTTCGATGTGCAGGGTCTTCCGACCCGCGCCGGCTCGAAGATCAACCGCGATCTGCCGCCGTCGCCGCGCGACGCGACGCTGATCGAGCGGATGGAAGCGGCCGGTGCGGTGCTGGTCGGCGCACTCAACATGGGCGAATACGCCTACGACTTCACCGGCGAGAACGTGCATGACGGCCCGTCGCGCAATCCGCATGATCCGGCGCGGATGACCGGCGGCTCCTCCGGCGGCTCCGGCAGCGCCGTCGGCGGCGCGCTGGTGCCGATCGCGCTCGGCTCCGATACCAACGGCTCGATCCGCGTGCCGTCGTCATTCTGCGGCACGTTCGGCCTGAAGCCGACCTATGGCAGGCTGTCGCGCGCGCGGTCCTATCCGTTCGTCGCCAGCCTCGATCATCTCGGCCCGCTGGCGCGCAGCGTGAAGGATCTCGCGCTCGCCTATGATGCCATGCAGGGACCTGATGCCGATGATCCCGCCTGCATTGTGCAGTCGGTCGAGCCGACCTTGCCGTTGCTTGCCAATGATATTGGCGGGCTGCGAGTTGCGATCGCCGGCGGCTATTTCCAGCAGAACCTGTTTCAGGAGGCGACAGAGGCAGTCGCGCGCGTCGCGAAGGCGCTCGGTGCCACGCGGACCGTGGAGATTCCCGAAGCGGCACGCGCCCGCGCTGCGGCCTACATCATCACCACGACCGAGGGTGCCGCGCTGCATCTCGATCGCCTGCGCAAGCGTCCCAACGATTTCGATCCGGCGGTGCGCGACCGTCTCATTGCGGGCGCGATGATTCCGGCGGTCTATGTCGACAAGGCGCAAAAATTCCGCCGCTGGTATCGCGCGAAGGTGCTGGAGCTGTTCCAGTCGGTCGATGTGATCCTGGCGCCGGCGACGCCGTGCACCGCGCCGAGGATCGGTCAGGCCAGTTTCACGCTCGACGGCGTAGAGCTTCCGGTGCGCGCCAATATCGGCATCCACACCCAGCCGATCTCCTTTATCGGCTTGCCGGTGGTCGCCGTGCCAGTGCCGCTTGAACCGATGCCGATCGGCGTGCAGATCATTGCGGCGCCCTGGCGCGAGGACGTGGCGCTGCGGGTTGCCTATGCGCTGGAACAGATGGGCGTTGCGGCCGCGCCGGCGCCGAGAGGACTCTGATATGGAAATCGATCTTCCTGATGTGGTCGCCGAGGTCACGGCGCAGTTTGAGCGCTACGAGAAGGCGCTGGTGTCGAACGACGTCGCGGTGCTCGACGAGCTCTTCCACGACGACCGCCGTACGCTGCGTTACGGCATTGGCGAGAACCTCTATGGCTATGCCGAGATCATGGCGTTTCGCGCCGGACGCTCGCCGGTCGGGCTGATGCGCAAAATCGAGCGGACGGTGATCACGACCTATGGCCGCGACACCGCGATCGCCTCGACGCTGTTCTACCGGGACAGCGCACCGAGTAGAGTGGGGCGGCAGATGCAGACGTGGATTCGTTTCCCCGAGGGCTGGAGAATCGTCGCCGCCCATGTCAGCGTCATCGACGAACCCAAGAGCGTCTGAACAAGGGGGCTTTGCAAGGGTGATTGAAAGGGCGCTTCAGCCATGAGCCTGGACGATCTTCCGACCCGCGCGCCGCAACCGCCGGGCACCGAGTCCGAGCCGGCGCTGCGCCGCATCGATCGGCCGTCGTCGCTGGTCGACAAGGTCACCCGTGCCGAAGAGCTGCGGCTGCAGCTTGCCGACGAGATCGTGCGCGGCACGCTGCCGCCGGGCGCGGGGCTCGATGAGACCGACCTTGCGCGCCGCTTCAAGGTCTCGCGCACCCCGGTGCGCGAAGCGCTGCGGCAGCTTGCCGCCAGCGGCCTGATCGATGCCCGCGCGCATCGCGGCGCCGTGGTGGCGCGGCCCTCGCTTGAACGGCTCACCGGTATGTTCGAGGCGATGGCCGAGCTGGAAGCGATCTGCGCCGGCCTCGCCGCCGAGCGGATGACGCCGGCGGAGCGCCACGCGCTGGAGGCGATCCACGAGGAGTTGCGGGTGCTGAGCTACACCGGCAATCCCGAGCGGTTCCACGAGGTCAATGAGCGCTTCCACAACGCGATCTATGCCGGCTCGCAGAACGCCTATATCGCGGAGATCACGCTGGCGACGCGGGTGCGCGTGCAGCCGTTCCGCCGCGCCCAGTTCCGCAACCTCGGGCGTCTGGCAAAATCCCATGCCGAGCACGACCGCGTCGTCGTCGCCATCATGCGCGGCGACAAGATCGGCGCCGCCGCGGCGATGCGCGCCCATATCGAGCAGGTGCGCGGGGAATACGAAACCTACGCGGTGTCGGTGTAGCTTCTTCTTACCTCGCCCGCTTGCGCGGCGAGGTAACGCACTTCCGCGGCGGTTATGCCTTCGCCTTCTCCGCCATGAATGCGCGCCAGCCGCCATAGGATGAAATATCCTTGGCGTCATGGATCGCGGCCGGCTCGACGATGAAGCCCTTGGCCTGCCGTCCGTCGGCGAGCCTGATCGTACCGATCGACAGCGGCGGCGGGATCGCGGCGACGAACTTTCCGAATGCTGCCGGTGACATCGCCCACAGCTCGAGCTTGATCGATGCGCCGGCACCGGCCTCGATGCGCAGCATGCCGGGTTTGGGCGGCGTGGTGTCGAGTGCGTAGAGCTTGTAGTCCGGTGCGGTGACCGCTTCTTCAAGCAGGCGCGCATCGAGCGTCGTCAGCTCGTGGTTCAGCGCCATGCCGGAAAGATGCGCGCCGACCACCGCGATCGTGATCTCGCTGGATGCAGCCTGCGCTGGCACGGCGGCGAGCGGCGGTTGTGGCAGCGACTTGGCGCCGAGGGTAAGTCCGGTGTTGGCATGGAACACGCGGCCGATGCTCGCAAGCTCCGCGTCGCGGCCGGCGGGCGCGAGCAGCGTGATGCCGAACGGCGCGCCGTCGGGCCGCATCGCGGCCGGCAGCGCCAGGCCACACATGTCGAGCAGGTTGACGAAATTGGTGTAGGTGCCGAGCCGCGAGTTGAGCTCGATCGGATCGGCGAGCACGTCAGCGGTGGAATAGACGGTCGGGGCGGTCGGCAGTACGATAGCATCGAGTTGCGCAAGGCTGCGCTCGGCGACGCGGCGCAGCGCCTCGAGGCGGTACAGCGCAGAAAAAGTGTCCGCGGCCGTGGGGCGCGATCCGCCGACGGTGATCTCGCGCGTCACCGGATGGATCGCCTCGGGCGACGACGCGAGCAGGTCGCGGATCACGAGATAGCGTTCCGCCACCCACGGGCCCTCATAAAGCAGCCGCGCGGTCTCGTAGAACGGCGCGAGATCGAACTCGACGAGATCGGCGCCGAGCGCCTGCCAGCGCTTGCACGCCTCGCCATAGGCCTTCTCGGCCTCATGATCGCCGAAGAATTTCAACTGGCCGGTTTGGGGAACGCCGAGCTTTGGCTTCGCCGGAAAGCTCGCCAGCGGGGCCATCGGCCGGTCGCGTGAGTACGGATCGGAGTGATCCGGCCCGGACATGACGGCGAGCGCCGCCAGCGCGTCGTCGACGGTGAGCGAGAAGATCGAGACGCAGTCGAGCGTGCGGCAGGCCGGCACGACGCCGGTGGTCGAGATCAGCCCAAGGCTCGGCTTGAGCCCGACGATGTTGTTGAGCATCGCCGGCACACGGCCGCTGCCCGCGGTGTCGGTGCCGAGCGCTAGGGGCACCAGGCCCGCGGAGACCGCGACCGCGGAGCCCGAGCTCGATCCGCCCGGCACCAGATCGCCGCGTACCGGGTTCTTGGGAATGCCGTAGGGCGAGCGCACGCCGACCAGGCCGGTGGCGAACTGGTCGAGATTGGTCTTGCCGATGATGATGGCGCCGGCCGCGCGCAGTTTCGCGACCGCGGTGGAATCCTGCGCGGGCAGATAGGAGAACGCCGGGCAGGCGGCGGTGGTCGGCAGTCCCGCGACGTCGATATTGTCCTTCACCGCGACCGGCACGCCGTAAAGCGGCAATGTCGGATTGGCGAGCCGCTCGGCCTCGGCAAGCGCATCCTTCTCGTCGCGCAGGCTGATGAAGATGGCGGGGTCATTGTGCTCGCGGATGCGCTGGTAGCTGCGCGCCACGGTTTGGGCCGGCGTCATGGTCCCGGCGCGGTGCGCGGCGACGATCGCGGCGACAGTTTCAGTCACGTGCTTGGCCTCATCTCGTGAGCGGGAGGCGTCGGACGCCATCCGCAAGGGAATCGCAGCCTGACCGAAGCAAGCAATATGCCATTGTGTACAATTCGCTCGCGTCCGCCGCGAGACGGATTATTGCACAATATCAGTCGCTTGAAACGCTCGTCGGGAACGGACGCAGGCCGGTATGAGAGAGTATCTGCCCAATTTAAAGGCAAATCCGGTCAAGCCGAAATCTCGTCGCGAGGTCAGGTGAAGCAGGCGAGGATCTGCAGCAGTTGCTCGCGGTTTTCCTTGCCGATCTTCTCGGCGACATGCCGCTCATGCTCGGCGGCGAGCCGCTTGAACTGTGCCAGCGCGGTCTTGCCGCGCGCCGTCAAATGCAGCGCGTGGGAGCGGCGGTCGGTCGCGGAGGGGACGCGGCTGACGAAGTCGCGTTCTTCCAGACTGTCGAGCAGATGCACCAGCCGCGCGCGCTCGATCCCGAGCCGCTTTGCCACCGCCATCTGGCTGAGGCCCGGATTGGCCCCGATCACGGTCATCACCGAATACTGGGTTGGGCGGATATCGACCGTCGCCAGCGTCTTGATGAAGTCCTGAAAGATCCAGAGCTGGAAGCGCCGCACCGCATAGCCGGCGTGACCGACCAGCGCGTCGAGGCCGATGTCGTCGCCGGCCTCGCCGCGGGGCGCCCCGCCATTTGTTCTGTGCGACCGGGGGCGGCGGACTGCCGCTGCCGTTCCTGCCGCCTTGCGCGATGTCTTTTCCTGGCCTGCCATGACCGCAAGGCTAGCGCGGCATCGTCGCGATGGAAAGATTGTTGTTGACGACAACAATTGATGTCCGCAACATTATGGCCAAAGAGCCCGGCCGGGACCGCGGCGCCGCACCGTGTTGCAGCGCGATCCCGATAAGACACGGGTGACAAGACTTGGGCGAGGAGGAAACCATGACGATGGCCGCCGCCAGCGGAGACAATCCGAGCAGCCTGTTCGCGACGCCCGCGATCGTTGCGATCAGTCGCGACGACGGCAGCATCCTGGTTCACTCCACCGCGCCGCTGAAGCAAGGCGCCCGCTGCGTCGGCGACTGGCTGGAGCATTGGGCGCGGCAGGCGCCGGATCGCATCTTTCTCGGCGAGCGCGCCAATGCCGAGGCGCCCTGGAGCACCGTCAGCTATCGCGACGCGCTCGGCATCGTGCGGCGGGCCGCATCGTGGGTGCTGGCGCAAGGGCTGAGCACGGAACGGCCGCTCGTCATCCTCTCCGACAACGGCATCGATCACGCGTTGTTTGCGCTTGCCGCGCAGCATGTCGGCGTGCCCTCGGCCGCGATCTCGCCGGCCTATTCCTTGATGTCGAAAGACTTCGACAAGCTGAAGAGCATGATCGAGCTGCTCGATCCCGGCGCAATCTACGTCACGGGCACGAGGCCGTTCGCGGCGGCGCTTGGCGCAATCAAGCCGCTGCATCGCGCAACCATCGTCAGCGGTAATCCCGACGATGCCGACGCATTGCCGTTCCGTACCGTCGCTGCCGCGCCGGAAGCGCCCGGGGTCGCGAAGGCGTTCGCGGCGGTGACGGCGGACACGATCGCCAAATTCCTGTTCACCTCGGGCTCGACAGGCACGCCGAAGGCCGTGATCAACACCCAGCGCATGCTGACCTCGAGCCAGCAGGCCAAGGCGCAGACCTGGACGTTCCTCGAGCAAGCGCGCGATGATCTGGTCATCCTGGACTGGCTGCCCTGGAGCCACACCTTCGGCGCCAACCACAATTTCAATCTGGTGCTGCGCAACGGCGGCACGCTCTATATCGACGGCGGCAAGCCGGCGCCCGGCCTGTTCGCGGCCTCGCTGGCCAACCTGCGCAGCGTGGTGCCGACGGTCTATTTCAACGTGCCGCGCGGCTTCGACATGCTGATCGCGGCGCTGCGCACCGACGACGAATTGCGGAAAAAATTCTTCGAGGGCACCAAATTCGCCTTCTATGCCGGCGCGGCGCTGCCGCAGAATCTGTGGGATGCGCTGGAGGAACTGTCGCTGCAGACGGTC
Organism: Bradyrhizobium pachyrhizi; assembly: GCF_001189245.1. Classification (GTDB taxonomy): domain Bacteria; phylum Pseudomonadota; class Alphaproteobacteria; order Rhizobiales; family Xanthobacteraceae; genus Bradyrhizobium; species Bradyrhizobium pachyrhizi. The sequence continues at coordinate 10,626 of NZ_LFIQ01000028.1, read as the reverse complement.
GGCCGCCGGTTGCCCATGGTGTCGGCCTGGGGTTCGACCGAGACCTCGCCGCTCGCGACCGATTGCCACTTCCTGGCAAAACGCTCCGGCAATATCGGCGTGCCGATTCCCGGCACCGAGCTCAAGCTGGTGCCGTCGGGCGACAAGCTCGAGGTGCGGGTGCGCGGGCCCAACGTCACGCCGGGCTACTGGAAGGCGTCCGAGCTGACCGCAGAGGCTTTCGATGCCGAGGGCTTTTACAAGATCGGCGACGCCGTCACCTTCGCAGATCCCGCTCGGCCCGATCTCGGCCTGTTCTTCGACGGCCGCGTGGCGGAGGATTTCAAGCTCAATTCCGGCACCTGGGTCAGCGTCGGCACTTTGCGCGTCGCCGGCATCGCGGCGCTGGCGCCGCTCGCGCAGGACATCGTCGTCACCGGCCATGGCCGCGATGAGGTGCGCTTCCTGGTGTTTCCGAACCTCGCCGCCTGCCGCGCGCTGGCAGGCCTGCCCGAGAGCGCCGATGCGCGGGAGGTGATCGGCCATCCGGCGGTCCGTTCCGCGATCGGGCGGGGGCTGGCGACGCTGAAGGCGCAGGGCGGCCATTCCTCCGGCCATGCCACCCGTGCGCTGCTGCTGGCCGAGCCCGCCTCGGTCGACGGCGGGGAGATCACCGATAAGGGCTACATCAACCAGCGCGCCGTGCTGACGCGCCGCGCCGCAGCGGTGGCGGTATTGGAGGATGACGCGTCGGATGAGACGATCCGCTGCGCGGGCTTGTGAGCCGATTTGTGCCTGTGACCCGCCAGCGGCGCACCGCATAGACTGCGGTCGTCCCTGCGGAAGCAGGGACCCATACTCCGCGGCCGATACTGTGAACAAAGTTCGTCGTTCCGCCGACATGCGATCATCAGCATTTGTGGGGTCCCGGCTCGGAGGTCGAGACGACACCGCGTCGTGGCACGAATCATCCAAGTTTCAGCTGTCCAACCGCCAGGTCCCCGCTGCTTCCTCTCGCCGCGCCGCACACGCGCCTTTTTAGTTGCCAGAGCAACTAAGCTGTGCGAGTTTCCACCCCAATCAGGGACAGGGCCGGTCAACGGCCAGGCGTTTGGGAGGACAATGTTGCGCAGCACGGCGCGAACGGCACGCATGGAAGATCGGACGAATACCGTGGGGGCGCAGCGCGCCGCCCGTGGTCCCGCCGCGCCGTCAGGTCGTGCTTTGCCCGGTCACGGCGCCGAGATTCTCGTGCAGCCGGCGCAGCAGCTCGATCAGCACCTCGCGCTCGTCCTTCTTCAGGCACGACAGCAGCCGCCGCTCGCGCTCCAGCGCCGCGACGATGACCTTGTCGTGGATGGCGCGGCCGCGCGCGGTCAGCGTGATCGAATGGGTGCGGCCGTCGTCCGGCGCGGTGCGGATGGTCAGCAGGCCGCGCTTCTGCAATGCCGCGAGGTTGCGGCTGACCGGCCCCTTGTCGAAGCCGATCACCTGGCAGATCCGGGAAGCGGGAATGCCCGGCTCGATCGCCAGTTGCGAGATAATCCGCCACTCGGTGACGTTGACGCCGAAATTCTTCTGGTAAAACGCGGTGGCGCTGTTCGACAGCTTGTTGCCGATGAAGGTGATGAACGCCGGCACATAGCGATCAAGGTCCAGCAGCGGGCCGTCACTGGCGTCTGCGGGATCGGCCGGTCTCGGCCGGCGGGGCTTTCGGGGGAGGGGCTGGCTGCTCATCTCTCAAATCATCGCTGCGAAACTGTCCGGGAGCAATAGATATGCGGCCCGTGTTGACAAGATCAAACCTCGGGAGGTCCCGATGACTGCAACAGAAGCTGCGTCCGTCCCGCATCTCGACGTCGATCCGTTCGCGCTCGACTTCTTCGCCGATCCATTCCCGACCCATGAGCGGCTGCGCGAGGCCGCACCCGTGGTCTATCTCGACAAGTGGAATGTCTATGGCGTGGCGCGCTACGCCGAGGTCCATGCGGTGCTGAACGACCCCGCGACCTTCTGCTCCAGCCGCGGCGTCGGCCTCAGCGACTTTTCCAAGGAGAAGCCGTGGCGGCCGGCGAGCCTGATCCTGGAGGCCGACCCGCCCGCCCATACCCGGACCCGCGCCGTGCTGAGCACGGTGTTGTCGGCGACCGTGATGAAGCAGCTTCGCGGGCAATTTGCCGCCGCCGCGGAGGCCCGTCTCGACGCGCTGCTGGAGAAGCGCCGCTTCGACGCGATCGCGGACCTTGCGGAAGCCTATCCGTTGTCGATCTTCCCGGATGCGCTCGGCCTGAGGCCGGAGGGCCGCGAGCATCTGCTGCCCTACGCCAGTCTGGTGTTCAATGCGTTCGGCCCGCCGAACGAGCTCCGCAAGGAGGCGATCGAGCGCTCGGCGCCGCATCAGGCCTATGTTGCCGAGCAATGCCAGCGCGACAATCTCACCCCGGGCGGCATCGGCGCCTGCATTCACGCCCATGTCGATACCGGCGCCATTACCGCGACCGAAGCGCCGCTGCTGGTGCGCTCGTTGCTGTCGGCCGGTCTCGACACGACCGTCAACGGCATCGGCGCCGCCGTCTACTGCCTCGCCCGCTTTCCCGACCAGTTCCAGAGGTTGCGCGCCGATCCGACGCTGGCGCGCAACGCCTTCGAGGAAGCCGTGCGGTTCGAAAGTCCGGTCCAGACTTTCTTCCGCACCACGACGCGCGACGTCGAGCTCAGTGGAGCCAGCATTCCTGAAGGCGAGAAGGTGCTGATGTTCCTGGCCGCGGCCAATCGTGATCCGCGCCGCTGGGAAGCGCCCGACAGCTACGACATCACGCGTCGTACGTCGGGCCACGTCGGCTACGGGTCGGGCATCCATATGTGTGTCGGCCAGCTCGTCGCCCGCCTCGAAGGCGAGGTGATGATGGCGGCGCTGGCGCGTCGTGTCGCCAGGATCGATATCACCGGCGAGCCGAAGCGCCTTTTCAACAACACGCTGCGCGGGCTCAGCAGCCTGCCGGTCGAGATCACGCCGGCCTGACGAAACGCTCAAGACCAGCAAAAGGTCGATTGAGAAAACATGGGAGGGGAGACGATGAGGGGCTTCGGGGTCGGGCGATTTAGGATTGGACTTGCGCTGGCATTGGCCTGCGCCGCGGGCAGCGCACGCGCGGAGATTTCCGGCGACGTGGTCCGCGTCGGCGTGCTCAACGACATTTCCGGCATCTTCCAGGACACCAACGGCATGGGTTCGGTGGAAGCCGCGCGCATGGCCGCGGAGGATTTCAATGGTGGCGGCAAGGGCATCAAGGTCGAGATCGTCTATGCCGATCACCAGAACAAGGCCGACGTGGGCTCTGCGATCGCGCGCAAATGGCTCGATGTCGAAGGCGTCGATGCCATCGTCGACGTGCCGAATTCGGCGGTCGGGCTCGCCATCAACACCATCCTGCGCGATAGCCGGATGACGTTCCTGGCGTCGTCGACCGCGAGCTCCGATCTCACCGGCAAGGCCTGCTCGCCGAACACCATTCAATGGGTTAACGACGCCTGGGCCACCGGCAACACCACCGCGGCTGCGATGATGCAGCGCGGCGGCAAGGATTGGTATTTCGTGACCGTCGACTATGCGCTCGGCAAAGGCATTGAAGCCGAAGCGACCAACTACATCGAGAAGCACGGCGGCAAGGTTTTGGGCTCGAGCAAGCATCCGCTCGGCACGTCGGACTTCGCGTCGTTCCTGCTGCAGGCGCAGAGCTCGAAAGCAAAAGTGATCGGGCTCGCCAATGCCGGCGGCGACACCATCAATGCGGTGAAGCAGGCGGCCGAGTTCGGCATTCAGCAGGGCGGCCAGACCATGGTGGCGTTCCTGCTGTTCGTGAACGACATCCACGGCATGGGCCTGAAGGTGGCGCAGGGCCTGCAGCTGCTGGAAGCCTTCTACTGGGACATGAATGACGACACCCGCGCGTTCGCAAAGCGCTTCGCTGCGCGTCCCGGCATGAACGGCAAGATGCCGAGCGGCAACCAAGCCGGCGTTTACGCCTCGACGCTCGCCTATCTCAACGCGGTTGCCGCGACCGGCAGCGACGACGCCAAGGCGGTGGTGCCGCAGATGAAGACCTTCAAGGGCAAGGACAAGCTGTTCGGCGACACCACGATCCGCCAGGACGGCCGCGTCATCCACCCGATGTATCTGTTCGAGGTGAAGAAGCCGGAGGAGTCGAAGTACCCCTACGACTATTACAAGCTGATCGCGACTATCCCGGCCGATCAGGCATTCCGCCCGCTGGCCGATGGCGGCTGCTCACTGGTGAAGTGACGAGGGTGGCTGCCGCGCGCGGTCACATCCTCCCCTGGAGGGGGAGGATCGGTTCGCATGAAATGCGAACCGAGGTGGGGTGAAGGTCCATCCAGTCGAACAGTGCCCGTGTTGAGAGATCACCCCACCCCGGATCGCACGTCGCTGCGCTCGTTGCGATCCGACCCTCCCCCTCCAGGGGAGGGTGAAGGAGGTGAGTTTTCTCCGCGGGCTATACTGCGTTGAGACCGAACTTCGCTACGCCGCCTTCGGGCTCGCCACCTTCACTCGCGCCAGCATCTCGGCCGCCGTCATGACATGCGCGGTGGAGAATGCGAGGATCGTCAGCGTGGCGCGGTGCACCTCCTCGGCGGACAAGGCGCCCTGGCCGACATCGGGATAGTCGAACGTGCCGGTCGCGTCCGACAGGAAGACGACCTTGTAATTGTGGAACATGGCGTCGCGCGCGGTGGCGTGGCAGCAGTTCTCGGTCGTGGTCCCCGAGATGATCACCGTGGTGATGCCCCATTCGCGCAGGATGAGATCGAGATCGGTGGCGAAGAACGCGCTGTAGCGGTGCTTCTTGATGACGTGCTCGCCGAGGGCGGGCGCGAGGTCGTTGAAGATCTCGACGCCCTCGGTGCCGTCGACCAGCGACGACCGGTCGGCGATCGGCGAATAGAGATCGTCATAGAGGCCCATGTCGCTGCCGTCGCGGCGATGCACATGCGCGGTGTAGATGACGCGGATGCCCTTGTCGCGGCAGGCCTTCAGGGTCTGCGCCAGCCGCGGCACCGTGGCGGCGGCCTGGGCCGAACGCAGCTTGGCGCCCTCGGCCACGAAATCGTTCTGCATGTCGACGACGATCATCACGGTTCGCGCCGGATCGATGATTTCGCATTGGTAGCCCATGTGGTGTCTCCTCCTGGGTGAGAGACGATTTCTACGCCGGTTCCCGCGATCGTTCTTGGCTGCGCCGGCCAGTCGCTGGTCTCTGCTTGCCAGAAGGGAGGGCCGGACGCAGAATATCCCGCTGCCGGGTTGGGCGGGAGCAAGGTCCGATGCAGACCCCAGATCACACAGTCGTCGCGCAAACGCTCGTTGCGCCGGGTGACAGCTTCGACCGCTGGCATCACGTCACCTGCCGCGAATTTTCGCTGACCGAATGCCGTCGCGTCGCCGACGAGGCGTTTGCCGCGTCGATCTCGATACGCAATCTCGGCCCGCTGGCCATCAACGACATCTGGTCGTCGACGCCGGCCGCCGACCGCATCCGGGTGACGCGCAGCGCGAGCGACGTCCGCAGGGATCCGCGCGACTATTTCATGCTGTGGCTCACGCTGCGCGGCGAGGTCGGCTTTGCGCAAGGCGGCCGCGACGTGCGCATGCGCCGGGGCGATCTGATGCTGCATGACCAGGCGCAGCCGTTCACGCTCGAATTCGCCCCAAGCGCGCGCGCGATCATGGTGTCGATCCCGCGGCCGCTGCTGCTCGCGCGCCTGCCGGATGCGCAGCGCCTGACGGCGCGGCGGGTCGGCAACGCGTCGAAAGTGGGAGCGCTGGCGGGATCGCTGATCCGCCGGCTGACGCGGCTCGATGACGCGGCCGGACCTGCGGCGATACGGCTTGCTGCGGCGGCGCTCGATATTTTCGCAACCACGCTGCAGACCGAGCTGACGGACGAAGGGCCCCGGCGCGGCGACGAACGGCTGGCGCGGGTCAAGGCCTACATGCTGGCCAATCTCGACGATCCCGGGCTCGATCTCGATGCGATCACCACGGCGCAGAACATGGCGCCGCGCACGCTCAATCGCCTGTTCGCGCGCGAAGGCACGACGCCGATCCGCTGGCTCTGGCAGCAGCGCCTCGCCGGCGCCTATCAGGCGCTGGCCGAGCGGCGCTTCAACCATGTCACCGATGTCGCGCTGAGCTTCGGCTTCAGCGACGTCTCGCATTTCAGCCGCGCCTTCAAGGCCGCGTTCGGCCGCTCGCCGCATCAGGTGATGGGGTGACAATGCGTACAGCGCTGAGAGGCAAAGACGGATAACAGGATAGCGCAGTGCCGAGCCCCTACTGCGCGACCTTGCTGCTGCCTTGCGTGATCAGCCGTGCGGCGCGCTGGTCGCGGGTGTGGATCCAGAGCCAGTTCATCGCCACCGCAATCCGATGCCGCACGCCGATCAGGAAGTAGATGTGGGCGAGGCCCCAGATCCACCATGCCAATGAGCCGCGCAGCTTGAGCCAGCCGAAATCGATCACCGCCTTCTTCTTGCCGATCTGGGCGAGGCTGCCGGCATGCTTGTAGCGGAACGGCGGCAGCGTCTTGCCGTCGAGCCGGGCCTTGATCAGCGCGGCGACATAGCGCCCCTCCTGCTTGGCGGCCGGGGCGATGCCGGGCACCGGATTGCCGTCGGGGTCCTTGATCGTGACGGTATCGCCGACGGCGAAGACATCGGGATGGCCCGGCACGGTCAGATCCGGCTCGACCTGCAGCCGATGGGCGCGATCGGCCGGCGCGTTCAGCCACTCGGCGGCGCGCGAGGCGCGCACGCCGGCGGCCCAGACGATGGTGCGCGCCTCCAGCCTCTTGCCGCCGAACACCACGCCGTCGGCCGAGCATTCGGTGACCGGCTCGCCCAGCATCACCTCAACGCCGAGTTTTTCCAGCGACGCCTGCGCATAGGCCGAGAGATCGTCGGGGAAGCCGGCCAGCACGCGCGAGCCGGCCTCGATCAGCACCACGCGTGCCTTGCGCGTGTCGATGTGACGGAAGTCTTGCGGCAGCGTGTCCTTGGCGAGGTCGGCGATGGTGCCGGCCATCTCGACACCGGTCGGCCCGGCGCCGATGATGACGAAGGTCAGCAGCGCCGCGCGCTTGTCCGGATCGGTCTCGCGCTCGGCGCGCTCGAAGGCGACCAGGATGCGCCGCCGCAGCGTGGTCGCGTCCTCCAGCGTCTTCAGGCCCGGCGCGAACGGCTCCCATTCGTCATGGCCGAAATAGGCGTGGCGGGCGCCGGTGGCGAGGACCAGCGTGTCGTAGGGAATGCTGCCGCCGTCGTCGAGCTGGACGCATTTCGCCGCGGCGTCGACGCCGCACACATTGGCGAACAGCGTCGTCACCTCGGGCCGGTCGCGCAAGAGATAGCGGATCGGCCAGGCGATCTCGCTGGTGGCAAGCGAAGCGGTCGCGACCTGATAGAGCAGCGGCTGGAACAGATGGTGGTTGCGGCGGTCGATCAGCGTGATCTCGACCGGCGCCTTTGCGAGACCGAAGGCGGTTTCCAGGCCGCCGAAGCCGGCGCCGACGATCACCACGCGATGAGGTTTGGCCGGCGCTTGCGTCATCTGATGTCGCTCTCGGTTTCGAACGGCTTCGTCGTTTGATTATGTATTCATTCGCAGCTCCATTCCAACACGAAATGCCCGATCGCCCGATAGCAAAACCCAATCGCCGCAAGCCTCACGCATCCTGTGGCGCGGCCGCGGCGACGGCCCGCCGCCGCATCGGCAGGAACAGTCCCGCGACCGCGCCGGCGAACGACAGCGTTGCGGCAAGGCTCATCGCCGACGCAAAGCCGTTGGTGAAATGTCCGGATGTATCGGCTGCGCCATTGGCGGAGAAACTCGCCACCAGCGCCGCGATGCCGAACATGCCGCCGAGGAAGCGGCCCATGTTGAAGATACCAGAGGCCTTGCCCATCTCGCTGACGGCGACCGCGCCCAGCACCGCGTTCTGCGCGGCCGGCATCGCCATCGACACGCCGACGCCGGCGAGCACCAGCGGCGCGACGAGAGCCGAATAGGGCACTGCGGGGCTCACGATCTCGCTGATCCAGCCGAGCCCGATCGCCTGCATCAGCAAGCCGGTGACGACCAGCGTGCGCTCGCCGAACCGGTTGACTGCGGCGCCGGCGATCGGCGCGGTGACGAACAGCGTCGCCGTCCACGGCAGCAGACGCAGCCCGGCGCCGAAGGCGTCGAAGCCGAGCGCGATCTGCAGGAACTGCGGCAGCAGGAACAGCACGCCATACATCGCGGCGTAGAACAGCACGCTTGCGGCCATGCCCGATGCAAAAGGCCTGACCGCGAACAGCCGCATCGGCACCATCGGGCTTGTCGCACGCAGCTCCCACAACACGAACATCGCTGCCAGCGCGACGCCGGCGATCAGCGCGCCCGAGACTTCCGCGCTGGCCCAGCCGACGCCATTGCCGCGCAGCAGGCCCCAGACCAGTGTGAGCGCCGCGAGCGCGACCAGCGTGAGGCCGGCGATGTCGAGCGGCGCCGGCGGCCCAAAACTTTCGCGCAGGCGGGCGATCACGAGGGCAATCGCGACCAGGCCGATCGGCAAATTGATCCAGAAGATCCAGCGCCAGCCGAGATGCTCGGTGATGAAGCCGCCGATCGCGGGACCGATGATCAGCGCGCATCCGGTGATGCCGCTGAAAATGCCGAGCGCCCGGGCGCGCTCCTCGCGGCCGAAGGCGCCGCTCAGGATCGCCATCGCCAGCGGCATCACCAGTGCCGCGCCTGCGCCTTGCAGGGCGCGGGCGGCGATCAGGGCCGCGGCGTTGCCTGCCAGCGCGCAGGCGGCGGACGCCACGACGAACAGGCCGATCCCGGCCGCGAACATCCTGCGCCGCCCGAACCGGTCGCCGAGCGCCGCGCCGGTCAGGAGCAGCACCGCGAAGGTCAGGTTGAAGGCGTTGACGGTCCATTGCAACGTCTCCACGGCGCTTCCGAAATCGGCGCGGATGGTGGCGAAGGCCGTGGTCATGATCATGGCGTCGAGCGCCATCATGAAGGATGCCAGCGCGGTGAGGCCGAGCACCCAGCGCTGTTCGGCGCGCTCTCGAGGGGTCTGCATGGTCGTTCTCCATTGCCGCGCCGTGAGGTTGCGGCGCGCTTCGCAGGCCAGGACGAACCGGGACGGGCAAAGGATGCGGCCTAAATTTATTTTTGCCGGACCGCATCCTTTGGCGGTTTGCAAACGTCCTTGGGTCTGACGCGGCCGGTTCAGGCCGCAGGACCAGGCCAAGGAGGCTGCGATGAGACGGACCCTGATCAGGTACAAGGCGAAGCCGGAGATGGCGGAGAAGAATGCCGCGCTGGTGTCGGCGGTGTTCGCCGAGCTGAAGGCGGCCAGGCCGGACGGCGTGCGCTATCTGACCCTGCGGCTGGAGGACGATACCTTCATCCACATGGTCGAGACCGCCGCCGAGGACGGCTCGAGCCCGATCCCGAAACTGGCCGCGTTCCAGGCCTTCCAGGACGGCATCCGCGATCGTTGCGCCGAGCCGCCGCTGGTTCGAAGTGCGGTGATTGTCGGGAATTATCGTATGCTGGATGAGCCGTGAACCGGCGGGCAGTGCACCGATCTGGCGGAGCCATCATGACGTCACCACACCAGGCGCCGGCCGCGACCGACGTCGACGCGCTTTTGGCGGCGATGCGGCCAAGGCTGCATCGCTACTGCGCCCGCATGGTCGGATCGGTCATCGACGGCGAGGATGTGCTGCAGGATGCGCTGATCAAGGCGGTGGAAGCCTTCGGGTCCGCCGCGCCGATCCAGAATCCGCAAGCCTGGCTGTTCCGGATCGCGCACAACACCGCGCTCGATTTCCTCAGGCGGCGCAACCGCCAGGAAGCGCTCCATGCGCCGGAGGAGGTGGACATGATGGCCGGAGAGCTCGATGATTTGGGCCGCCGCGAGATCGCCGCGACCAGCCTGCGCACCTTCATGCGCCTGCCGGTGGCGCAGCGTTCCAGCGTGATCCTGATGGATGTGCTCGGCTGCTCCCTGCAGGAGATCTGCGGCATCATGGATTTCAGCCTGCCCGCGGTGAAAGCCGCGCTGCACCGTGGACGCACGCAACTGCGCGAGTTTGCCGCCGAGCCGGACGACGCGCCGCGGCCCGGCCTATCGCCGGCCGATCGCATCAGGCTCAACGCCTATGTCAGCCATTTCAACGCCCGCGACTTCGACGCCATCCGCGCCATGATCGCCGATGACATCAGGCTCGAGCTCGTCAACCGCACGCGGCTGAACGGCAAGGCCGAGGTGTCACGCTACTTCGGCAATTATTCGAAGATCGACGACTGGCACCTGGTGACCGGACAGGTCGAGGGACGCCCCGCGATCCTGGTGTTCGATCCGACCGCTCTGGACGCGCCGCCGCGATCGTTCATGCTGCTCGACTGGTCGGCCGACAAGGTCGCGACGATCAGGGATTTCCGCCACGCGTCCTATGCGATCGACGGCGCCGAATGGGTGGTGGATCAAGGGTAGGTGGCCGCCCCTCCGCACGTGGCGCAGTGATCGTTCCAGAATCTCAGTGTCGTCCCGGCGAAAGCCGGCAACTGTT
>NZ_LFIQ01000027.1 GCF_001189245.1 Bradyrhizobium pachyrhizi | reverse complement strand
CGCCGGCAAGTCGCAGAACACCTATCGCGGCCTGGTCAGCGCCCATCGCAAGGCAACCGGCGCGCGCAACTATACCGCCTGCGACTCGCTTCTGATCGGCGACAAATGCGGCGCGCACACCGTGCCCTATGTCGAGGCCAAGAATTCCTCGGCGACGTTCGAGCATGAGGCGACCGCGTCGAAGATCTCCGAGGACGTGCTGTTCTATTGTGCGCAGAGAGGTTTGAGCGAGCAACGGGCCATTGGCCTCGTCGTCAATGGTTTCGCGAAAGACGTTCTGCAAAAATTGCCGATGGAATTCGCGGTGGAAGCGCAGAAGTTGATCTCAATCTCGCTCGAGGGATCCATCGGATAACCAAACGTTCCGCGAGCCCTCCCGATTGCGGCTTGCGTTCCGGATGACGCATTTCAGGGGTCAGATCACAATGGCGCTACTCGAGGTTCGAGATTTGCATGCCGGTATCGAGGACTGCGAAATTCTTCGCGGCCTCGATCTTACGGTCAATGCGGGTGAGGTGCATGCGATCATGGGGCCGAACGGCTCCGGAAAGTCCACACTCAGCCACATTATCTCCGGCAAGCCTGGCTATCGAGTGAGCACTGGTCGAATCCTGTTCAAGGATGAAGACCTACTCGCGATGGAAGCAGACGAGCGCGCCGCCAAGGGCGTATTTCTTGCATTCCAATATCCGGTGGAAATTCCCGGGGTGACCACCATGAACTTCCTCCGCGCGGCGCTTAACGCCCAGCGTGGGGCGCGCGCACAAAAGGAGTTTTCGACCCCCGATTTTCTGAAACGAGTTCGCGAGGTCGCTAAGTCGCTCAACATCCCGGAAGGCGTGCTCAAGCGCGGCCTCAATGTCGGATTTTCCGGCGGCGAGAAGAAGCGCAACGAGATTTTGCAGATGGCGCTGCTCGAGCCGAGCCTGTGCATCCTGGATGAGATAGATTCCGGCCTCGATATCGACGCGCTGCGGATTGTCGCGGACGGCATCAACGCTCTGCGTTCGCCGGAACGAGCGATGATCGTGATCACCCACTATCGGCGGCTGCTCGACTACATCGAGCCGGACGTTGTCCACGTAATGTCGAAAGGGCAGGTAAGGAAGAGCGGCGGCAAGGAACTCGCGCTGGAGCTTGAGGCTTGTGGCTACGCCCAATTCGAAGGCGCGGCGTGACCGCTCAAGGAACTTCCCGATGAAGCAAATTGTGGCCAAAGCCGCCGCCGGGCGCGCGATGGGCAATCTCTTCGCCGCGGCGCATGGACGGCTGCCTGGCTCCGGGCCCGTCGCGCATATTCGTGCGAGGGCATTTGAGGCCTACGAGCGTGCCGGCCTCCCGCATCGGCGCATCGAGGCTTGGAAATATACCGATCTGCGCGCCCTGATTGGCGAGGTCCTTCCACTCGCTCCGCGACCCGATGCGGCTGCGCTGGTGCGCGCAGCGAGGTCGGTTAAGCAAGCGGCAGCCGATCAGGCGGTCAAGCTCGTCTTGGTGGATGGTATATTCGCCCCCGAGCTTTCCGATGTCGGCAGGCTAGAAAACGGGGTCGATGTGCGGTCGCTCCGAGAGGTCCTGGAAAATTCTGCCGATAGCGCGATAGCCGCTCTGGTGCTGTCGACGACGACTGACGCGGTGATCTCGCTCAATGCGGCAATGGCGACCGATGGCTTGGTAATTTCGATCGCTGAGGGCAGAGCGGTAAAACGTCCGATACAGATCGTTCACGTCGCAACCGGATCGTTGGTGTCCACCTTCACGCGTTCCTATCTGCAGCTCGGCCAAGGCGCGCATGCGGCGGTGCTGGAAAGCTTTGTCTCGGCCGAAGGCACGAGCGCCTATCAGACCAACGATGCGACCATCGTCCTGGTTGGTGACGAGGCGAGCCTTTCGCATATCCGACTGGCAGCCGATGCTGCTGACGCGGTGAACATCTCGTCAGGGATCATCGCGGTCGGCGCCGGGGCGAGGCTTGATCTCTTCAGCATGACCTGCAGCGGCTCCATCAGTCGCTATCAGGGATTCGTCACGTTGGCCGGCGAGGGATCCGAGCTTTCGGCGAACGGGGTCAATCTCATCAGGCACAAGCAGCACGTCGACACGACAATCGTCGTCGACCACGCCGTGCCTCATTGCACCAGCCGGGAGAAGTTCCGTGCGGTTGTCGACGATTGCGGTCGTTCGGTGTTCCAAGGCCGGATTGTCGTTCGTCCCGGCGCGCAGAAAACGGACGCCACGCTGACGACGCGAGCGCTGCTTCTGTCCGACGAGGCCGAGGCCGACAACAAGCCCGAACTTGAAATCTTTGCCGAGGACGTGACTTGCCGTCATGGATCGACATTAGGCGCGCTGGACGGCGCTCTCGTATTCTATATGCGCGCTCGCGGTCTATCCGAGAAGGACGCGCAGGCGTTGCTGATTAAAGCATTCCTGGGTGAACCGATTGAGGAAATCGCTACCGAAAATCTGCGCGATCTTGTGAGCGCGCAAGCTGAACACTGGCTGCTGGCGCGTCGATGAGCATGCATCCCGCGATGAGCAATGGCAGGTACGACGTTGACCGGCTGCGTGCGGACTTTCCAGCGCTGAGCATGACGGTCTACGACAAGCCGCTAGTCTATCTCGACAATGCTGCCTCGGCGCAGAAGCCGAAGGCGGTACTTGACCGCATGATGCGGGTGTACTCAAGCGAATATGCCAACGTACATCGCGGTTTGCACTACCTCGCTAACGCGGCGACCGAGGCGTATGAAGGCGCCCGCACCAAGTTGGCTCGATTTGTGAACGCCCATCTATGCGAAGAGATCATCTTCACCCGCAGCGCCACAGAGGCAATCAATCTGGTCGCCCAGACCTTCGGCCGCGAACGCGTCATCCCAGGGGATGAGATCGTTCTCTCGGTGATGGAACACCATTCCAACATCGTGCCGTGGCATTTTCTCAGGGAACGGCACGGTGCGGTGATCAAATGGGCGCCAGTGGATGATGACGGCAACTTCCTGCTGGACGAATTTGAGCAGCTTCTGACCCGGCGCACCAAGATGGTTGCGATCACACACATGTCGAATGTGCTCGGGACTGTCTTGCCGGTAAAGGAGGTGGTGAGCATCGCGCACGATCGTGGTATCCCGGTGTTGATTGATGGTTCGCAAGGATGCGTCCATTTGAACGCCGACGTCTGCGACATCGATTGCGATTTCTATGTGATGACGGGCCACAAACTCTATGGTCCGACGGGCATCGGCGTGCTTTACGGCAAATCTGAGCATCTGGCGTTGATGCCACCCTTCAATGGCGGCGGCGAGATGATCCGTGAGGTCTCACGTGCCGGCGTCATCTATGGTGATCCGCCGCACCGGTTCGAGGCGGGTACCCCGCCGATCGTCGAGGCGGTCGGTCTGGGGGCGGCTGTGGATTACATCAATTCGATAGGCAAGGAGCAGATCCGCGAGCACGAGAGCGGGTTGCTTGCCTACGCTCAGCAGCGGCTGGGGGACATCAATTCCCTGCGCATGGTCGGGACACCGGCCGAGAAGGGGCCGATCATCTCCTTTGATATGAAGGGTGCCCATGCGCACGATATTGCCACCGTCATCGACCGGGAGGGTGTAGCGGTGCGGGCGGGGGCCCATTGCGCGATGCCGCTGCTCAAGCGCTTCGGTGTTCTGGCGACGTGCCGTGCGTCCTTCGGCCTCTACAACACATGCGAAGAGATTGATGCGCTTGTCCGTGCTCTTATCAAGGCGCGGCAGCTGTTCTCGTGAGCCGGCGCGTGGGCCACGTCTAAGTGGCTAGGCAGCTTGTATCGACCTCCGCAGGCGATGACGTCATGCACAAGATCATTATCGTCATCGCTGATGATAAGCATCGGTCGTCTCGGCAAACATAGGTGGTATTGGCAAGCCGGAACCGCCCAGCCGGCTTTACCTATTACTGGCCGCTTCCGACCGAGCGCGATTGCAAGGTGCTGCAAACAACGGCTATTCCGCGGCTGCGAGAATTGCGACGTAACTTGAAGCCTATCCAGGCCTTGTTCCATTTCGAACAGGGCCAAGACGAAGAATTCTCCGTGCAAAGCGCGATGTCGCCTTCGCAACAACAACCAGCCCCATCGGACGAAACGCGCTAACTGTTTTTATTTATTCTGCTTTTTGTGCTCGCGCCGCGCTGGCATGCTCGTTGCAGTCTTGTTCAAGAAGCTGCTCCCGCAATAGCCAATTCTTGAAGGACATCAGCATGAGTCTCGCCACGACCCAGAGCATCGCAGAAATCAGGGCTCGCAACAAAGAGCTGATCGAGGAGGTGCTGAAAGTCTATCCGGAGAAGACCGCGAAACGGCGTGCCAAGCACCTCAACGTTCACCAAGCCGGCAAGTCGGACTGCGGGGTCAAGTCCAACATCAAATCAATACCTGGTGTGATGACAATCAGAGGCTGCGCCTATGCAGGATCCAAAGGGGTGGTCTGGGGACCGATCAAGGACATGGTCCATATCAGCCATGGCCCGGTCGGCTGCGGTCAGTATTCGTGGGGCTCGCGTCGCAACTATTATGTTGGCACGACGGGCGTCGATAGTTTCGTGACCCTGCAGTTCACCTCCGACTTCCAGGAAAAGGACATCGTATTTGGCGGCGACAAGAAGCTGATCAAAGTCCTTGACGAAATCCAGGAGCTGTTCCCGCTCAACAACGGCATCACCATCCAATCGGAATGCCCGATCGGACTGATCGGGGACGACATCGAGGCCGTGTCAAGATCGAAATCCAAGGAATACGACGGCAAGACCATCGTGCCTGTTCGCTGTGAGGGCTTTCGCGGCGTGTCGCAATCGCTTGGCCACCACATTGCCAATGACGCGGTGCGCGATTGGATCTTCGACAAGCTAGAGCCCGACGGCGAACCAAAGTTCCAGCCGACGCCCTACGACGTTGCGATCATCGGAGACTACAATATTGGCGGCGATGCCTGGTCATCGCGAATTCTGCTGGAAGAAATGGGCTTG
Organism: Bradyrhizobium pachyrhizi; assembly: GCF_001189245.1. Classification (GTDB taxonomy): domain Bacteria; phylum Pseudomonadota; class Alphaproteobacteria; order Rhizobiales; family Xanthobacteraceae; genus Bradyrhizobium; species Bradyrhizobium pachyrhizi. Next base: position 89,748 of record NZ_LFIQ01000027.1, on the reverse strand, counting down.
CGGGTGATCGCGCAGTGGTCCGGCGACGGTTCCCTCGCCGAACTCGAAGCAACGCCGAAGGCAAAGCTCAATATTCTGCATTGCTACCGTTCCATGAACTACATCTCCCGCCACATGGAGGAGAAGTTCGGCATCCCCTGGTGCGAGTATAACTTCTTCGGACCGTCGAAGATCGCAGAATCGCTGCGCAAGATTGCGGGCTATTTCGACGACAAGATCAAGGAAGGCGCCGAGCGAGTAATTGAAAAATACCAGCCACTGGTGGACGCCGTAATCGCAAAATATCGCCCCCGCCTGGAGGGCAAGACTGTGATGCTGTACGTCGGCGGGCTTCGTCCACGTCATGTGATTGGCGCGTACGAGGATCTCGGCATGGAAGTCGTGGGCACGGGATACGAGTTCGGCCACAACGACGATTATCAGCGCACCGCCCAGCACTACGTTAAGGACAGCACGCTCATCTACGACGACGTCAATGGCTATGAATTCGAGCGCTTCGTCGAAAAGGTCCAGCCAGATCTGGTTGGCTCGGGCATCAAGGAGAAATACGTTTTTCAAAAGATGGGTGTGCCGTTCCGGCAGATGCATTCCTGGGACTATTCCGGCCCATATCACGGCTATGACGGCTTTGCGATCTTCGCGCGGGACATGGACATGGCTGTCAACTCGCCGATCTGGAAGAAGACGAAGGCCCCCTGGAAGGAAGCTGCGAAGCCGAAGCTCTTGGCTGCAGAATAACAAGCACTTGGTTCCACAATAGAGCGACCAATCCCGCTCTCTGCGGAGAGCTGGGGCGACATCATTTCGATAGTGAAGGATCTTAACAATGGCGCAGAGTGCAGACCATGTGCTCGATCATCTCGAACTGTTCCGCGGTCCAGAATACCAACAAATGCTGGCCGACAAGAAGATGTTCGAGAATCCCCGCGATCCTGCCGAGGTCGAACGTATCAAGCAATGGACGAAAACGCCCGAATATCGCGAGAAGAATTTCGCGCGGGAGGCGCTTGCGGTAAATCCGGCCAAGGCTTGCCAGCCGCTTGGCGCCGTATTCGTCTCGGTTGGTTTTGAGGGCACGCTGCCCTTCGTCCATGGCTCGCAGGGCTGCGTGGCCTATTACCGCAGCCATCTGTCGCGGCACTTCAAGGAGCCGAGCTCCTGCGTGTCTTCGTCGATGACGGAAGACGCCGCTGTATTCGGGGGGCTGAACAATATGATCGATGGCCTCGCCAACAGCTACAACATGTACAAACCCAAGATGATTGCGGTCTCGACGACCTGCATGGCCGAGGTGATCGGCGATGACCTGAACGCCTTCATCAAGACATCAAAGGAAAAAGGCTCGGTTCCGGCGGAGTTCGACGTGCCTTTCGCGCACACTCCAGCGTTCGTCGGCAGCCACGTCACCGGCTATGACAACGCACTCAAGGGCATTCTCGAGCATTTTTGGAACGGCAAGGCCGGAACGGCGCCGAAGCTGGAGCGCAAACCAAACGAGGCAATCAACATCATCGGCGGTTTCGATGGCAATACCGTTGGAAACCTTCGTGAGATCAAGCGAATCTTAGCGTTGATGGGCATCAAACACACGATTCTCGCCGATAACTCTGAAGTCTTCGATACCCCGACTGATGGCGAGTTCCTGATGTATGACGGCGGTACCACGCTGGAGGACACGGCCAACGCGATTCACGCCAAGGCGACAATCTCCATGCAGCAATGGTGTACGGAAAAAACGCTGCCGTTCGTGTCCGAGCATGGACAGGACGTTGTGTCTTTCAATTACCCGGTAGGTGTATCCGCGACGGATGATCTTCTCGTGGCCTTATCACGCATCAGCGGCAAGGAGATTCCGGAGCAACTCGCGCGAGAGCGTGGCCGCTTGGTTGATGCTATCGCGGATTCCAGCGCGCATATCCATGGCAAGAAGTTCGCGATCTACGGCGATCCAGATCTCTGCTATGGGTTGGCTGCCTTTCTGCTCGAACTCGGCGCCGAGCCAACTCATGTGCTGTCCACCAACGGCAACAAGGCGTGGCAGGAAAAAATGCAGGCGCTGTTTGCAGGCTCGCCATTTGGACAGGCTTGCCAAGCCTATCCGGGACGAGACCTCTGGCACATGCGCTCGCTCTTGTTCACAGAGCCGGTCGACTTTCTGATTGGCAACACCCATGGCAAGTACCTGGAGCGTGACACTGGAACGCCATTGATCCGCATCGGCTTTCCAATTTTTGATCGGCATCACCATCACCGCTTCCCTGTATGGGGCTATCAGGGCGGCCTGAATGTGCTGGTGAAGATCCTCGACAAGATCTTCGACGAAATCGACAAGAAGACCAGCGTTCTTGGCAAAACTGACTACAGTTTCGACATCATTCGTTAATGACGGGCAATGTGCGTGCCGTCGACGAAACACGCGGCGATGGCACGCGCGCAGGATGGTTGACGTTGAAATTTGCTTCCGCTGAGAGGAAAATGCTGATGAGTTCGCTAGCGGCCACGGTCCAGGGTATTTTCAGCGAACCGGGCTGCGCCAAGAATGGAAGTAAGTCGGAGGCTGAGCGCAAGAAGGGCTGCGCCAAGCAACTGCAGCCGGGCAGCGCTGCGGGTGGCTGTGCCTTCGATGGCGCCAAGATTGCGCTTCAGCCTTTTACCGACGTCGTTCACCTCGTGCATGGTCCGATCGCGTGCGAGGGCAATTCGTGGGACAATCGCGGCGCGGCGTCTTCCGGCTCTAGTCTGTGGCGCACCGCATTCACAACCGATATGAGCGAAACCGATATCGTATTCGGGGGCGAGAATCGGCTCTGCAAAGCGATCAAGGAGATTATCGATAAATACGACCCGCCGGCGATCTTCGTCTATCAGACCTGCATCCCGGCCATGATCGGGGACGATATCGACGCGGTCTGTAAGGCGGCCTCGCAAAGGTTCGGCAAGCCGGTGATCCCGATCAATTCTCCGGGGTTCGTTGGTTCCAAGAACCTTGGTAACAAGCTCGCCGGCGAGGCCTTGCTCGATTATGTGATCGGAACGCAAGAGCCGGACTACACCACACCGTACGATGTCAACCTGATCGGCGAATACAATCTCTCGGGCGAACTCTGGCAGGTAAAGCCGTTGTTCGATGAGCTTGGCATCCGGATTCTCTCTTGCATTTCGGGTGATGGCAAATATCGCGAGGTCGCTTCATCCCATCGTGCGCGGGCGGCGATGTTGGTGTGCTCGAAGGCCATGGTCAACGTCGCACGCAAGATGAAGGAACGCTACGGGATCCCGTTCTTCGAAGGGTCGTTCTACGGTATTCAGGACTCAAGCGATTCGTTGCGTCAGATCGCCCGCTTGTTGGTTGAGCGCGGCGCGCCGAAAGATCTGCTCGGGCGCGCCGAAGCTGTGATCGCACGCGAGGAAGCGAGCGCGTGGGCTGCGATCGAGCCGTACAAGCCACGATTCACAGGCAAGAAGGCTTTGTTGATTACCGGCGGCGTCAAGTCATGGTCAGTCGTTGCGGCATTACAGGAAGCCGGCCTCGAACTGGTCGGAACCAGTGTGAAGAAATCGACAAGGGAGGACAAGGAACGCATCAAGCTGCTCATGGGGCAGGATGCTCACATGATCGAGGATATGACGCCCCGCGAAATGTACAAGCTGTTGAAGGACGCCAAGGCAGACATCATGCTCTCGGGCGGCAAATCGCAGTTCGTTGCACTGAAGGCGGCGATGCCCTGGCTCGATATCAACCAGGAGCGTTGCCACGCCTATATGGGCTATGTCGGAATGGTCAAGCTAGTGGAGGAGATCGATAAGTCGCTCTCCAACCCGATGTGGGAGCAGTTACGCCGACCGGCGCCCTGGGAGGCATTGGCCAAGGCGATGGTGCAGTTGAAATCACCGGTCGCCACGATCGCCTGCGATCCGGCGGTCTCGGAGGCGGCGCGGCGCGGGAGGAATGTCTGTTTTTGCAATACCGTCGATCTCGGCACAATCGAGGATGCGATCTACGCGCATGGCCTGACGAGCGTCGAGGCAGTCAGAGACCACACAAATGCAGTCGGTGGTTGTTGCAAGCGACGCATCGAGGACGTCCTGGCGTCCACGCCGCTCGCTGGGCTGCAGGCCGCCGAATAGGGAGATGTCATGGCCATCGCCACGGTGCCGACAAAAGCATGCGCCGTTAACCCGTTGAAGATGAGCCAGCCGATCGGCGGCGCATTTGCCTTCATGGGCATATGTGGAGCGATGCCGCTTCTGCACGGCTCACAAGGTTGCACGTCCTTCGGGCTCACGCTCTTTGTGCGGCATTTCAAGGAGGCTGTACCTCTGCAGACCACCGCAATGAGCGAGGTTGCGACCGTGCTCGGCGGCTATGAAAATCTCGAGCAAGCGATACTCAATATCTACAACCGTACTAAGCCAAAGATCATCGGAATCTGCTCAACCGGCGTCACCGAGACCAATGGAGACGATGTGGATGCCTACCTCAAGTTGATCAGGGACAAGCATCCGCAACTTGCGAAATTGCCGCTGGTCTATGTCTCGACGCCTGATTTCAAGGGAGCATTCCAGGACGGCTGGGAGAAGGCTGTGGCGCGCACCGTGGAGTTGCTGGTGGAAGGGCCAAATGTCAATGGCCTGCGCGATCCATCGAGGGTGAATGTTCTTCCAGGATGTCACCTCACGCCGGGTGATCTCGATGAACTCCGCGCCATCCTTGAGGATTTTGGGTTGCGGCCGTCCTTCTTGCCTGATCTGGCGGGGTCGCTCGATGGGCATATCCCCGACGAGTTTACGGCAACGACCATTGGCGGCATCGGCGTCGACGAGATTGCGAGCATGGGCCGCGCCGGGTGGACCATTGCAGTCGGCGCGCAGATGCGGCGAGCAGCAGAGCTCATGCGGGCCAAGACTGGCGTGCCATTTCGCCTGTTCGAACGCCTGTGCGGTCTCGGTCCGAACGACGACTTCATGACGTTTCTGAGCGAGATCAGCGGCCGCCCCGTGCCACCGAAATATCGGCGCCTGCGGGGTCAACTTGCCGATGCAATGCTGGACGCGCACTTCCATATTGGCGGCCGTAGAGTTGCAATCGCGGCCGAGCCAGATCTCCTATTCGACCTCTCCAGTATGCTGCACGACATGGGCGCGCACGTGACTGCGGCCGTGACGACCACGCAGTCGGCGGTGATCGAACGCATCAAGACGGAGGAGGTGCTGATTGGCGATCTCGAGGATCTGGAAGAGGTTGCCAGAACCAAGCATTGCGACCTGCTGATCACGCATTCGCATGGCAGGCAAGCGGCGGCTCGGCTGAAAATTCCGTTCTATCGAGCCGGCTTTCCGATGTTCGATCGGCTTGGCGCGGGGCACCAACTAACCATCGGTTATCGTGGCACGCGGGATCTGATCTTCGATATCGCCAATCTTGTGATCGCGGACCGCGAGGAAAACCATCAGCCGACGCCCGATAAATGGCGCGCGTCGGCCGCACTGCCACTAATGTCGGGTCATCGCAGGGCAGCTGAGAGGGCGATCGCATGAAGGTCGCATTCGCAACACAAGACCTAAGACGCGTCGATGCCCATTTTGGTTGGGCAAAGAATATCGCCATCTACGATGTCGCGCCAAACGGACACGTGTTTCTCAAAGCGGTTGAGTTCGAGGGAGATCTCGCGGAAGACGGCAACGATGACAAGTTGGCTCCGAAGATCGAAGCGATCAAGGATTGCGCAATCCTGTACGTTGCGGCCATCGGCGGTGCAGGCGCTGCGCGGGTGGTAGCCAACAACATCCATCCCATCAAGGTAAGCAAGCCAGAAAATATCCTTGTGCTGCTCGAAAAGCTCGAGCACGTCCTGAAGGGCACGCCGCCGCCTTGGCTCCGCAAGGCCTTGGCGAAGGACCAACGGCGCACATTCGAGTTCGACGGATGAGGTGAAATGACCGAGGCAGCAGAAAAAGAGCGGCAGGGCGGCACCCTCGATGGGCCCTTCCTCAAGGAGCTAGTCAAGATATGGCGCGCTCAAGATACCAACGGAGCCTGGGAAGCCAAGAGCGATTTCGACCTGCTCGAGCCTTATATCTTGGACAAGGAGAAACGGCGTGTACTACCGATTGTCGGCGATCCTGATCCCGATACCCTGTGGCGGCTGGAGCTGTTCTTCAATGCGGTCGCACTCTCAATTGAGAAGGCCACGGGCGTGATGATCCAGCCGATGCTGAAGATGCATAATGAAGGCTTTGGCCGCATGGTGCTGATCGCAGGTCGGTTGATCGCAGTGAACAAGCAGCTGCGCGATGTGCATCGCTTCGGCTTCGATAATCTCGCAAAACTCGCAGAGGAGGGCGACAAATATGTCAGGGGCGGAATCGACTTTATTCGGAAGGTTCCGGACGTTGCGAACTATTGAGGGCGCTCATGAGCGATCGTGAAACACTGAAGGCTGAACTAAAGAAGTTGTCAGCCAAAGCGCTGCAAGCCAAAATGGATCTGCACGACCTTTCAGAAGAACTTCCCATCAACTGGACTTCGATCATGGTGGTAGCGCAGGAGGCGCACGATGCCTATGCCGAACTTGAACGCAAGAGCCATGATTTGAAATCGCTAGAAGAAACTTGAAGGGTTTCGAAGCATGTCATTTGCAACGCGCGATGGCCGTGACTGGACGCCGAATTATCTGATCTCGATCGATGCCAAGAAGTGCATTGGCTGTGGCCGTTGCTTCAAGGTGTGCGGTCGAGACGTCATGACGTTGAAAGGAATCAACGAGGAGGGCGAACTTGTCGATCTCGACGACGACGAGGACGATGAGATCGAAAAGAAGGTCATGATTCTGAGTGATCAGGGCGCTTGCATCGGATGCGGTGCCTGCGGCAGGGTTTGCCCGACGAATTGCCAGACACACGTTTTAGCCACAGCAGAAGCTGCCTGAGTGACGGCAAGGTCCCCCTCGCGGCTGGCGCGATATATGCAAGGGAATAGTCGCATTAAGCGTTCCAACCTGCTGTTGTGTAGACCTGTGCCGTTAAGCCAGTCCTTGATGGATGACCGTCAAGGGGATCATGCAATGTCTGCCTATAGATTGCGGCTTGATGACTGGCGGTTGTTTGCCAGTCGCGCGGATGACTGCTCGTTGTGTGGGACTTCGGACAGATGCTCTGCGCCTATGGGTCAGCTTGTAGTCAGCTAAGTTACTTATTCTCGTCCGCGAGCTCGCGCGGCACGAGCTCAACGGGTGCAATTGTGCCGATAGGAAAGCGATCTGATGTATGGCAGAATCGTCGGCTCATCCAGCCAGTCTACGCGCGCTAGCCAAGCTGATGAATCGGGAGAGGCTGGTGATAGCCCCCGCTTTGCGGAAACAGTTGCGGGCATCGAGTCAGGTGGATCGTCGTCGGCGCCGTATTCTAACGATTCCGTTCCGCCCATTATAGAGATCGAAGACCGATCTACCTTCATGGAAGGAGTGAGGAGATATTTGGGTGGCGACATCAGGGACATCGTTAGTAACCCACAAGAATACTCGCGTTTCGTGTCCAAGAAAGCTGAGCGCGCAGCAATGGTCGCCGGAGGCTATTCCAGTAAATACGATGATCCGAACATAGAGGCGAAATGTTACAGCTATCAACTGGGTGACGAAAGTGTTGGCCTTCTAAGAGTAGGAAGCGGCCCGGTTGAGATCAATGAAGAACGTCTTCGCCAGCAGTTTGGGCGCGACGATATCACATCTGTGGTGGACCTTCGGGTGACTCATCCGCTGGTCGAGAACGCGGGCGATATTCTGCTGGAACATCAACTGCGAATCGACGGCGCTAATCCGTTGGTACTGTCACGTCCTGCCTTGGACGGCATGGAACGCCGCCTAGGGGAAATGGGCTTTGTTCACGTGGGTGATAATGACTGGGTGCTTGATCCTAATCGGCATCCCGAAGTGTGGACAAAGAACGAGAACAACCAGTGGCAGCGAGTAGACAGGCCTACGAAGTATCTTTCCAAAGTAGTAGAGGACGAAGTACAAGGAGCGGACAATGATTCCGATGCTGCAACCAGCATCGAATCAAATGCTTCTTCCGACGATGATCCATCATTCTACCTGGAGCGCTACCTTCAAGGACTGCGCATGGGGTAAAGCAGGCGCGATCTCGACACCCGCGCGGAAGATGACCGGCTTTTCCTGACTGCACGCGCCGGCGCAATAGTCTCCGCCTAGGGGGCGCACGGCTGCAGCGTGCGCCCCGTTGCCACCTAGACTAGAGATCAAAACGGCTGAAGACGCTGGCCGCCAACTCTTGATGGACGATCGCAGCGTGCGACGGGTTGAGTTTACAATGTCGCTCCAGCTGGCGAGAAAAGGCCGGCACATCTCTTGACAAGAACTCCGGTGTCCGCGCCTGCAGGTCCGCGTTGCCAGATTTTTGGTGCAGTTGGTTAGTTGGAAGAGCCATGAATGCAGTCAGATGTCATCTACGCGATTTGCAGCTTTAAAGATATTCCAAGCCGCCGGGCCATGGGATTCCATCTTATGGTCATCGATGACGAGGGCAATCAACGGCCGTGGTCCATCGTTGTGATCCGATGGGGCAAGAAAGTGTTTGGCTATATCAACAAATGCCCGCACGACAGCGTCAATCTAGATTGGGAACGAAACGAATTCCTCGATCCATGCGGTGTCCGGCTGATGTGCGGCAAACACGGATCGACCTTCGAACTCGGCACCGGGCGGTGCGTCGACGGTCCATGTAAGGGGAGAGCGCTGACGCCGATCGCGTTGACAGTGCTGGACGGCGATATCTGCGCCGTCGGCGTCCGTCTTGTCGAAGGCGATGCGCCCTCCAACGAATGAACCGTTGCGCTCAGACCGGTCGATTTTCATTGCGATTCTTGACGGGTTCCATCCTCTTCAGTCCATCTTCGTACGAGATCTCGTCATAGGACAGATCGAGAGTCTTTGCCGCATCGAGCAGGTAATCAAGCTTGCCACCTGAATCGAGCTTCTTGATGTCGTCCTTGTTGATCCCGACCAGGTCCATCATCTCCTTCCAAACTGTGGACTCATCGCACGGGAGGACGTGGAACGTAGCATTGCCAAGCTTGACTCGGTATTTCGCCAGCAGATCTATATTGTTGCAGAACATGAAGTAGCTGCCGTCGCGGCTTAGCGCGCCGTCCAGCACGCCTGCAACGTCGGCAAGATACGCGAAGGAATGCAGATAGCCGGCCAGCACCGGAATGGTTTGCTCTCCGTCCTGCGCGATGGTCAAAACCTGCTCGATCGAATAGTCCGGCGGCCGTTTCTCGTCCGCGACTTGGGCCTGGAATTTCAGTGCGACGTCGCCGCGAAAGCCGAACCGGCCGGGCTTAATGGTCCCGCCTTTGAATACGGCATTGAGCAGGCGGCCCTCCTTCTCAAGTCTACCGAGTGCGGTGTTCTCGATTGCAGTCATTAAAATCGTCCTCGATCTAAGCGTTTAACCGACGCGCCGGCCGGTGCGAGACGCAATGCAAATTGCTTGCCGCCCGTGCGCAGCAGTCTTCGGCGTTGCTTGCAAGGAAGGGACGTAAATGGCTCCGACCGCATCAAGCCGGCTTGTCGGAAATTCGACACGAGTTCCAAAGCCAACAGGCACGACCCGAAAAGGTGAACATCATCAAACGTCTGCATGCTGGCACATGACTTGCCATTGGCAGGCAGCCCTGAGCAGATGAAGGATAAGTCATGATCAACCTGACGGATAGCGCGGTGAATGCGGTCAAGAGCGCGATATCATCATCGACGCAGCCGGCAAGTGGCCTGCGCATTATGGTCGAAGCAGGTGGCTGCAACGGGTTCAAATACAGGATGGGTCTGGCCGAGGAACCGAAGCCCGACGACAAGGTGATCGAGTGCGGTGGCCTGAAGGTGTTTGTCGACAGCAAGAGCCATGAGCATCTGGTCGGTACAACCATCGATTTCGCGATGGCGCTGGAGAGCCCGGGCTTCACCTTTCATAACCCGAACGCCGCCTCGAGTTGCTCCTGCGGAAAATCGTTCAGCTAGTCTGGAAGAGACGTCAAGCATGCTGCCTGAATCAGAGCAAACTGAGGCAATTGCGGACAGCCGCGAACGGCCGAGAACTGCGTATTCGCGCCGTAATCGAGGTTATCCGATCCATTTTGCAACGCGGCGGCCACAGTCGGCTGATTCGGCTCGATGGCAGCGGATCGCGGTTAGCCTGGTGCCTGCGCATTCTGCAAGCTTCCGGGCGGGTCGCTGGAAAGCATTCAGGCGTGGCTTGCCGATAGGCTAGGCGAATTCGTCTGTCATCCCGGTTGCTGCCGCAGCCAAGGCATGAGATTAAGCGAGGGGCAAGTGGCGATTTATCTCGATAACAATGCGACGACGCGGACCGATCCATCCGTCGTGCAAGCCATGTTGCCCTTCTTCACCGAGCAATTCGGCAATGCGTCATCCAGCCATGCCTTTGGCGGCGAGGTCGCGATTGCGATGAAGCAGGCGCGCCGTAGCTTGCAGGATCTGTTGGGGAATGCCCACGATCAGGAGATCGTTTTTACCTCCGGTGGGACCGAGGCGAATAACGCCGCCATCCTCTCGGCGCTTGCGACCCAGGAGGACCGCGACGAGATCGTCACCACCTCGGTTGAGCACTCCGCCATCCTTTCGCTGGTCGAGCAATTGTCGACGAAAGGCGTCAAGACGCATATCGTGCCCGTAGATTCCCACGGCCGGCTCGACGTCGAGGCGTTTCGCTGCGCGCTCGGTCCACGCACAGCGATCGTCTCGATCATGTGGGCTAATAACGAGACCGGTACGATTTTTCCGGTGGAGTTTCTAGCCGGGTTGACCCGTGAGGCAGGCGCGCTGTTTCACACAGATGCGGTCCAGGCCATAGGTAAGATACGTGTTGACCTAAAGGATAGTGCGGTCGACATGCTGTCGCTTTCAGCGCATAAGCTGCATGGCCCGAAAGGGATCGGCGCGCTCTATCTGCGCAAAGGGACAAAATTCCGCCCGCTGATCAGGGGCGGATCGCAGGAACGTCGGCGCCGCGGCGGAACTGAGAATATCCCCGGCATCGTCGGTCTTGGAAAAGCTGCGGAGTTGGCGGTCGAGCGGCTCGAGCCGGAGCGTGTTCGCATTGGTGCATTGCGCGACCGCCTGGAGCAGGGGATTTTGCACAATGGCGAGTGCGCGGTGCTCGGCGGTGCCAGCAACCGGCTACCGAACACGGCCAATATTGCCTTCGATGATCTCGATGGCGAAGCTATCGTCCATCATCTCAATCATGCGGGCATTGCCGTGTCGCTGGGATCAGCTTGCAACTCCGGCTCAATGGAGCCATCGCATGTTCTGCGCGCTATGCAGGTGCCATCGCGGAGCATGCGCGGCGCGGTGCGTTTTTCCCTGTCGCGTGAAACCTCTGTTGCGGAGGTCGATGAGGTCGTATGCGTACTGTCCGACATCGTGGCTCGCCTGCGCGCCAACTTGCGGGAGTCTGCCAGTCTGGCCAATCATGCTACGCATTCGGGGGAGTTGAGTTCGTGAAGATCATGATCCGCCGCTCCCCCGACGCGGGCCTGTCGATCTACGTGCCGAAAAAGGATCTCGAAGAGCCGATCGTGGAATCGGAGCACGAAACGCTATGGGGCGGCTGGATCAAAATAGCTAATGGCTGGGTGCTCGATTTGCCGCAGATGGCAAGCGATACGCGCTTGCCGGTGACAATCAACGCCAAAAAACGGGGCGAAAACGGTGACGGTCCGTGAAGGCGACCCAGCAAATCGATTTTGTCCACGCGACCGATGCTAAGGCCATTCTCGCGGACGTCGCTGCCGGGCTGAGGGCTGCGAGCGTTGTTCCCTATCTCGGTCCTGGCCTCGCCGAACTGTCGAGACCCGACGTGCCGACGACACCCGAGGCGTTATCTGATTTCTTCGGCAGCAAGGTTGCGCTGCCGCGGCGGGCCAAGGGTAACGTATGGGCCGCGGCGCAGCACATCGAGATCAGCAAACATCGCTCCACCGTGGCGGCATTGATGGCGCACGCCTTCGCTCGGCCGGTCGCGCCGATCCCGTTGCACTATCATCTTGCGTCTCTGTCACTGCCCATCATAGTTGACACTTGGTATGATGGGTCGATGCGCGCGGCGCTGGACAAGCACGATGAATGGGGCGAAGTGCAGGGTACCACCCGCGCCGGCATTGGCGAGAATCGCTGGTATCGCTTTTATGACTCGGCTGGCCAGGAGGTCGACAGTATCGTAGCGGACGGCTGGGCGACGGTGTTGTACAAGCCGCACGGCAGCGTGCAGCCGGCAAAGAACTTCCTGATTTCAGACTCCGATTATGTCGAGGTGCTGACGGAAATCGACATCCAGACACCTATTCCGGACATCATCAAGCAAAGGCGGATCGGACAGAGCTTTCTCTTTCTCGGCTGTCGCTTTAACGATCAACTGTTGCGTAGCTACGCCCGGCAAATCATCAAACGTTCGGCCAACACGCACTATGCGATCATTGACGTGGATGCACTTTCACGCAATGAGCTCCGTTTTCTACGTGAGCAAGGCTTGACGCCGCTTGCGGTTGCACTGCCTCGCGCGGTCGAGATACTGCTCACCCGTTAGTGGCGTTGCGAAGCCGGATCGCCCAGCTCGCATTGGCCTGTTGTGAGAGGCCGCATCACATCAAAGCCAATAGGGATGGGAGCCGGGCGCGAGCCTGGCGGGTGAATGAATGCACGCGGCCGTAGAGCTCGGCGGCAGAAACACGACGTACTTGTCGCGTTTCTTGCATGCGCATGATCGCTTTTCCTGCATGCGTTGGCGTCAATGTTCCCGCTAACTCTTTGGCGCATGGCTGCAATGTCAGCGTCTCCGCGATGGCATGTGAGTTGCTACTGCTCTTCTTGAGGCGCTCGGGTTGGTCCTGAGAAGCCGATGATTGCCTTCAGGGAGAAGTGGAAAATGAACGCGGTCGTCGGGCGCGAATATGCCAAAGCTGCGGTAGATGCCGGCAAGATGGTGCAGCCGACCGCCGAGCATAAGGGCTGCCGCACCTCGTCCAACATCGGCCAAGCGAGCTGCGGCTCGCGGGGGGGGCAAGACGATCTGCCGACCGAGACCTGGAAAAAGGTGAAGAACCATCCCTGCTACAGCGAAGAGGCGCATCATCATTACGCCCGCATGCACGTCGCGGTGGCGCCAGCCTGCAACATCCAGTGCAATTACTGCAACCGCAAATACGACTGCGCCAACGAATCACGCCCGGGCGTGGTGAGCGAGAAGCTCACGCCTGAGCAGGCAGTAAAGAAAGTGCTTGTGGTAGCCGCCACTATTCCTCAGATGAGCGTGCTTGGCATCGCCGGTCCCGGCGATCCGCTGGCCAATCCAGAAAAGACGTTCAAGACGTTCGAACTCGTCGCCAAAGCGGCTCCGGACATTAAGCTGTGTCTGTCAACCAATGGCCTGAGTCTGCCAGATTACGTTGAGGTCATCGCCAAGTCCAAGATTGACCATGTCACGATCACCATCAACATGATCGATCCCGAAATCGGCGCCAAGATCTATCCCTGGATTTTCTTCAACCACAGGCGCTACACCGGAATCGACGCGGCAAGGATACTCACTGATCGCCAGCTGCTAGGCCTGGAGATGCTTAGCGAACGGGGAATCTTGTGCAAGGTCAACTCTGTGATGATCCCGCATATCAACGACCATCACCTGGTCGAAGTCAACCAGGCGGTGAAGTCACGCGGCGCCTTCCTCCACAATATCATGCCGCTGATCTCCGCACCCGAGTACGGCACAGTATTTGGCCTCAACGGTCAGCGCGGGCCGACAGCGCGGGAATTGAAGGCGCTGCAAGATTCTTGTGAAGGGGAGATAAATATGATGCGGCACTGCCGTCAGTGCCGGGCCGATGCTGTGGGTCTGCTCGGAGAGGATCGCAGCGCAGAGTTTACCACCGATCAGGTCATGAAGATGGACGTCGAATATGACCTCGAGATGCGCAAGGCTTATCAAGACCGCCTGGAGGATGAGCGTGCCGCCAAAGCCGCGGCCAGCAAAGCCGAGCTCGGGAAATTGGCTGGAGAAGCGAGTGAGATCTCGCTTCTGGTGGCAGTCGCAACCAAAGGCTCGGGGCTAATCAACGAGCACTTTGGACATGCGAAGGAATTCCAAATCTACGAACTTTCCACTTCGGGCACAAAATTCGTCGGCCACCGCCGGGTGGACGCCTACTGCCAGGGCGATTATGGCGAGGAGGATAGGCTTTCGACCATCATCCGAAGCATCCATGACTGCCATGCGGTGTTTGTGGCCAAAATCGGCGGTTGCCCGAAAAGCAATCTGATCAAGGCTGGAATCGAGCCGATCGATCAATACGCGCATGAGTTCATCGAGAAGTCGGCGGTCGCCTGGTTCCGGTGGTATCTCGACAAGGTGAAAAGCGGTGAGATTCAGCACGCGAAGCGCGGCGACGCGTCTATTCGGCAGAGAGCCCTGATCTCTGCGGCGTAGGGAGGTCATGTGCCATTCAAGATCGTCGCCTCGCAGTGTACGAGTTGCTCAGCCTGCGAACCCTTATGCCCGAACGTTGCAATCTCGGAGAAGGCGGGGAGCTTCGTGATTGAACCAGCAAAATGCACCGAATGCATAGGTTATTTCGACGAGCCGCAATGTGTCGCCGTCTGTCCGGTCGACAATACTTGTGTCGTTGACAGGTCCTTGCCGCGCTACCAGGCGTCGGCCTAAAGGTGAGCTCCATGAACGGATTGCCGCCGCTGCTCGATGATGTGGACGAAACCGTGTCCAGGAATGCGGCTCATGCGCTTGCTCCTGCGGTTGCGAAACGGGTCCCATCGCAGCCTCGTCCGGCCCGGATCTTCGTTTGATGCGAGGGAGTGACGCCGATGCTGGCCGGCCAGGAGGATGAAGTTAAGCGTGCCGTCGCGCGCCGCATCACGCCGCAGCCGTTCGACCGATTGATGAGCGATGAGGAGGTCGAGTTCCGCCACATTGTGGCACGCGATGTCCAAAATGAGTGGCCGCTAGCCATGGCGATCGACCCGGACGCCTCCGTGCGGTTCGAAAACACACAACGGTTGCTGCCGAAGGCGCAAACTGCTCCACAGCGCGATCCTGACCGGCACGTCCGCCATGAAATGGCGCGCTGCATTGCCGCTGGTGAATCGCCAAGCGTCTTCGAGGATGAGGACAAATCGATGCAGGACCTCGCTCGCGCGGGTATGGCAGCGTTTGAGGGAGAGCTGCATGAATAAAATCGTCCGCGACAGCGACGTGATCGAGCTCAGCGGGCCGCCTGTCTTCGGCTTTAGCGAGAAGGTGCGAGCCAATCGCACCATCCGCAATGATGGCACCTATCGCGGCAAGGAGATTGGCGAGATTTTGGTCAAGAAGGGCGACGTGGGTTACGTCGTTTCGATCGGCACGTTCCTGCAGCAATTCTACATCTACGGCGTCGAGTTTCTGGAAAGCGGCTATCGCGTTGGCATGAAGCGCAAGGAGCTTGAGCCGGTGGACGCCGGCGAGGAGATCGATGATTTGCCATTGCCGGAAGAGGTTGTGTCATGACTGAGGTCCGCTTTCCGAAGTATCGGCGGGGCCAGCGCGTTAAAGCCGTAGTCGATCTCATCAACGATGGTTCGTTTCCCAATACGGAACCGGAGGGGCTCGTTCTCGGCGCCGGAGCAACCGGCGAAATCGTCGGGGTCGCTATCCATACCGAAGCGGACGTGCCGATCTATACTGTTGATTTTGGTGAGCAGCTGCTCATTGGCTGTCTCGAAGAAGAAATCACGGTGCTCTGAAGGGGAGCTTTCGCGATGACTGCCGCGCTGATGAGGAAGGTAAAGACCGGGCTGGTCCCTCACCCAAACGAGGTCGATCGCAAGCGGATCGAGCGCGGCTTGAGCTCGCGCAAGCGCTATCTCTACGTCTCGCCGAATGTGACGCCGGTGAGGGGTGGCTATCTGATCGAGAGTCCCTGTTGCTCGCGCAATATCGACAAGGATGGCGGTCTCGTTGATGTCGCGCTAATTCTATATGATGCGGTGAGTGGGATTTGGAAGCTGTTTTGCAAGGATCACGCGCGAGGGATCTGGGAGTTTTACAGCCTTTACCACCGCCTGACTTCAGCAATCGATGAATTGGACGCAGATCCGGAGCGTCTGTTCTGGCAATGACGACCGCCTTTGACGAGTGATAGAGGAGCCATGATGGCGCTCACAGCGGAGGAACTGATCGAAATCGAACGGCTACTTGCGGCTGATGTCCCTGACGCAGGCCCGTTTATCGAGCTGCGGCGCCGCTTTCCGCAGCTTGCGTGCGTGCGCTGCGATGCGTCGGATGTGGCGGATCGGCCGTTCCGGCAGTTTCCTCACTTTGACTTGCATTTGCTCGATGGGTCGGATCACTGCGTGCAGATTACAGCGGATCCGGGGCGGGCAACCGGCGTCGTATTGGCAAAAAGGAATGTTGCCCGGTGAGTGGCATTGAATTCGCAGACCATCGGCTTGATGGCGCGGAGAGGATGGAGGCAAATACATCCTTCATTCCACTGTCTGATCCCGATATCAGCTTCGCCGAGCTCTCCGCCGTGGAAACGGTTCTGTGCTCACCGCAGATCTCCAATGGGTGGGGCACTGAGGCGTTCGAGCAGGCTTTTGCAGCCTATCTTGGCCGCAAATATGCCGTTGCGGTCTCGAGCGGCACCATCGGGCTCCTGCTGGCGCTCAAGGCGCTCGACATCGGGCCAGGGCAGGAGGTCATCGCCTCGCCCTATTCCTTTCGCGAGACGGTCCATGCGATCGGTCTTGCGGGCGCACGGGCGGTGTTTGCTGACATTGACTATTGGTCGGGAACCCTGGTCCCAGAGAAAGCCGAAGAGCGCATTACGGCCAACACGCGGGCGATTGTCGCCGGCAATCCCAATGGTCACCCCGCGCGGTGGTCTGAACTGCGGGCGATCGCGCAGCGCCATCATCTGGCGCTTTTGGAGGATTCCACCGAAGCAATCGGATCGCGCTACAAGGGCGAGCTCGTCGGCCGGTTTGGCGATCTGGCGGTGTTCGACTTTGCCCAGCCCTCGGCTCTAAGCTGTGGCGAAGGCGCAATGATGGTAACGGACGATATCGAGATCGCGGTTGGCTTGCGTCGCTATCGCGCCCACTGCCTGGACGAGCGTTCCTCAGTGATCGTCGGTGCCACAGCACCATACTAGGCCGGCATGAGTGATCTCACGGCCGCCTTGGGGCTGGCGCAGCTCAAGCGTCTCGATGAAATCCTGGAGCGTCGTCGGCTGGTAGATCAGCTCTACAACGCGCATATGCAATCATTTGAGGGCATCAAGCCGCCTTATGTTGGTCCCCATGTGACCGAGGTGAACTGGTTGCTCTATCTCGTCCATCTCGGGACACGCTTCACTCGATCCAGCCGCGATGCCATCGTCGATGATCTGCGCGCCGCTCGAATTGAATCCGCCGCCTATAGCCATCCGCTGCACTTGCAACGCCACTATTTTGAGCTCGGCTATCGACGTGGCGATTTCCTGGTTGCGGAAAAGATCGCCGATCGCGCTCTGGTCCTTCCGTTTCACACCCATCTCACGAATAACAAGATCGAGTTTATTGTCGAGACCATGAAAGATGCGTCGGTCAACGTGGGCGCAGGGGCAGCGATCTACTGAGCGTGCGTCATCCACCACATGGAAGGAGGACGATTGAACGGCGATGATGCGACTTTTGTGACATTGCGCGAGATGAGCAAGGCGAGCGAGGACCGGCCCGCGCGCGAAGAAGACCTGCTTGCAGGTAGCGAGGCGCGGTCTCCAAGCCGCGGTCGAGGCGCGCCAAGCTCGGGTCTTTAAAGTCGGCCAAATACGGGATTGCTATGAACTCGCAACAAGTCATCATTCACGTCCGCTTCGCTCCGAACGGGAGGGTGATCCAAATCAGCGAGCGCCCAGCGAAGCTCACGCCGACCCAATGGTTTGATGTTCTCAGCACCCGCGCTGGATCGACCTATCGGCCGCTTGCACGTGGCCGCGGCGCTTTTCGCCTGGCCCGGGCAGCGGTCGAAGCCTTCAAACAGGAAACTGTGAGGCCCGGATGAGCAAAGGGATGATCGGCCCGATCGGTGATCAGATCGAGGTGTTCGCCGTGTGTCCGGCCGACGCCATCGAGCGGAGTAACGCCAGGGGCTTTAGCTTGTCGCGGATCGACGACAGCGGCGAGAGCCGGCCTTTTCCAATTGTCGTGGTTCGCACTTTCGGCGACGACTATCTAGGGTACGTCAATCGTTGTCCTCATGACAGCGTATGGCTCAACATCGGCTCCGGCGAGTTTTTCTCCTCCGATCGCTCCTTTCTTAGATGCGGACGGCACGGTGCGAGATTTGAGATCGACACTGGGTTGTGCATCGATGGTCCGTGCAATGGACAAGCGCTTGAGCCGGTTGCGCTCGCCGTTATCGAAGGTGACGTCTGCCTTTGTGGCGTCAAGCTGCTGGAGGACGATCGGTTTTCCAATGCGTTTGAGGACAGCGACGAAACCATGGATATAACGATCCATCCCGATTAACAGGCGTATCACTTGGCCGTTGCTCAAGTTGCTGCCCCGGCGCGTTGCCACCGAATAATGTCATCGTACTTGTGAGTGCTGGCGCGGCCGCGCGTCAATGCCTTTGAACTTGAGGGGCAAACAGGCGGCCCGTCGTATCCCGGGCATGCAACCGCGATCTTGGGCGGTACCAACGAGGTGATTCGGCGCTAGCTCACCAAATCAAGCCAGCAGGCCATTGCCCCCGCTGAATACAATATCTTCGCGAAGGAGGAAATGCCCTCGGCAGTTACAAGTTCGCCGAGGGCATCGTCTGGGCTGGGTGAAATGGGGGGACCCAGACTGACAGGACCGTTTGGTCTGGAGGAATGACGATCCTGTGTCGCGATCCTTGGACGGTCGCCGAAGCGGGCGTAGCAATTGCAATTCCACGCTTCCGTTCATGCGATGCCCTTAGCGAGTGCCGCCACGATGGACAGCCGACGGCGGCGGCCAAGGTCGAACGCATGAGCGGGCACGTGCGGGTGGCCCGGCGATTTTGCGTGCGAACTCGAAATGCAAAAGGCGGAAGCGGCAGAGTGTCAAGCGCGATGCGACACTTGTCATGCACGAAACAGTGGAGCGCGACATTGTCGCAACCTTGGCATACGCGCCGGCGTGGAGAATGAGAGCGATTGCAGAAATGAGTGCCACGCATCTGGTGCGGAACTTGCTTGAAGAGGTTGGTGGTTGCGTAAGTGATACGGAGGAAGAGTATCGCGAGGGTGAAACAGATGCCGAGAATCTGTCGCTGATTCAGCGATAATCATCATTATGTCGCCCGCTCATTTCGCCTGCTTTCGCAAGCTCGAGTGGGAATTAGTAGCATCAATTGGTCGATGCGGCGTTCGACTGAAGAGTAGATTGTTTGAGCGGATACGCTCGGATATTGTCTCTTTCAGATGACGAAGCCCGTTGATTGCAGGATAGGCGCATGAACGCAGAAACTGAATTCGAGCTTCCTCAACTTTATAGACATCACGTCTTTGCCTGCCACACGCAGCGTCCGCCGAATCATCCGCATGGCAGCTGCGGCGCTTCTGGGGCGCAGGCCCTCTGGGATCGGTTGGGTAAGGCAATTGAAGCCCAAGGCCTCACCGATGTCGGTTTCACGGTGGCGGGCTGCCTTGGCTTTTGTAACTCCGGTCCCTTGATGGTTGTCTATCCTGACGGAGTCTGGTATCGCGCCACCACTCCTGAAGACGTTGATGAAATCGTAGAATCCCATCTCAAGCAGGGCAAACGTGTCGACCGCCTTGTGATGGTGCTGAGGCGAAGCTAAAGGCCTCGCTTTAGCGCCGCTCGTCCCGGGGTATCAAACGTGGCTGGCCTATCCGGCCAATAGCTGGCATCTCGGAACAGTTGACGATGACCGGTGCCCTAATGCTTCCAGTACGTGCGCAGCGGCGGACGACTGACCCGTCGCTATGGCCCTGTCCGCAACATTCGATTGGAGGGAGGCTCGATTGAGTCTTGCTCATGATCGCAGTCGAAGAGCCATGAACTCAAGTTCTCGCAAGGCGGTCATTTTCACACGGTAGCGTGCCGGCTTGAATTCTAGGCTCTGATAAGCGAGCAGCCGCTTCTGCTATCGCCGATAAACACGAGCAGGATCATTTGAATCGCTATTGGTTCGATCTGTTTGTGTTCCACAGCTTACCGCCACGTTCGTAGTCCGCAGCGAGTGCAATGCTGCGAATGGCTCCCGGCCTTCGGCGAGACGACGTATCTTTTATACATCATCTCGCTCACCTTTGGACTGCACTACAGCGGGGGGAGACGCACCCGACGATTCGGCGCGTCCGAAAGTTCACTGAAGCGTGTGTCTAGCTTCAGAACTTGTAAGTGACGCCGCCGCTGACGAGCCATGGGTCGATATTGGCGCGGCCGGTGACGGCGATCGCATTGTTTACGGTCGCCGTATAATCCGGCCGCAACCACAACTTCTTCACGTCGAAGTTGAGGCCCCAATGGCGGTCAAGCATGTAATCGAAGCCGAATTGGACCGCAGCGCCGAACTGGTTGCCGATGTGCAAATCCGTCACCGCAAGGCCGGCGAGCGACGTATTGGCTGCCGATTGCTTGAAGAATACGGTGTAGTTGATGCCCGCGCCGATGTAGGGCTTGAACGGGCCGAAATCGGTGAAGTGATATTGCAGTGTCAGTGTTGGCGGCAACAGCCAAGCTTTGCCGATATCCAGGCCATTTAGCGTGCCGGTGCCGCTGATGTGATGGCGGGTCACGCCGAGAATGAGTTCGGCGGCAACGTTGTTTGTGAAAAAATAGGTGATATCGAGCTCCGGTACCGCTTGGTCGCTGATCGATAGGCCGGAAGCGGGCGAGGACAGCAGCGGCGCCCCGGCGACATTGACGGAGCTGCCTGCGGTATCCGGCAAAACGCCCAGCACGCGCAGGCGGATCATCCACGGATTGAAGGGTTCGATTTGAGGTGCTTTGTAGTAGATCGGGGCCCGCGCCAGGTCCGCGGCCTGTACCGAGATGCTGGCCAACGGACACGTGAGCGCAAGGAGCGATGCCGTCGTCAGAATTGTTTTTGTCCTCATCGAATTCTCCATTCCAAAGTTCGCGCGCAAAGTCGCGCGAGATCTCTGTCACACATGGAGGACGACGAAAGATTTGATGCTGATCAAATGGCGAGACGGCGTAGCGCAATTATGCAGCCACGTTGCATAAGGATCACGAAGCGTCGCTGTTCCGTGCGGATCGTTATTCAGTTCAATGTTCTGTCTGAGCCGAATCTATTCAATAAGCCCGTATCTCGGCTTGAAGCTCCGACCAAACGCAGGCTGCAGGAATCATGCGCAATAAACGCGGTCGAACTGGGCGGTGTCATATATCGCTGGCGACGGAAAGGTCATATTCAAACCGAGCAAATCTGAGCGCCGCTGGTTACGAAGAGCCACGTACGTCGGCGTTCTCAGCGAACTGCCGTCGGTCATATTGAAAAAGCCGGAAGTGGGAGGGACGTTGTTCCATTGGTTGGCGGCATGGTATTATGATCGATCGCATCCTCACATTTACGGACAGTGCGTGCTCTTTTGTTCCTGGTAGCATCCCTCAAGGCCATCTGGCGTGTCCCGGCCAAGCAGCGACAGCACAGATTCATGATCACATCCGGCGCATCGAGAGCCATCGACGTTGATTAGCGGGCGCCTGATCAGGAGTGGATCTGCAAGCATCAACGCGAGTGCACTCGCTGCGTCGACCGCGTCAGGATTGACTTCGCCCGACTTGATACGAGGTGCGGCTCGGTTGAACCAGGATGCGATCGGCATATTGTTGAAGAAGCGTCGCAATTGCTCCGCAGCCCACGGCTCCTTCAATATGTCCTTGGCTATCACATCATGGCCAGCGGCCTTCAGCGCCAGCATCTGACGCGCATTGCTTACGCAGCCGGGCTTCTGATAAAAGAGGATTGTCGCCATGGTATACCTATGTCGGTAAGCTGAGCTGAACGATCGGCGCAGAGCTGGACCTCATTTAGCTTCGACCTGCAGGGCCCTTGTAAAGCAGCTTCTTGCTGCCATTAAGCTATGCGCGCCGATCTGATGAGATGGATCAATCGGGAGGTCAGCCGCACAATTGATCTCGTCATCCTCGACCACGAACCCCATCGCCGGCCACTTGCCTTAGAGGTTGTGACCTCGATCTGCATATTGCTCTCCGCAAATTGCCGCCACCTTCTTGCAAGAAGAGGAGCAAGTCCCGTTCCAGTTGAGGAAATCGGACCAGATCATGCCAAACCGGCGTTTTCCGGTTGATGGGTGTGGCCGTTGTTCGTTTTCTGACAGCCGCGCAGATCCTGTCCGGTGCAAATCTCCCTGGGGTCGCTCAGCGTTTCGTTGGCTTTCTAGAGCGTAATCAGAAGCTTAATAAGCGCGGACAGTGTTGGCATGGCGATTGCTGTTGAGCTGCAGCAACACTGAGTGAGGGCTGGGTGCACGCCGACGCGTAAGACGAGCGATGCGCTCCTTCCCTTGAACCCGTGTGCCCCGTTTCTGAGAGAGAAACAAGCTCGCGTGTCGGAAGCACGCAACTTTTGGCAAATCGGTTGATGGAGAACAACATGTCTTCACTGAGACAAATCGCGTTCTACGGAAAGGGCGGCATCGGCAAGTCGACCACTTCCCAGAATACGTTGGCGGCACTGGCCGAGATGGGCCAGAAAATCCTGATCGTGGGATGCGATCCTAAGGCGGACTCGACCCGCCTCATCCTGCACGCCAAGGCGCAGGACACGATTTTGAGCCTTGCAGCGAGCGCTGGCAGCGTGGAAGACCTCGAACTCGAGGACGTGATGAAGGTCGGCTACAAGGACATCCGCTGCGTGGAGTCCGGTGGTCCTGAGCCGGGTGTCGGCTGCGCCGGCCGCGGCGTCATCACCTCGATCAATTTCCTGGAGGAGAACGGCGCCTATGAGAACATTGACTATGTCTCATACGACGTGCTCGGCGACGTCGTTTGTGGTGGCTTTGCGATGCCGATCCGCGAAAACAAAGCGCAGGAGATCTATATCGTGATGTCTGGAGAAATGATGGCAATGTATGCCGCGAACAATATCTCCAAAGGCATCCTGAAATACGCAAACTCTGGCGGCGTGCGGCTGGGCGGCCTGATCTGCAACGAGCGGCAGACCGATAAGGAGCTCGAACTGGCGGAGGCGCTGGCCAAGAAGTTAGGCACTCAGCTGATCTACTTCGTGCCGCGCGACAATGTGGTGCAGCATGCCGAGCTACGGCGCATGACGGTGCTGGAGTATGCGCCCGATTCGCAGCAGGCCGATCATTATCGCAATCTGGCGACCAAGGTTCACAACAATGGCGGCAAAGGCATCATTCCGACCCCGATCTCCATGGACGAGCTCGAGGACATGCTGATGGAGCATGGCATAATGAAGCCCGTCGACGAATCCATCGTCGGCAAGACCGCCGCCGAACTCGCGGCCTCGTAAAGGTCGCGGGTCGCGGCCTTGTGAAGGCGCGCGACGGATGCCGGTCTCCCTCACCCCCCATCCGGGGAGACCGGCGTTCTGACGATTATCTGACAGCCAGAGTGGAGCGGGGCAAACGTGACAGCTGCGGGAACCCAAGACATCATGCCAGAAGCGCACTTCCTTCCGCTTATGGCTTCTTGCGCCGTCGACGCGAGCAGCAAGGTGCAAAGAGGAATTGCGACCTACCGAGCGCTCACTGGCGTGTCTCCTGAAGATGCCGACATTGCGACCGACAGCAGTTTCGATTGCCATATCCTGGCGTCAATCCTGGCGGCCGCCTCGATGGATGGTGGCCCGCTTCCCGAGAAGGCCGGCCTGTCCGGCCACCAGCTGGCGACCCTGCTGGCGCAGCAATTTCCATCGGTTGAGGTCAATATCTCGGAGCAGCTCCTGGCGTTTAAGTGCGATGAGAATGACGAGATAGCGATGGTGCGCGATCTCTTGCTCAAGCAACGCTCGACGGAAGGGCATATCGGCGGCTGGCTGGCCGCGATGATCGCGCGCCGCGCCATAGAGCCAGATCACCTGTGGGAAGATCTCGGATTACGCAATCGTGGCGAACTCTCTCGGCTGCTAAGCCGCCACTTCTCGCCGCTCGCCGCGCGCAATATCAACAATATGCGCTGGAAGCGCTTCTTCTACCGCTCGCTGTGCGAGGACGAAGGTCTCGCCATGTGCACAACGCCCGTGTGCACGCAATGTGACGACTTCAATCTCTGTTTCGGCGAAGAGGGCGGCGAGAGCCGGATGGCCGAGCGCCGCCGCGACCTTCTGTCGCAGGCGGCTCGCCCGGACGTCAGCGGCGACTGGCCCATTTGAGTTGTCACAAGGATCGTCGATCTCACAGTCATCTGAGAACGCCTCACGGGCTTTGGCGACCTCCGCAGGAGTCGAAGGGCGCGGCTCACGCCGTTTCGATGCGACGATGAGTCCAAGGTGGCAAGCCGCAAGGGCTCCGCGACCATTCCTGCATCCCGGCGTGCCACAACCGGGTTAGCTTTCGAGCCAGCGTGGCAAGAGGCAAGGTGAGGCGTCCGCTTCCTAAATCTGTCGCGTTTGCGACAAATCATTTGAAGGAAGCTAGCCGAGGAAGACTGCGTTTTTCAATGGGTTGCCAGGGATGGCGGGCTGGCACGCGGGTTGCTGAAGCGTAGGTGGATCAAAGAACAATAAGGAGCCCTTTCGTGATGGCCGCCACCACCAAACAGTCTTGGCCCGAGCAGGCGCGCGCCAAGCCGACTGTGCTCAACGATACGACGTTACGTGACGGCGAGCAGGCGCCCGGCGTTGCGTTCACCACAGAAGAAAAGCTGGCGATCGCGCAGGCGTTGGCCCGGGCCGGCGTGACGGAGATCGAGGCGGGAACGCCCGCGATGGGCAAGGAGGAGATCGCCGCCATCCGCGCTGTCGTCGAAGCAGAGCTTCCACTGACCACCATAGGCTGGTGCCGGATGCGGGAAGCAGACATCGACGCGGCGATCGAAGCGAAGGTGTCCATGGTCAATATGTCGATCCCGAGTTCCGATGTACAGATCGCGGCCAAGCTTGGCGGTCGTCGCGATCTGGCGCTGGAACAAGTGAAGCGAGTGGTAGATTATGCGCGTGAGCGGGGACTTGAGGTCGCCGTCGGCGGCGAGGACTCCTCCCGCGCCGATATCGATTTTCTCATTAGACTGATAGCTGCGGCAAGAGCGGCGGGAGCGCGTCGATTTCGTATTGCCGATACGCTTAGTGTACTCGACCCGGACACAACCTTTGCGCTGGTCGGAAGTTTGCGTGCGACCACGGATCTCGAACTCGAGTTTCATGGTCACGACGATCTCGGCCTCGCAACCGCCAATACGCTCTCTGCCATCAAGGCTGGCGCGAGCCACGCGTCGGTAACCGTTATCGGCCTCGGCGAACGGGCCGGAAATGCACCGCTCGAAGAAGTCGCAGTCGCGCTCAAGCAGCTCTATGGCTGCGAGACCGGCATCATATTGCCGGAACTCGAGAACGTCGCCGTGGTGGTTGCAGCCGCAGCCGCACGTGCGATTCCTCTGAACAAGGCCATCGTCGGAGAGCATGTGTTTACGCACGAATCGGGCATTCATGTGGATGGCCTGTTAAAGGATCAACGCACCTACCAGTCGCTTGATCCGGCTCTGCTTGGGCGCTGCAACCGTTTTGTGATCGGCAAGCATTCTGGGCTCTCGGCGATCACTGCGTTACTCACTGAATTACAGCTCGTCGCCAGCGCCGATCAGGCTAGACAGATCCTGTCGCAAGTCCGCAGGCATGCCATCGAGCACAAGCTACCAGTCGAGCGCGAAGCAGTCGCGGCGATCTGGCGCGAAGTGTGCGGAAGCTTGGCGCCCCGCCCCGCGTGAAGAGGCCTGCCCAGCAACGTTTGCGCAGACCATTCTAAAGCCAGGCGCCGCGAGGACAGGACTGTTAGCTGATCGGCAGCAACGACGACGGCCTGCCTCCGTTTGGTTGTACGAGGTCGGGGCTGCAGCAGGATCACCGGGCACTGCCGCGTTTTCGCCGAATGTCCACAAGCAAGTTCAAAAGGAGATTTTGGATGAGTAACTCGCACCCAGCAGCCGGTATCCTGGACCGGCTCAGCAAGGCCTCGTCAGCGGAAGAATTTTTTTTGCTGCTAGACGTCGAGTACGATCCCAGGATCGTCAATGTCGCGCGCCTTCACATCCTAAAGCGCATGGGACAATATTTTGCCAAGGAGCAATTCGCTGGTGCCGCGGAGCCGGACATCAGAGCTCGTTGCAAAGCGATGCTGGAGCAGGCCTATGCCGACTTCGTGGCATCGTCGCCAATCGACGAGCGAGTATTTAAGGCTTTGAAGGATGCGGCCACGGAGCATGACAAGCCGAAGGCCTTTGTCCCATTGAGCGAGCTGAAGTGATCTTGCGCTTCACCGCAGCGAGGTTTGTCCCGAATGGCGTCGTGGCAGCCCCTCGTGCAGTCTTTCTCTTCATCCAGATCAACTGCCTACAATTATGGTTCGAGCGCGCTGTCGTATTCCCGACCCATGTTCGGACTGGCCATGCCCTGGGTGTTAGCAGCCATTCTAGGTGTCTCCCAACTCGTTGCTTCCGCCCGCCTTTTCTTGGTTCTTGCAACTGGTACGACACTTGCTGTTGTGGTGCCGATCCTGTCATCGATGTCGACAAATGGTAGCCGTCCAAGATGAGACTTGAAGGAAAAGCTTTCACGTTAATTCTACTGCCTGCCGAGAGCTGCGGCATCATCTCGTGGCTCATGCTCACGCAGTGCCATCCGAATGCGATTGAAGCCGGTATCGAGCGCAAAATGGTGGTCAATGGGTAAGTCGTCCGTCCACGCTGCAGCCAGGGAAGGTATGCATCGCTTCAAGTTGGTGCCCGATTTTGCGCACATCTACCCCGCGGCCGATAGCAATATTGGCCTGGAGAAGGGGCGCATGTTGGCCCACGGGCGCTGGAGGCTAAACACGGATCGCATGACAATGTGGTGGCAAAATAACCCTGCTTGTCACAGCCAATGTGGACCGCTAGGTCGAAAGCGAAGTGTAGCTATTGCGCAGCAAGCGGAGCCGCGTACTCGAGCATGGAGAGGGTCGGACAGAGCGATCGACGCGGCCTCGCCGCCTCGCTGGCGCTGGTCGAATAGAGTGCGCAGGAAACCTGTGTCGTGGCGCTCTCGGAATCTGACACGCCAGGTACGCTCACCCCAGGCGACGTCTCTCGTTGCGCGATTGGGCCGCACCGAGCAGACAGGACCACCGAGCAGCCGGCCACCTGCTGATCAAAGGTGATCCTAGCCAACCGAAGTGGAAAGCGATCCTGTGGCGCGGGCGCCCGTATTATTGAGGGGAATTTAAAGCATGAGCAATGTCACCAAAGCGGCCGCGCCGACGGCGGCCGGCCGCGCGGCGGCCAAAAAAGAGCTGCCGGAGCACTTTAAGGCATACAAGCATGTCTGGGTGTTCGTCGAGCAGGAGCGAGGCCAGGTGCATCCGGTTTCCTGGGAGCTCATGGGTGCGGGGCGCAGGCTTGCTGACAGGCTGAGGGTGAATCTCGCCGCGGTCGTTATCGGTCCGGAAGGGCAGCCGACGCGCAACGCCGCGCTGGAGTCATTTTGCTATGGAGCCGATCTGGCCTATCTCGTGAGCGATAATGTTCTGTCGAATTACCGCAACGAATCCTATACGAAAGCGCTAACCGAACTCGTCAACACCTACAAGCCTGAAATTCTGCTGTTGGGCGCGACGACACTCGGTCGCGATCTTGCAGGTTCGGTGGCGACCACCTTGTCGACAGGGCTCACCGCCGACTGCACCGCCCTCGACGTCGACGCCGATGGTTCGCTTGCGGCGACGCGTCCGACCTTTGGCGGCTCGCTGCTGTGCACGATCTATACCTTGAACTATCGTCCGCAGATGGCAACCGTCCGCCCGCGCGTCATGCCGATGCCCGAGCGCATCGTACGCGATGCCGCTCGCATTATTATCCATCCGCTGGGCCTCGTTGAAGACGATATCGTCACGAAAGTGCTGACATTCATTCCCGACCGAGATTCCGAAACGTCCAATCTAGCCTATGCCGATGTCGTTGTAGCCGGCGGCTTGGGACTGGGATCGCCCGAGAATTTTCGGCTGGTGCGCGAACTGGCGGCTCTGCTTGGCGCCGAGTTTGGCTGCTCGCGTCCTCTGGTGCAAAAGGGGTGGGTGACGTCTGATCGGCAGATCGGCCAGACGGGCAAGACCATTCGGCCAAAGCTCTATATTGCGGCCGGCATTTCCGGCGCGATCCAGCACAGGGTCGGCGTGGAGGGCGCGGACCTGATCGTCGCCATCAATACCGACAAGAATGCGCCGATCCTCGACTTCGCCCACGTCGCGATCGTCAGTGACGCCATGCAGTTGCTCCCGTCGCTGACGGCAGCATTTCGCGCCAGGCTTTTGCCGAATTCGCGAGCCCGCATCGCGGTCTAGAGGAGATGATGTGATGATTGAAGAGAGGTTCGACGCGATCGTTGTTGGAGCCGGTATGGCCGGCAACGCGGCGGCGTTGACGATGGCAAAGCGCGGCCTGAAGGTGCTACAGCTCGAGCGGGGTGAATATCCCGGATCGAAGAATGTGCAGGGCGCAATTTTCTATGCCGACATGATGGAAAAGCTGATCCCCGAGTTTCGCGAGGAGGCTCCGCTGGAACGCCATCTGGTCGAACAGCGTTTCTGGATGATGGACGATCGCTCCCATGTCGGGATGCACTACCGCTCGGATGACTTCAACGAGGAGCGGCCCAACCGATACACGATCATACGCGCGCAGTTTGACAAATGGTTCTCCTCAAAGGTGCGGGAGGCGGGCGCGACCGTGCTGTGCGAGACCACAGTCACCGAACTCGTACGGGACGACCATGAGAGAATCGTCGGAGTTCGTACAGATCGCCGCGACGGCGAAATACACGCCGACGTCGTCGTGCTGGCCGAGGGTGTCAATGGCCTGCTCGGCACGCGAGCGGGTCTGCGCTCACGGCCAACGCCGGATAAGGTTGCGCTCGCGGTCAAGGAAATGCACTTTCTGCCTCGCGAGACTATCGAGGCGCGGTTCAATCTCAAGGGCGACGAAGGCGTCGTGATCGAGGCGGCCGGTACCATATCCCGCGGCATGACCGGAATGGGTTTCATTTATGCCAACAAGGAGTGCATTTCGCTCGGCATCGGCTGTCTCGTCGCCGATTTCCAGCGCACCGGCCAGACGCCCTACGGCATGCTCGACCATTTCAAGCAACATCCGTCCGTGGCGCCGCTGATCGCAGGTTCCGAAGTCAAGGAATATGCGGCGCATCTCATTCCCGAAGGCGGTTACAAAGCAATCCCGCAGCTCTACGGTGAGGGTTGGGTGGTGGTGGGGGACGCGGCACAGCTCAACAATGCCATTCATCGCGAAGGCTCCAATCTTGCGATGACCTCAGGCCGCATCGCGGCCGAAGCGATCGCCCAGGTGAAATCGCGCCGCGAGCCGATGTCCACGAAAAATCTGTCGCTCTACAAGAAGATGCTGGACGAGTCCTTCGTCATCAAAGACCTCAAGAAGTACAAAGACATGCCGACGCTGATGCACACTCATTCGCAAAACTTCTTTCTTACCTATCCGCAGCTCATCTCCAAGGCGCTGCAGAACTTTGTACGCGTCGATGGTACGCCGAAAGTTGAGAAGGAGAAGGCGACCCTGAAATCCTTCGTCAAGGCGCGTTCATGGACAGGTCTGTTCGGAGATGCGTGTCGTTTTGCTCGAGCCTGGCGCTGAGCGACAACGGTGTGAAGTCCTGCAATTGGAAGGTCAAAACATGAATGTCGAGCCCTCAGTGCGCGTCGAAGACAAGCTGTACTACAACCGCTATCTTGTCGATGTCGGTCACCCTCACGTCACCGTGCGCGAACACACGACGCCGTCGCCGCAGCTACTTGCGCTTTTGAAAGTCTGCCCTGCGCGATGCTACGAACTCAACGACAATGGCCAAGTTGAGATAACCGTCGACGGCTGCATCGAGTGCGGCACCTGTCGCGTGATCGCTGAACCTACCGGCGACATCAAATGGAGCCATCCGCGCGGCGGGTACGGCGTGCTGTTCAAGTTTGGGTGAGAGTGCAACGAAGGGCCCGCGGTGTGATCGCCATAAAGCAGGGCACTTTGTGGCGCATTCCTGCTCGTCCGCACGGAGGGTGAAGTTCGAACGAGCGCGCACCCGAGGGGACGCGCGGTAAGACAGCTTGAGAATACTACACGCGCTTAGGATTGGCGAAGGAATGGTCGTAGCGCCGTTGAGTGGCGCCACAACCGATGACGCGCAAAGGAAATCAACCCTTCGCCTTCGAGGGGGCGAGCCCGGCGGCCTCGATCGCAACCGCCACTGATTGCACAATCGCAGCAAAGCGCACGGCAGTCTGGATCACTCCGGAACTGACGCCCTCAGCCCGCAGCGTCTTCTCGTGAGCGTCGACACAGGCACCGCAGCCGTTTATGGCCGAGACCGCCAAAGACCACAGCTCGAAATCGGACTTGTCAACACCAGGATTGCCGATCACGTTCATGCGCAGTCGTGGCGGCATGCTCTTGTATTCCGGGTTGGATACGAGGTGAACGAATCGGTAGTAGACGTTGTTCATCGCCATCACAGAGGCTGCGGATTTCGCTGCGGCAATCGCGGCAGGTGCCATCACGGCAGCGGCTGCCGCTTCGATCGCGGCAATCAGGGCTGCATTGCGAGTGGCAATCGCAGTCGCCAGCAGCAGGCCGTATTGTCGCTGCGGCGACAGCGTATCATCGCCCAGCAAGGACGCCAGGTTAAGCCTGACGTCCTTGGCGAAATCGGGGATCGTCTCATTCAACTGCTCAATTGACGACATGCTGCCTCACGCAACCTTCAGGGTTTCGCCGCCGACCTCGCGGTTGCAGGCACAGAGTTCGTCGGTTTGCAGCGCGTCCAGTACGCGGAGCGTGTCCTTGGGGCTGCGCCCGACATTGAGATTGGTCGCATAGACGTGTTGGATTGTGTTGTCGGGATCGACGATAAAGGTGTAGCGGTAAGCGACGCCCTCGGGCGAACGCACGCCAAGGCCATCGACTAAGGTCCCTTTGGTGTCCGCAAACTGCCAAATCGGTAGATTGTGCAGGTCCGCATGCGAACGTCGCCAGGCGAGCTTACAGAACTCATTGTCAGTCGAACCACCCAGTACAACAGCATCGCGATCGGCGAACTCCTTGGACAGTCGGCCGAACTCGGCGATCTCGGTCGGACAGACGAACGTGAAATCTTTGGGGTAGAAAAAGATGATCTTCCATTTCTCTGGAAAGCTTGTTTCGGTCAGCGTCTCGAATGCGCTGCGTCCGTCTTCTTCTTGCGCCTGAAAGCCGGGCTTCACGCCCGTGATTTCGAACGGCGGCAACTGACTTCCAATTCCGAGCATGCTGACCTCACAAGTTTGCTTTGCGTAAGTTGTGCCATCACTGGTGAAGCAAGCGACATGCCATCCGTTCTCAAGTTCGGATTGTCCCAATTGACCAGCGGCCTGGCTGCAGACATTGATCCTGAGGTCTGATGGCTCATACATCCACCGCCAATCATGCTGTCTGGATACGAGATGCTTGATCGCTTGGAACGCCGTGTGCGCGCCGCGTAAGTGATGAGTGGGGCGCCGCAGTGCAAAAGTCGCAGCCAAATGCTTCGACCAGCAATTGATCCGCTGGTTGAGACGTCTAAGTGGCGACCGAGAATGGATCCGCCGCGCCCTCGCAGAGCATCACGGTAGTTCACGGTGTGAAACGGCCGCCGAAGCTAAGGCTGTTTTCGTGGGAAGCGAAGGAGCCCGACCGGCGATGGCTGTGTCGACGCTGGCGATATTCTCGCAGCCGTCATCAAGCTATCCGGTATCATCGTCCCAAAATAGCCCCAGCTCGGGCTGAAGGCGTGGCGCCGCGCCAAGCGAGTGGCGACGTCGCACCACCATTTCTCTACGGCTTGGCGATCGCAATGTAGCAGCGTGCCAACATCACCGGTAAAAGCTCTCCAGTCGGCAAGGCATTTTCTTGGAACCGCTGTCAGAAGCGGCACACCCCGAGTGATCGCGTCAACGAATTCAGCGCGCAGGCCGCGGCCAGCGGCTTCTTGTTTGGCGAATTTGCTGATCACGAGGAGATCGATCTTGTCGCGAAGCGCCTGGGAAACGACAACTGCGGCCTCGGCTAGTCCGTTTGGATCGAGCTTACAGGATGCCGCCGCGCTGCCGAGCAGCTGGGAAATCGAGATCTGTCGCCCTGTCGCAACGTCGACTGCGAGGATAACGTGCGTGCCGCTTGCATTCCTGAAGTGTCGCTGGACGAGGCCGCCGACGCGTACGTGATGCCGCGCGAGATCCTGGACGAAATCGGCAAGCAGCTTGTCGGCGTCGTCTTCTGGCTGGTAGAGAATCGCTGCCACATCTGTCGGATCGATATTATCAAGCTTGTCGATCATGGTCGTGGTCCTATTTCCGCTCGCTTCGTGTGTCCGCGCTCAGCTGTGAAAGACCTCCTACCGATGTCGCAGGCGTTATGAGCAATCTCTCGGGGGGCGAGACCGGCAAGGCTCGCGCGACCTCGGCAAATACGTCCATTCCGTTACTGAGCCTTAATGCATCAAAGGAGCGGCGTGTGATGCGGGCCAAAAGCGGCACGCCCGAGCGGCCAGTTTCGAGCGCCAGAACCAGCGTGACCTCAGCTTCGTCGAACGGCAGGGAGGCTTTGATGCGTGCCGGAAAGACATTCAGGAAGGAGCTTGCGCGCGGAGCTTCGCGCACGATGCTGACGTCGGCAGCTGCGATGCGCAGCCGTAGCTGCGCGCCAGGTTTGAGCGGCGGCCCAGGTATCAACAGACGCGCGCCTCTGAGGCGGACGATGACCAGTCCATAGCGCCCGTCATAGCCGCCGACCACGGTATCAACGCAAACCGCCGCTTCGCCCCGCGCTGCAAGCGCTGGATTGCTCTGAACGACGTGCAGCGGCCCGGCCGCAGTCACAATGCCATCTTTCATCACGACGAGATAATCGGCGAAGCGCTCGATGTCGGCCATGTCGTGGCAAACATAGATCATCGGCAACGTGAGCTCCTCACGCATGCGCTCGAGAAATGGCAGAATCTCGCGCTTGGCGGCACGGTCGAGCACAATGAGCGGGTCGTCCAGCAAAAGTAGCCGCGGTTGAGCTAGTAGCGCGCTGCCTAGAGCAAGTCGCTGTCGCTCGGCGCCAGAAAGATGTGAAGGCGAACGGTCCAGCAATGGCGCCAAATCGAGCAACTGAACCACGCCATCAAAGTCGATCACTGTCGATGTCGATTTCGATGCGTTGTACAGAAGGGTGTGCTTGACAGACAAATGAGAAAAAAGAATCGGTCGCTGGAATACATATGCGACGGGACGCAGATGAGGCGGCCGAAACGTCGTTTCGTCCTGCCAAATTTCACCATCGATGCCGCAGAATCCACCCGGCAGACGTTGGACGCCGGCGATGCAGCGCGCGAGCGTGGTTTTGCCGCACCCTGGCGGACCGAAAATTGCCGTGACACCCTTGGCCGGCACGCTGAATCGCGCATCCAACGGGATGCTTGCGGGGGCGCCGTTGAAGGCGACTTCGATGTAGCCCGGTTTTGCTTCTCTCACGAGCCCGCGCCTATGCTGTATCTTTCCATCAAATCACGACGAGAATGGCCGCAAAGGTGATGATCACCATGCTAGCGAAAATCCACTCCGTTTTGCGCCAGCGCGGCGTTTCCGCCCCGAGGAGGCCAAAAGGTGCCGCGGCAGCATTGCAGATCGACGGTGTTACGACGGCCGGCATCTTGAGCATCTCCCTGTCATCGAGGAACGTGGCGATCGAACGCTGCCGGAAGCGCTGACCGATCACACATGCAAGGCGGGCGTCCAGTATCGCGGAATCCTCAGCCGGCTTGGCCGGACGCAGTTTGTCCGCCGGATGAACTGGCGTGGCTTGCGTCGTTTGGCTGTAGACGCGTCGGGTACCCCCAGGGCTTGATACCGCCTCGTGGTCGGCAATCGGCTCGAACGGCGCCACAGCGTTAGGGGCCGATGTGAAGTGTTCGCCGACGCCGGGATTCATGGCTTCTGCGACTTCAGGTGCAAGCAGCATCAAAGCCAGGTCAAATCGGATAAGCCTCATTGGGACTCCGAAGATGGTCCGCTGCGGCCGCCTTTTCTCGCGGCAGCTCCTTGTTCCTCACCCAGCAATCTGCGTGCCGGTTAATAGCATGGTGCACGGGGAGGCTTCGTTCATGGTGAAGCTCGTATGGGCCCCACCCCGCGTGTGAATCGTCCCATCGTGTCGTCGAGTTCCAGACGTCCGCGTCGCGAACCGGCCATGCAGGATGGACGGGATGGAAGCTGAAGATGATACTGTCGGCTCTTGCGGCGAGAATGGGTTGGAGAGGCCACGACCGCGACATTCGCCCCTCATGCAGTGGTCGGCACTAGGATTCGTCGTCTGGCTGTTCTGCGCCGACGAACAGGGGGGCTCTCGTTGGCTGCATTTGGCCACTTAACTAGAAGGTAGTGATCTCCTGGATGGTCCACAGCCTTTGCGATCGCCGTTGCAGTTCTGAGGCGATGTCTCAATGCGAATTCACAATTGATCTCCTGATCTCATTACCAGCACGCAGGCGTCTTCGTTTGCGAACAATCGCTTGCGCCAACCACTCTCGCGTCCTGATACGCGCGCGTATGAGAGGCTATGACTATCGCCCCGCTGCGCATCAGCGCACCGCAGTCGCCGTGTCGAGATTGCGACATCGCAGTCTTGGATGAAGCGGACCCGACGGCACCGGGTAGGGTAATCTGCACTGATGTCGCCACGGGCTTGATCGTCGGCAGCCCGTCAATTGCACCGGACCGCTGGCCGGTCAATAAAATGTCAATGCAGACGAGGTCATCCATCTGATCGGCGGCACCTAGCGCCTATCGTCGATAGGCGTTGAGATCGGGGCGCGCGATTTTGGCGAGGAAGAGCCGTCCGGTATCTGATGAACTGCAGCTACGCCGGCGTTCGTGGCGAAGGAAGAGGCGGGCGTCGCGTTGTTAGCTCTCACGGCGCATTCATTTTGAACACGCGGTGCTCGCTCGCGGACTGGCGTCATCTGCCTCAGGTGGTCACGCGCAGCATGCGTGTTGTGCTCGGCCCCTGATGCGCGCCTTGTTTCAACACCACCGATCTTGTTGCGCTGACGGCATCGTGGTCAAGAAAGCCGCGGGCTTGCGGATCAGTTTGTTGGCATAAATTCTGCTTACCACAAGCGGCGTGGAAGTGGTGCGACAATGTCGGCGAATTGTTCGTCAGAGTACCATACGGCTCTGCCTCGAGGCTGAGTGCAAGTTTCATGTCGCTTAACGTGCAACAAGGTCAGCCAAATGGCGAATTGCATGCCGCGAAGTAATCTCAGATCGGTGTCGGCATGCAAAAGGAGAGGTTGATCATCAAGTACAAAGTTGGTGCCCTAATGCTTGCACTGTTGGTTCAGCAGGAATGCAAAGCTGCGCACGGCCTGGTAGACGAGGTCGTGAATGCGCCGGTTGAGCGGTCCGATTACGAGCGGGCGCTCACGATTGAGAACCGATATAGCCGGCTTACTGTCAATGTTCCCGACGTGCCGTTCTGGCTCGGCGAGGGCGAGGCGTTCGTCTATCGGCGGACGACCCAAGGCAAGCACCAGTTCATGCTGGTTGATGCCGGCGAAGGCTCAAAGCAGCCGGCTTTTGATCAAGCCCGCCTCGCGGCGGCGCTGAGCAGGGCGAGCCACAAGAACTATAGGCCCGAGGATCTTCCGTTCGACCGTTTCGAGCTGGCCGACAAGGGTGGCAAGATTACCTTCAATCTCGCGCATACGCATTGGAGTTGCGATCTTGTACGCTATGACTGCACAGGCAATGCCATGCACCCGGGCACCTATCCGCAGAGCCCGTACGACGACACGCCGCCGGCAGAGAACGATCCGAACAAGACAAGCGCATCACCTGACGGCAAATGGCTGGCCTACATTAGAAACTACAATATCTTCCTGCGCAGCCAGGACGACTTGCAGGACATCCCGTTGACCTGGGACGGGGCTGAGAGTGACTATTATGCTCTCTCGACGCTAAGATGGTCTCCAGCTTCAACTCACCTGGCCGTCTACCGAGTCCGTCCAGGCCACCAACGGGAGGTCCATTACCTCGAATCATCGCCGGCGGACCAGCGTCAGCCCAGACATTCGACCATGGTGTATCCAAAACCGGGCGATGCCCTGACGCTACTCCAGCCCGTGCTGTTTGAGGTCA
This sequence comes from Bradyrhizobium pachyrhizi, assembly GCF_001189245.1. Lineage (GTDB taxonomy): Bacteria > Pseudomonadota > Alphaproteobacteria > Rhizobiales > Xanthobacteraceae > Bradyrhizobium > Bradyrhizobium pachyrhizi. The sequence continues at coordinate 53,273 of NZ_LFIQ01000027.1, read as the reverse complement.
GCAGCCGACGCGCGATCGCAATCGATAATGCAGCGTTCCGAAATCCTTACGGTCTTTCGGCGATCCAGTGGTGGAAGGATGGGCGGGGATTCACTTTCGAATACAATGAGCGTGGGCACCAGCGCTATCGCGTGGTGGAGGTCGACGGCGCCACGGGCCGAGCGCGCTCGCTGATTGATGAGGCAAGCAAGACCTTTGTCGACTACCAGCCATTGGTGATGAACCGTGTTAACACTGGAAAAACGTTCCGCTACGACGTCGATGATGGGAGGGAGATCATCTGGGCCTCGGAGCGTGACGGTTACGAGCACCTCTATCTGTTCAACGGCCGGACAGGCGAACTCAAGAACCAGATCACCAGAGGAGAGTGGGTGGTCCGTGCGGTGTATTGTGTCGACCCGATAAAGCGTCAGATCTGGTTTGGCGCCAGCGGCATGAACCCTGGCGAGGATCCCTATTTCGTCCATGCCTATCGCATTGACTTCGATGGAAAAGGACTCACGGCGCTGACGCCTGAGCCAGCCAATCACCATATCGAGTTCTCGCCCAGCGGTCGCTACTATGTCGACCTGTGGTCACGCATCGGCGTTCCGCCGCGTATGGTGTTGTACCGTGTCGGTGATAATGCCGAACTGATGCAGGTTGAGAGCGCCGACATTTCTGAGCTCCTTGCCGCTGGCTGGCAGCCACCGCTCAGCTTCCACGCCAAGGGGCGCGACGGCGATACGGACATATGGGGTGTCATTCACTTGCCGATCAATTTCGATCAGCGCAAAAGGTATCCCGTGGTGGAGCACATCTATGCAGGCCCCACTGGTTCCTTCGTTCCCAAGTCCTTCTCGGCTTCAATCGAGCCGCTCACACAACTCGGTTTTATCGTTGTTCAGATCGATGGAATGGGTACCAACCATCGCTCGCGCGCGTTCCACGACATTGCCTGGAAAAATCTGAAGGATGCCGGCTTTCCCGACCGGATCCTATGGCACAAGGCGGCGAGCGCGAAGTATTCCTGGTATGATATATCCAACGTCGGCATTTTTGGCACTTCAGCCGGTGGGCAGAACGCGGTGAGCGCGTTACTTTTCCATCCTGATTTCTATAGGGTCGCGGTCGCAAACAGTGGCTGCTACGATAACCGGCTAGACAAGATCTGGTGGAACGAACAATGGATGGGGTGGCCGGTCGGCATCGAATACTCGCAATCCTCCGCCATCGACAATGCCGACAAACTACAAGGTAAGCTGCTGCTCATAGTCGGCGAAATGGACCGCAACGTCGATCCGTCCGCCACGTTTCAGCTTGCTGATCGGCTCATCAAGGCGGGAAAATACTTCGATATGCTTTACGTGCCAGGCGCAGATCACGGAACACCGGGCAGTTATACACAGCTCAAGCTCCTGGAGTTCTTCGTCCGTAACATTCTCGAGCAGACACCGCCAAACTGGAACGCGGAATCAATCGAGCTGCCGAACAGCAAACCAGGCCATGATGGCTGACGATCCATCGAGATCCACGCCCCGGGCCGTGGCGCTCCACGAACGCGTTCTCGAAATTGAGGAATGCTCGTTGCCTCGAGAGGCGGACGGGCTCAGGCAAGTATTTGCTTCTGTGGCAGAAGCCGAGGAGCCAGCCGGAGGAACTCAGAGCCGGAGTGTTGGACTGCGAGCTCGAGTCTGAAACGGTGCATTCTGACTTGGCTGCGGAAAGCTTGAGTCCCCGCGCCATTTCCCTCTTCGCAGTTGACGAGTGCTTGGCACCGTTAGGTGACAGTCCTATTTGTCCATAGAGGGCTTTGGCGTTGTATCGGTACGCGTGGGCAATATCGGATAATCAATCTTAGGCAGCTGGCCGGTAAGCGAATTTAGAAACGCGACGATGTCGTCTTTTTCTGTATCGTTGAGCTTCGCTCCGAGTTGTATCTCACTCATCACGCCAACAGCTTGCTTGAGGCTCCAAACTTGGCCCGAATGGAAGTAGGGAGGACGCAATGCGACGTTGCGCAACGGCGCGGAGCGGAAAACATACTCGTCGCTGGGGACCTTGGTGACGGCGAAGCGGCCCTTGTCGTTCCTCGGCAGCAGGCTTGCGGTTGGCCGTTCCATCACGCCGAACGGGAAGTAATCCTGGCCACCGACGTTGATACCATTGTGGCAGGATGAGCATCCCTTTTCTATGAATAGCTTTAATCCTGCTTTCTGCTGAGCACTGAGAGCATACGGATCGCCCTCGAGGTATTGATCGAAAGGAGCGGCGGGCGTGATCAAAGTTGCCTCGAAGGCCTCGATGGCCTTGGCGAAATTGTCAAAGGTGACGGGCGTCGCATCGTTAGGGAATGCCTTGCTGAACATGACGATATAATCCGTCATTGAATTCAACGTGTTGAGAAGGCGAGCGGGCGTCGCGTTCATTTCCGCACTGGCCTGGACAGGGCCTGCAGCCTGCGCCTTGAGGTCAGCCGCGCGCCCATCCCAGAACTGCGCCACATTGAAGACCGCGTTATAGACCGTTGGCGCGCGACGTGAACCTAGCTGCCAGCGATGACCAACCGACTTCGGGCCGGCATCTACTCCACCGGTCCCAAGGTTGTGACATGTATTGCAGCTAATGACCCCGCTTGCCGATAGCCTCGGATCGAAGAACAGGGTCTTGCCGAGTGTGACTTTTTCGTGGGTGATAGGGTTGTCCTTGACCGCAGGAACGATAGAGGGGATCGGCTTGAAAATCTGCCTCGCCGCACTCATCAAATCATCATCGGCGCCTGCCGTTGACGAAGCCAGAATCCCAGCGGCCAGAACACATAACCTGCCTACGATGTAAAGCTCTCGTACCGCTGATTTCCTCATCCCAGGCTTCGCCCTTGTCATAATTCGTGCGCGAACAGGTGCGGGTCGCCGCTCGCCCGCCTGTCATCGGAATGAGTCCCTACAGTCAAGGACGAATGGCGTCTTTTCGGTATCTCGCCCAGATCTCATCCGGTATCGTTGTTGGTAGCAACCGCTGTGCCAGTTTGGTAGCAACCGCTGTGCCAGTAGAGAAGGTCCGGCTGTTGATGTGGTCTTCAATTACAGCAACGGCAGCAGTCGGCTCGAACCCTTGGAATCAACCGATCGTCCCACACGCGACAATCAGCACCCTGAGAAGGCATTCCGGTCCACGATTTTGGCAGGTCGTAAAGCTGTCGGTCCCATGATTTGAGCGCGCAGGCTTGCGACCTAGGTCGGACGCCTATCAAAACGAGCAGCGTCGACGTAATTCGTCGCGTGATCGACGCGATGGAATCATGTGCCCTTGCGAAGCCTTCAACAATGTGTTGGCCCTCGCGTAGCCGGGCAGTTACCGGTCGGCGTTGGGTGATGTCTGACACGCGCTGCCGCCGGTGAAGTGTCTAGTTGTCGAGAAACTCTCCTTATTGTCTCCCGTCAAGATATGGATATGCCCTTCTTGGAGCGCATTGGTAATACGATCAAAGTGCTTGAATCGACCGTAGCGTCAGGTTGTAGGTAATGCGGGACCGACCGCCTTTGCAGAAATGTCATGTTGGGAACTGACGTCGCGAATGTCACAAGACCTAAAACATTAGCACAGCGCGCTGGAATGCAGCCATCCTGTGCTGTGCTGTGCTGTGCTGTGCTGTGCTTTGATCTTGACCGCAATCCTGGCGTGCGATGCAACGATGATTCGGATGTCCCGCAACAACGACGCCAAATCCGCTCCTGCCAATGCGGCGACCTGCTTTGCTAGGCAGACGATACTCGCAAGGGCAAAAAACAATAGTGAAGGGTATGCAGCTTAAGAGAGGTTTGTTGAGGCAAAAGCGACGGACGGGTTGGACCTACCCTGCGCTTTGCCATGTAACCGCCCTTGTTGCGATTGCGATCGCAGTCACAGGATTCGCTCGCGCGCGAGAACGAAGATCAGAAGAGATCTTGACGTCTTGCAGACCAGACGTGATGCGCTTCTGTGACCGATTTACAGGGCGTGGCGACGTGGACGCGGCCATGTTCTGTCTTAGAGACAATTTCAAGGGGTTGCGTGTCGAATGTCGCCAGGTGATGCCAACCGCGGCGGAGAGAAAGAGCGGATCAAAAAAACGAGGTGTCAACAACGTTCCGGTCCTGCATCGAGACTGAGACACCGGAGCAGAAGCGCTTCTTAAGCAGGCCCCTGATGATTGACCGCGCAGCCACGAGAAGCCGCTCGCATTAGCCGCCGATCGAGCTCCCGACGGAGCCGGTTGATGCCGTTGAGGCGTTCTCAACAAGCGCTTCGGTGGATTCACTTAGGCCGATCGGATTGCTTTCGGACGATTTCACTCCAGAACTCAAGACCAGAGGAAATGCGGTCGTCAAGAGCCGCTCGAAGGCGGAAAGCTGTTCAAGGAGGCGCTTCTCAACGGCGACACTCTCCTCGCGAGGCAATTCCGTCGTAAGCAACCTACGACAGCGCCAGATCTCGTTTCGCACCCATCTGATTTCACTTAATTTATCATCGATCGAAGTCATCACAGATGCAAGTTTACTTGGACATTGGAAGTAGAACCAACGCGTACGCGTCAGCACTGAGAACGCTCCATCCGCATTCACGACCGATGGAATTGCGTGATAACACGCCATTCGTCGCCATTGCCTGGCGGATGTGGCAAGCGGTTCAATGTATTCAAGACTGTCATCAACACATATCACCTTACGCTGGGCGTGCGACCGTAATTTGCTGTGGCTCACCGCGGTTTTTCGGCGCTACGATCGTGTGAGTTGCGTAATTCCTGCCCTCCACAGGGGTTGATCGGCGTCGAACTCACAGCAGTAGTTCACGGGGGGGGGGCGTAGCGACGTTGACTCCAGCAGCATGGGTACGACCGTCGCGGCTTCATTGCGCTCGCCGTCCCCCGCGGTGATCAGTGTCGCGCTTGCCGCCGGACAATCACAATCGTTTCTCAATGGGCATGTCTACGATTAGGGTTGTCGCGCTCACCAGCATCATGGAAATGGCTAGGCGGCAAGATAAGACGAGCTTACCGCGAGATCCTGCGCGTGCGACTCGATCGAATGAAGCGCAGGAGCGGGCTTGGGATTTCAGGGGGGAAATGTCATTCGAAGTCGTGTCGAACTGAATAAGGGCTGCGATCGTCACTTGATTGTCGTCTGTGCAAGGTCCACGCCACGATCCCCATTTAATAGCTTGAACCCCACGCTGCGTCAGGTTGTAGTCTCGTAAAGAGTAAAGACAAGCAGTTCAATATGTTCGGGCAGAGCTGGCTTCCTAATTGCCGATGTTGTCGCTTGCGGGCCATTGGCAAGAAAACAATTGGCATCCATCGGCGCGGGCGATGCCGTGCTGGCCGTTGTCAATCGCCCTGCTACGGCTGGAATCGTGATGTGTCATGAGGTAATGGAATGATGCGCGAAGTAGAATGTCGCTGACAAATTCTACAATCGCATTTCTTGCTGTGCAGCGAGGGCTCGCCAAGTGAGCAGCTCGGCTCTCGCAAGCAGGTGCTTCAACTGCAAGGCGGTTAATATTCAGCCGGGAGCGGTGACCGGTCGCATTGAGCTGGTGGCCGCACAAGGTGCTGCGGCGAAAGCTCGAAAGGTCCCATGTCTGCTCAAGCCAATCTGACGACGGCGCTAAGCGAGATCGATCGTGCTCGCGACATCGTTGAATTCTCAACCGTGGTGGTTGCGCGGGACAAACAGCTGCGCAAGACGGACCATCCGGTTTTTCTGCAAAAGGCAGCCATTGAGTTTCAATCTAGATTCCTGCCGGGTTTCGAGGAAAGCATCCGTGCCGGGAGATCGTGGGGCTATGCCACGACATGCAATGCGGTGAGCCGAAAGGCCGGAGGTCAGGCGGGCCGGGACGCTTGCGAGAGAATAGCGTCTCGCGTGTCGTTGCTTGACCATGGGTTGATTGGGAAAATTGGAATAAGAGCTCTTTCTATTTTTGCAGCATCATTCGGTCGGCACTCCAATAGAGCGGAATGTCGCAAAGGGGCGATCAGAATAGCTAAGTTCTGTCGTGAGGAAAGCAGGCCGCTTCAAGAGTTGAACAATCTGAGCCTGGCGGCGCTGGTAAACGGCTTCAGCAAATGGCCGGAAGAGAAAGAGTTTCGCCAGGCCGCCGTTACAATCGCGGGCGATGTCATTCGGCGCGCGCGCCGTCATCACCAGCTCTCTGACTTTACACAACAAGGGTTGGTGAGCCTGGTCAACGGATTTAGCAAGTGGCCGGACGAGGCGGCCTCGCGCCAGGCCGCAGCCGCGCTTGCACTTGAAATCCTGCATCGTTCCGGCCGGCTCTGCGAGTTTCCTCAGCAGGGATTGGCCATACTGGTGAACGGGTTCAGCAAGTGGCCGGAAGAGCTGGCCTGTGGTCAAGTCACGATTGCGATCGCAAGCGAAGTTCTTGAACGGGTCGCCCGGTTTCATGAGTATAGCGAGCAGGATCTAGCAAATTTGGTGAATGGCTTCAGTAAATGGCCAGATGAGGCGGTCTCTGGTCAAGCCACTGTCGCGATCGCAAGTGAGCTCCTGCGCCGTGCTGACCAACTTCCTCATTATAGCCAGCAGGGACTAGCGAATCTGGTGAACGGGTTTTGCAAATGGCCTGACGATGCGACCTGCCGTAAGGCTACAGTCGCGATCGCTGGGGAGGTACTTTGGCGTGCTGATCAGCTCCCCGATCTTACTCAGCAGGGCTTGGCAAACCTGGTGAATGGTTTTAGCAAGTGGCCGGAAGAGTCGGCGTTTCGCCGAGCAGCGGTTTCACTCGCTCGTGAGGTTCTACGCCGTGCCACTCAGCTCTGCGACTTTTCTCAGCAGGGACTCGCGAACTTAGTGAACGGCTTCAGCAATTGGCCGGAGGAACTGCCGTGTGGTCAAGTGACCGTGGTGCTCGCGGGCGAAGTCCTTCGTCGTGCCGGCCGCAAGTCGGGGCTCTCAGACTTCACCGCCCAGGACCTCAGGGGCTTGCTGATCGGTTTTAACAGATGGCCGCAGGAGAGTGCAGCTCGGCAAGCCACGATCGCGATTGTCACGGAGGTCCTTGGCCGCGGTGTCCGGTTCTTTGACTTTACCAAGTCGGAATCGGAGAGTCTGTTGGATGACTTCAGCAGATGGCCGCAAGGCGCAACGGGCCATGAGGCGATAGCGAAGATCATCGGGGAGCTGCAACTCATACAAAGTGAAGCTACCCAGCCTCGTACGGGGGAGAAGTGGTTCCACCAAACGAGGCAATCGACCAAAGAAATCTCTTCCTAGCGGTGTTCAACGCACATGATGCGGCGACGTCGCAATGCGACAATCCCACGCAGCGATGCCCTCGTGATGCCGTCGGCGGCGTCTACAGTTCACAGAATTGAGCAAACAATCAGGAGGATGTAGTTCTTGATCCAGGCTGAGGAGGCTGTCGTCGAGCAGATGCTCTCATCGTTGGCGATCAGCTTGTTGCAGAATCGTGTTGCGCCTTCCTACGAACAGGTGATGCACCATTTCGGCTTAGCCTGCGAGAGGGCAGGGTTGATCGCTACGGAAGAGGTGGCAATTCGGATATTAAAGCGCGTCTCGCGCGAGATCAACGAGTCGCAATCGGTGCTCGAGTTTATCGGTCGCGGGGCGGATCTACTACATTGAGCTCGAGGCGAAGGACTTCCATCGCATCTGCAGATGCAGCTATCAATCGTTCAACCGAGAAGGCGTTCCGGCAAGAGAGGCCGATGGCTAGCCATCCGCCCCTTGTTCCTCGCTCCGAAGCCCGTCAGCTTATCGACAGCTCGGTCTCGTAGCATAAGGTCTTTGCTGGTTGGCTGGCAGGTCCGGCTTCAGATCTGGCGGAACAGAATTGGATGGATTCAATCATCAAGCGATACCACCAAGCCTTGGGGGCGCTCTGCGTCCGCCTGCAGCGGACCGGCCGAAAGACCGGCAGGGCGTTTGCGCCAGTCGTGGGTCGTGACCGCGCGATGATCGCCAGCTTTGTATCATTTGCCGATGAGCGCAACAACCATGGTGAGGTCTGACGGCTTAAACGTGCGGCTCCGGACGCATTCGCTTCATTTGGACAGGAATAAACGGCGTCGATGAATACAGAACAACTTGGCTCAGGCTCTCCTTCCGAAACTTCCGATTCGGAAACCTCCGAGCCGGGGTCTCCGGCCACAACGCAGTGGCGCGAAGCCCTGACGGATGCGTTGGCATTCGCCGGTGAGGCATCCAGCCGGCAGCACGAGACCTTGGCGGGCTGGGCTGCCGAATACGAGCAGGGGCAACATGAGAATCGCCAACAGGCGGTAAGTCGAACGATGGATTGGCGGCAGACGGGCGACGTCAATGAGGCCCTAGATCTGTCGTCGCTGTCCCTGACCGCCTTGTCTGGACCGATCCTGGCCGGGCTGCGTCGCCTGAACGTCGACGACAATCAACTGAACAGCCTTCCCGCGGACCTTCCGGCTGGTCTCCGGCGGCTCTATGCCAGCAATAATCGGCTGACCAATCTGCCTGAGCTGCCAGCTGGCCTGCGACGGCTATATGTCATCAGCAACGGGCTGACCAACCTGCCGGCACAGTTACCGCCCGGGTTGCGGCGCCTGAACGTCGATAACAATCAGCTGGCCAGTCTGCCTGATCGCCTTCCGGCGACGCTTGAGGAACTGGACGCCAGCGGCAATCATCTGACCAGTCTGCCCGAGCTTCCAGGTGGGCTCCAGCGCCTGAACGTCGATTACAATCAGTTGACGGCTCTGCCCGAGCCTCTTCCGGCCGGGCTCGAATGGCTCAGCGCTAGCCATAACGAGCTGACCAGTCTGCCCGAAACGATGCCTCCCGAACTGCTATGGCTCGGCGCCAGCAACAACCAGCTAACCAGCGTACCCGACACCCTGCTGACACAGCTAAGCCGTGACTCGAGCGTTGATCTGGAGAATAACCCGCTCCCCGATTGGGTGCAGGCCGGCCTGGCGACAGCGGTACATGCCGCAGGCTATGCAGGTCCGCAGGTTTTTTTCTCGACCGCCGAAGGAGCTGTGGAAGTCGAGCCGCGGTCTCTGCAAGAGGTTATTGCGGACTGGCTCGAGGCCGAGCCATCGGTAATGGCCACCTGGCATCGCTTCGAACAAGAAAGAGGGGCCCCGGAATACGCGCGGTTCCTCGACCGGCTGTCGAGAACAGTGAACTCTAGCGATGAGGGGTTCCGACGGACAGTGGTTAATGATCTGCGGCAGGCCACGACGAACAGCAACTTGCGCAAGCAGTATTTCGACCTGGCCCTTGACGCCAGTGAAACGTGCGAAGATCGGGTCACGTTGACCTGGAACGCCATGCAAAACGCACGCATGATCGAGGACGTCAAGAATGGCGTCTATGATAATGACGGTCGCCTTGCCGTTCTCATCGATCTGGGCCGGGTCATGTTCCGCCTGGACGCGCTGGAGGGGATTGCCCGCGAGAAGGTCAAATCGCTGCAAACCGATGGTCGCATCGGCGATGTCGACGATATCGAGGTCTACCTTGCCTATCAGACGAAGCTGAGGGAGCGCCTGGGACTGGAGCACATCGCTCCAGCTATGCGCTTTTTCGACGTCTCGGAAGTCACTGACGCTGATATCGACAGGGCAGAAACGATCGTGCGGGACAAGGAGGCGACGGAATTCGCCAACTATTTGGCGACGCGCTGGGAGCCTTGGGAGATTGTGGTGAAGCGCATTGCACCGGAAGCCCATAACGTGATGGAGACCCGGTTCCACGAAGCGATGGGGGACGAGTTCAAGCACCGGCTGAATCACCGACTCGCGGGTCTTCAACTGATCGGCGACGAGGACGCCGAGCGGTTGCTCGGACCCGAGATCTCAAATGAGATCGCCAGCGAGATCAAGGGCGAGCTAATGCGCCAGGTACTTGCTGAGCGCGGCCTCCAGCTGTGAAGCCGCATTCAATTCCAGGGCCCGCTAGTCCGATGCGTCCTATCGGCGGGTGTCATTACGGCGGGGCAATCTGGGTAGGCGGAGCCAGGCAATCAGGGGGTCTTCCGCATACTTTGTGCCGCATCAGCGATCAGGATTAGATAGGTTATCCGGTCGTTCTCAAGCAGCCAAGAGCGCGCGACGACGCATGCGGGTGGCGCCAAGCACATTTGTGTGCTGTTGCACCAGAGCTATCTACGCCTCGCTAAGCGCGCAGCCATCATGACGACCGCTATACTCACGCTCATCAGTTCAAGCGCGCCCGGTGCCAGCCAAGCTCCTTCGGACACGGCTTGGCCCGATCATTCGTGATATCCGCCGCAAGATCGGTGACGATACAATGCTGGAAGCTCGCTTCGGCCCACTGCTCCGGTTTAGCGCAGGGGGGGGGCGCAGCCAGGATCAGCATCAGCGCGGTCCAAGATCTAAGCGTTACATGCGCCGGAGGTCGAGCGCAACGGCAAGGGCAAAGCCCGCGCTCCTTACGAGTTCGGCTGCAGGGTCAGTATCGGCACCCTTGACGTCTCCGAAGGGCAGAGAGTTCCTGCTCCTTGCCAAAGCATTGCATGGCAATCTCTTCGACGGGCACACGCTCGGCCTTGTCATTGCCTACATGGAGAAGCTCACCGGCGTGGAGCCTCGCCGCATCCACGCGACAAAGAGGCGCCATGGTCACAACCACCCGCATCGGCTCAGGGTCTGGATCTCGGGCCAAGTCCGCCGCGTCACCGCTTCCATCCGTCGCGAGATGAAGCGTCGCGCGGCTATCCATCGAAATAGATGGCGAGTCGGAACTTCAAGTTACCCTTGTGCGCCGTAGGCTCTCGATATTCGTCGCCCGGGATCGATAAGGCCCCCGCAGCATTACGTTCGATTCCAGATCGCGAAACATGGTGTAATTTCGTCGGATCCACTGATGCAGCTCGGAGGACCAGTCCTTCTCGTTGCGCAGATATCCGGTAAAGGAAAAGCTAAGTCGGTCTATATATCTCTTTAGAAACAGGGGCAGCGCGGGAATTCGAAGCACCCGCTCTGTATCCATTGCTTCAGGCAATCCTCCGCACAGCACGAATTCATTGTGGACGGTGACCAGCGACGCCGCAGGAACCTGCCGCCGCAGCATTTCATAGCCACGAAAGGAGATGCGGTCAGCGCCCGCAACGAAGAGGATGATAGGCGCGACACGGCAGCGCGCAGCCTCTTTCATAAAGCCGATCTCCTCGCACATCTTGAAAAATTCATCAAAGGCGTGGAAGCCGAGGTCGATCACCTTGGCTACCCGATCGTGAATGATCAGCGGGTCCATCAGCTGCATCTTGCCATAAGTATCGATCACATCTGCGGTCTCCGTGATGTTGGGGAGGTAATCGAGCAATGACGGCTCCTTCAGATTGACATCGAAGGAGAGCGCCGTGCCATTCTTCAGCAGCAAGTACTCGCTCACGAGGCGAGCGAGGAGAGTTTTGCCGACCTGCGGGCTAGGAGAGCAGATGATGTAGATGGGTGTCGCTAACATAGCCAGCAGATCAATCTCGCGTCGTGCTTGGGCTCAACCCGTCGCTCGTCGATAACGCGACTACTTCTCGGCACTCCGGGCCGCTGACTTGGCGCCGGCCAATTCCGTCAAGTTGATTCGATCAAATTCGCTCCAGACATTAGCCAACCAGTGCCGTACATAGCCGCGCAGCACGAAGGAGTTGTTCGCTGGCTCATCGTTCCGCCCCTTGTTTGCAACGAAGTCTACGAATGGGACAGAAGCGACTTCGACCTGCTCATAGGCCATCTCGTTGAGCTTCGGTATGGTCAATTCGGTCGCATGCTTGATGCGATGAAAATAGGAATTGTAGGTCGACTGGTCCCACTGGAAGAACTGAGTGTCGTTGATGAAGTTCTTGACCAGATAGTACTTTGCGCCTTCCATGAAGGTCGCAGTCTCGGCGATTTCGTCCAGCGAAGCGATGGATGATCCCAGGATATGGAATACGGCAAAGGTGATCTGGCCGGACCGCGCCGAATCCAAAAAGCCGATGTCGCGCAAGGAGGTCAACGCTGTGGATAGTAAGCCGGCGCGAGCGTCGATGACAGTGACGGACAGCCCTGAGTTCAGGGTATCGAAGATCTTCATCTGGTCCGCAGTCGTCGTCATATCGACGATTTCCGTGATTGCGGGATAGAAGCGCTTCAGCGTTCCTCGCGGCGACTCCGTGTCGAATGCACGTGTTTGCACGCTATTGACATTGAAGTAGTCCAGAAGCGTTCGTGACACGGTCGTCTTGCCGACACCTCCCTTGTCTGCGCCCACCACAATCACAACTGGCTTCACCATAGAATTCTCCTGAGACACACTCGCTATTGCCGCGCGCGAAGTGCGCAAACGGCGAGTCTCTGCTTTGGGTGTGAACATGGCAGAAAGAAGGGGCAATTGAATCTTCGATGCGGGAGCGGCGCAACTGATGAGTTTTGGCAACGTCGAGCCATCAGAGCTTTTTGATTGCAACGGCGATGCAGTCGAGAACAGTAGCTAATCGCCCGTGATCGTGCTTCACGTGAGGTTTGTGAAGAGCTGAAAGAGAAATTCGTCAAGTGCCGCTGTGCGCAGGTGATGACCATCGCGATCGCCATCAACTGCACAGTTCTGTTGATCATTGATCAGCATGAAATGACTTGAATCTCACGTAACGTCAGATGGTAGGCTTGGTGGAAGCATGATCGAGGCGGTGCCGCGCGGGTGCGCAGGCGCTTTCCGCCCGTCGGGTTGCGCGGCTGTGATGACCTGGTCGATCATCAAACGTCTAACTCGACAATCATGGCGGCCGTCGTCTTCAGCAGGTGACGTGGCTAGTCAGTTCGAAGATGACAATGAAAGAGTCGAGCCATGGTCTGCGCGATCGGCAGAACTCGAGCTGGAAGCCAAACGCGCGCCCGAGTTTTTTGCAGTGTTTCGGAGTTCCGATTCGCTACGCCGCGCTCGATCTCGGCGACCTGATGCGTCGTAAGCGCGAAGAGCTTCGCGGGCTCGGGTTGCGTTAGCCCCAGACCATGCCGCACAATGATCGATGTGAAGGCAATTCGGAAGAAGGTCGGACTGACGCAGGAGGAATGTGCCCCGCGCTTCTCTGTAAAGCTGGCCAGCCTGCGAGATTGGGAGCAAGGGCGATATGCTCCCGATCAGACCGCGCGCCTATCTGACGATTATCGATCGTGATCCGGTCGCCGTGGAGCGTACGCTGGCGCAAGAGTGTGAAGCAGCTTGCGTGTCTCTAGGGGCGCCAGTCTCGCGCGCGCCTGACGTGAGGAGTCTTTCACGGCGTACCCTAGACGACGTGCACCGGGTGATCTGTGCATCGCTGGCGCCACGGTACATATCGCCAGTCCTCGACTGGTAGCACTAGCTGAGCACAACTGTAAGGCGCCTAAAGGCAGAGTTTACCTCAGCAGATCGAGTAAGGATCGGAAACGGGAAGCGACGACCTCATAGCTCCTGCTTCTTCGTCCCGGAATCCTCCAAAAGGAGCAATTTATAGCGCTGTGAAGACTTCAGGGTGCCGCGGATCGCTGCTTGAGCCAGAAGGTAAAAGATTAGCAACAAGGCAATCGGCGAGCGGTCATTTGTGTGGCCCAGCCGTTGGTCCGCGAGTTTGAGCCGGATCCACCGGGGTAGCCAAGTGCCAGTTCTCCACCGGAAGGAGAAATGGAGAGCGAGCCTTGTGGCTACGACGCCGAGCTGCCCAAAAGCTAATTTGGTTCTCTCGGTAAGGTGGGTGATGGCGTGGCGCTTAGCTGGTCGACGTGTGGCGGGGGCGTCGTGGCCGATGGGACAGGGGACGACCGGTCTGCGCCCAGCGGGGCGCGCCCGACAATAAAGGTGAGTAGACCCTGGCCCCACAGCCGCTGCGCGACCCTCTTGGCGTCCTCCAACGTCACGGAATCGACGACGGCGTTGTGCTTTTCGAAATAGTCGATCGGGAGCTTGTCAAGCTGATGCTGCAGCAGTGTTCGCGCAAGCTTTGATGATGAGTTGAGCGCCAGCATCTGCGAGCCTTTCAGGCAAGACTTTGCGTCATCGAGTTCCTGCTGGGTGGGCCCTGCCTCGGCGATGTGGCGGGCTTGCTTCTCGATCTGTTCGACCGTCTCGCCGGCGCGATCGGCTCGGGTCCCGCTTTTGCCGACAAACATGGCCGAATGATCCCTCCAGACCAAGTGCTCGCGTACGAAATAGGCTAGCCCGCGCTTCTCGCGGACTTCGCGGAACAGCCGCGACCTCAGACCGGCACCGCCGAGGATATGGTTGACGACATAGGCGGCCATGAAATCGGGCTCGCTGCGGCGAACGCCGGGACCGCCGAAAGCCACGACTGTCTGCGGCACGTCGAACGGAATGAACACGCGCTGCGGCGGCTTTGCCACGACCACGTCGGGTACCGGCGTCGAGTCCGCCTTGGCGGGCAGGCCGCCAAAGGTCTTGTCGAGAAGCTTGCAGAGAACCTCTGGATCGACGTTGCCAACCACCGCGATCTTGAGCGTGTCTCTTGCGATCACGCGTCGGACATGGCTTTTTAGATCCGCGACCTTGATCTTCGGCAAGCTTTCGATCGAGCCTGCGGCTGGGCGAGCATAAGGATGATCGTTGAAGGCGACCTCGAGGAACTTGCGATCGGCGAGCGACGATGGATCTGTCGAGTAATGCCGAAGGCGCGCGAGCATGCTGGCACGGATCCGTTGGACATCGGTCGGGTCGAAGCGGGGCGAGATTAGCGCCATCCGTAAAAGGTCGAAGGCCCCGTCCCCGTTGTCCTCGAGGGTGCGCAAGGCACCACAGAAGTGATCGTGGGTCGATCCAAAGCTTAGCTCAAGGGCACGACGGTCGAGTCGCTCGTGAAAGGCCCTGAAGTCGAGATCGCCGGAACCTTCGTTGAGCCGGCCAGCAACCATGTGGCCAACCCCGGCTTTGTCGGTGGGATCTTGGGTCGCGCCGCCGCCGAAAGCGAATTCCATCGCGATCAACGGGACAGTGGAATCTCGGACGAACCAGGCTTCTATACCGCAAGACGAGACCAGACGCTGGACCTTGGTCGTAATGGCGGCAAGCGAAGGTGGAGAGGCGAGCATCGCGATTGAGAGCGACGCTCCGCCGAGGAGAACTTCACGTCGTGCACAAGAATAGGTCACTGCTGCTTCTCCCGGTGCTGTGGCGCTGACTCTTTGATGAGATACCCGGTCACCGAGCGTCTCTTGTCGAGCCATTTCCGCGAGGCCTCCTGCACCTGCTGGGCGCCGACGGCGCGGATGCCGTCCGGCCAGCCTCGGATATCGTCGATGCAAAGTCCCGTCGCCAGGCCGCCGCCATACCAGATCGCGAGCATTTCGTGATTGTCCTGGGCGTAGATTGCTTGCGCGATCAGCCGGGTCTTGACCCGCTCGAGATCTTCGCTACTCGCGGGATGATGCGCAATGTCGGCGATCACCTCGTCGGTCGCGCGCTCAATCTGGCCGAACTCGACGCCAGGTTTTGGTGTGACGGAAATCCAGAATTGTGAGGGATCGAGTGCGGTAGCGTGGTAGCCCGCCGAGGCACTGACCGCGAGCTGCTTGTCATTTACCAGCGCGCGATAAAGATATGAGTTGACGCCACGGCCCATCAGTTTCTCGAGCGCTGCACTGTCCCCGGCGTCCGCGGTGTGAGCCGACGGTGCGAGATAGCAGCGGTGCAAGGCAGGTTGCTCGACGAGGGGATCGGCCAGCGTCA
Source organism: Bradyrhizobium pachyrhizi (assembly GCF_001189245.1). Classification (GTDB taxonomy): domain Bacteria; phylum Pseudomonadota; class Alphaproteobacteria; order Rhizobiales; family Xanthobacteraceae; genus Bradyrhizobium; species Bradyrhizobium pachyrhizi. Next base: position 37,575 of record NZ_LFIQ01000027.1, on the reverse strand, counting down.
CGGTGCGCGGCGCGGCCGGCGTCGGCTCCTGCGGTCGCAGGCGGTCCGCGGGGATCGATGGCTGCGGGGGGATGCCGCCAAAATTCTTCTGCACCATCGGGCGGATCTCACTGACCTCGACGTCACCCGCGATGACCAGGATGGCATTGTTCGGCGCGTAGAAGCCCTTGTAGAAGGCGAGCGCGTCCTCGCGGTCGAGCTTTTCAATCTCCAGCCGCCAGCCGATCACAGGCCGGCCGTAGGGATGGTTGAGGTAAAGCGCTGCCATCATTTGCTCGAAGAGCCGCGCACCTGGAACGTTGGCGACGCGCATATTGAGTTCCTCGAGCACGACGTCGCGCTCGGACAGCACATTCTCGTCTTTGAGAATGAGACCAGTCATGCAGTCAGCTTCAAATTCCATCATCTTGCCGAGGTGCTCGCGCGGCACATGCTGGTAATAGCTGGTATAGTCCTTCCCGGTGAAGGCATTTCGGTAGCCGCCGACGCGCAATACGGTCTGGGAAAACTCATCCGACGGATGTTTGGAGGTGCCCTTGAACATCAGGTGTTCGAGGAAATGCGCCAGCCCCGATTTGCCCCCCGGCTCGTCCGCCGAGCCGACCTTATACCAGATCATCTGAGTAACAACGGGTATCCGATGATCCGGGATTGCCACCACCTGCAGGCCGTTCTGAAGCGCGAAGCTAGCTGGTCGATCCGACCTGATCGTGTCCTGGGCAAAGACGCTCTCCTCCGCAAGAAAGGATAGGTTACGATCTGTGCTATCATCCGTTCTGTGTTCGACCGCCAGGGCGGTGCGCCTCATCAAATCTATGGCGCCAGTGGCGATATCTTGCGCCGTGGCGGTGACCGAAATCCGGTTCTTCCATCGAGAGTCACGTTCCGTGCCGGACAGACCGACAAAGCGGACAGCTGCACACCGTTTAGCAAGCGACGGAGCAAAGGGCAGGCCAATTGCCCGAAAACCCGCGCACGGACGAACGGCGCGCCAGGCGGGTGCAAAACAGAACCTACGTGCATGTTCTTGCCAAAGGTCGACAGCCGGCATGTCGTGAACACGACATTGCGCACGAAAGCGCACAGTGTTCGCCAACTGGCAACCTACAGGGAAGGACGGATTGAGCCGCGATATGACGGCTGATCAAGTTTCGTACGGCTCGCTGTTACAGTCTCGCTCTACACCGTGAGTGGCTTGGCAATATTTCTCATGGTCGCGAGACGAGAGTTGGCGAGCAGCTCCTTTGAGTACACTGTGCCGAAGTAATCCAGGACGAAGGTGCCGCAATAGCGTAGATTATTGCTCGCGCGGATTAGGTTATCGAGGATTGGGCCGACTTGGCCAATGCGGTCGCGATAGCGCGCGCGAATAACGTTAACAGCATTCATCGAATGAACCGCCTCGTCGGCAATTACCTCTCGCAGCCAAAGATGGAACGTCTTGTTCCCAAGACCGTCATAAAACGGCTTTTCTGCTGCGTAGGCGCGGCAAGTGCACATCTCATCAAATGCGATCATAACCATTAGGGAGAATTCGTCCTTCAGGTGTTCAATGATCGGACCAAAATCATGCGGTCGAGCGTCCAATCTCTCCCGAAGATCCTTTTCGGATTCATTAGCGACAAGTTCAATGATGCGGATGAAGCCATCGGTGTGGCGCTCTTCATCGATCGCCCAGGCGTTGAGAAATGCCGCAGCTTCATCGGTAACGACGAGATTTCGGATGGCCAATTCTTGCTTCAAGTACCGGGCGTCATATTCCGTGTACAGATCAGGCCACAATTTATCCCAACGTGCGCGTACGGCCGATGGTTCGGCGGTGAACATCGTAGGCGTAAGACCATTGAATAATTCTTTTGGACTCCAGTTCCGTCGAACCGGCGTGATCATCCGAGTCCCCTGGTCGCGAGCGGTGCGATCGCTCTGGCTAAAAACTATCTTTCGAGCAGTCGCATAGGATCCTCGTTCAAACAAAACGTGCTGTCACCTCCTTATTTTGGTGGGATGCTAGTTCCTGCGCCACAAACATTTCGGCCCGGCGTAAAGTGTCGTGAACGGCGCAGGACAGAGGTTCGCGATGCTCAAGCGGCCAAGCCAGGAATGCTTTTCATTACCAGTCTCCGGTCGGGACACGTTTTGCTACGGGACGAAGCTGCACGACCAAATCTGCGAACTAGGTGAGCGGCTGCAGCGATCGGCCTCACGCTCGAGCGACGTGCGGGCAAGGATTGCGCGTCGGCGGGTGGCACTTAGCAGATTTCGTCTGCGGAAGAGCCATTCCGATCGTTTCGCGCGAGATCTTTGATGACGCTGCCAAGGCAGATCATAATCTAAGGTCAAGTGGTCCTCGGCTTCGGTGTGGCCGTAGGAGGCAGGCAATCTAATTCTCCTGCGGCCGGCGCGACACGCCTAGGCAGCGCGGTGCGGACATCCACGATGGCCCGCCGACGTTTCGGACTGGCATAGTGCGCCTGAGCGCGCCTTCACGTCCCGCTCGACAGTGCACAGTTAGACGAAGTGCCGAAGCATCTTGATATACAAGGCTGGTTTGATTTCCCGCGGGGAGGAGCTCATCATAGGACATCGGGCTAGCAAGGTTTTGCCAACCATTTGCGCTTTCTGCTCTGACCGCTAACGGATCGAAAACAATTCTGCGCCAAGCTCTCGCCCCGAACAGCAGGTGAAGAGATCAGACATGACAGGAATGGCCGTTATGGAAAACGTGCGCCGCTATCGCGCGATAGCTTCGCTGTGCCGTCAGACCGCGGCATTTCGGCCAATCCAAGGGTGCTCATTGCTGGCGCAAGCCGCGGAGTGGGAGGAACGGGCAGTTGCGGAGCTCGAGAGACATTTTATGAGTTCGCGCGTGCTTACCTGATGGATTGCTCGGCAGCCAAAAATCTCATAATGATCTGAGTTTAATGGCGCGCCGGACACGAGTCGAACATACTTTGTCTTCTGAGCAGATAACGTGCCCATAGCGAGTATGGACTACGTGCATTATTGAGCGCCTTGGTCGAGGCCATCCGGCTGTCCAAGCCTATATCGGCAGATTTCAGTGCTCCACTGCTTGAGCGCCGGTGGCGAGATCAAGAATAGCTGCCCGATCTCGCCAGCGATCTATGACGACCCCCATTCCACCAAAGACGTCACTTCCCAGGAAAGCGGTCCTCGAGCATCGCGGCGAATAGTCAACCTTCGGGCAAGCATCAAGCATCTGTGGTTCGCTCTTAGTCGCTGGTCTATCTCGATCGGGCCAATGCCTGTCGGCCGTCCCACTGCGGTCGGGGGCTGGCGTTCTCTGGCTCTGTCTTGCCGTCAAGTGCGAGCGATAGCGTGAGATTGTTGCGCAACATCGGATTTGCCGGTTCGGCTGCGAGAGCTTGGCGGTACAGCGCTTGGGCCTCCTGGTGGCGGCCTTAGTGATCGAGGACGACGGCTTTGGCGTTCAGTGCGCGCAGGTCGCCGGGTGACGCCAACAAGACGGTATCAAGCACCTCAATCGCCTCGCCCGGGCATTTACGAGCCAGCAGTGCCCGCGCAACAGGAATCGCCGCATCGGCGTTGTCCGGTCTTTGCTTCAGCGCATCGCACAAGTGCTGCTCGTCAGCGTCCCGAACGAGGGCGTGAGCGATGCGCTCTCGCATAGCGGGATCGATCTCCGCAACGCCAACCAACTCTGCTGTGGGCATCTGCTGTGATGAAAGGCCGGGGTGGTCTAGGTTTGCGCAGCCTGCGAGCAGCAAAACGGCGAGAATTGGGAGAAGGGCTGAGCACGAGTGCGGACGAAAGCTGCGCCGGCACCGCAGAACGTCAATTTCATATGATTTCATGGGTTATCTCACGCCCACAGCTTTACTCGTCAGCCGGCCGCGCGGAGAAGATCGCGATGCTCTCCTGTGGGGGGCTTGTCCTTGCCCGCAGAAAGCTTGACGGAGCCAATCGGCTGGACCGTGAAGTCCGCGGCAAGATCCTGATACGAGAGAACTGGCAGATCGATCCCGTTGCGGGTGAGGAAGCCGCGGACGAAACGCCGGATATCCATCGAGCCAAGAATGACTGGCTGGCTCTGACTCCGCGCGAGGCTGGCATGGATCTGATGGAATTGTGAAAGCAGCATCTCACTTTGCCGATCCTCCAAAACAAGATAGGGACCGACAGCGGTTTCGCGCACGGCACCGCGCACGATATTCTCGGTTTCGCGCTCGACGATAAAGGCAGCGACAACACGATGGGCGTTAGCATAGCGATGACAGATCTGCCGTTTCAGACCGGAGCGGACATATTCGGTCAGCAGCACGGCATTCTGCTCCCGTTCGCTCCATTCTGCGAGCGCCTCCAGGACTAGGCGAGTGTTGCGGATCGGGATGCCCTCATCCAGCAAACGGCGCAGGACGTCCGCGATGCGGGGGATCGGCGTCGTGCGTAGCACCTCCTTCACGAGATCAGCATATTCCTGCTCCATCCGGCCAAGCAGCTGACGGGTTTCCTGAATGCCCACTAAGCGTTGGGCATAGCGCCTCAACGTTGACTGGACCCGCAAAGCGATCACATCGCTTGCACGGTGATATCCTATTCCGGCTGCTTTGAGAGCAGCAGTATGAGCTTGTTCGATCCAGATCCGGTTCGTGTCTGGCTCCTGCCGAAAGGGAATTCCGCTCAATTCAATGTTTACGGCGTCGTCGTTGAGCAAGAGTTGTGTCGGCTTGAGGCTGTCCGCTTCGACGGGCACTCCCTCGACATCCACCCTGAATTGCGAATCCGCCAACTGCTGGTCGACCTGGGTTGGAATGCGTGGAATTGTGATGCCAAGATCAGATGAGACCAGTGCCGAAACCCGTCCGATGCCCTGCTCGAGGTCTGCTTTGTCGATCGCTTGTGTCAGGTTCGGTGCTAGCAGGAGCGTGATCGGAAGTGCTTCCGCAGGCACGGTTTGCTTCTGACCCTGTGCGGGAGTGGGAGCCGAGCCGGTCGAACTGGCGCCTGTCTTGATGTCCGCTTTGCCATCCCGCGTACCAACCTTGAGAAAGCTCGCCGCACAGAAGAGTGCCGCCAGAATGACGAAGGGTGGCAAGGGGAAGCCGGGAACAAGCCCCATCACAACGAGGACGCAGGCGGCCAGCCGTAGCGCTTGTGTGCTGGCAGTAAGCTGGTTGACGATATCGGCGCCAAGATTAAGCCTGGAGGGACCGTTGACGCGAGTGACGATGGTCGCGGCTGTAATTGAAAGCAACAAGGCCGGAATCTGCGAAATGAGCGCATCGCCTATAGTCAGGATGGTATATTGATGCATCGCCTCCTCAAGGGACATGCCCTTCGAAAGCGAACCGATCGTGATGCCGCCCAGCATGTTGATGCAGATGACGATGAGGCCGGCGATGGCGTCGCCCTTCACGAATTTCATAGCGCCGTCCATGGCCCCGTGAAGTTGGCTTTCTCGCTCCAGCGCGCTACGCCGGTTGCGGGCTTCGTGCTGATCGATGTGGCCGTTGCGCAGCTCCGCGTCGATAGCCATCTGCTTGCCAGGCAGGGCGTCGAGCGTGAAGCGCGCCGACACCTCTGCGACGCGTTCGGCACCCTTAGCGAGAACCATGAACTGCACCATGGTCACGATGAGGAATATGACAATTCCGACGGCGATGTTGCCCGATATGACGAAATCGCCAAACGTATGGATGATGCTGCCGGCATCGCCTTCGGCGAGTATCAGCCGCGTCGTTGCAACGGTAAGGGCTAGACGAAAGACGGTGGAGATAAGGATGACGCCCGGCAGCGACGAAAAGTCGAGCGGCGTATTGAGATAAAGGGCGACCATCAGCAGCAATATGGCAAAGCCCAGATTGAAGCCGATCAGCATATCGAGCACCACGATTGGGATCGGCATGATCATCATTCCGATCGCCAGAAGCAGCATCAACGCGACCATCAAATCCGGGTGAGACGGCGCGCGGGCGACGAGATTTCGTAGGTGCCTGGCCATGCAAAGCCTTATTGTTTGACCGGAGCCGTGCTGCCCCGCAATGAAACATAGCGCTTGAAAGTGGCCTGCGCCTCGACCATGCGGCCAGCCTGACGCAGAGCATGGCTGCGCAGCAGCAGCAATGGCAGGCGAGACGATGGCTGATCATCAAGCACGTCCAGCCTGTCCAATACCGATAGCGCTTCCTCGCCGAGGCGCTCTGAGATGAGAGCATAGGCGAGGATACGAAGCAGCTCGACGTCTTGAGAATGTTCGTGAACGACGGGCCGTAAAAGAGCCAGACCGTGTGCGCTCTGCCCGCACGCAAGGTGGACATAGGAAAGCGCGCAGAGCAAATCGCGCTCGGGCCCAGAGATCGGCACCACCCCATCGGCTTTGGAAACATTCGACGACTGGGCAGGTGTGAAGTGTTGCACTGCGCGCGGATCTGGCATTGCTAGCCTTGGATCAAGCCGTTGTGATTCTGCCGGAGCAGGATTAAGCGCCGCAGCTCTAGCTGCAGAAGCGCGGCCCCTTCGCGCGCCACCGAGCCCTCTGATGCGGCTGACAGCGCATCGGCCAGCCGCTCGAGGAGAAGGCCGTGTTGTTCTGGACGCACAACATGCGAATGACGCAGGCAGGGCGTGACGAAGGAGAGCAGGCTATCCGCGAGATTGGGGCCGGTCAGCCAGGCGAGTTCCGGACTCGTTTCGATCTTACCTGCGTGTTCGGTGGCATCGGTGGGATTGATCCGCAAGATTGGATCGATTGACTTGAGTTCGAGCGCGTTATCGATCGTGTTGGCAGCCAAACGCTCCTGCGCTTCGCGGTCTTGGACAACTGACGTGTGACCATTGCCGCCATTTCCATGGACCTTGTCGATGCCGAGGCTGCTGGCCTGAGGTGTGGCCGGGGCGATGACAGGTGCATGATGCTCGTTGTTGATTCCCTGAAAGGCGGTGCCAGGCTCTACGGACCGCTGCGGCAGCCTAGTCATGAAACGTTCCTTCGTTGCCCGCGGGCTAAAACTCTAATAGGACAGAGCAGCTAGCTGGCCATTGCGTGTCAGCAGCACACGTCCGTCCTCGATCTCCTTTACGGTCCATCCATTGCTCAGGAGCGCGCCCACGAAATACTTTTGACCAGCAATGACCAGATAAGGGTCGTTTCCGCGCCAAACTGCCTGGACGGCAATCGCGGGGGGCGTCTTCTCCTCCTTGGTTGCGACCGCGCTAACGAGCGTATAAGCACCATTGCTTTGGACATCGAACCGCTGCTGGACTTCCCGCCATTTAGCGAGCGAGGCAGGCGGAATGGTGCCATCGGCGGTCACAACGCCTGGCCCAGAACCGACTTTGATACCGAGCAGGCCCGCTGCATCAACTTCCTCTTGCAGCCGTTGAGCAGCTGCGTCGGTGGGCGGAGCATCAGGGGCGGCGAGCGCGACTTTGGGGCCAATGTCCGTGGCGGGGGACGAAGTGCTCAGTGCGACGCCTTCGGACCGGACAAAGCCCGTTGAGACGGTGCCAACTGCGGCAGAGCTGATCAGGACCAAGGTGAGTGCGGTAATCGGTACATGCCAGCGGCCGGTAGAGCCGGCTTGTTGAGAGCCTTCGATCGACCAGCGAATGGACATCGCGCCCATATGGATGACGGCAGGAAGAGGGACAACAACGGTCTCATTTGGCGAAATAGGGGCGCGGCCCTCGATCGCGACGTCCGCGGCAAGGACCTCGATCTCGATCGAGCTGACATGCCAGCTGACGCGAAGATGGTGCGGTTCGAGGCCTTGCTCGATGAAGACCAAATCAGCATCGAGGCTGCTGCCAATTAAGCACGAGCCGCCACCCGCTTTGCCGGTCAGCCCGGAATAACACCCCGACAACACTTCGAAAAGCGGGGAAGCTGATTCATTCACGGTCGCCTCCTGAACGAAGAACGAGGCCGTACGGCAAAGCCGTACGGCCCGTTGCGACTTCACAGATCATTGCGGCCGGCGAAAGCGGGAGGATATAACGCCGTCCCGCTTCATCCGTTACTGCACCCGCTCGTCGGCCGCCTTCTTGACGGTCGAAAGCTCTGTCGAGACGACGCGAAGTTCTACATCCCTTTCAGCAGCCTTCGTGCTGCTGGCGGTCAGGGCGGCGAGTTGCCTGTTGAATGCCGCTTCTCCCGCAGCTTCAGCAGCGGCGGAACCAGCGGCTGCAGTAGCGGTACCAGCTGCGCCACCCGCAGTCGAGCTATGAGAAGCACCAACCTTATCAGCCATATTTTTTCTCCTGTTTATTCGAACATTGCCGCGCCTTGCGGCTCTGATTTTCCTGACGCCGCAACATGCGAGGTCAGGAATCCTGCTCTGTCTCGGCCATGGCGTCGTCGAAACGACCCATTTCACTATTTACAAATTGCATAGCGGCGGCGCCGAGAGCGACGTTGAACGCTTGCTGCATAGCAGCGGCTTGCGGGTCAGCGTCTGGACCAGACGTGCCGCCATTTACGGGAACTCCTGCACCAGGCGATTGGCCACGATCATCGTGCTCGCCAGGGGCCCGAGATCCCTTTTTGCCGCCGCCAGTCGCATGGAGGTCAGAATCAAGATGCCCAGCGGCGTTTGAGCTGGAAATGCGCATCGGGGTTCTCCTACTTCAAACTTCGTTCGTGCGGAGGAAGCAGTCTCCGTCACGTCCACTATGGAAGCATTAGCTTTCGACAAGCTGACGAGCCTCAGAAATAAAATGAGCCGATCTCTTTGATGCTGCTTGGAAAGGCCGCCTCATATGTCGGCAGTGTGCCGGCGAAGGCTGCAGATCAGAGCGTTGGAAGACATCGCCTATGTGGCACTTGATCAGGCAAGCCCGTTGTTCGTGAAAGCGCAGCTTTGATGAACTGAATGTAAGCGCCGGGACGGATAAAATGGGCTTAAGCTTTGACGTGGCCCAATCTCGGGGGTCGCCGGCCGGGACCACTCACAATTCGTTCCGCAATTTACTTGCCTCGAACCACTCAACGTTTTGTCTCCAACCTGCCCCAGGGCGCTGCGGCAGGTTAAAGTTGCTCATGCGAGTCAGTAACGAAGAGCGATCCTCCAGTTCCGCTCGTGGCAGATCCATAAAAATTGATCCACTTTGTCTGACAGCGATCAGGAGGCGCTGGAGACAAGCACCTTGAGCGTCACGTCCACTAATGTGCTCTCGATCCGACGACTAAACTGGTCACGTTCGCCGCTCGGTCTGTGGCGGCGCGAAGGCATCGACAAGTTCACCGTCCGCGATGAACGGCGCAATTAGCGCGGCGAGACCTTCGCGGTGGCGCACGCGATGTGAGAATGCCCGTCGGGCGCTCGAGACAGCCGACAAATGCGCCGTTTTAGCGAGCGACAAAATACGCTCGTCGCTGTAAGCATCGAATATGCTGGCGGAGCTTGCGGGACCTGCGCGGCGCGGGCGACCTAACTGCGCCGTGGCCTCGCAAGCGAACCTTTGTTCCAGCTTTGTTCTGTGTCGATAGCGCCGCTAAGCGTAGGCACCTGCAGCTTGCGTGCGCTCAGATTCAATCCGTACCTTCAGGTTATTCAGATAGTCCTCCGCGTAGGACTGAGCCATTGACACCGGCAGGTTGATGCCGGCCGTCGCAGCTTCTTGAATTGCCTGCTTCACCAAGCCTTCCCGAATCGCTATCTTGACCTCGGGGCCGGCGATGCAGCCCACGGCCTGCGCCGCAAGACTGAGCCCGGCTTCCTCCAGCGCCTTCTTTATGTTGCCGCCGCTGATCGCGGTGTGCAGAAGATTTGCAGCTTGCGCCTCGGCCTCGATCACCATTGAAGCAAGATCGGCCAGTTCGCCCAGCCCTGGAATGAAGCCGAGTACACCAACGGCCGTCGCTGTCCAGTCGAGCACCTTCGAGCCTACCTTGAGCACGTCATCAAGTGCGTGCATGAGAGCGCCGCCGTTCTTCTTGGGAGACTTGATGTCGGGCTGGTCTGCCACGCCAATCATCATGTCCGCGGTGGCTTCCTGTTCGGCCGGCGTTCGAGCGGCATGCGTCTTCAATTGCGGAGCGGCGCGGTTCGCGTCAGACATGTTGTTGAAGAACTGGTTGAAATCGTTTCTGCTGATGTTTCCGGAATCAACCGTATGGCCGCCGCCGAAGTCGAAAAACTTGTGGTGGGTTTTGTAGCCGGTAATCGCGTTATTCATCAACCCGAACAGCACAGGATCCGAGAGCAGCTGGGAGGCCGCTTGTCGTACCTCGGGAGAAAGGCTCTTGTCGTCCACCATACTCACGAGCTTTTCCCGGGTCAGAACGCCATTTCCAAAGAAAGCGTCCTGGTTCTTGTTGATCGTGTTTAGTGTACCCAGCTCGGGGCGAGTGAGACTCATCGATAATGAAGCGACCTGCAGAAAGTCCTCTTTGTGGACCTGATCTATCGAGCCGCCGTACAATTGCTTCCATTGATCCGGGTGGTCGAGAAAATATTGAGCCGCCGCGAGGACCTGTGGGGGGCATTTGCCAATGTCGGCGTTGCCGTCCACGATGTGCCTGAAATCCGCAAGGCTCAAGTTCTTGGGCAGGTTATCGGAATAGCGGTAGAGTTCGCGCAGGGCGTCGGTCAGGGTCATGACCGATGGCTCACCATTCCCGGTCCCGTCGGATGGTATGTAGTTCTGCTCGTAGGTCTGCGCCCGCTGCTCCTGGAACGTGGCAACTTGGGGGTGGTGATCGGAAAAGCCGCAGAGATCGCCCGCTTTGATTTTGCCGCCACAGCGGCCGTCGCCTTGCGAACCGATCGCATAGAAGAGCTCCGGGTCCTGTTGCAGTGCCTCGATCGCCGCCTTTAGATCCGGCGGTGTCGAGGGATCGTTGGCCAAATCTCCCAAAGACTTCCAATCAAGCGGGCATTTGTCCTTGTGGCGGTTCAGCACAGAGACAATATGCAGTTCCGCATTAGTCAGCGTGCCACCGTTCCAGGTGATCCTTGAGCTTTGTGCGGGTGCCTCCGCAATGATAGGGCTGCTCGCAGCACAGGACGGCTGTGGGTCATCCTGATATGCATTCAGTGCTGCCCTAATCTCCGGTGGCAGGATATTCCGCGTCTCCTGCGTGAGTTCCTCCGTCAGTTGCTTGGCTGCGTCTGTGGGGGCCGGCTTCTGCGGTGCGGAATGATCGTTGGTCGTGTCTTTCGACGAGAGGCTGGCCAGCATCGCCTGAAAGCTGGAAAAGTCCTGCGCCGAAGACGGCGGGGCGGGCATTCCGGGTAAAGCCACAGCTGAGTTGGCGGTTGGCGATAGGTCGACTGACATTATACGTCCTCCGATATAAGAGTGCACCACAAGACGGTCACGTAACGCGCCCCGAGATCGCGACGAACAAGGAGTGTTGATCGACAGAGTTCAACAGGTGCTGCGACTTGCATCCTGTTGCTCAGTGCGGCTCCAGCGCTCAGTTCCGCGACTATCCATGGGAACACCGCCGTCTAGATATTCACGCCGTATGGTAAGACGGACAAGCTTTCGAGAAGCTGACGGCCCATAGACGCTTTCGAGGTGATTGATGAATTGGCCTTGCCAACAAGGCCGGACGTATTTTCAATGCCGGTGCCAGATTCGTTTGGTTGCGTTCGCCTGGCCTGGTGCCATGTCGGCGGGTTAACGGCCTCACGTCTGCCTATCCGCAGCATTCGTTGATTTGATCCAACAATTCTCGCAAGAGCTCCGGAGCATCTCAAGGTGGACGCTGATTTCGCAGTAGCCACTCCGCGCCTGCGCCCAAAAGTGCTGGCGCCCTCTGGAGCCGCGCATCCAGCACGGTCGGATCAGATACGGGTCGTCGACCAAGTCCTCGAAAAACTCGATCGTCAAAGGCGTTGAGCGGGCCCAGTTGCTCTGACAAACGTCAAAGCCCGGACGCCCCGGCCTTTGTTCTTTTATTCGTCCTTAGCCGCCGCGATCGTTCGAGCCGGCATCGAATCCATGTCCCGAGCTCAGTACGGGATAACCGTTGGATCACCCGGTGTACGAAGGGTGGACGCAAACTGGCTCCAAGAGCGGGTCTAGCGACTTTTGAGACGAATAAGTCTTCTCCTCGCCATTCGGCCGTGTGAGGCACACCCATCATGGCGAAGGTTGTTGTCCGGAGATGCCTGCCCGACATCACATTGCAGCTTCTCAATGATGGCTCGGCGCGTGACGGCGCGGCTGCCAGCTTCGGCCAAATCAGATCCTAGTCAAATTCGTCCGCTTCATGCGGTCCCGTCAGTTTCTGCCCAAAGCTCCTTGGATTGACCGTGCATGTCGCTTATTGGCGCGTTGAAGCCCGTTTACTCCTGACAGCGGAACGTCTCTCATCCTTCGACGAATTTCATCCGCATGACGAATCTTGGAGAGCAATTCGCATCAGGAATAAATCCGCAAGCCGAAATCTAGAATGCCGCTTCCTTCTAGCTCGGACAGCTGTTGTTCGGAGCCTGTAGCGTCGTCACGATACGCGACTGCTTCGCCGTTTCAACACCGGCGCGCTCATACCGGGCAGCACCAGCTTTCGAAAAGCGGAGAGTATGCACAGACGCACTGAATTTCTTCGCAAGCGACTTTTTGTGATCGAGTCATTGTCGGCCAGAGTTGGTCGCATGGACCGGGCTGTCTTGATGCGGTGCCTGCGGCGAAGCAGTGGCATCCGGTCGTCCGTCGCGAATGACCGTGCTTGAGGATCCCCGAAACAGCATCAGAACCGACTCGTGCGGCGACCTATCGACACCGGCCGTACTCTGCCGTGCCTGTGTCTCCGCCAGCAGTCCTTTCAGCGTTTGCTCCACTAGTGTGATAAATCGAGGCGGACCATAAGCGAAGACGAGACCATCTCCTGGTGCAGCTCTCACGATGTAACGCTCGTCTGAGATGTTGAGTGCATCGAGTGCCGTCTTGAATGCATCGAAGCTTATCGGATTCAAGACCAGTAGTCGGCTTTGCGCCTCGTGGGCATCGGATATGTAGAGCACCAGCCCATCGTAGTACCATTGAAGATTATAAAGATGGATCAAGCGGTCGAGAAACTCTCGCGGTGGGAGCTCCGGTATCCGCCCGCGAATCCGCCCCTTCACCTCAGTACTTACATTGACCCGGATATTCAGATTGTTGCCGAATTCCTGCAGTGCGGCCGCGAGGTCCTGATCCAGAACCGTGTAACTGTAAGGCGTCGATGGCAGCGTCAGCGGCGCGCCGAGCGTCCTGCCGACGTTCAAGCAGATGAAAACAACAGCACATAGCACTTTCTTCAAGATGACAGCCTCCGAGATCGGATGAGAATTCCTGCTATTTTTTCACGACAGGATCGACACCAAAATTCGTTCCAAATTTGGAGATCGACGCTTCCTCCTAAATGGAAGCCAACCGTGATCATCAGGTGACGAACGCTCGTCAGGTTTCGGTCAGCTCGCTTCTCTAGGGTACTGGCCCATTCGCGCTCACGAAGCTGCCAATCTCATCACGTGACAAAAGCGGTTCTTCTCATGTTGCCTGCCGTTGCCTTGATCGCTCTCAACCCGGCCGAATGTCTCTCCAGCGGCTGTTCATCGGTGCGGGACCAGTTTCATGATAGTCTTGCGCAGGCGGCTTCGAAGCAAGGTGCAGCTTCTTCGGCAGCCGATCGCCCGCCAGCTCCGGCGCTGTCGGAGGTTCAGCGTACAATCACGCCGGCGAGCCCGCTTGGCGATCGCGTCCTGCAGAATATTTCTGCAATCCACCGGCGCAAACCATCTTCTCCGGGTGCGGTTCCGCCGACCCTTGTCACTGAGCCCGCTCCTGCGAAAAGTCTTCAGCTCGGGCCGGCCGCGCAGCCGCTGTTGCGCTCGCAGCAAGTCGAGGTGTATCCGGCAGGTAAACCGGAAGGTGGGGATCATTTCGATTCGGCCTTGACGAACCTACGGGATGTTTACGATCGCGTCATTCAGGTTTCGCTCATCTCTAAGGGCGCCGGCGCCGTCAGCTCATCTCTGAACAAGCTTCTATCGGCGGGTTGAACGGGCTGATGGGTTCTTCACACAACAGCAGGATCGCTCACGGCGCGACGGCGGGAGGGTGGTTTGATGCTCTTGTCCGCTCGCCGCTTCTGCTATCGCATCGGCGGATGTAAGACCGATCTATATGCCCTATATATCCAAGTGCGGGCGAGTACGAAGGCAACAGCCGTCGAGTCGCTTGCAAATGAGATGGGAGACATTGCGTTGCGGATAGAGTTTTCGCGTATCAATCGGTCTAAAGCTATATTCCACGATATTTATGCTTCGGATGATCCGAGGGCATATTTCTCGGTCCTCGGAGACTTGGATTATATGATTCCGGACGTGGCTGAGCCAGTTGTACGCCAAATCCTGGCAGCGAAAGCTTCGGCAACCGACCTTAAGCCCGTCGTGCTCGATGTTGGTTGTTCATACGGCATCAACGCAGCGGTGCATCGCTTTCCGCTGACCTTCGGGGGCTTGCGTCACCGCTACGCCCGGCGTGAGATGAGAGCGATCAGTTCTGAGAAACTCGTGAGTCTCGATCGCAATTTTTATGCAGCCTGGCCTGATGTCGGGTTAGCGAGCTTTATCGGCCTCGATGTGTCGGCACGGGCGATCAGCTATGCAAAGAGTGTTGGCCTCTTGGAGCAGGGCATTGTCGCTGACCTTGAAAAGGAGACGCTATCGACGGACAGCGCGCGCATTCTCCGCTCCGTGGATGTTATCATGTCGACCGGATGCATCGGCTACGTTACCGAGAAGACGTTCAGCGAGATTCTCGATGCGACAGAGAAGCAACCATGGATCATCTCCTTCGTGCTACGAATGTTCCCATTTGAGTCGCTGGCCGCGACGTTCGCAAAGCGTGGTCTTGTGACAGAACGTCTTACCGGCGCGACGTTTATCCAGCGTCGCTTTCGCGATGCTGAAGAGTTTGAAAGTTGTTTGGCCAGCTTGGCGGCCCTCGACGTGGATGCCACCGGTCTCGAATCGGAGGGGCTGTTTCACGCCGATCTGATCTTGTCTCGCCCCGAGGCGGATGCGCGCGCCACGCCTCTGGAAGACGTTGTCACCGTCGCCAGCGGCAGGGGACGGCCGATCGGACCGCGTTACGTTCATGTTGAAAGTAAGGAGGGCTTGCAGGTCGCGCTGGAGCCGTGACAGGTTAGGGACCACTGTGCAGCGCGCGAGTCTCTTTGGCGCTGGATCAAGATGTCGAGAACGAGGCCATTCTGGTCGCCGGCGCGCCGGAGCTGATGTTGTTCGCCCGCGTGTGGATAACGAGTCGTCCAGATGCCATTTGTCCCGGCGAGCGGGAGCGCTGCGCTTCAGATCGGAGAGCGCCTTGCCGAATTGCTTCTCCACTGACGCGCGGTTCATAGATCGCATCAATGCACGCGCGGGCCAGAATTTCCTTGACCATGCGCAAGCTTAACGGAAACCGGACATGCCGCCAACGGCATCTCACCTGCAGCGGAAGCGACAGCGGTGATAGAGTAGGCCGGGCGGTCAGCATGGTTTTGCCTTATAAATCTTGATCTCTCCGGTTGACGAATCCCGGCGAGTGGTGCCTATGTCTAGCCAGTCACGGTCTTCCGTTCCCCACATCTTGTAGGTCGGAAGCTAAGAGGGAACCCGGTGCGCCGAAACGGCTACTCCGGGGCTGCCCCCGCAACTGTAAGCGGCGAGCGGGTGTCATCATGGCCACTGGCGCGACACAGCGCCGGGAAGGCCGACAGCCGTAGCGACCCGCGAGCCAGGAGACCTGCCGCGACTGAACGAAAGTCCTCGGGCGGGGTGCCCCGGTGGGTCGCTTGCAGTCGGGGACGTTTGCCAGCTCTCCTCGCAAGTCGTCCGCGCGGGCCCCAGCGTCTAACATCGCGGGGTTGCCGATGTCGCCGTCTTACGATTTCGATCAGCATGGTCATCTCGTCGCGCCGCCGAGTGTGCGGCCGCGCCTAGCGCAGGCAAAGCCTACCGCGCCTGAGCCGTGTCTGGTGCCCCTTTCGCCATCGCCGGCTCCGCTGCCGTGGCCTCTCGCGCCATCGCCAAAGCCGGCTGACCTTACGCTCGATCCGTCGCGCGACGACCTGTTGACGTCGTTCGGCAAGCTGATGTTGAGCGACCGGTATCTGCTCGCCGGCGAAACTTACCAGGACATGTTCGCGCGGGTGTCTTGCGCTTTCGCGGACGATGTTGCGCATGCCCAACGTCTCTATGATGCGATGTCTCGGCTGTGGTTCATGCCGGCCACACCGGTGCTCTCCAACGGAGGGACCACGCGCGGCCTGCCGATCTCCTGCTTCCTCAACTCGGTGTCGGACTCGCTCGAAGGCATCGTCGGTACCTGGAACGAGAACGTCTGGCTTGCTTCCAACGGCGGCGGCATCGGCACCTACTGGGGCAATGTTCGCTCGATCGGCGAGAAAGTAAAGGGCGGGGTCACCTCAGGCATCATCCCGTTCATCCACGTCATGGACGGCCTGACGCTGGCGATTAGCCAGGGCTCGTTGCGGCGCGGCTCGGCGGCGGTCTATCTCGATATTCACCATCCCGAGATCGAGGAGTTCCTCGAGATTCGCAAGGCATCCGGCGACTTCAACCGCAAGAGCCTCAACCTGCATCACGGCGTCAACGTCACCGATGAGTTCATGCGTGCCGTGGGCGCCGGCACCGCGTTCGCTCTGCGCAGCCCGAAGACTAACGAGGTCGTCCGCGAGATCGATGCCCGCCAGCTGTGGCAACGCATCCTTGAGAACCGGCTCCAGACCGGCGAGCCTTATCTCTTGTTCATCGACACCGTGAACCGCGCGCTCCCCAAGCATCAGCGCGAGTTGGGCCTCAAGGTCTCGACCTCCAACCTGTGCAGCGAAATTACCCTGCCGACCGGCATCGATCATCGCGACGAGGAGCGCACCGCGGTCTGCTGTCTGTCGTCGCTCAACCTCGAGACCTGGGACCAGTGGAGTGAGGAGCCCATCTTCATCGAGGATGTCATGCGCTTCCTCGACAACGTGCTCAGCCACTTCATCACGGTGGCGCCGGACGGCATGAAGCGTGCCCGCTACGCCGCCCTGCGTGAGCGCTCCGTCGGTCTCGGCGTCATGGGCTTCCACTCCTTCCTGCAGGCCAAGGGCATTCCAATGGAAAGTGTCATGGCCAAGTCTTTCAATCTGAACATGTTCCGAAAAATCCGTCGCGATGCCGACGCGGCATCCGTGACGCTCGCGCGCGAGCGTGGCCCGTGCCCGGATGCCCTGGAACGCGGCGTGATGGCGCGCTTCAGCCATAAGATTGCGATCGCGCCGACCGCCTCGATCAGCATCATCTGCGGCGGCACCAGCGCCTGCGTCGAGCCGATCCCGGCCAACATCTACACCCATAAGACGTTGTCCGGCGCCATCTCGGTGCGTAATCCGCATCTCACCAAGGTGCTGGCCGCGAAAGGCGTAGACACCTCGGCGACCTGGCATTCGATCATCGCGCACGAGGGGTCGGTCGCCCATCTCGACGTCCTGTCAGAGCACGAGAAAGCGGTCTTTCGCACCGCCTTCGAGATCGACCAGCGCTGGGTCGTCGAGCTTGCCGCCGACCGCGCCGCGTTCATCTGCCAGAGCCAGTCGATTAACCTCTATCTTCCGGCTGACGTCGACAAGTGGGATCTCCACATGCTGCACTGGACGGCCTGGAAGCACGGGGTGAAGAGCCTCTACTACTGCCGTTCAAAATCGATCTCGCGCGCGGCGTTCGCCGGCAGGATCGGCGACGGCGACAAGGCCGCGCCACCGCGGCCGCGCACCGACTATGAGGAGTGCCTCGCATGTCAGTGATCGATCTCTCGTCCGTCGATCCACGCACGCTGATCGGCAAGGGGCGCGTCGGCCTTCTCGACTCGGCCGGCAGCTATGACGTCGATCGCTACGCCTGGGCTTACGAGTTCTGGAAGCGCCAGCAGCAGACCCATTGGATGGGCGAGGAGGTGCCGCTCGGCGCCGACCTCAAGGACTGGGCGTCGGAGCGCGTCACCGTCAGCGAGCGCGCGCTGCTCACCCAGATCTTTCGTTTCTTCACTCAGTCGGACATCGAGGTCGGAGACAACTATCTCAAGCGCTACATCCCGATCTTCCAGCCGCTCACTGTTCAGATGATGATGGCGGCCTTCAGCAACATGGAGACGGTCCACATCGACGCCTATGCGCTGCTGCTCAAGACGCTCGGCATGCCCAAGACCGAGTTCGAGGCATTCCGCGGCTATGACGAGATGCGCGCCAAGGCTGACTACATGCACGAGTTCGGCGTCGATAGCGTGGCCGATGTCGCTCGGACCTTGGCGATGTTCGGCGCCTTCACCGAAGGCATGGCGTTGTTCGCGAGCTTCGCCATGCTGCTCAACTTCCCGCGCCACAACAAGATGAACGGCATGGGACAGATCGTAAGCTGGTCAGTGCGCGACGAGAGTCTGCATTGTGAGGGTATCATCAAGCTGTTTCACGAATGGCACCGCGAAACCGGCGCGGTGACGCGCGCTGTCCGTGACGACATCGTCGACGTCGCCAAGACCATGGTGAAGCTGGAGGAGAACTTCGTCGACCTCGCCTTCGGCCTCGGCAAGATCGAGGGCATGCGAGCTGAGCAGATCCACGCCTACGTCCGCTATGTCGCCGACTGGCGACTGACCCAACTGCGGATTGACCCGGTCTTCGGCTTCTTCGAAGCCAAGGAGGGCGGATTCACCCAGCTCAAGACGCATCCGCTGCCGTGGCTTGTCGAGATTCTCAATGGTGTCGAGCACGCCAATTTCTTCGAGCAGCGCGCCACGGAGTACTCCAAGGCGGCGAGCCGCGGCAGCTGGGACGGCGAAGACGGAGTGTGGGCAGCTTTCGGCCGCATGTAGGCAGCCGGAACAGCGCTTTGGTGCGTCCGCTCGTACATCCCGGGCGTTCGCGAAAGGAGGCTCCGCCGCTGCTTGCGGGGGGCGCAGCGGACATCAGTGGCATGATTTACGCCGCTCGAAATTATGATGGGTGGGCATCGGGTTCGGCATCGATCGGCCAAATTGGAGGCGGTGAGCACCATTTAACGGTTCCACCGGTATCAGAGCTTATCACAAGGCTCTCGGCGGGATGAGCGGAGACGCGCGGTATAGGGCAACCGATCGAAGAAAACTGCGTCCGTTGACGTGCCGATGCGCAAATGCACTCAAGCCCAAGTTGCGTTCGCTTGAGGTGCAGGACGTAATCGATGTCGAGGCTGCTTGCATCGAGGCCTGCGATGCGGCTTGGGAAGGAGGGGTTGCACGCTCGCCATCCTTTTTTGAGAAGGGCCGACGGAACAGCTTTACGCATCTTGGCCAAAGGCTTCGCGGCCCCGTACAACGCAAGGCAGAGAGGCCAAAAGCGAGAAGAGGGCGGACTGGTGATCGTTCGTCAGGTTTTCGCCGTCCTTGCCGAGGCACGGGCTATGGTCGCTAGCGGGTAGTCCGATCTTCCCCAGAGTCTGCGGGTCGATCTTCAGAGGGGTCTTCGGGCTAAAGGGTCGGGTCCAGCTACTCTGTGATACGAATGAAGCCCTCTTCTCCATTCGGATCTTGGGGGACAAGCATTCCCGAAGGCCTTCCGCCTGAGAATCAACCTGGAATTTCGTTCCAGCTTGCAAGTCAACGCAATCTTTAGAGGACGCAACCAGCGCAGTTTTTCGTCAGGTTTTCGTCAGCTCACCAATCTACGATCTTGATCCGTTCATCGGTCAACAACGCCTAGTCTCATCAACGAGCACAATGACTCCTTATATGATGTTAGGCGCAACGCCGATCTCTCCCAGTCCAGCCCACTGTCTTTCCAATGCCTGCTCGCCGGCGGCTCCCGGCGAGCAGGCGCGCTTTGAGCAGTCCCTTGGGCAAGTGGCCTCCAATCAGAATGCCGCCTCATCAGTTGCAGATAGAGCCGCAGTGGTTCCGACGGTATCGGAAGTGCAGCGCGCGAGCACGCTGGCGAGTCCATCGGGCGACCGCGTCCTTCAAGCCCTTTCCAGCGTGTGCCACAGCCATGCCGTTGCTCCGGCGGCCGGCAGCGCGCGGTCTGCGCCGAACGGCATGCAGCCTGGACCTGCCGCGCAGCCGCTGTTGCAACCGGTCGACATCGGCGCGCATGCGGCGGTTAAGCCGGTGGATGCGGATTTCGATGCGATGGTGGTGAATCTGAGGGGTGTCTACAGGGGGGCCGTTCAGGCTTCCCTCGTCTCCAAAAGCACCGGTGCCGTCAGCTCGTCACTGAACAAGCTACTATCGGCGGGCTGAGTGAAGTTGATGACTGGTGCGATGCGCAGCGGGGGCAACGGCGGTCGTCAATCTTGGCGGCAGCTTCGCATTTGCCTTGCTCTGCCGCTTCTTCTTCCGTTGATCGGCTGCAAGGCTGATCTCTACAGCAAGATTCAGGAGCGTGAGGCCAATGAGATGCTTGCGCTTCTCCTGGGCAAGGGTATCGATGCCGTTCGTGTTGTCGCCAAGGACGGAACCAGCACGATCCAGGTCGAGGAAAGGCAGCTCGCATATTCGATCGACTTGCTAAATATTGAGGGGCTGCCGCGCCAATCTTTCAAGAATCTTGGCGAAGTGTTCAAAGGATCGGGTCTCGTTGCCTCCCCGATCGAGGAGCGCGCCCGTTACGTTTATGCGCTGAGCGAAGAATTGTCGCGCACCATTAGCGATATCGATGGCGTCCTTTCCGCCCGCGTGCACGTGGTTCTGCCGAAGAACGATCTGTTGCGGCAAGATGCGACCCCGTCTTCGGCGTCGGTTTTCATCCGGCATGGCTCGAATGCGAGGCTCTCGGCGCTGTTGCCTCAGATCAAGATGCTGGTCGCCAACAGCATCGAAGGGCTGTCTTACGACAAGGTGGCGGTGGTCTTCGTGCCGGTTGAGCGGGCTCCACTTGAGCAGCCGGCGCCGCCGGCAGCCGCTTCGGCTCAATCAGCAAAGTCGGCTTCAACTCCGTGGCTTGCGCTCGGGGTGGGGGGCGCCGGCGCCACATTCGTCATTGCATCTTATGTGTTGCTTGGCGCGCGTCTTCGTCAGTTCGGGCAATCATCGCGCAAACTGATCATGTTCTGCAGGCGTTCGAATGTGCCCGCTGTCCAGGCTGCTGGTAAAAAGATCACGTCTGATGCGGCATAGCTCGGACGCTCATGTCGGCATCAATATCGCCCACCGAACCCAATCGTTCGTTCCCGCTAGCTTCCGATCGGCTGCGCAAGTTTGCTGCCTCGATCCATCCGAGCCGTTTTGCTGCGGGTCTTGATCCGCTGCTGTCGCCTTCGACATTACTCCGACTACAGCAGAGTTCCAGGCTGCAGCCAAGACTGGCCGAACTGCTGCTCGGCAGCGAAGTGGATGTGAGCGGATCTGGCTGGAACGACGACCTTCTGCTCGGACATGATCCGCGTCGGGCTGCCCTGCTCGCGGGCAGTATCTGGCATGCACGCTCCGTCCTGAAGCTGGTTTCAAAGCGCGATCTTTCGATTTTGGTCGAGATGATCGGTGCTGAAGCGCATGCCTTCGCTATCCGGCATCTATCCACGGCGGTTGCAACGACGCCCGTTGCCGATCCGGAACAGTTGTCGCGACACATTGAACACGATGGACATGCCTGTCTCGGCGCCTGGCTTGACGAGGCTCCGGCGCTTGACCGTATCCGCGTGCTTCTACGTCTGCCTATTGGGACCGCCGTGGACAATCCCGCGGCTGAGCATCGCAGTGTCGCAGCTCCACTGCTTTCCCTGGTCGTTTCCCATTTGGGGATGGAGGCTGCCGCGGTATGACAGTCGACGTCCCAGCACTGCCCGTGGCGCCGCAGATCCGCCCGCTCGGCCCCCTGATTCCGGCGGCCGAGCTCAAGATCTGGCATGACGCCGTACACGCGCGGGCCACTGCCGAGCGGCATCTCCAGCGCGTTCGAAGTTGGGGGCGCAAAGCATATGAGCGCGAGCGGGCGCGCGGCCATGCTGAGGGCGTAAAGGCGGGCGCAGAGGAGATGGCGCGGTTGATTGCGCAGGCTGCTTGCGAACTCGCGCAGCGAAAGGCCGTTTTGGAACGGGAATTGCCCGAACTGGTCATTGAGATCGTGCGCGATTTGATTGGCGCCTTTGATCCGGGTGAGATGCTGGTGCGCAGTGTTCGTCATGCGATCGAGCAAAAGTACAAAAACACAGAAGTTTACCTTCACGTATCCCCCCTGAAAGCCGATCTGCTTGCCAGGGAATTCGCCGCCTATAACGGACAGGACGGTCGGCCCAAGGTCCGGATTGAGCCGGATCCGGCGCTGGCGGCGGACCAATGCGTTTTGTGGAGCGAGTTTGGCAATGTCGATCTCGGACTTGCCGCACAACTCCGCGCGCTTCGGCTGGGGCTTGGCCTGTCTTCGCAGGAAGGTGAGCCGTGACCACGCAACGACCGACCCACGATGCCACGGCTGAAGAGAGGGCTGTCCACGCCGCACTCTCATCCTTAAGATCTTCCGCCACGCATATCGATACGCGTGCCGTCCGGGGGCGGATCACGCGGGCGATTGGCACGCTGCTCCATGCCGTCTTGCCGGAGGCCCGGGTCGGGGAACTATGCCTCTTGCGGGATCCCCGCAGCGGATGGTCGCTCGAGGCCGAGGTGATCGGGCTATTGCCGGACGGGGTGTTACTCACGCCGATCGGCGACATGGTCGGGTTGTCCAACCGGGCGGAAGTCGTCACGACCGGGCGAATGCAGGAAGTGCCAGTCGGCCCCGACTTGCTCGGCCGCGTGATCGACAGTTTTGGCCGCCCGCTCGATGGTAAGGGCCCAATCAAGGCTGGCGAGGCTCGCCCGCTGCGCGGCAGGGCCCCCAATCCCATGAAACGGCGCGATATCGAACAGCCTTTTCCGCTCGGCGTTCGTGTCTTGGATGGGCTTCTGACCTGTGGAGAAGGCCAGCGGATCGGAATCTACGGCGACGCCGGTTGCGGCAAGTCGACGCTGATGTCGCAAATCGTCAAAGGCGCAGCCGCCGACGTCACGATTGTCGCGCTGATCGGCGAACGCGGCCGAGAGGTGCGTGAATTCATCGAGCGTCATCTTGGCGAGGCGCTCCGCCGTTCAGTCGTCGTCGTTGAGACATCCGACCGTTCGGCGATGGAGCGGGCACAATGCGCCCATATGGCGACGGCGCTTGCCGAGTATTTTCGTGATCAGGGACTTCGCGTCGTCCTGATGATGGACTCTTTGACGCGCTTTAGCCGCGCGATGCGCGAAATTGGCCTTGCCGCAGGAGAGCCTCCGACCCGGCGCGGATTTCCGCCCTCCGTCTTTGCGCTGCTGCCGGGCCTGTTGGAGCGCGCCGGCATGGGCGAGCATGGCTCCATCACGGCCTTCTATACCGTACTTGTCGAAGGTGATGGTACGGGCGATCCAATCGCAGAAGAATCACGCGGCATTCTTGACGGCCACATCATTCTCTCGCGCGCGCTGGCCTCGCGAGAGCATTTTCCGGCGATCGACGTGCTGTCGAGCCGAAGCCGCGTCATGGATGCGATCGTGTCTGTGCCGCATCGAAAGGGGGCGTCCGTCTTTCGTGATCTGCTCTCGCGCTACGCGGAGGCGGAGTTCTTAATCAAGGTCGGCGAATACAAGCAAGGCTCCGATCCGCTGACCGACCGGGCGATCGCCTCGATGGAGGAGTTGCGGGCGTTCCTGCGGCAGGGCCAGGACGAGGCATGCAACTTTGAGGAGACAGTCGCATGGATGTCGCGTCTGACCACCTGAATCTCGTGCAGGAGTCGAAATTGCGGCTCGTGAAGGACATGAGAGAGCGGAGTGCCCTTCGTGAACTGTCCAGCATGGAAACCAAGCGCCGCGTCGCAGGTGAGGCCGTCGAACGAGCTTCGGAGCAGCTTGCAAATGCCGAAAGACACCGTGCAAGGGTCGAAACTGAGCTTTATCGGAAGATGTTATCGGCCGATGCGATATCCGTCAGCGAACTCGAGCGCCGCCATCATCTCATCATCGGGCGGCTCACAGAGGACATCGCGGCGGCGCAGCGGGTTCTTGACGAGGCGCGCACCGCTCAAGATCAAGCCGAGGCAGCGGTCCTTGAGGCGCGGACGCTTTGGGCCAAACGTTCGGCGGCGTGCCACAAATGGCAGGAGATCGGGCGTGACGTTGAGCGCATCACCAATGCTCATGTTGAAGCCGCGGCGGAAATCGAAGCCGATGATGAGATCTTGCTTCGCTATCGGAGCGGCGCGCCCGCCCAAAGGGGAGGCGAGCCGAGCTGATGGCCGATTCTCCTTTGCCGGCGCGGACGTGCCGTGATGGGCAGGCGCCGCCTGCGATACAGAGGCCGGGTGGATCCGCACCATTCAGACCGGCGCTGACCCTCTCTCATGCTGTGGTTTCGTGGCTCAATGAGTTCGCAGCTTTCCGCGGACCTCTGCAAAGCCGTCTCGGTGATAAGCCGCTATCGCTGCGTATGAACCGGCTTGTCTGGCAGGTCGAGCCGCCTGAGACATCGATGCTTGACTGCGTCTTTGATGCTGGCGGCGAAAAGCTCGTCCTATCGTTACCTGGTCCGCTTGCCGAAGTGCTGATTGCGACCGTGCAGAATGGCCTGACCTTACCTTCCGAGCCGACGCGTTCGCTGGTCCTTGAACTGGCGCTGGAACCGTTGCTGTCCTCGCTGGAGAGACTAATGCGGCGGCATTTGCAGCTTATCCGCACCGATGAAGCGACGAAATCAGGCCCATACCTGGAATTCGACGTCGCCTATGGTCTGCTCACGAGCAAGGCGCGCCTGCTCCTATTCTCGTCTCTGGACGGTCCAGTTCCGCCCGCGTTCACCGCCCTTGGGGAACTGCTTGGCCGATTGCCGCGACAGACGCCCAAGCTTGGTTCTGAACTCCCTGTCATCGTTGCAGGCGAGATTGGCTCGCTCCGGGTCACAATCGGCCTTGTTCGTCAAGCTCGGCGAGGCGATGCGCTGCTGCCGGACGAAATTCCCCTAGCCCGTGGCCGAGTCATCCTCACCGCCGACCGATTGTGGGCCCCTGCCGAGATTGCTGGCGACCGGCTGGTCCTGCGGGGGCCATTCCGCTTGCAAACCCACCCCCTGAAAAGTGGACACATGACGACACAAACCGAAGCGCAGCAGCTCCCTTCCGAGGCCGATATTGACGCTCTCGAGATCACACTCGTATTCGAATGCGGCCGCTGGCCGATGCCGCTGGGAACTTTGCGAAGCATCAACGAAGGCCATGTGTTCGAACTTGGCCGGCCGCTCGACGGCCCCGTCGATATCCTTGCCAACGGCCAACGTATCGGCCGCGGCGATATCGTGCGGATCGGCGAGGAACTTGCCGTCAGGTTACGCGGCAGGTTGGCGGTCAATGACTGACATTCAACCCAGCATTCTCGCGCTTCTTGCGATCACGGTCGGCCTCGGCCTGCTCGCCTTCGCAGTCGTGACAACGACCGCCTTCATAAAGGTCTCGGTTGTTCTTTTCCTGGTGCGCAACGCCCTCGGGACCCAGTCGATACCGCCTAACATCGTCCTGTACGGCGCTGCGCTGATCCTGACCGTCTTCATCAGCGCCCCGGTTTTCGAGCAGACCTACAAGCGCCTGACGGATCCGCAACTTCGCTACCAAACGTTTGATGACTGGGTGACGGCCGCCAAGGAGGGGCAGGAGCCGCTGCGCGCCCATCTGAAGAAGTTCACCAATGAAGAGCAGCGCCGGTTTTTCCTGTCCTCGACCGAGCATGTCTGGTCGGAAGAGATGCGCGGCAGCGCCACGGCTGATGATTTTGCCATTCTTGTGCCGTCGTTCCTGATCTCGGAGCTCAAGCGCGGCTTCGAAATCGGCTTTCTTCTCTATCTTCCCTTTATCACCATCGATCTGATCGTCACGACGATTTTGATGGCCATGGGGATGTCGATGGTGTCGCCTACGGTAATATCTGTCCCCTTCAAGCTCTTTCTGTTCGTCACCATCGACGGCTGGTCACGTCTCATGCACGGCTTGGTGTTAAGCTACGCGACGCCGGGAGGCTGACAATGGACGAAGCCAGCATCCTCATGCACCTGAGCCAATCGCTCGTGCTTTTCATGATCTGGGTTCTGCCGCCGCTCCTCGCAGCTCTCATCTCGGGATTGATCATTGGCCTCATCCAGGCGGCAACCCAGCTCCAGGATCAAACCTTGCCCCTGACGGTGAAGCTTCTGGTCGTCGTCGCCGTGCTCGCCGGGTTTTCTCCGGTGCTCAGCGCCCCACTCATCGAACAAGCCGAGCGTATTTTCCGGGAGTTTCCTGCACTCACCTCAAGATACTAGCAGGGCTTGGATGGCTGGCTTGTCACCCTCAGATGCGCACGCTCTTGTCCAGGGCGGAATCGAACTTGTCGCCGCAACCGGCCTGAGCGCGGCCCGCGCCTTAGGCATCATGCTCGTTCTTCCCGTCTTTACCCGACCGCGTATCAGTAGCCTGATCCGCGGAAGCCTGACGATTGCGATCGGACTACCCTGTCTGGCGCAGATCAAACTCGGCCTCCAAGCGCTGGACCCGAACACGCGTCTGGTCAGCGTCACCATGCTCGGTCTGAAGGAGGTGTTCGTCGGCCTTCTGCTCGGGATCCTGCTCAGCATTCCCTTATGGAGTATCCAGGCAGTCGGCGACATCATCGATACCCAGCGAGGAATCTCAAGCCAGGTCGCGGCGGAAGATCCTGCGACGCACAGCCAGGCGTCGGGAACCGGGCTTTTTTTCGGTGTCACTGCGGTCACGATCTTCGTTCTGGTTGGCGGCCTCCAGACCATGGTGAGCAGCCTTTATGGCAGCTATCTGATCTGGCCCGTGTATCAGTTCTTGCCTGCGGTGACGGAACAAGGGGCAATGGAATGCCTCACCCTTCTCGATCATATCATGCTCACGACGCTATTGGTCGCCGGGCCGGTGCTGGCTCTGCTGCTGCTGATCGACATATCGGTCATGATGCTCGGCCGCTTCGCATCGCAGCTCAAGCTGAACGATCTTTCGCCTACGATCAAGAATGTGGCCTTCGGCGTCATCATGGTCAGCTACAGCGTCTATCTCCTCGAATACGCGGGAGCTGAAATCCTCACCTCGAACAATCTGCTCGAGTATTTCAAGAAGCTCTTGAAATGAGCAGCGCGAGCGAGGAGAAAAAGCTTCCTCCGACCCCCAAGAAGCTGCGCGATGCGCGCAAGAAAGGGCAGAGCGCGCGCAGCTCCGATCTGGTGAGCGGGGTCAGCGCCTGCGCCGGCTTTTCCTGTCTGTGGTGGAGAGCGGGGGCGATCGAAGACAAGTGGCATGAAACGGTCCGGCTGATCGACAAACTGCAGCAGCAGCCCTTCTCGAGTGCGGTTCCGCAGGCACTCAACGGCTTACTGGAACTCTCGGTTGCGGCGGTCGGGCCATTGCTTGCGGCTGCCGTGGTAGCAGGCCTTCTGGCCAATGTTCTGGCCAATGGCGGCTTCATGTTTGCTTTGGAGCCGCTCAAACCGCAACTTGAGAAACTGGATCCGATCAAAGGCTTGAAGCGGATCGCATCGAAACGTTCGGCCATCGAGCTTGGCAAGACGCTGGTTAAAGTGATGCTCCTGGGGACGTGCTTTTTCCTCACCGTGACTGCAAGCTGGAAAGCGCTGGTGTACTTGCCTGTCTGCGGCATCGGCTGTCTCGCAATAGTCTTCAGCGAGGTCAAGCTGCTGGCAGGAATCGCTGCTGGGGCCTTTCTCGTGGGCGGATTGGCCGACCTTCTGATTCAGCGCTGGTTGTTCATGCAGGAGATGCGCATGACCGAAACCGAGGCCAAGCGCGAGAACAAGGAACAGCAAGGCAATCCGCAGGTGAAGGGTGAACGCCGGCGTCTGCGCCAGGTGTCGGCGGACGAGGGTCCGCTTGGCGTCAATCGCGCCAACTTGATACTGAAGGGGTCCGCAGCTTTGATTGGGCTGCGCTATGTTCGCGGCGAAACCGGCGTGCCGGTTCTGGTCTGTCGGGCGGAGGGCGAAGCTGCTTCCAAGTTGCTTGGCGAGGCGCGGGCGCTGCGCCTCAAGATAGTGGATGATGACGTCCTGACGCGTCAGTTGCTCGGCAAAGCAAGACTCGGCAATCCGGTTCCGTCGCAATATTTCGAGTCGGTCGCAAAAGCGCTTTACGCTGCCGGGCTGGTTTAGAGCGTTTTCCGGCGAAGTGAACACCGGTTGCCGCGAAGAAGACGCGTCAAAACAAGATCTGGAGCTCCGTTCCGATTCAATCGGAACGGACAAGGCTCCAGGGTGTTTTCGAGCGAAGTGGGGTACCGGTTCGCGGAAGAAAACGCGCCAGAACAAAAATCCAGCCTGCGATTCATCGGCACGGAAAAGCGCTAGATCGTTTTGATCAGGCGGTAGCGATGCAACGCCGTCATCGAGGAGGCTGTACGTCCCTCGTTGCCACCGCGGGGGCTTCCGACGCGGCCCCACTGCTCTGTCCGCCTTCTCCGTTGCTCTTGTTGCCTGGGCCAAACGTGCCATAGCTGGCAACCGGTATGGCAGCGCGATCGCCTTTGCTCGTTATGACCGACCGATTGTCCAGCAAGTCGATCGGATCGTTGACCATGACTGCCAGATTGCTTCTGGTCGAGCAGCCAAGCGTCGGGTCGAACGAATTATCGTTGACCGCAGGCCCGACGATGGAAAGCGACGGACAGACAGGAGAGTGGGCTTCAAAGGTGATCACCTCGATCCTTACCCCGAAACGGGAGGGCAGATCGAGAGGTGAGGCGGATAGCCGGATATTATAGGGGGCAACGCCCATGGCACGGGCCTCATGGGCCACCTGTGCAATGAGCCGGGGCGAGCCGGTGACATCGACATGGAGTGCGTCCCGCCGGCCGCCACTTGCACTCGCAATGAAACTCCGCAGCCGATGTCTTTCCGAGCCACGAAGGCTCTGTAGGAACAAAACGCTGTTCTTTTGCTCCACCTGGATCGCCTGTTCAGGCGGCCCGGGAGGGATCGAAGCACTGTTTGCGCATCCGCCCAATGTTGCCGCAACAACGACCAAATGGCACAAACGTCGCAAGGTCATTTGACGATCCTCATTCGATGATAAAGCCGGCGCTGCCGGTCAATCCTGGTGCGCTCGTGCGGGGAGCATCTCGGTCTTTTGGTGGCCGCGCCAGCGTGTTCGTCAAGATGCGGCCTGTGTCTGAGGGCGGTGCTATGCGGTCGGTCGGCGCACTCATCCGGGTCGGGTTCGATCCCGGCCGCACGATGTAGGGCGTGACAATAATAACGAGCTCGGTCTCGCGCTTTTGAAACGATGAGGAGCGAAAAAGGGCGCCGAGGATCGGCACGTCGCCGAGCCAGGGAAACTCGCCAATGTCATTGTTGAAGTTGCGCCTGATGAGCCCGCCGATTGCAAAGCTCTGACCGCTGGCGAGCTCGACCACGGTGCTGGCCCGCCGGGTTGAGAGAGCAGGGACTTCCATGCCATTGATTTTGACTTGGCCTTCGCTCGACAGTTCGCTGACTTCGGGCTTCACACGGACATTGATCTGATTGTTGTTAAGAACCGTCGGGACGAACTCGAGGCTCACGCCGAACTGGCGGAATTGAACCGACACCTGCCGATTATCCTGCATGACCGGAATCGGAAATTCGCCGCCGGCCAGGAAGCTCGCGGACTCGCCGGACATTGCCGTCAGATTCGGCTCAGCCAGGATCGAGGCGAGGTGCTCGCTGGCGAGTGCGTCAAGAACAGCGCTCAGGTTGGTATTGCCGGCGCTAAACCCGATGCCGATCGTGCCGCCGCCGCCGGCCGCGCCGGACCCGCCATCTTTGCCGCTGATAAGGAAAGCGCCGTTCGGGCTAGATGCGGTGAAGTGGATATTGAGATCCTTGACGGCGCTGCGGGAGACTTCTGCGACCCGTACGCTGAGATTTACCTGCAACGAGCCGGCCACCTGGATCTTGTTGACGACCAGCGCTCCCGCGCCGAGAAACTGCTCGGTGACCTTCTTGGCAGTCTCAACAACCTCCGCATTGGGCGCCGTACCGCTCAGGATCGCCCCGCGCGGGGTATAGCTGACCTGGATCGGATAGTCGCCGACCTCGGCTCGAAGCGTGGCCCGCAGGTCCTCGATCGGCTGTGTGACGACCACGCGCAGCTCGGCGAGAGCCTCGCCGTTTTCGTTCAGGGCAAAGAGGCTTGTCCGTCCTGATTTCTTGCCAAACACGAAGATCGTCGTATTCGACGGCGCCTGATAATCCGCAATCGTCGGGTCGGCAACAAAGATGCTCGCCGCCGCAGCGGTCAGATGGATCGTCTTGCCCTGGGAGGAAATCAGGTTCAGCGTGCCGGAGGTGCTGCCGGGCGCGCTCCGCGGCGGTTCTGCTTTGCCATCCCGCTTGCTCTCGGCTGCTGCAGCAAGTGGAAATAGCAGTGCAAGTCCGCACAGGACGTAGCATATGAGAGGCAAAACAGCTGAGCGCGCCGCCCCGGCGACCATCCACGGCTCATCAGCGCCGGCAGCATTATAAACGACCTTCAAGGGATTGTTGCTTTCAAGTTCGATTCAGTTAGGCGGCCGATGCCGCGCCAATGAGTTCAAGGGTGTAACCGACGCCGCGCGCGGTCTTGATCCTGAGCGTCGCTCCCGCCTGGTTCAAATGCGTGCGCAAGCGATAGATCCCGACCTCCAGCGCATTGGTCGAGACCTCGTCATCGAACGCATAAAGGCTATCCTCCAGCGATGCGCGCGGCACGGTGCGGCCGGCGCGGTTGAGCAGATGTTCAAGAATGCACACTTCGCGGCGGGCAATCCGCAGTACCCGACCGCCGACCGCGACTTGCCTCCCGATCGGGTCGAAATGCAGATTGCCGAATGTCACGACCGGCGCCATCATTTGCGTCGACCGCCGCAGAATGGCCCGCATGCGCGCGATGAGTTCGTCGGTCGACACAGGTTTGGGGAGGAAATCATCCGCTCCCGCGTTGAAAATCGCAATCCGCCGGCCGAGGTCGTTGAGACTGCTCATCATCATGGCCGGCATTGAGCGTCCCTCGCGTCGCAACTGCTTCAGCCAGTCCAAGCCGTCTCCATCGGGCAGAACCAATTCGAGCAAAAGAATGTGGTAGTTGGCGCAATCGAGCGCGGCCGCCGCCTCATCGAGCGTGCGCGTCACATCAACAGCGAACCCGCAATTCAACAGCGCCTCCTTCACAGCACGGACGAAGTCCGAATGATGATCAATCAGGAGAATTCGCATTTCATCGCCTCTCGTCCATCCACGCCAAGCCGTTAAGCGCGTCACGGTTGAGCAAGAGGTTCGATGGAATCGGCAGACGCCCGCATTGGCGCATGCGCAAAATTCCGACGGCGATGAAGCAGAGCATGATGGCGGGCGGACAATCCTCGTGATTTGCACGTCTTCGGATTGAAGAATAGCCCGCCATCAATGAGGGCCATTGTGTCGAGAAGAACCGCGAAATCACTGGCGAAGCCGAAAGCCGCAGGGGCAGGTTGGTGCATCTGAGCGTCGATCGCAGCTGTGTCTGCACGCGCTGAGTAGCCGCCATCGGTCATGACAGCGCTAGAGCGCGCAATCGAAGCGCAAGCGCCGACGGTTGGATTGATGGCTGAGCAGCCTAGCGAAATCGACATTTAGGAACTCCCCACTTTTGTCCGGTCTCGCGGTCAGTCTTGCTGTGCTGTCGAGCCTGTAGCATCGCCATAACGAGGCAAGCTTTTCCGCGTGAAAGACAGGTTTCACCTTACGCATCTGGATCAGTGTTCCAGAGCCGCGGTGCGCGACGAATGGATCGATGCTCCTCCCGACTACGGAGTAAGCCGTTCCCTGACGGCAGACAGACTTGCGGGAGGCCAACGATCCCGATGTCTCGTCCGATGCTGCGCCCGACCGACAGCAGCGAACGAGGGGCGGATAGGGCCGCCGCTCGTCGGAACCGCGGCGCGTGTGATTGAGGTCAGGCAGCCAGCTGCATCTCATCTTGGCTGAGCTGCGACGGAATGATCGAAGCCCGAATCGTTGGTTGCGTCGTGCGCGGAAATCGCGAGGTAAACAGAGCCTGCGTTCTGCTCGACTGCGAAATCGCGCCGCCGCTGCAACGGGCATAGCGCTGAGCCCTCCGTGCTGTATACGAGCGGTTTTGAGAACACGTCGTCGACGGGTGTGATCGATCGGCGTGACGAAGCGGAGCGGTGCGGCGTTGAATTTGAGAGACGTTCGCAATTCTTGCTACCTGTCAGGAAGTGTTCGCGCGAGCGGGGGCCTTTGTCGCGAAGCTGTCGGAAATCCTACAATCTGACGTTAGGAGAGTTTCAAGCCTCTTTAACAGTTGGTTACACGCGTCTTCAAACTAACGCGGGTCGTGAAGCGACAACGACATAGTCTGGACACGTCATAGCCTTGAGGATTGCGACTTTCTCCAACGTTGTGAGCATTTTGTCTGTCCTATATCCCATGATGTGCAGGTTCAGCCACAGCGACGGCGTCGTGTGAAGATCCAACCGTTCTTGCTTCGCTCCAAGGCAAGCCACAACGCGCGTGCGCGTGCGATTGCCTGATCGGCTCACGTGTGGCAATTGGCGGGCAGGCGTGCCGCCAGATGCGTTGATCTGAGGCGTGAGGCTTAGCGTCCTGGATGCAGACGATTATCCAAGTGGAATTGACCGGCAAGGGACTGAAAAGAGAATCGATTGTCACACCACATTCTTGAATGCTGCCTCCAAAGATTGAGGCCGACTATGGAGGCGTCGGGCAAGATCGGCAAAATCAATTGTTTTGATGGAACGCATTCAAGCGGCGGATAGGCGTAGCGTGCGGCGCTGCTTGCCATGTCTGATGTGGCCTCCACTGGGCCGCTAGGTGATGCGATCGCATCCAGCGGTCTTCTGGCCAAGGCGAGGCAGCGCAAGGCCGAGCCGGCCATGAGTAGAAGCGGCTTTCAGAGTCTCGTGCCAACGAGCCATTGGCGAAGTGACGAGGCGACCACGGATATGCCAAGCAGTTCTCGGATAAGTCGTCTCGATCTCACTGGCGCGGCTAGATTGCCGCGACCATTGCGATTGGTCGATTCAATGTCACCTGCGCTCGATCACTGCTCGGGCGGCGGTGCACTGATTAGACTGGCTTGGCAAAAACTAACCTACGAGGTTGTGAGGTCGGATTAGTGCTCGCAACCACTTGCGCATGATTGCGGCAGCTTGTTCTTGTCGTTAGCACGACCGCGCTTGATGTCTGAAAGCGGCCAATCGGATTGCGAAGACGTCATCATGCGAGTGTCAGCTTAGGCGATCTGTGATTATAATGGAGGGAGAAGAGCATATGAAGTTTACTGGCAAAGGCTTGGCGATCCTGTTGTCTCTGCTTTCGGCGGCAAGCGTGAGCACGAACGCCAGAGCCGATGAGCCCTCGCCAAAATACACCGAGGTGCTCAATGCCCTGCAGACCGGCAAGAACGTGAAGCTCATACTGGACATGAGCCGCTGTACAACCGCGGAGGGAGGCAAGCCTGCGTCGGCGACGCAAGCTGGACTGGTCATCAATGCCTTCAGGGTCACCGCCCAGAATGGCATCAGCTTCGCCAACGCGCATCAAACGGTGGATAGCACGGGACATGCCGTGACGGAATACATCCGCCATAGTCTCAGCCGCGAAGGTAAGCTCACGGTGCGTGCCTCCAAGCTTGTCGTCGGAACGACTGAGCTCGTGAACCAGGGCGAGTTTATCTGCGACCTTCCTGATGGTGCAAAGTTCATCTGGTAAACGAGAAGCACCGCGCAGGGGGATTGGTGTCGAAAGTTCGATCCCCCTGACCCATGTGAATCGGCTTCGCAAGCCAGGAGACTTAGTCTCGATGGTGACGACGGCCAGATTGCTTCTAGTCGTCGTGATTGTTCGCAGCCATCCTATTGTGGCGATCGTGCGAAAATGCTCGTCGATAAGCCATGTCACGGAAAACCCGGCTGTGCTGGACCTCCGAGCAGGAGCTGGCCGGCACGCTGAAGTGTTCCCTCATTCAAAGCCGCATGCTGAGCAACGACGAAGCTGTCGCACATCGCGCGCGCCAGATTGCTCGCCGTGTACAGCGAGTCAGTTCCGGCGAGACTGCTCGCGATCTTGCAGACTTCGGCGCTTTGTAGCGCGGCGTGGGTGGCGGCGAGCCGCATCAGTGTGGCCGTGTTCGGATTTATGGAGCCATTCAGCGCCTCATTCCACAGTTCTTCGGTAGCCTCATAGAAGAAGGACCGCGCGGAACGCAGTTTGGCTTCCGCTTTGGCCGTCTCCAATTGGACATAGCCACGCTGTCCCATCACAGGCGCTCCAGTGATCGAGGGGCGGCTCCGGCTCATCGAGATCAGCTCGTTCAGCGCGGAGCGTGCAATACCAATGCCAACGACCGCATGCGCCTGGGCGGCGAAGGCGACTGACGGATAACGGTAAATCGGCCGGTCAAGTGTCGGCGAGCCGCCGCGGATCAGGGTCCATTCCTCCGGCACGATGATATCTTCGAGAACCACGTCGTGGCTGCCGGTTCCTTGCAGGCCAATGACGTCCCAATGGGGGCGGATAGTCACCTTTTCGGCTGGCACTACGGCTACACGCGGAAGGCCACCGGTTGGGTCGTCTTCCACCGTGATGCCGACGCCGATCAAAGCCGCGCCGGGCGAGCCGCTGGCGAATGGCCACGTGCCGCTTACGACAAATCCGCCGGTGCTTCGCCGGGCGGGCTGTAGCGGGAAAAGCGCAGCTGAGTACACCACGTCGGGTCCATTCGCGTAGATTTTGCCAAGCGTTTCATCTGGAAGAGCAGCGAGATTGCAGGCCCCATCGCCAAAGCTGGCGACCCAGCCGGCCGAGCCGTCGGCCTCGGAAATGCATTCGATCAGGCGACAAAACTCGGCCGGCGTTCGCTCCTCGCCGCCGAAGCGCTTTGCGACCATAGCCCGATAGACGCCGACTCGTTTGAAGCCCTCGATTATATAGCCTGGAATTTGTTGAGCGACGGCGAAATCGTTTCGACGGGCGCGGATCTCAGCGAGCAGCGTCGGGAGGTTATCCCCGGTGGCAGGCTTGACGTCGCTGTCTGGTGGGATCATCTCTGGCGAAGCGTTCATAACTGTTCCGGTGCGTATACGAGCGCTACTGCGCGTCACTGATGAAGAGCGGAGATGCTGGCCGCATCGCAATGCGGCGGATTCGTCTTCAACCATTGCGCCGTATAAATAAGACGGCTGGGGAGCGCGCTGTATTATCGCGTTTTCTGCGGTGACAGCAGCGCATGCTTGTCATGGTGTCCTCGAACTAGGGGGCTGTCACCTTCGTTGCCAAGTCAGTCAACCTACGTCTGCGAACTCCTGCCCGGCGACCGAGTATACCGCCTTGCCATGTCCCAGCAATCCACGTGCCAATGAGATCTGTCTGTCACGTGAGTGAGGCTGCGTGATCCGCGCCGCGCCGCGTAGCTTCATGTCCGATTTCCGGCATAGTACGTGGTCAAACGAACACGATGGTCTGAACATGACGGTAGTCGGCTTTGACTGAGAACCATTCCAATTTCGATCACTCGGAGTTTCAAGTGATCCGGCGCGGAAAGCTGTCATTGCAGATTCCGTAGCACTATAGTTCGAGTGTTGCTGGTGATGTCTCGACCGCCGGATCCACCAGCGACTGCGTGCTGGAAATCTCTTTGGACTTTGGCTGGCGTATAGCCAAGAATCATGCATATGACTTTGCATCAATGTGGGGCGACTTCCAGTCAACACACTCCGGGTGGATCCGATCCGTAACCACATCTTGCACGTCGATCGCCTATGACGCGTATAGCAAGCTCATCTGGCAGGGCTCCACCCCAAAACCGGCAATCGACGAGTTGAGTCTAGGCTTAGCGCCCGTCCTTGTTGCAAAGTGACCGGCTAGGAGATCTCGCTCTCTCCGATGCGGTGGAGCCCGTGTGACAGTCCCCGTACGATTGTGGTCGCGCCGGAACAAGGCGAGGTTCGAAGACGCCGAGCTACAATTGAGCCATCAGTTCTAGATGCGAGCAACTCGCCAAGCTGCCCCCCGCGCGTTCAACCAGCATCAGTCCCACTGAAAGTGCCACGCTGCCGCATATGAGTATAATGCAATCGATATATCTAGCCGGATATCACTGGCCATGATGGGACTGCCTGTGATGGGCTTACCACAGTCGAGTTCGCTCGGAGGCAGTTGTAGGATCTCTGGAAAGCAAAAGATCTGACTGGTTTCGGGAGCAGCTCGAGCGTAGCTGCCGGGGCGCCCTTCGCTCAGCCAAATTGCGGCCGATGAAAGAGAAGAATGGTGCCTTCGGGTAGGTTTTCGGCCGTGTAGGGTTCACCATGGATCAAAAAGCGGGTCATCGGGACATCCCGGCTTGGCAGAAGATCCAGGTTTTGGAGCATGTCGACCACGACAGGAGAAGCGACCCGGGGGCCGGTGCCTGAAGTCATCGCCGAACAACTGTCCCAATTCAGGCATTTGCGGGGGCGGCTGCTGACCCGATGCCTGTGCGGCAGACGGCAGTAGAAGGTCTGGCGCAAGCGCCGAAGAAGCGTCCGTTCGCAATTCGAACGACATGCGCGGCTCAAACCCTGACGCACGAGCGCCGTAGCGATCTGGGGGAACTGTCGGCGCCGCAACGGCAGCGTCACCCAGCAAAGCGAGCCGAGGATGATGAATGAGTTGAATGTCGTTGGGACCTCCCGGTCCCAACACAGCCGTGTAGCGTTCGCCGCCAATCTGGTAGTTCATGACCGGATATTCAGTGTCAGGCAAGAAGTCCCACTTACCCAATTTGGAGAGCATCATGTCGGGAGCGGGCTGGGTGCGATGGGAAAAATCCTCGGGAATGGCGAACGAAGCATCAAATGTATCGCCGATCGCAGGAGACCTCAGATGGATAAGCTGAACATCATTGCGCCCTTTCGGTCCTAATACCGCCATATAACGTTCACCACGAATGTCGTAGGTCTTTACCCGCTGTGCTGCATCTGGCAACAGACCCCAGCGGCCCAGCTTGGAGAGCATCATATCCGGCGCGGACTGGCTGCCATGGGAGAAATCCTCGGGAACGACCAAGGAAGCATCGAAGCTCTCGCTGTTCGCGGGGGCCGGCGGATCAAGTGCGGCCGGAGCCGCGCCGTCCCGATCGATCATCCGTCCAACGTAGTCTTCAGAGGCGGGATTGTGCGGCAGCGAGTTGGTCTGCCGGGTTACAGCATCGAAACGATTCTCTCGGCCGACACTTTGTACGGGCGGGCGGGCGGTTGCGCGCACTGTCGGCCAAAGCTCCGGCTCGTGGAAACCATCAGCAGGCGCAGAGCCGCCCCGTTCTGCTGCG
Source organism: Bradyrhizobium pachyrhizi (assembly GCF_001189245.1). Taxonomy (GTDB): domain Bacteria; phylum Pseudomonadota; class Alphaproteobacteria; order Rhizobiales; family Xanthobacteraceae; genus Bradyrhizobium; species Bradyrhizobium pachyrhizi. The sequence continues at coordinate 211 of NZ_LFIQ01000027.1, read as the reverse complement.
TCGAAAAGCTGTTCCTGAGCGACGCATTGTTCAGGCGAGCGGGCGGCGGAAGTCGCCCACGGCCACTGTACCGGCACATCAAAGGTCAAGGCTGTGAGCAGGCCCTCTCGATCCGCGGCCTCGAAAAGCGCTTCCCGAGCAAAACTTTGTACGGGCGAGGGGACGGCGGAACGCATTTGTTCTGGCGTGTCAAACGCCATCCGGAACTGCC
>NZ_LFIQ01000026.1 GCF_001189245.1 Bradyrhizobium pachyrhizi | reverse complement strand
GCGATAAGTGTCAACACCACCTAGTGCGCACTTGCGCACGGGGGCCGGGACGACGGTGTTGTGCGCGACGAGCATTGCGCACCAAAAAAAGCCGCAACTCACTCCAGATGGTTCACCTTCGCCACCCAGGCGCGGACGTCGGCGAGCACGGCGGGCAGCACGGCCTTGACCTCCTGCACGGTCATGCCGGGCTTGATGCGGGGGTCGTAGAGCAGGTTGAGCAGATATTGGTCGTAGACGTCGAAATAGCCCATCGAGACGTTGTCATTGAACATGGTCCAGGGCACGGTGGCGGTGTCGTTGATCGGGCCGAGCGACTGCAACAACTCCTCATAGGCGCAGTCGAGGAAGACGAAATCGCCGTTGTCGACGGTGAGGATCACGTCGGAATGCTCGATCTCGTAGTTCTCGTTCTTGCGGAAGCCGGACAGGCATTGCGGGTCGAGCGAGGAGCGGATCTCCCTGGCGCGATCCTGGCCGTAGAAGGTCGCGATCGTGCGGTACAACTCGCGGTCGCGCACCAGCTTGACCACGACATTGGCCGCTTCGTTGTTCTCGGTCATCGCGATGTCGAGATGCTGCACCTTGCTGCGGATGTCGGCGACGACCTTGGCAAGCTGCGCCTTGCGGTCGGCGCGGCTGCCGTCGGCGAACACGCGCACCGGACTGTCGTACTTGCGGATGCGGTCGACCCGCCCGGCGAGATGATATTCGGCGCCGAACGCGGTTTTCAGAAAGCCCTCGACGATCTCGGCGTCGGTGAAGACCTTCTTCTCGTTGCGCTGGCGCGCGGCGATCGCCGGTACCTCGGTGGCGGCCGCGGGCAGCGCGGCATCAGCGAGGCAAGCGGCGAGCGTTGCGGCGATAAGGACGAGGATCGAAGGACGGTGCTGGGGCATTGTGACAACGCTGCCGCAAGGTTTGCGGCAGCGCAAGGCGGGATCAGCGATCTTGCCGAATGGCGGCGCCTGGTTCCGTTGAAATCGACGCGATCAATTGTTCTTCACCACCACGGTGGTGCCGACCGAGACGCGACCATAGAGATCGGTGACGTCGTCGTTGGTCATGCGGAAGCAGCCCGACGAGACGGCCTGGCCGATCGTCTCCGGCTCGTTCGAGCCGTGGATGCGATAGAGCGTCGAGCCGAGATACATCGCGCGCGCGCCGAGCGGGTTCTCGATGCCGCCGTTCATGTGGCGCGGCAGATCGGGGCGGCGGCGCAGCATCTGCGACGGCGGCGTCCACGACGGCCATTCCTTCTTTGCGGAGATGCGGTGGACACCGCTCCAGCGGAAGCCGTCGCGGCCGACGCCGATGCCGTAGCGCAGCGCCTGGCCGTTCGCCAGCACCAGATAGAGCCGGCGTTCGGCGGTGTTCACCACGATGGTGCCGGGGGCGTAGTTGGTCGGGTAGTTGACGGTGGTGCGCGGGATCGGGCTTGCGCCGCCGCCGCCGAAGAAGCTCGGGGCTTCGGACTGATAGCCGCGGGAATCGAAGAACTGGGCGTGGGCCTGGCCGGCACCTGCCAGGATCGTGAGCGCGGCAAACATCAAGGCAATCGGGCGCATGGTCGTCGTCCTCGCGAACAATCAAATATGCAGTCAGAGAGGCCACAATTACCTGCGTTTCGCAAGCGACGAAGCCGTGACCTCAGGCATTTTCGAACAACACGGTTTAAAAAGGCAACAGATCGGAAGCGATACCTGCATTGTCCGGCCAAGCCTTTGACGAAGCCGCTGAAGAATGGTTGATCTGGAGCGTTTTCGAGCGAAGTGGGTACCGGTTCGCGTCAAGAAAACGCGACCAAACAAAAGGATGAGAGCATGATCCGATTCAATCGGATCGGATCGTGCTCTGAGCGACCTCAAGAACATCTCGAAATGGGAGCGAGAGCATGAACGGTGCGGAAAGTCTGGTGCGGACATTGGTCGCAGGCGGCGTGGATGTCTGTTTTACCAATCCCGGCACCTCGGAGATGCATTTCGTCGCGGCGCTGGACAAGGTCCCGGGCATGCGCTGCGTGCTCGGTCTGTTCGAAGGCGTGGTGACCGGTGCGGCCGACGGCTATTTCCGCATGAAGGGAACGCCGGCCTCGACGCTGCTGCATCTCGGGCCCGGCCTCGCCAACGGCCTTGCCAATCTGCACAACGCCAAGAAGGCGCATTCCGGCATCGTCAACATCGTCGGCCAGCATGCCACCTACCACATCGGCTACAACGCGCCGCTGACATCGGACATCGAGGGCCTGGCGCGGCCGATGTCGTCCTGGGTGCGCACCTCGCCGGATGCCAAGTCGGTTGCCGCCGACGGCGCGGCCGCGATCGCCGCCGCCAGGAGCGCGCCGCCGCAGATCGCAACCCTGATCCTGCCGGCCGACACCGCCTGGAACGAAGCCGACAGCACCGCCGAGGTGCCCGTGGACACGCAGCGCCCGAGCTATTCGCCGCAGGCGGTCGATACCGCGGCGAAAATCCTGCACGGCGATGCCGCGCATACGCTGCTGCTCGTCACCGGCAGCGCGTTGACCGAGCACGGGCTGGCGCTCGCCGAGCGCATCGCCGGCAAGACCGGCTGCACGGTGATGGGCCAGACCTATCACCCGCGGATGGCGCGCGGCCGCGGCCGCTTCTCGATCAACCGGATTCCCTATGTGATCGAGCAGGCGCTGCCGATCCTGAAAAATTTCCGTCACATCGTGCTGGTCGAGGCCAACGATCCCGTGGCGTTCTTCGCCTATCCGAACAAGCCGAGCATGCTGAAGGCGGAAGGCTGCGAGGTGCATCGCATGACCGCCTGGGGCGAGAATTCGGTCGCGGCGCTCGAGGCGCTCGCGGGTGCGCTGCATGCGACCGCGCAGGACGTCAAGCCGCAGCAATTGCAAGAACTGGCCAAGCCGACCGGCGCGCTCAACCACGCCACGATCGCGCAGGCGATTGCGTGCGCGATCCCCGAGAATGCCATCATGGTCGATGAATCCGTCACCACCGGCCGCGGCTTCTTCCCGCCGACGGCAGCGGCCGCGCCGCATGACTGGCTGCAGAACATGGGCGGCTCGATCGGCTTCTCGACGCCGGTGGCAACCGGCGCCGCGGTCGCCTGTCCGGACCGCAAGGTGATCTGCATGGTCGGCGACGGCAGCGCGATGTACACGATCCAGTCGCTGTGGACCCAGGCGCGCGAGGGACTCAACGTGGTGACCATTGTGTTCGCCAACCGCATCTATCAGATCCTGCGCGGCGAGTTCGACGGCGTCGGCGCCGGCGAGCCGGGCAAGCGGGCGCAGGACATGCTGAAGATCGACCGGCCGACGCTCGACTTCGTCGCGCTCGCCCGGGGTATGGGGGTGCCGGGCAGGGCGGTGACGACGGCCGACGAGTTCAACAAGGCGCTCGCGGAAGCCGTTGCGGAGCCGGGACCGCGGCTGATCGAAGTGCAGATGTAAGGGCGTAGTTGCGGCGGCGGCCCAGAGCATGATCCGGAAAAGTGCGAAGCGGTTTTCCGAAAAGATCATGCTCAAACAACAAGCTGAAGCGCGATGATGAACCACCTGATCTCATCGCGCTTTAGTCCAGTCGGAGGCGTCGATGCAGACCGAACTGAACAAGGTGATCGCCGCCGTGGAGGAATTCTATGCGCAGGAGATGTTCCTGCTCGAGCGCGATCTCGGCGAGCGAACGCTCACTCACCGGCTGGCGGTCTACGTCGAGCGGCAATTTTCCGGCTGGCAGGTCGATTGCAACTACGACCGGCTCGGCGAGCGCACGCTGCGGCTGCCGCGCGGCTCGGGGAGCTCGACCGACGACCATCTCGGCAAGTCGATCTATCCCGATATCGTCGTGCATCAGCGCGACATCCCGAACAATCTCCTGGCCATCGAACTGCGCAAGGACAGCAATCACCAGCCGATCGAGCACGATCAGCGCAAGCTGCAGGCGCTGACCGATCCGAACGTCTGGTTTGCCTATGCGATGGGCGTGCTGGTGATCGTCGGACACAGCGGGGTGAGCTTTTCCGAGGTCTATGCCGGCGGAGCCATCGATAGCGCGACATCGCTCTGGTTTGCCGAGCGGCTCCGCGAGAGCGGGCTCGCGAACAGGCGCGACAATGGCGCTCCGCATTAAGCCTATCGATGAATCTTTCTCCGCGTTGCAGTGATAGCCCGTTTGGATCATGCGTGGCCCCTGCGCGCGCGGCACAACAGAAGGTGCGGGAGGTGGAGCAATTCCTGGAGCTGGTGGTCAATTTTCAGAACGATCCGATGGCGGTGCGGATTATCAGCTTCGCAACTCTTTCGCTCCCCCTCCCGCACCTGAATTCGCTGGTCTGACTTTCGCTGGTCCAGCTTGCACTGATCCAACTTCCACTGCCCCAACTTCCAACGCCCCAACTTCCACGGCCTGAGGTGGTCGGCGCACTTGATTGCGACGCGACGGGCCGAGGCGACATCCGCACCGAGACAGTAAAAAGGCCGCCTTCGGGCGGCCTTTTCCGTGATCGCCAAGTCCGTGATCGCCAAGTCCGTGATCGCGAAGTCCGTGATCGCCAAGTGGATCACCGGGCGCGATTGTTTCTATTTATTGCTTGGTGGCATCGCTGCCGGTCGTGGCGGCACCGGTCGTGGCACCGGTCTTGGCGCTCGATTTCTTGGCGGTCTTCTTCGCTTTCTTCTTCGGCGCCTTGGCCGCCTCGCTCTTGGTCGCGGTGTCGCCGCTTTGCGCGGCGGGGGCCGGGCTCCCGCCCGCCTTGTCCTGCGCGAGCGCGGTGGACGAGACGAAGGCAAGGGCGGTGGCGGCGAGGATCAGTGTTCGCATCGGATGTTCTCCCAAGTTGGTTTCCGGCGAGCCTCAACGGGACAGAATGTCGCAGGGTTCCGCGGCGCCGATCATCAGTCCGTGAGCTCTGCGTGAACGGCATGGCCACCGCGGAACCGGGAACCGGGCGCCGCGTTATCTGGCCGGGCAGGAGTTCCGAGGAGAGACGCCATGCGCTGGCGGTCAGTGACGGAAACCACCAATACGGTGCTCGACACCGCCCCCGAGGATACCTTCTACGCGGCGGGCTGGACCATCAGCGGCGTGGCGACGCTGGCCACCATCGTCGCGATCTGGATGTTCGGGATCTGAGGTTGAACGATCCACGACAAGGCAGCCGGCGCGCTGTCGCTGGCGGCCGGTCGCGGCCTGCGTCGTCCGCTACTTCCGCAGAATTGCCAGCCCTTCCCGATAGAGTTGCGAGAAGCAGACCAAGAGCGCACTCGACAGCAGGAACATCGCCAGGCTGTCATAGTCGCCGGCCGTCGGCCAGGCGAACTCGAAATAGGGCGGCATGAACGCCCACCAGACGATCGGTACCGTGATGATGGTGGCAAACGCGCCGGCGGGCGCGCCGCCCATCAGGCCGGCGATCAGGATCGCCGGCACGAAGCCCGCGAAATAGAACTGCATGCCGAAGCTCGCGAACATCTCCTGGGTCGCGGTGGCCAGCACCACCGCAAGCAGGGCGACGACGAATGTCGACAACGACCAAGGCCGCAGCTTCAAAATGTAGTCGTTGCCCTTGCGCATCGAGACTCCCGGCCCCAGCGAGTTCCGGGAAGGTAGCCGAGGAGGCCTGCAAACAAAACCCCGTACGATTCCGAGGGGCAGGGTTGTGCTCGATACAGTGAAAAGGAACCGGCCCGGTCAAGCCGCCGCCGTATTGTCGCGCATATTGCGTTGCGGCACGGCGATTGGGGACAACACGATGCTCGAACTTCTGATTGTCGTTCTCGTCGCCGGGATCGGGTTCGTATCGGGGTACGGCGTGCGCGAGCTGATCTCTCGCCGCAGACGGCGGTCCGCCCCGCGCGTTCGCGTTCGCGCGCCGCAGGTTCGCGCCGCGAATGACGACAGCTCCGCCCGCGGCTGGTATCGGCCGACCGGCACTCAAAGCGCCGATCACGCCATCCCGCCACCCGATGAACTCGACGGCGCCGTTCGCGACCTGCTCGGCCAACTCAGCCGGCGCACCGGCAACCCGTCACCCGCCCGCACCGCCGCCGGCAGTAAGGGGGAAGCGCCGGGCCGCCGCCACTAACGCGTCGGCTGCTTTGCATGGGGTTGTTTTCGACATTTTTGATGAGGCGGTCCCGAAGGGGAATGGTGGACGCACAAGGGATCGAACCTTGGACCTCTCCCGTGTGAAGGGAACGCTCTCCCGCTGAGCTATGCGTCCGGGATGTGACGTGCCAAAAGCCGCTGGTCGGCGGCCGGTCGAGTGCGGCGCTTCGTCAGAGCGTGCGATTTACGAAGTGCCGGGTAGGGGTGTCAAGCCAAACCCTGCGGGAATTAAGCCCCTTGCTGGCGGGCGCGGGAGGCATGTGACTGCAGCGCCCGGATGCGCTCGGCGAGCGTGCCGCCGCCCTCGGGCATCCCGCTGCCCGGCGAGACGCCGTTGGCGGGCTTGGCCGCCGCCTTGCCCGGCACCGTCGGCTCCGCCGCCAGCATGGCCTCGATCGCCGAATTCGGGCCCTCGAGCTGGATCGCGAGCTTGGCCACCTCGGCGGCGATGTCGTTGATGCGCTCGCGCAGCAGCGCATTCTCCATCCGCTCGGTCGCCCAGGAACTCTCGGCCTGCTGCTGGATGGCATTGATGTCGCGCTGCAGCTTGCCGCGCTCGTCGCTGACGGTGCGCAGCTGCTCCTCGACTTGAGTCTTCTCCTGGCGCAGCTTGTCGAGCGCGGAGGATTTGCCGCCGCCCACTGCTGCGATCTCCTCGCGCAGCTCCTGCACAGTCCGCTCGGCGGCGGCGTTGGCCTGCTTCAACTGGCCGTTCTCGAATTCACGCTCGGCAAGCAGCTTGCCCTGGGTCGCAAGCCGCGTCTCGAGGTCGTTGACGCGGTTGCCGAGCAGCTCGGCTTCCTTGACCTGGGCGACGAGCTGGCGGTCGAGGTCGTTGACGCGCTGGCTCAGATTCTCGACTCGGCCGCGCGCGTCGGTGAGATCGCGCGTCGCGGTTTCCGACTGGTTGCGCTCCTGGGCGAGGCGGGCTTCGGTTGCCGCGAATTCCCTGGCGGCATCGCCGACCCGGTTCTTCAGCTCCTCGACCTGGGTCCGCACCGCGACCAGTTCGATCTGGCGGCTGTCGGCGGCCATCGCGCGGTCGTTGAGCTCGGCGTTGATCTTGCCAAGCTCGCCCTGCTTGTCGGTCAGCGCCTGCTCGGCGTTGCGCAACAGCTCGGTCTTGGCTGAGAACTCTTCCTCGGTGGCGCGAAGCTGCTCCTTCATCGCCTTCTCGCGCGCTTCCAGCGCGAAGATCGCGGCGTTCTTCTCGCCGAGCTCGATCTTCATGCGGTTGATCGCATCGGTCTTCTTGCCGAGCTCGGCGAGCTGGCTCGTGGTCTTGCTCTTGAGCTGGTCGACGCTCATCTCGAGCCGGCGGGCCGACATGGCGAATTCGGCGCGGAGCTGGTCCTTGTCGGCCTGGATCTCGGCCATCGACAGCGGGGTGGCCGCCTCCATGCGGCGCGTAGTCAGCCGCACCGCCCGGTTGTGCACCAGCGGAACGATCATCAGGCCGCACAGCATCGAGATCAGGAAACCGATCGCCGCGTACATGATCGGCTCGATCATGAAGGGTCACTCCAAGAAAAGAAGGAATTTGTTAATCACAATGCCACGGCGGGCCGGCCAAAGGCCAGCCCGATTGCCGCGTTAACCTGAATTGCTAACCGTGCCGGAGCGCCGGCCTCATCGTCCGATCAGGGCTGCGACCTCGCGCTTCGTTCCGATGAATCGGAACGAGGCTCTGGATTTTGTCTTGACGCGCTTTCTTGATGCGAACCGCCGTCCAATGCGCTGGAAACGCTCTAGAACGGGTTCCAGGTCGCGCGCGGGGTGAATTTGAGATAGCCGACGCTGGCGCCGAGCCGCAGGCCGATGCCCGAGCGAATCGGGACCAGCACGATGTTGTTGGCGGTCAGCGCCGTCATGCCGAAGCCGCCGACGATATAGGCCGAGCCGTCGATGCCGACGAAGCGCTGATAGATCGCCTGGGTCGAAGGCAGGTTGTAGACCAGCGTCATGGTCCTCGCGCCGTCGCCGCCCCAGTCGAAGCCGACCGAGGGACCCTGCCAGTAGACCCTGAGGTCGCCGGCGTTCTTGGTGTAGAGCGTGCCTTCGCCATAGCGCAGCCCGGCCACGAAGGCGCCGGAGCCTTCCTCGCCGAGCACATAACCGTTGGGCAGGCCCCACTGGCTGACCGCGCGCTCGATGACCGAGGCGAGTCCGCGCGAGACATTGCCGAAGAACTTGTGTCCGGCATTGACCAGTTCATCGGGCCCGTAAGTATACGGGGTCGGTTCACGCTGTGGCGGCGGATATTGCGGTGGCGGGCCCTGCTGCGCGGACGCCCCTGCGCTCCAGCACATCAGCGCGGCAAACGCGACCGCGGCAAGGCGTGATGCGAAAGTCATTAAGAACCCCTGCTATCGAAATCCGGGCGCTGCCCTTTAACCTGATGCCAACAGGCACGGCTCTAGGTTGCGCCCGGTGTCCCCTCGACTCGGATGTTATCGGTATCAACTATGACGGCACAACGGCAGGAAAGATATGGATCGTGCCGCGGGATGGCGTTTTTCGGCCTGTTGGCGGGCATTTTGGCGGCCATCTGGCCCTCCTTGCCTGTTCAGGCCACCACAACCGAGCGCGTGGTGACGAACCGCTACTCCGGATTGGCGATCGAAGGATTCGATCCCGTCGCTTATTTCACCGATGCCGCCGCCACCCAGGGGCGGCCGGAATTCGAGGCCGCAGAGAACGGCGTGGTCTGGCGTTTCCGCAACGAGGGCAACCGCGCTTCGTTCGTGGCGCATCCCGAAATCTATGGCCCGCAATTCGGCGGCTACGATCCGACCGATCTGGTGCGGGGCGTCACCTGCGCGGGCAATCCGCGCTTCTGGGCCGTCGTCGGGAACAGGCTTTACCTGTTCAACCGGGAACGCAGCCGTGACGCGTTCGCCGCCGATCCCGCGCGCTTTTTGAAGGAAGCCGCAGTGCGTTGGCCGGAGCTGGAAGACAATCTCGCGCAGTGATCACGGCGCCGCGGCCGGGTCGCCCCAGGCAATGAATTCCGGCACCAGAAAGTCTTCGCGGCCCAGCCCGAAATGCAACGGGCTTCCGTTCGAATCGGTGACCTTGCCGCCGGCCGCAACGACGACCGCGTGACCGGCCGCCACATCCCACTCCGATGTCGGCGACAGGCGGGGATAGATATCGACCTCGCCCTCGGCGACGCGGCCGAATTTGACGGCCGAGCCCAGCACGGCGCGGACCGCGCCGCCGCGTGCGTCGATGAAGGCTTCGGTGCGTGCATCGCCATGCGAGCGGCTCACTGCCACCGTCCATGGGGCACCGCGCGGCGGGCAGGGACGGGTCTTGATCGGCACCGCCTGCGAAACCGCGCCGGCCTGCGACGTCAGCCGCTCCGCGCCCTTGCCGACGATGCCGCGCCAGATCAGGCCGAGCGCCGGCGCGCCGACGATGCCGAGCAGCGGCACGCCTTGCGTGACCAGCGCCACATTGACGGTGAATTCATTGCGGCCGGCAACGAACTCCTTTGTGCCGTCGAGCGGATCAATCAGGAAGAAACTGTCCTTATAAGGCGGCGTCGCCAGATGGACGCGCTCCTCCGATAGCAGCGACACCTGCGGCGCGAGCCGCGTCAGCCCTTCGACGATGATGTGGTCGGCGGCGAGATCGGCCTCGGTGACCGGCGACCCGTCGCTCTTGCCGGTCACCTTCATCGCGGAACGATTGACGGCAAGAATTGCCTCGCCGGCGCGGATCACCAGTTCGGTCAGCGATTCGAGCAGCGTCGCGGCGGCCTCGCAGCCGATCAGGGACGGCTTTGCCCTATTCATGTGCGGGTCTCATATCAGCGGATCGCATATCCTGTTTGTGTTCCCTGAGATCATGATGCGATGACGGAGCATCGCATCATGATCTCATCTCCTTGTTTGAGCATGACCTTTTCGGAAAACCGGTTTCCACTTTTCCGGATCATGCTTTATCAGCCCCGTCGCAAGCTGGCAGCATCCGTCTGCGCAGTGTATCAAGCCCACAGGCATGCGTGATTCGCACTCCTCGGTCGGCGTGCGGCTTTCCAGGAAACAATTGATGTCTGGCACTTCGTCTCCCGGTCCCGCTCCCGACGCGCTCGAGCTCGCGGCGCTCTTGTGCTCGCGGGTCTGTCACGATCTCATCAGTCCGGTCGGTGCGATCGTTAATGGGCTTGAGGTCCTTGACGACAATCCCAAGCCCGAAGATCGCGACTTCGCGCTCGATCTGATTCGCAAGAGCGCCAAGACCGCTTCGGCGCGGTTGCAGTTCTGCCGGCTGGCGTTTGGCGCGGCCGGTTCCTCCGGCGCGCAGATCGACCTCGGCGACGCCCAGAACATGGCGAAGGGGCATATCGAGGACGGCAAGGTGGCGCTGACCTGGAATTTGCCGCGGCTGCTGTTGCCCAAGAACCGGGTCAAGCTGCTCTTGAACATGCTGGTCGTCGCGCAGCAGACGATCCCGCGCGGCGGCACGCTGACGATTGATCCGGTCGGCGAAGGCGAGGCGATGAGCTTCCGCATCACGGCCGCGGGCCTCAATGCGCGCGTGCCGCAGAACATCGTCGATCTCCTGAATGCGACCTCGCCGAACACGGTCGATGCGCATGCGGTGCAACCGCACTACACCCGCCTGCTGGCGGAAGCCTGCGGGCTGAAGGTGACGCTCGCGCTCGACGGCGACAAGGTCATCATTGCCGCGTCCTGACCGCGGCCGCGCCGATATCATTAATCAAAGGTTACGACCGGCCGCGCGATTCGATCGCGCGGCCTTATCTCTTTGTTGATCCCGTTCCTTTCCATTTGCTCAACCAAACTTAAACGCTTTGCGGAGAAGCTGACCTGAGTTCCGTCAGGCGCGTCGATGTTGCGCGCCGCTGCGTTTTCGGCGTTTTTCGAAGGTTGGTTTCATGGACGATCTGTTGCGCGAGTTCCTGACGGAGAGCAGCGAGAGCCTGGATACGGTCGACAACCAGCTGGTGCAGTTCGAGCAGGATCCGAACAACGCGAAGATCCTGGATAACATCTTCCGGCTGGTGCACACCATCAAGGGCACCTGCGGCTTCCTCGGGCTGCCGCGGCTCGAGGCGCTGGCGCATGCCGGCGAGACCTTGATGGGCAAATTCCGCGACGGCATGCCGGTGAAGGCGGAAGCCGTGACGCTGATCCTGTCCTCGATCGACCGCATCAAGGAGATCCTTGCAGGGCTCGAGGCGACCGAGGCCGAGCCTGAAGGCAACGACCGCGATCTGATCGATCAGCTCGAGGCCATGGTCGAGCACGGCATGGCGGCAATGGCAGTTGCTGCTGAAGAAGACGTGCCGGTCGTCGAAGCCCCGTCCGTGCAGGCGGCCGAAGGCACGCTGGTGGTGCAGACGCTGGAGCGTCCGCTGCGTCCGGGCGAGGTCTCGCTCGACGAGCTCGAGCGCGCCTTCCGCGAGACCGAGACCGAAGTCGCCGCGCCCGCGCCGGCCGCCAAGCCTGCCGCTGCGGCTCCCGCCGCCGAGCCGGCTGAGCCTGCGAAGAAGCCGGCCCGCAAGGCCGCCGGTGAGGATGTCCAGGAAGGCGACAAGATCGCCAACCAGTCGATCCGGGTCAATGTCGACACCCTCGAACACCTGATGACCATGGTCTCCGAGCTGGTCCTGACCCGCAACCAGCTGCTGGAGATCTCCCGCCGCAACGAGGACACCGAGTTCAAGGTGCCCTTGCAGCGGCTCTCCAACGTCACCGCCGAGCTGCAGGAAGGCGTCATGAAGACGCGCATGCAGCCGATCGGCAATGCCTGGCAGAAGCTGCCGCGCATCGTCCGCGACCTCTCCGGCGAACTCGGCAAGCAGATCGAGCTCGAGATGCACGGCGCCGACACCGAGCTCGACCGCCAGGTGCTCGACCTGATCAAGGATCCGTTGACGCACATGGTGCGCAACTCCGCCGATCATGGGCTGGAGACCACCGCCGAGCGGGTCGCCGCCGGCAAGCCAGAACAGGGCACCATTCGCCTGTCCGCCTATCACGAGGGCGGCCACATCATCATCTGCATTGCCGACAATGGCCGCGGGCTCAACACCGAGCGGATCAAGGCCAAGGCGCTTCAGAACGGTCTCGTCACCGAGGCTGAACTGGAGAAGATGACCGAGGCCCAGATCCACAAGTTCATCTTCGCGCCGGGCTTCTCGACCGCCGCGCAAGTGACCTCGGTGTCCGGCCGCGGCGTCGGCATGGACGTGGTGCGCACCAATATCGACCAGATCGGCGGCACCATCGACATCAAGAGCGTGGCCGGCGAGGGGGCCTCGGTCACCATCAAGATCCCGCTGACCCTTGCGATCGTCTCCGCCCTGATCGTGGAAGCCGGCGGCGACCGCTTTGCGATCCCGCAATTGTCTGTCGTCGAGCTGGTGCGCGCCCGCGCCAACTCCGAGCACCGCATCGAGCGCATCAAGGACACCGCGGTCTTGCGCCTGCGCAACAAGCTGCTGCCGCTGATCCACCTCAAGAAGCTGCTCAAGATCGACGACGGCGCGACCACAACCGACGCCGAGAACGGCTTCATCGTGGTCACTCAAGTGGGCAGCCAGACCTTCGGCATCGTGGTCGACGGCGTGTTCCACACCGAGGAGATCGTGGTCAAGCCGATGTCGACCAAGCTGCGGCACATCGACATGTTCTCCGGCAACACCATCCTTGGCGATGGCGCCGTGATCATGATCATCGATCCCAACGGCATCGCAAAAGCCCTCGGCGCGTCCGGCTCCTCGGCCCATGACCTGGCCGACGACAATGCGAACGCCCATGCGGCAAGCGGCGAGCAGCTGACCTCGCTGCTGGTGTTCCGCGCCGGCTCCTCGCAGCCCAAGGCGGTGCCGCTCGGCCTCGTCACCCGGCTGGAGGAGATCGCAACCGACAAGATCGAGCTCTCGAACGGCCGCTACATGGTGCAGTACCGCGAGCAGCTGATGCCGCTGGTGCAGATGGCCGGGGTCGAGGTGCAGAGCCAGGGCTCGCAGCCGATCCTGGTGTTCGCCGACGACGGCCGCTCGATGGGGCTCGTGGTCGACGAGATCATCGACATCGTCGAGGAGCGGCTCAACATCGAGGTCGCGGGTTCGCAGGACGGCATTCTGGGCTCGGCCGTGATCAAGGGCCAGGCCACCGAGGTGATCGACGTCGGCCACTTCCTGCCGATGGCGTTCGCCGACTGGTTCTCGCGCAAGGAGATGCGCCCGTCGGCTAGCGCGCAGTCGGTGCTGCTGGTCGATGACAGTGCCTTCTTCCGCAACATGCTGGCGCCGGTCTTGAAGGCCGCCGGCTACAAGGTCAGGACCGCGGGCGGCGCGCAGGAAGGGCTCGCCGCGCTGCGTTCGGGACAGGCCTTCGACGTCGTGCTGACCGACATCGAGATGCCCGAGATGAACGGCTTCGAGTTCGCCGAGAACATCCGAAGCGACCACAATCTGATCGGACTGCCGATCATCGCGCTGTCGGCGATGGTGTCGCCGGCGGCGATCGAGCGCGGCCGGCAGGCCGGCTTCCACGACTATGTCGCCAAGTTTGATCGTCCCGGGCTGATCGCGGCGCTGAAAGAGCAGACCGCCGAGATCCGGAAAGCGGCGTGACGGGACGGGAGGGAAACAGAGCGATGACCAGCAAGACCGACACAAGCGAAGGCGCCATGGCCGAATACGTCACCGCCGTGATCGGCGGGCAGCTGTTCGGCCTGCCGATCTCGCGGGTGCAGGACGTGTTCATGCCGGAGCGGCTGACGCGGGTGCCGCTGGCCTCCAGCGAGATCGCCGGCGTGCTCAATCTGCGCGGCCGCATCGTCACCGTGGTCGACATGCGCGCCCGGCTCGGGCTGCCGAAGGCCGACGACGGCCAGCTGCCGATGGCGGTCGGCGTCGACCAGCGCGGCGAATCCTATGGCCTGTTGATCGACCAGATCGGCGAGGTGCTGCGGCTGCCCGACGACAGCCGCGAGGACAACCCGGTCAACCTCGATCCCCGCATGGCCAAGCTCGCCGGCGGCGTCCACCGCCTCGACGGCCAGCTCATGGTCGTCCTCGACGTCGATCGCGTGCTCGAACTGGTGCCC
>NZ_LFIQ01000025.1:252483-252763 GCF_001189245.1 Bradyrhizobium pachyrhizi | reverse complement strand
CGCGTTCCACTCGCTGGTCGGCATGGCCGCGGTGCTGGTCGCCGCCGGTGCGTTCTATGCGCCCGAGGCGTTCGACATCGGCACGCCCGGCCACATCCATCCGCAGAGCCTGGTCGAGATGTCGCTCGGCGTCGCGATCGGCGCCTTGACCTTCACCGGTTCGGTGATCGCGTTCCTGAAACTGTCGGCGCGGATGAGCGGCGCGCCGATCATCCTGCCGTTCCGCCACGTCATCAACATCGTGCTGGCGCTGGCGCTGGTGTTCTTCATCGTCGGCCTC
>NZ_LFIQ01000025.1:245855-252404 GCF_001189245.1 Bradyrhizobium pachyrhizi | reverse complement strand
GCTCGGCAATTCGGCGCTGATCATCACCGGCGCGCTGGTCGGCTCAAGCGGCGCGATCTTGTCCTACATCATGTGCCACGCGATGAACCGCTCGTTCATCTCGGTGATCCTCGGCGGCTTCGGCGGCGAGACCGCCGCGGCCGGCGGCGGCTCGGGCGAGCAGAAGCCCGCCAAGCTCGGCTCGGCGGATGACGCCGCCTTCATCATGAAGAACGCCTCCAAGGTCATCATCGTGCCCGGCTACGGCATGGCGGTGGCGCAAGCACAGCACGCGCTGCGCGAGATGGCCGACATCCTGAAGAAGGAAGGCGTCGAGGTGAAATACGCCATTCACCCGGTGGCGGGCCGCATGCCCGGCCACATGAACGTGCTGCTGGCCGAGGCCAACGTGCCCTATGATGAGGTGTTCGAGCTCGAGGACATCAACTCGGAGTTCGCCCAGGCCGATATCGCCTTCGTGATCGGCGCCAACGACGTCACCAACCCGGCGGCGGAAGAGGACAAGACCTCGCCGATCTACGGCATGCCGGTGCTGCAGGTCTGGAAGGCCGGCACCGTGATGTTCATCAAGCGCTCGCTGGCCTCGGGCTATGCCGGCATCGACAACCCGCTGTTCTACCGCGACAACACCATGATGTTGCTCGGCGACGCCAAGAAGGTCACCGAGAACATCGTCAAGGCGATGTAGGGCGGGCGGCAATGGCGCTGAACCGGGAGTGGCATCGAGCGCATCGCATGCCGCCCCGGGCGACGCGCGAGCAGCGCATCAAGTGGCACGTCGCACATGCGGCGGCGTGCGCGTGCCGGCCGCTCCCCGACAGCATCAAGGCGGACGTCGAGAAGCTGCTCAGGCTCCGCGGCAAGACATAGCCGCGGCCACCCCTGATGGCACTGGCACTCGCAATCCTGAAATGGTTCCTGATCGCCGCGGTCGTCGTCTATCTCGGCGGGCTCGCAGTGCTCTACGTCAGGCAGCGCGAGCTGCTGTTTCCGATCCCGCCGGTCGGACGGACTGCGCCGGCAGCCGCGGGTCTTCCCGAAGTGGAAGAGCATGTCCTGACCACCGGCGACGGCGAGAAGGTCATCGTCTGGCACGTGCCGGCGAAGCCGGGCCGGCCGGTCGTGCTGTTCTTTCATGGCAATGGCGATTTCCTTGCCGGGCGCGTGGCGCGCTTCAAGGCCATCACGGCCGACGGCACCGGGCTGGTGGCGCTGTCCTTTCGGGGTTATGCGGGGTCGAGCGGGTCTCCGAGCGAGCAGGGACTGCTGCAGGACGCGGCTGCCGCTTACGCGTTCGCCACCGCGCGCTACCGCGCCGAGCAGATCGTGGCCTGGGGCTTCTCGCTCGGCAGCGGCGTTGCGGTCGCGCTCGCCGCCGGACATCCCGTCGGCAAGCTGATCCTGGAGGCGCCGTATACGTCGACGGCCGACGTCGCTGGCGCGCATTTCTGGTATGTGCCGGTCAGCCTGTTGATGCGCGATCAATTCCACTCCGACCGGCTCATCGCGCAGGTCAAGGCGCCGCTGCTGATCATGCATGGCACCGACGATCCGGTGATCCCGATTCGCTTCGGCGAGCGGCTGTTCGGCCTCGCCCATGAGCCCAAGCAATTCGTGCGACTGCCCGGTGGCGGGCACGACAATCTCGACGATTTCGGTGCGATGGCGACGGCGCGGCGGTTTATCGACGCCGCAAGAGGCTGACGGCTGCGATTGTCTGTCGCATAATCGCGCCAGCGAAGTAAGGGGACCCCACGATGAGCGCACACGGACCGATGCCGCGGTCGGCCTGGCTGTATCCCGTTCTGGCGGTGCTGTTGTTTGCCGCGGTCACGGCCACCGGCTACAGCTTCGCGCCATCGGCCGGGGGCTGGGTGTTCGCGGCGGTGCTGCTGGTCATTCTGTTCGGCACCGTGTTCGCGGCGGTCCACCATGCCGAGATGATCGCCGAGCGGATCGGCGAGCCGTTCGGCACGCTGCTGCTGACGCTCGCGGTGACGATCATCGAGGTGGCGCTGATCTCGACCATCATGCTGGGCGACACGCCGGCGCCGACGCTGGCGCGCGACACGGTGTTCGCGGTGGTGATGATCGTCTGCAACGGCCTGGTCGGGCTCTGCATCTTCATCGGCGGCATCCGCTACCGTGAGCAGGATTTCCAGATCACCGGCGCCAACCTCTACCTCAGCGTGCTGTTCGTGCTCGCGACCATCACGCTCGATATGCCGAATTTCACGCTCACCGCGCCGGGACCGATCTACTCCACGGCCCAGCTCGCCGTGATCAGCGTCGTGACCCTGCTGCTGTATGCGGTGTTCCTCTACACCCAGACCATCCGCCACCGCGATTATTTCGTCAGCGGCGCCAACGAGGCGGCGGCGCATGGCGAGGTGATGTCGGACCGCATGACGGCGATCAGCGTTGCGCTGCTGCTGGTTTCGCTGCTGGCGGTGGTGCTGCTGGCGAAGAAATTCTCGCTGGTGGTCGATGTCGTCACCGTCAAGATCGGCGCGCCGCCGGCCTTTGCCGGCCTGGTGGTGGCGGCCCTGATCCTGTTGCCGGAGAGCGTTGCCGCGGTGTCGGCGGCGCGCAAGAACGATCTGCAGAAGAGCATCAACCTCGCGCTCGGCTCGTCGATCGCCACCATCGGGCTCACGGTTCCCGCGGTGGCCGTAGCCGCCTATGCGCTCGACAAGCAATTGGTGCTCGGGCTCAGCAACCAGCATATGCTGATCCTGCTGCTCACCTTCATGGTCAGCATGCTCACCTTCGGAACCGGCCGCACCAACATCCTGTTCGGGCTCGTTCACATGGTGGTGTTCGCCGTGTTCGTGTTCATGGTTTTCGTGCCGTAGAGCATGATCCGCTCAAACAAAAAACTTGGAGAGAATGACGATGCTCAGTGCCAAATCGGATGTGCAGGTGGATACCGCGGAAGTCCGCGTGACCGAATGGCGCCTCGCGCCGGGCAGCGCCACCGGCCACCACACCCATGAGATGGACTATGTCATCGTTCCGATCACGGCGGGCGAGATGACGATCGTGGCGCCGAACGGCGAGCGCTCGAAGGCGCAGCTCGGAGCCGGCAAATCCTATTTCCGCAAGGCCGGGGTCCAGCACGACGTGCTCAACGAGACGGCCAGCGAGATCGTGTTCCTCGAGGTCGAACTCAAGCCCTGACGCGGCGCGAGAATCCTGCAAGGAACCCCGCAAGGAACCCTGCACCCGCCGAATGGCAGGTCCGAGCCGGCGCGGCTGTGGAAATTCACGACCCGTTAACGGCTGCGCGATGATCTAGCAGGCGGATGCGGCCTGCGCAGGGGGCGCCTCCGGCTGAAACCAAAGCGACACCAAAGGTGACGTCGGAACGGGGGTTTGCCACCGATCCGACGCAGTTGATCCCTGAATGTGCCTCAAAGTTCCAGCATGTAATACCGGGGTGGGGAGTGGCAGGTCATGCTGAGTTACCTGAAGAAATTCGTGATGGACATCTTACCCTCGGTGGCAGCGACCATCATCGGGGCGTACATCGTTAACCACTACATCGTGGCCAAGCCGGAAGCGCCGGCAGCCGCAGCCGTGACCGCCGCAGTCGATCCCAAGGCAGATCCGAAAGCTGCCGCCAAGCCCGCCACCGTCGTCAGCAGCCTCCCCGAAGCCGGTGTGAAGGCCAAGGGCATGTCCGAGCGCACGCTGATCGAGCGGTCGGCGTCCGAGAAGGCCACCGTCACCGAGAAGCCCGCCGAGAAATCTGCCGACGCAAAGCCTGACGCACCGGCCGATACCGCCAGCATCCCCACCGACACCCGCCATCATCCGGCGCCGCCGAAGGCGGTCGCGAAGGTCGCGCCCGCCGCGCCGCAGCCGGCCGCGCCCGCGACGTCAGCCGCGCCGGTCGAGACTGCTGTGACGCCTGAGGAAAGCCGCGACGCCAACGACCTCGCGCGCGCCGCCATCGAGCGGCTGCGCAAGGACCGTCCGCAGGAGGCGGCGCGCTCCCAGGATGCCACGCGCACCGATCTCGCCCGCCTGCCTGAGGCGCAGCGTCCGGCAGCCGCCTCGGTGATCCGGCCGTTGCCGCCGCCGATCATGGTGTCGAGCCCGTCCACTGACAATGTCGATCAATCCTCGCAGCCGCGTCCGCCCTATGCCGCCGGCGGCCAGGATTCCAACCGGCTGACGCCGCCGGCCGACATTCCGGTCCCTGTGGTGCAGGCCCCGCTCGATCTGCGCGCCGAGGCGATCATGCCGGCGCAGAAGAACGAGCGCACGTCGGTGACCGACGACATGTTCTCCGGCATGAAGTCGATGTTCCACGCCGTCCTGCCGAAGTAGCCGCAGCGCTGCTCGGTCGTTCCTGACGGGTTGTCTTCACGCCAAGCGCTAAAGCATGATCCGGAAAAGTGCGAAGCGGTTTTCCGAAAAGATCATGCTCAAACAAAGAGCTAAGGCGCGATGACGATTCAACCTGATCTCATCGCGCTTTAGCCGCCGGTGCGCGCCAGTCCGCTGCGCGCATTGCCGTCGCCTGGCCGCAGCGCGAGCGCGCGATTGTAGGACGCCGCCGCCTTGACCTTGTCGCCGAGCCGCTCATAGGCCTGGCCGCGCGTGCTCCACGCCGCAACATTGCCGGGATCGGCCTGCACCGCCTCGTCGAGATCGCTGGCGGCCTGCTTGGCCTTGTCGAGCGCGAGGTAGCTGGTGGCACGGCCGACCAGGGGCTCGGCCTTCTGCGGCGACAGCCCGCTGGCTGCCGTGAAATCGTCGATCGCCTGCTGATGCTGTCCGCGGCCCTGATAGATCAGGGCGCGGCCGTAGAGCGCCTGGATGTTGTAAGGGTCGGCCGCCAATGCCTGTTCGAACTCCGCCATCGCCTCGTCGAACTTGCCGGAGCGCGCCAGCACCTGAGCACGCGTGGTGTGATCCCTGGCGCTGTTGACGTCTTGCGGGGTGATGGTGTCGGCGGCGGGCTTGTCGGCGGTGGCAGCCGGCTTCGGCTTGTCGTCCGAGGAGCCCCATGAACCGAGGTCGAAGGAGCAGCCCCCGAGCGGCAGGCCGAGAAGCATTGCAATGATGACGAGATGCGGCGCGCAACGGCGGCGCGCGGGTGCTGGAAAGGGCGGGCGGGATACCGGATCAGCCGTCATGCAAAATGCTCTTGCCGGTCGTTTTGCATGGGTACCCCGGAACGCGGCGTGCTTCAAAACGACAACGCGGGCCCGTGGCCCGCGCTGTTAGACTTCTATATCGGCAAAACGGTTCAGCGAGGGCCGCGACCGGCGCCTGCACCGCCCGGACGGCCACCGCGGTCGCCACCGGGGCCGGCGCCGAACACCGGCTTCGGCTTCATCGGCAGCAGGCCTTCGCGCTGCAGCTTCTTGCGCGCCAGCTTGCGTGCGCGGCGCACGGCTTCGGCCTTTTCGCGGGCCTTCTTCTCAGACGGCTTTTCGTAATGACCGCGGAGCTTCATCTCGCGGAAAATGCCCTCGCGCTGCATCTTCTTCTTCAGCGCCTTCAGGGCTTGGTCGACATTGTTATCGCGGACGAGAACCTGCACGCGGCATCCTCTTTTGAATTGATCGGTTCGGAATTCTGGCGAGGTGAAGGGGCGGCAAAAGGCCTGCCTCTTAACCCTAGGCGCGCGCATGTATCAGACAAACGCGCAGATGTCCACCGGTCGAGTGACTTTCGGGCCTAGTAAAGCCACGAAATAGGGCGAAAATGCCATTGTGCGGCCCCGATTTGGGTGATTTGGCGCCCAGATGAGGGCCGCTCCCGGCGTTTTGGATAACCCGGACATTGGAAATAGGGGAGATGCGAGATGGAGATGAAGAAATACGCTGCCGAGGCCATCGGTACGTTCTGGCTCACATTCGCTGGTTGCGGCAGCGCGGTGATCGCGGCCGGCTTTCCGCAGGTCGGGATCGGCCTGGTCGGCGTGTCACTGGCCTTCGGGCTGAGCGTGGTGACCATGGCCTATGCGATCGGCCATATCTCGGGTTGCCACCTCAACCCGGCCGTGACGGTCGGGCTCGCCGCAGGTGGGCGTTTCCCGGGCGGCCAGGTGCTGCCCTACATCATCGCGCAGGTCGTGGGCGCCATCATCGCGGCCTGGCTGCTCTATGTGATCGCGAGCGGCGCGCCCGGCTTCGATGTCAGCAAGGGCTTTGCCTCCAACGGCTATGACGCGCACTCACCCGGCCAGTACAACATGGTGGTGTGCTTCATCACCGAGGTGGTGATGACCATGATGTTCCTGTTCATCATCATGGGATCGACCCATGGCAAGGCGCCCGCCGGCTTCGCACCGCTCGCCATCGGCCTCGCGCTGGTGATGATCCATCTCGTCAGCATTCCCGTCACCAACACCTCGGTGAATCCGGCGCGCAGCACCGGACCGGCGCTGTTCGTCGGCGGCTGGGCGCTGGGGCAGCTCTGGCTGTTCTGGGTCGCGCCCCTGATCGGCGGTGCGCTCGGCGGCGTGATCTATCGCTGGCTCAGCGACGAACCAGCCGGCATCGTCGCCGGCGCGAAGACGGCGTGATCGGC
>NZ_LFIQ01000025.1:235823-245845 GCF_001189245.1 Bradyrhizobium pachyrhizi | reverse complement strand
TGGACGCCGGTTCGCGTGAAGAAAACGCGTAAACAAAAATCCAGAGCATCGGTTCTGATTCAATCAGAACCGATGCTTTAATGGATCGTGGTTGCCACGATCCCAATTTCCATCGATACGACGAAGGCGGCTATGGGCCGCGCGTGAAATTATCGCTTGCGGGCCGGCGTCACTTCGGTGACGTGTCCCATCTTGCGGCCGGGGCGCGGCGTACCCTTGCCGTACAGATGCACCGTGGCGCCGGGAACGGTGAGCCACTGCTCGTAGCTCAGGATGTCGTCGCCGATCAGGTTGGTCATGACGACCTCGCCGTGGCGCACCGGCTTGCCCAGCGGCCAGCCGGCGATCGCGCGGATGTGCTGCTCGAACTGTGAGATCGAGGCGCCGTCGAGCGTCCAGTGACCGGAATTGTGCACGCGCGGCGCGATCTCATTGACCAGCACCGTCGCCTTGCTGCCGTTGCCGGGCACCGCGAACATTTCCACCGCGAGCACGCCGACATAGTCGAGCGCCGAGGCGATCTTTTCGGCGATCGCGCGCGCCTGTGCGGCAAGCTCATCGGGGATTGCGGCCGGCGCGCGGGAAATTTTCAGGATGTGGTCGCGATGCTCGTTCTCGGTGACGTCGAAGCATTCGACTTCGCCGGAAGCGGAGCGGGCCGCGATCACCGAGATCTCACGCTCGAACGGCACGAAGGCCTCGAGGATGGCCGACTTGGTGCCGAGGTCCTCCCAGACCTGTTCGAGGTCGTCGCCGTCGCGGATGATGGCCTGGCCCTTGCCGTCATAGCCGAAGCGGCGGGTCTTGATCACCGCGGGCAGGCCGATCCGTTCGATTGCCGTGCGCAGCGTGTCGACCGAGGACACGTCGGCGTAGTCGGCGGTACCGATGCCGAGTTTGCTGACGAAATCCTTCTCGATCAGCCGGTCCTGCGTGGTCTCCAGGATCTTGTAGGCCGGCAGCACTGGGCGCCGCGCGGCGAGCACCATCGCGGTCGCGGCCGGGACATTCTCGAATTCATAGGTGACGACGTCGACATCGTTGGCGAACAGTTCGAGCGCCTCGACGTCGGCATATTCCGCGCAGGTCGCGTTCTGCACCACGTCGAACGCCGGGGAGTCCGGATCCGGCGAAAACACCTGGCAGCGGAGCCCGAGGCGCGCCGCCGCCATCGCCAGCATCCGGCCCAATTGCCCGCCGCCGAGGATTCCAATGGTGTCGCCCGGCTTCAGCTTCACTGCGTTCGAAGCCGTCACGCCGCGCCCTCCGGATGCTCGTTGACCGCGTCGGTCTGCTGCTTGCGCCAGGCCGCAAGGCGGGCCGACAGAGCCGGATCGTTGAGTGCGAGCACGCTCGCCGCGAGCAACGCGGCATTGATCGCGCCGGCCTTGCCGATCGCCAGCGTCCCGACCGGGACGCCGGCCGGCATCTGCACGATCGAATAGAGCGAATCGACGCCCGACAGCGCCTTCGACTCGACGGGAACCCCGAACACCGGGAGCTCGGTCAGCGCGGCCGTCATGCCCGGCAAATGGGCGGCGCCGCCGGCGCCGGCAATGATCACCTTGTGGCCGGCTGCCTTGGCGCCCTTGGCAAAGACATAGAGCCGATCCGGGGTGCGGTGGGCCGAAACGATGCGCGTTTCGCAGGCCACGCCGAGCGCAGCCAGCGTCTCGGCGGCATGGCGCATGGTTTCCCAGTCGGACTGACTTCCCATGATGATGGCGATCGGAGCGGTCATCTCTTCAATTCTGTGCAGGAATCCAAAAGCATAGGCTGATTATAGGGACGGCCCGGGCGTCATCCAAGGCGTGGCAAGGGAGTTAGAATGGACTATCCTGTCTTGGTGAATCCCGGCAAGCCTTCATAAGCAGGCCTCAACAAGGATGCGCATGAAGAAGAAGACGACGGCGGCCGCCTCGGGGGCCGCGAAACGACGGAAAGGCGCGCCCGCCGCGCGCAAATCCAGGCCGGGCAAGACTGCAGCCAAGCGGGCTGGAACCAAACGGGCTGGAACCGGAGCTGCCACGCGAGGCGCGGTCGCATCCGGCGACAAATCGACCATCCGCAGCTTGCGGGCGCAGCTGGCGCGGGCGCAGGCCCGGATCGAGGAGCTGCAGGCCTCCGCCGAGACCGACTTCCTGCTCGACATCCTGAACCGGCGCGGCTTCGAGCGCGAGCTCGCCCGTTCGCTCTCGTTCATCAAGCGCTATCAGGCCTCCGGTGCGCTGATCGTGCTCGACGTCGATCGCCTCAAGCCGATCAACGATGCCTTCGGCCACGCGGCGGGCGACGAGGTGCTGAAGGCGATCGTTGCCGCGATATCGGATCAGGTGCGCGCTTCCGATGTGATCGGCCGTCTCGGCGGTGACGAGTTCGCCGTGCTGCTGTGGAATCTCAGCGAGATCGATGCCCGCGCCAAGGCGGCTGCGCTGGAAGAGGCGATCGATCGGTTGACCTTCATGTTTCGTAACAGCCAGGTCACCGCAGGCGCTTCCGCGGGCGTTGCGATCCTCACCGCGCATTCGGATATCGATCGCGTGCTCGATGAGGCCGACCGTGCGATGTATGTGCGCAAGGCGCAGCGGCGCCACGAATCCCGAGAATTATAGCGCGCTGAGATCCTCCGGCACGTTGCCGTAGGCACGCAACAATTTGGCATCGCCGAATTCACCGATCGCGGGATCGCCGGTGCGGCTGAACGCGACGGCGCCGATGCTGCCGGGCATCCGCGACATGGTCTCCGCGCGGCGCAACGCGACCGCCGAGCTCTGGCATTCCTCGGCATTGCCGGCGACCGGCGTGCCGTCGTCGTCCTGCATGAATGGCAGTGCCACGTAGTAGGTCACATCGGCCATCGCTGTGCTCCCGAAGGGTTAGAGCGTTTTCGAGCGAAGTGGGTACCGGTTCGCGTGAAGAAAACGCGTCAAAACAAGAATCCAGAGCCTCCGTTTCGATTCAATCGAAGTGAAGGCTCTAGGCGGCGTCGCTCGCCGCCCGGGTCTGCGCCGGCACGCAGCCGGCGGTGATCGCGGCCTGCAATTCCTCAAGCTCGGCTTCCAGATATTCGTTGGCCATGATCAGCGCCTTGATGGTGCTGCGCAGGTTGCCGTCGCACATCGCGATCGCCTGATCGCAGGCCTTCTCGTAGCGGCTGTTGTCGGGCAGGGAAGGCGGTGCGGACATGGCGAAACTCCCTCTGATGGCTGGCGGCTGGGCCGATATGTTCTCTTTTTGTTCATGTGGAGTCAAGCGCCGAGAAACCGCCTCGCCTCCGTTGCCGCGAACGTGAAGCCGGTGAGGCGCTGTGGATGACGGGGAAAACCGCCGCCCGGCCTGAACCGGAACGCCGAACCGCGAAGGCCCGCGCCGCGGCGCGCGTCAGGCAATGATGTCGGGCGTGATCTGGTCTTCGATGAAGGCGATGCGATCGCGCAGTTGCAGCTTCCGCTTCTTCAAGCGTTGCAGCATCAAGAGATCCGGCGCCGGCGACTGGTGCAGCGCGTCGATCGCGGCATCGAGGTCGCGGTGCTCTTGTTGCAGCCGCGCGAGCTCGGCGATTAGTTCGCGCTCATCCTGATCGTTCATGGTTGTGTATTAACTGATAAGCACGATAAGGTTGTTACGGCGGAAGTCGCCGCTCGCCGGAATATCCTCCTTGAACGCGCGCCGCGCAAGCCGGACCGGTTCCATAGTCACGATTGGTTACAGATAAACCGAAATGAGTGCGTGCGGCATTTCGCATCTCCCATCGACAGCGCCGTCCACTTGTGTACACTCGGCGGTCCGGATCGAACCTGAGGTTTAACGCACCGAGGAGTGTTCGCAATGGCAATACAGGCCCATCTCATTGAGCTGGAGCGTAAACACAAAATACTCGAGAACGAACTGCACGAAGCGCTCGTTCACCCCTCTGTAGACGACCTGCATATTTGCGAGCTGAAGCGCCGCAAGTTGATGGTCAAGGATCAAATCGAGCGGTTGAGACTATCCGCCGACGACACGGTCCACTAGACCGCCCCCCTGCAAATTAGCAAATAGCGTGGCCTTTCACCGAGGGATGAACGCCCAAGTGCGCGCGCATCCCCCGGAAGGCCTTACCGTATTTGCTCAGAGTTCCGCCAGCGCGCCGACATGGTCGGCGACCGCCAGCGATGACGTCAGTCCGGGCGATTCGATGCCGAACAGGTTGATCAGGCCCGCGACGCCGTGGTCGGCCGGCCCTTGGATCAGGAAGTCCTGCGTCGCCACCGCCGGCGGCACGATCTTGGGGCGGATTCCCGAATAGCTCGGCATCAGCGCGCCGTCCGGCAGGGCCGGCCAGTATTTCCGGATCGCCGGATAGAACCGCTCGGCCCGATCAGGGTCGACGGCGTAATCGATGTGATCGATCCATTGGACGTCGGGCCCGAACCTCGCCTGTCCGGCCATGTCGAGCGTCAGGTGCACGCCGAGCCCGCCGGGTTCCGGCACCGGGTAGATCAGCCGCGAGAACGGCGCCCTGGCGCTGCAGCTGAAATAATTGCCCTTGGCCAAATAGGCCGTTGGAATCAATTCGATCGGCATGCCCTCGACGTTGCGCGCGACCGCCGTCGCGCCGAGTCCGGCGGCATTGACCAGGAGATCGCAGGCCAGCGTCATCGGCGCCACGCCGCCGGCTTCGATCTCGAACCCGTCGGCGGTGGCCGTGGCGTGGAGCAGCGGCGTATGGAAGGCGAACGCCGCTCCGGCCGCCTCGGCGTCACCGCGCAGCGCCAGCATGTAAGCATGGCTGTCAATGATCCCGGTCGAGGGCGACAGCAGCGCTGCGTCGCAATTCAGCGCCGGCTCCAGGGCGCGCGCCGTCTCGCCGGACAACAACTGCATGTCGTCGACGCCGTTGGCCTCGGCATGCGCGCGGATTGACTGCAGCTTCTCGGTCTCCGCAGGCGTGGTGGCCACGATCAGCTTGCCGCACTTCTTGTGCGGGATGCCATGCTCGGCGCAGTAGCGGTAGAGCGCCCGCTTGCCGCTGACGCACATCCGCGCCATCAGGCTGCCGGCGCGGTAGTAGATGCCGGCGTGGATCACCTCGCTGTTTCGCGACGAGGTCACCGTGCCGATCCCCTCGGCCTCCTCGAGCACAATCACTTCGCGGCCGGCCTGTGCCAGCCGCCGCGCCACGGCGAGGCCGATCACCCCCGCACCGACGATCACGCAATCAACCCTGTCCATCTCGTCCTTCAGGTCCGAAAATTTCCGCCCGGCCGCGCCCTGGCCGCCGCTGCCAACATCGTTCAGCCGATCCGGTCGCTTTGGGCAAGTGCTTATTAGGCAAGTGCTTGGGCCATCTCAAATAGTTGGGAAGCCTGCCCTGTTAGTGGAGCATTAATCATGTCAGGGCAATTGCCATAAATTAAGTCAGCATTTTCCGGTTGCATCAGTACGCGTTTACCCGATCCAAACCGCCGGAGCCGGACACTCGCCCCGGAAATCCGCGGGTGATCGATGGCTGGCAGGAAGGTGCAGGCGGGCGGGAAGAATTCGATTCCGGCAAGGGCCGTGCTCTGCCTGATCGCCGCCGTCGCGCCGTGCGCTGCAGCCCGGGCAGGCACCGGTGCGTTCGCGCCGTCGAGCTATCTGGGCAGCCTCGATCCCGGCCTGGTCTGGGAGCTCCTGATCGGCAGCGTGGTGGTCGCGTCGTTTTTCGGCGCGGTCGGGCTGTGGATTCTCTCGGCGCTGCGCAAGGCCAAGCGCGCGCAACTGCGGCGCAACGCCTTCGTCTCGTCGGCACTCAACCATTTGAACCAGGGCGTGGTGATGACCGATGCGCAGGAGCGCATCGTGTTCTGCAATGACCGCTATCTCGACATCTACGGCCTGTCGCGTGCCGACATCAGGCGCAACATGACCGGCGTCGAGCTGCTGGAACTGCGCCGCGACCGCGGCGTGCTCGACGTCAGCGCCGAGGATTTCTTCGCCAGGGCCGCGGCGCCCGAGGGATT
This sequence comes from Bradyrhizobium pachyrhizi, assembly GCF_001189245.1. GTDB lineage: Bacteria > Pseudomonadota > Alphaproteobacteria > Rhizobiales > Xanthobacteraceae > Bradyrhizobium > Bradyrhizobium pachyrhizi. The sequence goes on along the minus strand of NZ_LFIQ01000025.1, from coordinate 239,861 downwards.
GGTTACCGAGCTGCCCGGCGGCAGGTCGGTGCTGGTGAAGTATTTTCCGCTGCCGAACGGCGGCTCGGTCGCGACCCATCTCGATTGCACCGATCAGCGCAAGCTGTCGCGCAAGCTCGCCTCGACCACGCAATTCCTGGAATCGGTGCTCGACAACGTTCCGGTCTGCGTCGCGGCCAAGAACATCGAGGACGGCCGCTACATCTTTGCCAACCGCGCATTCGAGCGCTTCTCGCGCTTCTCGCGCGATCACATCGTGGGCAAGCGCGCCGACGAGATCTTCCGCCCCGAGACCGCCGCCAGCATTGACACCGCCGACCGCGCGGCGCTGAACGCGGCGGAAGGCTATCATCGCAGCGAATTCTTCGTCGAACGCGGTTCGGACAAGCGGATCCTCGCCTCCAACCGCGTGATCGCCCGCAACGAGGCCGGCGAGCCGGAATTCCTGATCGCGCTGTTCGAGGACGTCACCGATCGCCGCTCGCTGTCGCGCGAGCTCGAGAACAACAAGAAGTTCCTCGAGCTCGTGGTCGACAACATCCCGGTCTCGCTGATCGTGCAGCGGGTCAGCGACGGCCGCTACCTCCTGGCCAACCGCAGCGCCGAGACGATCCTCAATCGCCGCCGCGAGGACGCCGCCGGCCTGACCGCGTCCGACATCTTCAATGCGCGTGAAGCCAAGCTGATCATCGCCCGCGACGAGGCCGCGATCAGGAAGCGCAGCATGATCGCCGAGGAGCATCCGATCTCGACCAAGGACGGCCTGCGGCTGTTCCTGACCCGCCGGATGACCGTTCTCGACGATGTCGGCGAGCCGCAATATCTGATCAAGACCCATGAGGACGTCACCGACCGGCGCCAGACCGAGTCGCGGATGGCGCACATGGCCTATCATGACGGCCTGACCGATCTGCCGAACCGCGCCGCCTTCCTGCAGGCGCTGACCCAGATGATCGAGGCCTGCGACGGCACCGACGAGGAGTTCGCCGTGCTCTGCGTCGACCTCGACGGGCTGAAGGAGATCAACGACGTCTACGGCCACGCGATGGGCGACAAGGTACTGATCGAGGTCGCCCAGCGTTTGCAGGCCGTGGCGCGCGGCGGCGTGGTGGCGCGGCTGTCCGGCGACGAATTCGGACTCATCATCGACGGCAAGCAGCCCGTCGCCGGCATCGCGCTGGCCGAGCAGGCCGCCGAGGCGCTCGGGCAGGATTTCCTGATCGACGGCAAGTCGGTGCGGACCGGCCTCACCACGGGGATCGCGGTGTTCCCGGACAATGGATCCGACGCGGCCTCGCTACTGGCCAATTCCGGCGCGGCGCTGTTTCGCGCCAAGGCGAAGTCGCGCGGCACGATCTCGATCTTCGAACCGGAGATGGACCAGCAGATCCGCGATCGTCGCGTGCTGCACCAGGAGCTGTCGGTCGCGATCAAGAACGGCGAATTGTCGCTCTACTACCAGCCGCAGGCCGCCACGGGCGGCAGCGTGGCCGCCAGCCAGATCATCGGCTTCGAGGCGCTGGCGCGCTGGCACCATCCGGTGCGCGGCTTCGTGCCGCCCGGCGACTTCATTCCGCTCGCGGAAGAAAGCGGCCTGATCGTCGAGATGGGCGAATGGATCCTGCGCGAAGCCTGCCGGGAGGCGGCCTCCTGGGCGATCCCGCTGCAGGTCGCGGTGAACCTGTCGCCGGCGCAATTCACTCATGGCGACCTCGTCGGCCTCGTGCATTCGATCCTGCTCGAGACCGGGCTGACGCCCGACCGGCTCGAGCTCGAAATCACCGAGGGCGTGCTGATCGAGGATTTCGACCGCGGCCTGTCGCTGCTGCGGCGGCTGAAGGCGCTCGGTGTCCGCATCTCGATGGACGATTTCGGCAGCGGTTATTCCTCGCTGAGCTACCTGCAGGCGTTTCCGTTCGACAAGATCAAGATCGACCGCGCCTTCGTCATCAATCTCGGCCGCAACCCGCAATCGGCCGCGATCGTGCGCGCGGTGATCGATCTCGGCCACGGCCTTGAAATGTCGATCGTCGCCGAAGGCGTCGAGACCGAGGCGCAGCTCGGCTTCCTCGCCGAAGAAGGCTGCGACGCGGTGCAGGGCTATCTGATCGGCAGGCCGGCCCCGATCGGCCAATTCGCCGCGCTGGTCGGCGGCGACCAGCTTGCCGAGACCGTGCGCAGAGCCGGTTAGTTTGGCCTGGCTGTGCTTGCCATCCGTTGCATGCCCGGCTACATCTGGGCCCACCACATCATTTCAGCCGAGAAAGGAGGGCCGCGTCGTGGCGAGATACACCGATCCCCACCTCAAGCGTGGCCCCGTCAACGCCCTGCAGATGCGTTTGCAGGGCTGACCGGAAACTCGCGCTAAATCCTTCCTGGTCTGCCTTCGTGGCCGTGCGGCGTCGAACGCTTGAGCGTTCGCGCCCGCACATCAATCCCTCGCCGCGCTTCGACACGCCTATCCGATGGCTGGCATGCCCGGGAGTGTCGTGATTGCCGGCAAGACCAGAGAATTGACCGTGACCCTCATCAATGTACGCAATCTCGGCGTGACGCTGAACGCGCCGCTGTTTTCCGAACTGAATTTCGTCGTCAATGCCGGCGACCGCATCGGGCTGGTGGCCGCCAATGGCCGCGGCAAGTCCACGCTGCTGCGCTGTATCGCAGATGCGATGGAGCCTAACGAAGGCGATATCACCCGTGCGCGCGGACTGACCGTCGGCCATGTCGAGCAGGATGCGCCGCCAAGACTGCTGGATACACCGTTCCACGCCGCCGTGCTCGAGGTGCTTTCCGGCGAGCAGCGCGCCAGCGAGGGCTGGCGGGTCGACGTCGCCTTGCAATCACTCGAGGTGCCGGAGGACCTATGGAGCAGGCCGCTGAAGCAGCTGAGCGGCGGCTGGCTGCGGCTTGCGGTGCTCGCCCGCGTGCTGGTGACCGAGCCCGATGTGTTGCTGCTCGACGAGCCGACCAACCATCTCGATCTCGCCAAGATCGGCCGGCTTGAGGCCTGGCTGAACGCGCTGCCGCGCGACATGCCGGTGGTGATCGCAAGCCACGATCGCGCCTTTCTCGATGCGACGACCAACCGGACGCTGTTCCTGCGCCCGGAGCGGTCGCAGCTGTTCTCGCTGCCCTACACCGCGGCGCGCGCGGCGATCGACGAATTCGATGCCTCGGACGAGCAGCGCTATCAGCGCGACATGAAGGCCGTGCGGCAGCTGCGGCAGCAGGCGGCGAAGCTCAACAACCTCGGCATCAATTCCGGCAGCGACCTTCTGCTGTCGAAGACCAGGCAATTGAAGCAGCGCGCCGAGAAGCTCGAGGAGACGGCGAAGCCCGCGCATCTGGAACGCTCGGCCGGAACGATCCGGCTCGCCAACCGCGACACCCATGCCAAGGTCCTGATCAGCTTGGACAACGCCGGGATCGCCACGCCCGACGGCCGGCTGTTGTTCAGGACCGGCCAGCAGTTCATCTGCAAGGGCGACCGGATTGCGCTGCTCGGGCCGAATGGCGCCGGCAAGACCCGCTTCGTCGCGGCGCTGCGGCTGGCGATCGAGAATGTCGGAGCGGCACCGGCCGAGATCCGGGCCACCGAGTCATTGGTGCTTGGCTATTGCGACCAGGCGCTGGCCGATCTCGCCGATGGAGACACGCCGATGCGCATGCTGACGCGGCGCTTCGCGGTCGGTGATCAGCGTGCGCGCGGCCTGCTCGCCGGCGCCGGGCTCTCGATCGAGATGCAGGGCCGTCCGATCGGGCGGCTGTCGGGCGGGCAGAAGGCCCGCCTCGGCATGCTGGTGCTGCGGCTCACCCAGCCGAACTTCTATCTGCTCGACGAGCCGACCAACCACCTCGACATCGAGGGCCAGGAGGCGCTGGAGGACGAGTTGATGGAACAGCAGGCCAGCTGCCTCCTGGTGTCGCACGACCGCCAGTTCGTGCGCACGGTGGCCAACCGGTTCTGGCTGATCGAAGGGAGGAAGCTGATCGAGGTCGATGGACCGGAACAGTTCTTTGCCGCGGCCGGTGCGG
>NZ_LFIQ01000025.1:211969-235813 GCF_001189245.1 Bradyrhizobium pachyrhizi | reverse complement strand
GATTCAACCTAATCTCATCGCGCTTTAGCGCGTGATGGAGTCAGATTGGATAGCCGTCGCGAAGACGGTGTGCCTCTCCCGCTTGCGGGGCCGTCGCAGGAGGAGCGCTGCCAAAATATCGAAAACAACCCCATGCAAAGTAGCCGGCGGCCGGCGTTCGAGCAGGCTACTTGACACGTCGGGCAACTCAGGGGCATTATTCCAATATTCCGAAATCGTGCAAGCGTACGCTCGCCCCCGGCAAGCGGGAAGGTGCGTGTGCCGTGATTCACCCAGACATCATGTAGTTCAGCGCCGCGCCTTGACGCATTTTCGTGCGAACCCGTCTTTTGTTCGTATGAAAATGCGATAGGCGTTGCGCATGGCGGACTACGACGTCGCGATCATCGGCGGTGGCCTGAACGGCACGAGCATTGCCCGTGATGCTGCCGGCCGCGGCCTGCGCGTGATCCTGCTGGAGCAGGGCGATCTCGGTTCCGGCGCATCGCAGGCTTCGCCGCGGCTGGTCCATGGCGATCTGGCCGGGCTGGAACGGCGGGAGTTCTTCCGCGTCCGCAGGGCGCTGAGGGAACGCGACGTGTTGCTGCGCATCGCGCCGCATCTGGTGCGGCCGGTGCGCTTCGTGATCCCGGCGCATGCCGAGGAGCGGCCGCCGTGGCAGTTGCGGTCGTTGCTGCTGCTCTACGAACGGCTGACTTCGCGCAGCGGTCTGCCGCGCTCGGCGACGCTCGATGTCACCCACCATCCGGTCGGCAATGCGCTGAAGCGGCCGTTCGGAACCGCGTTCGAATATTCCGACTGCGTCGTCGACGATTCCCGGCTCGTCGTGCTCACCGCCGTCGATGCCGCAGCGCGCGGCGCCGATATCCGCACCGGCGCGCGCGTAACCCGCGCCGAGCGCGGCGAGACCTGGCGGCTGGTCGCGATCGACCGCGGCTACCGGCGGGTGATCACGGCGCGGGCGCTGGTCAACGCGACCGGCGCGTGGACCGCCTCGGTCGCCGACATCGTGCTGCGGGTGCCCGCGCCAGAGCTTGCGACCGTGCAGATCAGCCAGATCGTGGTGCGCCGCCTGTTCGACTGCGACAACGTCTATGTCTTTCAGAACCCTGACGGCCGGTTGATCTTCGCCAGTCCCTACGAGCGCGACTTCACCCTGATCGGCAGCGTCAGTCATCCGTTCAAGGGCGATCCGGCGGTTGTCGCAATTGATGTGCGCGAGGAGGCCTATCTCTGCGACGCCGCCAATCGCTACTTTCGCGAACAGATCGCCCCGGTGGATGTGCTGCGGACCGTCTCCGGTGCCAATTCCGTGGTCGTTCCCGCGCGCCGGCACATGAGAGATGGCGCAGCGCTGCTCGACGTCAGGCGCGGCAAGGCGCCGCTGCTCACGATCTTCGGCGGCGACGTCACCACCGCGCGGCGCCGCGCCGAGCGGGCAGTGTCGGAGTTCACGCGGTTTTATCCGATGACGCCGCGCTGGACCGCAACGGCGCCGCTGCCGGGCGGCGAGTTCGCCTGGCAGCGGTTCGAGACCGAGGTCGATATCGCCCGCGACCGCTGGCGCTTCCTCGGCGAGGCGCAGGCGCGGCGGCTGGTGGCTGCCTATGGGCTGAATGTGAAGGACATTTTGGGCGACGCCAAAGAGAAGGCCGATCTTGGCCCGGCGTTCGGACCCGAACTGACCGGCGCCGAGGTGCGCTACCTCATGCGCAAGGAATGGGCGCGGTTTCCCGACGATATCCTGTGGCGCCGCTCCAAGCTCGGGCTGACCATGCCGCAAGCCGATCGCGACGCGCTTGCGGCGTTCATGGCGAAGATGGACTAAGCGCAGCTCTCAAACCTCCCCTTGCAAGGGGGAGGTCGCTTTGCTCGCAGAGCAAAGCGGGTGGGGATCTGCTCTCTCCGCACGCACCGTCGCATGCGGCCGACCCCCATCCCGACCTTCCCCCTTTCAGGGGGAAGGAGAAGAGCCCTCGGTGGGCGCGACAACGTGGTCCGGATGGAGCGCATCCGGGAACGGTGACGAGGCAGTTACCAACCGCAACGGCGGCTATTGCCGGGAAGCCTCCTGTGACCAGGCGAGGTCGCGCCGGGACGGACGGCGATGCAGCCGCTCCGAGATCAGGCTCGTTGCCTGCCGACCCTGGCCGGCGCGCAGGCATGCGACGATGAACGTGTCCTCCCACAATTCACGTTGCGCATGGCTGCCGCCGATCCGCACCAGTTCACGCATCAGCGGCGCAAAGATGCGCACGGCGTCGTCGTGATCGCCGGCGGCGAACGCCGCGATGCCGCGACCGAGCCCGATCGCCGCGGGGCCGGGCGCCAGCCTGCCGTCGGCGTCGCGCACCGCCATCTCGACCAGCCGCGCCTCGAGCGCGCCGCTGTCGGTCGTGGCTGCGACCAGCGCGTGGTGCACATCGGCGAAATGCGCGCCGGCTTTCGGAAAGTAGCCGTCGCCATAGGCGGCGACATCCTTCCAGTGCTGCTCGAGACCGGTCTTGCCGGCGACCGTCAGCCGCCACAGCAGCGAGGCCGTGTCGGTGTAGATATTGAGCGGCGGATAGGGCCGGCCCGCCGGCTTGATGTGCTGCTCGTAAATGTCGAGTGCGCTGTCGGCGTCGCCTTCCTCGATCGCGATCAAGGCGAGGTGCCAGGCGAGATGGCCCTGCAGGAAGCTGGTGCGATCATTCGCCGGCAGCCAGGCGGAGAGGAAGCTGCGGCCTTCCGCCGCGTCGCCCTGCTCGAACAGCGCATGCGCGACGGCGTGCGCGGCTCCGGCGTTCTCCGGCTTCAGCGCATAGCCGCGCTCGGTGATGGCGCGGCCGGACACGACATCGCCGGCCTCGGTCTTCGACCAGCCGAGATAGGTGAGGAACCACCAATCGTCGCCATAGTCGCCGGCGTAACGCTCGCAGACGGCAAGCCGCGCGGCGTCATGATCGGGCCGGCCGGAGAAGGCGTAGAGGCCGAAGGCGCCGAGCAGCAGCGACAGCACCTGCGCATCGCGCGGATATTCGTTGAGATGCCGTTCGGCTTCCGTCATCGCCTTCTTGCCCTGGCCCTCGATCACGGACGCGATGATCTCGATGTGCTGGCGCTCGCGCGGGCTTGCGGCTGCGGCCAGCTGCCGTGCATCGGCCGCCTTGGCGCGGGCCTTGGCGCCTTCCATGTTGAGCTGGTGCACGCGGGCACGGCCGATATGGGCCAATGCGAAATCGGGGTCCTCGGCGATCGCCGCCTCGAACGCCGCATCGGCGCCGTGCAGCGCCGCCAGCATGCGATCGACGCCGTCGACATAATAGGCGGCGGCGCGGTCCGAGCTCGTCGTCAGCGGCAGGCCGTAGCGGTCGTGAATCATCGGTTGCCTTCCCGGATTTGGCTGCGAAGTCTAGCAGAGGCGTCGACGCCGACAATATTGCGGGAGATGTCCGTGAGGCGGTTGAGCCGGTGGCGATCCACCGCTAGCTTGCCGCAAGAATCGGACCTTACGGGGAATCGGGGCTGACGGACGTGACATCGGGCGAAGCGAGTGCGGAGGCGGCAAGGCCGTTGCCTGAACCGGCCGTCCCGGACATGCCGCTGCTGCGGATCGAGGGTGTCGCCAAGTCGTTCGGCAATTTCCGCGCGGTCGACAAGCTCTCGCTTGATATCCGCGCCGGCGAATTCTTCGCGCTGCTCGGCCCGAGCGGCTGCGGCAAGACCACGCTGCTGCGCATGCTCGCCGGTTTCGAGACGCCGGACGAGGGCCGCATCCTGCTTGGCGGCAGCGACATCGCGCAGGTGCTGCCGCATGAGCGGCCCGTCAACATGATGTTCCAGAACTACGCGCTGTTCCCGCATCTGTCGGTGCGCGACAACATCGCCTTCGGGCTGAAGCGCGCCGGCATGGCGCGCCGCGACATCGCAGGGCGCGTCGCCGAGATGGTGGCGCTCGTCAAGCTCGAGGGGATGGAGAAGCGCAAGCCCGACCAGCTCTCCGGCGGACAGCGGCAGCGCGTCGCGCTGGCGCGCTCGCTGGCGCGGCGCCCGCAGGTGCTGCTGCTCGACGAGCCGCTCGCCGCGCTCGACAAGAAACTGCGCGAGAGCACGCAAGGAGAGCTGATGGAGCTGCAGCGCCGGCTCGGCATGACCTTCATCATCGTCACCCACGATCAGGAGGAGGCGATGACGATGGCCGGCCGCATCGGGGTGATGGATGCCGGCCGTCTGGTTCAGGTCGCCACCCCGCGCAATCTCTACGAGGCGCCGGCCTCGCGCTGGATCGCCGAGTTCGTCGGCGACATCAATCTGTTCAACGGCGAGGTCACGTCCCGCGAGAATGGGCGCCTGACGGTCGCGACGCCTGATGCGGGCAGGCTGGCGGTCAGCGAGCTGTGGCCACCGGTGACCAGGCAGGTCGTTGCCGTCGCGATCCGCCCCGAGAAGGTGAAGCTGTCACGCCGCGCGCCGGCGACGGACGGGGGCGCGTCGCAGGCGATCAACCGGCTGGAGGGCGTCGTCACCGACGTCAACTATCTCGGCGGCGTGACGAGCTACCGGGTGAAGCTGGAGACGGGCGCGGTGGTGCGCGCGTCGATGGCCAACACCGCGCGGCTCGATGTCGATGCCTATCTCGCCGGCCAGCGCGTGGTGGCATGGTTCACCGCCGACGATTGCCTGGTGCTCGAACAATGAGCGCGCGCCGCATCTTCGCCCGGCCGGCGCGGTTTGCCGCGATCGCGCCCTATCTGTGGATGGTGCTGTTCTTCCTGGTGCCGTTCGGCTTCGTGCTGAAGATCAGCCTGTCGCAGACCGCGATCGCGCAGCCGCCCTATACGCCGGTGTTCGATTTCACCGAAGGCCGCGCGGCGCTGGCCGCGGCGTTCGCGCAATTGTCGTTCGACAATTTCCGCCTGCTGATATCAGATAATCTCTACATCCTGTCCTATCTGCGCAGCCTCGTCGTTGCGGTGACCGCGACGCTGATCCTGCTCCTGATCGGTTATCCCATTGCCTACGGCATGGCGCGGTTGCCGCAGCGTTGGCAGGGCGTGGCGATGATGCTGGTCATCGTGCCGTTCTGGACCTCGTTCCTGATCCGCATCTATGCCTGGATCAACATCCTGCAGCATGACGGCCTGCTCAACCAGGTTCTGCTGGCGCTGCATATCGTGTCCGCGCCGGTGGTCTGGCTGTCGACCGACAGCGCGATGTATCTCGGCATCGTGTATTCCTACCTGCCGTTCATGATCCTGCCGCTCTATGCGACGCTCTCCAGGATGGACGCGTCGCTGCTGGAGGCCGCGGGCGATCTCGGCGCCTCGCCGTTGCAGGCGTTCTGGCTGGTGACATTCCCGCTGTCGCTGCCCGGCGTCGGCGCCGGCGCGCTGCTCTGCTTCATTCCGATTGTCGGCGAGTTCGTGATCCCCGATCTGCTCGCCGGTTCCAACTCGCTGATGATCGGGCAGACGCTGTGGCTCGAGTTCTTCACCAACAAGGACTGGCCGGTCGCATCGGCCGCAGCGGTCGCCCTGTTGCTGCTGCTGGTGCCGCCGCTCGTACTCTACGACCGCCTGCAGCGGCGTCAGCTCGAGGCGAACAGCTGATGGCGCGCACCGTCACCAGGCTCACCCGCTTCAACATGACGTCGCTGGCGCTTGGGCTGGCGTTCCTTTATCTGCCGATCGTCATCCTCGTGATCTACTCGTTCAACGCCTCGCGGCTGGTGACGGTGTGGGGCGGCTGGTCGCTGCGCTGGTACCGCGAGTTCTTCAACGACCGCGCCATGCTCGATGCGGCCTGGATGAGCCTGTCGGTCGCCGCGGCGTCGGCGACGCTGGCGACACTGCTCGGCACGCTGGCGGCAGTCGGGCTGGCGCGCGGCGAGCGATTCCGGGGGCGGGCGCTGTTCTCCGGCATGCTGTATTCGCCGCTGGTCATGCCCGAGGTGATCTCCGGCCTGTCGCTGCTGCTCCTGTTCGTGGCGCTGAATGCCGAGCGCGGGTTCTGGACGGTGACGATCGCCCACACCACGCTGACGATGTGCTTCGTCACCGTCGTGGTGCAGTCGCGCCTCTCCACGCTCGACCGCAGCCTGGAAGAGGCCGCGATGGACCTCGGCTGCGATCCGGTGCGGGCGTTCCTCCTGGTGACGCTGCCGCTCATCGTGCCGGCGATCGTGGCGGGGTGGATGCTGGCCTTCACGCTGTCGCTCGACGATGTCGTGATCGCAAGCTTCACCACCGGGCCGGGCTCGGCGACGCTGCCGATCCGGATCTACTCGGAAGTGCGGCTCGGCGTGAAGCCCGAGATCAACGCGATCTGCACGCTGGTGATCGCGCTGATCGCCGTGATCATCGTGATCGCCTCGTTCGCCTCGAAACTGTCGAGCGCGCGCGGCGAGAGCGGCGCGGCGCTCTAGTTCTGACGCGTTTTCTTCACGCGAACCGGCGTCCACTTCGCTCGAAAACGCTTTGAACAGCTACGACTTGACGGCGCCTGCGGTCAGCCCGCCGACCATGTAGCGCTTGAAGGCGTAATAGACCGCGGCCGGCGGCAGCGCGTAGATGAAGCCCGTGGTCATCAGAAGCTCCCACGGCGAGTCGTCGGCGGCGAGGAAGTTGCCGAGGGCGACCGGCAGCGTGATGTCGGTGTCCTTCGACAGCAGCAGGAACGCGTAGAGATATTCGTTCCACGCGAGCAGGATCGCATAGGTGCCGACCGCGACCAGCGACGGCATCATCAACGGCACATAGACCAGGCGGAACAGCTGCAGCGTGGTGGCGCCGTCCATCGTCGCGGCTTCATCTAGCTCGACCGGCAGCTTGTCTGAGGCCTGTTTCAGCACCCAGATCGCGTAGGGCGCCGCGATCGTCACCATCGCCAGGATCAGCGACCAGTGATTGTTCAAGAGGCCATAGGTGCCCATGGTGCGGTACATCGGCACGGCGAGGAATGCCGCCGGGATGAAATAGGTGAACAGCGCCATGTTCATGACGGCGCGGCCGCCCGGCACCCGCAGCCGCGAGATCGAGAACGCGGCGGCGGTGGCGACGAACAGCGTCAGCGCGCCGACCGCCAGCGCAATCACGGTCGAATTCCAGAACTGGATCCAGAAGTCGCGCAGGAAGTAATGCTGCTGGTGGAACACGATCGAGAAATTGTGCAGCGTCGGATGCGTCGGCCACAGCTTGCCGGTGAACGCATCCTCCTTCGGCGAGATCGCGAACACGAACATGTGGTAGATCGGAATCATGGTCCAGATGAAGACCGGGATGCCGATCAGGAGCAGCTTGGCCTCGGTGCCGACTTCGCGGAGGGTGGGCAGCTTCATCGCGACAACCGTTTCATCATGAAATAGACCAGCGGCAGCACGAACGGCATGGCGCAGACGATCGAGGCCATCGCCAGCGAGAGCTGGTCGAGCCTGAGATAGCGGATGCCGAGCGTCGACAGCACATGGGTGAGGTCGGCCGGCCCGCCGCCGGTGAGCAAGTAGACGCTGTTGAAATCGCCCAGCGTCCAGATCATCGAGAGCAGCGTGCAGGTGATGTAGAGCGTCTGCATCGACGGCCAGGTGATGTAGCGGAATTTCTGCCACCAATTGGCGCCGTCGACGTCGGAGGCCTCGTACAGATCGTGCGAGATGGCGAGCCGTCCGGTCAGCAGGATCAGCGTCCAGAACGGCAGCGACTTCCAGATGTGGACACCGATCGCCATTGCGAGCGCGACCGCCGGATCGTTCAGCCAGTTCGGGCCGTCATCGCCGGTGAACTTGAAGATCAGCTGGTTGACCACGCCCCATTCGGGATTGAGCATGAAGCGCACCGACAGGATGGTCGGGATCGACGGCACCGCCCAGGGCAGGATGAAGATGACGGACAGCCATCTGATCCAGGGCCGCTGCTGGGCGAAGAAGCCGGACAGGAACAGCGCGATCAGCATCTTGATGTTGATGCCGATGACCAGGAAGATCAGCGTGTTGACCGCCGCGCGCGCGAAGATCGGGTCGTGATAGAGCGCGACATAGCTCGACGGATGGCGCGCCAGCCACAGGCCGTAGCCGACCGGATAGACCACGAAGGCGAGGAAGACGAGCAGATAGGGCGCGAGCAGCGCAATGCCCCAGACCTGCGGCGGCGACAGCCGCGCCGACAGTGGCGGCGAGGGGGCATCGGATGCGGAGAGTGTGATCGCCATTCGGTTACTCGATGTCGCCTACGTCGTCGTCCCGGCGAAGGCCGGGACCCATAACCACCAGCTTTCGTTGTTGCACGAAAGCCGGTGACCAATATCATTCAAAACGACCGCCGCGGCGTATGGGTCCCTGCTCCGTGCGCAACTGCGCACTCGGCAGGGACGACAAAGCATACGCTCGCGGCGACCATCATCGGTTGCCTTACCCTGCGACCTGCTTGATGCGGGCGATCAGTTCGTCGACGGCCTTGTCCACCGGCACCTTCTCGCTGACGACGCGGTTCATGGCCTTGGCCCAGACGTTCTCGTTGTTCAGGATGGTGAACTTCCAGTTCTTGGTAAAGTCGAACGGCGCGGTGCCGCCGGTGAACTGATTCCACACCGCCTTGCGATGCCGGTCAGCCTGCCAGAACGGGCTCGCCTGGCTCGCCTTGGTCACCGGGAACCAGCGGCCGAGCGCGCCCTCGACATAGGGCCGCACATTGTCTTCCTGCATCAGGAACGCGATGAACTGCTTGCCTTCCGCCTTGTTCTTGGCGTTGGCGAAGATCAGCCCGGTCTTGACGTCGGAGCGGTACTTGATGGTCGAGCCGTCCGGCGCCTTCGGGAAGGACGCGGTGATGATGTCGTGCTCATAGGCCTGCTTGCCGGCGGCGCGCTGCGCGTCGGTCAGCGCCGGGTTGGTGGAATCCTCGAACCACTTCGCCGCGATCGAGATCGTGAAATTGTGGGTCATCACGATCGTCTTGTTGTGGAAGGCGACGTTGTTGTCCGGATCCTTCCAGGTCGTCGAGGAGGGCGGCGTGCAGCCCTTGATGTAGGTGTCGGTGTAGTCCTTCAGCGCGTGGATCAATCCGTCGCGGACCTTGGGATCGTCGACCAGCAGCTTGCCGTCGTCGTCGACCAGCTTGACGTGGTAGGCGTCCATGAAGGTGTAGAACGACTGGAACGAGTCGGTGGATTCCACGCCCATTGGCTGGCCGACGCCGTAGATGCGCTGGCCGGTCGCCTTGCGGATCGCCGGCTGCACCTTGTCGCACCAGAACGACCAGTAATCCTCCCACTTGGTCGGGATGTCGGCGGCCTTGAAGCCGGCCTTCTCCAGCATGTCGCCCCAGATCTGGACGTGCATGCTCTGCTGCTTCAGCGGGAAGCCGTAATAGGACTTCTTCTTGGTGACGTCGTTGTAAAGCAGCGCGGCTTCCAGCGTGTTCGGCGCGAAGGCGTCCTTCATCGGCAGCATGATGTCCGAGAGGTCTTCGAGCTTGCCCTCGAAGGCCCACTTGCCCTGGGCCTGCACATCGTAGGTGTCCGAATAGGCGACGTCGGGCACGGTGCCGGAATCGAGCGCGGCGACCGTCTTCGGAATCATGTCCTGGATCGCGTATTGCGACAGTTCGACCTTGATGCCGGTCTTGGCTTCGAATTTCTTGATCGTCTCGAGCAGCGCGTCGTCTTCGGATTTGTAAAATCCCTTGCCCCACCAGACGGTGATCGTCTTGCCCTGGGCGAGAGCGGGTGCAGTTGCGGCGAACAGGCCGACCGCGGCGACCGCAATTGATAGCGCACCGATAACCTTGGATCTCACGTTGTTCTCCCTCATGAGGCCGGCTTTTTAACCGGTTGGAGAAAACACTAGCGCATGCCCGTGACCCGATAAAGATGTCGCGCCGCCGACTTGTGTAGGTGTTTGCGGCGAGCGCGTGGATCGGTCCCGGTGCATCGATGCGCAAAGTGAATGGATTCGATCAGTTCGACTTCGCATTCTCGGCCGACGCCGCCGGTGCGTTGCCGGGCGCGCCTGCCGCGGCATCGGGCGCCGCCGCGGGCCGCGCGGCTCCGCCGGTGAAGCGCTCGATCACCGAGCGCACCGCATCGCGGGTCTTGCGATCCTTCACCGCATCGAGCAGCGGAGCGGAGGCCGGCGAACGGCGGATCAGGCTTTCCGGATCGGGGAAGATCAGCGGATCGTCCCACGGCCCCTGGATCACGAAGGGCAGATCGAAACCGTTGCCGCCGGCCGATGCCGAGGTCAGGCTGGCGACGCCCTTGAGATCGTATTCGCGCGACGGCACCGAAGCCGTGCCGGTCAGCGTGATCTTCGCCGTGGGGCTTTCGACATGAATGTCGTCAGCGGTCGCGACGCCATCGGCGAATTTCACCGAGATGCTGAGATTGTCGTAGGGCGTCGAACCGGAGCGGAAATTGCCGCCGCCGGACAGCGGCCGCTTCTCCAGCCGCTTCAACAGCTGCTCGACATTGAAGCCCGCGATCGCGCCGTCATGCCCGTTCAGTGTCGCGGTGCCGTCGAGCGACGACGCGAGCCCGAACGGGCTCGAGCCCGAGGCCGTCAGCGAGACGTTGAGGTTGCCGCGGCCGGACAGCTTGTTGATGCCGAACAATTCGCTGGCGCAGGCCTGCAGATCGACATCGGTGAACTGGAATTGCGCCCTGACGTCGGCGACCGCATCCGAGCGCGCGATCGCGAACGAGCCCTTGGCGATGCCGCCATACATCTGCGCCTCGCCGACGCTGAGCGCCAGCGCGCCGCCGCGCAGATTGGCGCCGAACGCGGTGCGGCCGAGCTTGGACGGGCCGACCGTCACCTTGGCCGCCGACAGGCGCATGTCGAGATCGGTCGACGACAGCGAGGACAGGTCGAACAGCTGCCTGTTCCAGTCGCGCTGGCCGCTGGCCAGCAGGCGGAATGTCGAGATGTAAGGCGTGAAATCGAGATTGCCGGCGGCAAGCGTCGCCTGCAGCGTCTGCCGGCCGTTATTGGCGTAGGTCATCACGCCCTCGGCGACGTTGCCGTCGAGCTCGACATTGACATTGGTGAGCGCGACCGAGCCGCCGACCACATTGGCCCGGGCCTTCAGCGCGAAGCGGCCGAAGCCGCCACCGCCGCCGGGCGGGGCCTGTCCCATCCAGCGCAACGCGTTGCGCAGCGACGGGCTGTCCATGGTGGCGACGCCTTCCATCATCAGGCTGGTGCGATTGGCGACGGTTCCGTCGAAAGCAACCTTCAGCGGCGCGCTGGCGAGCCGTGCCTTCAGGCCGGAGCGGTCGCCCGACAACAGCGCGACGAAGTCGCTGGCGCTGATCGAGCCGTCGACGCGTTCGCCGCGCCAGTCGAACTGGCCGGTTGCGGCAAAGGAGCGCGAGATCGAGGGCCAGGCCAGCGACAGGTCGATATCGCCGAGCTGCTCGGAGATGTTGTTGGTGCCGTCCTGGTAGTTCAGTTCGCCGTCCTGGATCCGGATTTCGGAGAACGACACCTGATTCTCGGCGCCGGGCGTCATCGCCTTGGCGATGGTCTCGACGAACGGCGTCCAGTTGCTCTCGCCGGCGCCGTCGCGGACCACATGGATATGCGGACGGAGCATCATGACGTCGGCAATCTCGAACCGCCGCAGCAACAGCGGCAGCAGGCGCAGATTGGCGGTCAGCACGTCGACCTGCAGGGCGGGACCGATGGTATCGGCGCCCTTCAGCCCGACATTATGAAAGGAGACGTAGCTGCCCGGAAAAACCGAGACGTCGATCGGGCCGTTGACGACGAGCTCGAGCCCGGTCACGGCGCGAATCTGCGCCTCTACCGCGCGCTGCAGCGCGTCCCGGTTGAGGAACCACGACGTTCCGACCAGCCCGACCAGCGCCAGGCCGAAAAGCGCCGCGATCGGCATCCCCAGGCGCTTAATTCCTTGGGCCATCGTCAATGACATATCCGGGTCGGGTTGAATTTTGTCGGGTCGTCGTCGAACACAGCGGGCTCTCGCCGGAGGCCCCTGCCAACCCACGCAACTTGAAGGGTTTTCTTGTCGCTTTCAAGGCCATGTTGCTGCCGCCGGCCGCCGCCCGTCGCCGCACCGGGCCGTGATTGACGCATTGCGAAGATTTCGCCTAATAATCCGCTTTGCCACAGCCGTTCCGCCCTCCATCAGGTATTCGCTGCATGAACAAAGTTTATCCCGACGCCAAATCGGCACTCGATGGTCTCCTCAAGGACGGCATGATGATCATGTCGGGCGGCTTCGGCCTCTGCGGCATCGCCGAGACCCTGTCCGACGCCATCCGCGAGTCCGGCGTCAAGGGCCTCACCGTCGTCTCCAACAATGCCGGCGTCGACGGCATCGGCCTCAGCCGGCTGCTGGAGACCCGCCAAATCAAGAAGATGATCTCGTCCTATGTCGGCGAGAACAAGCTGTTCGCCCAGCAGTATCTCGCCGGCGAGCTCGAGCTCGAGTTCAACCCGCAGGGCACGCTGGCCGAGCGCATCCGCGCCGGCGGCGCCGGAATCCCGGCCTTCTACACCAAGACCGGCGTCGGCACGCTGATCGCCGAGGGCAAGGAAGTGAAGGAATTCGACGGCGAGAAGTACATCATGGAGCGCGGCCTGTTCGCCGACGTCGCCATCGTCCATGCCTGGAAGGGCGACACCGCCGGCAACCTGGTCTACCGCAAGACCGCGCGCAACTTTAATCCGATGATGGCCACCGCCGCGAAGGTCACCGTCGCCGAGGTCGAGCACCTGGTGCCGGCCGGCGAGATCGACCCGGACCACATCCAC
Source organism: Bradyrhizobium pachyrhizi (assembly GCF_001189245.1). Classification (GTDB taxonomy): domain Bacteria; phylum Pseudomonadota; class Alphaproteobacteria; order Rhizobiales; family Xanthobacteraceae; genus Bradyrhizobium; species Bradyrhizobium pachyrhizi. The sequence goes on along the minus strand of NZ_LFIQ01000025.1, from coordinate 223,062 downwards.
ACACCCGGCATCTTCGTCAAGCGCATCATCGAGGTCGGGACCGGCAAGAAGCGGATCGAGTTCCGCAACACCCGTCCGCGGCCTGCCGCTTAAAACACACTTCCTCAGGAGAGCCTCATGGCCTGGACCCGTGAACAGATGGCCGCCCGCGCTGCCAAGGAGTTGCGCGACGGCTATTACGTCAATCTCGGCATCGGCATTCCGACGCTGGTCTCGAACTACATTCCCGACGGCATCGACGTCAGCCTGCAGAGCGAGAACGGCATGCTCGGCATGGGCCCGTTCCCCTTTGAGGACGAGGTCGACGCCGACCTGATCAACGCCGGCAAGCAGACGGTGAGCGAGCTGCCCTCGACCAGCTATTTCTCGTCGGCCGATTCCTTCGGCATGGTGCGCGGCGGCCATATCGATCTGTCGATCCTCGGCGCCATGCAGGTGGCGCAGAACGGCGACCTCGCCAACTGGATGATCCCCGGCAAGATGGTGAAGGGCATGGGCGGCGCCATGGACCTCGTCGCCGGCGTCAAGCGCGTCGTGGTCGTGATGGAGCATTCCGCCAAGGACGGCCCCAAGCTGCTCAAGCAGTGCAACCTGCCGCTGACCGGCGAGCGCGTGGTCGACATGGTCGTCACCGATCTTGCGGTGTTCACCATCGACAAGCACGGCAAGGACGGCATGGCGCTGATCGAGCTCGCCGACGGCGTCACGCTCGACGAGGTCAAGGCCAAGACCGAGGCCGAATTCCGCGTCGCGCTGAAGAACACCTGAGATGATCGGTGCGGGACGATCCTCGATCCGTCCCGCACGATCCGATGACGCCGGCTTCATCGCCCGCACCGTTCTGGCCGCGCAGCGCGGCCCGTTGCCGCGCGGCTGGTTTGACATCGCGCTCGACCAAGGCGAGGCGGAATGCTTGGCGTTCATGACACGGCTCGCCGTGGCGCGGGTGAAGTCATGGTATCACGTCGCCCATTTCCTGATTGCTGAAGTCGATGGCGTGCCGGCCGCCGCGCTGTGCGCGATGCCGGCATCCGGAACCGTCGTCGCGGCACGTGCGGCGATCGAGGAAGTCGCGGCAGAGACCGGCATGGACGCCGATGCCATTGTCGCGCGCGGCGGTTATGCCCGTAACTGCTGGGTGCAAGGCGGCGAGGGCGACTGGCTGATCGAGCATGTCGCCCGACTAGCGTCCCATCGCAGCGGCGGTCTGGTGCAGGACCTGATCTGCCGCGCACTCGCCGACGGCAAGGCGGCCGGTTACACGCAGGCATCGATCTCGTTCCTGATCGGCAACGACGCCGCCGAACGTTGCTACGCCAAGGCCGGCTTCGCCTTCGCCGAAGAGAAGCGCGACGCCGCCTTCGAAGCACTGACCGGCGCGCCGGGCTTTCGCAGATTTGCGCGGGCGATGTGAGTTATTCGCACCAAATGCTGCCGCATATGCACCCGTCGTCCCGGCGGAGGCCGGGACCCATACGCCGCAGCGGATGTTGTGGATGGGATTCGTCGTTCCAGCATCGCTTACCAATGACCAGCTGTGGTTATGGGTCCCGGCCTTCGCCGGGACGACGCTGAGGGTAGTTCTCGCTTCAAATATCGCACAACGCGGTGTCATCACCCGCGCATGCTGGTGATCCAGTATTCCAGAGACGCTGATGCTTGAACCGAGAGGCCGCGACGTACCGGATCGCGCTTGTCCGGTCGTCCATGCAATGGCAGAATTGCACCATATTGTGCAAAATCGGACAGGGACCATGCCACTTATCCGGATCTGGGTCTATGACGGCATCCTCGCTTCGGGCGTGGCGGGGATCGTCGACGTGTTCACCGCCGCCAATTCGGTGACGGCGCGGCAGCCGCGACGTCGCAACGGCAAGCCGTCACAGCTGCGGTGGCGCGTCGAATCATTGAATGGCCGGCCGGTCCACACGGCGTCAGGCCAGGTCATCGGCGTCGATGGGCCGATCGGTGCGCGGTCTTCGGCAGACGCGGTGGTGATCCCCGGGCCGTTCGTCGGCGATATCGAACGTTTCTTCGAGCGGCTCGATACCGTCGAGCCGCTGCTCGCGGCGCTGCGCCGGCAGCACGAGCGCGGTACCCTGCTGGCGTCCTATTGCACCGGCAGCTTCATCCTCGCCGAGGCCGGCCTGCTCGACGGCAGGGTTGCGACCACCCATTGGGCGAAGGGACGGACATTCGCGATGCGCTACCCGGCGGTCGATCTGCGCGTCGCCGAGATCCTCACCGAGCAGAACCGCATTGTCTGCTCGGGCGCGGTGACCACCTCGCTCAATCTCGCGCTTCGACTGGTCGAGAAGTTCGCCGGTGCCGACGTGGCTGCGGAGACCGGCAAGCTGATGCTGATCGACAGCAACCGCGTCTCGCAGGCACCCTATGTCAGCCGCATGTCCGACACGCAGCACTCCGACGCGCTGGTGGCGCGGGCGCAGAGCATGATGGAGAAGTCGCTGCAACAGGGCTTCAGTCTCGCCAAACTGGCCCGCGACCTTTCGGTCAGCGAGCGGACGTTGAACCGCCGCTTCAAGCTGGCGGTCGGCGAGGCGCCCCTGCAATATCTACAAGCGCTGCGGGTGGATGTCGCCAAGCGTCTGATCGAAACCACGCGGCTGAAGCTCGACGCGGTCAGCGCGCGCGTCGGCTACAACGATCTGTCGACCTTCCGCCGGCTGTTCAAGCGCGAGACCGGGCTCTCGCCACGCGAATACCAGCGCCGGTTCGTGCGCAGGGCCTCCGCCGCCTGAGAACGCCGTGTCCGAATTTGCCCTGAAAATGGCGATACTGCCACTGCTGCCGGGAGCACGCCGCGGATAGACCTCGTCCCCGTCAACAACAGGAGGTCGCCTCAATGCCGATGATCGACGTGACAATTCCCGAAGGAGCCCTGAAGCCGGAAGCGGAAGCGCGGCTCATCAAGGAGCTCGGCGATATCCTGATCGGCCACGAGGGATTCGATCCGGCGAACAAGGTTGCGCAAGGCGTCACCGTTGTCTTCCTGCATCGGCCGGCCGCAGTTTATGTGGCGGGCCGGCCATCGCCGTCGCCACGATTTCGCATCGTCCCGACGGTCCCCGAGGGGCAGTACACCGAAGCCTCGCGCGCGGCCTTGGTGAGGGACGTGACCGACGCCGTGGTGCGCGCTGCCGGCGGTTCGTTCGAGGATGTGGCGGCGCAGGTATGGGTGTTTCCGACCGAGATCCCCGACGGCCAGTGGGGCAGCCGTGGCGTCATTCGTCCGCTGCCGGACATCCAGGCCTTCATCGCCGGCGAGCACGAGCGCAAGGTCGGCGAGGCGCGTCTGGCGCGACGGCGGCGCGTCAAGGCGCTGGAGCTGCTTGCGGGCGCACTCGACGCTGTCCGCAAGGGCGTCGACTGACGCGAGCACAGCCATGACATCCGACACGCATTTCAGGCTCGCGGCGATCCAGGCCGCCGCGGTGCCATTCGATCGCGACGCCTCGGTGGAGAAGGCCTGCCACCTGATCGGCGAGGCGGGTGCCATGGGCGCGACGATCGCCGCCTTCGGCGAAACCTGGCTGCCCGGCTATCCCTTCTTCTGTCACGCGCCGACCGGGCCGAGCACGTTTCGCGCGATGGCCGAATATCTCGATAACGCGGTCGAGATTCCCTCGCCCGCGACCGACCGGCTCTGCGCCGCCGCCGAGGCCGCCGGACTGGATGTCGTGATCGGCGTCGCCGAACGTGATGCCGTGACCAAGGGCACGGTCTACTGCACGCTGCTGTTCATCGGCCGCGAGGGACGGCTGCTTGGCCGCCATCGCAAGCTGAAGCCCACCTTCAACGAGCGCTCGGTGTGGGCCGATGGCGACGCGGCGGGGCTGCGCGTGCATGAGCGGCCCTATGGCCGGATCAGCGGCCTCAACTGCTGGGAGCACAACACCATGCTGCCCGGCTATGCGCTGGCCGCGCAGGGAACGCAGATCCACGTCGCGGCGTGGCCGGGGCGGGAGCCTGCGGTGGCGCCACCGTCGCCGACGCCGCTGTGGCCGCGGCAGTTGTTGCTGTCGCGCGCGTTCGCCTCGCAAGCCGGCTGCTACGTCATCGCGGTCGGCGGCATGCGCTCGCACGAAATCACGCCGGAACGTTACCGCGAGCTCTCGACGATCGAGTACAGTGGCGACAGCGTCATCATCGACCCGCGCGGCGAGGTCATCGCAGGTCCGGCGCAGGGCGAGACCATCCTGATCGCGGACGGCTCGCGGCAGGCCGTGCTCGCCGCCAAGGCGCTGTGCGATATCGGCGGCCATTATTCGCGCCCCGACCTGCTGCGGTTGATCGTCGATCGCAATCCGCAGGAGCGGGTCATCGACTGCGGCTTCGCCGGGCGAGTCACGCCGGAGATGTGGGAGTGACGCGAACGGCGCGGGTATCCCGCGCCGTCAAAGCTTGTAGCGAGAAAGGTCGCTCCGCCTCACGAAGCTTCCTGCGGAATTGCGGATGGTGATTCCTCGCCCTTGAGCTCCTCGAGGCTGCGGTGCCGCGGCTCGATGCCGAGCGCCCATACGGTGATGATCTGCACGACGAGCAGTCCGATCATCAGGGCCATCACGCCGGCGACGCCGCGCGCTTCGAACAGCATCACGACCAGGAATGGTGTCACGATGGTGGCACCCCGACCGAGCGTGTTGACTATGCCGGATGCCCGCAGCCGCACCTCGGTCGGGAACAGTTCGGGAATATAGATGCCGAACAACAGCGCGACCAAGACATAGATCGGCACGGTCAGCGCGAAGCCGACGGCCGGCAGCAGGAACGGATCCGAGATCATCGGATAGATGACGCCGAGGATGATCGAGATCAGCGATGCGCCGATGATCGTGGGCTTGCGGCCCCAGCGGTCGGCGCGCCAAGCGCCATCAGCAGCGAGTAGCCGAACGAGGTCGCGACGGACAGGCCCTGCTTGATGAAGAACACCGGGAGCCAGGTCACGAAACCGTAGAGCAGCGTATTGATGGTAATCAGGCATACCGCGCCGACGATCATGCGGGACAGCAGCGGCGCAGTGAACAGCGTGGCGAGATCGGGCGACACCGGTGCCGGCGTTGCAGCCGCGGGCGCCGGCAAGGTCTGCCCCTGGGAAGCCTCCTTCTCGATCGCCTGCATCAGCGCCTCGGCCTCGGCGGTGCGTCCCACCGCCTCTAGCCAGCGCGGCGACTCCGGCAGCGACTTGCGCAGGTACCAGACGATCAAGGCGCCGACGCCGCCCAGCACGAACATCGCGCGCCAGCCGAATTGCGGGACGACGACCGATGCGATCAGCAGCGCGATGGGCAGGCCGGTGACGACGCAGACGGCGGTGAAGCCGAGCCACTTGCCGCGGCTCCGGGCCGGCACGAACTCGGTCATCGTGGAATAGCCGACAACATTTTCGGCGCCGAGACCGACGCCCATTACGAAACGGCAGGCAATCAGAAAGGCCATGTTTGGCGCAAAAGCTGCCGCCAGGGACGCGATGCCGAACAGCAGCAAATTGAACTGGTAGATGAAGCGTCGTCCGTAACGGTCGCCGAGGAAGCCGGTGCCGAAAGATCCGAGCATCATGCCGACGAAGGTTGCGGAGATGAACGCGGCGTTTTGGGCGAGCGTCGAGAATCCGGTTTTCAGCGTCACGCCGAGCACGGTGCCGGCGATATAGATGTCGAAACCGTCGAAGAACATTCCGATTCCGATCAGGATCATGATCCGGCGATGGAATGGTCCGATCGGTAGCCGATCGAGGCGGCTCCCGGCATTGACCGATGTCGACATATGCACTCTCCCCTTGACTGTTTCCTCGGTGATGCGGCCCGCCATCTGTGGGCGGTTTGCCGCTTTGCTCGACTGCGGCTAGTTCAACCGGCGCTGGCTGGCCGTGTCGCGGTACCAATCGAATGGCTGTTCGTGGGTCGCGACCATCACGCTCTTGGTGTTGAAATGGTCGTCGAAGCTCTCGGTGCCGCATTCCCGGCCGATGCCGGAATCGTCAACGCCGCCCCAGGGCGAGGCCGGATCGAGCCGGTGGTGATCGTTGATCCAGACGATCCCCGCCTTGACCGCGGCGGCCACGCGATGCGCACGCGCGACGTCGCGGGTGCGAATGGCGGCGGCGAGGCCAAAGGGCGAATCGTTGGCGAGCCGGAGCGCGTCGGCCTCGTCCTTGAAGGGGGTCACCGAGGTGAAGGGGCCGAACACCTCCTCCTGGAAGATCCGCATGTCGGATTTGACGTCGGCGAACACGGTCGGTTCGACGAAATAGCCGTTATCGTGGCCCGCGACCTTTGCGGCCACGCCGCCGGTGAGCAGCCGCGCGCCGTCTTCATGACCATAGCGCGCATAGCTGAGAACGCGGTCGCGCTGGCGTGCCGAGATCACCGGCCCAAGCTGCGTGTTCGGATCGAACGGATCGCCAATGCGGATGGTGCGGGTCTTGACCTGCAGCTTTTTGACGAACTCGTCGTAGATCGAGGCCTGCACGATATGGCGCGACGCGCAAACGCAGGTTTGGCCGGCGCCGATGAAGGCCCCGAACGCGGCATAGTTGACGGCGCGGTCGACGTCGAAATCGTCGAATATCATCACCGGCGTCTTGCCGCCGAGCTCCATGGTCTGGTGCGCGAACACCTTCGCCGCGGCACTGCCCGCGATGCGGCCGGCTTCGGTGCCGCCGGTCAGCACAAGCTTGTTGATGTCGCCATGCTCGGCGAGCATCTTGCCGGCGCTCTGGCCGAGGCCAAGCACGATGTTGAAGACGCCGGGAGGCAGCCCGGCCTCGCTGAAGATCTGGGCGAGCTTCAGTGTCGTCAGCGGCGTGTATTCCGATGGCTTGACCACGGTGACGCATCCGGTCGCCAGCACGACGGCAAGCGACTTGCACAAGATCATGAGCGGGTGATTGAAGGGCGTGCAGTTGGCGACGATTCCGATCGGCGTGCGCAGCGTGTAGTTCAGATACGCGCCTTCGACCGGAATGACGGAATCACGGCGCGACAGCGCGAGTCCGGCGAAGTAGCGGAAGAAATCCGGCAGGCGCGACAGCTGCGCGCGGGTTTCGTTGACCGGACGGCCGTTGTTCAACGTCTCCAGCCGGTACAGCGTGTCGAGATTGGCTTCGAACGCGTCGGCGAGCCTGTTGACGAGCCGGGCGCGCGCCCTCGTGTCCATCCCGCCCCACGCCTTGCCTTCGAATGCAGCGCGAGCGCTCCTCATCGCGTGGTCGATATTCGCGGCGGTCGAATTCGGAATCCGGGCGATGACGTCGCCGGTCGCGGGATTGCGGACGTCGAGCATCTCGCCGTCCCCGGCCTCGACCTCGCGTCCGTCGATGAAGTTGCCGTGGATCTCGACGTCGATCGTCGCAGGCTTCGACGGAATGTTCATGATGACCTCTCTTCGACGATGACGGCGTTGCGCTTGAGTGCCGGCAGCACGCGCTTTTCGGTCGCCGCGATGTGAGCCTTGATGATGCGGGCCGCGGTGCGCGCCTCGCGCTGCTGCATGGCGTCGATCAATGCGACATGCTCGGCCACGAGCTTCGCCGGGTCGTGGCCCTTCAGATTGGAAACGCTGACGCGCACCAGCCGATCGGCCTGGCCGATCAGGTCGCAGAGCGTGGTCGCCATGCGGCGGTTGCCCGACGCGTGCGCCAGCGCCGAGTGGAAGCCGCGATTGTAGGTGATGAAGTCCTCATGGCTGCCGGAGAAGCGGCGGAATTCATCGAGTGATTTCAGGATGCTGTCGGGCGCGCTCTCGATTGCTTCGGCGACGCAGGCCGGCTCGAGCGCAAGGCGGAAGCGCAGCAGATCGCGGGCGTCGGACAGCGAGATCGGATTGACCCGGTAACCCTGGCGGGGCTGCACCGTCACGAGGTGCTCGCGCTCGAGCCGCAGCAGCGCGTCCCGGACTGGCTGGCGGCTGACCGCGTAACGCTCCGCCAGATCCTGCTCTCGTATTTCATCACCAGGAGCAAACTGGCAAGATAAAATATCAGATCGAAGGTTTTCGTAGATATTTTCGCGGAGAAGGATCATTTTCTTGGGTCTCCTGCCTATTAAATTGCAGTCTGTGAAATATCACGTCAAGCTGAAATCCTTGAAATCCCGGTGATTTGATTTATCAATCGTCCGCGGGGGCGCTTCGGAGCCCAAATGCGCGAATTTCGAGCGCGATTTGAAAGAGAGCGACGATGGACAGGCTTTTGGCCAACCGCACAGTCAACGCAGCCCTGTCGGGCGAGGGGCCGCCGCTGGTCCTGTTCCACTCGCTGCTGTCGGATCGCGCGAGCTTCGATGCGATCGTGCCGGAGCTTGCCCGGTCGTTTCGGACCATCGTGCCGGAACTGCCGGGATTCGGTCGGTCGAGCGCGGTTGAGGGCGGCCTTGCCGCGATTGCCGACCGGATGGCGGATGCGGTGCATGATGCGGCCGATGGCACGCCGGCCATCGTGCTCGGCAATGGTTATGGCGGGTTCGTCGCGCTGCAGATGGCGATCCGCCACCCGGCGATCGCGAGCCGGCTGATCCTTGCCGACAGCGGTGCGGCGTTCTCCGAGCCGGGCCGCGAGGCGTTTCGCAACATGGCCAGGGTTTCACGCGAGAAGGGGCTCGCCGCGATCACCGACATTGCAATGCGCCGGCTGTTCGCACCGGATTTCCAGGCACAGCATCCCGCGCTGATGCAGGATCGCCGCGACGCATTCCTGCGCACTGATCTCAACGTGTTCTGCGCGGCCTGTGACGCGCTGGCGAGCCTCGATCTTCGTGCCGAACTACGCAGCGTGACCGTACCGACACTCGTCGTGGTCGGCGAATATGACGAGGCGACGCCGCCGCCGATGTCATACGAATTGGCAGGCGGTCTGCCGAGAGCCAGGCTCAGGGTCATTCCGGGGTGTGCGCATGTCCCGCAACTGCAATCGCCAAAACTGTTCCTCGATACGATCGGCGATTTCCTGGCGGTCAAGCATAACGCGCCCGCCTGAGGCACGCGCAAAGGGCTGGATCGCGCCGCGGGTCACGCGGTGGCATGCCGACAATTTGGGCAGAACGCCCAGCTAATGCCGTTTGACGCGACAGCATCTCTGCCTAGTCTGATCGGAGACGGAGATGAAACATGCGAGCTATCCTTGATCACTGCACCGGCGGTCGCAGGCGCAGCTTGCCGGCGGGCACGGATTTCATCGAGGAGGGCGGCAAGACCGGTCATCTGTTCGTGCTGCTCGAGGGCAAGGTGGAAGTCGTCAAGGGCGACAGTCTGGTCGCCGTCATCGACGAGCCCGGTGCGGTGTTCGGGGAGATGAGTGTGCTGCTCGACCGGGCGCACAGCGCCAAGGTGCGCACGGCCAATGATTGCGTCCTGTACGAGTTCGACGATGCGGCGTCGTTCCTGCGCCAGCAGCCGGCGGTGGCGCTGCTGATCGCGCAGCTGCTGGCGCAACGGCTTCATGTCGCCACGACCTATCTCGCCGACCTGATGCATCAATATGCCGATCACGGCACCCATCTGGCGATGGTCGGCGAGGTGCTGCAGAGCATGATCAACCTGCCGCCGATGCAGGTCGCGCCAGGCTCGGATCGGCAATCCGATCCAAGGATATGAGCCAGTCCGGCGCCTCGCGCACGGGAGCCGCCGGCCGCGACAGCGGCGCCTTGAGGTCTATCATCTGCGCATCGCCGGCCGCGAGCCAGAACGCCTTGTCCTGCGCGAGATCGAGCACGATGTAGACCGGGGGTCGGCCGGGCTGCAGGCCGGTGTTGAACACCCAGGTCGCTCCGATCCGGTCGAACCACGAGCCGCTCTGGATGAACGGCGATTGATGCACATGGCCCGAGATCACCATCGCCGGATGGTGGCGCTCGATCCAGCCGAGCAGCTCGGCGTCGCCGAAGAAGCGCTTGCCGCCCCAGCTGGTCGGCGAATCCGCCGGCGGGGCATGATGGACCCAGACCCAGCGGCGGTGCGGCATCGCGGCTGCGGTGCGAAGCTGCTCGTCGATCCGCGCCTTGACCAGCGGGCCGTCCCACCACGGGCACACCGTGAACAGCGTGTCGCCGATGGCCAGATTGTCGCCGTCGCAGGCGACGCCGAATTCCCTGATGCCGGCGACCCAGCGCGCGATCTTCTCGCCCTCCGGGTTGCGCTCGTCGAGGTCGTGATTGCCCGAGCAGAAAATCACCCGCGTGAGATCGGCGAGCCGCGACAGGTATTTCGTGACGACGACGATCTGGGCGCGGAAATCGACCGCCGAGCCGAGGTTGAGCGCATCGCCGGCGAAGATCACGAGATCGAATTGCGGTGCCGCCGCCAGCAGCCAGTCGAACTGCGGCAATGAGTAATGCAGATCGGCGACGACAAGACAGCGCATCGGTGAAATCCGAATGCCCGGAAAATGGGCGGGGCCGCACGGCAATGAATTCAAACGAGCTAAATGACAGCAAGATCTATGCCGCGCCGCGCGGATCCGACGCGACAGATGTTCGCAGTGTCCTGGAATCGGCCCGCAAGAGCGCGAACGGCAGATCGCTGCTCACGCCCGCGCTGCGGCGTGGGCGAAGGTCACCTCGATCAGCGTGCCGGTGCGGCCGCCGGTCCTGATGTGGAATTTGGCGCGATTGGCTTCGACCAGCGCCTTGGTCAGCGACAGGCTGACGCCGCCGGAGCCGGCCTGATCGGAAGGCGTCGGGGCGCGGAACGGCTCGAGCGCCGCGGCGACCTCGTTGTCGTTGAGGCTCTGCCCGGTGTCGCGCACGCGCAGCATCACCTCGCCGAAATCCGACAGCGCGGTCGAGACGATCACCTGGCCGCCGGCATTGGCGAGATGGATCGAGTTGCCGATCAGGTTCAGCGTGATCTGGCGCAGCGCGCGGGCGTCAGCGACCACAGGCGGCAGCGTGTGGGCCAGCGAGGTGCGGATGATGATGCGCTCGCGGTTGGCCTGCGGCTGCATCACCGCGACGCAGCTCTCCACCATCTCGTTGAGGTTCTGGCTGGCGAAGGCGAGGTCGAGCTTGCCGGTCTCGATCCGCGAGAGGTCGAGCAAATCGTTGACGATCGCGATCACCCGCTCGCCGGAGGCGCGG
>NZ_LFIQ01000025.1:159993-211959 GCF_001189245.1 Bradyrhizobium pachyrhizi | reverse complement strand
GTATTCGACATAGCGCTCGTTGCCGAGCGCGCCGAAGCGCTCGCCGATCATCACCTCGGCAAAGCCGATGATGGCGTTCAGCGGCGTGCGCAGCTCGTGGCTGATCCGCGCCAGCATGTCGGACTTGGCGTTGGCGGCGCGTTCGGCGAGCCGCCGCGCCTCGCGCAATTCGCCTTCGCTCTTCCTGGTCTGCGACAGATCGCGGAACACCGCGAAGAAGTTCGGCCCGTCGGCGCGGGTGCGGCCCATCGTCACCGACAGCGGGATGATGCCGCCCTGGCGGACGCGGCCGAGCGTCTCGCGGCCGTGGTCGAGCAGGCTGGCGACGCCGGCGGATTTCAGGCTGGCGAGATAGTCGGAGATGCCGTGCTGGCTTTCCGGCGCGAACAGGTCGGCGAGCTTGCGGGTGACGAACTCGTCGCCGTCATAGCCGAACAGCGCCTCGGCGCTGCGGTTGCAGGAATGGATGTTGCCATCGGCATCGAACATGATGATGCCTTCGGCCGCGGTGTCGAGGATCGCGCCGAGCTCCTCGGCGTCGGCGTGGCCGGCCTGCGGCTCAGCCGGCGCAAGCAGTGGCTCGGCCGCAGGCTCCGGCTCGGACAATGCGGCGGCGATCGCGGCATCCTCGTCCAGCGTGCGCGAGAAGATCAGCGCCAGCGCGGAATCGTCGTCCCAGGTGATGGTGTGCAGCCGCGCCTCCGCGGACACCGACTGCGCGCCGTGCTCGGTGCTCTGGTTCGCGGAGATCGTCACCGGCGTGCCGGTGCCCGACGTGCTGCTCGCCTGCGAGACGCCGGGCTCGACATAGAGCGCGTCGAGGCCGCCGGCGGCTTCCAGCGCGTGCAGGCTGTCATGGCCCATGCGCGAGAGGAAGGCGTGGTTGGCATAGAGCAGGCGGTCGAGCCGGTAGATCAGGATGCCGACCGGCAGCAGATCGAGCAGCGCGCGGTCGCGCCGGGAGTCGGCGCGCGGCGCCGGCTCCGCCGCAGCCAGCCAGCTGGCCTTTGGTGTTTGCGCCGGCGTCTCCAGCTGCGCGACCGCCTCTTGCGCTGGCGCCTCTGCTTGCTGCGCCGGTTCGCTTGCGGGCGGCGCTTCGGCGACCGGCTCGGCCGGCACGCTGTCGTTCGTGGTCGCGGCGAGGCCGGCCTCGTTCTCGAGCCGCGCCGACAATTGACGGGCGAGCTCGTTGAAGGCGTTGTTCTCGACCGGCGTCAGCGACGGCGGCCGGGTGTCGCCGCCGGGACGGAACGGCACCACATTCGGTGGCGGGTCGTGACGCACTTCGTGCGTTTCCTCGTGCGTTTCCACGGCGTGATCCGGATCGGCTCGGTGTGAAGTCTCTGCGGCTGTCGGCTCGGTCAATTCCTCGGGTGGTGCTGCTGCGGTCGTGTCGGGCGGCGGCTCCGCGTGCGGCGGAGGATTGTCCTGTGGCGCGGCGGGCCCGGGCGGCGCAACGGTGCGCGGCGCCGGTGCGACATCGGCCGACAGCGATTGCGGCGCGACCGTGCCGCTGAAGAACTCATAGCGGCGCAATGCGGCGAGTCGCGCAAGCCCGTCGAGGTCGCGACACACACCAAAGCCGCGGTAGCCGGCGAAATTCCTGGCACGATCGAACACCGGCAGGCCGGACAGTTCGACCGGCAGCCGGCCGCCGCCGTCGACCGGCCAGTGCAGCGTGATGCCGCTCCAGGTGTCGTGGCTGGCGAACGCCTGCGTGACGCGGCCTTCGGGATCGAGGCCAAAGCTCTCGGCGATGTCGCTCCACAGCCGGCCGAAGCCCGCCGCGGTGTGCAGGCCGATCAGGCGGGTGAATTCATCGGAGCCGAGCGAGAAGCGGGCCTCATGGTCCATCTGCCACATGAAGCGCAGCGGATGCCGCCGCACCGGCAACGGCTCGTCGAGCCAGGATGGCGGTGGCACCGGCGCCAATGTCGCGGGCTCCGGTTCGGCGGCCGGCGCAGGCGTGTCAGCGATCGCATAAGGCGAGGGGGCGGGATCGGCCGGCGGCGCTGATGTTTCCCGCGTGTTGGCCGTCTCTGCGAGATCAGGCGCGGACTCCGGCACGGGCTCTTCGGCGTGCGTCTCCGTGGGTACTTCGATCAGCGCTTCCGACAACGGCTCCTCGACGGCGGGGCTTTCGTCGGGCGTGGTGTCGAGAGGCGCAGTCTCGACGGACGTCGGCTCTGAATGCGTAAGTTCTGCCGACGCAAGTGGCGGGGCAAGAGGCGTAGGCTCTTCGACCTGCGCGCCGTCCGGCACTTCGATCAGTGCTTCCGACAGAGGTTCCTCGGCGGCAGGTGTTTCGTCTTGCGTGGTGTCGAGAGCTGCGGTCTCGACGGGCGCCTCTACGTGCGCCGCCTCTGCTGCCGCGGCAGATGGAGCAGCATTCTCAGGTTCGGATTTGGCCGCGCTGACGATCGGCTCGATTGTGACGCGCTCTTCCAACTGCGGATCCAGCGCGTCGAACAGTGTGAAGGCGATCGGTGCTGCGCCGGCCGTCGCGTGCGCTTCGTCATGCGCAACGGCTTGTTCGACAACTGCAGGTGCTGGCGGCGGCTCTACGGCCATGGCCTCTTGCTGCGCTGGCGCTGCGGGAGCCTGTGCTTCGGGCGCCGGCGTCTCCGACTCAACCGGCTCGGGCACGATCGGCGCCGGCCTCGCGGCGAGATGCGGCGCCGGCTTGATCAACGCGACCAGCGCGCGATCGGCGCCGTGGCCGATCCGCTGCAGCACGACGCGGCCGATCGCAACGCTCGCCGCCGCGCGGCCCTGCGTCAGCGCTTCGTCGCGCGCCGCATCGAGACCGGCTTCGGTGAGGTCGTGCAGGCCGGGCAGCGCACGCGCCGCCTCGTTGGTTGCGACCAAAAGTCCGTCGCTGGTGAAGGCGGCGGCCGGACGCGGCAAGCCCTGCAGCAGCCGCTGCAGGCGTTCCGCAAGCGACATGCCGCGGCCGGTCGCGTTGAGCGCGGTCATCAGGATGCCGTGGCTGCCGTCCGGCAGGTCGATCCGGGCGCAGCCGCAGGTCGCGAGCATGCCGGGCGCCGCGCCGAAGCCGCGCAGGCGCTCCAGCCGGACCGCGCCATTGGCGTTCAGGCTGTGGCCGAGCCGCGCGACCTGGCGGCGGTGCGGATCGGCCGGGCCGAAGCCGCGCTTCGCCAGCTCGGCGCCGTTGGCGGCACCGAATACCTGCGCGCCGACCGGATTGGCCCAGAGAATCCGCGCGCCGTCGGCCGCCCACAGCCATGCCGGCAGGGCGCCCGTCGCATGATCCGCCAGCCTGACATCGCCGAGCGCCTGGATCTGGAATTCCGCGTCACTCATCACGCAAGATTTGACCGCATGGGTTTGGCTTTCTTCCTTAAGCTCAGCCGAAGGCCCGGCAGCCGCAGGACGACAGCCTTAACAGAAGGTTAGTATCGCAACTGGGGGACGGCAGGTCCATGTCCGCAGCGAAACTGCCCCCGCCAAAGCCGGGATAACGTTAACTTGGCTGAACGATCCACAGCCGTTTGGCGTTGTCGGGCAAAGCAAGGTTGCTGCGAGCCGCGCGATGCGGAACCAGGCGGCGCCGCGTCACACCTGCGATTGCAGTGCCACGATATATATTCTGCCGTCTATCTTGCCCTGGGCCCGCAGGGCCAAGCGGCGGGCCGATCAGCAAGTGAGGGAGAGCGACCATGAGCGATAACGGGCGTGACCATTTCGAGATCCCCAAGTTCGAGATTCCCAAGGATATGCGGTCGATGGCGGAGGCCAGTTTTGATCAGGCGCGCAAGGCGTTCGAGCAATTCGTGACCAGCGCCAAGGACACCGCCGGCAAGATCGAGGAGCGCAACGCCGAGATGCGCGCCGGCGCCAAGGATCTTTCCGCCAAGGCTCTGTCCTATGCCGAAAAGAACGTGCAGTCGTCGCTGGATTATGCCGAGGCGCTGCTCAAGGCCAAGGACCTCAGCGAGGTGATGCGGCTGCACAGCGAATATGTGCAGGGCCAGATGCGCTCGCTGGCCGAGCAGGCCAGCGAAATGGGCCAGGCCGTCAGCCGCGCCGCGATGGACGCGGTCAAGCCGAAGAACTGACGGGGCGCATTGGCCGCGGCCGACCCGGGGGCGTTCAGCCTCGGTCGGCCGCGGTAATCTATATTCCGTCGCATAAAAAATGTGGCGTCGCACGCGATCTTACGTTGCGTTGCACAAAATTGACATGATATGGGTGTTTATTAGGCGCGCCCGACGAAGGGCACTCCCGTGAATCAAGGCAGCGTGATCCATTTCAGCGCTCCCGGCCTGATGGGCTCCGGGACGTCCGCAATGGTCACATCTACTCACCCGTTGCGAAGGATTACACGTATGACCAACCCGTCCGATCCGTTTTCCGCCTCGATCATTCCGTTTGAAGTTCCCGAGCAGATGCGCGCGTTCGCCGAGAAGGGCGTTCTGCAGGCCCGCGACAGCTACGCCAAGTTCAAGGATGCTGCCGAGACCCACAACTCGACGGTCGAGGCCGTGTTCACCTCGGTGAGCAAGGGCGCCAGCGAGTATTCGGCCAAGCTGATCGAGTTCTTCAAGGCCAACACCACCTCGTCGCTCGACTTCGCCCAGGAGCTGTTCAGCGTGAAGTCGCCGACCGAAGCGGTCGAGCTGTGGACGTCGCACGCCCGCAAGCAGTTCGAGACCTACACCGCGCAGGCCAAGGAACTGGCCGAGCTCGGCCAGAAGGTCGCCAGCGAGACCGCCGAGCCGATCAAGGCCAGCGCCTCGAAGTTCTACAAGCCGGCCGCCTGATCGCTGCCGTTTGGGAGACCAGCGAAAGGCCCGGGCCGAAGCGGTCCGGGCCTTTTTGCTGGCCAGGGGCCCGTCAAGCGGCCCGACATAACAGCGGAAATCGGCGCGGTACGGCCTTGCCAAAGCGCGGCGTTGCACCTAGTTTCCGCCCGAAATCGCCGCCCCGCTTGAGCGGGCCGCGCGTCAGGATGCAGTTGTAGCTCAGTTGGTTAGAGCGCCTGTCTGTGGAACAGGAGGTCGGTGGTTCGAGCCCACCCAACTGTACCAGCAAAATCAGCGCTTTATTCTAATATCGGCTCAAGTCTCTAGCTACTATCATGGCGCCAAATGCTGCGCGGTCGACAGGATGTTTTGCAGCGTCAACATTGATAATATTGCCGTTTCTGCGCGGGAAATGGAAAGAACGTCGCAACGTTGAAGTTTTTCGCTGTCTTTTGGTCAGGAGGTCAAAAGGCGTGCGCTTAGAATTAGCATTTTGTATCAAAGGTAATACTCAAGTTGCCTCTGACGATAGCTACCAATTAGCTATCAGGCGGCGGGAACGCGATGTGGTTCTCAAGCAAGCAATTCGCGGTGAAATGGGTTCCCAGGCAAAGCCTTCACTCTCGCATTTGGTTGCCCCTATGCGCCAACCCAGCGATAAATCCCGCCGCTTTGTGCGATGCTCTACGGACCGGGTTTCGATTCGGCCACTAGAGCTCAGACTTGTGCACCGGCTCCTTACAAAGCCGGCAAGGCGCGGAAATAGGAGGAGGCGAGCCGAACTCGCGCCCGATCGCCAGCCGCGACCGTGCCGCCGGTTCGCACTACGCCAAGCACACCACATTTGAACGGAGGGTCCGTTTCTGTGGACGAGATGATCTGCCGTCTAAGGCCAGCCCGGAAGCGATCGATGAGGACGCAGGGCGTCCGGAGTCCAGTCAGCTCTATGATCGCCGCGGGTCCGAACTCAATGAGGGTCCCAAGCGGCATCCATTCCAGGTCCAGCCCGGCAGTGGTGATGTTCTCGCCGAGGTCACCCGCGGCGAATTCGAAGCCAGCTTCGCGAAGCAATGCGAAGAGCTCGGAAGGGATCAAGTGGACCTGTCGGAGATTGGGTAGGCGCGGCCGGCGGCGGGCGAGATAGCGGTGCCGGACGAATGCGCCGGCGTGGGCGTCGCCTTCGACTCCATGGCCTTGCACCAGGACTATGCGGTCTTGGGTCGGTTTGCTGAAATGGTGCCCGCGATCGGCGGCGACCGCAACCACCCTTCCCGCGAGCGAGAGATCGTGCGCCTGCGACATCAGGCGGCGCGGGCGAGGGAGCGCCGCTTCTGGCGGAGGTAGCGCGTGATCTCGGGAAGCCTCATGGCGTTCAGGATCCGATCGGCAGGAACGCCGCCCTTTCGGGCCATCTCGACGCCCCAGTGCATGTGGTCCAGCTCGGGGATCGAGTGCGCGTCCGGATTGATGCTCAACATGCAGCCGAAGTCGAGGGCCGCCTGGTGCCAGCGCCAATCCAGATCGAGCCGCCATGGGTGGGCATTGATCTCGACGACGACGTCGTGCTTGGCGCACGCGCGAAGTACCTTTTCGACATCGACTTCGTAGCCAGGCCGCCGTTGGAGCTGCCGCCCGGTCATGTGGCCGATGATTGTGGTGTGGGGATCGGAGATGGCCCGAAGAAGGCGCTGCGTCTGCGCCTCGCGGTCCAACTTGAAACGGCGGTGGATACTGGCGACCACGAAATCAAACCGATCGAGCACGTCATCCGGATAGTCCAACGACCCGTCGGCTAGGATGTCCGATTCGATACCCTTCAGGACCCGGAAGTCCTTGCCGAAGCGCTTGTTCAGTCGGTCCGCTTCCCGGTGCTGCTCAGCGATCTGCTCGACCGAAAGGCCCCCGGCGTAGTGCGCGGACTTGGAATGGTCGGCCACGCCGAAATACTCGAAGCCGCGTTGGCGCGTGGCCTTGGCCATAGTCTCCAAGGTCTCGGTCCCGTCCGAGGCATCGGTGTGGCAGTGAAGAATTCCTCGCAGGTCTTGGTCGGTGACGAGTTTCGGTAACTTGCCCTTGAGCGCGAGGTCGACCTCACCGCGTCCTTCCCGGAGTTCGGGGTCGATGAAGGGCAAGGCGAGAGCGCAGTAGATGTCTGACTCCTCGCCGGCGATCAGAGCGCGGCCCTTATGCAAGCCGTCGGTCTCCAACCGCATTCCCTTCTTCGCGGCCAAAGCCTGAAGCTTCTCGATGTGAGCGGCGGAACCAGTGGCAAAGAGAAGGACGGCGCCGAAGTGCTTGCGATCAGACAAGCGGATCTGCAGCCCGTCGGCCGCCGGCGTTTTCGACGTCTCGTCGGCCTTGGGAGCCTCTGCAACGATCGCGAGGTCGCCAACGAGCTCGCAGCCTCGGCGGAAGTCGCCTGCGATCGTTACGCGCTTCAGCTCGGGCCGGGCCTTACGAATCGAATCCTTTGCGTGGGAGAGCAATGCGGCGGCACGGTGCAGGTGAAGGCGGCCTTCTCCGCTCTTCGCGATAGCCAGGTTCTGCAGGATTTTGGTTTGGAGCGCGGCGCCAAGCCCTTTGGCTTTCTTGATGCGGTCATCCTTTGCGGCCGTCTCCAATTCGGCGAGAGAGGTGATGCCGAGGTCTTTGTAAAGATGCAGCACTTTGTCGGGGTGGAGACCGGGCACGGCCAGCATCTCGAGCACACTCTCGGGAACCTCCTTACGCAACTTTTCGAGGCTCGGATGAGTACCCGTTCTGTGTATTTGGGTGATGATGTCGGCTATCGCCTCGCCGACGCCGGGCATCTCGGTGAGCCGGTCTTCGGCGACGAGCACATCAAGAGGGATTGCGAGGGCCGTCAGGCTGTCCGCGGCGCGTGAATAGGCTTTTGCTCGGAAGGGGTTGCCGCCACGCAAGGCAGTGCGCTGTGCGTATTCACGCAACAGACTTGCCACAGTGCGGGTGTCGAGGGGCGGCACTCAACCAGCCTCGCGTCTTGTGTCCTGCGGCGCCGCTGAAACTAAGCGACCTTGAATGCTCGAGCCATCCTCCGGACGGTGATCGAGAGATTTCTCGAGCTTTTGTGCTGCCCGGAAGTCGTCGAGGTGCTGGATATTCGGGCCTGCCACAAGCTGTAGATGTCTCATCCTGCCGTGCGGCATCGATCTCGCCTTGCAGAGAGCTCGGACGGCGTAGGCCCGGAGGTAATCAAAAGCGTCTGACATGTCGTTAGAACGCGGACCAGCGCCTTTTGTTCTTTCAATTGGCGATCCGCGGCAAAGGCAAGGTTGCTGTAAGCGCCGATCAGTAGCAATCTGGCTTTCAGCAGTATCTTTTAGGCAGATTTCTTGGCGCCGACCGTGTCAGCCATCCGGGCCCCTGTGGCGCCATCCTTTGGCGGGGATTTCGGCGGGCGAAGTGGGCTTGGCGGCCACGGTCTTCGCTTTTCGCGGCCAGGCCGGCGGAAGAGCATCCCGCTTCGTGCGAGAAGGAAGAACTTTGGAGGAGTCCGGTTGACCACCATTTCGGTCGGTCGGACCTAAGCGTTCGATCAGGAAAGCTGCCGCCATCAAGCCGAGCGCCGCGGCGATGCTCCAGCCGTCGAGGCTGGTTTGCGATCGGCGTCCGGTCTGTCTGTCCTCCATCTCTCCTTCGCCCGCGAGGGCCGCTACGTGCTGATTACGGCCCTCGCGCCATCAGCGCTCACGCAGCTTTCTTGTTGACGCTGCGCAGCGCCATCGTGTTGAGCTTCTCGTCGGTCGCCTTTTCCTCATCGAGATTCTGCTGCAGGATGGAGGCGCAGTCGTCGCGGCCGAGCATCTTCGCCCAAGCGATTAGCGTTCCGTAGCGGGTGATCTCGTAGTGTTCCACGGCCTGGGCGGCCGCGATGAGCGCCGCGTCGAGAACTTGCTTGTCCTCGACGTCCCCGGCGACATCGCTCGCTTCCTCCAGAATGCCGTCGATCGCCGGGCAATCGACCCCTTGGATCTCCACTCCGTGCATCTGAAAGACTTTCTCGAGCCGTGCGATCTGGCTATTGGTCTCGGAGAGGTGGGTTTGGAAGCCGTTCTTGAGACCCGGATCGGTCGCTTTCTCGACCATGTCGGGGAGATTTTTGGCGATCTGCTGCTCCGCGTAGTAGATGTCCTTGAGCGTGTGTACGAACAAGTCGTTCAGCGTTTTGATGTCCTTGGTGAAGAAGCCCATGGCGTCCTCCTGCGTTGGGTTCGCCCAGCAAACCGCTGGCGCCGAGGACTGTTCCTAAGTGTCACAGTGCGATTCCCTGGGCTTGGACGACGATTTCTTTCCGCTTATTCGCTCCAGGCTCTCACGCATAGCGCGCGAGTTGTCGGCGGAACGGCGGTCTGTCATGACCTCGACGACCGAGATCGTATCCTCCTCTTTGCCGACGCCGCTCCGCCACTGACCTGATCGGGTGCGCTGACAAGCTCTCCGCGCCGCCCAACTCTTTCGCAGCGGCCCGCCTCCTTCGGCAAGAGGACCTGCATGAAATAGGGGGCGCTTATGGCAGAGGCCTTGTGGTTGCTGCCGGGCCAGGCGGCGAGAAGCGTTTCCGTCGTCACGCACTCGACCTGTTGGCCGAACCGGTTCATGTAAATGTTCATCATGGAATCGTGGGTCTCGTCGGCAGAACTACAGACCGCATCGGTCACGAGAATGACGCGGAAGCCCCAATCGACGGCGCCCAACACCGTGGCCAGAACGCAGACGTCCGTCTCGCCGCCGGTGATGACAACGGTATCGACAGACGAACTCCGCAACAGGGCGTGTAAGTGGCTTCCGGTCCAGGCGAATAGACGTACTTGTTGTAGGTGCGGGCCGGCGGAACGAAGCGGGTAAGCTCCGGCAAAAGATCGATCAGGTCCGGGCCCAGCTCATCGATGGTCATCGAACTCCAACGCTCGTAGTAGCGTCGCGACATCCCGGAGCCCTTACCGACTTTTCTTGCCGGGATGAAACGGGTGAAGATGGTGTGTTGAGGGTGCGCCGCCGTGATCTCGACGACGTTCGGCAGGACCCGCAAACGCCACGGCATCGTCCATTCGGTCCGTTCCGCGAAGATGCGCTGCATGTCGACGCAGATATGGACCGCACTGGCGCTGGGAGGACCGTAACTCAGTTCACCGTCCTTCATGGCTCCCTCCTCGAGCGACAGCCGGACGGGCGCCGTTCCTGCGTCGGCGAGAGATCGAGGACTTTGCAACCAAGAGCGACGCCGGCGAGTGTGCCGCCGACTAGGTTCGAGCCTACGATGACCCAATCTCCCTGCATGACGCCGTAAACGATCCAGAGCGAAAGGCCGAGCGTGAGCGCGGCCAACATTCCGAGCGACAGATCCGCCGTGAATCCGCGAGGCCAGGCCTTCCGGACCTGGGGCACGTAAAAGAGAGGCTAGGAAGGCGGCGACACCGCCGATGTAGGAGGCGAGGGTAGACACGGGGCAAATAACGGAAGGCTGGCATTGCGGTTCCTATTCTAGCGGGCCCGCTTGAGAACCTCGACCTTGGCGCTTTCGATCTCCTCGTCGGGAGCCTCCTCGATGCCGGCGATTTGGGTGTGCGCGTTTTTGGTGGCTAAGATGAGTTCGTCCAGCTTCAGCTGAAGCGCCAGCGTGTCCCGATTCTGCGTCGCCTGGATGAGGAACACCATCAGGAAGGTGACGATGGTAGTTCCGGTGTTGATCACCAACTGCCACGTGTCGCTAAAGGCGAACAGCGGACCCGTCACCGCCCACACCGCCACGACGGCAACGGCGAGAAGGAAGGTTGCGGGCCGGCCGGAAATCCGTGCGGTCGCAACGGCCAGACGAGCGAACCAGCCGCCTTTGGATTGCGACGTCGTTGAAGTATTCCCGACTGGCAGGTTGGCGCGCATGCTACTTGATCTCCTTGAGGCTGTTTCGGCTGGACCTTGAGTTGGGATCGGTCGGAACAAGCTTCGCGCAGGCCTGAGCGGCGGCTTGCTCGGTTGTAAGGCCGGAATTCGCGTGGACTGCGCTGGAGTCCTTTCCGCCGATTAGCAGGTAGCTAGCGAAGAGACATGCCGGCACCGCGGTCCCGCTTGCCATCAGCCAACGCGAGTTTCGCTCCTTCCGCACGATCCCTCCGAACGCGATCTAATGCCGGTCCGCGGCGGGTGTTCCTAGGGATGAACTTGGCTCCTGCTCGAACGTTATGATGGCATCTGCAATTCAAATGAGGCACTGCGGGCACTGCGGAATTCTGCTGCGGGTGAGGTGATGGCTCTTCTGACCGTGTAGCCGACGAGGGCGGACGTGGCGATCGCGCAAACCGTGGCTCGCAACACCACCCGCCGCGCCGAGAGGATCTCGCGCGGGCTCACCTGGGGCACCGACGAGAAGATCCTTCTGGTCTTGGCGGTCGGCGGCAGGGTCGCTTCCCGGGGGCGGTCCGAGCAGCTCCAGCGCGCGGGCAATCACGCACTTCTCGTCGCGGTCGCCGCCTCCCTGCTGCCGCACGGCATGAAGTCTATCTTCGATCAGACCCGTCCCGACCGGAAAACGGTGCTCGGCCACGTGCACGGCGTCTCGTTCTCCGGCAAGCGCGAAGACGCTTTCCCCTCGGGACACGCCCTGCACATGGGCGAACTCACGTCCGCAGCGAGCATGCTGCCGCCTGGACCGCGACGGGCTATCCAAGTGCTCGCGGTAAGGCCTTTCGCTGACGAGGGTCGTCGTGCTGGCGCACTGGGCGGGCGGTGTCGTCGTGGGCTTCGCACTTGGCGCCTTCATCGAGCGTCTGCTGAGGCTCTGGACAGGCTATCCGCTGCGATCGAAGGAGGATGATGATGCCAATCCTTGAGGGCCCGAAGGAGTACATGCAGTGTGCGACTGGCTTGGGCCGTCCGGACAAGGACGAAGCCGCGACTTTGGCGCGGCCAAGAAAGCCACACTTGGTTCGGTTCAAGGACGATGGACTCGTACCCAATCATCCGCGCTGGCCGTTCGTCATCTACAAGGGCGCCGTCGATCTCGGTGAGGGGCCTGATCCTGCGGCCGTCATAGAGGACCTCTGAGAGGCCAACGGCTGGGGTGACACCTGGCGCGACGGAATCTACGACTACGTCCACTACAATTCCCGGATCCAAGAGGTGCTGGGCATTGCCCGCGGCAGGGGACGCGTGCGTTTTGGCGGCAGCAAGGGCCGGATATTCACCCTCAAGGCCGGCGATGTCGCGGCCTGCCGGCCGGAATCGGTCAACAGTGTCTCTCGGCGGACGAAGACTTTATGACGGCGTGGTGCAGGGGCTTTCGGAAATGCCCTTCATGCAGGACGTCAAGCGCTGGGGCGTGATGACAATCGGGACGGGTCTAGGCAACGCCCGCTTCACCAACCGAGGCAACGGCAAGGTTTGAGGTGAAACGCGGCCCGGCTCGCTTTGCCGGTCTCTTTCATTTCTTCTTCGTCGGCACCTTCTTGCCCTTCTTGCGCGCCTTTGAAAGTCCGATTGCGATCGCCTGTTTTCGGCTCTTGACCTTGCCACCCTTGCCGCCTCGACCGCTCTTCGCCTTGCCTTTCTTGTAGCGTCGCATTTCGCTTTTGACGTCGCTGCCCGAACTCTTGGAATATTTCCGTTTCTTCGCTTTTCGCGCCATCGTCTTTCCTTCGAACAATGAACAAGCCCGTCATCGCCCCCGACGGCTCTTTGGAAAATGGGGCCGTAAAGAATTTGTTCCTTCTCGGAAACAGCGTAACAGATGGTCGTGCGGGTCGGCTTGCCGGTAGGAACTGCAATCATCTTGTGCCGTTCTACGGAGAAAGAAGGCAAAATGCGTTATGCTGTGGCATCGAAGGCGAAACTTGGCAAAGGAAAAGAGAGGCTGCACGAAGCGAGATCGGCGCTTTGCGGATGATGATCCCGAGGACCTCCTGGAGGACTGGATGGTCGCCCCGGGAGACGCCAGTGCGTCTGGTCTGTAGTCTTCAAGCGCATATGTGAGGCGTGGCCCGCTTGGGCGACCGAAAGTTCCTTTGGTTGAGAGAAATATGCTGCTGGCAACCCGGATGTTTTGACCGCAAGTTGAGCCGGTGGGCCGTCTATTGGCGTTGGCTCTTGCGGCCGTGGCCAGTTGGCAATATGACGGAGCGGCCCCATCTCAAATAGACCAAGTCTCTCGAGAAGTGACGGAGGCCCTTCGACTTTCTGAGCCCTCGTCGCTTTGAAGCTGCTTACGAGTTGAGCTGTTCCGAAAATTTCACATAAGTTAAGGAAAAAGCGAAATTGGCAGGAGCTATTTACAGCTCCGTTGCTGCTTGCCCTCAGTACCGCGGGTCAGGAGCGCCTTTAGCTTCAGCGCATCAGCCGGCGCGGCGCTCTTTTGGTCGTTGTCGAAATAGACATACACGTCACAGCCTTGTCGCTTCCAGGACTTGATGCGCCGCGCCCATTGTCTCAACGTCGGGCGGCTGTAGTGACCGCGGTAGCGTCCGCTCGGACCATGGCCGCGCACATAGACGAAGTCCGCTGTGCGCTTCCAGGGTGCGGGCGCATCGTGGTGATCCGACAGGCAGAGCGAGATATTCTCGTCCGCCAACATCCGCAGGATACGGGGCTGATACCAGCTCGGATGACGAAACTCGAAAGTGTAGCGGCGTTTCTTCGACAACAGCTTGAAGAAAGACGCAAGCCTGTCCGCGTTCGCCTCGAACTGCGGGGGCAACTGGAACAGGATCGGCCCTACCTTGCCTCGCAGGAAAGAAGCGCGGTCCTCAAGCAGATCGAGACTGTTCCGGGAGCGGTCGGAGAGGCGCTTCCAGTGCGTAATGAATTTGGATGCCTTCCATGCAAAGACGAAATCGACGCCGGTCTGATCTCGCCATGCCTTCACGGCGCTCGGTGTCGGAGTGCGATAAAAAACGCTGTTTAGCTCCGTGGTCTCGAAGTTTTCAGCGTAGTAACGGAGCTGATCCTTCAACGGCAAACCTCCCGGGAAGAAGGGACCGTGCCAGGAGTCGTAATGCCAGCCGGAGGTACCGATCAGGATACGCGCCATGTTACAAATGTTCAGTTGAGGCGTTGTAGCGCCGAAGACAGGTGAGACCCCGCCTCCCGTGGAGGGCCGGGCCGACTTCGTCAACGCCGTTTCGCTGCGCGCGTCTTGGTCACTCGCCGGTTATACGGCGAGCGATTGATCGGCCTCAACGAGATGCCTTCGCGTTGCGCCTTGCTGCGGATAGCTGCGATCGGGCGCTGAAGCTTGATGCTCATCACGCCGGTGGGCGTATTGCCGTTGGCGAGCTGTCGCAGCAGCCCGACGTCTGCCGTCGTCCACGGCTCACGCGAGCGACGCTTATACGAAGGGTTCGTCTTGCGCGGTCCCTTCTTGCCGATCGGTGAGCCGGGCCGCTTCCATGTTGTACGTGCCATGTTGATCCTCCTCAATCTCAAGGCACGAATGAGCACCTTGGTTCCTTTTCGATTGCTGCGTTAGGCCGACCAAATTGATCAAAGATTGTTCGCAAACATGTTGCGTGTCGCCTGACGCATTGCTTCTATTCCATCGACACCATGCATCAGGGCGATCTGTCCCTGTTGCTCATGGCGGATCGCATGGGCCATGAGACGAAGCCGGGGATCGCCACCTGAATGCCATTCCTGGTCTGCCATCTGCACTGCGCCGGCATGATGCAGGCTCATGAGCCGGATAAACGTCGAATCGAAGCCGCCATCCGCGGCATCGCGCGCTTCTGCCATCTGCGCCAAATTCAGATAGCCGGGCATCGATGGCCGTTCGTTGTCTGAGCACATCGGCATCGGCTCGCCAAACCACCCATCCCACCAACGCGCGAAGATCATGTTCTCCCCCGACTGGGATGCCACCATGAGGGCTGCCAGGCTGCGCAGATGGGAATCCCGTGCGCGTGCGACCGCAAGGTGCGCAAGGATAATTCCTTGCTGATGATGTGTGGTCATGCGGCGCATATAGCGCTGATCCGCATCCCGCTCCTTGCTGATCAGCGGGAGCGGCGCGGAGAGCGCGTCGGCCAATCCGAGTCCGGCCGAGAGGGTCAGAACGCAGCCGGCCCCAAGTGCTTACCGTTGTGCGAACGGCACGGCTGTCGTTGCCGGAGCGTGACCGATCGGCCATCGAAACCAAGCGAACAGCGGGTACATCGCAGCCGATGACAGATGAACTAAAAAGCCGATCCAGTAGGGCTGCTGCAATGTGAAGATGGGTTGCCAGAAGGGGAACAGCGGGACCAGCACGAACCACTCGGTAGCCGAGGTCAGCAGACCCCAGGGGGCTGCCAGAGCTGCAAGTGCGACCGGATGCAGGCGCTCGGTGCAGTCGCCGAGCAGACCGAAGAACAAGAGCGTCCAGGAGAAATCCGCCCATTGGTGAAAGGCGATGCCAATCGCGATTGCGGCGGTGCTGGGATCGGACGAGAGCACGCCGTCGCGCGCCGGAATGGACGCGACCGTCATCCAATCGACCAGCGGGTCGCGACCAAGCTGACCGGCCGTCACCTGGCTGAGCAGCGTCGAGAAGCTGCTGCTGAAGATACCGAGCTGGGCTGCCGCGAGCCAGCGTGGTTTCGCAGGCGTCATGCGGCGAACGGCTTCATCACCACCTTGATGCAGCCATCTCGCTTGGCTCGGAAGGTTTTATAAAGCTCCGGTCCCTCCGCGAGCGTGGCGCGATGGGTGATGACGAAGGAGGGATCGATCTCGCCCTTTTCGATGCGCTCCATCAGCTTGGGCATATAGTGCTGGACCGGCGTCTGGGCCATCCGGAAGGTGAGGCCGCGATTGATCGCGCTGCCCATCGGGATCTTGTCTAGATAGCCTCCGTAGACGCCAACGATCGAAACGGTTCCGAAGTTGCGGCAGCACTCGATGGCCTGACGAAGCACGTGCGGACGGTCCGTTCCCATGAATGTCGCAACCTTGATGCGATCCATTACGGAATCCATGCTGGCTGTGGTCTCGGGCTCGGTGCCCACGGCGTCGATGCAAGCGTCGGCTCCGCGTCCTTTGGTCAGTTCCTGAATTCGGTCGTAAATGTCTTCCTTCTGGAAATTCAGTGTAGTCGCCCCGGATTGTTCGGCCAGTGCCAACCGCTCGGGAACCGCGTCGATTGCCAGCACCCGTTCTGCGCCCAACAGGAAGGCACTTTTGATGGCAAATTGTCCAACCGGGCCACAACCCCAGACGGCGACCGTCTCTCCGCCTTTCAGGTTGCAGAAATCAGCGGCCATGTAACCGGTTGGAAAGATGTCGGACAAGAACAGTACCTGTTCATCCGACAGGCCTGGAGCGACCTTGTACGGCCCGACATCGGCGTAGGGGACGCGCATGTATTCCGCCTGCCCGCCAGCGAAGCCACCGAGCATGTGCGAATACCCGAACAGTCCGGCAGGCGAATGTCCCCACATCTTCTCCGCCTGCCTGGCGTTCGGATTGGATCGCTCGCATCCGGAGTAGAAGCCGTTTTTGCAGAAGAAGCATTCCCCGCAGGAGATCGTGAACGGCACGACGACACGATCGCCCACCTTCAGCTTGGTGTTCTCCTTGCCGACGTCCACGACCTCGCCCATCGTCTCGTGGCCAAGCACGTCACCCTTTTCCATGCTGGGCATGATGCCGTCGAACAGATGAAGATCCGAGCCGCAAATCGCGCAAGCCGAAACTTTGATGATTGCGTCGCGACCATGTTCGATCCTGGGATCGGCGACCGTTTCACATCGAATGTCGCCCTTGCCGTGCCACGTGAGAGCCTTCATGGGGAACTCCTAGCCAAAGATGCTGGCTAAGCGCAGGCTTCGCTCGATGTTCCTATTGCCTTAGGAACGGCCCCAGCGCTCCGCGATTGACAGGCGAGATCGAATGAGCGGAGAACGGTAATGGAAAGACAATTTGTGATTGTCACCGGCGCATCGACCGGTATCGGCTACGAGCTCGCTCGCATCTGCGCACAGCAGGGCTTCGACCTGTTGATAGCCGCAGACGAACCCGAAATCGAAAAGGCCGCCGCCAAATTGAGAAGCGAGCCCGGGGCGGCCGCGGTTGATGCTCTCCATGTCGATCTCGCGACTGAAGGGGGCGTTGCTCAGCTTTATGCGGCCGCGAAAGGACGGGCGGTCGACGTCCTCATGGCCAACGCTGGACGTGGGCTTGGGCATGCTTTTCTTGACCAGAACTTGGACCGAATCTGCGAAGTAATCGATACCAACGTGACGGGAACGACAAGTTTACTTCATAAGGTCGGCAATGAGATGCGTCGGCGCAACAAGGGGCGCATTCTCATCACAGGGTCTATCGCCGGTTTCACGCCCGGAAGCTTCCAGGCCGTCTACAATGCCAGCAAGTCTTACCTGAACTCACTCTCGTTCGCGCTCCGCGAAGAGCTTCGGGATACCGAGGTCTCCGTGACCTGCCTGATGCCTGGTGCCACGGAGACCGCATTCTTCGAGCGGGCCGATATGCTCGACACCAAGGTTGGTTCTGAGCCGAAGGACGATCCCGCATTGGTCGCCCGTGCAGGATTTGACGCGATGATGAATGCTAAGGGCGACGTCGTTACGGGTTTCAAGAACAAGATGCAGTCGGCCATCGCCAACGTGACTCCGTCTGAATTGCTTGCAAAGCAGCATCGCAAGGTGGCCGAACCCGGCACGGCCAAGCACGAGCCGGCAAAGTAGGAGAAGAACCTTATGATTTCGAAATCGATATTGCTGGCCGCGCTTCTCGCCGTCAGTCCAGCAGTCGCTCTTGCAGGTCCCGCAACACGGCCGGCCGCGATGCGGGATCCGGCCCTGTGACGACCGGAAAGGCCAATGAAGCGACGGATGCCGCGTCAACCAACGCCAAGGGGCATCCACCTAGTCAGTGATGAACAAGGCGAGCGAGAATACGGCGACTTCATCGCAGGATGCTCAACGGCAGATGCAAGGGCAACCCACGGCCGGTAATTGCATGTGGCGGTGCACGGAACTCTGCGCCCCGGCAGAGCTTCTTTCCTGGATGGATGCCAAAGCAAAAAGACCGGAAGAACCGCCGCCCGAAGCGCGTGACGGCTTTGTTCGCGTCAGAGGGGCGCGCGAGCACAATCTCAAGGATGTCTCCCTCGACATTCCTCGCAACGAACTCGTGGTCTTTACCGGCATCTCCGGATCCGGCAAGTCCTCGCTGGCGTTCGGAACCATATACGCGGAGGCGCAGCGTCGGTATCTCGAATCCGTGTCGCCATATGCGCGTAGGCTCTTCCACCAAATGCGGGTTCCCGACGTCGACGGCGTTGAAGGACTGCCGCCAGCCATCGCGCTGCAGCAGCAACGTGGATCGCCGACGACCAGATCCTCGGTGGGTAGCGTCACCACATTATCCAACTTGCTAAGGATGCTCTACTCACGCGCTGGCGACTATCCGCGCGGCCAAGAGTTGCTTTACGCGGAATCCTTCTCCCCCAACACGCCGGAAGGCGCCTGTCCCAATTGTCACGGTATCGGACGCGTCCATCAGGTCGACGAACAAATGCTGGTGCCAGACGACACGTTGACAATCCGGGATCGGGCGGTCGCGGCCTGGCCGTCGGCTTGGCAGGGCCAGAATCTCAGAGATATCTTGGTAACGCTGGGTTACGACGTCGACAGGCCGTGGCGCGAACTCTCAAAGAAGGATCGCGACTGGATTCTCTTCACCGAGGAGCAACCGTCCGTTCCAGTTTACGCCGGATACACGCCTGCGGAAACACGTAGGGCTCTGAAGAAAAGGGAAGAACCGAGCTACATGGGCACCTTCACCGGAGCTCGCAAGTATGTTCTTCAAACCTATGCCACCACGCAAAGCGCGATGATGAAGCGGCGCGTGGCCCAGTTCCTGTCAAGCGACGACTGCCCGGTCTGCAAGGGCAAGAGGCTCAAGCCGGACGCCCTCTCCGTCAAGTTCGCCCGACTGGACATCGCTGAGATGTCGCGTCTGCCGTTGAATAAGCTGAACGCGCTGGTAAAGCCGTATATCGCTCGCGTCGAGCCAGACGAGGCCCATCCCGAGAAGGCGCTTGTCGTGCAAAGGATCGTCGAAGACCTCGCGGGACGTCTCGAAGTCTTGCTGGATCTCGGCCTTGGATATCTGACGCTCGAGCGGAGTACGCCGACGTTGTCTCCCGGTGAATTGCAGCGGCTTCGGCTCGCGACGCAGGTCAGATCGAACCTTTTCGGCGTCGTCTATGTGCTCGACGAGCCGTCGGCCGGCCTGCACCCGGCGGACACCGAAGCGTTGCTGCGGGCGTTGCAGGGTCTGAAAGCCTCGGGCAACTCGCTTTTCGTTGTCGAACACGAGCTCGACCTGGTGCGCAAGGCCGACTGGATTGTTGATGTCGGGCCGGCCTCGGGTGAGCAGGGCGGCGAGATACTCTACAGCGGACGACTTGCGGGACTGGCGGAAGTAGAATCGTCGCAGACCAGGCGCTTCCTTTTTGGCGCAACCGCCGAGCCAACACGAAAGGTTCGCGAGCCGAGCGGCTGGCTGAAGCTGCGGGGAGTCACGCGCAACAACCTCGACGGCCTGGATGCCGATCTCCCTCTCGGCGTCCTCACCTGCGTCACCGGCGTCTCGGGCTCGGGTAAGTCCACTCTGGTCAGCCAGTTTCTCGTCGAGGCCGTTGCCGAGCGGCTTGGCCAACGCCGGGAGGCGGATACGGATGAAGGCGTACTCGACGCGACGGTGCGTACGCTGGGCGGCGAGATTGCCGAGGGTCTCGATCGGGTCAAGCGGCTTGTCGTCGTCGACCAGAAACCGATCGGACGAACGCCGCGGTCCAACTTGGCGACCTACACCGGGTTGCTCGATCACGTGCGCAAGCTCTTCGCCGCGACGAAGCAGGCACGCGCCCGGCGATACGACGCCGGCCGGTTTTCGTTCAATGTCCCCAAGGGCCGCTGCGAGACCTGCGAGGGCGAAGGATATGTGTGCGTCGAGCTTCTTTTCCTTCCTAGCGTCTACACGCCGTGCCCGGCCTGCAAGGGCGCTCGGTACAACGCGAAGACGCTCGAGATAAAAATTCGCGACAAGTCGATCGCAGATGTGCTGGTGATGACGGTCGACGCGGCATTCGCATTCTTCTCAGAAGACGAGACGCTTTCCCGGTCGCTGGGCGTGCTGCGAGAGGTGGGACTGGGCTACATTAGGCTCGGTCAGTCGGCGACCGAGCTTTCTGGAGGTGAGGCGCAGCGCGTTAAGCTCGCCACCGAGTTGCAGCGGCCGCAGCGCGGCGGGACACTCTATGTTCTCGACGAACCGACGACCGGCCTGCACCCATCAGACGTTCAGAAGTTGAGCAGGCAGCTTCAAGGCCTCGTCGACGCTGGCAACACCGTGGTCCTGGTCGAACACGACATGTCGGTCGCGGCGAAGAGCGACTGGATTCTCGACGTGGGACCCGGAGCAGGCGACGACGGTGGCCGGATCGTGGCGTCAGGGCCGCCGAAGCAGGTGGCCGAGTCCGGAAGCCTGACAGCTACCTATCTGGTAAAGGCCCTCTAACCTCAACGGAGATAGAGATGCAGATGAAGTCGACCGGCTTCATTCGAGTTTACCGGCGGCCTAGCAGCGGATGCTGGCCGAAAGAAATACGCGTGAATGCCGTGGTGTCCGGACCGATCTGGAACGCCAACCATCCCATCGACGATGCCGGATGACGCGATGAAGAACTTAGGCGAGCAAGTGCCGGTGAAGCGCGTCGGTCAACCGGCGGAGCTTGCCACACCTACTCGCAGATCCTCTGTCGAGCCACACCTTCTGCACGAAGGTTGCCGTCGCCGGAGGTAAGACGTCCATCTGATTATAGCTGGCATCGGGCATCGAGTGAGGCTCGAAGCCGCTTGTGGAGGAAGGCAAGGACCATGATCTCGTCCGAGGTGAGCTTGCTGTATTGACGCTTGAACTTCTGCGCGATCTTGGCGTCGACCATCTTGACGAGATCGCCGGACATGTAGGCGTTCAGGATCTCAGGATGGACATAGCTCTTTCGGCAGATGGCCGCCGTGTTGCCGAGTTGCTTTGCCACCTTCTCAATGGCCGCGACGACGTTCCGCTTGGCCTCTGCCTGGCTATCGTATTTCTTGAACTCAGACAGCGCGAGGGCCGCAAGTACCGTGCCGGCCCAGGTCCGAAAGTCCTTGGCGCTGAAATCCTGTCCCGTAATCTCCTTGATGTAGCCATTGACGTCGCCGGAGTCCACCGTTCGGGACGTCCCGTCGTCATCGAGATACTTGAAGAGTTCGTGCCCTGGTATCTCTGCGCACCGCTTCACGATCGCAGCGATCCGTCTGTCCTCGACCTGAAGCTTCCATTGTTTGCCCGACTTGCCGGTGAAGTCGAAGCGCAGAACGCCGCGGCCGATTGCCACGTGCTTGCGCCGCATTGTGGTGAGCCCATACGACTTGTTCTTCTCGGCGTACTCGGCGTTGCCTACACGGATGAGCGTCTTTTCAAGTAAACTAACGATGGTTGCCAGCACTTTATCGCGGGGGAGACCGTTCAGCTTCATGTCCGATACGACACGCGCACGCAGGGGTGGCAACGCGGCCGCGAACTGCATGATTTGCTCGTACTTGTTCTGCTCCCGAAGCTCCCGCCATTTCGGGTGATACAGGTACTGCTTACGCCCGCGTGCGTCCAATCCGGTTGCCTGGATGTGGCCGTAGGGAGACGGGCATATCCAGACGAACTCGTACGCCGGAGGGATGCCGATCGATTTGATGCGGCGGATGACCGCTTGATCGATAATCCGCTTGCCGACTTTATCGTAGTAAGTGAACGAAGTCCCGGTCCGCTTGCGCCGGTAGCCCGGAGTGGCATTGCTCACATATCGCAAGCCTTCCTCCGCGATAGCGGCGGCGACATCGGCCGTGCGGTCTAGCTCTTCGTCCTTACTCACTCGCAGCATTTGTACGTCCTTTGCCGTAAGCGCGGAATCCGAGGCCTCCGACAAGAAAAGTTCGATCGGTCTTTTAGTTCCCAGCCGCGTAAAGAAGTACATTATAACCGGGCCCGCGGGCCTTCGCGCGTCATGTCCGTTGTCTTCTTATCAGAGCGAAGGCTTAGGCACACCGGTTGGTGCAGTTCGCCCCTGCTGGTCCACTCTCAAATTTGACCTCGGCGACCAGAGACGGCCGGACCCACGTCGTCGTGACGTGCTCGTCTTTGAGCTTGCCAGAGAACGGCTGCTTTGCCGCCTTCAACTCCGCGAGCTTTCCATGGAACTCTTCCAAGGTCTGATGGCTGAAGCCAGTGCCGACATGTCCGATGTACCGCCACGCAGCTTCTTCACGCACCGCCAGGACCAGGGTGCCGAAGTAGGCCGTCGCCATCCGGCTGCATCGCGCAGCGCGGGAAGTCTACACTTGGAGCGCTTGAAGCCGTGGTGCTACGCCATGCATCAAGTTGTGAGGAACCGGGATGCGTAGCTATTCTCGATCGTTGTGACGTTTGACTCCAGTGCGCCGGCTACAATGACGGAGCTTCGTGACCTGAACTGGCGGCGCCCGCTCTCCTGAAGCGCAATCCAGGCGAGGAGGTTGTTTCATCGAGACAGATGAGCAATTGGCTGCCACTGTCGTCTATGCCGATCTGAAGCGGCGTGCCTTGATCTGCAGATGGCCGACGCTTGGTGAGGGCGGCTGCTTCTTAACGCCAGCCGGCGAGCTCGCCATTGCCGAGATCGGAACAGCGCACGGCACTTCACCAATCAGCCCGAAGGAAATATCGCTCCTTAAGCCTGCTCGTCGTGGTCTTTACGGCATCTTGGATGCGATCGACGTCGGCGCCGTCCCGGACAGTGACGTTGAGTCGCCAAGTCCGGTCTCTCGGATAGACTTCGACATCGATAACGTATTCGCCACTGGGAACGCTTCGAAGTTCTCGAAGGGCTACCAGCTCCAGATCCCTTGCAGAGATCATCGTGGTGACCACCGCAGTACTCCATACGAGGCGGGGAATAACTCGGATCGCAAGGACGTTGTTCCTATGACCTCTTGTGAAGGATGAGTGGCGAATGACGCCAACTCGTTAGCGGAATCCGATTCCTCGTCGCAGGTCTGGAGCCGGGCGACCAGGATGCGGCGCTGGTGTCCGGCTACACTGAACCGCTAGTCCGGATCGTGCCGACGGCTCGGGAGATCCTCAGGCCGAGACCGTTGCGGATTGGTTGGCATTGCTCGGCATCACCACGGTGGCGTGCCGCGGTCTGGTGGTAATGGCGCAGGATGAGCCGCGATCTTGCGGATGGCTGAGCGGCAAGCGCTGCAGTGAGCGCACGATCCACGTATCGGTCCCATAGCAGCTGGCAGGATTTGCGCAATCTCGTCCGGGTCATATCGGCCTGCACCCTCGGGCTTTGGGCATTTGCGGCCGGCCCTCGACCGGTCTGTGGCTCTGATCCTCGGCCATTTCGGCGACACCGGGCTCGATCTGCCGGTGATCGACGAGGGGCTCTGCCTGCACATCTGCCAAACTTCGTGGAGGAGCGCGGTTTGGGCGGGATTAACTCGGTCGTTAATCCGCACGGCAAGGTCTGAATTTTGCGGCGTCGGTTGGATGAAGGATGGCAAGCCGTGTCACGGCGGCGCGACAAAGCGGGCCAATTTGAGGAGCGCCGATGGTTCGACCTTGCCGATTACACGAAGCCGATCCGGGATCAGCTGAAATCTGAGGCCGACCGTTGCTAGGCTGCGGCGCTCGGCGCCCGCTGCGGTAACGGTCGAGAGCGCTCTCTGGATGCCTGATCGAGGCATAGCGACGACTGCCAAGCCGGTTCAATGCGACCTGGCCCTCCATGCAAGGGCGGGGGATGGTTCGTGGTTGAGCCTGAAACGGCCACAGCAGTGGTGCGCATTCGCTCGTTGGCAGCCATGGCATGGCACGACCAGCTAATACGGCAACACCGGGAATAGGGAACGATCCCTTAACCGGTCGGTTGATGGTCTGTTCAGTGCCGACCGTCATCGGCGTTGAACAAGGGATGACGTAGAAAACTCGGTCTCGGCACTTGACCGTCTCGTGCTGAGGCCCTTCCTTTGCGCGAAGCGATGCGATTTTGAGACAAAGCTGTATGACGGCCAATGAACGCCGGGTGGCATGTCCTGGTTTATTGGGGCTACGGCTTGGGCTTTTGTCGTGTCGATCGTTGCCGGCGGCATGACGTACTTCCGGTAGCGGCCGGCCTACGGCTAGCCCGGGCGACTATTGGAACCATTCACGAGTTGGCTCTCTAGTTCGGAAGCGCGATTTTCCAAATCATCCATCTCGAGTCGGATTTTGAGAGCTAAATCCGTGTCCTTTCTTTGCTTAGCCAGGGCGAGGTCCGTCTCTAACTCGCTCAGGTCCATCAAAACGTTGCCCAATTCTACGCTCGTCGCATAGGTCGGATCATCTTCAAGGTGGCTGTATCGGCTCCCGACCGCTGTACGAGATCGAGCGTCCTTATCGCGTTCGCGGTCGCCGATTGTGGAGAGATTGCTTGGCGGGCTAGCGTGCTCGTCACGTTCATCGGCGATATGTCGACTTTGGCTATCGCGATCACGCCGGGTTTTCCGCGCCAGCAGGTAAACGACCATCACAGTGGCTAGGCCGATAACGAGCGCAATGGCTAGACCGATGACGCTCATTTGTTACACCCTTATCCGTCTCCATAGGTCGAATTGACTTTAGACGCAGCCGATCGTTGCTCCCAAATCAGCTTGCGTGGATAGATGCGCCCGCCCGACACCGCCGAGCGTGTTTTCAAACGAGCACGGAAGAAGACGTTCCAAAGTCGAGAGAAATAGATGGCGCACGCATCAAAACCGGCGGCTGCAAGAAGGGCACGCCGAACAAGTTTTCAGAGCAGCCGAGCGCTGAAACCCCTACCGGGCAAAAGCCTATTCTCGGGCCGCCGATAGCCTGGCGGCCATCGCGGTGCCTCTCGAGTGCTGGTCTCCGAGGACCGGCTCACGGAGGATCCCCGGCGTCGGCGAGTGGCTCGAGTTCCGCGAGAGCGGGACCCTTTTTAAGGATGATGCAAGCCGGTAAGGACCCGTTCGCCTGCTGTGCAACCTGTATTCGATCACGACCCAGGCGGCGTTCGCAAGCCTTGTCTGTCCGGAATTTCCCAGCAGTGCATTTATCGCAGTCGTGCAAAGCCAATACGCAGCCGGCGTCGCCTTGTTCCCGCAGAAAGTGGATCTTCTCGATGTAGATCCGGCCAGCTTGAGTCGACTCAAACGTCCCCGCGTGCTCGATGTCCGGCAGCTTGCGATGAAACCTTACGCCTCATTGCCGAGGTGCCGGCTGCTTGACCTAATGACGCTTGGCTTTCATTCAGGGATTGCCTTGAAAAGATTTGAGATAGGCATTCATTTCGTCACGCTGGCAGCGGCGTTTGCGCACTGTGCCGATCGGATGGGTTCGCGAGAACCGGGCGCGCAGTGCGGGGCTGCGCACTTTTCCGCCGGTCGCACTGGCCAACCCTGGTCAAGGACGAGGACGATCCTCATTAGATATTTGAGGCCGGCTCTCGCGAAGCGTCTGGGATGGATCGGCGCCACCGGCCACGCCGGACTCGGTCGTCGGAAGCAAAGAAGCGAACCCAGTAAGGCATGTTGGGACCGCTGCTTTACTTCCGAGCCACAGTTTACTTCTTCATGTGCTCTTTCGACGTCGCGCCGCTCTTGTCCGTCGTGCCTTCCTTCAGTTTTGGGTCATTCTGGGTTGCGCCGGGATTCGCGGCGCTGGGACTGCTGGACGAGCCCTGACCGGTGGTCGCCGCCGGTGAGTTTCCGCCGCCGCTGCCGCCGCCACTGCCGCCACCACCGCCGCCACCCTGTGCGCTGGCTGCAGCAATTGAGGCGACCACGAACACGGTGGCCAAGGCGATTTTTGCGATTTTCATTTGATCGCTTCCTTCCTGTTTTTAGTGAATAGACAGGGAAACAGAACGCGTTTGAGATCGTTCCTCCTACTGCAGCGAAAAGGCCCCGACGCTGAGGAGACATGCGTCGGGGCCTTCAGTAGGCGAATTGGGAAACGGAATTTGTGCGTCAGCGACCTATTCCGGTTCCTTCGCCATAGAGTTCGCGCTCGCGCTGGATCTGATCGCTGCTGAGTGGCTCTGCCGCAGGATCAAAGCCCTTCCATCCAGACTGTTGCCATGCCGCTGTGCGCTTGCTGATGTCGACTGACGACCGATCGAGCACAGCCTCTGCTCGACCGCGATCCTGTTCGTTGACACGTGCACAGACGAGTGTTCCGCCGCGGCGCACTCCCTCGGCATATCGCTGGGCTTCTTCTTCCGGAACGCCCGCTTGAGTCAACGCGCCGATGACGCCGCCCGTTGCGGCGCCTGCGGCAGCACCGGCCGCGGTGGAGACGAGCCATCCAGCGGCGACGACCGGGCCGAGGCCAGGAATTGCGAGCAAGCCGAGACCCGCAAGCAATCCTGCAGCTCCGCCCAGACCTGCGCCGATGCCCGCACCTGCGCCTGCTCCTTCCGCTCGGTCGTCAACGCCGTCGCGGTCTCGATCAACTTTTCCATCCCGGCCGTGCCAGCCTTCCCCATTGTTTGCGATGACGCTGATATCGGAGGAGGGGACGCCGCTCTGCTCGAGTCGCTGGACGACACGCTCAGCGTCGGCATAGTTGTCATAGAGGCGAGAAATTGTAGTGGTCATGCTGGTCTTCCTTTCTAGTTCGCCGGGTTCACGTTGCCCTGGAAGTCCAAGCTGACTTCGGTCTGGTTGCCTCCCTTGGTGGCCTTTCCTCTCCAGACGCCATTATCGTCCTTCTTGAGGTCGGAAACGCCGGAATAACCGGCAGCTTCGATCCGTGACTTCGCTTGCCCCTCGGTAAAGCTGTTTCGGCCCGCCACGGGTACGTTCGAGTTGTTTTCACCCGAACGATTGACGGCGCTATTGCTTGGGCCGCTCTGCGCTGATGGCGTTTGCGCCGAGACAGGCGCTGAGCTCAGCAGAGCTGCCGTGGATACGATAGCAAAGACTCGCAACATCTGTTTGTCCTCTGGTTGGGTAATTGCCGAGGACAAATGAACATCAATTGGGTTGGTTGCTAAGTGCGTTACTCAACCGCAGGCAGACTGACTTCGTCGCTTTTGAATTATCGCAGGTTAATAGATCAGCTCTGATTTGTTTCTCGCAGCAGTTGGGCGGTGCCGCAAGTTACGCTGGTCCGTTCCTTGGGAAGCGAAGGCGAACAGACCCTTGCCGGTTTGCGACATTCTCACGAAGGTGCCGCTCTCGTGTCACTGGAATCCTGTCGGGGAAAAGCTCTTCGAATTGGCCGTGGTATAGTTGCTCGTCAAAATCAACCCATCTGTGTGAGTTGATTTTTGGTCACTTAGGCACCGGCCACCGTCGCTTTGACCGTCTTGTGTTGCGTGACAATGAACGTGGGCGATGCTAATCGATTTCGGCGCGTTGCGGCCGATTGCGGAGGATGAGCGGAACTGCGATCTGGCGGCCTGACCAGGCCAAATCCATTCTGCGTCGAGCAAGCCCGACTCTCGCCACTGCTGGCTACATGCTAAGCAATTGCCAGCACCAGTACAACGGCGATCACTGTCCGAACGGCGAAAGCAGTAATGCGCGAGCTGACTGCCATAGGGCGCGTCGAGATAGGTGAATTAGCGATTGCACGATGTGGGCGCGAAGCAACCAAAGCGCCATCGCGTCGTTGACTGACGTTGTTGACATCGTGATCCTGATGACGAGCAGTGCGGCGGCGGCAAGATTGATTTCAAAGCCCGGGAGAAGCCCAAAATGGGGATGCGGTCTGCGGATCGTCCGGTCGGTTGCCTACAACCTAAATTTAAGCGGGAGGGGTACCCGCTCGTGGAACTAGAGCTAAGTTGGCCGCTTGGATAACCAATTTCTTCATCGTTCGAACGAAGAGCTACACCACATCGGTGCAAGTCGTGGCCTCGTTGGATAGGGCGGCCGCGCGCCACGCTGCGCAACCCGCGTCACCTTATTTGTTCGGCGGAGAGCGAATCTCTGCCGTCGTCGCGACGGACGGCCGAGCGTGATCCGGCTGAACGTCAGCGGGGCCGGCGGAATGCAATGCAGCAGAAGCAAAGCGAGCGACACCACCGTCGACTGTTCGTCACTTCGTTCTCCAACTTGTCCTGTCTATGAAAGTCGGGCAGGGGGGAGGTCTTTCAGGTCCATAGCCTTCGAAGCGGCACCACGCCGCCGTCAGCTCGAATGGCCACCCTTGCTATCTCGAGCACATCAAACCTAAGCTTAACAAGCGCATCGGCGACGCCTTGGCGATCCAGCGCGCTCGACTCGGTCATGGGTCGTCCATCCCCAGATGGCGTCCAGACAAGAAGCGTGCGCAATGCACAATGGACAGGTGAAACAAAGCGCCGCCTGTAACCTATCCATTTGCTGCAGAAATTGACCACCGCTGCAGCAGCTCGCGCAATAGGAGCCAAGGTGGATGCCGGACGTTGAAGGCTCATGGAGACCATGGAAGCCTACCTCCGTCGGAAGCATGAAGAGGTTCAGTTGCTGGACGCCTGTCTTGACAAGTCCTTTGCGCCGCCAACGCCGAAATCGATCAATGAAGCGATCGCACTCAAGTTCAAGCTCACGGCGGCCATCAGAGCCCAGCACGATCTGAAAGATTGGACCACGACCGAAACCGCCTGGTCGCATCGCAGGCAATCGTCCGATAGCCCGTTCGACTTCCGGTACGACTACCAGCGCGCCGATCTCGACGTGGCCGGCCCGTCGTTTTATGATCTCGGCGATGACATCGATTGGGAGACCGTCTACACGTCTTCTGGCATGGCCTCCATATCTGCCCTGCTTTTGGCGTCGTCGCACTTGTTCGATCGAGCGGATATTGTGTCGCTGCCAGGGACGTACGGAGAGACCCTGGAGTTCATTGAAGCGTACGCTCGGCACCTGAAGAGCATCACGGCCGGGGAAATCCTGGGCGCGCCCGCTTCAGGCGCGTCGCACCGCATCCTTCTTCTGGATTCCTGCGCATCGGCAAAGGATTTCGAGGCCTGTCTGCGGTCACCCTGGACGCAATTCGGCCTCTGCATCTTCGATAACAGTTGCCTCGCCGGTGGCTCCGGCAAGATCGCGCGAGCGTTGCGGAAGGCCCGCAGGTGCGGAGTGCCCGTGGCTATGATCCGAAGCCACACGAAGTTGGATTCGCTGGGCGTCGAGTATGGACGATTGGGCTCTACGACTTTCGTCCGCTCCGCGGAGGCCGATCTCTGGGTTCGCTCGCCTCTCCGAAAGCTGCCCGATGAGATGCGGAATGCAGTCAGGCTGCTCGGCGGCGCAGCACTGCCGGCCCACTTCCCGCCTTATGTCGGCAGCCCCGAGTATCGGTCGCTGACTGCAAGGAGAGTGGCTGCGATCATCCGCAACAGCCGCCGCACTGCTCGCTTCTTCCGTCAGGCGCTCGGCGATCTGGTGAGCCAAACGAATTTCGCGCATGGCCTTTATGTGTTGCTCAAATGCAGGCGGCCCTTGGACGAAGAAGAGGCAAGGCAAGCGGCGTCGGAGATGAGCAGAGATCTTGGCCTGGCCGGTTTTCCGATCCGTCATGCCGGAAGCTTCGGGTTCGACTTCGCTGCCACGGAATGGTTTCACGACATGACGAGCGGGGCCTTCAGCGTGCGCATTGCCGTCCCGGACCTGCCCACCGAAATATGGGACGAGCAAACCCGGGCGATAGCTCGGTGGTGGAACGAACACGACTGCCGAGCATGAAGCATGCGGGACACTTGCTCGCGGCCCCTGGGCAAGATTAGGGTCGGCCACGAATCGCTAGTAATCCCGGCCCGATGAAAAAAGCCGCGCGGTATTTGCGCGAATTCGATATCTGGCCTTTTCCATGAAGTTGTGCCTGCGGAACGATGCAGGCCACGCCTCGCGAGCGGGCAGAAATATGAGGTCACCAGACGGAGAAGACAGGCACGTCTGCCGTCTCAGTGAAGGAGGCAGTCAAGACAGTCAGCAACAACCGCAAGCGGTGGCGAGTGGCAAGCTTTAGACCGGGCTTCCCGTGCTGAGTGAAATAGCTGACCCCGATTCGGTCGTAGCACGATGCAAATTTTCGAAGCATGTCCGTGCGATTACGGCCGCGGGAAAAAGTAGTACAGGCCGATGCGCCTACTCCGCTTGTCTATCGGCTTTGACTGGTACGACGCAAAGGCAGTCCATTCGCGTGGTTGCCGCTAGGGGCGGTGTCACGCGGGCCCGCCAGGGGAGCTTAATTAGGTTCGTCATGGGTCTGCAACGTAACCCGAATTGTTTTGTTCCTTGCCCTTTTTTCTGGCCTGGTGCCGCTCGCGCACCCGCGCTGGCGCTTGGAGCTATTTGGGAGGCATGACCGTGGTCTTTGTCGATCCGTCCGGCGCGGACTGCATCCTCGGCGGGCTTTGACCGTGGGGACTTTCCGGAGGAGCGCCACCCGACCCCGTGTTGACGGGCCCGATCCAGCCTTGCGGTTGCAATTGACCTTTGTCTTCAGGCGCCGAACGCCCGGTCGGCGCCTGAATATCGTCCGCCGGCTTAGCAGGCTGTGCAGTTGCCAATCCACAAGACAGCACAAGAATTATCGATGCAAGTCGGACGCTCACTGAAGCCTCCGTTGACTCTGGTCAACGAAGAACGTCCCGCCGATCTTGCCGTTCCTGCTCATCGGGACCGAATTGCTGAGGCCTTCGTTCAAGAACGACTTACGGGAGGACTTGAATGGCAAGAGCAACATGGAAGCGGCCCGGCCGACGATCGGCAAAGGGGCAGCGCAGAGCAAATTCCTCATACAAGTGTCGTCCGCGTCACTCGAGGTGTGCCGCGAGATGCAGGCATTGAGCTACTGATCTGGCTTGGTTCGGGGAGCGCTTCAGGTACCGCCACCCCCGCCTTGGTCGGCACGACTGGTTGCGGCCTGTGCGGCATCGAGAGCCTCACCGAGGCATCACGCCCGCTTCCGCGCAGGCTGGGCCGCTTTTTTCTCGATCACGGCCAGATCGAGCGCGCTTTGCACAATCCCTCGAATGCGTAGCTCTTGTTCCGCATGCGGCCAGCCTATTTCTCCTGGATAATACTTTGGTCGCGACCGCGTGGAGATTTGCGGGTGCGCTCGCCGGGTCAGCGTCCCGCGCGATGCCGGCGCAATCACCAGCCGCGTCTCGATCGAGCTGGTTAAATGGCGGCGGCAATCGGGATGCTCCATGCTGGTCGCCATATCGGCGCCGACGGCGCTCGCAGCGCGGCTCAATCTCGCGAAATGCAATCGTTGCGGTCGCGCGCGGCGGCGGATTTGCGATTGAATGCCGCTCTGTCAATGTCCTAGATGAACGGCTTTCCACCAGTAACTGCGACCGTCGTTCCCGACGTATAACTCGAACGCGGGTCGGCGAGCATGACGTAGACCGTCGCAAGCTCGGCGGGCTGGCCTGCTCGCTTCAGTGGAACCTGCTTTCCAAAATGCCTGACCGACTCGTCCGGCAACGTCGATGGGATCAGCGGAGTCCAGATCGGCCCCGGCGCGACGGCATTCACGCGAATGCCCTTGTCGGCCAGCATCTGGGCAAGTCCTCCGGTAAAATTCTGGATCGCGCCCTTGGTCGTGGCATACGCGAGCAGTATTGGATTCGGTATGTCCGAATTGATCGATGCCGTGTTGATGATCGCGCTGCCAGACCGCATATGCGGCACTGCCGCCTTTACTAGATAGAACATCGCGTGGATATTGACGTCGAAGGTGAGCCGCCACTCCTCGTCGGAGATAGCAGCAATATCCTTGAAACTGGCCTGATGAGCGGCGTTGTTGACGAGGATGTCTAGTCCCCCGAAATCCTCGACCGCGCGTTCGATCACGGCGCGGCAATGCTCGGGGCTGCGAAGGTCTCCGGCGACTAGGACGGCCCTACGCCCTTCCGCCTGGACCAGCGTCTTCACCTCATGCGCGTCGTCGTGCTCGTTTAGATAAGAGATGAGAATGTCGGCGCCTTCGCGGGCGTAGGCGATGGCCACGGCGCGCCCGATGCCGCTGTCGCCGCCAGTGATAACCGCTCGCTTGCCCGCCAACTTGCCGGAGCCCCGATAGCTGGATTCGCCATGGTCCGGACGCGGGTTCATTCTGGCGGTGACGCCGGGCATCGGCTGCTTCTGGTCGGGATAAGGCGGCTTTGGATAGTCTGGCATGGCTCTCTCCGCAAAGCTGTTGGATTTCAATTACGCGACTGAGCAAGTGTTCCTGGAGGCTGGCCCCACCGAATGGCAAGACCCATTTGGCAGGCGGACCGACCCCTTCCTCGGCACGGCGAGCGCGTTCACCCTCAATCCAAAGGACTGCTGCGTGCAAGCTCACTAAAAGGATTGAGGCGCAACTAACTTAGTCTAGCGCTACGCCCTTCGTGACTTTTTACTTTGCTCGGAAGATGGAGCTGAAGCTCCGGCTTCCGAGGGAATGCGTGATGAAGAAAAACTAGAAAGCGGGTCAAACAAACGACGTCGCTGCAGGAGTGACTCGCTGCGTTCGCGGATATTTTCCAACAAGGTTCCAAGCGCCTGAGGGGTCGAGCGCGACCATCTCTTGAAAAGAGCTCACACGGGAGATTGCAGCAGACGTCGACGAACGGGTCTCCTCGACGGCATCTCAATCGCCGACGCCACAGGCTTGGAGCGCTCTCCTCCCTCCAGGTCAGGAAGAGCCTCCGCCGACCGGGGCTATTCCGCACTAGGAACGAATGCCTGCTCCTGGCGTTGCGACAGGATGATCGAGCCCATTTCAATTCTCGTCGAAGACGCTATCCAAATCGCCTGGGATTTT
Source organism: Bradyrhizobium pachyrhizi (assembly GCF_001189245.1). Classification (GTDB taxonomy): domain Bacteria; phylum Pseudomonadota; class Alphaproteobacteria; order Rhizobiales; family Xanthobacteraceae; genus Bradyrhizobium; species Bradyrhizobium pachyrhizi. The sequence continues at coordinate 179,347 of NZ_LFIQ01000025.1, read as the reverse complement.
CTCGAACGTTCGGGAGAGATCGGCGACCCCTACACGGCAGGCCGCTTCCTGACGAAGATCATCGACGAGATGGCTGGCAACGGCGAGCATCGTAAGATCATGCTCGCAAACCGTGCCATTGAGGTCTATCGAAGGCACAGGCGAGCGGTTGCGGCATGATCAATCCCAATTGTCCGATCTGCCACGGTCTGGGCTGGGTGTGTGAAAATCATCCGCACCTCGCGTGGACTGCGGAGCCGCACGGCTGTCAGTGCGGGGCAGGGATGACGTGCGAGTGCAACAACTCCGACGACATCGACAAGGGCGTTGAGAGCCCGACGTGAACGGCGTGCTCGATGAGAATCCGCCCGCCGAGAGCTAGCGTCGCGCTGCCTTCTTGCGCCGATTGTAGGGTGAGCGGTTGACGGGCCGCAGCGAAATGCCCTCGCGTTGCGCCTTGCTTGCGATTGAGCCCTTTGGTCTGCGCATCTTCAGGCTGATCACGCCTGTCGGCGTGTTCGCCTTCGCCAGTGACCGCAACTGCTTCACTTCCTTATCCGTCCATGGTTCGCGCGAACGGCGCTTGTACTTCGGGTTTACCTTGCGCGCTCCCTTCTTGCCGATTGGCGATCCCGGACGCTTCCACGATGCAACTGCCATTTGCGATCCTCCTGCATCGTTAGGCTCGAATCGGGATCTTTGTTCCTAAGGACACTCAAAACAAAGGATGCAGGTCACGTCGCCCGTGGTACGCCGCGCGGCGTGGTTTGGCAGCGTCGGAGAGTTCGTAGCGCATGATTCGACCCGTTCGGTTCGAGATCTGAAACATAACGCGGCAGTCGGTTCAATGAGTCCGCGTGTGTTTGCCCACGGGGCGGTCGCGATTTGCCGCGAAAGCGAAAGCATTTTGCTCAATTTGAATTTGAGCATGGCCCTGAGTCGACATTCGCTTCTGCACCGGCCTCGCCGGATCTAACCCAGCGGAGCCTGTGGAGGTTGCCGGCCACCGTCGAATCGTATGGCATGTGATGAGATTGAAACGCCTCGCCTCCGGATCCGATGGCATACGAATAGTATGGAAGTTTGTGTTCGACTAGTCGCGGGATAAACCGTCCTCGGGCGAGCACTCCGGACGGGTGTCGCCGATCGAGTCGAGCATCTTTCGTTCACAGCGTCTTCGGAAGAAACGCCACGCGGCGGATCCTGGCGGGCTGTCTCAAACGCTCGCTCTCAGGCATGCGGATCGACGCGGTCAGACATCCAGCTTTGCTCTGAGCACTCGCGAATGGCGCGGGCGTCCTGCGACACGAAGATCGTCCATCCCTGCAGAGCGCGGAACGCCGGTCGCCTTTCACTCAACATCATCTTCCCCGTCCCGAGCTGCTGACTCAGACCAGGGATTCCGAAATGCCATACTTGCGGTTTGTCCACTGTTCTGCCGGCCTATCTATAAGCCTAGGCAGCCGCCGCGGAGTCTCCCTTCTCGCCACTTGCGACGACCTTGAGCGGACCATCTGGGAGCGGACGCTGCAGTTCTGGATCACCGGCATCGAGTTCGGACGAACATGTTCGATCTCGACATTGGGATCGCAGGTCAGAGAGCCATAGACGTCGATGGCAACCTCGCTTTCCTTTGCTTTCACACTCGTCCAGTTGGTCCCTAGGCTTGCGAACGCGACGAGGAGCTCGCATCCGACGCGAACCAGACCGGCGCTTTCCTCCCCTTCGATCGTGTCGTATTCTGAACGACGTGAGTGGCAAAACAGCACTGGCCGCGGTCGGTAGTTGAAGGCCCGTGGCAACCCGCGGATCTCGGTAATCAGTCCTCAAGGTTGACCACCACTTCCACCTCGCAACCTTTTGCCATGGGCGTCCTGATCATGCTGCCTTTCATCTGCGCGGTCATCAGGTTGATCAAGCGCGTCCCCAGCCCACTCTTGGCCTCGAACGGGCATCCGATTCCATCATCCCGTACCGTGATTGCGACCTGCTCGTTTCGGCTCCGGACATCGACTTCCACGGTGCCCGGTCGTCCGTCCGGAAATGCGTATTTGAAGGCGTTAGTCACCAGTTCGTTGACGATCAAACCGATCGATGCAGCTTGTGAGCTCTTCACAGCGATTTCTTCGCTGGTCACCCGTATCGCAATCGGGCGCAAGCCCCGGTGGAAGTCAGCGAGGCTTCCGCACAACGCCTCCAGATAGGCCGAGAGATCGACCGTGCTGTTAACGGAGGTGTTGCGCAGCCTGTCATGGACCTTGGCGACCACCTCGATGCGTGCGAGGGCGGAGGTGATCGCCGCCTGCACGGCAGGGTTGGAGTCTGATCGCGCTTGCAGGCGCAGGATCGACATGATTGTCGCAAGGTCGTTCCTGGTCCGATGCGCGAGCTCCATCAGCAGCACGTCCGCGTAGGCCTTCGCTTCCGAGTGCTTCTCCAACGTGGTACGCAAGGCTTCGGTCACCGCCGCGATGGACAGCCCGCTTATCAGGAAAATCAAGAGCGGCAGGATCTCAGCGCTCAAGGGCGGTGGCATAAAGTATCGCAGGGCAAGCGCGGCGCTCGCGCCAGTGGCAAGGAAGCCGGATCCGCGATCGAAGATGACTGAGGCTAGGAAAATGGCCGGAATGAACAACAGCAGCGGATAGGGCTTCAACTGGTCATCCAGCAGGAGCTTGGTCAGGAAAGCCAAGCCGACCAGCCCCAGGCTCAAAAGATACCGTACCCAGACCGGGTAGCTGGGCTTAACTGAAATGAAATGAAGCAGAAGCCGGTCCATGAAAGGCAACGAAGCGGTTGGACGACGTGTTCCTGTCGCACGACGCAGCGCGTGAGCGTGCAGCCCGGACTAAAAGGCCGACGAGTTGTCTTGCCGCTGCGCCAGCGTTCGAATCGCCTAGGAACGATTCAGTAAAGCGTGAGTTCGTCTCGAAAGAAAATTCAGACGAGAAAACGTCAAATTCCAAGACGGTAACGCCATGATGCGATCAGTGGAGAAGCTGAGGCGCGAGTCCGAGCGCAGCCGCGCAGAACTCGCCGTGACGGTCGAATCGATTGAGGGAACAGATATCGGATAAAGCATCCGAGACAAGGTTTCCCCGCAACACGTCAAATCCAAAGTCTTCGATTTGTTAAAGGGAAGACCAAGGGCGGGGTTAAGGCGGTGATGCAACGGGCCTTGGATAATCCCCTGCAGGCAGTCGCTGCGGATACCCAGTCATGGTGCCGCTCCTGCGCTCGGCGAGCGGCTACCACTCCTGACGATAGGCGCAGGTCTTGCCTTAATCAAAAGCTCGCGACGGAGCCGCGGAGGCCATCGCCCCGGCAACAGAGGAAATGCTGGATAAGGCGGCCGAGCGCGCTCAGGCACCGCGGAGCGAAGCCAAAGACCAGTCGCTTCGGTTGAAAGCCGCGCCAGGGACATCGCCCGCGACGCGCAAGGTAAGGCCGCTGGCAAAGCCAACGATCTCAGGAACCAAACTGCGCAGGCCACCACCGCGGTGAGCGACAAGCTCAGGAGCGACGTGCCGGCCGACACGGACACGGCGTCGATCGCGCCGGCAAAGGCCAGTGAGATCGTAGGCGACGATGCCGCGCTGATCGGCGGGTGACTAGGGATCGCGATCGCGCGACCATCGCCGCGGCTCTCTCCCCGAGACCGGAGCCGAGGCGACGGGCCAAGCGAGCGATCGAAGCAGGCGGCAGGGGAGGCGACGCAATCCGGGTTTGAAACGGCCAAGGAAGCGACGATGTCCGCAGCCGACGCAAAGGCGAAGAGCGTCAAAAGGCCGATCTGGACGATCACGCCAGCCGCATGAGGCAAAACAGGTCGAGACGCTCCAGAGAAAATATCATTAGCAATTTAGACCTACCAGAAGACGAATTTCACCTAGAACCAGAACACAGGTTCTTCACAGACCCTGAAAGTTCAGGTGGCCGACGCCCGCACCGAGATGATGCAACGCGCCGGAGATGCACAGCGAGCGTCGATGGTATTGCCCGCGACAAGCTCAAGGAAGCGTCTAACGCAGCCAAGGAGATAGCCTCCGATCGTCGTGGTGCTGATTTGGGTGTACTGCACTCGCAGACCACGCGGTGGCGCGAAGCGGCGGCTCACTGGCAACATTGTGCCGAGTTTTATGGACTTTAAGTCATGACGGCGTTTTAAAGCTCCCGCTTCGCTCGGCCTTGCCCACGTCTTGCTGTAACAAGAGTCGTATGTTGGGGCCTGCGCTTTGTGATGCCCGCTTCCTGAGCGAGCCATTATGCTTGGCGTGGGCGTGCGCGACCTCCGCGCTGATCTGGATGACCGGTGCTCGCATGCGATATTGTCCATCTCTCCCTTCAAGAAATTAAGTGCGTTCGGAGGCGGGATTGATGCTGAGCCGTGCGATCATTCGTATTCGACAGAGAATCCAATGCCCGTTCTCAGCAACGATGCGTAAATCGAATTTAAGCTCGCCCGTGAGGTAGTTTGCGTCCAGGACGTAGGCGACCGTCATTTCACTATGTGAATCGCGACGATCAGCTTGGTCACGCAGTGCTTGCGTTTCCCCAACGAACGAAAGCGGCCCCAACCAGGGAGCCGCCAACCCGGCAATACGGATTTTCCTCCGGCAGTCGGGGGCGCCTTTGGCCAGCCGGAGCGACAGATAGACGCCCTGGCTTCTCGATGGTTCCTGCCTGCCAAGCGTCTGAGGGAAAAGGTGGCAAATCGCACAGGAGAGCGTTAACAATGGCTCCTGTCGGGTCGCGCCGACACTAGACAACTGGCCTCAGCATCGGCCTCCAGGCCCAAAGGTGCTGAGGCCTATATTTTGGCCGGACACTTCGCCGAATATATTAGGATGATTCACGCGAGTTACTTCTGAAACCGCGACGGGCGTGATGATCTGGCGTACAGGGCAGGCGATTTTCATCCGATATTTTTTCAGCCGAAACGACGACCGCTGCTTCTCGGCCGACAGCGGTTCGGCGATCCAACTCGGCCCCAGCATGATCCGGATGCTGGGATCTCTTTGATCAGGAACGAAGCAGATGCAGCGGCATTGGTCGCCCTGTTCGGTGCCGTATCGCTATCGGCACTGAGACGGCCAGTTAAAGATTAGCCCAGCTCCCCCCGGTCGTGGGGGGCCTTTTTGGGAACAAAGCTGCAAGGAAGCCCTGCGAAGTGAGAGAACCCAAACGATGCCTAGTTCGGCAAGGAAGTCAAACCGACGGCCATCGAAACGGGATCACGTTGCCATCTGTAGCAAGTGAGACTCGAGCACTCGTTCGTAGACGTGCCGCCTGGAATGGGCGCCAGCGTTATGCAGATAGCTTGATCGCCATTTTCATCAGCGCTGCACAACAGGAGTAGTGTATGTGGAGTCGTTGGGAATCTGCGCTTCGTACTGCTTGGCTTTCTCAAGTAAGGCATCGCGAACTGGACCTTGCGGCAACAGTGCGGCCTGGTGGCGCGCCTCCCTCGCGCATTCAGCGAGTTTACTTGCCAGATCGTCGGTCTCGCGGCTCTTGGCCTCCCGGGCCAAGCGCTCCGCTTTCAACCTTTCGCGGTTCTCATAAAATGCCTCTTGCGCTTTAGCGTAATCGCTCAAAGCTTCTTTCGCTTCAGCCTCTCTGAATACCTTGCGGGCTTCTCTTTCCGCGCCTGAGGGTGTGCTCCTCCGCTCTCGAACGTTGACCATGTTGAACCTCCTTTTCGGGTTCAACAAACTCAACGCTCAGATAGGGATTTCGATCCTGTCGGCCTAGCTGGCTACTTGAAGCTAACGTGATTGCCGGCCCTTTCTTGGCCGGGAGTCCAGAAGGTCGGGCAACGATGTTAGCTCGGGGCGCGGTTCGGGACTTGTCTCGGCGGCAGGTTCGCCCTCGGCTTCAATCCCGCGGCGACGGCTGATCACAAGGCCAATTAGGCCGATCAGTACCAGCATGGCTCCGGCAAGTATAAGCCAATGCGGCAACTCCAACCGTGCTATCGCGGTTTTGATCATATCCACCACGACTCTCGACCCGCTGGCTCAAGTTGAATTTCGGTCGCGTCTGACCTTCTGAAATTCCGCCGGTCCTTTAATGAGCCGACGCTTACGACTGGCTTGGTCCTCTGGACTAGCTGCGGCCTCGGCCATCCCGCCGATCGCGTCTCCGGCCAATTCGCGGGCGCGTTGCTTCGTATCTTTGCGCTGTCGCCTGTCCTCGCTCTTTCGAGGGCTCTCGTTTTTTGCGCTCAAACCGATCTCGACCAGCCGGCGGATGGCCTCGGAGCGGGTCGGTTTATCATCCTGCCGAGCAGCCCAGTCGTCGAGTTGAGCCATGAACTCATCAGAAAGGCGAAACGTACGCGACGGGTCTTTGCCAGTCGCCGGGCGGCCTCGCCTTTTAGGTATTCCCTTTTTCATTGATCGCTTCGTATTTGTGCAATACCTTAAATAGGCTTGAAAAACGTGGCCCGCAGTGCGCTTGGCTTAGCGTTCGCATTTGCTTCCGATGGCTCCTTTCGAGGCGGTGCTGACCATTGGACGGCAGGTCAGCAAGGTCTTGCCGAAGGAGAGCGGCGAGAAGCTCGCCGGATCGCATCATGGTAACCATCGAACTTGAGCGCGAGGCGGGTCCGGCGATCCCAAGACAAGTCGTCGCCATCGAGGCCGCCAAGAATCCTGATCTCGTCATCGCGGAATTGCCGGTGATCTAGCCCAGGGGCTATTCGCCCGCTGCACCTCGGCGGTCGCACCCTGAAGAAGCCCATCTGGACGAGATCGTCCGGATGGTGAGGGAGCTCGGTGGCGAAAAGGGCTTGCCGACGAACGAGAAGATCCCTCTATCGTCCCCGCATCACTTGCGATCGGGCTCCTTGGCTGGCGGACCGCTCTTGTTTCCCGGCCGACCTTTGACGTTGGAGGTGTCCTGATGCTGGACGGTCGGATCCTGCTGGTTCGAGCTCGAGTTGGCGCCGATGGTCTCACCCGGCTTGGCGGCTGGACCATTCTTGTTGCCCGGCTGGCCGGCTATACCGGCACCCGAGTTCTGCGCGCTCGGAGCGCCGGAGACATCCGGCTTCGTGGTCTGGGCAAGTGCGACGGGGGCGGAAAGCGCCAGAGCAAAGACCAGTGCGCTCGCAATGCACCTCATGGTGAATTCCTCCTCTGAATTCTGCGGCTACTTTCAGCTCGAACGTCGCATTGGCTCGTGCGTTCCTGGAATTGGCCGCGAGGCCGTTCTTTCTTGCGCTGGACCGTTAGCCATCGGCAGCGTCCTGGGATCTGGGTGGGCGGCGCCTGCCTGAGCCTCTTCTCCCTGCGGCGACCACCCTGGCCCGCTCCTCGCAGAGGGCGCGCAGCTCCTCCAATTCGTCGGCGGAGAGGTGCTCGATGCCGACAAACGAGTTCTGGACGCTTCCGGTTCGGATGAGCTCATCCAGCTTGACCTGGATCGCAGCGCTGTCCCGGTTCTGTGAGTTCTGGATCAGGAAAACCATCAGAAAGGTCACGATGGTCGTGCCTGTGTTGATGACGAGCTGCCAGGTGTCGGAGAATCGGAACAGAGGTCCCGTGACGGCCCAAATGACGATTACAGCGCAGGCCAAGATGAAGGCCGATGCACGGCCGGCAGCCTGCGAGGCCTTGTTTGCGATGGACGCGAACCACCGCCGCGGGTGCCGCTCGCTTTCTTGATAGCGCATGCAATCCTCCTTCTATCGAACCCAAGCCAACGCCCTGATCAGCGCCGCTCACGGGACGAGCGGAGACGCGAGCGTACCGAGGCGTTCGGAGGCGACGGGCGGGTAGGCAGGCCTGCCGGCGGCGAGAAGCCGCCCATAGTGGTCCTCGTAGGTCCGTGCCATCCTGTCTGAGGTGAAGCGCTCTTCGAACCGCGCCCGAACCTTGCGCCGGTCGATCCGTGCCAGCTCCTTCACCGCGCGCATCGCCTCCGCTTCGTTCTCGACAATGAACCCGGTCACTCCTTCGTCGATGACCTCCGGCACCGATCCGGCCCGATAGGCGATGACCGGTGTGCCGCAGGCCATCGCTTCGATCATCACCAGGCCGAACGGCTCGGGCCAATCGATCGGAAACAGCAGGGCCGCAGCGCCGGACAAAAACGACTGCTTCCCCAACTCATCGACCTCGCCGATGAGCTGGATCCGATTCCCGTCGATCTCCGGCTGAATACGCTTTTTGAAGTAGCCGGTTTCGCCTCGAGGGACCTTCGCAGCGATCCGCAGCGGCATGCCGACCGCCCGCGCGATCCGGATGGCTTCCTCGGGCCCCTTGTCCGGCGTTAGCCGTCCGAGGAAGGCGAGGTACGACCCGGGCGCGTAGGATGGCCGAAACAGACCGGCCGGCAAACCGTGATGAACCGTCCCGCACCAGTTCGCGTCCTTGAGCGGAGCGCGCTGGCTGTCGGAAATCGAGACGAAGGACGCCTCCCGAAACTGCCGAACCACCTCGCCGATCCCGGGCAGGTCGAGGCGCCCGTGCAGGGTGGTGAGGAAAGGGATCCCGCACCGGCTGAGGGCGGACAGATGCAGCCAGTCGATGTGCGCATGGATAACGTCGAACTCGCAGGCGCGACGCGAGACCGCTTCGATCAAGAGCGTGCACGCCGTGTTCGGGTCGACGCGCGGGCGCCCGAGCCGCAGGGGGCGCGGCCACACCGCATGTAGCTCTCCGCGCGTCCTGGAATCGCCGCTCGCGAACAGGGTCACCTGGTGGCCCAACTCGACCAGCTCGTTGACCAGCCAAGCCACGACCCTCTCCGTGCCGCCGTAAAGTTTCGGTGGCACGCTTTCGGCCAACGGAGCGATCTGGGCGATCCGCATCGGCCTCCGCCCCTCAGCTCTCGGCGGCGCTGCACGAGGTTGCGCATAGCAGCAGAAGGCCGGCGACAAGCGCGAACAGGACCGCTGCCACCGATAACTGGGCATGTCCGTGCGCTTGTCGGCGACGCGCGAAAACCGCTCTCATGGTGCCTCGCAGACCGACCGCGGTGACGCGGCGGCTCCTTCCTGTGCGTAACGTGCGGTGTCCGACCGCCTCGCTAGGCGACCGGCACCCCATAGTAATCGTCAACCGAGCGCCTCGTTTGTGCGTCCCAATTCCAATTGCTCTCGTCGGCGTATTTGGGAGCGCCGCGGAGCTGGTCCTGGGTGACGCCGATGACGTATCCGCCGAGGTTCGTGTCGTACTTCAGAGTTTGCCAAGGCAGCGGGTAATGATCGTCCCCGATGCCGAACACGCCGCCGAAGCTGAGCACCGCGTAGGACACCTTGCCGCTGACCTTGTCGATCATGACGCGCTCGATGTAACCGGCTTTCTGCCCGTCGGGCCCGTACACGTCCGTGCCTTCGACCTTGTCGCTTCCAATGAGACTGGCGGTCTCCCGATCTTCCATGGCCATGTCGACCTCCTGGAGTTTGCTGTTTCGCGGTCAACGGAAGCGACATCGCATCCGTTCCTAAGGCGGCGACGGGGTGCGCCCGGGGGCGGTCCATGCAGCCTTCGAGGATTTGGCTGCCGGAATCGGCGCGGATCTTCATCGGCTGCACGTCTTAGTGCCGGTGCTACTTCCGGCCCGAGGGTACTTGGGCATTCGAGTTGTTCGGGTTCTTCGGTTGGCCTCGCGATGCCCGATCACGCATCCAGACGCAGCGCCAGGTTTGCCATGCCGGCCATATGGCCGGCGACTCCCCCGACGGTTGCGCCCTTGATGCAGCCCTGCTTCCGCCGGCGATCGATGCGAACGTCAAGAGCCACACCGCTGTCAGGATCGTCGGTGACCAGTCCCGGCAAGAAGACGAATTCCAGAGGATCGGCCCGGGATCACGCTCAGGCCGCCTCCAGATTGCCTTTGCCGAGACCGACAACGAGGCAGCACGTCGGAGCCGCCCGGTCTCCTCGCTGCCGCACCTGGAAAATCTGAAGGTGATCTGGGGCTGCGCGAGCATGTCCTTCTGAGAGCCGACGGCCATCGGCCAAGCACCGCATTTCGGACAGTTCACTAGATCATTCGTTTCGAGCATCGCGCGGCTCCTCAAGCTGCGTCCCGCCATGGGCGAGGCGCCTCAGTTCCCAAGATAGGCCTGTACTTCGATGAGTATTTCGAGTGCGGTTTTCGTCATTTGGGCGGCTGCAAGCCGGTCGATTGCAACCAGTCGCTCAGGTGAGTGCCCGTCTCAGCAACGCCAGCTCGCCTAAGCAAGCTTTCGCGTTCATGCTCCAGCCGGAAAGTGACGGTCCTGCTCTTTACCGCCGCGCGGTCAAGGAGGCCAAGAAACAGGCGCACCTGCTCCAACTGATCGGGATCGCAAGGCGTGGCTCCGGATCGCGCGGGAAGATCCCGTCCACTCCGAGGGCCAAGGCGAGGAAGCCAAACCAAAGTACTAACTCGCGGCGTCCACCATACCCGTTGAGGGGGTATTTCTGCTGCAATGCCCGCCGCACACCCCAATGAGGTAGTAGCGAGTTTGCCGCGACTCTAGCTCGCTCCGACGCTACTGCCGCTCTCTTCACGATCGGCGCTAATCCAGATCACCCTGTTCGGCGCCGCGCTGACCAAGCCGCGCTCGCCGGCTGGCGGGTCGGAGGAACGATTCAATAAAGCGTGAGTTCGCTTTCAAACAAGAACGACAAAGCAGCGAAGCCATGACACGATCCCTTGAGGAATTAAGGCGCGAGTCCGAGCGGAGCCGGGCGCAGCTTGCAGCGACTGTCGATCGCTTGAGAGAGCAGATCAGCGATACCACAGAAGACCTCCGCCACAAGGTCTCGCCCGAAGCCATCAAGTCTGAACTCTCCGAGTTTGTCAGCCGCAAAACCCAGGGCTGGCTCGACAGCCTCAAGCAGCGAGCCCTGGAAAACCCGCTGCAGGCGATCGCGGCTGGGACTGCGGTTGCCGTGCCGGCCCTGCGGCGGGCACGGGGCCTCCCGCTTCCCCTCCTCATGATTGGCACGGGCCTCGCCCTAACTTCGAAGACCGTGCGGGCCCGCGCAGCGGAGGCAGCGGCTCCGACGGTCGAAACGGTCAAGGAAGTGGCGGGTGAGGCTGCCGAACGTGTCCAGTCTTTTGGCAAGCAGGCCACCGACATCGCAGGGGAGGCTCAAGCAGGGGCGGCCGGAATGGCCGACGACCTGAAGGATCGGGCGGCGCGGACCACGGATAAAATGAGGGCCGACATCGATGCCGCCTCGGAAAGCGCGAAAGACAAGATCGAGCAAGTTCGCTCGACCGTTCGCGACAAGGCGGCCGCGGCTCCGGAAACCGCCCGGCAGATGATCCATGACAATGCTGCCCTGATCGCTGGCCTGGGGGTTGCGATCGGCGCAATCATCGCAGCTTCCCTTCCTGACACCAAGGCGGAAGCTGCCGCAATCGGTAAGGCCAGCGATAGTGCCAAGCGCGCTGCCGGAAAGGCCGCCCAGTCCGGATTCGAGACTGCAAAGGATAGTGTGCTCTCTGCGGCCGATGCTGCCGCAAAGAGCGTGTCCCAGGCGGATCTCGGCAAACACGCCAGTCGCATGACCCAGGATATGTCCGAAAAATTGAAGGAAGCGGCCGACGATATCGTCACGGCGGCATTCAATCCTTCTCGAACCGAAGAGAAACCGTCATGAGCGAATTTGATACCCATATCCGGCAAGCCGCTTCTCAGGGGCAGGACGAGGCCTCGCCGCAAAATTTCAAGGATCAGATCGCCGATGCAGGCGCCGATGTCAGGCAACGCGCAGGTGATGCGCTGCGGGCTTCAACGGACGCCGCGCGCGACAAGTTCAAGGAGGCGGCCGACGTTGCCACGGACGTGGCGGAGGGAGCGGCGGATCGCTTCCAGGACAAGGCCGAGGAGCAGCAGCGCTCCGGAGCGGATTTCGTAAACCGGCTCGCGGGAAACATCCGACAAGCCGCCCATGCATTTGACAACGATGCGCCCTTTGCCGCGCGCGGCATCAACTCCGCCGCCGACTACGTCGAAGACGCGGCCGAGAAAATCCGCAATGGGACCTTCCGCGATCTCGTCGATGGGACGTCCGATTTTGCGAAGCGCCAGCCCGCCGCTTTCCTTGGACTGTCGGTCCTCGCGGGCTTCGCAGCCGTGCGTTTCTTTCGAGCCTCTGGCAAACCGACCTCATCCTCACAAGACAAGGATGCGTCATGAGCACCCAATCCGACCTTCGGACCATCTCAACCCTCTTGGGTGATGCGCTTTCTCAGTTTGCAAAGCTCTTCCAGAACGAAGTCGATCTCGCGAAAGCCGAGCTCGGCGAGAACCTTCAGCAGGTTGGTTGGGCGGTCGGCTTCTTCGCAGCCGGGGCGGTCCTGGTTGTTCCTGCACTCGTCATGGCCCTGTTCGCGCTGTCGGCCGCCTTGATCGCTAGTGGCTGGTCGCAATCGATCTCCTACCTTGTCTCAGCAGTGGTTGCCGCGGTGTTGGCGGGCGTCCTGTTTGCGGTGGGCATGAACCGCCTTAACGCCCGGAAGCTGGCGCCTCGCGAAACGATGCGGCAGCTCGAAAAGGACAAGGACACCGTGAAGGAAATGGTCCGATGAGTGCTACCGAAGTCAATTTCATGCAAAACCTCAGGGAAGCGGTTCGCGAGAATCCGCTTGCTGCTGCCCTCATCGGCGGCGGTGCGCTGTGGCTCTTGATGGGCAAGGAGAAGCTGAAGAGCGCGGCGACAGCACCGCTCGCCAACGTCAGCGCCAATCTGCGGTCGAACGCACCCAAATTCACGAACAGTCCGCCGACCGCCCCGGAAATGGATCACGGATTGTCGCAGCACGTTGGCGACACCCTGCGCGAGAGCACGAGAACCGCGACCGACGCTGTATCGGGCGCTGCAGACACGATCAAGGACCGGTTCGACGAAGGCGTCGCTTACGCGCGGGAGAATTTCACCAAGGTGAGTGAGACGCTGCCTCGGAAGGAGACCATTGCACAAGTGCAATCGTCGTTTTCCGACCTGATCGAGAGACAACCGTTGATGCTCGGCGCCATCGGTTTGGCCCTCGGCGCAGCCGTCGCTGGCGCATTCGCCACATCGGGTCTCGAAGACAAATGGGCCGGCGAAGTCAGCGACAAAGTAAAAGAGGATCTCAACGCGCGCGCCGGAGCCGTTTCACAAAGCGTCCGCGAGGCCTCCGACACGCTTAAAGCCGAACTCGGTGACGTCGGATCCGAAGCCTTAGAGCGTCTGCAGGAGACAGGCCGTAGCGCTATGGATGCAGTGCGGGGGAAGGTGAGCGCAGCGCACCTCGAACCGAGCGGCGCGCCGAACCGCGACAGCGACGTTCGCATAGTTGGCCAACAAAATTGACATCGGTCCTTTAAGGGAGAAAGCCATGAGCCGCGGAATGCCATCCTTGACGGCTTTGCTCGGTCTGCTCGCTATTGCTGGCTACCAGAACAGGGACAAGCTTGCGGAAATTCTCAGCGGAATCGGATCTGGCAACCAGACCAGTGGACAGCCGCAAGCCGGGTCGGGTGGAGGCCGGCTCGGCAACCTATCGGGCATGCTGGGCGGCGCTGGCGTGGGCGGTCTATTGAATAGCGGGCTTGGAGAGCTCCTCGACCGATTCAAGCAGAATGGCCAGGGGGATGCCGCTCAATCGTGGATCAACGACGGGCCGAACAAGGACATCTCGCCGCCTCAGCTGAAGCAAGCGATTGGACCGGAGATCTTAGCTACGCTGGAGCAGCAGACCGGCCTTCCGCAGGAAGAGCTGCTTGCGAGGCTTTCGCGTGAGCTTCCGGCGGCCGTGGACAAGTACACGCCCGGTGGCCGCCTGCCCGACCGGAATGCATAACCTTCCAGGAATCGCGAGGAGCACATGATGAGCGTGATATGGACGATAATTATCGGCTTTGTCGCGGGGGTCGTTGCCAAGTTCATCATGCCTGGCGACAATGAGCCGTCGGGATTTATCCTCACGACCGTCCTTGGCATCGTCGGGGCATTCGTTGCAACTTTTCTTGGGCAGTCGCTCGGATGGTACCGCCCTGGGGAGGGAGCTGGGCTCGTCGGCGCGATCGTCGGGGCGATCATCGTGCTGCTGATCTACGGGTTTGTCGCCGGAAGGCGCAGGACCATTTGAGCAACTCTGCCGCACGTTCGCAGGAAGAGGTGGACGCGTTGATTGTAGGCGCGGGCCCCGGTGGGCTTATGACCGCAATCTACCTTGGCAGGTTCAAACGAAAGGTCGCGATCATCGACGCGAACGCCAGCCGTGCAGCGTTGATTCCCGAGAGCCACAACCTGCCAGCATTTACACACGGAATTTCGGGTGTCGAATTGCTCGCGCGCATGAGGGAGCAGGTGGCGGCACTCGGCATTCACCTTGTCGAGGGCAGGGTAGATACCCTCTCCAAAGAGACGGGCGGCTTCGTTGCCTCTGTCCGCGGCACCAACATTCGAGCAACCAAAGTCGTGCTCGCGACCGGTATCGTCGATCGACATCCTCCCATGAAGGACTGGGTGAGTGCCGTCGCGCAGAGCCTGCTCCGTTATTGTCCGATATGTGACGCCTTCGAGTCGTGTGGCAAGAGGATAGGAGTAGTCGGGCCGCTGGATCATGCCATCGGCAAGGCACGGTTTCTTCGCGGATTCACAGGGGAGGTCGTGCTCATTCCAATCAATGACATCCAGGAGGGGAAGGGCTCGTTGGTTGCCAAGCCGCACGAAGCAGAGGTGCAAATCACGGCAGCCTTGGCGCGCCTTGAAACGCGTGACGGCCAAATTGTTTCACGGTTGGTCGACGGTTCTTCGGCTGAATTCGACGTGATCTACGCCGCCATGGGGAGCGAGGTTCGTTCGGAGCTTTCGCTTGCGTTGGGAGCAGATCATACAGCGGAAGGATTTTTGACCGTGGATCAGAAGCAGCAGAGCACGATCAGCGGTCTCTACGGCGTTGGCGACGTCGTCAGCGATTTGCACCAGATATCCGTCGCCTTCGGGCACGCTGCCGTCGCAGCCTGCCACATCCATAATGAGCTGCCGCTGAACTATTCGTAGATGCCCGCGGGTATCTAAGTCTAGCCCCCGGCCGGCAATACTATTCCGCCTGCTCGAGTGTGGCGGGCATTCTTGCTACCGACATCAGCGATCGGGCGACCTGGTTGAGTAGCTGATCCGAATTCTCTTCTTCGGCCAGCGACTTCGACAACAACGCGACGACGGCGCTGTGGCGAAGTTGCTGGGCGAGGTTTTTCGCTGTCGTGTAAGCGGAGATCTCATAGTGCTCCACACGCTGCGCCGCGCCGATCAGAGCGAGGTCGGCGGCCGCGTCCTCCTTCTTTCTGCCCTCGGCGATGATCTCCTGGCCTTCCTCGACAAGCCCCATCATGCCCTTGCAAGGTTTCGCGCGCGCGGACTTGCCGAGCCGCTCGAAGCACTCATTGATACGCTTCACCTGATTTTCGGTCTCAACGAGATGTTGCTCGAACAGCTCACGGAGCTGATCGAAGCGAGCTGCCTCCGCCATCTTCGGGAGCGCCTTGGTTAGTTGCTTTTCTGCGTGCAGGATGTCGCGGAGCTCATCGACCAACAGGTCACTCAGGCCGGCCTGCTCGCTCGGGGACGAACTCTCCGCGACGATCGCTGTCGAGACGTCGGGGTCGGCCTGAATCGCCGGGGATTCCGTGAAGACCCAGCCGTTTCCTTCATTCCATGGCCCGCGGGCGTCGATCTCGCCGTGGTCGCCCGTGCCGGTGGAATCGTTGAAGAACTGATCGACCAGCCCGGGCGTCGGCGCGATGCGGCCGATGCTGAAGGCCGGCTTGCTCATGCTCTCGAGCGCCAGCGCGAAGGCCTTCATGTGGGTTATCTCGCGGGTCATCAGGAACTGCAAGGCATCCTTGCTGCCGGCGTCGTCGCAGAAATTGATCAGCCGCTCATAGACGATCTTCGCGCGCGCCTCGGCGGCGATGTTGCTCCGAAGATCGACGTCGAGCTCGCCGGTGATCTTCAGGTAGTCGGCCGTCCAGGCATTGCCTTGGGAATTGAAAAGGTTCACGCCACCGCCGCCCGCGATCGCAATCAGGGGATCGGCTTCGGCCGCCTGGCGATCGAACTTCGCCGGCTGAAGGTGCATGCGGGCGAGGGTGCCCACGATTTCGAGATGACTCAGTTCTTCGGTGCCGATGTCCATCAGCAGGTCTTTGCGGTCCGGGTCCTCGCAGTTCAGACCCTGGATGGAATATTGCATCGCGGCCGCGAGCTCGCCGTTGGCGCCGCCGAACTGTTCAAGAAGCATGTTGCCAAAACGAGGGTCCGGTTCGTCGACGCGGACAGTGAACATCAGCTTCTTGACATGGTGATACATGGAAGGCCTCGGAGTTAGAGGGGATATCAGCCCGAACATTGGTCGCTGGCGTTGGTTCCTACTCACGACGGATTTGCCCTTCCGGCGATTTGCGCCGAGACCGGCCGGCGGTCGCGAAGAGTAGCGCAGAGTTCGACGGGAACATTGGCCCTGGAGGGAATGGTGAGAGTACCTCAGGGACACAGCTCAGTCGTCGCGGGTGCCATAGCCACGGCCCATTTCAAGGCCGGCGACGAGATTTTGAAGAATACTTTTGCGAACAACGGATTCGAGCACTTCCGACCTATAAGTCGCCGTTGACGTTCGGTCCAACGGCCGGGATGGATCCGGCCCGCGTGCCGCTCGAACCTCGCTGACGGAGGAAGAGCGCATGAGCGCCTGGATCGATGTCAATCTCGTAAAGGTCACGATGGAGTACGTGGGCACGAGCGACAGGCCGCGTCAGTACGTCCCAACATTTGATCGGATCGCCGAGTGGGAGTCCGGCGGTGGCAAGCGGCAGAACATACCAGCCGCTGGCTGACGGCACCATCCGCCCGAGGAGTGGCGGTCCGCCCATCCTCTGCAGAGCCGGAAGCCGTCAGTCGCTGCGCGCTGCTCCAAGCGTGACAGCCATTCTGGCGCCCCGCGCCCCCATCAGCTTCGGCGAACCGGTCGTGGTATCGCGCGCAGTCTGATGCTCCATCTCCGCGTCCAGCTCGGCTCCGATCAGAATGACGATGGCGGAGATCCAGAGCCAGGTCATAAAGCCGATCACTGCGCCGAGCGAGCCATAGGTCTCGTTGAATTTCCCGAAACCGGACGCATACCAGGAGAACAGGGCGGAAGCACCGAGCCAGAGCACCGCGGCTGCAGCGCTGCCCCAGGTGATCCAGCGCCAGCGCCGCGCCTCGCGGCTCGGTCCGTAACGATAGATCAGTGCCAGCGCCACCGGGCAGGAATCCGGAAACCTGGGCCAGATGCCCGGCGATGGCGGTCGGATCCTAGAACAGGCCGTAGATCGCGACCAGAGCCGCGAGCGCTGGAAAGATCGCCAGCAGGCTGTAGTAGGTCATGCCCGCGGCCAGCGCCAACATCCGGTGCTCGGAGGTGTTGGAATAGACCCGCAGCAGAATGTCCTTCCATCCGCGCGCCGGGATCTCGGAGGGCGAACTCGCCTGCCGGCCGCGGTCGCTATCGCCTGCCGTTTCGGGAGCAGCCGTGTCTCGGGACCCGTCTCGCGATGGATTTCTTCCTCCGGGGATTTCGACAGGGCGGCTTTCTTCCGGGATCAGTACGGCAGTCAGGGCCGCTGCCATCAGAAGAGCCACCCCCGAGATGATGGGTCCAACTGTCCGGCCCAGCCGACCGTTCTCGCTCGCCGGCTACAACGTGTCTTCCAATCTTCGCCGCAGTCGTCATTGGCTCGGCGCGGCCCAAGGCTGCCCCTTCGGGCAACCGCCGTCATGGCGGAACGTTCCGTTCCTCCGACCCACAGCTAGGCTGGCGGTCAGCTAGCGTTTGAGAAGCTGGGCAACCGCGGTGACGAGCTGAGTCAGTGCGAACGCTTGGTGAGAAGGATGCTGTGGGCCAGGCCGAACCTGGCCCGGTCCTTCGCAGCCGTTCCGGTCATGTACACCACGGGAGCGAGTCCCAGCTGGTCATAGCGCCACTGAGGTTTACGTCGGTCACGAGCGCCCGGAATATGGCGTCGTCGCCGTTGAGAAGCGTGACCGCGTACTCCGCGGAGGAAAGGACTTCCGGAACGAAGCCAACTTCAATCGGTGCGTCCTCCAGCATCTGCCGCACCAACAGGTCATCCTCCGCGATCAAGGCGTTGTTCAATCGCTGTCTCTCGCTCGACAGTCTACGCGGCAGTGGTCGGCCATGGCGCGAATTGTCGGCTCCCGCTTCGCTTTGCGCGCCCGGATCTCGACCAAAGGACAAAGGGAGGACCTTGTCGGCAGGTGACGCGTTGGAAGGGTACTTACCTTTCCGATCCTTTGAGACATGTTCAAAATAGCTAGCTTGTCAGCAAGGCGCCTTAGCCGTAGGCCAGGCTTTCCGGTCACTGTCCGGCCGACCAGATCGGATGTCGTCGTCGCGCGCTCTATCGCCCGCAACACCGCGCCGGCTCCGGAACTGGTGGCCCGCGCCCTGACCTGGGGCGCCGACGAGAAGGTTCTGCTGGCCCTGGCAGCCGTCGGGTGGCTTGCCTCCCGCGGGTGCGCGACGCCGCTGCGGCGCGCAGGTAACCACGCTTTGCTCGTTACAGTTGCTGCGTCACTGCTGCCCCATGGTTTGAAACTTGTGTTTGAGCAAACCCGGCCAGACCGTCGAACGGTGATTGGGCACGTCCACGGCGTCCCCATTTCCGGCAAACGAGAGGATGCTTTTCCCTCAGGTCACGCGCTGCATATGGGTGCGCTGGCATCGGGGGCCAGCGCGTTGCCGGCTGGCCCCCGGCGGGCGTTTCTGGCGCTTGCGGCCGCGCTGTCGCTGACGCGCATTGTGATCATGGCGCATTGGGCGAGCGATGTTGTGGCCGGCTTCGCGCTTGGCGCGGTGCTTGAACGGGCCCTCCGGCTGTGGACCGGCTACCCGAACGGCGTTTCAACGGAGGACGATCATGCCGACTCTTGAAGACCTGAAGGGATACGTGGAGCGCGCAACCGGTTTACAGCGCCCCGGGAAGCGCAAGGTTATGGATCTCGAGCGGGTGCGAAAACCTCACACTGTCAGGTTCAGGGATGACGGTCTCGTCCCGAACCATCCGCGATGGCCGCTCATTATCTATCGAAACGCTGTCGCTTTCGATAACCGCCTGGATGCCGCGGCGGTGATCGAAGACTTGTTTGAAGCGAACGGATGGGGAGACACCTGGCGGGACGGCATCTACGACTACGTGCATTACCACTCCAGGATCCATGAGGTGCTCGGCGTCGCGCGCGGCAAGGGCCGCGTTCGGTTCGGCGGCAACAAGGGGAGGATCTTCACGCTGAAGGCTGGCGACGTCGCGGTTCTCCCCGCCGGCATGGGCCATCAGGGCCTTGCAGCGGATGATGAGTTTCTCGTCGTCGGGGCC
>NZ_LFIQ01000025.1:159611-159983 GCF_001189245.1 Bradyrhizobium pachyrhizi | reverse complement strand
CCCGCCGACCGGCACATACGACGAGTGCACGACCGTTGAAGACCGTCCGCGGGCGCTAAGGACGATTCCAAAGGTGCCGCCACCGCGCAAAGATCCAGTCTACGGGGCCGGCGGGCCGCTCGCCAAACTCTGGAAGCGAGCGAAATGACCGAGTACGTCATCCGCTTCCTCCTCGGGGGCGCCGTCGTATCAGCCTTCGCGATGCTCGGAGACCTTCTGCGCCCCAAGAGCTTCGCCGGCCTGTTCGGAGCAGCGCCCTCGGTCGCGCTCGCCACGCTTGGAATCGCGGTGTACCAGCACGGGGGCAACTACGCCGCCTTGCAAACCCAGGCGATGATTGCGGGAGCGATTGCGCTCGCCATCTACAGTGTG
>NZ_LFIQ01000025.1:156836-159601 GCF_001189245.1 Bradyrhizobium pachyrhizi | reverse complement strand
CCGCTGGTACGAATATCTGATCCGCTTCGCACTCGGCGGCGCTGCGACCGTCTTTACTGGCCTCGTCAGCAGCCGCTATGGAGCAGTCATCGGTGGCGTTTTTCTTGCCCTTCCAGCCATATTCTGCGCGAGCGCAACGCTGATTGAGAAGCATGAAATCCGCCGCAAGCGCGAAGCGGGTCTCGCTGGTAAGCGCCGCGGGCAAATGGCGGCCGCCGTCGATGCTGCTGGCGCTGCGCTCGGTGCGCTTGGCATGCTGGCCTTTGCGGTCGCATTTTCTTTGGCGGCGGACATCAGCATCGCGGCGGCCTTCCTGGGCGCATCATTTGCGTGGCTCGCTAGCTCGGTGGTGGCCTGGTACGTACGGCGCAAGACGCGCTCAGTGCGGAGTGCGCGGACCAAACAAAGAGCTAAGGAGACCCCGATTTCGCGAAGCCACTGAAGTTGACCTTACGAGCTTGGCATGACGCGACCGCAAGTATTCGAGCCGCTCCCGATCGGGATGCCGTGCTTCGCAGGCGGCGATGGGGGAGGAACCGTGGCCAGTGGCGCGTGTTGATTTAAGCCGCTTAGTTGCTCGCGGCTTGTAAGGCTCAGGATGGCGGACGAAACGAACACTGGCATTGCCGCTCACGGCGCCTCTCGCCTCCCGTGGGTCGAGATCGACAGTTTCAACCTCGAACTGAAAGATGAGGAAGAATTCTTAGGCGATCGCGCCAGCAAGGGTGCCTTTCGAGAAACTCTCGAAACCTGGCGAAAGCCGTTGCGCAAATCCGGCGAAGACCCATTCGGGAAGGAACGTTCTGAAGACGTCAGCAAGAAAGAGCTCGACGCTGCCCTCGGCGGCGACGACCCTGACGCCTCAGTAGTCGTCCATAGCGCCGTTGAGGACTTCGCACAGGAGCTCGCTCAGGTAACGCGCCGCTTCCTCAATACCAGGGCCTGGGACAAAACCGAGCGCATCGTGGTGGGTGGCGGGCTTCGGGACAGCCGGCTTGGCGAACTCGCCATCGCACGCGCCGAAATCCTCCTCAAAGCCGACAACTTCAAGCTCGAGATGCTCCCGATCCATTGTCACCCAGATGACGCGGGCCTTATCGGCGCACTATATCTCGCTCCTTCCTGGATCTTCGAAGCTCACGATTCCATCCTTGCCGTTGACATCGGAGGCACGAACATCCGCTGCGGCGTCGTGGAAACACGCCGTAAGAAGGCGCCGGATCTCTCCAAGGCATGCGTGTGGAAGTTCGAGTTATGGCGGCATGCCGACGACGAGCCGTCCCGTGAGAACGCCGTGAAGCGGCTGGTCAAGATGCTCAAAGGATTGATCGCGAAGGCGGAAGACGAGGGTTTCAAGCTCGCGCCGTTCATCGGCATCGCGTGCCCCGGCGTCATCAAGAGTGACGGCTCGATCGAGAAGGGCGCGCAGAACCTGCCCGGAAACTGGGAGAGCAGCAGGTTCAATTTGCCGGCCAGTCTCGTCGAAGCGATCCCTAAGATCGGCGAGAACGACACGGTCGTCATCATGCACAACGATGGCGTAGTGCAGGGACTGTCGGAGGTCCCATTCATGCAGGACGTAAAGAGTTGGGGCGTACTGACGATCGGCACCGGCCTCGGCAACGCCCGCTTTACAAACCGAAATGGGCGCGAACGCTGAAGCTATGGCGAGAACGCTACTGAAGGCCCCCAACAGGCGAGCAAAGGTTAAGCTGCTGAAGGTTGCCCTTGAGTACGAGCAGCTTGTTCTCCGCTCCGAGAAAGCGCAAGCGCGACCTGAAACCAGCCAGAATGCGGTGCCAGCGCCATGAGAACAGTCGACGAATACCTTCAGCTCTCGCTGCACTACAGAAAAGCAGCTGCAAGCACCGCCGACAGACACGCGCGCTACCAACTTGAAATGCTTGCCCGGAGTTATATGACGCTGGCTGAATCTACGCGGGTTTTGGAGCAGACAGCGCCCGATCTGAGTCAGGACAAGTAAGGCCGCGGCAAAATAGGGCAAATGTCCTGACGCAAACCATGGAAGTTTGGATCTGGCCAGTACCTCGGCCGATCTTGCAGTGCCAGGCTATTCCTTCTCTCGGTGAGGACCCGCGACGATCAGTATCTCGCGCTCGGTTCAAAGAAGTCGACTTACCGCTTGTTAGCGAGGTTTCAACGAAGGAACCCTGCGAACTTCGCGGGTTTATCACGAGTGCAAGGATTTTGCGCTCGGCGGAACGCACGCGTTCGGTAGCAGACGGCGTCGCTGGCTCAAACTACGAAGAGGGCGCAGACGCTCACCCGATCCCACAGAGTTGAAGGAGGCACGTGGTGACCCAACCGACTGAAAAGGAAATTGAGAAGCGCGCCTATGAGCTATGGGAGCGAAGCGGCAAACCCGAAGGCAGGGAGGAAGAATTCTGGCGGTTGGCGGAGCAGGAGTTGCGAAACGAGGACAAGTCATCTCCCCTCCGCACCCCAGACAGCCTATAAACAGAGAAGAAGCGCTTAACCGGATGTCTCATTCCGCAGCAGCCGAAACCATATTGCTGTACTTTGTGCTGCCTCTTTGGTTACTGGCCGGCTTTGCTGATTACCTTTGCCATCGCGCTTCTCGGATTGAGACGACGAGCGGCTATAAGGAAACACTGCTTCATCTGTTGATGTTGATCGAACTGGCGATACCATTGCTGGCGGCAATTTTTTTGGAAATCAACGCTCTCATTATTGCGGTAATGATCGTCGGTTTTGTTACGCATCAGCTGACAGCCCTCTGGGAT
>NZ_LFIQ01000025.1:153482-156826 GCF_001189245.1 Bradyrhizobium pachyrhizi | reverse complement strand
CGCCAGCCATAAGCGGCGCATCACGCCCATCGAACAGCAGGTCCATAGTTTTCTTGAGCTGATGCCTCTCATGGCGATGGTTATCGTCATTATCTTGAACTGGCCACAATTCCTCGGCCTTTGGGGGCTGGGTTCTGAGCCCGCACGTTACGAACTCGTTCTGAAGCGAGAACCATTACCTTGGGCATACGTGGCGACGTTCTTGTTCGCAGTCCTGCTGTTTGAGGTCCTTCCGTACATGGAGGAATTCGTTCGAGGCTTACGGTCGCGGAAGAGGGCTTAACTCCGAACGCGGAGGACCATCAATGAAGGTTGCCGTCATCGGAGCGACAGGACTGTTGGGCTCCGCTATTGTGGCTGACCTATCCTCGCAAGGCCATTCAATTGTTTCGATGAGTAGAAGCGCCGGAATCGGGTGTCCGGGCGCGATCTCGATCGATCTCAACGAGGCAACGTCGCCCTCTTACTGGCTGCCCCATCTCGACGGCGTAGAAGCCGTAGTAAATTGCGCCGGGGTGCTCCAAGATAGCCCAAAAGATTCCACGTCGATGGTCCATCATCAGGGGATTGCGAATCTTTTTGCCGCCTGCGAGCAACTCAAAATCCGCCGCGTTATCCATTTCTCCGCAATTGGCGTAGACCGGCAAACCCCCAGTGCGTTTTCAGAAACGAAGTTATCTGGCGACAAGGCTCTGATAGCGCGTGACCTCGATTGGATCATCTTGCGGCCGTCCGTCGTAATCGGTCGAGCGGCCTATGGGGCTAGCGCGCTCATGCGAGGCTTGGCGGCCCTCCCAATGCTGCCGGTGATGCCGAATACGGGACAGCTCCAGATAGTCCTGCTTGAGGACGTCGTTCGAACCGTGCAGCATTTTTTACAGTCCGGAGCGCCCACACGGACAGTTGTCGAACTGGTCGGCCCGCATCGCCATTCTTTCCTCGAAGTCATTGCATTGATCCGGGGTTGGTACCGCTGGCCTCCAGCGCACGAGATCCGTTTGCCGAACTTTGTTTCGATCGTAATGTACAAATTCGGTGACATGATTTCGCTGTTGGGCTGGCGGCCTCCGGTACGAAGTACTGCCGAGCGGGAGATCAGGCGAGGGGCGGTTGGCGATCTTGAAGGCATGCAGCGGCTTGGGCTGCGTCCAAGAGGCCTCCCGGAGTTGTTCGCCTCCGAACCAGCTTCAGTGCAGGAACGCTGGTTTGCGCGGATGTATTTGCTCAAGCCAGCAATATTTATTGTGTTGTCTCTATTCTGGATCTCCACCGCCTTTGTCTCCCTTGGTCCGGGCTGGGGCTACGGTATGGGTCTCATGGGCGAGGGCGGCGTCGAAGGAGCCAGCGCGGCGCTCACGGTGATCGCCGGCGCATTATCCGACCTCGTGATTGGACTCGCCATTGCTTATCGGCCAACCAGCCGGTACGAACTCTACGCGGCCATCGCTATCTCCTTCACTTACGCGATCATCGGGACCATACTTGTGCCTCGCCTATGGGCCGATCCTCTGGGGCCGATGCTGAAGATCTGGCCGATTATCATCCTGCATTTCGTAGGGCTTGCTGTTCTTGATGATCGATAATGCTGTACTTCGTTCTCAAATACTTACATGTCGTCGGCGCCGTGGTCCTGCTTGGCACAGGATCCGGCATAGCGTTTTTCATGCAGCTCACCTCGGCGGAAAACCCTCCGTTATCGCGGGCGTTGCCCGAATCGTTGTGATTGCGGACTTTATCTTCACAGGCACTGCCGTCGTTGCACAGCCAATCACAGGCTCGCTGCTTGTGTTGCACGTCGGCTACTCCTTCTGGGAAGGATGGATCGTTTGGTCGATGGTGCTGTATGTCATCACGGGGGCACTTTGGTTGCCCGTCGTTTGGATGCAAATGCGCCTTAGGGATCTTGCCTCAATCGCGGCGACAAAAGGCTCGCCTTTGCCTCCTGAATATCACCGGATTTTCTGGCTGTGGTTTGCCTTCGGCATTCCAGCTTTCATCGCCGTGGCCGCTATAGTCTGGCTGATGATAGCCAAACCTCAACTTGCTTTGTTTGATGTGGGAGTGATTGCCGAGCTATCCTGGACGCTCAAGTCAGTTGCGTAGGGTAGGCACGCGAGAGTGGAGTGGTCGCCGAGGCAAGGCGCAGGCAGGCCGGAGCATGGTCGAGTGCTAGGAGAGCATACCTGTTAGCTCGCCAATCATCTTCAGGAGCGCCTGGTGCTCGGGTGCATCCTTATTGTTGGCTAGAAAATCTGCAAGTGCGACTTTTGTAACGTGTCCCCCAGCAAGTGCATTCGCTTCATGTAAAACGAATACTCCCTTGCCGTCCTGACAAAGCCACCAGCTATCGCCGTTTTCACTTTGATAGATCTTGCGTTGTCGGCTCAGGGACATAGAGATCTCCCACTTGGCCAACCAGTTCAACGGAAATAGGTTCCTAACGGCGGCAGCGTGTGATCCCCGGTGGCTTTCAGTGCTTCATGTGACCTTTAATTCGACAGGGCACAGCCGTATAGGAGCGAACTGTTCATCGTTTCTGCCGCTTCCCAGCTACAAGAAAACGGCTCCCGCAGTCGAAGGACGGAAGTTCAATGCGAGAGCCAGCTGCGCTGGCTGCGCGGTACTCTTAGGAACGAACGTCTCTCGCCGGAAATTGAAGAGCCGCCCAGATTGGGTGCGTTGCTGGTCTCGTCAAGGAGTCTGCTTTCCGCGAGAGTAGGGATGCGCCGCCAAGAATCCGCGCCTGTTTCGAATGAAACGTGGTGGCGTACTCGGTCGTGTACGAGATCGCCGTGATGTCTTTTCAGGACAGTAACGGCGACGGGCAAGGGGACCTGGTCGGCCTTCTGCAGCGTGTCGACTACTTGGCTTGGCATCGGCGCGGTATGGCTGACGGCTATCCTACAAGAGTCCCAATCACGACTTCGGCTATGACATTGCCGATTTATGCTCGGGTGATCCCCGTTTCGGCAAGCTGGAAGATGTCGACAACGTGCTACGTGCCCTGCATGATTCGGGCATCCGGCTCATTCTCGACCTTGTCCCCAATCATACCTCCGATCAGCACGCCTGGTTCGCAGAAAGCCGCGCCTCGCGCGACAATCCGAAGGCGGATTGGTAATTGTGGGCGGAACCCGGTGCCCACGGTGGTCCGCCGAACAACCGGCTTAGCCGCTTCGGAGGAAGTGCTTGGGAGTGGTGTGAGGAGCGCCGGATTCATTTCTGCCGAGTCAGCCGGACCTGAATTGGCGAAACCCCGAGGTCCGGGAAGCGATCGCGTGATGCGGTTCTGGTTAGAGCGCGGTGTCGATGGCTTCCCGGTTGATGCCAGCGCTGTGTTGATC
>NZ_LFIQ01000025.1:151552-153472 GCF_001189245.1 Bradyrhizobium pachyrhizi | reverse complement strand
CTGCGCGACAATCCGCCTGACCCGGAGGCCAACGACAAGACGCCGCCCCTCAGGCCAGCAGGCTCGTGTTTACGGACGACAGGCCGGAAGCGATGCACTGCATCAAATACATCAGGGGCGTTTCTGGACGAGTTGCAGGGCAGACGGATCGGATCGGCCATTTCTACGGAAACAGCAAGCCGCGCCTGCACCTGCCATTGAACTTCGCACTGCTTGACTCGGAATGGCGCGCGATCTCGCTTCAGGCTACGATCGATGCCTATTTCAATGCGCTTCAGCAAGGTGCCTGGCCGGCCTTCGTGATCGGCGGTCATGACAAGCACCGGGTCGCCAGAAAGGTGCGGCAGGCTCAGGCTCAATTCTTGCGATGCTGTTAATGACCATTAGAGGGACGCCGTTTCTCGCCGGGGATGAGATGGGCTCCGAGCAGGTGCAGATTCCATAGGAGAGGACCCAAGACGGCTCATGAAGGGATTTGACCTCGGTCACGACCCCGAGCGGGCACCCTTGCGTCGGGATGACACGGAGGGAAGCGGATTTGCCGGTGGCAAACCCTGGTTGCCGTTAAGCCGGGATCGCACCCGCAATATCAAAGGACAACAGAGCGATCGGAATTCGCTCTTGAACCTCTACCGTGAACTCATTGCATTGCGTCGGGAGGAGCCTTGCCTGTCGCAGGGAGAGTATCTGCCACGCCGCGCAAAGAACGACGTCTTTTCGTTCGGGCGCAGGATGAACGATACGGAAATCCTCGTTGGAGAACCACGGCTTTGGGAGCGGGAAGGCTGCGGCGTCCGATTGTTATCTACCGGGCTAGACTGCAAGCAGGAGAAGGTAGCGGGAGACCGATCCACCTGAAGCCGAACCAAGGAGTCATCGTCAAAGTAGGTCGTTGAGCCCGCCGTGGAGCCGACGGTCAGGCAATTGAAATTCCGGCAATGCATGGACCGACCAGAAGATGCGCCTCAGCGCTTTTCGCGGCGTCCCCGCATGCTGTCGTGAAAGAGGTTCTGAGGACAGATATGATCGGGGGAGACGCTGTCCGCTGTGGCCAAGTGGTGCAATCCCGCCAACCCTCCCAATGGAACCCTTTTTCCGCCCTCCCGTTGGCTCTCTTTGAGAGGATGCGTCATGAATGTGCGAGATGAATATACGCAATCGCTCTGGATGGATGTTCCTGTGGTCGAAGCTCCCAGCCTGTCGGGATCCGAGCGGGCGGACGTGGTTGTGGTCGGTTCTGGCATTGCGGGGCTGTCGGTGGCCTATGAGCTTGTTAGCCGCGGGCGTTCCGTGATCGTGCTGGATCGCGGCAGCATCGGCAGTGGCATGACAGCGCGCACGACCGCGCATCTCGCTACGGCGCTGGACGACTATTACAAGGAACTCGTTAGCGTGCGCGGCGAGGAATGTGCGCGCCTCTATTACCAGAGCGTCATGGCCGCCATCAGCCGAGCCGAAGCAATCCAGGATCTCGAAAACATCGACTGCGATTTTTGCCGGATCGACGGTCTCTGGGTCCCGGCACCGGAGACACCGAGGTCCCTGCTTGATGAGGAACTCGAGTGCTGCCAGCGGCTCGGAATTCCCGTCGAGGACCGCATGGCGCCGACGCCGTTTCACTCCGATGGCATGGTGCGTTCGTTGCGCTTCCCCGGGCAGGCGCGCTTTCATCCCACGAAATATCTCGCGGGTCTTGCAAGCGCCCTGCAGCGCGCCGGCGCAAAACTTTACGCCGACAGCTGTGTCGAGAGCATCGAGCACAAGCTGGACGATATCGTGGTGAAAGTTTCGTCCGGGCACGAGGTGCGGGCCACCGACGTAGTGGTTGCGACGAACTCTCCGGTCAATCTTGAAGTCGCTATTCACACCAAACAGGCGCCGTATCGCACTTACGTCATCGTGGGGAAGCTGCCGGGCGGC
>NZ_LFIQ01000025.1:150329-151542 GCF_001189245.1 Bradyrhizobium pachyrhizi | reverse complement strand
GCTGGCCGACGCGCTCTATTGGGACACGCTCGATCCCTACCATTATGTCCGCCTGCAGCCGCTCTCTACCGATGAGGTTCTCGTGATCATCGGCGGTGAAGACCACAAGGCCGGCGAGGCTGATGACGGCGAGCAACGCTTTGCGGTCCTGGAGCACTGGGCGCGCGAACGATTGCCCGACCTGGGTGCGATAACCCATCGCTGGTCGGGACAAGTCCTGGAGCCGATAGATTTCGTCGGCTTCATCGGCCGCTCGCCGGACGAAGAGCATGTTTTCATTGTCAGCGGCGATTCCGGACAAGGCATCACCAACGGTCTCGTCGCCGGCATCCTGATCGCGGACCTGATCACCAGCGGCTCCAATGCGTGGGAGGACGTCTACTCGCCGGCACGGAAGATCTACAAGAACCTCGGTGAATACATCAGCGAGAACATCACGCCGTTGAAAAATTTCGCGGAGTATCTTTCGGCGAGCGAAATCGCTTCCGTCGAGGGGCTGCGTTCTGGCGAGGGCTGTTTGGTGCGTAGCGGATTGCAAAAAGTCGCAGCATGCCGGGACCAGAAAGGACAGCTGCACCTGCATTCCGCCAGCTGCACGCATCTGGGGTGCGTTGTGCACTGGAATTCACTGGAGCAATGTTGGGATTGCCCCTGTCACGGATCGCAGTTCGCACCAGATGGCACCGCGCTCAATGGACCTGCAGTATCTCCACTTGCCGAGCTCGAGAAGCCGGCGCACCACCAGGCCGCGGAATAGCTCCGGTCGGCCACTGCAGGAACTCTAGTGGCGGAAGCCTGGTTTCTCCGACCATTGTTCTGGTGCTAAGGGCGGATGAACCCCTTAGTGAAAGGCCCTCGAAAAACGGGGCCTTTTTAGTGCCGCCTTTTGGTGAGTGATTAGCAGTACCATGCCTCTCGGAACCTTTGACGAAAGGCGCTGTTGGCTCGTGTACAAACAAGGAGGAATCCATGCCGGGCCAGAATAAGACACTTGAAGACCTCTTCCTGGAGACCCTCAAAGACATCTACTACGCCGAAAGGAAGATACTCGTTGCGTTGCCGAAATTGGCAAAGGCCGCGAGTTCTGACCAACTGCGCGCTGCATTTGAAAAACATGCCGGCGAAACCGAGGGGCAAGTTCAACGTCTGCAGCAAGTTTTCAAGATGATGAAGCAGGCTCCCAAGGGCAAAACCTGCCCGGCGATCCTCGGGT
>NZ_LFIQ01000025.1:144670-150319 GCF_001189245.1 Bradyrhizobium pachyrhizi | reverse complement strand
GGATTTCGAAGATTCTCCGGCGTTGGATGCGGGCCTTCTCTCGGGTGCTCAGGCGGTTGAGCATTACGAAATATCGCGTTATGGCACGTTGATTGCCTGGGCTGAGCAGCTGGGTATGAAGCAGGCAGTCCAGCTCCTCGAGCAGACGCTTGAGGAAGAAAAGAAAACGGACGCTGCGCTAAACAAGCTGGCGCAAGCCGCGATAAATCGTAAGGCGGCTTAGTCCCCAGTCAGCTGGCCCGCTCCTGGGCCAGCCCAGGTGGCGCACGCGTCGTCGAGGCGGCATAGCTGTGCCGTTTCCTTCTCTGTGGGGCGCCAACCCGATTGAACCCGCTTGGCGTGGTGCTGGCAGTGGCCGAAGTTCTTCAACCGCTGCTGGTTACCCTTGCCAAAGGGCAAGCGGGCAACAAACCGCCGATGTTAGCGCTTGCCACTGCCGAAATAGCGGCATCGATACAGTTGCAGCTCTCGCTAAAAGGTGAGAGCCGCCGCTGTCCCCGCCAAGCGACGATCTCACAAATCCTAGAGTATTCAGTCCTCACAATGTCACCGGCCGTCTCGGCATCGGCAAGAAAACCGGGAGGGAGCTGCGGAACAGCGGTCCCCTTCTGCCGCTATTTCTTGCCCTCGCCGACCGTAGGGGCGGGCTTTTTGTCGAGATCCTGCGCCATCTCAAGGTGATGCTTCAGCGCGCGCAGGGTCTTACCGGCCCAACCCTTGAGGTCTGCGTTGTCGCCGCCCTTTGCGTAACGCTCGAACAGGTCGACGGCATCCTTATGAGCGCTGACCTGCATCGAATTGAACTCGGAGCTGAAGTCGTTACCGTTGGCACCCTTGAGCTTGTCGAGCTTGCTTTGATGCGATGAATCGAGCGTGCTGGGCAGTTCGGCTTTCACCTTGCCGCTGGAAACCAATCCCTTCAACTCAGTGCTGGTTTTGGTGTGGTCCGTTACCATCTGGGAAGCGAAGGTCTTCTCCGCCTCATTGCCCTTCTGTTGTGCGAGTTTGCTGGATTCGATTTCAAACATATCCGATATCGCGACCTGCTTGACAAAATCCACCGTCGAGGGGCTGACCCCGAGCACGGAATTGATGCCGGCCTTCTCGCCGACGGATTGCGCCAGTCCCGGCGTCGCCAGCAAAATGCACGCGATTGCTAGTACGGTTCGTCTCATGTGTATCTCCATCAGCTTGCGGTCTTTCAGTTGACGCCCTTGCGAAGCGCCAGGTGATGACGCGCGAAAAGAGAACTTTCCGAGGTGTTCGCACTGCGGCAGGGAAGTTCTGTTTTTCCATAGCATCTTTGATTCTAAGCAAAACGCTTACACGCGCGTCTATCCCTGCTCCTGCGGCAAGTGGATCTGGCAGACTAAAGTTCCTCCCGTTGGTTGGCCTGCTGTGTAGGTTATTTCCCATCACCAGCCAGGCTCTGCCCGTAGGCGTTGGTGGCTGAGAGACCGAGCGCGCTCCCGCCTGCACAAAAAGGGAGGCGCGTAATGGAACACGCGCAGCGCATTGAGGCGATCCAGGCTCGCATGGCTGAGCAAATCGAGACTATCGCACGAGTCGTTTGCGAGGATAAGGAGCCGCTGACCGCCGAACTAGTGCTTAGGGCGCTCGCTACCCAGATGGCGCATGAAGACGCGCGTCCAGCCGGTGTGGTCCTCGTTAAGACGCGCGAGGAAATTAGGACAGCTTGTGCTGGCGCACTTCCCCAGTCGTCATATTCAGCGTCGGAATATGCTCAGGGGGTAGCTGTCGCTAGCGCGCGAGGTCGCAGCGAGCCAGATTTGGACCTCGCCGTCATCGGTCGTCACGCGGACTAGATGAACCTCGGTCGCCTGTTGCATGAGCAATAAAAGCGGCATCGAGGGAATCGTTTCAAAAATCTTCACATAAGCTAGTGCTGGAACCTGGAATGGGACACTGCTTCTGACACGCTTAAGTAAATGCGGAGATCAAGACCGGAGCGCAACCTGTTTGCATGTTCAGGCTCACTCATCATGACGGTGTCGAATACAGCTTCATGGGTTGGCGGCGATATCGTTCGTAGCGCTCATCGTAGGCGTCGGCGCCCTGTTGATCGGATGAGCCTGTCATCTCATGGATGATCCAACCGCCTTGGCCTCAGCGTGTACCCCCTCGCTGGGGCCGTTCTTTATGTTGGCATGTCGGCGCGGTTAGGCGAACAGGTCTTTGCCCGGCTGCAGCATCCGCACAAACGTCCCGCTCTCATGGTACTCGAGCCAGCCCTGATCCTTGGCGTACTCCAAGCCGGCCCAGTACTCAGCCGGCGTCGCCTTGTCCTGGTACAGCATCGGATAGTTGATCTTTGTAGATCCGGCCATCCTGTACGGGCTCGAAAGCCGCGCGTGCTCCATGATCCTGCGGGCGGCCTTCTCGGGGGTTGGAGTAGGGGCGGTCGCCGATGTATTTCATGGCCTGTATGTTTAGTCCGCTGATCGAGGCAGCTTCACATAAACACTACAAATTACAGCGATTGCGATAGGGTTTAGGCCCAAGACGATGATGCCCGAACGATATAAGATTTCAGCCATGGCGTGCCCCTGTGCGGTCGGCAACTCAGCTTTGGCTAAGAGACTTATAGCATAAGTTGCGCCAAGAGCGCGTGACCCAAATGAACTATCGATCCTTGTTGCGCCCGAAACGCTCTTTCGCCGCGTCCTGGTTTTGGTGCCAGTGCTCGATGCTCTTCGGGCTCAGGCCGGAATAGAACCGCTCCCAAGCCGTCCGGAACGCGGCTTTGGCGCTCTCCAGATCGGGCCCGCCGGTCGCGTAGGGCGGCACGGGCAGCGGCACCGCGATGCTATAGGTTCCAGAAGGGCGGGCTGCGCTCGGTTGCCAGCCTGATCCGGCCGATCCTAGAGCACCAGCGCCGGGTAGGGCGCTGGTGTTTTTTGTGAGGATAGAGAGTGCCGCCCAAAAAGTGACTCCTGTTATCGCATCGCTTGCGATGTTCCGCCATCGTGAGAGGTATGAAGGATCGGCATTGGAAATTGCTAATCATCCTTTTGGGTATGTCGTGGTGATAGCGGCAGCCGTTTATTTTGAGATGTAGGCGCTACCGCAAGAAGAAGCGCGGCCTATCGGTGCTGTTCTAGTTAGGGCGTTTGCGCGAAGGAAACTAGGACGGAAGATGCCGGCGCACTTTCCCGACCGTCATATTCAGCGAGGGGATGTGCTCGGGCGTTAGCTGTCGCTGGATGAGGCTGACGGCCCATCCTTCCGGGTACCAGATCGTGCTCGCGATCGCCGGTTTTGCCCCCGACGAAATTTCCGTCACGGCGGAGCAGAATGTTCTGACTGTCGAAGGCATCAAGGTCGAAAAGGCCGAGCGCGAATACATCTATCAGGGCATCTCGACGCGCAGGTTCAAGCGCCAGTTCAGCCTGGCCGATTACGTCGAGGTCAAGAGCGCGGCGTTCGACAACGGGCTTGTCAGGATCGAGCTGGCGCGCGAAGTGCCGGAGGCGATGAAGCCGCGACGCATCGCAATCAATGCTGCGTCGAACACGGCGCTCCGACAGCTGGAAAGCGTCGCCGCCTGACCGAAACGGCGAAGCCGCGTCCGACGAACAGGTCGCGGCTTCGTCTCTTCAGCAACTCGTCCTTCGAATGGAGGCATCCATGCGGCCGACGACCGCGCCTGCTCATAACGTTATTGGCTTTCATCTGCCGATTGGCGATTACCACCAATATGAGACCCCGCGCGATGTGGTGCGGGATTCTCGCTTGAGCCTCCTCGGACGCCAGCGCCGTAGCGTCCAATCCCGCCTTGCGGGCACCCAAGGGGCTCAAAGCACCCGTTCCTGTCCGCGACATCCTCGAAGCGCTTCGCGCGCTCGACAACGGTCCGCCCCATCCGCCAGGCGGCCGGCCTGCGCGCCTGCGCTCCGTCGACCGCTGCCTGGCTGCATAGGAGCGCGAGATGACAGACAGGCTACCGAAGCAGGTTATCGATCGGATCGAAGGGCGCTGGCGGTTAAGATTTGGACAGGCAAGGCACCGGAGCCAGAACTGTTCGACCGCCGGCTTGAACAGCTGCGCGCTCATCGCAACAACATTCATCGGTATCGGCGACTGCTGCAGACCCAGCTCTCCGACCTCGAGCGCGAATTCATCGAAAGACGGCTCGCCGAAGAAGTCACGGCGATGCAAGGCGTCGTGGCCGACATTCCGCCACTGCCCTCGATCGATCGCGCAGCTTGCGAGGAGATCACGTCATGACTGGTCTGCAGCAGTTGCTCATAAGAGGCAGCGAAAAAGTCATCGGTCACTATCAATTCCTGCTAGACAGCGCGACCTCGGAACAAGAGCGCGAGCGCTATCGACGGAGGATCGAGAAGAACGCCGGATACTAGGCCGGTTGCTCGATAGCGACGTTCAATCGACACGCGCAGCGTGAGGCATCGCGTTCGCGCCGGGCTGGCGCCGTTAGGCACGACTGTAGCGCTACTCGGCAGGTACAACCGGCTTTGTGGCGCGGCTTGGCTACCCCTTTTTGCCTTGATGGATTTCGCGGGCGGCGTCTTGCCACCGCTCTGGATGCCCTGCGTCAAGGCGTCCGTGAGGTTGAACACGTTGCTTGAGGCGGGCTCGTTGTTCTCCGATTTGTCAAAACGGAACTGCGGCGCGCGATTGGGAGGCCTGAATGGCAAACAAAGCGAAGAAGCAGACCGCCGCGGTCGCAAGGATGACCGTGCGCGCGTCGCCGGCGGGCGTGATTACGAGGTGAGCTATAAGCTGAAGAAAACCCGGAAGTCGGCAGCGCCGGTGAAGAAGGCCGTCAAGAAGGTCGGCAATAGCCGCAAGCGAGTTGAGCGCCGGCTCGGGTCGGCGATGAAAAAGTCGTTAGCAACGGCACCGTCGAAGCGTCGTTAGCAATGCGTCGCTCGCGGCAGAGCGGCATTGGACGAAGGGACGTGCCCCGGCTCTTGCCCCCGAAGACCCGGGGCACTTTGTGATCATTTCCATTGGGACCGCTGCTTTTCCGACAAGGTTCACACGGGTTATTTCCGGAGCGGGTCGCCGTTTGGGATAATCGAAGCACAGGGCATAATTTTCATTTCGTACTTTTGGGGCCCTGGCAACGACGACCGCCGCTTCTCGGGGGACAGCGGTTCGGCGATTCAACTCGGCCCCAGCATGACCCGGATCCTAGCGCCTTTTGATTAGGAACGAAGGGATGCAGCGGGCAATGGTCGCCCTTCGCTGCCGCATCGCTACCGGCATTGAGAACGCCCAGTACACTGGCCCCAGCTTCTATGATCGCCGGGGCCGTTTCTTTTAAGGAACAAAGTTACAATCGGCGGCGTTTAGGCAGCGCTAGGTTTGAGTGGTTTCCTTGGCCTCAGCTGGTGCTGACCGCAGTCATGACGCAAGGACACCGAGATGATTGGATTCTCATCATCGTAGTTTTTGGCGTCATCGGCGCAGTGCTGGTGGTGGATCTATCTTTTCTTGATGCCAAGCGAACAGGTCTTGCCGGCTTGGTTGCGGTCTAGGACACTCGACAAATCAGACACTGGAAGAACCGAGGCTGCAGTCAGCCTCCGCCTGGCTCTTATCAGATGGCGGACATCGCTTTGGGATGGATCGGTGCCGCGACCGCTTGTCAGGAATCCGTAG
>NZ_LFIQ01000025.1:123297-144660 GCF_001189245.1 Bradyrhizobium pachyrhizi | reverse complement strand
TTCGAACGTGTGACCTTTGCCTTCGGAGCAAGATAACGTGCCCGTCCTAAAAATACGATAGGGCACGCTACACTACGACATCCATCTGAAGAAGCTGGATATTCTCAACCACAGAAGCGACGTCCCTATCCGAAAACCCGCACTGATTTTCTCCCGCCTGCTTACGTCCTGCTACGCGAGAGATAGTGCTCGGAATGAAGGAATGTCATGGTCAAGATTACGAAGAGAGGCGTCGAGGCGGCGGAAGCCCAAGAAAAGGACTACCTGATCTGGGACGACGAGTTGCCAGGCTTTGGTCTCCGAGTCTTTAGTTCCAGCGAGCGCAGCTACGTCATCCAGTATAGAACACGAGGTCGCTCGCGTCGCTACACGATTGGACTTCACGGTGCCTGGGCGCCCGAGACCGCACGCCGCGAGGCGAGGGTGCAACTCGGCCGGGTCGCTGCGGGTGATGATCCCGTCGAAGATCGCCAACTCGATCACAAGGCCACCACTGTGAAGGAGTTGTGCGCCCGCTACTTCGCCGATTTGCAGGCGGGTTGATTTTGGGAAAAGGAGGCCGACCGAAAAAGCCTTCGACAATCATCACCGACACTGGCCGTATTGAGCGCCATATTGTCCCACTTTTAGGGCCCCGGCGGGTCAAGGATCTCACCAAGACCGACATCAATAAAGCCCTTAAAGACATCATGGCCGGCAAGACGCGGTTTCTGTCAAGACCAAGAAGCTGCTCGGAGAGGCCATCGTCCGGGGTGGCGCTGGAACGGCCACGCGCACCGTTGGTCTCCTTGGCGCATCCTCACCTACGCCGTCGAGGCGGGCATCATTGAAAGCAAACCAACCCATGGTGTCCGCAAGCCAAAGGACAATGTACGAAAGCGCCGGTTATCGGAGGCAGAGTACCGAATCCTTGGTCGGATGCTCCGCGACGCTGCCAAGCAGGAGAATACGTCACGATCGTGGACATCGTTCGCCAGCTTGCACTGACCGGCTGCAGGCGCAGCGAGATTATCGGCCTGAAATGGACCGAGGCGGACAAGGAGTCGAGCTGCTTGCGGTTGGAGGACAGCAAGGAGGGTGAATCCATTCGTCCCGTTGGATTGCCAGTCGTCGAATACTCGACGGTGTGCCGACGGTCTCGGCACCTACGTCTTCCCAGGGCAGGGTGAGGACAACGCGTTCGGCAGCTTCCCGAACCACTGGAAGTACATCTTCGAGAGCTCTCCGCTGTCGGATGTGACGCCCACGTCCTGCGGCACAGCTTCGCGAGCATCACCAACGATCGCGTTTTTACCGAGGTGACAATCGCGGCGCTGGTCGGCCATGCCAAAGGCTCAGTGACGAGCAAATACATCCATAGGCTTGATACCGCGCTCATCATGGCTGCGGACACCATCTCGGGCTACATTCAAGGGCTCATGGATGGCATAGAGTTCAAGCAAATCGCATACGCGCTGGACCGCGATTCACGAAAAGCTGCCTTGGCCCGCTTCCTGAAGAGGGCTTCAGGGCGCCCAGGAGGAGGCCGAAGAGGAGTGCCGTCTGGCGGCTTAGGGCCTACGCCTGGTATCGCCTGTCGCCAGTTGAAGCCGACTTCATCACCGATCCGGATGCATCGCTTTCTTGTCCGCGCAGTACCTTGCTGTCATTCGGCCTGCAATATTGCCCCCAAAGCCGGGGGGATCGGCGTCCAAAATTGAGGGGTCAAATTTGCAGGGCGATTGACAGGCTGAATCCATCGTGGCCGACCGGGCCGCGATCGAGAAGAGAGCCGAGGCCCAAGACGCCCGCTGGGACGGCGAGAAGGAAAGGCTGGCGGCGGCATTGCGGCTGGCCTGGGAACGATGAGGAACATCGCGGCGCGAGGTGCATTTTTACGATAGACCGGGGGGTGACGCGTGTTGGAGTGTGTCATGCGTGATGTCGCCGAACTACTTGAGCGGAAGCGCGTCCTGCTCGACCGGCGCGAGGACGCCGCACCGAACATCCTCGCCCAAGTCGAACGGGAGCTCAGGGAAATCAACGAGGAGCTTGCCCGGCTCGAGGACCTGACGGCCCCGGCCACTGCTACCCCTTAGCTAAGCGGACGGCCGGAGGCTTTGCTCCACCTAAGAGGGCGACAAAGGGCGCGACCCACGCCGCCGCCGTATTGCCAAGCAGCACCATGGTCAGAATGGTTTGCGTGAACATCATGCCGATCTCCGCAATGCGGCGGCCCATGGCCGCCGCAGGCGCATCGGGACACCGCCGGGGCGCGGCGGATCGTCGCCCTCGCCATCGAGGCGGCGCAGCGCCGCGAGGATGTCGGCGAGCCGGATCGGGTAATCCATGCCCGGGATCTCGCGCAGCGATGGGCAGGATTCGACCGCGAACATGTCGGATGCCCACGACGACAGGATGACCCGCTTTTCAGGCGCGGACAGCTTGTCGTCATTCAGGACCGCGTCCGGAGACGCATAATGCGCGGCCGGATGAAACAGGAAGTCGAGCTTGCCGGAGTTCGTGTTGGCATTGGTCATCTGTTGCCTCCCTTTACGCTCCTTTCGTGCGACGGTGTTGCAGATCGAAGAGCCGGCGGCCGACGCCGCCGGCCGTAACCGTACCTATTGGGCCTTGATGGCGATGCGCTTGACGCCGGCCCGCGGGTTTTCGGACTTCGGCAGCGAGATCGTCAGGACGCCGTTCTTGAACGAGGCCTCCGCCTTGTCCTCCTCGACGCCTTCCAGCGCAATCTGCCGCTCGAAGGCGCCGTAGGTGCGCTCGGTGAAGTGCTTGCCTTCGTCCTTACGCTCGTCCTTCTTCTCGCCACGGATGGCCAGGACGCCGTTTGCGATTTCGATCTGCACGTCCTTCTCCGTCATGCCGGGAAGCTCGGCCGATATCGTCACCGCCTTGTCGGTGTCGCTGACCTCGAGCTTCGGCCAGCCGAACCGCCCTTCCATCAGTGGGGACAGGCTTGGTGCGCCGAAGCCGCGGAAGGCGTCGTCGAACAGCCGGTTCATCTCGCGGTGCAGCGTCATGAACGGATCATAGGTGCCGCGCGAGGGCACAAGCTCCTGGCTTTTCGACCAGGGAACGAGATCACGAATTGCCATGGTTCTTCTCCTTCAGATGTCTTCTCTCCTTCATGCATGCGGCGAGGGAGCGCGGACGCGCATCGGCGCGCCGCGTTCCACCGTCATCACCTCGATCGCGGTCAGGCCGCCTGCTTCTGCTCGATCTGCGGCGAGGAGGAGTTGCCGGCCGCGATATTGATTCTGCGCGGCTTCATGGCCTCGGGCACCTCGCGCACCAGATCGATGATCAGGAGGCCATCCCGGAACGAGGCCTGCTTCACCTGGACGTAGTCGGCCAGGTTGAACACGCGCCGGAACGGACGTGCCGCAATGCCCTGGTACAGGTATTCGCCGGCGGCCTTCTCGGGCTTCCTGCCCTCGATGGTCAACGCGTTCTGCTCGGCTGTGACGGTGATGTCGTCGGCGCCAAAGCCTGCGACCGCCAGCGAGATCCGGTAGTGATCTTCGCCGGAACGCTCGATGTTGTAGGGCGGGTAGTTGTCCTCGCTCGTGTGGCGCAGCGCGCCGTCAACGAGGCCGGCCAGGTGATCGAAGCCGATGGTGGAGCGCCACAGGGGCGCGAAGTCGAAGGTGGTCCTCATACCAAGTCCTCCAAAGAGCAAGATGGTTACGAAGGAACGCTAGACGACAGGTCCGAAAACCGGACGCCCGGCGCCCGCACCGGACCCATGACGGCGTCCGATACACCGCTCCCGCGGCAAAAAACGACTTAGAAAAACGACAAGCCGATTCAAGAGGGACCGCGAAAATTTTTCGACGCCCTGGATGCCGCGCCGCATCATGGAGCTCGCGCAACGCAGCGACGTTAAGGGTTGCTTGCAAGGCAGGCGGCCGCCGCTTGACAGCGGGAGCGCCCTGAATAATTTTTCTCCACCGGGAATTCATTCCGTTTCTCGAAACCGAAAAGGACAACAACGACCGTCTGGAGCGGCGACAATGTTCAATGAAGATATTGCCCGTATCCGCGCCCGCCGCGGTAACACCCGCAGGTATGCACGCCTGCTGAAGACCAGGCTTTCGGACCTCGAGCGTCAGTATATCGAAGGTCGATTGTCAGAGGAGTGGGCCGCCTCGGGACACTGGTCCGAAGCGTTCCCTGTCTCGTTTACCATGCCCAAACATCTCGGCGCACCCCCGAGCGCGGAGGCGTCATTATGACCAACTTCCCCTCTCGAACCGGAGACGACCGCTTCGCGGCATTCGACATCGTGCTGAAGAGGCGCGGCCGCGGCAGGTGGAAATGGTCCGTCTGTGCGGCCGGAGGAGAGACCATCCTATGCGGGTCGGAATGCAGTCGCCCGGCCGCGCGGTACAAGGCACAGAGTGCGCTCTTTCTCCTGCTGCGCGCCAGTGCCTCGCGTATTCCCGCGTTGCCGCCTGCGTCAGCATCGGAGATCTTCGAGGCGAGCGCTCGCAGGCCGCAGAGCCGGATCACGATCGAAGGATTGCGCCAGCCGAGAAAGTGCTCGGAAGATGTCGAGAGGCTCCGTTCGGCCCATGCGGCCGCCGCTGCGTCCAAGGCGATGGCCCGGCGCCTTGTGCGTCGGACCCTTCGCCCATCCGGAGGCATGGGTGCATCCGAGCTCTAGGGAGCTCGGAGAGGCGGGGAGATCTACATCGAAGCCCGACGGTCGGGATGGCCTGTCGTCGGGGAAAAACAGAGCTGGAGAGGACGGCCGACCGACCGAGACCCGAGGGATCGTCAAGGCTGCAGCGCGCGGGTGCTGCATCCAGTTTTCCGCCAGCGTATGGATGCAGCTCGTCTTCGACGACCTTCTTCGGACTGGCGCCGGTCCAGCGCGCGGCCGAGAACAGCCGTCGCACGTTCGTCAGCGCGGCGAGGCGACCGTGAAAGGCCGCCCGGAATTCATCGGCGGTCTCCGCTTTGGCCAGACGCAACTCGCCTGGATCACCGCAGGGAGATTGTTGGCGCGGTGGTCGACTTTGTGGGTGAGGAGCATCATCCTCTCCTCCGCTTGCTTGCGCGAGGTAATGTCGACCAGCATGTTGACCGCGCCGACCAGCCGGCATCGCGTCCCTTCCAGTTCTCCGCAAGGCCAACTCGGGTTTACGAGCGCTGCACTAGTCTAGAAGCCCAGCGCCGCCGGGGAGCTGGGAGCATCGCAGACGGATAAATGCGCGGGTCAGTGCTTCCCCCAAGCAATAGGCCCCAGAGCGCCTACCGGGTTCCAAAGAAGGCAGGATCCGTCTGGCCTCCCTACCGCCCGATCGTCCGCGACCGACATGAAGCCAATGTTGCAGCTGGCTTGGCAGCATCTCAGCCCGCTAATCCGGGCAATTCGCTCCGAAGGCCGGTCATAACAAAGTTCACGCCTATTGCCGCTACAATCAGCGCCATGATGCGCGTCATAACGTTAATTCCCGTCTTGCCGAGAAATCGCTCGATAGCAGCGGCCGTTCAAAGTGTCGACCCGATCAGGAATGTCGCGATGATCGACGCTGCACCAAGTAACGCGGTGGAGGACCAGCCAAGGTTGTCGTTGGAGAGTGTGATGATGATGCTGACTTCGGCCGGACCGACGAGCAAGGGAAATGCGAAGGGTGTTATCGCCCAACCGTGGATATCCACCTCACTGCGGTCGACTCCGCTGGGTGGCTGCATGAACTTCCCATACTGCGCCTGAAACATCTCGAGCGCGATCACCAGCGCGAGTAACCCGCCCGCGATACGAAAGTCGTCGAGACCAACATTGAAAAAATTGAGTATTTGCTTGCCAAGGACGGCTGCTCCAACAAAAAAGATCGCGACCGCAGTGCATGCCAAAACGATGATGCGATGGATACTGGCACTTCCCGCCTGTCGCGTGATCGTCAGAAAGATTGGAATGGCTCCGACGGGATTGGTCAACGCGTAAAGCAGTATCGTGATCCCAATGAATTGGTTCCAGAGCATAGCTGTGCCTACCCCGAGAAGCTCTGCTCCGCACTTCTCGTCGCAAGCTGCGCTCTACAACAACTCTCCGATCCGACGCCTCGGAGTGCGTCGCAAGATGCGGGACGCCCGTTCGACCCTCGTTTCGTATCCATGGTCAAAGTGCTTTGAGAAACCTCTCAGCGAAGTGTAGCTCGCTCATCACACATACGATTCGGAGCGGGCCCTCGGCAATTCAAAAGATCTAGAGACGTCGGTCCGGAAAGCCTGCTGCGGCTTGAGTTCCTCAAAGATCGG
This sequence comes from Bradyrhizobium pachyrhizi, assembly GCF_001189245.1. Classification (GTDB taxonomy): domain Bacteria; phylum Pseudomonadota; class Alphaproteobacteria; order Rhizobiales; family Xanthobacteraceae; genus Bradyrhizobium; species Bradyrhizobium pachyrhizi. The sequence goes on along the minus strand of NZ_LFIQ01000025.1, from coordinate 138,393 downwards.
GGCATGATCCGGCGCATGCTGTAAGGTCGGCCAGCGCTCCCATATCTAAGAGGTTTCCGACGTGGATTAGAAATCACTGCGCAATCAACCTTGCAACGCGAAAATAGGCCGCCCTCTGCGCCGTCGGCTGGACAGTCTAGGAGTGTGTATTGCAGCTCTTGTCGGTGGGCGTAGGCGACTGCCGCTTCTGCCGAGGGAAACGAGAGTTCCAGTTGAGCGAGCGGATCGTCGTCCTCCGTCCAACCCATCAGCGGCTCGATCCTAAGCGGCGTGCGGCGCTCGAACCTTAGCCTCCATTCCCTTTTTTGCTTGGGCGCCGAAGTCATGACCGAAGGCGCCGCCTTGTATATGATCGCTTGAGCGCCAGCGAGAAATGTAGATGATGTATAGCCCGGCATTTTGTTTTTCTCCTCAAAGTCATTTTTGAGCCATATGTCGGTTTGTGCGTTTTCATTCATGGCAGCAGCGCAGCACGCGGGCGTTCGCGACATCGTATTCGAATGCGACAGACATCTTTATTTGCGTCAGGTCCGCGAGTTCGGACTGAAGTCGAGCAGTAACGTACTCAAGCCAGAGCCGATCTAGAATCGACCTCCGACGTTTCAAGTTTCGGTAACGCTTGCGAGGCCTGATCCATCAATTGATTGACCGTCACACTCGTTTGAGCGCGGCGCAACGAGCGCTTGGCATCAATGACACGGCCGGTGAAGCGGAATTTGACCAAGTTCCGCAGCGGCTTCTGTTTCAGCGTCTCGTCACCAGGATCGACAGCATTGGCATCCCTGGATGACGGCCGCCGCCGAGTAGGTCCGGCGGCGTCATCCGGGAATGCTTGGTATCTTCCACCTCGCACCGTCCGAGGCGTCACTCGATGCCGCTTCTCAATAGAGCTCGCGCCACCTCGAGTTCGCTGATGGCCTGACGCAACGCTTGGCGGGCCTCTCCTTTGTCGCCTTCTGAGCAAGCAATGCTTAATCGCTTTAGATGTCGTGCTGCCGTTTCCGCATGCGCGACGATATCAGCGGCGCCGACGAAGCTGGAAGTCTTTTTCTTGTCCATGACCTACCTAGATCATCAAGGAGACACTCCGGTTCGGGAGAGCGGCGAGGCGTGCCGCGGACGCCAACTCCGCAAATGCCCGAGTCACAACCGTTTGGCTTGTGCGGCTATGTCGCCGACAGCGTGCCGGCTTCGTTCCACCGATCCGGCCAGATCGGTCTACGAAAGTCTCCGACGATGTGATTTGTTCTGCAGAAATTAGAAACGTCCCGGTCGGTTTCAAGTGCTTCTTGAGCGGAGAGCAGAGTATTGTTGGGAACGGCGCAGCGCTGAGGCGGTTTCTGCTCGTTGCGGAGAATATGAAAGCGTTGAGGACCGATAGGTGCAAATACTGGTCGTCGAGGATGATCCCCTGATCCGAGAATTGGTGGTCGATGTATTGCGCGCTGAAGGCCATAACGTCATCCAGGCCGCCGACGGCGAAGAGGCCTTGGTCTGGTGTAGCCGTAAGATTGCGGACGTGTTGATTACCGACATCCGGCTCCCTGGCAAGGTTGACGGCTGGCAGATCGCCGAGCGGTGCCGCGAGAACGACCCGGATCTGCCGGTGATATACGCGACGGGATCCTCTCCGGTGACGCCGCGCCCGGTCTCCGGCAGCCTGATTTTGGAGAAGCCCTACCATCCCGACCAACTCGCGCAGGCCGTGAGGGACGTTACCGCATCGAACTAGATCTCACTCCAGACGGCCGGAAACCCGGCGAACGGCAGCCAACTCGCTCATGTGGGATATTGTCTGGCTTAGGTTGGGCCGCCACGGGCGTTTCGTTCCGCCGGCCGTACCCTCGACCACATGTCTATTCGCCCTGGACCGGGAGCGACCTGCATGCGCGGCTGCCGCTCGACGAACCGACCATATCGCCCGGCTTTGCCTGCCCGGCCCATCCTGGGTTTACCGGCGATGCCCGACCCCGAATTCTGCGCCCCGTGTGGCAGCGGCTTCGTCGTTTGAGCCCGAAGCCAGCGCAGATAGGGCAGGCGCGAAAGCGTAGGCGCTGGCAATCCACTTCGTGGCTTTTCCTCCGAAGCTGTTTTGCGGAGCGCTCAGATATGCTTTGGCTTCGATCCGACTTTTAACTGGAAGCTCCGGAACAATTTCATTTCATTGAAGTTTTGGCATCGCCTTACCTGCCGTCGCTCGTCCCTAGGGCGCAGCAGTACGGGGATACTGTCAACCGGCTCTTGGGGGATTTGGCTATGGGCTCCATCAGCACTTCCCGGCGCTGCGGCCAGCGGATCGACCATCTGCTGGGTTCGCTCTATTGGAAATCCGGCCATCGCTTCGCGAGAGGCGGCATTAGGCGTCTTTCGAAATTGCGAAGTAAACTTAGGTCTGTTGCGGCAGGATGGCCGCAGAAATCGCACCCACGTCTCGATAGCCACGCGAATTGGAGAAGGAGCGATCGTCATGTCGAACGTCGCAACACTGCCGTCTCTCACGTCGGAGGAAGGGCTCTCTCGCTACCTCGTGGAAATTCGGAAGTTCCCGCTTCTCTCCGCGGAGGAGGAGTTTACCTGCGCGAAGCGTTGGCGCGAACTGGGCGACCGCGACGCAGCATACCGTCTTGTCACCAGCCACCTCCGGCTGGCTGCGAAGGTCGCGATGAAGTACCGCCGTTACGGGCTGCCGATCGCGGACCTCGTTTCGGAAGCCAATCTGGGTCTGATGCAGGCCGTCAAGCGGTTCGAACCCGATCGAGGCTTTCGGCTTGCAACCCTTGCCTTGTGGTGGATCAAGGCGTCGGTCCAAGACTACGTCGTCAGATCTTGGTCGCTCGTAAAGATGGGAACCACTGCAGCTCAAAAAAAGCTGTTCTTCAACCTTCGTCGGCTCAAGAACAGGATATCCGCTTTTGAGGAGGCCGACATGGCGCCCGACCAGGTAAACTATGTGTCCGAACAGTTGAAGGTGACCTCGCGGGAAGTGATCGAGATGGATCGGCGGCTGCGTGGCGATCTCTCACTCAACGTTCCAATCGGCCAAGAGGACACGCTGGCTGAGTGGCAGGACCGCCTGATCGATCCCTCGCCGAGCCCGGAACGCCTGCTGATGGACGAGGATGATAACCGCCGGCGGCTGGGCGCGCTCTCGGAGGCACTTCAGACGCTGTCCGCGCGCGAACGCGCAATTTTGCAAGCAAGGGTGCTCACGGACGAGCCGAAGACCCTGGACGAACTGGCACGGCAGTATCGACTGTCCCGCGAGCGGATCCGCCAAATTGAACAGCGCGCACTCCAGCGGGTGACGTACGCCGTGCGGGTGCGATTGACAAACGCTCCGGCGCCGACCTGCTGTCAGTGAGAAGGTCGTGTTGGAAATGGCGAATCTCAATAGCCGCGCATCGGGGTCCCTTCAACGTCCCGAATAGGAGGTCGTGCTCACGGAATAAGTGCTTGGTGCCATGCCGAACATCGGGGCTTCGGTATCATCGCCGGCGTTGTGCGTTGTATTCAATTGCGGGGCACCTACCGCACTTCGCCATGATGGCTTCTGACTTTTCTATCGACGTGACACGTACGTTCGGGTCCAACAATCGTCCGGTCGGCGCTGTCCAATCGGACGGAAGCCGTGTTGCGCGTTCGCGGCGCATCCCGCGCGCCAAATATTCGCGTGCTGAGGCTTGAAACCGACCTTTCCTCCCCTAGGTGGTTTGTCGCTGGGACCGTTCCGACTCAGTTCTGTGAGACATCGCAGACCTACGAAGGAGGAGGTGCATTCCGTCAGTGGGAGCGCGTGCCGACGCGTGGCATTGCCGCTAAGGAGGAGACGGAGGGCTGTAAACGGATCTTTGGAAGCGGAGGAGAAAAAGGAGGATCTCGCCATGGCTGCCAAGGAGGTGAAATTCGCTGCGGAAGCTCGCGACCGAATGCTGCGGGGCATCGATATCCTGGCAAATGCAGTCAAGGTCACGCTCGGTCCGAAGGGGCGCAATGTAGTCATCGAAAAGTCGTTCGGTGCTCCTCGCATTACGAAGGACGGGGTCACCGTCGCGAAGGAAATCGAGCTCGAGGACAAGTTCGAGAACCTGGGCGCGCAGATGGTGCGCGAGGTCGCGTCCAAAACGTCCGACGTCGCGGGCGACGGCACGACCACTGCAACCGTGCTCGCGGAAGCCATCGCAAGAGAGGGAGTCAGATCGGTCGCGGCCGGCATGAATCCGATGGACCTCAAGCGCGGCATCGATCTTGCGGTCGATGCGGTCGTGGACGACCTCAAGGGGCATGCCAAGAAGGTGACCGCCAACGAGGAAATCGCGCAGGTCGCTACGGTTTCCGCGAACGGAGATGCGGAAATAGGCAAGTTTCTAGCCGACGCCATGATGAAGGTAGGCAATGACGGCGTGATCACCGTCGAGGAAGCCAAGAGCCTCAACACAGAGCTCGAAATCGTCGAGGGAATGCAGTTCGACCGCGGCTACGTTTCGCCCTATTTCGTCACAAACGCGGAAAAAATGCGGGTGGAGCTCGACGACGCCTACATCCTGATCCATGAGAAAAAACTGTCCGGACTGCAGGCGATGCTGCCGCTGCTGGAGTCCGTGGTGCAATCGGGCAAGCCCCTGCTCGTGATCGCAGAGGATATCGAGGGTGAGGCGCTGGCCACTCTCGTGGTCAACAGGCTTCGCGCCGGCCTGAAGGTCGCCGCTGTGAAAGCTCCGGGTTTTGGCGAGCGCCGCAAGGCCATGCTCGAGGACATCGCCATCCTTACCGGCGGCAAGATGATCACCGAAGATCTCGGCATCAAGCTTGAGAACGTCACAGTCAGTATGCTTGGTCGCGGCAAGAAGGTGGTTGTAGACAAAGACAACACGACCATCGTCAACGGCGCCGGCGCGAAAAAAGATATCGAGGCGCGCGTTGGCCAGATCAAAACGTTGATCGAGGAAATCACCTCCGACTACGACCGCGAAAAGCTTCAGGAGCGGCTCGCCAGACTGGCAGGAGGAGTCGCTGTTATCCGCGTGGGCGGCGCCACGGAAGTCGAGGTCAAGGAGCGCAAAGACCGGGTCGATGACGCGCTTCACGCCACACGCGCCGCAGTCGAGGAAGGTATCCTTCCCGGCGGGGGCGTGGCGCTGCTAAGGGCGCAGGAAGCGCTTAAGGGTATCAAGATCGCAAACCCGGATGAGAAGGCCGGCGTTGACATCATTCGCCGCGCGATCCAGATGCCGGCGCGGCAGATCGTGCAGAATGCCGGCGAAGACGGCTCATTGATCGTCGGCAAGTTGCTCGAGAATGATCAATACACTTGGGGCTTCAACGCCGCCACCGGCGAGTACGAGGACCTGGTGAAAGCCGGCGTGATCGATCCGACGAAGGTCGTTCGCACGGCGTTGCAGGACGCCGCTTCGATCTCCGCGTTGTTGATCACGACGGAAGCACTGGTGGCGGACAAATCCAAGAAAGCCGAGGCACACGCGCCCACCGCGCCCCCGATGGACTACTAGGCGTCAGTCAGTGCAGGCATCTAACTCAAAGTCCGGAGAAGATCCGTGGCAGATCCCTTAGCGCAGGTCAAAATGGGGACGGAGGCACTCGCTCTCTGCATTGCAGGCGTCTTGTGCGAACGTGAGCCAGCCCTTTTGGCAGCATTCCGAGAGAGCGCAGAATTGCTCTATCGCGTCCTTGATGATCGCGGGGATCATGAGGCTGCGGCGATGGTTAGCGCATTTGGAAGAGCGCTGGCGGATCCCTCCTTTCAGCGTTCTGCGAACTAGTCGACACAAGTAACAAGGCGATGACAAAATTTCCAATAACTGCTGCGGGTCACGCTGTCCTTGATGCCGAACTCAGACACCGCATCCGAGTGGCTCGCCCGGACCTAGTTCAGAGAATTCGGCAGGCGATTGCCGACGATGCTAACCTGATCGAGAACTCTGAATATCAGGCGGCCCACGCAGAACAGGAACTGAATGAAGCGCGAATCGCCGAATTGGAGGACAAGCTCGCGCGCGCTGACATTATCGATGTATCGAAGCTGTCCGGCCATGCGATCAAGTTCGGTGCCACCGTGACGCTGATCGATGAGGACAGTGGCAAAAAGCGGATCTGGCAGATCGTTGGCGAGCCCGAGGCAAACGCAAGCGCTGGCAGGATTTCCGTGACTTCACCGATCGCCAGGGCTCTAATCGGTAAGAGCAAAGGTGAAACCGTTTTCGTTGAGACACCGGGCGGCGGTAAGACGTATATGATCCAAAAGGTCGAGTGGCTTGAGGGCGGTCGAAGCGAGTAGAGCGGCGCATGACCGACTACGTAGTTGCAGACTGCATTTGTCGGCATCGATGCCGAAAATCCGTCGTGCTGCCTGCTGTTGTCGAAGGGGCCTCGGCTGATGCGGTGCCTGCCACGAAACTATGGGTTCGCCACTGAACTCAAGAAGACAATGGGCGAGGATAACAGAAGCCAACTCATGCCAAAGCTTCATCTCAAGTGATGGAGGGCGAGATGATGGTCAAGGCCACGACTGGACCACATCAACTCATCGCAAGCGATCACGTCGTGGGCATGGCAGTGCGATGGCCCAATGGTGCCGTGCTTGGTCACATCGAGTGGTTGATGATCGACAAGGCATCGGGGAAATTGTTGTATGCCGTGCTCAGTGTTGGCGGGCTTTTCGGCTCCCGCACCAACCTGATTCCCTTGCCTTGGGGCCGGTTGCGCTACAATCCAAAGCTCGATTCTTGCGAGCTCGACATCGAGGACGACGAGTTGAGGCGCGCACCGTCGTTCCGAGCCGACGAGGATTTTGACTGGGGTGACCGCACGCAGGAAGCGGCATTGCACCGCTTCCACAAAGCGTAGCTCCATATTGGGAAGGCGCTTGAGGCGCACCGAAACCGCTCCCCTCGGCCTGCGCCAGCCATGTCAAACTAGCTCGGCGCGTGGTGCCGGATTGCACTCGAGTTGGCGATCCTGCCGTTGTTTCGTCAACGGCCGGAAAGACCTTCCGGTGCCGTTGACGGTCACTACCAATGGTGCCAGCGGCGGTGCCACCATGGCCGGCCGACGTAAAAGCCCGGGGGCCGATAGTAAACCGGGGGCGGCGGATAATAGGCGTAGGCGCCGTAGAACGTCGGACGCCACCAGCATCGGCCCCACGGATTACAGATCCAGCGGACCTGCTCAGCGTTGGGCTTGCTCTTGGCAATCTGATGCGCCTGCGGCAGGCCATTCGGCATTGCCATTGCGCTCGGCGTGAAAGCCAAAGCCGCAATGGCGATCAGAGCAGCCTTCCCCTTCATAAGATCCTCCTGACTAAAAAGGCTACAAACGCCGACGCGCGCCGGAGGTTCAAGCGGATGGCCACTTTTCACGTTTTTGAACGAGCGTTTAAGCGGCAGATTGAACGGACATCGTTCGCTTCCAACGGCGCGCCTGCAAATATCTCGAACGATCATCGCGCGACCAAATCCGCGCGATGAAACTGCGCTGCCCATGCTCGCAATTTAGGACGAGCACCCCCTGCAAATATCGCGGATCAGGTCCTTCGCGCGGAAATCCGATGTCCCGTTGAGGCGCTTCGCATCGATCCTCCGGCGAGCGATCGTTCCGTCAGACGGCTGGCGCGAAGCGTTGCGGTGGGCTGAACTTGCTGCTTCGGGAGCGCCCGTTCCTTGCCCGCAACCTGAGTGATGCTAGACGCTGCGGCCAAGAGGGCGGACGCAACGAGCCAACGACGCATAGCTTGCCCTCCCGGTTAGCGTTTGCTCTTCCAAGCCTGAAGCCTGGTAAGCCAGTCTTTGAACGAACTGGAGAGCCAGCTCAGCTGCCTCACCATGCCTGGGATGATCTCGTTCCAGTGGGGCCAAGACGGCAAATAAGGGGTCTTCATTGTCCCATCCTCCTGCAACTAACATTGTGCGAGGAACAAATCCTCGGAGCTCGCCAATCCCACATGGGATTCGGCGGCGATCGACTTAGGAGAGCTGGCCCATTTTTCAAGACCGGCTCGCAGTAGAGCGTCCGGCCGGGCGGCGGCGCGCGGCCTGAGGCAGATCATCTCTACGACGCCCCAACAAGGTTGAGGTGCTTTTGACCCAGCTGTTGCCGATCGTCGCCGGCAGCAAATCGAGGAGCACGACCTCCTAAAGGGTGCCGCCGGTCAGGACAAGGAAGATGCTCCTCGTCCAAGGCTCAAACCACATGAAGATCCACGGAGGGGACGAAGTACGTTGACGAACCGTTTCTGTCCTGCTCTCGGTCCACAGCCGGAATTGCCGGATTGATGGCAGGATCCTCTGGACGAATCCATGAAGCTCGCCCGGGTCGGCGCCCAACTTCACGCATCGGTCCTCAGGCACGCCTTGCACTTGTGCGGAAAGCTTCCTGAGCTTCTCAAGCCGGGCAAGCCGACCCTCCGGACTACTTGGAATGACGGTCGTTTACAGTTTGCACGAACCTGCGGCAGCGGTGAGGCGTCGCGAAGCGTCGAAGGTCGCCATCGATAGTAGTTTAGCAGTCGACCAAATGGACTGCCAAAATTTTTTGACCGCCCTCTTGAAGCCCCCTGCCACGAACCTAATTCCTTTCCCGCCGGGGGCCGGTTCCGGCCCCGGTCTATGACATCGCTACACCCATTAAGGAGGATGTGCATGCATTTCCGTCCATTGCACGACCGCGTGCTCGTGCGCCGCATCGACGCCGAGGAAAAGACCGCCGGCGGCATCATCATTCCCGACACAGCAAAGGAGAAGCCGCAAGAAGGCGAGGTCATCGCCGCGGGTCCCGGCGGGCGAAACGAACAAGGCCAGTTGGTCCCGCTCGACGTGAAGGTCGGAGATCGAGTCCTGTTCGGCAAGTGGTCAGGCACCGAGGTGAAGATCGATGGCCAGGATCTGCTGATCATGAAGGAGAGTGATCTTCTCGGCGTCGTCGAACACCACGGCAAGCTGAAGAAGGCGGCGTAAGGTCGCAAAAGAAGCTGACAGTCATCGAATAGAAAGGAGATCAGGATCATGGCTGCCAAGGAAGTCAAATTTTCAACCGAGGCCCGCGAGCGCATGCTGCGGGGCGTGGACACGCTGGCGAATGCGGTGAAAGTCACCCTCGGCCCGAAGGGGCGCAACGTGGTGATCGAGAAGTCATTTGGCGCGCCGCGCATTACCAAGGATGGCGTTACTGTCGCCAAGGAGATCGAGCTCGAAGACAAGTTCGAGAACATGGGCGCCCAGATGGTGCGCGAGGTTGCGTCGAAGACCAACGACCTCGCCGGTGATGGCACGACCACGGCGACTGTTCTGGCGCAAGCCATCGTCAAGGAAGGCGCGAAATCGGTCGCGGCCGGGATGAACCCGATGGATCTCAAGCGAGGCATCGATCTCGCGGTCGACGCCATCGTCAACGACCTCAAGACCCACGCGAAGAAAGTCACGTCTAATGACGAGATCGCTCAGGTCGGCACTATCTCCGCCAATGGTGACAGCGAGATCGGTCGTTTCCTGGCCGATGCGATGCAGAAGGTGGGCAATGAAGGCGTGATTACGGTCGAGGAGGCCAAACACCTCAACACCGAGCTCGAGGTGGTCGAGGGCATGCAGTTCGACCGCGGTTATGTCTCGCCCTATTTTGTTACGAACACCGAGAAAATGCGTGTCGAGCTCGAAGATCCCTACATCCTGATCCACGAGAAGAAATTGTCCGGCCTGCAGTCGATGCTGCCGCTGCTCGAAGGGGTGGTCCAATCCGGCAAGCCGCTCCTCATCGTGGCCGAGGACGTTGAAGGCGAAGCCCTTGCGACGCTTGTCGTCAACCGTCTACGTGGCGGACTTAAGGTCGCGGCCGTGAAGGCGCCGGGCTTCGGCGATCGTCGCAAAGCGATGCTTGAGGATATCGCGATCCTCACCGGCGGCACCGCAATCTCCGAGGACCTTGGCATCAAGCTCGAGAACGTAAAGCTCAACATGCTCGGCCGCGCGAAGAAGGTTGTGATCGACAAGGAGAACACGACCATCGTCAACGGTGCCGGCGCCAAGAAGGACATCGAGGCGCGAGTCGCGCAGATCAAGGCCCAGATCGAGGAGACCACTTCCGACTACGATCGCGAGAAGCTGCAGGAGCGGCTGGCGAAGTTGGCGGGCGGTGTGGCGGTCATCCGCGTCGGCGGCGCAACCGAAGTCGAGGTCAAGGAGCGCAAGGACCGTGTCGACGATGCCCTTCACGCGACACGTGCTGCTGTTGAGGAAGGCATCCTTCCCGGTGGCGGCGTGGCGTTGCTGCGTGCGCTGAAGGCGCTCGATGGTATCAAAACGACAAATTCGGACCAGAAGGCGGGCGTCGACATCGTTCGTCGCGCGATCCAGGTCCCGGCCAGGCAGATCATCCAGAATGCGGGTGAGGACGGCTCGCTGGTCGTCGGCAAGCTCCTCGAAAGCAGCAGCTATAGCTGGGGCTTCAATGCGGCGACCGGCGAATATCAGGACCTCGTGAAAGCCGGTGTGATCGATCCGGCCAAGGTCGTGCGAACCGCCCTGCAGGATGCGGCTTCGGTGGCCTCGCTGTTGATCACTACCGAAGCGCTGGTGGCCGACAAGCCCAAGAAAGCTGAGCTTGCTTCAACGGCCGCGCCACCAATGGACTTCTGACAGGAGCCGCGCCCGGCCGCTTGCGTGGCGGCTGGGCGCGATTTTTGCCGATCAAGGAAACCGAAGATAGATAGGAGGGCATACAGACGCCGCTGCTCGCACGCGGTCTCAAGCTTCGTAACCATCGCATGGGTTAATATTAACGACAGGAGGATGAGATGATCATGGATCACACCATTGGCTCCGCTCGTGCGGAGAAGCGCAAGAACTCCACACAGCGCTTATGGCGCCGTCTTCTGACGGCGTCGCTGGCATCGGCGCTGGCGATGCCATCTCTGGCTGCTTGGGGGCTGAATAGTCCGCCCAGAACGACCGCAATACCCGCTGACGTTCGGCCATCGCCGCCGATTGCGTACCTCGAGTCAATCCGCTGAATGCAGTGGGAAACGAAAGCTCCAAGGCTGAGGATCGACATACTGATGTCGCCCAACGTGACGCCGTGGAGCATCCTGCAACCTGGGCAGGATCGGACCCAACGATGTCCGACCCTTAGCTGACCGCCGTTGAAGTGGAAAGTAGCGCAGGGACTTTGGGCAAAGACCCTGTGCTATTAACCTGTGGTGATGCCGACAGAAGTCGCGCGCCTTTTGAAAGGCCAAAGAGCTTCGGCGACAAGCCTCTGAGATTGCGATAGCGCGGCCAAGGGTCGGTTGTTGACGCTCGCCTTGGACTGCGAGACGAAGGCTAGCGAACTGCGAAGCCGGCTGGCAACCTCGCGGTCGGCCAAGGATAAATCGTCCTCTTAGACGATGTTGTCGCCTCGTGTTTTGGCAGGCTGGCAAAGGAATGTTGGTCGCTGTTTATGGTTTCGCGCGATCGCGTCTAGGCGCATGATCGCCTCCAAAACCTTCGCTTGGTCATGCCGGTCTTTGCAGCGAGCCGTAGCTGGCTGTGACGGGCCGGTATGCTTCTTCTCGGTCGCCATGATCGCGCCAGCTCCGAGCGCAAGCGAGCACCTCTGAAGTATCGAGAAGGGAAGTTTTCAGCTCTCAGCAGGGCATCGATCGGATCAGGAAGGGGCGGCATCCATGCGGCCTATTGCATCGCGGTAGATCGGCGCGGCAAGGTTTCTGGAGCGCCGCCAACGGAATCATCATGAGTGGCCGGCGAGGATCACCAATTTTTTTTCTGAGTGGCTCTTGACGCGATCAATCTGCTGCCTAATTTTTGCCGCGCCACCCCAACTTAACGGGGCGGTGTTTGGGTGCCAATCCGGACCCAGACCAGACGGGCACCGGTCGTGTCCCCGGTGCCGTTCATATCCATCTTGCTCCCTGGAGGATTTGGCTATGCGCACATACGACTTCTCTCCTCTCTTCCGGTCAACCATCGGCTTCGACCGTCTTTTCGATCTCGCCGAGATGACCAATCGGTCGGGTGAGGAGGACAACTTTCCCCCCTACAACATTGAACGGCTGGCGGAAGACCGCTATCAGATTGCACTCGCGGTCGCAGGCTTCTCGTCCGACGAGATTTCGGTGACGGCCGAGCAGAACGTACTTACCGTCGAAGGAAACAAGGTCGAAAAGACCGAGCGCGAATACCTCTACCGTGGCATCTCTACCCGGAGGTTCAAGCGGCAGTTCAGCCTGGCCGATTACGTACAGGTCAAAGGCGCCGCATTCGACAACGGGCTCCTCAAGATTGAGCTTGCGCGCGAAATCCCCGAGACCATGAAGCCGCGGCGGATTACGATCAATGCAGCGCAGACGAGACCGCCGCGACAGCTCGAATCTGCGGCCTGACCCGGCCCGAGCTGCGTGCCGGAAATCGGTACGCAGCCTTCACATCGATATCGTCTACAGGACGGAGGCAGCCATGCGGCCGACGACCGCGCTTACCTGTCTGAATGATCTGAAGCCATCATTCCAAAACCAACGAAAGTTCGAGCATCCGCTGGGAGATAAGCACCTCGCATGCGCTCGACAATGCGTCGCCTTGCAGCCTAGGAGCCTGCCATGACCGATATCAAGCTACCAAAGCAAGTCGTGGACAGGATTGAAGCCCGGTGGTCGTCAAGGTATTGCTCGAAGGAGACGCAACATTCCAGATTGATCGACCAGCGCCTTGAACAACTGCGAGAGCACCGAAACAACATCCGCCGTTATCGCTGGCTTATGGGTACGCAGCTCTTCGACTTGGAGCGTCAGTTCATCGAGAGGCGCCTCGCCGAGGAGCTTGATGTCATGCAATGTGTGGCATCTAGCGTCCCGCCTCTCGGCGCACGCCCGATGTCGATCCCGGCCGCCGAGACATCGGGAGAAAACCACCCATGATCGACCTTCAGGCGATACTCATTCGCGGTAGCGAGAAGATCATCGGTCATTACCAGTATCTCCTTGATACCGCGACCTCGGAACTGGAGCGCGAGGGCTTTCGCCAACGCATCCACGAAGAGCAGCAACTGCTGGACAAGCTTCGCCAGCCTGAGCTGCGCGCCCGCGCGGCGTGATGGAAGGATTGTTCGGCAGTATGAGTGAGCTGAAGAGTTTACCCTTGGACGAGGCTATCCGACTTCGCTGGGTCTTGCGGGATATTCGCGCCAAACGCTTTGTCGTCAGTCCGCTGGATCCGGCCGACGTTCAGAAGCTCAATCAGATGGGGTTCGTCGAAATTCAGGATACGCTCCCTGTCCTGACGGCCGCGGGTATGGCTGAGATTTGAAATGCAAAAGATGGCCCTCCGCGATGAGCGGATTGCGGAGGTTGAAAGATACACTTGCTTCGCTACTAACCGTCGTATGGAAAGATACAAAGGTGCCGAGCAACTGTGATGGAGTAGTAACTGCGCGCATCGTTGGTCTGCGGCGGAGAATATCGATCATCGACCTGCGCAGGCTCAGGAGTAAAAGATGTCGATCTACCTGCAGACGCAAATCCGCGAAATGGGCTTGGCTTAACGGAGCACATATCGGACAAGCCTGCATCGCCGAAGCGTGAGTGTCGCCCAGTAACGCTGATGGTTGATGAAAATCGTTCGACTGCGTAGCTTGGTCCGCAGCTGACTCTGTTCGGATGCAAGACTTTAATGGCCAAGCGACGCATTTTGACAATCCGACGAGAAGTCTTGTGTGGCCGCATCAAACGATGCGCTGCTATCGCCTTAGAACTTCCGCTAGGCAGCGTGCGAACAGCTCTAGAGAATCTCGAGCGGGAGTATCTGCGTGACCTCGACGCACTGCAGCAGCGGGAGATCTCGCGACGCACTGCAGCATCGGGAGATCTCGCTCCAGCAAACGGGCAAGAGGTCGATACCATTTCGAACCGAAGCGGCTCGCTTGAATCTTGCCCGCGCAGCGAGGCGACGAAGGAAGGTGACGCGCCATCACTCGGCAAAAGGAGGCACGGACATTACTAAGCTCGGGAAGGGTAGTGCAGAAGGTGATCGCTGACGCGCCTGCAAATGCGCTGTCGTGCGACCTGAGGGCTGAACACGCTCATGGCCGGCAGACCGCCCACAAAGCGGTGACCAGAGAGTCAGATCTCCCCGCTTGGGTCGAAACAAGCCGAATAGAGCTAAGACCTTCTATGTGGGCGCTAACATGGTCTTGCGCGGCCGAGATGAGAGTTTCTACGGCGGATCGATTGCACTAGGGATGCTTCGGATTTAGGTGCAAGCCAGTTTCGATGATCATCACCTGGGTAATCCCGTCTTCAGGGCGGACTCACGATCCATGGAAATCGCTTGGTCCGATCATGGCCACCCTTGGCGATCACCTGGACGCGATCTCGGTCGTGCACGAGACGCAGGCGATAGCCGTCATACTTGATCTATGAAACCACTAGGGCCAGGCCGGAACCAGTTTCCAACGTCAGCAGTCACGAATTTAAGCATGCTAGGTGCTGAGGGACAGTTTTGCGAGTTAAGCCCCGTCCTCTCTTGGAACTTTTCCGCTCATTCGGTTTTCTGCATTTTTGGTACATCAACGTCAGCTTTGGAGAGAGGAGCTATGAAGCGGCGGCGCAGAGTAAAGCAGATATACCCCCTTGAAGAACGCCTTACCAAGGAAGCCAGAGAGCTACGCAGACGGGCTAAGGCACTCCCCCCAGGTCGAGAGCGCGAGTCGCTGCTAAGACGAGCGAGGCACGACGAAACCACTGCCCATTTGGCGGAGTGGCTTCTGTCCGCAAGCCCGCGTGCGCCGATCTAAGGAGGCCACACCATGCAAATGGATCACCACCATTTCGATGGCGTGGAAGTCGCCTTCGTCTGCGCTGCGGCGGTGTCGTTTGCAGTACTCATCGCCAGTATTACTTGGCTTTTCATGCGATGAGATCTCCCCGATTTTCGGGATAGGATCTGGCGGCGCGATTTGGAAGGCCTGAATGGCGAAGAAAGCGAAGAAGCAGGCCGCGTGCGGCCGCAAGCAGGATCGTGCGCGCGTCACCGGCGGTCAGGATTACGAGGTGAGCTACGAGGCGAGGAAAACCCGGAAGTCGGCGGCGTCGAAGAAGGC
>NZ_LFIQ01000025.1:120623-123287 GCF_001189245.1 Bradyrhizobium pachyrhizi | reverse complement strand
TCGGCAATAGCCGCAAGCGAGTTGAGCGCCTGGCTCGGGATGGCGATGAAAAAGTCGCTAGGACGGTACCTTCGAAGCGTCGTTAGCAATGCGTCGCTCGCGGCAGAGCGGCATAGGAGCGATGAACGTGCCCCGGCTCTTGCCCCCGAAGACCCGGGGTACATTCGCGATCATCGCCGTGAACCGGATGAAGCGCTGCTTTCTCCACTGGGATTTCACGCCGGATATCTTGGAGCACTGAGTCGCCCAGCTGCGCTCTGGCCCCGGCTTCTGCGATCGCTGGGCCATTTCCTTTTCGGGAACAAAGTTGCAATCGGCGACGTTTAGGCACCGCTTGGTTTGAGTGGTTTCCTTGGCCTCAGCTGGTGCTCCCTCGCTGGGGCCATTTTCTTTTCTGAGCGCAGCCATGACGAACGCCGAGATGTGGATTCTCATCATCGTAGTTTTGGGCGTCATCGGCGTAGTGTTGGTTGGGGATCTTATCTTTTCTTGACGGCTACAGCTTCTTATCGGCTGCTGCGGCATTCGCGAATTAGGGCACGCTATCTGAGTTGCCTATGCAAATGCAGGGAGAGCTTTTCCGTGGCATCCTGTAACCGTGTGTCATCTCACCACATGTAATATCGTTCTGGCACTCGTCGTCGGCGTTGGGCTCCTCCTCTAATAGCCGATCCCTTAGGTGATGACGTCGACCCGGCCCCAGCGGGGTAACCCCTCGCTGGGGCCGTTTTCTAAAAAGCCTCCAACTGGCGCTGGCCTCCGTCTGGGACACTTCGCCGCTCCGTGATTTTACGGAATCAGCATCCGTGCCGTTTGATTCTAGGATTTCAAGTGCCGGGGCTAGTTTTCATTCCGAAGCAATTTTCATTTGTCCGGCAAGGGGCCGTCGCGTGATCGGCCCCTTTTTGATTCAGCGGGTACCCTCGCTGGAGGTATCAAAGTCCGGGCTTGCGAATCGAATTGGGCCTGGCAGGATAGTTGCGCCTATCTGGCAGCGTCGGCCCCAGCACTGGCCCGTCGGCCCCAGAGTGTTGGGCCATCATTTTGGTTGGACACGCCGTCGGAACGTACCAGTGAACTTCGTAAATTACGAAGCGCGATTCACGAAGGTTAACGACGCCGCTCCTGAAACATTGCAACGGTCGCCCTCCTGACAGGGAGAATAGACATGGAAGACATGAACGGAGTGGAGCGGACATTTGCGTCTGTTACGGTGCTGGGTGTCTTGGTTCTCATCGCCAGCATGACCGCATACGCGTTTAGCTAGGCCGTGTACCTATAAACCCGGCGGCGTCATGTGACTGGTGAGTACGTCCGCTTTACTTCTATAGCGACCATTGCGACCAAGTTCGTGGGGCAGCGCAATATGTCGCGATGGGCCATGAGGAGAGTTGGTGGCTAAGAGCAGCGGAGCCAAGCTATTGGGATTACGTCGGAACGGCGATTTCGCAAACTAGTCCTTCCGCGCGCCAGTCAAAGAGCACCTTGCCGCCAAGTGGGGCGATCGTTCCTTCGATGAGGCGACTACCAAAGCCCTTGCGTTCGGGCGCAGTTACCCTCGGACCGCCCAATTCGGTCCAGCGAAGCATTAGCTGTCCATCCTCGGTGCGTGACCACGCCAATCTAATCCGGCCTTTAGCGTTAGATAGCGCTCCATACTTGGCAGCGTTGGTTGCCAATTCATGTAAAACCACAGCAATCGCCTGCGCAGCGGTGGGTTCTATTACGGTTTGCAGCCCCTCCATCACAATCCGCTTTACGTGGCCTTCTTGGAGATAAGGGGCGAGCTCCTGCTTGGCGATCGCCGAGACTTCTGCTCCGACCCACCGCGTTTCAACAAACAGCGAGTGAACATTTGCCAACGCTTGGATGCGCCCGCTGATCACTTCCTTGAGGCTCTCGGAGCTGTCAGACCGAGAAAGATTGATAATTGCCTGTACGTTCGCGAGGATGTTCTTGCTTCGGTGCTCCGCCTCGCGAGCCAGAATGCTAATCTGCTCCTGAGTTCGTTTCTGCTCGGTAATATCTCGAGCAATCTTTGATGCGCCAACGATGTTGCCGTGGGCATCTTTGACGGGAGAAACGGTCAGCGAAACGATGATTGAGCTACCATCCTTACGTCGCCGAACAGTCTCAAAATGGTCGATGCGCTCACCTCGTCGAATGCGAGTTAAAATCTGACGTTCTTCGCTTTGTCGGTCCTCCGGGATCACAAGTGTAATAGGCCGGCCGATCGCCTCGGCGGCCGCGTAGCCGAAGATGCGCTCTGCCGCCTTATTCCAGCTTGTAATAATGCCATCGAGATTTTTGCTAACGATCACGTCGTCACTGGATTCAACTATGGCGGCCAGCAGATTGGCCAAGCGCTCGGCACGTTCCAGGGCCGGCTCGCTGACGAGAGGTTCGCGTTGAAGTCCCGACTCTCTTTTTGGCGCCAAGATAAGCCCCCAAAACCAGATGTTGCACTGCCGTTGGTGCCCCAATCATAGCACCGAACGCAAAGGCAAGAAGGTCTCCATTGGCAGGGTTTCAGCGGTAATTGTCGATCCCTTCTACTCCGTAAGCGTCCAACCGGGGCCTGCCCGGCGCATTTACTTAGGCGTGTCAGGAGCCATGTCCCACTCCAGTTCCGGCCTTATCTTATGTGAAGATTTTTGAAACGAA
>NZ_LFIQ01000025.1:118021-120613 GCF_001189245.1 Bradyrhizobium pachyrhizi | reverse complement strand
TCCAAATCTGGCTCGCTGCGACCTCGCGCGAAGAAGCCGTTGACCGAGTGCTGGACGCTATCCCGGAGGGATGGGCTGTTAGCCTCATTCAGCGACAGCTCGCCGCCGATCACCTCCCTATCCTCAACATGGCGATCGGAGAAGTGCGCCGGCATCAGGTGTCCTGAAGAAACGGCTCAGCACTTTGGGGGTGGCCTAGGGCCGGTGCTGAGGCCAGTTGTAGATCGGGCGCGAACCCGACGAGCCATTGTTAGCACGCTCCCGATTGCTACTTTGTGCGCGGCACGCAGGAACTCACCATAGGACGGAAGCATCTGATTGACGCTTCTGGTCAGCCAACCGCCCCCGACTGCCAGAAGAAAACCCGTATCGGCTCGTCTCGCCGACTATGACGGTGGGGCGGAGAAACAATTCCATCTCAGGCTACGGCCTTGGAAACGGCACCACGTCGCCATCCGCGGCGCGGATCACCACCCGGGACAGCTCCATGACGGCAAAAGCTTGGTATTCGAGCGTGCATGGTGACCCGAATATTCAAGTTCGTCTGCCACTTCCGCGGCCTCCGCCGGTGCATCAAGACAACAATTGTTCTGGTGACAGGGTTCCAACGATGCACGGGGACTTTCTTGCGGCCGCGTTTAATGCGGAGTTCGTTCGCAATGCCACAAGCTGGCCGCGCTTGAACGGGTACGAGAAGGTCTTTTCCCGGGCTGCGCGATCTTGACCGACGCCTTGCGTTGGAGCGGCCGCTAATACGCAATTTGTCGTGCTATTGCGGGCTGCACCAGCAAGCGCAGTAATTCAGCCCATGCGAGACTTTCCCACCAAGATCACGTTCGTCGAGATGCGCGAAACGGGGGCAACGCGCGTCATTGTTTTCTGCAAAGACTACCGCTGTTCTTACAACGTCACAGTGGATGGTCGGTCGCATTCGACCTTATATTGCTGTCCGGCAACCGGGCAGCCTCGTCAGCCCTCAACGGAGCCAGGCGGCGCTATCAGACCGGGGCCGTCAGCTCCGCCGCTGTTCCGGCGCTGGAAGGTATCGCAAAGCACAGACAGGCCGCCGCAGACCCCAGCGCATCCACCACGGCGACCGATGCCACTGAGTATCGCTCCGAGGCCTATTGGGATGCCGACGACCATCAATCGGCATGCTGCCATGCGGAGAAAGACGCGGCATGGAATCTGGCTCCAACGACTCCCACCATGGCCAACGTCGCGGCGGTTCTCGAGTACGTGAACCGGTACGAAGACGCGGGCGAGGAATGGCCCGGCACCGACACGATCGGCCCGGAGGGCTGGCACTACAAGCTAAGGCAGACGATGGCCGTTGCAGCCGTCAACTTAGCCTAGCGACCGGTTCACGCCCCGGCGGGTTTCCCCCTTAACGCAATTTCCATTGTTTCCGGCGGTCGACCGCGGCGCGCACTATGTTCGGTCATGGCTTTCACCGCCTCATCTTCGTCGGCGCAAAAAGCGATGCTTCGCCGATCGGCAAACACGAGCCACTGGCGAAGGCCAACTTCCCTGATGACGTACTCGGTCATTTTCGAGCGTCCTGCAGCGAGTGGACTACATCTTATGCAAACGACGTTGCTGTTCCATTAATCAGAAGCCGGCCCAGACGGTGAGCGCGCACCGAAAGGGGCAAGTCTTTCATTTCGAATGGAAAGGCAAAGTCGAGTATGCAGAGAGCGCTATCGAAGGCGCGGGCCTTGCCGTGACGGGTGCCGCTGTTCGATAAGCCGATTCCGGATCATCTGCCTGACTGGGGGACGGCCTGGATCTGATCCCAAAAAGTACGCCGCCGGGCTTGAAATGCAGCATCCCGGCGGCGGTCTTCCAACTGGCCCTGTCCCCGCAACACAGCGGTAGCAGCGCGGTCAACACACGCGAGTGATGCAGATCAATCCTACCGACGGGCTTTTGCGCGAAATCACCAGCGGCGATAACCGCCGTGATAGCCGTAACCCCTATGATAACCGTAGCCCCTGTGCACGTATCCGTAACGACGGGCGCCGTAGCCACGATAGCCGTAACCGTAGCCGTACCCCCTGTAGACGGGCGCCGTGCGGACACAGCCGTTCGGGCCGCAGACTACGGCGACGTTCTCGACGTTTGAAGCGGGAGAAAGTATGGCGAGCGGCATCGCCGACGCGCTTCCTGCCGCAGCAAGGCTGCCGAGCGCAGCAAGTCCAACAAGTGCAATTTAAGTTTCATGGTTTCCTCTCGTGGAATCTAAGGCCCCCAAACTGTAGGAAGTTGAATGTGAATGCTGGATGAGCAGGCCGGCCGTTTTTGCGTGACGAAAATGCGGCGCGCTCATGCTCTGCGCGGGATGTCCCCAGCGGCCCCTAGGAGCATCCGGAACGAGGAGGGTGCCAAGGTCCAGACTAGCTAAATGCGATAACGAGCAGGCCCGAGCGCCCGCTCGGCTCATCTCCAGCTGGCGAGATGAACGGCCGAATTTGTGTCCGGCTGGGGAGCGCCCATCGTGGCCCATACGGCAATGCCGATGGCCAGCGCGACCAACATAGTCTTGGTAATGATTTTATTGCCATGCATACTGGAGACGCCTCTCTCACGCGT
>NZ_LFIQ01000025.1:117049-118011 GCF_001189245.1 Bradyrhizobium pachyrhizi | reverse complement strand
GGTTTGTCCCGGCGGCGCCCTGTCATTCCCGGCGCTGGGGCCCTGAAAATCCAAGTATCGGTTACCTAGCAGGCCTTTGCGTCAAACGACTGTTGCTTGGCTCACACAGACGTTTGGAAGAAGAGCCGGTGCCTGGGCCGCACGCCAGCTCCTCCCGAAACGGACCGCCATGTGTCATCCCCAACGTCCCGTCCCACAGAAAAGCGTGCGACCCTCTGGTCGCTGATCTCCCGACGACCCCTGTAAAATCGACATCGGTTTTCGGCGCTGGCGGGATCTGGCGGCAAGTCGTGAAGACAAACCCGGCCTTGCTGCATTGCCACCGGTCACCGAGCGCAACATTACTTGTGGCGGGACGGGGCGCAGCCAATACGAAAAGGACGGCGGCGCAGGCCACCAGATTTGCGATCACCAGCACGCGTACTTTGCGAATCCGCCGTGAACCCTTCGCCGTCGCTCCTTTCGAGAGAAATGGCGGGGCTAGGCACCGTTCTTCGAGCTGACTTCGCCACGTACGCAAATTGGCTTCGTCGAGAACAAGCGGCAGTACCCGGAGTCATGCATATGCTCCCGCGACAGATTGCCCAACGGTCGGCAGTTAAAAATTGAATTTAAGCATGCCCGAGAGGTAAGTATCAGATTTTGCGAATCTGCGCCGCTTGGTTCGCCAGCCCCTCCGCTAAAATCTCAGCTTGTTCTTTGGTTAGCTTCTCGGCAAAGGGGCCATCTTTTCTTATCTGCGCTGGCCCTTTGAGTTCGCTGTCGTAGACCATCCAACCAGTGCTTCCTTTCCGAACGAGGAAGCGGCTTCGCATCGGGCGTCCAATTAATTCCATTGCAACTACCATCCGTGAAATACCAACCCGGCAATTAACGTCTAGGGTGTGGGCGCCCAGTCATTGAACTATGTGAATTGGCGGCGATCAAGTTCGCAGTGAACTGGAAGCGGCCCCAACCTGGGA
>NZ_LFIQ01000025.1:114122-117039 GCF_001189245.1 Bradyrhizobium pachyrhizi | reverse complement strand
GGGCACGTAATTTTCATTTCGTATTTTTTCAGCCCTGATAGCGACGATCGCTGCTTCTCGGCGGACAGCGGCTCGGCGATCCGACTTGACCCAAGCATGATCCGGATGCTGGGGCCTTTTCGATTAGGAACGAAGTGGATGCAGTGGCATTGGCTGCCCTGTTCTGTGCCGCATCGCTACCGGCACTGAGAACGTCCAGTAAACTGGCCCCAGCTTCCACGGTCGCCGGGGCCGCTTTTCGGGGTGCCCTTAGTCCTTCGGCCGGTGCCGACGAATTTGCGCCCCCCGGCTTTCACGTCCGCGTTCGGCTGATGCGCTTACGTATCCAGCGGTCCTAACCGCAAAAATTTTTTCGACCGGGTTCTTGACAGGGCATCTCCGATTTTTATTTTTCTCGCGCCAGCCCCATCGCGGAGGCTGGGGCCTGGTCGCCCTCGGGGCCAGGCGAGACGGGCACCGGTCGTGTCCGGTGCCGTCCATATCCATCTTGCTCTATGGAGGATTTGGCTATGCGCACATACGACTTCTCTCCCCTGTTCCGGTCGACCATCGGATTCGACCGGCTCTTTGATCTCGCCGAAGCAGCCCACCGGGCCGGCGAAGATCACTACCCGCCCTACAACATCGAACGGCTGTCCGAAGACCGCTATCAGATCGTGCTCGCGATCGCCGGTTTTGCGCCCGACGAAATTTCTGTCACGGCGGAGCAGAACGTTCTGACTGTCGAAGGCGTCAAGGTCGAAAAGGCCGAGCGCGAATACATCTATCAGGGCATCTCGACGCGCAGGTTCAAGCGCCAGTTCAGCCTGGCCGATTACGTCGAGGTCAAGAGCGCGGCGTTCGACAACGGGCTTGTCAGGATCGAGCTGGCGCGCGAAGTGCCGGAGGCGATGAAGCCGCGACGCATCGCCATCAATGCGGCGTCGAACACGGCGCCCCGACAGCTGGAAAGCGTCGCCGCCTGATCGAAACGGCGAAGCCGCGTCCGACGAACGGGACGCGGCTTCGTCTTCTCAGCAACTCGTCTTTCGAACGGAGGCATCCATGCGGCCGACGACCGCGCCTGCTCATAACGTTATTGGCTTTCATCTGCCGACTTGCACCCACCACGAATATGAGACCCCGCACGATGTGGTGCGGGATCCTCGCCTGAGCCTCGCCGAGAAGCGCGCTCTCCTGGCATCCTGGGCCTCGGACGCCAGCGCTGTAGCGTCCAATCCCGCCTTGCGGGCATCCAAGGGGCTCAAATCGCCCGTTCCTGTCCGCGACATCCTCGAAGCGCTTCGCGCGCTCGACGGCGATCCGCGCCATCCGCCAGGCGGCCGGCCTGCCCGCCTGCGCTCCGTCGACCGCTGCCTGGCTGCATAGGAGCGCGAGATGACAGACATCAGGCTACCGAAGCAGGTCATCGACCGCCTCGAGGGACGCTGGCGGTCAAGATTTGGACAGGCAAGGCGCCGGAGCTCAGAACTGTTCGACCACCGGCTTGAACAGCTGCGCGCTCACCGCAACAATATTCATCGGTATCGGCGACTGCTGCAGACCCAGCTCTCCGACCTCGAGCGCGAATTCATCGAAAGACGGCTCGCCGAAGAAGTCACGGCGATGCAAGGCCTCGCGGCCGACATTCCGCCACTTCCCTCCTCGTTCGATCGCGCGGCTTGCGAGGAGATCACGTCATGAATGGGCTGCAACAACTGCTCATAAGAGGCAGCGAAAAGTCATCGGTCACTATCAATTCCTGCTGGATAGCGCGACCTCGGAACAAGAGCGCGAACGCTATCGACGGAGGATCGAGGAAGAACGCCGGATACTAGGCCGGTTGCTCGATAGCGACGTTCAATCGACACGCGCAGCGTGAGGCATCGCGTTCGCGCCGGGCTGGCGCCGGTAGGCACGACTGTAGCGCTGCTCGACAGGCAGGGCAGAAATGACCAGACTGTGTCTCAGTCGGCGTTGCGGCGCGGCTTGGCGGGCGCCTTCTTCGCCTTGGTGGATTTCGCGGGCGGCGCCTTGCCACCGCTCTGGATGCTCTGCTTCAAGGCGTCCATCAGGTTGAATACGTTGCTCGGGGTGGGCTCGTTGTTCCCCGATTTGCCGCGACGGAACTGCGGCGCGATTGGGAGGCCTGAATGGCAAAGAATGCAAGAAGCAGATCGCGCGTGGTCGCAAGCAGGACCGTGCGCGCGTCGCCGGCGGGCAGGATTACGAGGTGAGCTATGAGGCGAAGAAAGCCCGGAAGTCGGCAGCGTCGGTGAAGAAGGCCGTCAAGAAGGTCGGCAACCGAAAAGGCCCCAGCGCTTGGGAGCACGCTGGGGCCATGGGGCTTTCCACTCACACTGTCAGAATGCGGCTTGGTCGGGCTGATGTGCCGCATTCGTCAGATGAACAAGCTTCGGCCATGCTCGTTCCTAGCAGCCATAGAAAAGGCCCCAGCACCTTTGGGGGCCTTGAGGCCGGCGCTGAGGCCAGTGGGATGGTCGGGCGCGAACCCGACAAACCAACGTTAGCGCCTCCCTTTGCAATTGCCATTTTATTCTGTCGCCCGGAACCGGATAATATGGGTGGAGCCGAAGATTTGCAGGCCAGAGCTCATGCCAACTTTAGATGAGCAAATAACAGTCGCAGAAAAGCATGTTCAGGATGGGCGTCGCATTGTGGCAAACCAACGCGAGCGGATTGCGAGGGGCACGTGTTATAATGAGGCAGAGGCTCGGGAATTGCTCGAAATGTTCGAGCAAGCGCAGGCGCTATTCGAGAGCGCCCTTGAAACGGCTCTTGGCGCTGCGAAATTCAACCTGAGAAACATTCGAAGAAAAAGACCCCAGCGACTGTGGAAGCTGGGGCCAGTGGCTGGGCGTTCTCAATGCCGGTAGCGATGCGGCACCGAACAGGCCGATCAATGCCGATGCATCCG
>NZ_LFIQ01000025.1:90004-114112 GCF_001189245.1 Bradyrhizobium pachyrhizi | reverse complement strand
AAGAAAACCCGTATCGCTCGGGTTGGCGGCCCCGGTTGGGGCCGCTTTTGTTTTGATGGCCGCTCGTTCACATAGTTCAATGAGTGTCATCTCATCCTGGACACAATCGCGGGGCGAGTTTTCACAGGTGGTGGTTGCAAATGGAATTTATTGGCAGACCGATGCGAGGCCGGCACCTCGTTCGAAGAGGAAGCACTGGCTGGATGGTCTACGACAGCGAGCTCAAGGGGCCAGCGCAGATAAAGAAAAATGGCCGCTTTGCCGAGAAGCTCACCAAAGAACAAGCTGAGATTGTAGCCGAGGGGCTGACAAGTCAGAAAACGGAGCGATGCTGGCCTTCAACGCAATAGGTCAGATCAGGGCGCTAGACTGCGCCCCTTCTAACTGACGAAACCGCGCCTTTCGCGAACATGCCCCGAATCTTCGGGGCAAGAGCCGGGGCACGTTCATTCGCCCGATGTCGCTCTGCCGAGGAGCGGCGCATTGCTAACGACGCATCGAAGGCGCCGTTCCTAACGACTTTTCATTGCCGACCCGAGCCGGTGTTCAACTGGCTTGCGGCTGTTCGGGAACAACTTGCAACTAACGTAGTTTAGGATCGGTACGACGAGGAGTGGGACTAACCTACCGGCCTCAGCGCTCTCCCGGGCGCCGGGGCCGTTTCTTATGACACGGTCCCTGACATGCCTAAGTGAATGCGGAAACCTCCAGCCGGCCTCACCCGCAAGATACCGGGGTGGCAAACTTCAAAGAGCATTGCTAATCGAGGCGCGGGGGTCACGCCCCCGACATCAAAAAGGAACACTTGGCCCCGGCTTCCCGCTGGGGCCGTTTTTGTTAGGCAGCCGATTCGCTTGTGCAAATACTGGAACATGGGCGCTGGCACAGACTACACATGTTCAGGTTCGATCACGTTGATGGTGTTGAGTTCAGCTTGCTTGGCGACGCTATCGTTTATCGCTCTCATCGTCGGCGTCACGGCTCTTCTGATCGGCTGAACTGGCGTAACTCCTCATGGATGATCCAAGCAAAGAAAAAAGTCCGGCTCGCGCCGGACTTCGTAGTCCAGGCCGAATTTCGAGATAGCGCTGCTTCTCGGCTGCCACGACGTCGAGAGCCTTTCAGCACCTCATTCACGCGACCGGAATTGTCTGCGGCGATGGATGGAGAATGGAGAGGCCGCCAACTGAGGCGGCCTCAGCCCAAAGGCGAGCGCAGCCATTCGGTCATCTGGGCGGCAGCGTCGTTCTGCCGGGCCTTCTTCAGCAGCATCTCTTTTTCGATACCTGGGGGAAGAGTCTTAGCTTCTTGACGCAGGCTCTTGGCCTCTTCGGTAAGACGCTCTTCGAGGGAAGTGATCTGCTTCACGCGGCGGCGGCGCTTCTTCATGGCGCAGCTCCGTTTCTTGGTTTGTCACAATGAGTGTCAACCAGCGGGTAGGAGCGCCGTTCCTAGAGTGGTTTCCTTGACCTCAGCTGGTGCTCCCTCGCTGGGGCCGTTTTCTAGCAAGCCGCCAACTGGGGGCGACTCTTCCGCGTCGTTGTTTGCGGAACGGCGCGATTGTCGGACTTCCTTGCCTCCAGTTTGATCAGCTTTAGTCTGGCACTCAGTCGGCGCAACCTGGCTCGTGCCCGCTTGGCTGAGGTATCAAGTTGGACGCCCACGATCCTGCGCTTCGCCATATTTGCTTTCCTCTGCGGGAAAGGCTCCTGCGTCTTGCGGCCGAGGAAACTGTCTGCCGGCCGCTTGAGTAGATCAACCGCCCGCGCCACGATCTCCTCAACAAGCGCGATCTGCTTGGTAATTGCTTCAATATGGATGCGATGGAAATTTGACCGGCATAGTCACGCTCTCCGGTGATGACGTTATAACGCGCCAAACACGTAGGTTGCTAGCTAGGCGGCCGATCGATCCTCCTTGTCCGGTCCGCGCCCAACGACCTTGAGCAGCTCGTCGGGCAAGGGACGCTGCAGCGCCTTGGCCTCGTCCCACGGCGCGCGCATCCAGACGTCGCGCTCTTCAGCGGTGGATCAGCGGCATCCCCTTCGGGTGAATCGGCGCCACGACGCTGTTCGGCTCGGTGGTCAGGAAGCCGTAGACCAAATGCGGGCCGGGCACCGGTTTGGCCTTGGTGCCGCGGTGGATTGCCAGTTATGAATGGGTGGGACGAGAAGTGATGCATTCTCATTCTGCCATGTGCCTTTGAGTTCTTCCCAACCTGCCGGGCGCGGACGGGTTCGTTGGCCGGATGTCTGGCTGCCCGATCGTTGCTCGAGCTTCGCTTCAGGCGCGACGCTTTCCGTGACTGGGGACTTCAGTCATTATAGACTATCCGCGAATTGCATCCGGATGGCTGAAGATTTCGAATGCGCTTCCACGCGCAACAGCAATTAAGGTAATTCCGCACGCCTCAGCCGCGCGGACCGCGAGCGCCGTCGGAGCCGACACCGCAACGAGCATGGGACAGCCGATCGCGGCAGCCTTTTGTACAAGCTCGATGGAGACGCGACTTGTCAGGACGATCGCGCCTTCGCCGGCGGAGATGTTGGTGGAGGCGAGCGTGCCAGCGAGCTTGTCCAACGCGTTGTGGCGACCGACATCCTCGCGGACTGCGACCAGTTCTTGATTGGGATGGAAGAAGCCGGCCGCATGCGTGGCGCGCGTCGCGCGGTTGAGCCTCTGGGCGTCCGACAATGCGAGCAGGGCGCTCTCTACTTGCTCAGCTCGAATAGTGATAGATCTCGTCAAGTGGGGCGCCGGACGCGTGGCGTCCGCGAGGCTTTCGATGCCACAAAGGCCGCAGCCGGTCGGACCCACCAAGCGCCGCTGGCGCCGTCTGAAACGCTGTTCGCTAGTGTCGGCAAGCCACATGCGCAGCTCGACGCCTGACGGCCCTGGAATGATGTCGAGGGACTTCAGGTCAGAGCCGTTGTCGATGATCCCTTCGGTCAGGCTAAAGCCCAGCGCAAGATCCTTGAGGTCAGCGGGAGTCGCCATGACGACGGCGGCCGTCGTGCCGTTGTACACAAACGCGACGGGACACTCCTCTGCGAGAGTTCGCTGCGCTTCCAAGCCATCTTGATCTCTCCGCAGCGTCTCGACGGTCGGGTCTGGCAGGTAATGAAGGCTGTCGTTGGAGATCGGCAATTTCTGCATGAGCGCTCCTCGCCAGCACGACGCTCGGGAAACGCCAAGGTTCCTGTCGCGCGAGGAACCTCCGCTTCAACGGTCTGTTTCTGTCGGTACTTGTCGAGCGCGAGATCAGCCATGAAGCAAAAAGTGACAGTGAAGCCATACGCCGGACCGGCTGGCGGTTGGGGGTCTGTGAAGGCCGTTGCGGGTATGCTGACCCAAGAGGAGGTCGCGATCCTCGGCAGCGAAATCCTGCTCAAACAGAACAAGTCCGACGGATACATGTGCGTCAGCTGCTCCTGGGCGAAGCCGGCAAAACCCCGTCCGTTTGAGTTCTGCGAAAACGGCGCCAAGGCCACCGCTTGGGAGGTGACGAACAAGACGGTCGAGGCCGAATTCTTTGCAAAGCACACGGTCTCGGAGTTGCGCGGCTGGTCCGATCACGCACTCGAGGAGCAGGGACGCCTGACCGCGCCGATGCGCTATGATGTGGCGTTGGACAAATATGTTCCGGTGAGCTGGTCGGAGGCGTTCCAGGAGATCGGCCGAGAACTGAAGGGGCTCGATCCGCGTTCCGTGGTGCTGTACACCTCCGGCCGCGCCTCACTCGAGGCAAGCTACATGTATCAGCTATTTGGCCGGATGTACGGCACCAACAATTTCCCCGACAGCTCGAACATGTGCCACGAGAGCACGTCGGTGGCATTGCCCCCAGTGATCGGCGTGCCGGTCGGGACTGTACGGCTGCCGGATTTCGAGCAGACAGACTGCATCCTGTTCTTTGGTCACAATACGACAACCAACGCCCCACGGATGCTGCATCCGTTGCAAGAAGCGGCGCAACGGGGCGTCCCGATCATCACCTTCAATCCGCTGCGGGAGCGTGGTCTGGAGCGCTTCACCAACCCGCAGGACCCGATCCAGATGGTGGCGGGCGGCACCCGGATCAGTTCGCAATACCATCAGGTGAGGTTTGGCGGTGATGCCGGAGCCATCATAGGGATCTGCAAGGCCGTGATCGAGGCGGACGACGAGGCGCGGTCGAAGGGTCACGAACGTATTGTCGACGTCGCGTTTATCGAACAGCATACACGCGGGTTCGACGCATTCGCGGATTTCTGCCGCGCGCAGTCGTGGATTGATCTGGAGCAGATGTCCGGGTTGCGCCAGGCAGCGATGTTCCAGGCGGCCAGCACCTACATGGCTGCGAACGCCGTCATCGCGAACTACGGCATGGGCGTGACCCAGCATCGGCACGGCGTCGAAACCGTGAAGATGATCGTCAACCTGCTGCTGTTGCGCGGCAATATCGGCAAGCCCGGCGCCGGGATCTCTCCGATCCGCGGCCATTCCAACGTCCAGGGCCAGCGCACCGTCGGCATTTCCGAGAAGACCAAGTTGGTCCCGCTCGACAAGCTGAAGGAGCTATACGCATTTGAGCCGCCGCGATGGGACGGCCTGACGACGGTGGACGCCTGCAAAGCAATCCTCAAGGGAGAGGTGCGCGGTTTCGTCGGCCTTGGTGGCAATTTTATCCGCTGCATTCCGGAACGATCGCTGATGGAGCCGGCCTGGAGCAGGCTTCGGCTATCGGTCCAGATCGCCACCAAACTGAACCGAACGCATCTCGTCCCTGGAGACGTAACTTTTCTGCTGCCGTGTCTCGGCCGGATCGAGATAGACCAGCAGGCGAACGGCCCGCAAGCCGTTGCCATGGAGGATTCCACGGCCTGCATTCATGGCTCGAGAGGACAACGCAAGCCGGTAGCGGAACGGCTGTTGTCCGAACCGCGGATCATTGCCGAGATGGCGAAGGCGACGTTGCCGCCGAATCCCAAGCTCGACTGGGACGCCTGGGTCGACAATTACGCGTTGGTCCGCGACGCGATCGAGCGGACGTATCCGGATCAATTCAAGGATTTCAACAAGCGCATGTTTGAGCCAGGTGGCTTTCCGCGGCCACTCGGCGCTCGCGAGCGGAAATGGAAGACGCCGAATGGCAAAGCCAATTTCACGGTTCCGGAAGTCGCTTTCGACATGCCGCCGGCCGGGGACGGTGTCTTCGAACTCATGACGACCCGCGCCGATGGTCAGTTCAACACGACGATCTATAACGAGAACGACCGCTTCCGCGGAATCTACGGCAGCCGAGAGGTTTTGCTGATGAACGCCGACGATATGGCCGAATGGAGTCTCGCCCAGGGCGATCTGGTCACACTGGAGACGACGGCCGATGACGGTGTCGAACGTCGTCTCGGTGGACTTCAGGTCGTTCCCTACGACGTTCCCCGTGGTGGCATCGTTGGATATTATCCGGAGTGCAACGTCCTCGTTCCGCTCTGGCATTTCGCCGAGGGCAGCAAGGTCCCGGCGGCGAAGTCGGTACCGGTGCGCATCAGCCGCGATCCGGTGCCTGAATTGACCGACACCCATGAAGTCCCGATCACCACGGTCGAGTGAGAGGAGGCGACATGCCCAGGGAAAACGATCTCGAAGGACAGCAGGATCAGGGCGGCAAGCACGGTGGCCAGAGGGGAATGCCAAAGCCGGAGCCCAAGCCGAAGGGTGATCAGCCCGATCTGCTGAAGCGGCAGGGCTCGACGCATCCGCCAACACAGGCGTGAGGCCGGCAGGATCGCGGCTGGCTGCATCACGCCGGCGTGCGCGTCATGAAATCCATCAAGCCAAGCCACAGCAAGATGCCGAGCCAGAACAGCCCGGCGCCGGCGAAGATCAGGAGGCGTGCGCCGCGGTCCCGCAGCTCCATGAAGAATGCCGCGACGATGGTGGCCTTGATAGCGGCAATCACAATCGCCACCGCGGAATTGAAGGAGCCGAGCGGCAGATAGGCCAGGGTGACGGTCAGCGCGAGGAGTGCCAGCAGGGCAAGCCAGGAGCCAACGAGCGTAAGCGGTGGCCACCAGTTCGTCATGTGCCGCTCCGTCCGGGCAGATAGATCAGGGCAAACAGGACGATCCAGACCACGTCGACAAAATGCCAATAGAGTGCGGCGGAATGCAAGGCAGCGCGCATGCGCGTGCTAGCGGAGCGGCGCAGCAGGACGGCAAGCGTCGCGAGAACAGCGATGCCGATCACCATGTGAACGGCGTGAATCGACGTCGCGACGAAGTAGAAGATGAAGAACAGCTCGACCCCATCGGCGAGCGGCGCAACGTAGCTGAAGTCCACGCCGGGAACGAGGTGCTCGTGATATTCGCCGGCATATTCGGCTGCCTTCAGGCCAAGGAACAGCAAGCCAAGCAGCATGGCGCTGACCAGCATGGCGATACAGGTCCGGCGCGCGTCGGCCTGCAGCGCATTGACCGCGCAAGCGACGAAGAAGCTGGAAGTCAGCAGGATCGCCGTATTCGCCGTGCCGATGACGATCCTGGTGTGGCGGCCGGCCTCCGCGAACGCGGCCGGATTGGCGTGCCGGTAAACGAAATAAGCAAACAGCAGCCCGCCGAACAGCAGCACTTCGGTTGCGAGAAACACCCACATGCCGATCTCGGCGGTTTCATCGCGATGCTGAACGGAGGCGTATTGCGGAGCGAAGGCGCGGCCCTTAGGCATTCTGCGGCTCCGCGGCAAAGTCGGGCCCATATTGGTAGGGCGCACGGGTCACGACGGGCTGTGACTCGAAATTGAACTCGGGCGGCGGGGACGGGGTCTGCCATTCCAGGCCCGGCGCATCCCATGGGTTGGCCGGCGCGCGCCTGCCAAAAAACAGAGAATAACCGAGATAGAACATCGGCAGCAGATAGGCCGCCGCCAAGATCGTCGCGCCGCCGGAGGACAGCACGTTCCACACCTGAAATTCCGGCGGATAGACGTGATACCGGCGTGGCATACCTTCGGCACCGAGCACGAATTGCGGGAAAAAGGTCAGATTGAAGCCGAAGAAGATCAGTACCGCCGCCGTCCGCGCCCAGTATTCGGAGTAGAGCCGTCCGGTGATCTTGGGCCACCAGTAATGCAGGCCGCCGAAGTAGGCCGTCACCATGCCGCCGACCATGATGTAGTGGAAGTGGGCCACCACAAAATAGGTGTCGGTCGCGTGTACGTCGAAGGCAAGGCAGGCCAGGAACAGCCCCGTCAGACCGCCGATCGTGAACAGGCCGAGGAAGGCGAGGGCGTAAAGCATCGGAGCGTCGAAGCGCAGCGATCCCTTGTGCAGGGTGGCGGTCCAGTTGAACACCTTGATCGCCGAAGGCACCGCCACGATGAAACTCATGAACGAAAACACGAGACTTGCGAGCAGCGACTGGCCGCTGACGAACATGTGGTGACCCCAGACCAGAAAGCCGACGGCCGCGATGGCGAGGCTGGCCCAGGCGACGAATTTGTAGCCGAACACCGGCTTGCGCGAGAAGCAGGAGATCAGTTCGTTGACCACCCCCATGCCGGGCAGGATCATGATGTAAACGGCCGGGTGCGAGTAGAACCAGAACAGATGCTGGAACAGCAAGGGATCGCCGCCGATCCTGGGATCGAAGATGCCGACGCCGAGGAAACGTTCGGTCGCCAGCAGGACCAGCGTGATGGCGAGCACCGGCGTCGCGAGCACCAGGATCACCGACGTCGCGTAGAGCGACCAGATGAACAGGGGGAGGCGATACCAGGTCAGGCCCGGCGCGCGCAGCCGGTGAACAGTGGCGATGAAATTCAAGCCGGTGAGGATCGAGGAGAAGCCGGCGATGAAGATACCGGTCACCGCGACGATGACGTAGCTGTTGGAATAGAGCGTCGAGAACGGGGTATAGAACGTCCAACCCGTGTCGATGCCGCCGGCAAGGATTGCGAACAGCGTCACGCTTCCGCCGGCGATGAACAGGTACCAGCTCATCAGGTTGAGGCGCGGGAAGGCGAGATCGCGGGCGCCAATCATCAGCGGCACGATGAAGTTGCCGAGCGTGTTCGGGATCGAGGGAATCAGGAAAAACCACACCATGATGACGCCGTGCATGGTGAAGAGCCGATTGTAGGTATCGGACGAGACGAGATCGGCCTGCGGCGTAGCGAGCTCGATCCGGATCGCGGTGGCGGCCGCGCCGCCGATGAAGAAGAAGCCGATCAGGGTCGCGAAATACAGGATCGCGATGCGCTTGTGGTCGGTGGTGAAGAACCAGGAGCGCAGGGTGTAGGCGGAGTTGAGATAGTCGGGCTCGGTCATGGTGCACGATCCGCAAGCGATTTGATGTAGGTGACGAGCCGCAACAACTGGTCCTCGCTGACCTTGCCTTCGAAGGACGGCATCACCGGCTGATATCCGGCGGCAACCTGGCTGCGCGGCAGCAGGATCGAATCCCGGATGTACTTGTCGTCGGCGGTTACCGTGGAACCATCCGAGAGCGGCACGGGCTTGCCGTAAAGTCCCTCCAGCAGCGGTGCGTGCACGCTGCTGTTGGCGGCGTGGCAGCCGCTGCAGCCGAGCTCGCGAAACAGCGCGCCGCCTTCACGAGCCAGCGAGTTGGCGGGTCCCTGGTCGTTCAGCCATTTGGCATAGTCCGCCGGCTCCATCGCCACGATCTCGCCGATCATGCCGGAATGGTCGGTGCCGCAATATTCGGCGCAAAACAGGTGATAGTGACCCGCCGTGACCGCTTCGACCTCGAGGCTCTGGTAGCGGCCGGGCACCACGTCGTGCTTGAGGCGAAGCGCCGGGATGAAGAAGCTGTGAATGACGTCCTGGGATGCCATCACCAGCCGGACCGGGCGATTGACCGGCATATGCAGGCTGTTGATCTCGGATTGTCCGCCGGGGTGCTGCACTTTCCACATCCATTGCTTGGCGACGACAAAGACCGACAGCTCTCCTTGCGGTTTCTGGTAAATCTCGAGGTACACGCTGGAGCCCCAGACAAACAGCAGGAGGAAAATCACCAACGACGCCGACGTCCAACCGACCTCCCAGTGCCAGCTTTTCTTGACCCGATGTCCGCGATCGGTCGGGTTGCCAGCCCGGTAACGCACGCAGAACACGATGAGCAGGAAGAACAGCAGGCCGAGCACCAGGGCGCTCGCCAGGAGCAATCCTGCAAACAACAGATCGACGTCGCCGCCATAGGGTGAGACCCCGGGCCTCCAGAACGGGATCCATTGGCGCCACATCGTGCTCAGCCGCCCGTGCGGGTCATCGGGACGGCCATCCGGGCAGGCCGGTCTCCAGCAGCCGCTCCATCGCACGCCTAACGGGAATCCGGACCACGCCGCGGCCGCGATCGATCCAGCCATAGCTGTCCGCAAATTGGCGATCGGCTTCCCGATGCCGGCGCAGTTCGGCCGCCGGATCGAGCGCAAGCGGCGGCGCCTCGGCACCGAGCGCAGGGCGCGTCACGGGGTTTCCACGATCGATCGACCGCGAAAAGGCGAAAGGCATGAGAAGCGGTGTCGCCACGACGAACAGTCCGAGGCCAAGCGCCAGCCAACACACGAGGACGGGATCGACATCGGACCGCTCGTAGTTGGTATCCGGGCTGTCAGTCATTGGGGGACCCGAAAGGCACGGAGACCAATGCCGAGCATGGGCGCATGTTCCAATCCAGGAACGATCCTGTTTGGCCCGCATTGGGATCTGACGTGCTCATGACGATGATCCGGCGACCGGATGACACAGATATTCTCTCCTGCCGCGGATACCTGGCTGCGCCTGTCCATGGTAGCCGGTGTGGCCGTTCTGGGCGGTGGTCTGGTCGGCGTGATCGGATTTGCGCACTCGGCCTTTGAGACGTCGACCGACGTCCGCCCGCACCAGCCGGTTCCGTTCAGCCACAAGCACCATGCGGGCGAACTCGGGATCGACTGCCGCTATTGCCACACGGGCGTCGAAACGAGCCCGCAGGCAGGGCTGCCGCCGACTGCGACCTGCATGACCTGTCATTCGCAAATCTGGACCAATGCCGCGATGCTTGAACCGGTCAGAAAAAGCCTCGCCGACAACAAGCCGATCACCTGGACCCGCGTGGCGAAGCTGCCCGACTACGTCTTCTTCCGCCACGACATTCACATCGCAAAGGGCGTGGGTTGCGAGAGCTGTCACGGGCGCATCGACACCATGCCGCTGACCTATCGCGCCAAAGCGTTGACCATGGAGTTCTGTCTCGATTGCCATCGCGATCCCGCGCCGCATCTGCGTCCAAAAGATCATATTGCCGACATGACGTGGCAGGCCGGCCGCGATGCACGCAAGCAGGGCGAGGCGATCGCTGCGCACGAAGGCATCCGCTTCGGGCAGCTCACCCATTGCTACGTCTGTCATCGATGAGGCGCCCCGCGACAAAGCCGGACCATCCACGTGGCCCCGTCCTCTGGTCGAGCCTCGAGGAGTTGTCGGGCGATCCCGCGTTTGAAGCGTGGGTTGATGCAGAGTATCCGGTCGCCGCAACCTTTGGCCCGACGGCGCGGCGGACGTTTCTGAAGCTAATGGGCGCATCCTTTGCGCTTGCCGGACTAGCAGGATGCGAGAAGAGCCCGTTCGTCGCGGCGTTGCCCTATGTCGAACAACCGCAGGGTACGGACGTCGGCATTCCAAAATACTATGCGACCGCGGTGACGCTGGATGGCTATGCTCAGCCGGTCATTGCGACGACCTATTCCGGCCGGCCAACCAAGCTGGACGGCAATCCGGATCATCCGGCGACACAGGGCCGCAGCGACGTATTCATGCAGGCCGCCGTGCTCGAGCTCTACGATCCCGACCGCGCGCAAGCACCTAACCGTCGCGGCGAGCCGGTGACGTGGAGCGACGTGCAGCATCACATCGGCCTGTTGCGCCAGCAGTGGACGCAAAGCCAGGGCGAGGGGGTCGCATTGTTGCTGGGTCATTCGACTTCGCCGACGCTCATTCGCCAGATTGAAGCTCTGGTTCGCGAGTTTCCCAAGGCCCAGATCTATGAGCACGCCGCGGTTGGCGGCGGACGAGGGCTCGATTCGACGAGAGCGGCCTATGGTCAGCCGCTGCAACTTCGCCCACAATTCGAGAACTGCGACGTCGTCGTCAGTCTCGATGACGATTTCTTGGGAGCGGGGCCTCACCAGGTCGCCAACGCGCGCGCCTGGTCGGCGGCGCGACATCGCACCGCCGACCAGCCTGGCCTTGCGCTGTACATGGCGGAGGCCGTGCCGTCCACGACAGGAGCGATGGCCGAGGCGAGGGTGGCGGTCGATGCCTCGCGCACCTGGCTCGTCGCCCAAGGACTCGCCAATTCATGTGACGTCGCCGGCGCCGCAAAGCCTGATCTTTCGGCGAAGGAGCAACGATGGCTCGATCGCGCGGTCCATGCGTGCCGGTCGGCGCGAGGCCGAGCGCTCGTGACCTGCAGCCGCTTCGGCGACGACGCGACAGCGTCCTGGGTGGCGCGAACGAACGAGGCGCTCGGCGCGACTGCGCTGCTCGGCGCTGCGGCGCCTGTCCCCAATGTCGCGAACGCCAAGAGATTGAGCGATTTGGTCAGCGACATCGGCCGCGGCGCTGTGCAAACGCTCATCATCATTGACGCCAACCCGGCCTATACTGCGCCGGCATGGTTGGCTTTCAGGGACGCTGTTGCGAAGGTCAGGTCCTCGGTCCATGTCGGCATCCATCGGGACGAGACAGGGGCGCTTTGCGAATGGCATCTGCCATTGACGCATACGCTGGAGAGTTGGAGCGACGCGCGCTCGATCGATGGAACGGCCACTATCATCCAGCCCACGATTGCACCCTTCTACGATGTCCGCACCGTTCATCAGGTCATGGCGCTGCTGCTGGGGCAATTGGACCCGTTGCCGGCAGCGCCGGTTCGGGACACGTGGCGCGCGGCACTTGGCAACGATTTCGAGACGAAGTGGACGCGTTGCCTGCACGACGGCTATGTCCCGGAGCAGAGGGCGGCCCCACCGAACATCCACGCGGCGGCAACCGCCGTAGTCCCGCCGCCGCCAGATGACGGACTGGATATTGTCTTCCGGCCCGATCCGACGATCTGGGACGGCAGTTTCGCCAACAATGCCTGGCTGCAGGAGTTGCCGAAGCCGCTGACTACGCTGACCTGGGGCAACGTGATTTCAATCGGCCCGGCGCTGGCCATGCGAAAGGATCTGACCAATGGCGATCACGTCAGGATTAGGGTCCGGGATCGATCGATCAGCGGACCTGTGTGGGTCCTGCCAGGCCAGGCCCCGAACACGGTCGCGCTCACGCTCGGCTACGGCCGGAGCAAAGCGGGTCGGGTTGGCGATGGTCTCGGCTACAATGCCTATCACGTCCAACCGATCGACCAGCCCTGGCAGACCAAGGGCAGCCTGCACAAGCTGGGAACCCGCGAGACGCTGGCCGTCACGCAACTGCATCACCGCATGGAGGGCTTTGACTTCGTCCGTGAAGTCAACGCAGCCGACACCGATCATCCCAAGCACGAGACGACGCAACCGAGCCTCTATCCGCCGAAGCCTTCGGCGCAAAACGCCTGGGGCATGGTGATCGACCTCGATGCCTGCATCGGATGCAATGCGTGTGTGGCCGCCTGTACGGCCGAGAACAATGTGCCAGTCGTCGGCAGCGAGCAGGTCAAGGTCGGCCGCGAAATGCAATGGCTGCGGATTGCGCGCTATTATACCGGCGACGTCGAGGAGCCGCGCAGTTTCTTTCAGCCGGTGCCCTGCATGCACTGCGAGCAGGCCCCCTGCGAGATGGGCTGTCCGGTCCATGCCACGACGCACAGTCCGGAGGGCGTCAACCAGATGGTCTACAACCGCTGCATCGGCACCCGGACTTGCTCGAGCTACTGCCCCTACAAGGTGCGCCGCTTCAACTTCTTCGACTATCGCCCCGCGTCCGATGCGCCGGAACATGCGGCACACAATCCGGACGTCACGGTGCGCTCGCGCGGCGTGATGGAGAAGTGCACCTACTGCACGCAGCGGATCGAGGCTGCGCATGTCGCGGCCGACAAGGAGAACCGGCCGATCCGCGACGGCGAAGTGGTGACCGCCTGCCAGAGCGCGTGTCCGACCAAGGCGATCGTGTTCGGCGACATCAGGAATCCCGACTCCGAGGTGTCGCGCCTGCGCGGTGACGGACGGCATTACGTGTTGCTGGAAGAGCAGGGGACACGACCGCGCACGACCTATCTGGCACGCTGGAAACCCCCGGAAGGCCAGGGATGACCGATCGCACCGCCGATATCCTGCCGCAAGACCAGAGCCTCGGGCGGGTCAGCGATCAGCTCACCGGCATTCCCCTGCATTTCCCGACGCGCCGGCGCTGGTGGATTGCGATGATCATCGCATCGGCGCTGCTGCTCCTCCTTGTGATCTCCACAACCGCGCTGTTCACCCGCGGTGTCGGCATCTGGGGTATCAATATTCCCGTCAACTGGGCATTCGCGATTCACAATTACGTCTGGTGGCTGGGCATCGGTCACGCCGGAACGTTGATCTCGGCGTTGCTGCTCCTGACTGGCAGCGAATGGCGCAATTCGCTCAATCGTTTTGCCGAGACCATGACGCTGTTCGCGGTGATCTGCGCCGGCATCTATCCGGTGCTGCATCTCGGCCGTCCCTGGTATCTGTACTGGATGTTTCCCTACCCCGCGACGATGGGGATATGGCCGCAGTTTCGCAGCCCGCTGGAATGGGACATCTGGGCGGTCTTGACCTATCTGACCGTATCGCTGGCGTTCTGGTACACTGGCCTCATTCCAGACTTCGCGGCCGCGCGCGACCGGTCGAGGAAGCGCGGCTGGCAGATTTTCTTCGGCATCACGTCGCTCGGCTGGCGCGGCTCGGCCGCGCATTGGCAGCGCTGGCAGCAAGCCTATCGCGTCACCGCGGGGCTTGCGGTGCCACTGGTCGTCTCGGTGCATAGCGAGGTGTCGCTCCTGTTCGCCGCCGGCCAGATTCCCGGCTGGCATTCGACGATCTTTCCGCCATACTTCGTGCTCGGCGCGGCCTTCTCGGGTTTTGCGGTGGTCGCAATCATCGCGATCGCGCTGCGGTCCCTTTTCGCTCTCGGCAATCTGGTCACCGATGACCATCTCGACGTGCTCGGCAAGGTGCTGCTCGCGTGCGGCCTGATGACTGGCTACGGTTACCTCTTCGAAGTTTTCGACGCGCTCTACTCCGGCGGAGCGCACGAGATGCGGACGCTGTCGGACCGGCTCACCGGCGCCTATGCCTGGACTTATTGGGGCGCGATCGCCTTCAATTTCGTTCCGCTGCAGGGGCTGTGGTGGCGTTCGGTGCGGCGCAGCGGCTGGATGCTTCTGTCGATCTCTATCTCGGTCGCGATCGGAATGTGGCTCGAGCGCTACATGATCCTCGTCACCAGCCTCTACCGCGACTTCCTGGTCTCGTCATGGGGCGCGTTCACTCCGACCTTCTGGGACTGGTCGACTTATCTTGGAACGATCGGCCTGTTCCTGGTGCCGTTCCTGCTTGCGATCCGCTTCATTCCGATGATTTCGATCTTTGAGACCGAGGAGCTGTTGCACAAGGAGCAGGAGAGGCCTCATGGCTGAGCACCCCTTCGGCCTGCTCGGCGAGTTCGCTACCCCGGAGGCGCTGCTCGCGGCCGCGCGCAAGGCCCGCGAGGTGGGCTATCGCAACCTCGACGCGTTCACGCCGTTTCCGGTTGAGGGGCTGGCGAAGGTACTCCGTCTGCCAACGCCCCGGATTTCCATCGTTGGTCTCGCTGGTGGTCTCGCGGGCGCCGCCATCGCGCTGCTGATGCAACTCTATGTGAATTACGACTATCCGCTCGATGTCGGAGGGCGGCCACTCTACGCACTCTCGGCTTTCGCCGTAGTGGTGTTCGAACTGACGATCCTGGTGTCGGCACTCGCGATGATCATCGCCATGCTCTGGCAAAACGGCCTGCCGCGGCTCAATCATCCGATCTTCAGCGCCCGTCATATCGCCCGGGCCAGCAAGGACCGGTTCTTTCTGTGCGTGTTGGCCGAGGACGCAGCGTTCGATTCCGAAAAGACGGCTGCTTTCCTGCAGAGCGCTGGGGCGCTGTCAGTGGAGCTCGTGTCGTCATGAAGGGCGCATGGCTTCTTGCGTCGGCCTTGCTGCTCGCCGGGTGCGACCAGAACATGGACGCACAGCCTCGTTACAGTGAGTACGGCCGCGCGCCGCTGTTTCGCGGCAGCGCATTGCGCAACCCGCCAGCGGGCGCGGTCGACCGCGACGCGCTGGCGGAACAGGCCGCTGTGCGGGCCAAGCCGCCATTGACAGCGGCGCTCCTGGAGCGGGGCCATCAGCGCTTCGACATCTTCTGCTTGCCGTGCCACGGCGCCAATGGGGACGGCAACGGCATCATCGTCGAGCGCGGCATGCCGCGTCCGACCAGTTACCATGCCGAGCGGCTGCGGAACGCCGAAGACCAGCATCTCTTCGACGTTATCAGCAACGGCTACGGCGCGATGTATTCCTATGGCGCGCGCGTGCCGCCGCGGGATCGCTGGGCGATCGTCGCCTATATTCGCGCGCTGCAGCTCAGCCGTCATGCGTCGATCGACGATGTGCCGGCCGACCAGCGCGGCAAGCTTGTGGAACCACCATGATCGGACGCGGCCTGCGCGATCGCCGTTTGATGATTGCCGTCGTCGGCACGGCCGGAATGCTGGTTGCTGGTGCGTTCGCAGACCATCGTTCGACCGCCGCGGCCTATCTCGTTGCCTGGATCGCGGTCAGTGCGGTTCCGATCGGGACGCTCGGCGTGCTCATGACGAGTTATCTGGTGCGGCGGGCGTGGACGGAGGAATTGCAGCCGGCAATGACGGCGATCTGCGCCACCCTTCCTATTTTCGGCGTGCTCTTCCTGCCGGTCCTGCTCGACCTCGCTACGCTCTATCCTGCGGCCGGACCTCACGCGGCGCTACCGGCCTTCAAGACGGTCTATCTCGCTCCGTGGTTCGTGGCGGCCAGAACGGGGGTCTATTTCATCGTCTGGACCTGGCTTGCCCTGAAGTTGCAGGCGGCCTGGCCGGACCCGGATCGCATGGCGAAGACGGCGTCCGGTGGACTGATCGTCTACGCGATCTCCGTGTCGTTCGCCGGTGTGGACTGGATGGAAGCGCTGGAGCCGCAGTTCCATTCATCGATTTTTGGCCTGCTGTATCTCGGTATGGTGCTACTGGACGGCGTCGCCGGCGCCATCGGCCTTGGACTTCTCCTGTGCGGCATAAGGCGAGTCGGCGGCTACAGCGCGCTGCTGTTGTCGACGATCCTGCTCTGGGCCTATCTCCATGCCATGCAGTACATCGTCATCTGGTCGGGCAACATTCCGGACGAGGTGACCTGGTACATCGATCGCTCGTCGGAGGGCTGGCAGTTCGCCTTGGCCCTTCTGGCCATCGGTCAGCTCGTGGTTCCGTTCTTTGCGCTGGTGAACCGTCGCGTCCGCGCCGATCGCCGTTGGCTACTCGGACTATGCGCCCTCACGCTCGCGATGCGGATTTGCGAGGCTTCGGTGCTGGCATTCCCGGCCATTGATGGTCTCCATGGTTGGCTCACCAGCATCATGCTGGTGGCCGGTCTGGCCTTGCTTATGGGGCTGTTGGCCTGGGGCGTAGCGTTCCGCCTGCGCCACGGCAGATGGCTCAACTTCGCGCCCCCTCGCGTTCGCGCCGAAGCAGAGCGACGATGAGCAGGCAGAGCAAGACCAAGGTCGCAAGACCGGTCGCCTTGAGCAGGCGACCGACCGCGAGCGTGTAGAGACCGCTCGCGGGATCAAATCCGTAGCACATCAGCCTGACATGATCGGTCCATCCGCCGATGCGGCCTTGACCGGCTTCGACCAACGCGAGGCGCAGATTGGCGGGATCGAGCCCGAGACCGGGCAGGGCGCGCGCAATGCGACCGTCGGCCGTCACGACAAAGGCGACCGCGGGATGCGCGTAGCGGCTGTGGTCGCGGTCGTAGACCGCTTCAAATCCGAATGCTCTCGTCAGTGCCGCGATATCGCTGGCATCGCCGCGCAGGACGTGGGTGGCGTCGCCCAGCGCGTCGAGGCCGACTTGCGCCTGCTTCATCTCCTTCGCGTTCTCCGCGGTATCCTGCGGGTCGAAGCTCACGACGTTCAGATCGAAGTCCTGATCGGGACGCAGGCCGGACTGCCGGAGCGCATCCGAGACGGTGCTGACCACCGGGCCGCACAACGTATCGCAGGTGAAATCTGCGAGGACCCACACGCTTGGCCCGCCGGTGAGCCATTGCCGGATCGGCCGTGCGACGCCGTTTTCGTCCCGCAGGCGGACGCTCAGCGGTAGCACGGCGCCGGGCCGGGGTGATGCCTCGACCCCGGCGAGATCGGACCTGGTCAACTCGGCGCGCGCCGGCGCCAGTGCTGCGCAGACCAAACAGACGGCAAGCATCATCTGGCGATGCATCGCTTCTGGCCTTCATTTCTCCTTGCCGGGCAATACGGTCTCGAGCAGCTGACGCGCTGCGCCGCGGATGACGCCGACTTCGTTCGGGTCGCCCTTGGCAAGCGCGATCGAGAAGTTCTTGGCTTGCTCGAGCGTGATATGCGGCGGTAGCGGGGGCACTTCCGGATCGGTCTTGACTTCCAGCACCACCGGAATGTCGCTCGCGAGCGCCTGCTCCCAAGCCGAGCCGAGCTGTGCGGGGTCGTCGACATAAATCCCCCGCAGCCCGATCAGGTCGGCGAAACGCGAATAAGACACGTTGGGGATGCGTTGCGATGCCTCGAACTTGGGATCGGCATTGATGATGCGCTGTTCCCATGTCACCTGGTTGAGATCTTCATTGTTGAAGACGCAGACGATCCAGCGGTGATCGCTCCAGTCGCGCCAGTATTTGGCGACCGTGATAAGCTCGGCCATGTTGTTCATCTGCATGGCGCCGTCGCCAACCAGCGCAATGACGGGACGATCGGGCGCTGCATACTTCGCGGCGATTGCGTAGGGAACGGCCGCGCCCATCGATGCCAAGCCGCCCGACAGCGAGGCGTTGAGGCCGGGACGCATCTTCAGATCACGGGCAAACCAGTTGGCGCAGGAGCCGGAATCGCTGGTGATGATCGCGCGATCGGGAATGCGCGGCGACAGCTCCCATGTCACGCGCTGAGGATTGACCGGCTTGGCCGGCTGGTGCGCGCGATCCTGCAATGTCTTCCACCAGGTCCGGACATTGTCCTCGATCGTCTTTCGCCAGCTGCCGTCGCTCTTCTGCTTCAGGCGCGGAAGCAGCGCGCGCAGCGTCTCCGCGGCGTCGCCCACGAGGCCAATCTCCATCGGAAAGCGGATCGAGAGCATGCTGGCGTCGATGTCGATCTGGACGCCGCGGGCCTGGCCCTCCTCGGGCAGGAACTCGGAATAGGGAAACGCCGAGCCGATCATCAAGAGCGTGTCGCACTCCA
The DNA here is from genome assembly GCF_001189245.1 of Bradyrhizobium pachyrhizi. Classification (GTDB taxonomy): domain Bacteria; phylum Pseudomonadota; class Alphaproteobacteria; order Rhizobiales; family Xanthobacteraceae; genus Bradyrhizobium; species Bradyrhizobium pachyrhizi. The sequence goes on along the minus strand of NZ_LFIQ01000025.1, from coordinate 95,616 downwards.
TCATCAGGTCGTAGCTCGGCTCGGTGCCGAGCAAGCCGATCGAGCCCGTCACCCATGGCAGGTCGTCGGGCACCACGGCCTTACCGAGCAACGCCTTGGCGCATCCGGCCGAGAGCCGGTCGGCGACGGAGGAGACCTCGTTGGTCGCGCCCAGCGCGCCGGCGCCGACGAGCATGGCGACCTTCTTGCCGGCGTTGAGAATGTCGGCGGCGCGATCGAGCTCGGCCTCCGCCGGAATGATCCTTGGAGGAGTGTATCCGACGCCGGACCGCAGCGTGCCGTGCGCGCGCGGCGGATCCTCGTAATCCTCTTCCTGCAGATCATTCGGCAGGATCAGCGCGGTCACGGTGCGCCGGGCGAGCGCAATGCGCGCGGCACGGTCGATCAGATGGCGGACCTGAGCGGCCGAGGAGGCCTGCGCGACATACGCGCTGGCGACGTCCTTGAACATCGAGACCAAGTCGAGCTCCTGCTGATACTGACCGCCCAGCGCGTTCCGCGCCTGCTGGCCCACGATGGCGAGCACCGGCTGATGGTCGAGCAGGGCGTCATACAGACCGGTGATCAGGTGTGAGGCACCGGGGCCCGACGTCGCGATGCAGACGCCGAGGCGGCCGGAAAATTTGGCATACGCACACGCCATGAACGCCGCCATCTCCTCGTGGCGCGCTTGGATGAAATCGATCTTACTTTCGGCGCGATTGAGCCCGCCGAACACGCCATTGATGCCATCGCCGGGATAACCGAAGAGATGCCGCACGCCCCAATCCTGGAGGCGCTGCACTACGAAATCGCCAACGGTCTTGGACATCCTGCATATCCCGAAAGTTGAATGTGAGCGGTGAACGGCGGGGATTGGCAGCCGTTCCAAAGCGACCCGTTCCTCAAGTAGGAGGCGGTTGGCCGCCAGGATGCAAAAGCGAAAGGCGGCTAAGTAAACGTGAGTCTCCCTAAGGCAGCACGAGCGACCATTCGCAAGCGTCGCTCTTAAGGAACCATGACTTCCTTCGGACATTGAAGGACGATGAGTAGATACTATTTCCACATTACGAACGGCCACCCATTCGACGATCCCGCCGGGGAGGAATTGCAGGACGAGCAGGCCGCTTGGCAGCAGGCGCTCCTGACTGTTCGGGATATCGAGTCGAACCTCGGCCTCGACGCGTCAAACCGCTGGTCCCTTGTGGTCAAGCGGGAAGATATGCCGGTTTTTCAGATCGAGGTCACGGCCAAACGCCTCGGCTCAAGTTAGCTGGCGGGCTGCAAATGAAGGTAGGTCGGATCGAATCCGGCCAACTCCTCCAGCCTGCCGTGATCCAGGATACGGTATTGCGAGCGCTCGACCTGCATTATGTTGCTCTCACGCAGTTCTTGCAGCACGCGGTTGACGTGTACGGTGGAAAGTCCAAGGCAATCACCCAGGTCGGATTGCGTGATGGGGAAGGCAAAGCTGCCGTCGCTGGTCCGGCCAATGACCTTTAATCTCCTGTGCATTTCGGCGAAAAGATGTGCCATGCGTTCGACCGCTGATCTGCGGCCGACATTCACGATCCATTCCCTGAAGATCGAGGCGTCAATCAACGTTTCGCGCCATAAAGCTGCCGCAACGTTAGGCCGCTCCCTGCTCAAGCTTTTGATCGCCTCGTGTGGAATGAAGCCTAGCGTGCAAGGCGTAAGCGTCGAGAAGTCATGATCCATGACGTTGAGGTGCAGGCTCTGCAAGTCGGGAATCTCGCCAGGAACGTGTAGCGATAGAACTTGCCGTTTTCCATCGGGTGTCACCTTCGCGCGGAAAGCAAAGCCCTCGGCGAGCAGGCAACTTTCCCTTGTCCGACTTCCGTCAGCAACAATGATCTTTTGGGCCGGCAGCTGTTGCTCGCGGATTGGAAGTCGCTCTATGGCTCGGATGTCCTGACTGTCTAGTCGATTTGAGACAGTCAACTTTGTGATCAACGTCGTCGGTAGAGTCGAGGGCATCCGCGTTCTTCATACTTAAGACATGGAACGGGCGAGGAGCTTGCTTTCTTCACAAGCTATCGAGGGAGAGCATCACAGCTCGCGACTACCGACGCCCGAAACCCTCTGCGCCGATGCCAAAGGCCAACGATTGTTAATCGAAATTGTTCCTCGTCATTGGCGAAGAGTGATCTCACCCGTTTAGCAACGTCCGAAAGTCGCTGTGGGGTGCAGGCTTCGTCCAACGGCGCGGTTCGCGGAAATCCGAGCGTCAAAGGGAATTTGGGAAAGTAACTAAGGTTGTAGAATCTATCCTGCTCCGAGCGATGAACCAGCTTCCCACATCGCCGGCAAACCCGGACGTATTCACCGGGATCGAGCTACGCTCCTGACGAGCCGAATAAACTGTGCCGCAGTTGGAGCAGACAAAATGAATGGTGATTGATGGGGCCATCGACCGATCCAACGGCAGAGCTTTGCGCCCGTTCCTCGGATCGGTCTATCGCTTAATGGGCGCTACGAGGCGCGCCTGTGTCCCGGGTGCTCGTCAATCGTTCTCTTTGCCGCGGTGATCGCTTCCCGCGAGCTTTGATAGGTCATCGTTCTAATGGTTTGCCGGCCGTTGAGAGGCGCTATCTCAACTAAGAATCCGCCGCCGGGTTGCTCGACGACCAATAGCCGGTGTCCTGAATATTCAAGTTCGTCTGCCACTTCCGCGGCCTCCGCCAGTGCTCTGACAACAATTGTCCTGTGGGCTGTGTTCCAACGAGACGTAGGGATCTTCTTGCGGCGCCGCCGAAGCTCTCACCGCTCGGGCCACCAGGACGATTTCGGGCTCATGCCGGAGATCTTCGTGGTGCGCAACGCCCGTGGGCAAGGTCCGCGAATCCCTTGACCTACTAATGGTAGGCACCACGGTAGCACAGCCGTCAAGGTTCGTGGGATTGCTGATCACGCCGATAAACGCTGAAATCGCGCTCCTATGAAGGATTGCCCTACCAAAGTCACGTTCGGCGAAATGCGCGAAACGGGCGCAACTCGCATCATGGTCTTTTGCAGAGACTATCAATGTTCGCACAACGTCCAGACGGACGCGTCGAAATGGCCGGACGAGATGCGCCTGTCAGATCTAGAGCCGCGGTTCACCTGCACAGTCCGCGGCAACCGAGGCTCGATCATTCGGTCGGTCAACGTGCCGCCAAGGATAGGAACGGGCGGTTAATGGAAATAGGTCAATCCGCCCGCTACGATCGCTAGGACGAAAGCCAGGGCGGCGCCTCCGATAATCCAAGGCATGTCGTGGCGTTCTCTGGGAGTCATCCGCAATTGCCTTTCCGTTAGGGATGTAGAAGCGAAAGTAGGCGTTGGCGGCTCTGTTCGCGATCGAACTGATTCTTGCGCACCACTTCGAGCTCGGCCTGAACTTTGGTCGTGTCTTCATTCAGCCGCTTCAATTCAATCAGGTACGCCTCCATCTCCGCGAGGCGCTTTTCGCCTTCGACCACATCGAGCTCAATCTGCCTCAGCTCGTCCATGATCGCATCTTTGTAGTACATCGTGGTGCTGCGCGTCCTCGACCTATGGACGTAACGATTCGCGAACTCGGCTGGTTCCTAGCAATGAAAGGGCGCCGCGCTCATGCAAATAAATCTTTGCCAGCTGTCCGGGTGAACGTGTGCCGCTCTCATGATACTCAAGCCAGCCTTTCAGCGAACTGAGGGCAGCCTTACTCCGTCTCTTCCGACTGTTTCGACCGCCCCAACAGATCCAAAGAAATACGGATTCGCTCTTGCGAGCGCCTTAGCAGCTCGTTCGTGCGGTCAGTGCCGCGACGTAGACGCTCCAGCATCATAAGGTAAGAGTATTCAACCCAATCCTTCTGCTTTTCAGCCATGGGAATGCTCCCTTGCCTGACGAGCATCTAACGCAAGTTAGCGATTTTGGTTTCGATCGAGAGGGCTTGCTTACTGCGGGTACGTCGCTGACCGGCAGCCAATTCCAATTGGAAAGCGCGGTTCGCAGCCTCAATAATGCATCGCCGCGTGTGATCGCGCACCTGGATCGCGCGATCGATTGCCCGCTGGGCACGGTCCAATAATTCCGACGTTTCTTCGCAAAATGGCTGGGCCACGGCCGCGCTCTCCTTGCCTTGCAGGCGGGAGCGCTAATGGCCTCTCAGCCACCGACGCCTACGGGACAGAGCCTTGGCCGGTGATGCGCAGAAAATGATCCTATCCAGGGAGGGTTGCAAGGAACTTCCGATTTTAGCTCGGAGGCCTGAGTTTGCGCTTGGTCCAACCCGGAGCTTTTTCGCGTTTCAAGCCGATTGGCTCGAAGGTCGATATCCACCGATCGCCCTCCCAAAGCTCGATCCGGGTGCGACCTAACAGGGTTATGGCCTGCTCTTTGGCCGCATTTTCGTCGGTACAGGAAAGGTCAATGCGCCGCTCGATATCACTGCCCATGACATAGGCTTGATACATAGGCATGGAACGACCTCCAGTGTCGCCCCACCGTCGGAACCCGCTTATTTGACGCCGGAACTTGGCTCTCGGCAAGGAACTTCTGTGAACGACGGAAACCTTCCTTCCAAAAACACAACGCCGACCGCTTAAAATGCTTGCGGTCGGCGCCGGCTTTAGCCTCAGGGGCGGGCTTTGCGAACAGTGGGGCGATAAGCCATCCTTAAAGCGGCCCCAACCTGGGGCCGCCAACCCGAACCTGACAGTCGGGTTTTCTTCTGGCAGTCGGGGTGGGGGGTGAGGGGTGGCTGGCCAGAAGCGCCAATTATACGCTCATGCGGCTTCGATGGTTCCTAGCCCGCCGGGCGTTCAAGGAAAAAGCGGCAACTTTCTCCCCCGAGATTCACAAGCGTTATTTCCGGAGCCGCCCCTCATTTGGGAGGCTTCCAACAACGGGGCACGTAATTTTCATTTCGTATTTTTTCGGCCCTGATAACGACGATCGCTGCTTCTCGGCGGACAGCGGTTCGGCGATCCGACTTGGCCCCAGCATGATCCGGATGCTGGGGCCCTTTCGATTAGGAACGAAGTGAATGCAGTGGCATTGGCTGCCCTGTTCGGTGCCGCATCGCTACCGGCACTGAGAACGCCCAGCTAAACACTGGCTCCAGCTCCCTCAGTCGCTGGGGCCTTTTCTATGGCAGCCAGGAACGAACGTGGCCGAGTTTTGTTCGTCTGTCATCCGAGTGCAGCTCTCACCATCCCCCCGACCAAACCGCATTCGGACAGTGGAAAGCCGATGGCCCCAGCCTGCTCCGAGCGCTGGGGCCTTTCCGTTCCCGGAACAACTTGCAATGAGCGAAGTTAAGATCGGTACGACGAGGATGCGGGACTAACCTATCGGCCTCAGCGTTCTCCCCGGGGCGCTGGGGCCGATCGCCTAAAAGGTGGGCCGTGACAGAGGAACGCCGTGACTGGGCCCTTAGTGTCGGACTTCTGAGTATTGCTGCTGTTGTTCTGGTGCTCAGCGGTATCGCAAACCTCAAAGAGCATTGCTAGTCGAGGCGCGGGGTCCCCCGACATCAAAAAGGAACACTTCTCGGCTGCCGCGGTGTCGAGAGCCTTTCAGCAGCTCATTTACGCGCAGCAGCTCATTTACGCGACCGGGATCGTCTGTGCGGCGATGGATGGAGG
>NZ_LFIQ01000025.1:70005-89984 GCF_001189245.1 Bradyrhizobium pachyrhizi | reverse complement strand
AGCTTCTTGACGCAGGCTCTTGGCCTCTTCAGCAAGTCGCTTTTCAAGGGAGGTGGTCTGCTTTATGCGGCGGCGCTTCTTCATGCGCAGCTTCTCCGTTTCTAATAGTAACGATCTGCGTCAATCGGTGGGGAAAGCGCGGTTCCTAATTTGCAACCGGAACTACGTTCATCCGCGGAGAGCACCGGTAACCACGAAGTCGTTCTCGAATTGTCGCCGCCGTTCACAGTTCGCCGCAGGGCGAGCCCGCGGGTGCGCCCGTTAAGCATCCGGGAAAAAATCGGCAGTCGATTTACCTTTGATTAACGCAAGTTAATTGACTGGCTCAGGCTTTGATTCGATCATCCCGGGACTGGGCAGGGCGATTTCATTTAAGGACATCTTTTCAGGCTCAGAGGGCTAGCCTGATTTAATTGATAGCGGCGGCTCGGCAAAGCATGGGAAGCGGCCCCAGCATCACCTCCAAGGGTGCTGGGGCCGTTTCTTGTCAGCCGGTCTTTGCCAGTCTGCGTCATCGTGACGAATGTGCCGCTCTTGTGGTACTCCAGCCAGCCGGATCCTCGGTGTACTCCAGGCCGGCGGCCCATTACTCAGCCGGTGTCGCCTTCCTGGTAGAGCATCGGATAGTTGATTCTTCCCGATGTAGATCAGGCCATCCTGCACGGACTCGAATACCCGGGCGTGCTCCATGAGGCTGCGGGCAACTTTCTGGAGGTCGGAGTAGGAGCGATCGCCTTTCGTCTTCATTGTCGGATCAGCTCGCTTTTTAAAATCGGCCGGGTAGCTCTCGTGTTCTCAGACTAGTCTAATCTTCTCTTTGAGCTTGCGGTTTATCAGCATTTCGGCCCGCCGCTTTGCCAGCTCAGGGAGCCTTGTGCGCACCGTGCTGCGTATCGTTTCATCGTCAAGCTTGATGATGATCTCGAATTGATCGTCGTATTGGCGGGCCACGCTGAACGCGACGCCTCTGTGGCTGTGGGTGTTTGGCATGCGCGAAATTTAGCTATGGACACGCGCCGGCCGGTACCGGGAATACACGGGCAATCGTCCCGCTACGGTAATAGCGGTATGCGATGTTCGCGTTGGCTCTGCATGCCTGCGTCAGAAGGAAACCCCGCAACGGTGGGGTCTCTCCCAGCCGACGAACTGGGGATTCAGGGCCTGATCGTCAGCTGTACCGCCGCAAAGCGACAGCGTCACTGAGACGGAATACGCTCGTCTCGCGACGCTGGCCTAAACACTGGGCCCTGAAATCCCCCAGCCAAACAAATGTCTCGGCTGACATTAGAAAGTTTAAACTTAAACCCGCCTTCGGGGCGGGGTTTGTTGCCGACCGCCTTGGTGGCTTCTATGTGAGACGACCACTAGAACAAAATTGAGCATTGAGCTAAGCCGTATGGCCCACAGCTAATGCTGCGTCGGTTCGACCGAGCTGGATAGCAGTCTCTCGGTACTTCAGCCCAGGCACGCCGGAGCAGTATCATGGCGCAAGCGCCACAATGTTCAGCGCCAGGCCAATTTCCCGAATCGTTATCTCAGATAACGCGAGGACGTTGGTGACGCCGCGCGTGTGAACGTCGATCATCCTCTTGGCCACTAGGTCGCATAGCGGATCATTTCGATCGACTAGATCGAGCTTGCGCAAGGCGGCGCTGAACGCCAGTTCAATAATGTGCTGCTGGTCGGGGGTTAGATTGATGCCCGTGAATCGACGCGCGAGCGGCATAGCCGTTGCTCCTTTTAGGGTAAGGGCGGGAGCGCGGCGTTGCGTTCTCATCGCCGACCGCCAATGGTTGATGCGTGGCGACGGGCAGAGCGTGCGCCGTAATCGCGACAGGCGCCAGCAATATGTTTTGGCTTCGATGCCGGAACGATCTGAAAAGGGCTCAAAGCACTAAGAGTGCCAAGTTGCCGGGTTTGGCTCTAAATCTCTTCCAACAGCGAATGCCGCCACCTAGAGGAAGCGCTTTCCCCCCGGTTAAGGCGGCGTTGAACATCATCGACGGCTACAAACCTCTGAGTGCTTTTTGGCCGTTAGCCAACGGCTGGCAATTCAACGCCCCAAGCCTTGACAAGAGGAGCGACAATCCTGGCTCTCCCGCTAGGTTTCCCACTTTTCGTCGCAAGGCAATTTGGTCCGTCAGGGCGACGACATTACAGATGAGAATTGGCGCGCCTTCGGGCGGGCTTTCGGTATTGGATCGCTCAAGGCCCGATAAACGGCCCGCACCCATGTTGTCACTGCGTGCTGATGCGCGCGGTGACCGAGGTTGCGGGCGAGCCATCTCTTGGCTAGCAACCCGACCTCTCGCGGGCAATCTTGCACTAGGAATGGACCCCGGCTGCCTCCTGGAAGAAATCCGGACGAGAGCCGGCGCCGGCACGGCCCGGCTTTTGGGCTGGTAAGGCCGCGATGTGTTCTGCCCAACGTTCGAGCGCCTCGCGCATCTCGGCTGCGTAGCGCGCGCGGTTATATACGCCAGCAACGCCCGCCCGGTGACCGCTAACGTGGTTCAGGATCGCCTCCACGATGTGTGGTAACACGCCAAGCCGGTCGGCCATCACAGTGGACGCCGATCTTCGAAGGTCATGAATGGTCCAATGGGCTAAGGGTTCGCCCAGGGCTTCCGCGATCCGCCCATCAAGTGCCGTCTTCGACTTTGACCAGCCCGAGAACCCACGGTGCGGGTCACCGCTGCGTCGGGGTCCGTCACCAAAGAGGAAGTCTCGGCCATCTCGGTGGGGTGGGACTAGGGCCAAGGCGGCGGGAACCAAGGGCAGCAAGTGCTCGCGATGGTTCTTGGTCCGGGTGGCAGGCAGCGTCCAGAGTCCCGAACTGGTATCAAGTTCGGCCCATTGCATACTGCCGACTTCATCACGGCGTTGGGCTGTGAGTAGCAACAGACGCACGATGCGGCCGTAATCGTCATCGCCACAGGCCCGCCAGATGGCTGATAGCTCCTTCTCCGTGAGGACCCGTTCGCGACTTCCCGGCTGCGCTGGTCGATTGGTGCCGAGAACCGGGTTCGCGGCAATGTCGAGGCCCTCGCGTATTGCCCAGTTGAACATTGAGGACAGGGCTGTCCGAGCGCGGGCCGCTGAGACCGCTCCATGAATTGATGCGATGTCAGCGATACGAGCCGAGATATGACGGCGGGTGATTTGGAAAACCGAGACCGGATGCAGGGGTTTCCAGCTGACTAACAAGTAGCGTTCGACTTCCGAATAGGTCCGGGGCTTCAGCCTTTCTTTGGCGTTCCGGAGATATTGATCCGCGATTACCGAGAGCGTGTCGGCCGCCTGCAGGCGCGCCTTGGCTTTCTCGTCCGCGGGGTCTTTGCCGTTGGCAACCAGGCCCAAAAGCCGCTTGGCTTCCTTGCGTGCCAGCTCGGGTGTCCACGGCGCGCCATGAGGACCGATGGTGACGAAGCGCTGCCGACCGAATACGCGGTACTTGAGGACGTAGGTTGCCTGATCGCGTTGACGCCGAACGCCGAAGCCCCGCACCGCTTCGCGGTGGTCTGCATCCCAAATAGTCTCGCCCGGCTTGAGTGCTTGCACCGCACGGATCGTGATACTCGAAACAGCCATCTATCGCCTCTGTAGCTACCACGTAGCTACCACCATAGCGCCAATTGCAGCGCAGGTAAGGCGGGGGCCGGCGGGCTTATTGTTTGATAATACTCCAATTTTCGTACGGAAGGCGGGAATGGCGTAGCACCGGCGGAGGCCTTGCCATGTCTGTGGAACAGGAGGTCGGTGGTTCGAGCCCACCCAACTGTACCATCCGCAAGATCACTCAGAGCTACATCGGATGATCGCAAGGTCGCTCGCCCTTATCGCCCGGCGTGTCATCGCGTCCGCTTGCACTTCTCTGTCCCGTCACCCAAACTGACTGACACGACGCCTTAACGACGCCTAGTGACACCTTTGGGGGATGCATGGGGATCGCCGGTTCAAGGAGTTTTTCGTTTGCGTTGATATCAGGCCTCGCCCTTGCGGCGCTGCTGCTGCCGGGCCGAAGCGAGGCCTACACGCCGGACCAGCAGCAGGCCTGTACGCCCGACGCGTTCCGGCTTTGCAGCCCCGAGATTCCCGACGTCGATCGCATCACGGCCTGCATGATCAGGAACAAGGCGCAGCTGTCGCCGGCCTGCCGCGTATTCTTCCGCGCAGGTCCCGAGCCGCGCGAGGCGAGCGAGCGCGTGGAGCGGCGGCCTGCCAAGCGGAAGGTCTCCAAATCGCACAAGGCGAAGAAGCCGGCGCACTGACCTGGTTCGCATCGCGCGCAGGCGAGGGGTCACCAGCTTGACGCGTGTCGTCGCGCAATCGTGCGCTTCGCGCGAAAATGCGCTTCAGCTCATTGTTTGAGCATGATCTTTTCGGAGAACCTCTTCGCACTTTTCTGCTGTTAGATCGTCTGGCTGCGATTTCAAGTCGGTCGTGCGCGACAGACTGACGCCTTGTGACGCTGTCACGCAGCATCATCTGTGGGGCTTGTGTGGTTTGCCAAATCTGTTCCGCCTGTGGAACGGATGGAGTGGGACGCGTGAGCGAATACTACAAGCAAGAGATCGATCGGCACTTCGCCTGGTTCGAAGCCAAGCTGCCGGACAAGCCGGCGCGCTTCGTCGCGTGGCTGCGCAAGCCGTCGTCACGCTATGTGCGGATTCCGCTTGCGATCCTCCTGATCATCGGCGGCATCTTCAGCTTCTTGCCGGTGCTTGGGCTCTGGATGCTGCCGCTCGGACTCCTTTTGTTCGCGCAGGACGTTCCGTTCCTGCAGAAACCCACCGCGCAATTGCTCGGCTGGATCGAGCGCAAGTGGACCGAGCGCGAGCGCGCGAAAGCTGCCGGAAAACGCTAGGCACTGAGTCATATCAAACGCTTAGCGCTTCCATTTGCGGTTGCGTCATAAGTTCGGTGTGACTCAAAAAGCAAAACGCGCCGGTAATCTTGGCCACATTGCGGATTGCAAGAAATTTTTTCTTTCGCGAATCAGCGTGCTGATTCATTTTCGCCTCCTGGGGTCAATCTGGAGGCCAACGTATGAACGTGATTGTTTTCGCTTCGCGTAAGGGGGGCTCGGGAAAAAGTACCCTGGCTGCTCACCTCGCCGCGCAAGTGCACAAGGCAACGAAGCCCTGTCTGCTGATCGACGCCGATCCGCAGGGCTCGCTGACTCTCTGGCATAAACTACGCGGCACCAACGAGCCGGCGATCAAGACGGCAGTGAACTCGGTCAGCGGGATCATTGCCCAGGCCAAGCGTGACGGCATCGAGTGGGTGTTCATCGACACGCCGCCGAACCTCTCGGCCGTGGTCGACGACTCCATCAAGAACGCCACGATGGTGATTATTCCGGCGCGGCCCGGCGTGTTCGACGTCAACGCCGTGCAGGAAACCATCCAGACCTGCCGCTCGATGCGCAAGCCCTATGCCGTCGTGATCAACGGCGCGCCCGCGCAGCGTGACGGCGCCGAAAGCCGCATCGTCGCGATCGCGCGCGAGGCGCTGGCGAAATTCCGCGCACCGGTGTGGAGCGGCCAGATCACCAACCGCGCCGATCTTCTGATGGCGCTCGGCCAGGGCGAAGGCGCCCGCGAATATTATGCCGAAGGCCGCGCTGCCGCCGAGATCAATCGACTGTGGGCCGCGATCGAACGCTCGATCAAGGCGATCCGCGGCACGGCGTCGGCGTCCGGTACGATGCACAAGCAGGCGGCGTAACAACGCCGCTTACGTTCGAAATGGAAAGAACGCGCGGCACCCGCGCGTTTTTTGTCGTCGAGATATTGCAGTCATTCCGGGGCGATGCGTGAGCGTCGAACCCGGAATCTCGAGATCCCCCGATGCGCAATTGCGCATCTGCGGTCTGGTGCTTCGCACCATCCCGGAATGACAAATTCGGCGGCAGCCCTCACGCCACCATCAGCAAATAAAACACGATCACCGGCGCCAGGGTCAGGATCACCGACCAGATGCCGACAGCCCATAAAATATCCTCGGTCGTAAAGCCCGGCTCGACACCCGGCCTCACGGCAACAAAATTCCTGGAATTCACGACGCCCCCGCGTTGGTCTTGGCAATACGGAAGGCTGATACGCGAGCGGTTTTAAAATGCCGGTTGGAATTTCGCTGGCATTTGCGCGCGGGTGCTACTTCGGATTAACCACGGCCCCGCCGGTCGGCCGGTTTGGCCGGACCGAAAGCCTCAGCGCATTGCGCCGTCCCGATCGCGGATCGCGCCGAGATGCTCGTTGATCCGGAATACGATCAGGATGAACTCGGCGGCGATGCGCGAGAACACGATGCCGACGAAGACGCTGGCGATCGACGCGAGCAGCTGGATGAATCCGACGAACGGGCTGATCGCCATCGCGGTGAGGCTCCACAGGATGCCGGAGATCCCGAACAGCACGATGACCGCGATCACCAGCCAGTAGAACGTCTTGATGATCGTGGGCGTGATGAAGCGGTCCCACTGAAACAGATCCTGGAAATCGAACATCATGGTTCTCCCGGCCAGCCGAATATGATTCGCGTCTCGTTCATCCTACTGCGTGACCGCCGGCGTGATCACTTCATCCCGGGAGCCTGCGCCGCAGGCGTCCGTCGGGACGAGGCTTTCGCCGGGCCAATGGTTTGGGACGGCGCCAGGCGCCTCCGCGACCAGAGGGATCGATACCGCAGAACCCCAAACCATCTCGCCTGGAGCGAGCCCCGGACCGGGCGCCGGCAGTCCAGGGGCGAGCTATGCGAGTGGGCCGGTTGTGATTGCCGCAAATAACGGCCACAATCGGGCTTCCCTCCGGCATATCCTCACCCAATGACCACGCTGACCTTCGAAGACTTCAAGCCCGGCCGCTTCGGCACGTTCGGCCCGCGCCATGTTTCACGCGAGGAAATCCTCGCCTTTGCCGCCGAATTCGACCCGCAGCCGATGCATCTCGACGAGGAGGCGGCGAAGAAATCCATGCTGCGCGGCCTGTCGGGCTCGGGCTGGCATCTCGGCTCGCTGATGATGCGGATGCTGTTCGACGGCTTCATCGGCCGCACCGCCTCGCTCGGTTCGCCCGGCGTCAACGAGATGCGCTGGGTGGCGCCGCTGCGTCCGGGCGACGATTTGACGCTAGACGTCGACGTCGTCGAGGCGCGCGTCTCGAAGAGCCGGCCCGAAACCGGCATCGTCATCTTCAAGGGCACCATCCGCAACGCGCGCGGCGAGATGCTGTGCGAGATGGAGTCGCCGATCATCATCAGCCGCCGCGACGGCGCGAGCGCATAGGAGAGGTCATGCGCTTTTTTGAAGATATCGAGATCGGCGCGCGGCGCGAGTTCGGCTCTTTCACCTTCACGCCTGAGGACATCAAGCGGTTCGCCGCGCAGTTCGATCCGCAGCGCTTCCATCTCGACGAGGAGGAGGGGCGCAACTCGCTGTTCGGCGGGCTCGCCGCATCGGGCTGGCATGTCGCCAGCGTCTGCATGAAGCTGCTCGTCGCCGACGGCAAGCGGCTCGCCGCGGAAGCCGCTGCACGCGGCGAACAGGTCGCGGTCTGGGGGCCCTCGCCTGGCTTCCGCGAACTGCGCTGGATCCGCCCGGTGCTGGCAGGCGATACCGTCAGCTTCACCAACCAGGTCGAGACCAAGCGCACGTCCGAAAAGCGGCCCGAATGGGGCATCCTTCAGGCCCGCAACACCGGCGTCAATCAGCGCAACGAGGTGGTGTTCTCGTTCCTCGCCACCGCTTTCGTGCCGCGGCGGAATCCCGGTTCCTGATGTTGCCAGCGCGCCTCTGATGTTGCCCGGACGCCATGGTTAGCGAATGACTTCTGCTGCCGACGCAGTTGTGCGTTGCGTGGAACTCAGTTTTTGCTAACGCATTCTGAACCTTTGTCCCTGCCTTATGGTTTGAGGGCACGGACATCTGGCAAGAATGACTGGGGATACCATGGCAGATCGCAGCGCGCTGAAACTCGTCGGCATTATCTTCGCGACGGTAACGGTTGTGGTGATGCTGGCCACCGGAATGGTCGTGAAGGGCTTTGCCGACGGCAATTATTCCTTCGAGACCACCGCGAGCATCGACCGCTGATTGACCGTCTGTAACTGCCGGCGCTCGAGGGAGCGCAGGTGGCGTGCATTTGCGCTTTTCAATGTGATCTGTCGGCAGGCTGCGTCACATTTCTTCCAAGCTTCAGTCTAACGATTCCAGATCAGCACCATCACGACCGTCGCGGCTGCCAAGATGCCGATGAACCGGATCATGATCGTGCCGATGCCCTGCTGCGGCTGGCGCAGCGGAATCGGATCGGCGGCGTTGTCCGGCCGGACGCTCTGCATGACTTCGTCTCCAAATGGATGCCCGGCAGGGCGCGGTCCGGACGCGAATTCCGGATTGGACGCGGGCTCGACATCCGACGTTCAAATCGGCTTCTTGCAAAAATTGACATCGCGGAGTTTACACCGCGCTGAATAACGAATCGTTCTGCGCTGAATCAGGCCGCAAAGCGAAGCCGCCGCCCCCTGTTCAGGAGGCGGCGGCGATCAGTTTGGGAAACTGAGCTGTATCAGCTGTTGCGCAGGCCGTCGGCGGCGCGCTTCCACTGCGAGACGTTGTCGGCGATCATGCGCGTCGACTTCATCGCGGCCTGGCTGAGCTGGGCATAGCCGGAGATCTCGCGCTGGACGCGCTGGCCCTCGGCATGCAGCAGGTCACGCAGGCTCTCGAGCTCGCCGATCAGCTTCTCGATCTCGGCGAGCGAGGTGCCGGCGACGCGCTGGATCAGCGAGTTGACGTTGCTGACGGTGGCATCGGTGTTGGTGTCGGTCGGCGCGGTCTCCGGGCTCGCCACCGGCCGGCGCAGATAGGCGATATCGTTGCGCACGAAGTCGCGGATGCCGGCTTCGACTTCCGAGACGGCGGCGAGGTTGGTGTCGACCTCGGACGTCGTTTCGACTTCGGTTTCCTCGGTACGGTTGGTGGCGTTCATCGGCTTTCCCCTTGTTCGCAATGGCGAAGCGCGGCTTGTCCCCCGCACGACGAATTGATGAAGTTACGGACCTATCAGTGCCGCCGAATTTGACCGCATCTGGGCCAAGTTGCGGCAATGCCTGATCATTTAGCGCGATAGAGCTAACAGACCGTTCACCATGAGCGCTTGTAGCCGGCGCTGATGCTCTTGTTGGTGGTGCCCTGGGAGGTCTCGCCGACCGAGCCGGAGACGGTGACGCCGTCGAACAGCTTCTGCTCGGCGCCGATCCGGCGCAGCCATCTGTCGTCGGAGGTCGACAGCGTCTGGCCCGCCGTGATGCTGGTGCCGGTGTCGTTAACGGACAGGCTCGCCGACTGATCGGTGTCGTAGCTGCGCGAGGGGTGGCTGATGATGCCGGGCACCGGGACCACGCCCTGCTGGATGAGGTTGTAGCCGTTCTGCAGCGTCAGCGAATATTGCTCCGACAGCGGCACCGACTTGCTCAGGGAGGTGCCGACCTTGCTCTGGTCGGCGGCGGGATCGAGGCGCGCCTCGACCGAGGTCTTGTCCCAGATCGAGGCCACGCCGCCGGTCGAGATCGCGGCCCAGGCCGAGCCGCCGGACTGCGGCAGGCTGCCGCCATTGGCGAGCCGCTCCGACAATTGCTCGGACGTTGTCATCGTGCCTTGCCTTGCGACCGTCATGTCGGCGCCGATGCGGGTGTCGAGGAATGGCGAGATCGACTGCTTGACCGACACCGCCGACGAGCCGTTGGCGTTGTTGTTGGTCGACCAGGATGGATCGTTGCCTGCGACGCTGGCGGGCCGCGCCGCACGCTTCGGCGCCAGCGTGGGCAGGCTGGTGGAATCGGTGTCGAGCTGGCTCCAGTCGAGCTTGCTCTCGTCGATGTCCTTCAGGATGTCGGCGTCATTGGCATTGGCCGCCGGCGGCTCCCCGTCGGCCGCAGCCTCGGCGTTATCAGCTGCGGTATCCTGGGCGGCGGGAGCGATCTGCCACGGCGGGGTTTGCGCGGCGGCCGACAGCGCCATCGCCAGGCTAAAGCCGGCCGCCAGCACCGGCAGCCTTGCCCAGCCGAATCGTAATGTGAAAGTCATTCCCAGCCCGCAAATTCCAGAGCCGCAGCATGCATTGCCGTGGCGCAAAATTGTGGCATCGGCGCTCTGAAAGCAAGTGATCAACGCGTGATCGTCATGTCCGGGACAAACGCGCCGCGCGTTCGCGCGGCGCGTCCCGAGCGCGGCCGTTCGGGGCTGGCAAAACAGGCCGCCGCTGCCGGGGCGCCTGAACGCGAAGACGCGCTTCGCGCTTTAGCGCCCCGGACGTGACGAAGGCGTGAAATCGAAAAGCCGTCAGACCGCGATGCGCGGCAGATGGATCGGGTAGCCGACGGTCTGCTCGACGAGGTCGAAACTGTCGACCAGCACGCGGAAGCTCGTCAGCTTGCCGGACCTGAACTGCGCGAAATGCGCGATCCGGAGCGAGATCGGCTTGTTGGAGTCGAGTGCCGTCAGCGAATAGCGCAGCATCGAGGCTGCGGAATCCACGCCGAGCATGATCGACTCGCGATCGAAACGGTGAACCCTGAGGTTCTCGCCGATCTGCCGGATCACCTCGAGCACCGCGGCCTTGCCGCGGCGCGCGCCGAAAAAGGAAAACAGGTCGATCGGCCCATAGATGGACCATTCGACCTCGTCGTCGAGCAGCGGCTCGATATCTGCAAGCTGGCGTTCGTTGATCGCGCGATGCAATGCGCGCGAAAAACGCCAGAGACTATGCTCTGTCATTTTGGCCTTGTCCTGAAACTGGATTTTCAAACGCAAACGGATGGCAGGGGATCAGCGCCGACGCCTTGCCAGGTTGCTGCACATCGCTATTGCGGCCTCAAATAGTGCGGGACGGCAAAAACGCAAATGACTTTTTTGCAATGCACAATTGCGCGGAATTTTACCGGAATGTGACCGCCGACCTCTGGATTCTGGTTCTGACGCGCTTCTTTGATGCGAGCCGGCATCCACCCGCATCACGTGCGGGGCAGGCTTCGCGCGAAAACCGATCGCCGCAATTCAGCGGTCGCGCTGCCGCACCGGTTGCCGCTCGATCACGATCTCGGCGTCGCGGATCGCCACCACCGCGAACAGCAACGCGCCGCCGATGCCGCCGATCGCGGCGCCGAGCGGCATGAAGGTGAAAAACACCAGAGTTCCGCTGTCGATACCCGAGGTTCTGGCCAATCCGATCCAGCTAAGCCCGGCTCCGATGCCGAAGGCGGCGCCGCCAAGGGCGCCCAGCGCCAGGCCAAGCACAGCGAGCAATGCGATTTTCATGGTGATTTCAGCCCCGACCGCAACAAGCCCGGTAATAAGTCAGCGCCGGGCCGTCGAGGTTCAACGCCGGCGTTGCGAATTTGCCTGCACGATGTCGTCGTGCCCGGTCAGCGCCGCCGCGACGTCGCGCTCCAGCACCTGCTGGACGAGATCGAAGGTGTCGATGATCTCCCGGATCTCGGTGATCTTGCCGTCGCGCAGCGTGTAGAACACCGCGACGTCGAACTGCACCACGCGGGCGTTGTTGCGCTTGCGGAGGAACACGCGCAGCTGCGCGGCGACCCTGTCGCCCTGGGTCACCACGATCGGCGCCTCGTAGCGCATGTCGGAATAGCGCTCGTGGATCGTGGTCCACATCTGGCGCAGCGCGGCCTTGCCGCGGTGCTGGCCCATATGCGGAAGAATGTCGATCGGGGCGTTGGCGAGAAACGCGACGTCGTCGCTGCAGCGATCGAGCGCGCCCTCGATGCCGCCGGCATAATAGACGTCGAGGAAGTTCAAGACGCGCTGCCGGTTCAAATCCTCGCCCATGATCGACTCCGCCGGTCCGACTCGCTCTGGCCCGGCATAGTGAACCGGAGCATTCCACAATCAAACAACATATGTTTGACGCGCGAGACGCGATTAGGTTCGGCAACCAGTGCGTGCATTGTGGCACAAAATGCATGCGGCGCGCCGGTTCGCGCAATGCGATGACGGCGGCCGTCGCGGTGCTGCCGGCGGTTTATTCCGTGCCCGCGCCACCTAAATCTTCGCGCCCGCGGCCTTGCCGCGGCACCGCCGGCCCGTATGCTTCGCGGCGGAAGGCGGCCGAACAGAGCCGCCCCGATGGGGAGAGACCAATGACGCGCATCACCCACTTCGCCGCGATCCTGTCGCTGCTGGCATGCCCGGCGATCCCGCCCGCCTTCGCACACACGCCGCAGCAGCCTGCCCACCAGCTCTACAACGAAGGCGACCTGAAGCTCGAGAGCGGCGAGGCGATCAAGGATTTCTCGATCTCCTACGTCACCCACGGCACGCTGAACGCGAAGAAGTCGAACGCCATCCTGATGGTGACCGCGATCTCGGGCAATCATCACCGGCTCGATTTCATGATCGGCCCCGGCAAGGCGCTTGACCCCGACAAGTACTTCATCGTCTGCACCGATGCGATCGGTAACGGCCTGACCACATCGCCGAGCAATTCGAAGGCGCAGCCGCGGATGCAGTTCCCGAAATTCGCGATCCGCGACATGGTGGAATCGCAGTACCGGCTGATGAAGGAGAAGCTCGGCATCGACCATGTCGTCGCCGTGGTCGGCCCCTCGATGGGCGGCATGCAGGCGCTGCAATGGGGCGTCAGCCATCCGGACTTCATGGACGCGCTGGTTGCGATGGTGCCGCTTGCGAAGACGCCGGCCTGGTCGGTCGCGGTGATGGAGGCCTCGCGCAAGGCGATCATGAACGATCCGGCGTGGAAGGACGGCAATTACGACGCGCCGCCGGAGAAGGGCCTCAAGCTGTTCCGCGATATCGTTGCGCTGCTCGCGGCGCGCACGCCCGACATGTATGCGGCGCAGTTCAAGTCCGGCCCCGACGTGCTGCCCTGGATGGCCGAGCAGGAGACCGCGCTGTGGAAGCTGTTCGACGCCAACGACTGGATCTACCAGAGCTGGGCC
Source organism: Bradyrhizobium pachyrhizi (assembly GCF_001189245.1). Lineage (GTDB taxonomy): Bacteria > Pseudomonadota > Alphaproteobacteria > Rhizobiales > Xanthobacteraceae > Bradyrhizobium > Bradyrhizobium pachyrhizi. The sequence goes on along the minus strand of NZ_LFIQ01000025.1, from coordinate 77,003 downwards.
TATGACCGGCACGATGTCGGCACCACGGCCGGGTTCGGCGGCGACACGGCGAAGGCGCTGGCTTCGATCAAGGCGAAGACGCTGATCCTCACCGGCACCAAGGATCTGCTCAATCCCGAATTCGAGCCGAACCAGATGGGCCAGAACATCGGAGCCGTGACCATCAAGACGATCAGCCCGGCCACCGTGACCGGCCACGCCTCGGCCGGCGGTTTCTTCCCGGCGGATGTCGAGTTTCTCAACCGCGAAACCGGGGTGTTCCTCGACGGCGTGACGGACGGCGGCAAGAAACTGAACTGATCGGCTGAACCGGCCGCGCCTCGCAGACGTGCGGCGGCAGCTGTCCGCGAGTTAATGAAACCTCCGCCCGCGCGCCCGGTTGGTTCGCCGTGGGCGACGCATCCGCGATCAGGAGTTCCTTATGAGAAACACCATGCCGCTTGCCGTCGCCGCCCTGGTTGTCCCCAGATAGTTCATGAGAGCGCGCACCGCGCGACGGTGAGCCGGTGCCGACGCCGGCCATGAGGCCTTGAGCTCCTCCGGGGCCGGCCGGTGAAATCGCGCCGGCTCGCTGTCGCGGTGCGTTCGACAACAAGCTAATCCGACGGCGCCGGTTGCCAGCGGCGAGGCCGATGGTGAACCGCTTCGCCTTCCCGGAACCGGCCGTGCCGCTTCGCCGTTGATGCGGCAGCATTGCATTGGAGCCGCATCATGAAATCGATTGTTCTCGCGTCAGTCATTGCCCTCAGCGTGCTTGCCACAGCGTCTTCCGCCGACGCCAAGGGTTGCATCAAGGGCGCGATCGTCGGCGGCGTCGCCGGTCATTATGCCGGCCATCACGGCATGCTCGGCGCCGCGGCCGGGTGCCTCTACGGCCGCCATCACGCCAAACAGCAGCGCCAGCAGCAGCCGCAGTCACAGCCCGCGCAGCAGGAGAAACTGTAAGGTCAGTTGTGAAGTCACGTTCCCCGGAACGGAAGTGTCGTTCCGGGAACGCCGTCCGCACCGGCCGCGTTGTCTCCATGCGTAACGGAGACGATGATGACGAAACCAAAGACAAAGACCATCCAGCCCGTTCCCGACGACAACAAGAGCCACAAGGGCCCCGGCAGCACCCCCAGCGTTCCCATCGACACCACCAAGGGCCATCGCGACGACGAGAAACACAACATCCGCGAGCAGGCCGCGCACGGCAATCTGACCCAGAACACCAGCAACAAGCGATCGGGGTAGGCGCAGGGCGAGGCATATTCCGCCGTCGTCCCGGCGAAGGCCGGGACCCATAACCACCGGGCCATGTTGTTGAAGCAAGCTGGGGCCACAGCGTATCACAATGATTTCCGCTGGTGGTAATGGGTCCCGGCCTTCGCCGGGACGACGGTGGGAATCCGTTTCACATGTCAAACAGCTTGTGCGGTGTCATCACCCGTGCATGCGGGTGATGCAGTATTCCAGAGACATCCGTGCGTGAGCCGAGAGCCCGCGGCTTCTCCGGACGTCGTCCCTGCTTTCGCAGGGACGACAGCGAACATGTGGTTCGGCCGGTGCGTCATACTTCCGCAGTCTCGCGATATGATCCGCCCGAGCTTTGCGCTTCCCTTGCGCGCTGTTGCCGATCGGCCTTATCTGCGAGCATGCAGATCAGGGACGAACGCCCCGAAGACGCCGCCGCGATCAGCCGCGTCACGGCGGCCGCATTCGCAACAGCGCCGCACAGCAGCGGCACCGAAGCACGCATCGTCGAGGCGCTGCGCGCGCCGGCGCGCTGACGCTCTCGCTGGTGGCTGTCTCCGAGGTCGGCAGCATCGCCGGCCACGTCGCGTTCTCGCCGGTCCGGATCGATGGCGTAGCGGGGCGCTGGCATGGCCTCGGCCCGGTCTCGGTCGCACCCGACATGCAACGGCGCGGAACCGGCAAAGCTCTGCTATGCGAGGGGCTCATCCGGCTTGCGGAGCTCGGGGCCGATGGCTGCGTCGTGCTCGGCGATCCCGCGTACTACCGTCGCTTCGGCTTCCTCGATGATCGCCGGCGGACCTATGGCGGCAAGCCGAGCCGATACTTTCAGCGGATAGTGTTGAAGGGCAAGGCGCCCAAGGGGGATGTGAGCTACCATCCGGCGTTCGACGTGGCGTGATCGAGGAGAGGCTGAAGATGAAGCTGTCTATGGCAGCGTCATTTCCTCGATCCTTGCCGGCATCGCGCCAAAATCGCTCAACCGCGCCCAGTTCGGTCGTATCCGCACATAGCCGATGTTCGGCCATGTCTCGCGCGTCGGACCGTCGGGCCACGCCGCGAAATACACCTGCTTGCACGCAGCGAGCTCCGCGCCGCTCGGGAAGTCCGCGACGCCCTCGACCTGCGCAGTCTGCTCGGCGTCCCAACCGATCACCAGCGCCGCGTGCGGATCGGCGCGGAGGTTCTGGTATTTGCGCGAGGTGGTCAGGGTGTCGAAGATGATCTCAAGATTGTCGCTGACCGCGATCCCGACGACCGCCGCCTGGGGCGCGTTGTCGTGAACCGTGCTGACCACCGCGAGCCGATGCATCCGCAGGAAGGCGAGCAGCTCGGCGCGCGTCATGATCTACCTTTTCTTCCAGCCGCCGCGTTTCCCCGGCGCGCCGCCGCTCGACCGCGGCGACGGGCCGAACTCCGGCCCCGACTGCCGCGAGTCGGTCGGCTGGATGATGCGGCTCGTGGCGCCGAACGGCTTTGCCGGCAGCGCACCGCTGGGGCGGAAGGGCAGCGATTCCGGGCCGTGCATCTCGTCGAGATCGGGCTTGTGCACCCGTGAGCCGGACTTGCCGCCGCGGCCTGCCTTGAGCGAGGTCTGCGCCGACTTGTTCTTCAATGCGCTGACCGGCAGGTTGGCGGCATCGCCGTATTTTCGGGTGCCGGCATAGGCGCCGGCCTGCTTCTGCACGTTGCGCTGCTTGGCGGTGGGGTCGTCGACCACGGCCATCTCGGTGGCGCGCAGCCGCTTGACCTCGTCGCGCAGGCGGGCGGCTTCCTCGAAGTTCAAATCGGCCGCGGCCTCGCGCATCCGCGTTTCGAGATCGCTCAGCACGGCCTCGAAATTATGCCCGATACTGATCACGTCGTCAGCCATGCCGCCGTCGCCGATCTCGACCAGCACGTGGTCGCGCTCGTAGACGGAGTTCAGGATGTCGCCGATCGATTTCTTGACGCTCTCCGGCGTGATGCCGTTGGCCTCGTTGTACTCGACCTGCTTCTCGCGGCGCCGCGTGGTCTCGGCCATCGCGCGCTCCATCGAGCCGGTCATGCTGTCGGCATAGAGGATCACCTTGCCGTCGACGTTGCGCGCGGCGCGGCCGATGGTCTGGATCAGCGAGGTCTCGCTGCGCAGAAAGCCTTCCTTGTCGGCATCGAGGATCGCGACCAGCGCGCATTCGGGAATATCGAGGCCCTCGCGCAAGAGGTTGATGCCGACCAGCGCGTCGAACGCGCCGAGGCGGAGATCCCGGATGATCTCGATACGCTCGATGGTGTCGATATCCGAGTGCATGTAGCGGACGCGGATGCCCTGCTCGTGCAGATATTCGGTGAGGTCCTCCGCCATGCGCTTGGTGAGCACCGTGATCAGCGAGCGATAGCCGGCGGCTGCGGTCGCGCGCACCTCGCCGACGAGGTCGTCGACCTGGGTGCGCGCAGGGCGGATATCGACCGGCGGATCAATCAGCCCAGTCGGACGGATCACCTGCTCGACGAATACGCCGCCGCTTTCGTTCAGCTCCCAGCCGCTCGGCGTTGCCGACACCGCAACCGTCTGCGGCCGCATCATGTCCCACTCCTCGAAGCGGAGCGGGCGGTTGTCCATGCAGGAGGGCAGACGGAAGCCGTATTCGGCGAGCGTCGCCTTGCGGCGGAAGTCGCCGCGGAACATCGCGCCGATCTGCGGCACGGTGACATGGCTCTCGTCGGCGAAGATCAGCGCGTTGTCCGGCACATATTCGAACAGCGTCGGCGGCGGCTCGCCGGGGCGACGCCCGGTGAGATAGCGCGAATAGTTCTCGATGCCGGCGCAGCTTCCGGTCGCCTCCATCATCTCGAGATCGAAGGTGGTGCGCTGCTCGAGCCGCTGCGCCTCCAGGAGGCGGCCCTGGTCGTTGAGCTGGTCGAGCCGCTGCTTCAGCTCCGACTTGATCGACTTGATCGCCTGCACCAGCGTCGGGCGCGGCGTCACATAGTGTGAATTGGCGTACATCTTGATGAATTCGAGCTCGTCCTGCTTGTGGCCGGTGAGCGGGTCGAACTCCTCGATGGTCTCGATGGTGTCGCCGAACAGGTTCACCCGCCAGGCGCGGTCCTCATAGTGCGCCGGGAAGATGTCGATGACGTCGCCGCGGACGCGGAAGGTGCCGCGGGTGAACTCGGCCTGGGTGCGCTTGTATTGCAGCGCAACGAGGTCGGCGATCAATTGCCGCTGGTCGATGCGCTCGCCCTTCTTCAGCGCGAAGGTCATCGCGGTGTAGGTCTCGACCGAGCCGATACCGTAGATGCAGGACACGGAAGCGACGATGATGACGTCGTCGCGCTCGAGCAGCGCGCGCGTCGCCGAGTGACGCATGCGGTCGATCTGCTCGTTGATCGAGGAATCCTTCTCGATATAGGTGTCGGTGCGCGGGACGTAGGCTTCCGGCTGGTAGTAGTCGTAATAGCTGACGAAATACTCGACGGCGTTGTCGGGGAAGAAGTTCTTGAACTCGCCATAGAGCTGGGCGGCCAGCGTCTTGTTCGGCGCCAGGATCAGCGCCGGGCGCTGCGTCGCCTCGATCACCTTGGCCATGGTGTAGGTCTTGCCCGAGCCAGTGACGCCGAGCAGCACCTGGGTGCGGTCGTTGCGGTCGATGCCCTCGACCAGTTCGGCGATCGCGGTCGGCTGGTCGCCCTTCGGTTGGTAGTCGGACTTGATCTCGAAGCGCACGCCGCCTTCGGATTTCTCCGGGCGCGGCGGGCGGTGAGGGGCCCACACCCGCATCGAGCCGTCGTCCTTGCGGAATTCCGGGCGGCCGTCGCGGATCAGGTTCTCCAGCGCGTCGGCGGTCGCCTTGACGCCGAGCGCCTCCATCTTGCTGCGCGGCGGCCGCGCCAAGGCCTCCTCGTCATCCTCGGCGGTCGGCAGACCGAGCTGCCGCGCCAGTTCCGGATCGAGCGTCGGGATGGTGGCCGAGGTGCCGTAATTGGCCTGCGGGGCCTCGCCGAGGCCCGAACTATCGCGCTTCGCGACGCCCTCGCTGGTCTCGCGCGTCGACGCCCGCGCGCGATGCGCGGCGGCCTCGCCGCCGGCGCGGCGGTCCCAGGAATTGTCTGGCGGCGGCTGCAGGCCGGTGCCCGAACCCATGCCGGCATCGCCGCGGTTGATCGCGGGATTGAGCAATTCGGCAAGCGCGGGCCCGATCGGGAGGACCTCGGGCCGGTGAGCTTTGGATTTGGGGGTTTTGCCGAGCTTTTTCGGAGTGTTCGGTGTCTTCGCCATGCCCCGAATATGGGACGAGTCCGGCAGCGAGAAAAGGGCAAACGGCGGCTGGATGGCTGCGCGGGCGAGGCTGCTGACAGCAGGGTGTCAGCAGGCGGCGCGTCGCGGAGTTCAGACGCGCGGCAGGTCGACGATGTCGAGATGGATCCCGCCGCAGCCGTCGCAGCGCATGGTCCAGTATTCGGCGGCGCGGCCGGGGATCACGCGCAGCAGCGAAAGCGATGCGGCGCATTCCGGGCAGCTGGTGCGGACCTGCGCCGGCCAGACCGGATCCGGCTCGCATTGCGGGACGGCGGCGACCACGACGTTGCCGGTCACGCCGACGCTTCGGCCGCCGGCATTGTCATGCCATAGCGTTGCGGGAACCGGTCGATAGCCCGCTTCGCGTCGGCGATCGCCGCATCCGGATCGGACCACGCAAAACCGATGTCGAGCGTCGGAAACAGCATGCCATCGATGACGACCGGCCTTTGATCGACCCGTTGAACCCTGGCGTGCCATTGCCCCTTCCCCACTTCGAACGACTTGATCTCAAAACCGCTGTAAATCATGTGCGACCTCGAAACGCCCTTCTCATAGGAAGCACGAGCGCGTTGCGCTAAATGTGAAGCAGTTCACAACTCGTCCGGTTTATTTCCAGGAAGCAATGGAACCCGGAGCTAGCGGCGGCTCGCGATGTGGTCGGCGAGCACGGCGGCGTCGTCGCCGACGCCTGACAGGAACGAGGATTTCATCTTCGACAGCCATTGCAGGCCGAGGAAATAGAGGCCCGGCACGTCGGAGACGCCGTGGCGGTGTCGCGGCGCCCCGTCGGCATCCAGCAGCGGTATGTCGATCCAGTTCAGATCGAGGCCATAGCCGGTGGCCCAGATCACGCTGCTGATCCGCGCGGCGCGCAGGTCGACCGCATCGAGCGGCGCGGTGAGGCACGGCGGGTCGGGCAAACGGACGCGTGCCAAGGGATCGTCGGGATGATCGAGGCCGCGCGCCGCGACGAAGTCGTCGACGATCCCGAGGAACGTCGCGTAATAAGCGTCGCCATTGGCGATGTTGGCGGCGAGATCGGGCGCGATCTCCAGCACGCCGTCGCGCGCCGCCGTCACGCGGCCGAGCAGGGTCACGCCGCCGGCGGCGAAGCGGCGGAAATCGACGGTGTGGCCGCCATGGGCGCCGGAAATCACCGGCAGCAGCCGCGACGGACCGCGCTGCTCGACCGGCGTCTGGTCGATGCCCATCTCGGCCAGCCACCAGATCAGGTCACGGCTGCGATAGCGGCGCGGCAGGCGGTTGTGACGTCCGACCGAGAGGAAGACATCGCGGCCGGCGCGCATCAGCTCTTCGGCGATCTGCGCACCCGAGGCGCCGGCACCGACCACCAGCACCGCACCGTCAGGCAATTGCGCGGGATTCCTGTTGCCGGCGGCATCGACCTGAAACAGGCCGGGATGCTCGCGCAGCAGATCGGGCCGCAGCGGCCGTTGATAGGGACCGGTGGCGATGACGA
>NZ_LFIQ01000025.1:68614-69995 GCF_001189245.1 Bradyrhizobium pachyrhizi | reverse complement strand
ATCGGCGGCGCGACGAACGCGGCGTAGTCCTCGATGAAGGCGATGATGGCAGCGGTGTCCGAGAAGCCGTCGGGATCGCTGTGCGGAAACGCAAATTCCGGCAGCCGCACCGACCAGTTCGGAAACTGGAACATGAGGCCATCCCAGCGTTCGCTGCGCCAGCGCTCGGCGATGCGACCCCGCTCCAGCACCAGATGGGCGATGCCGCGCTGCTTCAGCCGATGGCTCATGGTGAGCCCGGCCTGGCCGCCGCCGATCACCAGCGTATCGACGGTCTCGTCAGGCACTGCGCGTTCCCTTGCGGCGGGCGGCGGGCTCCGCCGCGGCACGGATGATCCAGCGCCGGAACGCGGCGAAATCGCGCTGCTCGGCGTGGAAGCCGCGATAGACCAGATACCACCGCATGCCCTTGGGCACGCTGAGCGCAAACGGCGCCACCAGCCGGCCGGCGGCGAGATCGTCGTCGATATAGGGCCGGATGCCCATCGCGATGCCGAGCCCGTCGCTAGCTGCCTGCAGCGCCTGGCCGTAGAACTGGAATTCCGGCCCGCGCGCGGTCAGGCGCGGCACGCCCGCCGCCTTCAGCCAGGACGGCCAGTCGTCGGGCGAATGCGCGACGCGGATCAGGCTCGGGCCCTTGAGGTCGGCGGGGCGCTTCAGGCTGTTGGCGAGCCGAGCCGTGCACACCGGCATCAGGTCGGCGGCAAACAGCGGCTCGGCGACGAGGCCCGGCCACTGGCCGTCGCCGAGCTGGATGCCGCAGCTCCAGTCGTCGGCGAACGGCACCGCCATGCCGCCGGTCGTGATCCGCACCTCAATGTCGGGCTCCGCTTTGCGGAACTCGGCGAGGTGCGGGATCATCCATTTCAGCGCAAAGGTCGGTCCGACGCCGACGGTCAGCACCCGCGCGCTCGCGGACGCCGTGACCTGCGCGGTGAGGCTCGCCAGCGCGTCGAAGATCGGCGTCAGCCCGCCCTGATAGGCGCGGCCGGCCGGCGTGGTGACGAGGCGGTTGGCCTTGCGCTCGAACAGCGCGACGCCGAGCCGCTCCTCCAAAAGATGCACCATCCGGCTGATCGCGGCGGCCGAGACATTGAGCTCGCTGCCTGCCGCCGCGAAGCTGCCGGTCCGCGCCGCCGCTTCGAACGCCTTGATGCCGTTGAGAAAGAGCAGCCGCCGCATGAACCCTCAGGAAAACTGATGCAAGGTCAAGATAACTCAGTTTGCCGGAAGAGGCCAAGCGGCGCAGAAATATGGTTGCTGTGATTTGAGCTAATGCGGCGCGGTTGACGTACCTCGCCCCGCTTGCGGGGAGAGGTCGGATCGCATCGCCAGATGCGATCCGGGTGAGGGGAAGTCTCCGCGAGTCCCACTGTAACCG
>NZ_LFIQ01000025.1:49144-68604 GCF_001189245.1 Bradyrhizobium pachyrhizi | reverse complement strand
GTGGAGACTCCCCTCATCCCGACCTTCTCCGCGCAGGCGGGGAGAAGGGGTGCACGATCACGACTTTGCGGGAGATGTGTGATGGCAGAGACGGCGGATAGCCTGGTGCTCGATCTTGTCGAGTGGGTCGCGCGCGAGCCGCGGCGCTATGCCGAGGTGCTCGAGGTCTGGCGCACCTCATGCCCGCGGCTGACGATCTGGGAGGACGCTGTCGACCGCGGCTATGTCGCGCGCCGACCCTCGGTCGAGGGCATGCGGGTGATGGTGACGGAATGTGGCGAGACCTTCTTGCGCGCGCATGGGCGGATGCATTGAGACCGTGATTGGTCCGATCCGCCTGCCGAATTGCTTTCTTCACCCCCCGCGAGCGGGAGAGGGGGCGCTGGCGCTATTCGCACGCACGTCAGCGCGCCGGTTCGGCGAGCCTTGGCCGGATGATCTCGACCATTCGGTCGGCTGACGTCCCCGGCGGAAAGAAGCCGAGATAATTGCCGTCGCGGTCCATCAAATAGATGTAGGCGGTGTGATCGACGGTGTAGTCGCCGGCATCCTTCAGCGGCACCCGCGCGAAATAGACCTTGTAGGCATCGGCGAGCTTGCGGATCGCATCAAGGTTGCCGGTCAGCCCGATCAGGCGCGGATGAAACATCGGCACGTATTCTGCGAGATGCGCCGCGGTATCGCGCTCGGGATCGACAGTGATGAAGATCGGTTGCACCTGATCGCCGTCGCGGTCGAGTTTGTCGAGCGCAAGCCCGATTGCCTGCAGATCGGTCGGACAGACGTCGGGGCAGGTGGTGAAGCCGAAATAGACCAGCATCAGCTTGCCGCGAAACTCCTTGTCGGTGCGTTCATGGCCAGCCTGATCGGTCAACGCGAACGGGCCGCCGACCGGCTCCCTGTTCCACATCAGGATGTCCATGATCTCGGCGGCCGAGCGCGCCGATTGCGGCGGCGCATCGCCCGCCGGCACCGGCGCCAGCGTCAGCCACAGGCCGGCGCCGGCGAATGCCAGGCCCGCGCCGGCGAATGCCAGGCCCGCGCCAGCGAATGCAATGACGCGCAGGATCGGCGCGATCATATGCCGAAGGAGAGGCGGCTGCCCGTCGTCGTGACCAGCACCTTGTCGCCCATTTGCGCGGTCGCCTCCTGCACGAAGTGGAGCCCGGAGCAGTGCATCGGGATCAGCACGTCGGGGTCGAGCTTCTTGATCTCGGCGACCACCTCGGTGAGGTAATCCTTCGGCGCCGGCCCGAGGTGGAAGCCGCCGACGATCGCGTGCACCTTCTGGATGCCGGAGACCTCCTGCGCCTGCTTCACCGAATTGACGATGCCGACATGGCCGCAGGACGAGATCACGACGAGGCCGAAATCCCGCACGTTGAAGCAGGTGGCGTGCTCATGGATGTGCTCGTCGGGCACGATCTTGCCGTCCATCTCGGCCGGCAGATAGTGGCTGGCGTTGCAGCCGAGCCCGTCCTTGATGCCGAACTCGACCCAGGTCTGCGGCAGCACGCGCTCGATGCTGCGGCGGGTGATCTTGCCGGTGGTGAAGGCATGGCCCGCGATCACGGTCGGGGTCTCGCACAGCACCGTGGTGACGCGCTGCGCGGCGAGCTGGCGGCGGTCGAGCGTGCCGAAATCGTTGAACTGGCCCTTGGTCGGCGTTGCGCTGACGCGGTGGCAGAAATTGTCCTCGCCGCCGGCATAGAGCTTCACGTCGGCCGGTAGTTTATCACGGAATTTGTCGAGGAAGCCGTTGAGGCCGCCGAAATGGTCGTAGTGGCCGTGGCTCACGATCAGCGCGTCGAGCTTCGCCGGATCGACGCCGACCAGCGCCATGTTGTTGAGCAGCACCTCCGGCGTGTAGCCGTAGTCAAGCATCAGGGTGCGCTGCGCGCCCTTGGCCTCCGACTCCAGCCACAGCGACAGGCCCCATTCATTGTGCAACGACTTCTGGTAGTCGGCGGAGCGCGGCGGCGCCGCGATGGTGACGCCGCCGGCCTGCTTCGGCTTGAAGAACAAATCGAAGCTGGAATCGACCAGCACGCGGATCGAGAGCTTGTCGACGGTCGGCACCTCGATCGGCGCGGCGCTCGCGATCTCGACGCAGGAGAAAGCGCCCGCGGCTGCTGCGCCGGCGATCGCCGCCGAGCCCTTGAGGAAATCACGTCTTGCCAAATCATGTGTCATTGCAATGCCCCATGTTTAAAAATTCGTCAGCGCAATCCCTCCGGCAGCCTAGGAGCAATCGGGACGCGGCTCAATCGGGCACTTGCGCTGGCCGCAGATCACATTCGCGCGCGGTGCAATGCGCGCGCCATTGACTTGGGTGCGGTTATGCGCCCAACTCCATGCATTCGCATCTTTCTCGCCGATGCACGACATCGGCAGTCCCTGGCAATGCAGGATCACGCCCATGATCGATCTCCACTACTGGTCCACGCCGAACGGTCACAAGATAACGATGTTCCTTGAGGAGACCGGATTGGAGTACAGGATTTTCCCGGTGAACATCGGCAAAGGCGATCAGTTCAAGCCGGACTTTTTGCAGATCGCGCCGAACAACCGCATCCCAGCAATTCTCGATCACGCGCCGAAGGGCGGCGGCAAGCCGCTACAGCTGTTCGAGTCTGGCGCGATCCTGCTCTATCTCGCCGAGAAGACCGGACAATTCCTGCCGGCCGATATCCATGGCCGCTATGACGCGATCCAGTGGACGTTCTGGCAGATGGGCGGGCTCGGGCCGATGGCCGGGCAGAACCACCATTTCCGCAACTACGCCGTCGAGAAGCTGCCATACGCGATCGACCGCTATGTCAACGAGACCAACCGGCTCTACGGCGTGCTCAACAAGCGGCTCGCCGACCGAGAATTCATCGCCGGCGACTATTCGATCGCCGACATGGCGAGCTATCCCTGGGTCGTGCCCTACAAGAACCAGGGCCAGGAGATCGACGATTTCCCGCATCTGAAGCGCTGGCTGGAGACGATCGGCAAGCGCCCCGCGACCGAGCGCGCCTATGCCAAGGCGAAGGAGGTCAACCCGAATTTCGGCCAGCCCGCGATCCGCACCGAGGAGGAACGTAAGTTGCTGTTCGGGCAGACCGCGGCGGTGGTGCGGTAGGGCGCAGGTCTCAGCCGTCTCTCCGTCGTCATGGCCGGGCTTGACCCGGCCATCCACGTTTGGGTCGTCATTGCGAGCCACCCGGTCGGCGCGAAGCGCTGCCGGATGACAGGCTCCGCGAAGCAATCCATTTCACCGCTCGCGGAGGTAGGGATTGCTTCGTCGCTTCACTCCTCGCAATGACGATTGCGGGATCAGCCAGCTCAAGCCCCGACATACCTCGCCAGCCGCCGTTCCTTCCACGCAGCTAACCCCTCGGCGAGATCGCGGCCCGGCACCAGCGCGGCGAACTGTTCGCTCTCGACCAAAAGGCCCTCGGCAATCGGCATGTTGAGCCCGCGCGTCACCGCGGTGATGGTGCCGGCGACGGATCCGGGCGAATGCCTGGTGATCCGGCCGGCGAGTTCGCGCGCGGCGGTCAGCAGCTGATCATGCGGCACGACCTGATTGACCAGCCCGATCTCGCGCGCGTGCTCGGGCGGAAACGGATCGCCCGCCAGCAGCAATTCCAGGGCGCGCTTGCGTCCCGCCAACCGCGGCAGCCGCTGCGTGCCGCCGAAGGTCGGGGGCATGCCGAGCTTGATCTCGGGCTTTGCAAATTGCGCGCGGTCGCTGGCGACAGCGAGATGCACCGCCTCGGCGATCTCGCAGCCGCCGCCGAAGGCGAGCCCGTGATCGCCGCGATCAACGGGCTTCTTGAATGCCTCCAGCCGCGCGGTCATGGCTTGTCCCCGTCGGACGAAGTCGCGCACCGCGACGGCCGCTCCCTGTTTGACGCTCCCAGCGAATTCGTGGATGTCGGCGCCGGCCGAGAAGGCGCGCTCGCCGGCGCCGGTCAGGATCACGGCGCGCACCTCAGCGTCGCCCTCGATGCGGTCGAGCGCGGCCATCAGTTGATCGATCAGTGCGTAGTTCAGCGCGTTGAGCTGCTCCGGACGGTTCAGGGTGATCAGGGCGATCCCGTCGGTGATTTCGAGCAGGATGGGGGCGGGCATGATGCAGTCTCCAGCAATTGTGTGTCGGGCCGAATGTAGGGCCAGCTGCAATTTGTGTATATTCACTGGTTAGTATACATACGCAGGATGCCCAGACCTTCCGAGCCCACCCGCGAGCGCATCGTCCAGGCGGCAAGCGCGCTGTTCTACAATGAAGGCATCCGCCGCGTCAGCGTCGACGAGGTCGCGGCCAGGGCCGGCCTCACCAAGCGCACGCTGTACTATCACTTCAAGAGCAAGGACGATCTCGTCGCTGCCTATCTCGCCGCGCGCGACCAGCCCAATCTCGCGTTGTTCCGCAAATGGTTCGCGGAGGCCGAGGGCGGCCTGCCGGTGAAGGTCGAGGCGATCTTCAAGAACCTCGCGCGCTCGGCGCGGCATCCGAAGTGGAAGGGCTGCGGCTTCCTGCGCACCTCCGCCGAGCTCGCCAACATGCCCGGGCATCCCGCGATCCGGATCGGCGCCGCGCACAAGAAGAAGTTCGAGGATTGGCTGCGCGCGACCTTCGCGGACGAGGGGATCGCCGATCCGCTCAAGCTGGCGCGGCAGATCCTCTTGCTGCTGGACGGATCATTCGCCGTGGTGCTGCTGCATCGCGACCCGAGCTACATGGAGACCGCCGGCGAGGCCGCGCGCACGCTGATCGAGACGGCGCTGGCGAAACAGGGGCGGAAACGAGGTTAGGGCGTGTACTCCCGAGGCCGGTCCGCTTCGCTCTGATAGAGGCGAGGCCGGAGGAGACGGTGTTGAGCGGCATGGACGCCGCCCAACACGATCATGAATCTTATTTTGCCATTGCGGTCCTGGCGGCCTCGATTTTCGCCTTCACGGAATCGAGGTTGAAGCTCGCGCCCTTCTGCATCGGCGGAAACTCGATCGCGGTCATGGCCAGCTTCTCGACCTCCTGTTGAACGAACACGAAGCGCCAGAATTCATATTTGAACCAGTCGAAGTATTGTTGGGCGCCGTATTTGGTCCCGCTGTCGGGCCAGCCCGTTCGCTCGAACGGATCCAGGCGGAGGTTGATTAGGTAGGGGACGTCAACCTTGGTTTTTGCGCCCAGCCAGCCACCGGGCTGGTCGATGAAACGATACTTGTAGTCGTCGATGCGCACGGCCCCCAGCTCGCTCTCGCCGAAGTACCAGATTTCGTGTCGGTTGGACGGCCCCTTGCCGGTGATCATGTCCATCTGATTATAGCCATCCAGATGGCACTTGTAGGTGCGATCCCCGATTTGCTTGCCCTTCTTCAGTTCCTCGACAATGTTCGGGTTGCCGGCAGCGGCCAGCAAGGTCGGGAACCAGTCCAGCCCGGAGACGATGCCGTTCTCGACCTTGCCCGCGGGCACCTTGCCCGGCCAGCGGATCATCGCGGGCGCGCGGAAGCCGCCTTCCATGACCGTACCTTTGCTCTGCGCGAAGGGTGTCTGTCCGCCATCCGGCCAAGTGAAGACCTCGGTGCCGTTATCCGTGGTGAAGATGACAATGGTGTTGTCATCCACGCCCATCTCCTTGAGTTTTTGCATGACGAGGCCGACATCGTCGTCGAGCTGCGCCATGCCGGCTTCGTGAATCGACCAGCCGTTCTTGGAGTTGCGCATCGCCTGGTACTTCGGCGACAAATGCGTGACGATGTGCATGCGGGTCGGATTGAGCCACAAGAAGAAGGGCTTGTTATCGGCCTTGGCCCTTTCAATGAACGACAAGGCGAAGTCTCGGATTTCGTCGTCCACCGTTTCCATCCGCTTGGGATAGAGCGTTCCGGCGTCTTCAATCCTCTGCTTGCCGACTTTGCCCCAACGGGGATCCACGGTGGCGTCGTCCACATTGGTTGCCCACGAATGGACCATGTTGCGCGGGCCAACCTTGTTCAACAGTTCCTGCGGATAGGCAGGGTGAGCCGGATCTTCCATCGCGTCGAGGTGATACAAATAGCCGAAGAATTCGTCGAAGCCGTGCACGGTCGGCAGAAATTCGTTCTTGTCGCCAAGGTGGTTCTTGCCGAATTGGCCGGTGGCATAGCCCATGCCCTTGAGCGCGGTGGCAATGGTCACGGCCTCCGCCGGCAAGCCTGTGGGGGCGCCGGCCTGGCCGACCGTTGTCATGCCGGTGCGGATCGGCAGCTCGCCGGTGATGAAGTTGGCGCGGCCCGCGGTGCAACTCGCCTCGGCGTAATAATCGGTAAACAGCATGCCTTCTGCGGCGATCTTGTCGAGGTTCGGCGTCCGGCCGGCCATCATGCCACGATGGTAAGCACCGATATTCCAGATGCCGATATCGTCCCCCATGATGACGACGATATTGGGCCGCTGTCCGGCCGGCGCGGGCGCCGGGACCGGCGTTGGTTGCTGCGCCTGCGCGAAGCTTGTCGTCCCGACGGCGGAGAGTGCTGAAGCGGCTACCAGCGAACTACCGCGCAACAAGAGATCGCGGCGTTTCAGTCCCACGCTGTTCGGCCCCGTATTCTGAGGCTTTTCCGGAATCGTATCGTTACTCATGACATGATCCTCTTCCTGATGATGCACCTGAAGCCGATATGGCTTGCTGAGGTGTCGTCGATCCGCTCGGCATGACGCGCGGCCGGACGATGGCGGCGGCAGTAGCTCGGAGCGCAAGGATGCGAGCCGCCTTTAAGCACCTTGCGTGGAATCCTGAGGTTCGGCTGGCGAGAGTCGTAATTCGCGCCCTGGGACCGGCCGCGAGGAGCTTGCGGGATGCAGCAGGCTTTCGGGCGGCCTGCGTCGTGCTTTGGTGAATACCCATCGGCCGTCAATTCCGAGGCGCTGGCGATCGTGTCACGAAGGTCGCAGCCGTTGGCCGGGAATGCGGTGGCGGGCGAGGTGCGCTCGAAGCCATCGGCCGGCAGATTGGGTGCGCCTGTCGCAACGCCAACGTCGTGCATGGGCTACTCGCCGTGACCGAGTTTCAAAGTTACGAGCGCCGCCCGAGCAAGAACCTGTCGGCAGCTTTCTGGCTCGCCGATGCTTCGGGGGACGGTTCAACGCTTTGGTCAGTCAAAAGACAGTCGCGTATCTGAAGCGCGAGACCGATAATGCAGCATCTACGAACCAGACAAGACAAGATGCTCAGCAACGCATCCCTGTTGTATTGATCTAGATCAATCGAGCCAGGTCGCCCCTTGTCGAGAGCCCCTGATGACTATGCAAAAAGTGCCAGGGTTGTGGCGTCATGGACACAACCTTTCAATAAACCTCCGGCTGAACTCAAATATGCCGAATTCGCGTGGACGAACGGCGGCGTCAGCTTATTCTTTCCGAGTTTCTACCCCGCCGGAGCAATGGTGGGATCGCGAGAGTCGGGGAATCGGCGATGCGGTACTTTAAACCGAATCTGGGACGCAGGTTTTTTTCGCAGTGGCATTTGAGTGTTGGGGCGCTTGCCGCTCTGCTGGTGCTTTCCACCCAAGCGGCTCGCGCCGACGAAAATGGCATCAGCTTTTGGCTACCCGGATTTTTTGGCAGCCTCGCGGCTGTTCCTCAGCAGGCGCCGGGCTGGTCGGTGACCTCGGTTTACTATCACACCTCTGTTTCCGCCGGCGGCGACGTGGCGCGGTCGCGCGAAATCACGCTTGGTCGCTTTCCCGCGAATCTGACGGCGAACGTGAACGCGAACGTCAATGCGAATGTGAACCTTGGTCTTGTGGCCGGAACCTACACCTTTGCAACACCCGTGCTGGGCGGTCAGGCCTCTGCCAGCCTGTTGGCGACCTACGGGTCCAACTCGACATCGCTGGCGGGATCGCTCGTTGGGACATTGACGGGACCGGGCGGCGCCACGTTCCCCTTCTCCCGGTTTGACAGCATCGACAGCTCGCTCATTGCGTTCGGCGACCTGATCCCGCAGTTCGCGCTGCGCTGGAATGCCGGTGTCAACAATTACATGACGTACATCACCGCCGACCTTCCGGTCGGCGCCTATCAGTCGGGCCGCCTGGCGAATTTGGGGCTTGGGCACTGGGCGATCGACGCGGGCGGCGGCTACACCTATTTCGATCCAAAGACCGGGCATGAATTTTCGACGGTGCTGGGATTCACCTACAACTTCGTCAACCCCGCCACTCAATATCAAAGCGGCGTCGACATGCACCTCGACTGGGGCGCATCGCAATTCCTGACCAAGCAATGGCAGGTCGGCCTCGTCGGTTACCTCTATCAGCAGCTCGGCTGCGACAGCGGCTCCGGCGATCGCGTCGGCTGCTTCCGGTCGCGCGTGGCCGGCGTCGGCCCGCAGGTCGGCTACATTTTCCCGGTCGGAGACATGCAGGGATATCTGAACCTGAAGGGCTACGGCGAATTCGCCAATGAAAATCGGCCAGCAGGCTGGAACGTCTGGCTGACGTTCAATCTTCAGCCCGCGGCGCCAACGCCGCCGACATCCACAAGGCCCAGATTCACGAAATAGCAATAGCGCTGCCACCGGTGCCGTGCTGAAGGTTCAATCTGGCGCGGCCGTAGCAATCAGCCGATGGACGCTCCGCGAGCGTGCGGATATGTCCGGGTTAGGTCAAAAGCCGACGATGATGGCTAAAGCGCGCCGCGCTCCTGCAGCAGCGCCAGCACGGCGTTGAGGTCCGGCAACACGGCTGCGCATTTCGCACGGGTCTCGTCGGTCGGCGGCGCCATGTCCGGCACCATCAGCGTGATCGCGCCGGCGGCGTGGGCGGCGGCGACGCCGTGGTTGGAGTCTTCCACGGCGATGCAGGATGCCGGCGTCACGCCGAGCCGCGCGGCGGCCTTGAGATAGAGCTCGGGATCCGGCTTGCCCTGCGCGACATCGTCAAGCGTCAGCAGCGTGTCGAAACGATTGCGGATGCCGGCAAATGTCAGGTTGCGCTCGGCCGAACGGCGTGACGACGAGGTGACGATCGCTATCGGGCGCTCCGCAAGCGCGAGCGCATCGAGCAGAGCCAGCGTGCCGGGCTTGAGCGGCAGGCCCGACCGCATCATCTCATCGCGATGTTCGAGAAACGCTTGGTTGACCTCGGCGAGTGGAAACGCCACGCCGTAATGATCGCGCAGCATCGCCTCGCAGACCGGGCCGGGAAGGCCGACCATGGAATGGCACAGCGCGACGATGTCGTCGGTGTAGCCGCACACATTCAGCGCCGCGACCAGGCTGTCGAAATAGACCTTCTCGGTGTCGAGCAAGGTACCGTCCATGTCGAGCAGGACGGCGTCGACGGTCCAGCGTGTGTTCACGTCGCGCTCACCGCTGCTTGCTGTTCCGCGAGCTTCCGCAAGCATGCGGGGCACAGGCAGTCGTCGCCGTCGGTCGGCATAGGCAGGCGAAAACTCTCATCGGAGCACCAGCATGCTCCCGTGAGCGAGCAGGAAAATTCGCTGCCGCATGCCGTGCAGGCAAGCCTGCGTGGCGAAGCTTGTTCGGGACGATCGTTTGACGAGAGGTCCATTCTAACCGCGATTTAATGCGCGAATTAATCTCGGGTTCATCCCGGACCGCGCTATGATGCCAGGCAATTGATATAGCCGGGATAGGCCGTTAAGGGAATTCTGATGGCCCGTGATTCGCAAGCCGCGCTGACTGCCCTGAACCGGTTTGGGTTTGGCGCCCGCGGCGGGGCGTCCGGCGACTTCATCAACGCGGCCTCCGATCCGCGCGGTTTCGTGCTGGCGGAACTGGCGCGTCCGAACGGCGCGCTGCTCGAAGTGCCGGGCCTGCTCTCGACGCCGGAGCTCGGCAAGCAGGTGTTCGACTATCAGTTCGAGATCCAGCAAGCACGCAATGCCGCGAAGGCCGCGCAGCAGGGCGCGAGCGAGACACCGCCGCAGGGCCCGGACACGAAGTCGCCGCAGCGGCGCAATCTGTCGCTGTCCACTGCGGCCAAGGAGATCGCCGGGAAAGATCCGACGATGCAGGCGCAGGCCGCCGATGGCGCCAATGCGGCGATGACGCCGTCCGCGACGATGCAGCCTCCGACGACGCAGACGGTGGCTGGTCCGCCGAAGCCGCCGGCGCAACCGCTCAACATCATCCAGAAGACATTCCGTGCCGAGGCGCTGGCGCGGCTGCAGCGCGGCGTGGTCGCCGATTGCGGCTTCGTCGAACGGCTCGTGGTGTTCTGGTCCAACCACTTCTGCATCTCCGCCAACAAGGGCGCGCTGGCGCGGATGTGGGCCGGCTCGTTCGAGCGCGAGGCGATCCGTCCGCATGTGCTCGGCCGTTTCCCGGACATGCTGAAGGCCGTCGAGCAGCATCCGGCGATGCTGTTCTTTCTCGACAACCAGCAATCGCTCGGCCCGGAGTCGCACGCCGGCATCAACCGCAATCGCGGCCTGAACGAGAATCTCGCGCGCGAGATCATGGAACTGCATACGCTCGGCGTCGGCGGTGGCTACACCCAGGACGACGTCACGGCGCTGGCGCGAATCATCACCGGCTGGACCTTTGCCGGCCGGCGTGGGCAGCTCGGCACGCCCGGCAGCTTCGTGTTCAATGCCAATGCGCACCAGCCCGGACCGCAGCAGGTGCTCGGCAAGACCTACGCGCAGGCCGGCGTCGCGCAGGGCGAGGCGGTGCTGTCGGACATCGCGGGGCATCCCTCGACCGCAAAATTCATCGCGACCAAGTTCGCGCGCCACTTCGTCGCCGACGATCCGCCGCCGGCGCTGGTGGCGAGGCTGCAGGATACGTTCACGAAAACGGACGGCGATCTCAGGGCGCTGGCCACCGCGCTCGTTGAGTCCAGCGAGGCCTGGCAGCCGCCGCTGACAAAGATGCGTTCGCCTTACGAGTTCCTGGTCGCCTCCGGCCGCCTGCTGGCGCGCAATCCGGAGGATCCGGGCCGCTATCTCAATGGCCTCAATGTGCTGGGCCAGCCCTTGTGGTCGCCGGCCGGGCCGAACGGTTTTCTGGACACCGCCGCGGCCTGGGCGGCACCTGAAGGCGTCAAGCTCAGGCTCGACATCTCGGCGCAGCTTGCCTCCCAGCTCGCCGACCGGTTCGACCCGCGCGACCTGCTCGAGCTCATTGCCGCCGATGCAGCCTCGCCCGAGACGCGGCGCACCATCGAGCGCGGGGAATCGCGGCAGCAGGCGCTGGCGCTGCTGTTGATGTCGCCTGAGTTCCAGAGGAGATGACGATGGAATGCTCCGAGAGCCTGATACTGCAGGCGACGTCGCGGCGCGCGCTGCTGCTCGGCGGCGCCTCGTTTGCGGCCTGGGCTTACCTGCCGAAATTCGCGCGGGCCGCCGATGGTCGCGATCCGCGCTTCGTCACCATCATCCTGCGCGGCGCGCTCGACGGCCTTGCCACGGTCGCCCCGGTCGGCGACCCCGACTATGCCGGCCTGCATGGCGCGATCGCGCTGAGGGCCGATGGTCCGAACGCGGCCGTGATGCTCGATCAGTTCTTCGGCCTGCATCCGGCGATGCCGGAATTTTCGCGGATGTTTCGCGCCAGGCAGGCTGCGGTGGTTCATGCGGTGGCGACCTCCTATCGCGATCGCTCGCATTTCGACGGCCAGGATGTGCTGGAGAGTGGCTTCCCCGGTCCGGGCCGCGTGCAGTCCGGCTGGCTCAACCGCGCGCTCGAAGCCTTGCCGAAAGGCGAGCGGGTGACGAGCGCGCTTGCGGTCGGCCCGACCACGCCGCTGGTGCTGCGCGGCGCGGCGCCGACCGTCGGCTGGGCGCCGACCGCGCTGCCGCAAGCCGCTGACGACACCGCGATGCGGCTGCTCGATCTCTATCAGCATCGCGATCCGGCGCTGGCTAGCGCGCTGACGCAAGGCTTGCAGCTCGAGAAGCAGGCGCAGGGCGAGGAGATGAAGCCGAAGCCCGGGGCGGGCGGCGTGGCGGCGATGCGCCTCGTGGCGCGCGGCGCCGCGAAACTGATGGCGGCCGATGACGGCCCGCGGATCGGCGCGCTCGCCTTCGACGGCTGGGACACCCATGCCAATGAAGGCGGGCCGGTCGGCCGGCTCGCGCAGCTGCTCGGCGGTCTCGACGGCGCGCTGGCGGAATTCCAGAGCGGCCTCGGCGCGCGCTGGCGCGACACGGTGATCGTGGTCGCGACCGAGTTCGGCCGCACCGCGCGCATCAACGGCACCGAGGGCACCGACCACGGCACCGGCACCATCGCGCTGCTCGCCGGCGGCGCGGTGAATGGCGGCCGCATGATCACCGACTGGCCGGGCCTCAAGCCCGCCAATCTCTACCAGGCCCGCGACCTCGCCCCGACCACCGACCTGCGCGCCGTGATCAAGGGCGTGCTGCACGACCAGTTCGGCCTCGGCGAGCGCGTGCTGGCTGATGCCGTGTTTCCGGACAGCGCCCCGGTGAAGCCGATGAAGGGGCTGGTGGTGTAAGCGGCAGTCACATACTCGGCGTCGTCCCGGCGCAGGCCGGGACCCATTACCACCGCTGATGATTGTTGGAACGCACTGGAGCCACAGCGCGGCGCAACCACGAAGATTTGTGGTTATGGGTCCCGGCTTTCGCCGGGACGACCGTTGTGAATGCAGCTCCAGCGGGGCTACCCCTTCGTTATCCCATCGACCTCAGCCATCTCCTCCGCGGAGAGCTTCCAGCTGATCGCCTTGACGTTCTGCTCGATCTGCTCGGGACGCGTCGCCCCGGCGATGACGCTTGCGACTTGCGGGCGCGCGGCGAGCCAGGAGAAGGCGAGCTCGAGCATGGTGTGGCCGCGCTCCCTGGCAAACGCCTGCAGCTTCTCGACGATGTCCTCGTTGCGCGGCGTGACGTAGCGATCCTTCAACGCCGGCGCCTTGGCGAAGCGGGTATCGGCGGGTGCGGCGGCGCCGCGCTGGTACTTGCCGGTCAACAGGCCGCTGGCGAGCGGGAAGAACGGTAAGAGGCCGAGATTGTATTGCTGCGCCGCCGGCAGCAGGTCCTTCTCGATGCCGCGCACCAGGAGGCTGTATTCGTCCTGGCAGGACACGAAGCGGTTCACGTTCATCTGGCGCGCGACGTACTCGGCTTCGGCGATCCGCCAGGCCGGGAAGTTGGAGTTGCCGATGTAGCGCACCTTGCCCTGGCGGACGAGATCGTCGAGCGCGCGCAGCGTCTCGTCGATCGGAGTGAGCGGATCGTAGTCGTGCTGTTGGTAGAGATCGATATGGTCGGTCTTCAGGCGGCTGAGGCTCGCTTCGACTGCGGACATGATGTAGCGCCGCGAGGCGCCCTGTTTGGTGCCGTCGGTCGCCATCGGCTTGGAGAATTTGGTGGCGAGCACGATGTCCTTGCGGCGGTCGCCCAGCACGGTGCCGAGCACGGTCTCCGAGCCGCCCATGCCGGCATAGATGTCGGCGGTGTCGAACAGCGTGATGCCGAGATCGATTGCCTTGTGGATCACCTTGCGCGAGGTTTCGAGGTCGGTGCGCTGGCCGAAATTGTTGCAGCCGAGGCCGACCGCGGACACGCGCAGCCCGGAGCCGCCGAGATTACGAATTTCCATGAGACAATCCTGTGGGATAGGCGAGGGATGTCGCGGATTGTGACGCGCTGCCCCGAGCCCGGCAAGGTGCCGTCCTACCGCCGATCACGCATGGCGGTGTCGCAAAATGAGATGCCGCAAAAAAAGCGGTCCCGGTCAGACGCGGCGACTGACGGGGACCGCTTGGCGAAGATCTGAGACGGGGGGCCTGATCTGCGCGAGCGGAAGCCTAGCCGGGCTTTGTAACGTGCCGGCGACACCTCTGTTCAATCCACAGGCGCGGATGCGGGCTCAGACCATCTTGCGATAGATGACGAAGCCCGGCTTGTCCGCGACCTTGTCATAAAGCTGCATCGCGGTGTGGTTGGTCTCATGCGTCTGCCAGTAGACGCGTGGCGATCCCGCGAGCCTCGCCTGCGCGTAGACGCCGTTGATCAACGCGCGGCCAACGCCCTTGCCTCGCGCGGCTTCGCTGGTGAACAGATCCTGCAAATAGCAGGTTGGCGCGATCGCCGTGGTCGAGCGGTGAAACAGATAATGCGTCAGCCCGAGCAATCTGCCGCCGGCGTCGGCGACCAGCGCGTGCACCGGCTCATAGGCATCGAAGAAACGCTCCCACGTCATCGCGGTGATCTCGGGCGCGAGCGCGGTCGGCCCGGATCGCTCATAGAAGGCATTGTAGCCATCCCACAGAGGAAGCCACTCGGCGTAGTCGTCGCGGGTGACGAAGCGGATGGTGACGTCGTCGGCCATGGAGATTCCTGGATGATCCTGCGTTGCGGGCGATGCCTCCGCACCGCTCGCAAGATTCTACCGTCGCTATCTCGCAGGATCAATTGCGGACGAGGCCGCGCCTCACTCGGCGGCGCGCAGCAGCCGCGCCAGATGGCGCTCGCGCCCGGCGCGCTGCGCCCGGTATTCCTCGGCCTTCGCGGGATCGTCGGTGTGCCGCACGAGGTCGGTGACCGGCGTGTAGCTCAGCATGCGGCCGCCGTCCGGCAGCGCGGTGCAGCTGAAGCGCAGCACCTTGCCGTCGGCGAGGTTGAGATTGATCGGCGTGGAGTCGCCGGCGCGCATCATCGCGATGCGCTCGGCGATGAACGCGCTCAACTCGTCTTCCGGCAGTTCATAGGCGCCGGTGTCGCGGCCGTGATACATCAGCGCGACGAAGGGCGGCTTGCTCTCGGCCTGCGCATCCGACAGCGCGAAATAGTCGCGAAAGGCGCGGTTGATGAATTCAGCGCGGGTGTCGGCGTCGAGCAGCACGATGCCGATGTCGACCTGGTCGAGCGCGGCGGCGAGCCGCTCCGCGGTGGCGTGATGCTGCTGGTCCGCGGCAAAGGCGTCGATCCATTTCTGCCGCAGCATTCCGGTGATCACGGCGGTGCCGGCCGCGGTCGCTGCCAGCATCAGCATCCGCGCGACGTCGGCGGTGTCGTAACCGGGCAGCGCGCGATGATCGAGGAAGAACAGCGCCGAGGCAGCCACCGCGATCGCGGCGGAGATCAGCCCGGAGGTGATGCCGCTGATCGAGCTCGCAAGCGCCACGATGCAGACGAACAGCGGCGCGGGATTGGGGACGGCGACAACGAGGCGATCGATCAGGAAGGCGGCGGATGCCGTGATCGCCGTCAGGGCCGGACCTGAAATTGCACGCCAGTCGAACCGCATGCCCGTTCTCGCTATCTGTCAAACGAAGGATAAAGCCGCAGTTTGACGACAGGGCCGCAACCGCGCCGGCATTTCCGTCCCGACCGTTAAGCGGGCGTTGCGGGGGCCGAACCAGCTTTCGCTGCTTTCAAATCAAATGGTATGCAGATCGGCGCGGAACCCGGTTCCGTGCCTGCGGGTTACCGCGTGCTTTGCTTGCAAGAGGACATTCGATGCCCGCCATTTCGCCTTCGCTGCTGCCGATCCTGATGCTGTTCGCCTCGAACGTCTTCATGACCTTCGCCTGGTACGGCCATCTCAAGTTCAAGGACCACTCGCTCCCCATCGTCATCCTGGTGAGCTGGGGCATCGCCTTCTTCGAGTACTGGCTGGCGGTGCCGGCCAATCGCTGGGGCAGCGCGGTCTACTCGGCGGCGCAGCTCAAGACCATGCAGGAGGTGATCACGCTGGTGGTGTTCGCCGCCTTCTCGGTGTTGTACCTGAAGGAGCCGCTGGGCTGGAATCACGCGCTCGGATTCGCCTTCATCGCCGCCGGGGCGTTTCTGATCTTCCACAAATGGGGCTAATGCGCTTTGCGCCTGAGCTAAAGCGCGATGAGATTAGGTTGAATCGTCATCGCGCTTTGGCCTTTTGTTTGAGCATGATCTTTTCGGAAAACCGCTTCGCACTTTTCCGGATCATGCTTTAGTGATGCGGGGCCGGCCTGGCGGCCGGCATCGTGACATGCGCGGGGCGTGCGTGGTCTTCGCCTTGCGTGCCGGTCACGATCAGGAGCGATGCCGCCAGCAGGATCGCCGCCGACAGCGTCACGGTCACCAGTCCGACGGGGGTCTTCATCATGTCGCGCCGCTGTCTCTCCCGCGCCTTGCCGCGGATCAGGTGCCAACCGGAAATTGCTTGATTACGCCGGGATCGCCGTTGCCATGGTGACGTTGCTCGACAGCACGGTCACGGCGACGACCAGGCACAACGTCAGCGCGCCAAGCGCGAGCGACGCGGCGATCGCGTTCGTCAGCCGGGATGATGCCACCGGGGCAGGGCGGCCATCGAAGCCTGCCGTGCCGGACCACCGTTTCATGGTCTAAATCCCTCAGGCCGCGAGCGAATCACTCGCGACATCTGCGTGAATCTGCCGGTTGTCACCGGCAACATTGCGGCGGCGGCACCGTCCAAAAATGGCTAAAATACGGCGGCGGTGCGGGTTTTGCCCGCTATTTGGGCAGTTTCCCCGTTATTCCCTGGATTCACACCCGGCCGTTCAGACGCCGGCCGCGAGGCGGGGCTCAGGCTCGGCCTCGGTACCAGGCTGCCAGTCCATCGAGACAAATCCGGGGGTCTGCTCGACGCGCTTGAGCCAGGCGCGGATCGACGGAAAGGTCGCCAGGTCGAAGTCGCAGCGGTCGGCGACGTGGGTATAGCCGTAGAGGGCGATGTCGGCGACTGTAAGCTGTCCGGCGGCGAAATAGGTGTGCTCCTTGAGGTGATTTTCCATCACCTGCAGCGCCGCATAGCCGCGCTCCATCCAGTCCTCCAGCGCGTGCGTCTGCAGGTCGCGTCCGCCCTTGACCAGCGACAGCCAGAAATAGGCGGCGCCGATGTTCGGCTCCAGCGCGTGCTGCTCGAAGAACATCCACTGCAGCGCCTCGGCGCGCTCGATCCGCGACTCCGGCGCCAGCGGCGTGCCGATCGCGACGTACCAGAGGATGGCATTGGACTCGGCGAGATGGCGGCCCTCGGCGACCTCGAGCAGCGGCACCTGGCCGCTCGGATTCTTGGCCAGGAATTCCGGGGTGCGGCTCTCGCCGCGCAGGATGTCGATCTCGATCGCCTCGTACGGCGTGTTCAGCACGGCAAGCGCCAGCCGGACCTTGTAGCTGTTGCCGGAGCGCTGCATCGAATAGAGCTTGTACATTGCGTCGTGGTTCACTCGGTCAGGGAGACGGTACGCTTTAAAAATTGCGCGGCCTGTCACACCGCAACGCCGCTAAACAATGATGCTGGCGGGGGTGCGTCGCAAGCCCTGCAATGTGGAAAAAGTCGAAACGTCTACTGCACTGCACACGTGCAGAACGATTCCATCCACACGGCAGAACAACTCGGATCACGCCTGCGCGACGCTCTGCACGGTGCCGGTCGATGGCCAGGTCGCGACCATGGCCGGCGCGCTGAAATTACAAACCTTAACGCGCCATCCTTGGCGGCACGACGCGCCGGGCTGCGTTGACGACCCGCCGTTAGCGCTGTCAGGCGGGTGCCGCGCGGCATTGTCCTCGGAGCAATCCGCGCCGGCGCATGCCGCCGAAGGCCCCGCCGGCAAGACCGGAGCGGGCTTGCCGGATATGAGTCATCCGGTGCCGGAACTTGCGGAAAATTGCGTGCGCCGCGAGCCATGCGCGAAAGTTTTCGTGCTTTACCGCCAAGCTTCTTGCGGTGCAGCGGCGACAGGCCTAGGGTGCCGCGATCCCATTCAAATCAAGTCGTGGCCCTACGGCTCACGACGTTTGCCAGGAGATGATAATGGCCTTCCTGTCCGCTGCGCTCGACCGTGTGAAGCCGTCCGCGACGATCGCGGTCACGGACAAAGCACGCGCGCTGAAAGCCGCGGGCCGCAACGTCATCGGCCTCGGCGCCGGCGAGCCTGACTTCGATACGCCCGCCAACATCAAGCTGGCAGCGATCCACGCGATCGAGGCCGGCAAGACCAAGTACACCGATGTCGGCGGCATTCCGGAGCTCAAGGAAGCCATCATCAACAAGTTCGCGCGCGAGAACGGCCTGACCTACAAGCCGAACCAGGTCATCGTCGGCACCGGCGGCAAGCAGGTGCTCTACAACGCGCTGATGGCGACCATCAATCCGGGCGATGAGGTGATCATCCCGGCGCCGTACTGGGTCAGCTATCCCGAGATGGTGGCGCTCGCCGGCGGCGAGTCGGTGCCGGTGGTGTGCCCGGCCTCGACCGGCTTCAAGCTGCGTCCGGAAGATCTCGAGAAGGCGATCACGCCGAAGACCAAGTGGGTGATCCTGTGCTCGCCGTCGAACCCGACCGGCTCGGCCTATACGAAGAGCGAGCTCAAGGCGATCACCGACGTGCTGGTCAGGCATCCGCATGTCTGGGTGATGACCGACGACATGTACGAGCACCTCGTCTATGACGACTTCGTCTTCACCACGGCGGCGCAGGTCGAGCCGAGCCTGTACGATCGCACGCTGACCGTGAACGGCGTGTCGAAGGCCTACTGCATGACCGGCTGGCGCATCGGCTATGCCGGCGGTCCGGCGCAACTGATCAAGGCGATGGCGACGATCCAGTCGCAGTCGACCTCGAACCCGTCGTCGATCGCGCAGTGGGCGTCGGTCGAGGCGCTCAACGGTCCGCAGGACTTCATCGCCGCGAACAACAAGGTGTTCAAGGAACGTCGCGACCTCGTGGTGTCGATGCTCAACCAGGCGAGCGGCATCGAGTGCCCGCGGCCGGAAGGCGCGTTCTACGTCTATCCGTCCTGCGCCGGCACGATCGGCAAGAAGGCGCCGTCGGGCAAGCTGATCGACAACGACGAGGCGTTCGTCACCGAGTTGCTCGAGAGCGAAGGCGTGGCCGTGGTGCAGGGATCGGCATTCGGGCTCGGCCCCGCGTTCCGCATCTCCTACGCCACCAAGACTTCCGATCTCGAGGATGCCTGCAAGCGCATCCAGCGCTTCTGCGGTAATCTGCGGTAGTTCGATCCGAAATCAAGAAACGCTCCCGCACCTGGTGCGGGAGCGTTTTTGTTTGTGCGCTGAAATCGCGCGCCGGTAGATTCGACGAGTCAAATCACATCCTGCTCACCTCACGCGCGTGTGTGCGAACATCGATGCCACACGCGGGAAGTTTTTACGGCGTCTTTGCGCACTGCCTTGTTTTGGACACGAGCCTTCCTTCCTGTCCGCCGCGCAAATTCAGTTCACCTTGCGGAGACAGTTCAATGCGACTTTCGACCCTCACCCTTGCAGCGCTTGCGTTGCTGGCGCCGTTCGCCACCGCCAACGCGGCGCCTCAGGTTCAAGCCGGGGTCCTGCAATGCCAGGGCGGCGAGAATGTCGGCTTCGTTGTCGGCTCTGTCGCGCGCCTCGAATGCGTGTTTCAGAGCGGCGGCCGTCGGCCCGAGCCCTATGTTGCGACCGTGAAGCGGATCGGCGTCGACCTCGGCGTCACCGCGACGACCCAGCTCGCTTGGGCCGTGAGCGCGCCGACCA
>NZ_LFIQ01000025.1:40510-49134 GCF_001189245.1 Bradyrhizobium pachyrhizi | reverse complement strand
GTCAATGCCTCGGTCGGCCTCGGTGCCGGCGGTAACTTCCTGTTCGGCGGCCCGAACAATGCCTATGCGCTGCAGCCGGTCAGCGTGCAGGGCCAGACCGGCCTCAACGTTGCGGCCGGCATCGCCGGGATCGATCTCGAGCCGGTCGCCTACGGC
Source organism: Bradyrhizobium pachyrhizi (assembly GCF_001189245.1). Classification (GTDB taxonomy): domain Bacteria; phylum Pseudomonadota; class Alphaproteobacteria; order Rhizobiales; family Xanthobacteraceae; genus Bradyrhizobium; species Bradyrhizobium pachyrhizi. The sequence goes on along the minus strand of NZ_LFIQ01000025.1, from coordinate 48,978 downwards.
GGTCCGCGCCGTCATCATCGTCACCACCGTCATCATCACCACCACTAGATTTTTTTGACGCGTTTTCTTCACGCGAACCGGTATCCACTTCGCTCGAAAACGCTCTAAGCTGGTCGGTGTTCGATCAAAGAGGCCCGCGAAAGCGGGCCTCCTTTTTGTTGTCTGTTGTTTGCTGTCCGTTGCTCGATCAGTCGTCAGGCCCGGGAGGAACATAGCAACGCCGCAACATCTTCTGACAATCGGTGGCCGGGCACCGCAAATTCTGGCTGGACGTTCGATGTTGTGGCATAGGATGCGAACGGCGCCGCAGACACGGCGCCGTTCTGTTCTCTGCTCGCGTCATGCCCCTCAGCCGGAGACTCCCACCATGCGTCGCTTCACTTTCCTCGCCGGTGCTGCCATTGCCACGCTGACCGCAATCGTTGGCGCCAGCGCCCAACAGCCGATCCAGCGCGTGCAGGTCGGCGTCCTTGAATGCCGGGGTGGCGCGAGCGTCGGCTTCATCGTCGGTTCCGTGACCCATCTCGGTTGCGTGCTGCGCGCCAATGGTCTGCCTGAGGATCGTTACATCGCGACCATCCAGAAGGTCGGCATCGATCTCGGCATCACCCAGGAATCGGCGCTGGCCTGGGGCGTCTACGCGCCGGTGGACCGGCTCGGGCCGGGTGCGCTCTCCGGCAACTATGCCGGCGCGCAGGGCAGCGCGACGCTCGGTGTCGGCGTCGGCGGCAACGTGCTGGTCGGCGGCTCCGACAACACGATCGCCCTGCAGCCGCTCAGCGTGCAGGGCCAGGTCGGCATCAACATCGCCGCCGGCCTCGAAAGCCTGGAGCTGCGTCCGGGCCGCTAAAGCCGTCTAAGCATGATCTTATCGGAAAACCGCTTCGCACTTCATGCTCTAACATGCGTCCGTGCGGTTGATCAGCTTGCCGAAGAAGCCGCTTGCTTCTTCGGCAACGATCCCGGGCGCCTCGGCGTGAACATAGTGCCCGGTCTCGACGAACCTGATCGAAGATTCGCTCCAATAGTCTTTCAACCTGTCCGACCATTCGGGCGCGATCAACGGATCGCGGCGGCCCCAGAGAAAGCGCGAGGGCACGTCGATGCGCGGCTGCGCCGGCAGCTTGCCTTCCAGCCAGAGCCGGCGATTAGGCGCGGACGAGAGATACCAGTCGAACCCGCCCTGGATGTTGCCCGGCTTCATGAAGTTGTCGACATAGGCTTCCAGCAGCTCGCCGAACACCGCAGGATCGTCGCCCGACCAGTGGTCGAGGAAATGCCGGAAGTAGAGCCGGCATGACTCGCGCGAGCTTCCGACCAATTGCGCGGCCCATGGCAGCTGCTGGAAGTATTGATACCAGACCTCGATCAGGTGACCGGGCTGGCCGTAGCGATGCCCGAGGCCCGGATAGGGCGTGCAGAGATAGAGCGTCCCGGTCAGCCGCTGCGGCTGACGATGCGACATCGCCTGCATGACATAGGCGCCGAGATCGCCGCCGATCACGCCGAAGCGGTCATGACCGAGCGCGTCCATGACAGCAAACATATCCAGCGCGTGACGCTCCGCGGTGGCCGACGCATCGGGCCCCGGTGTCGGCTTGCCGGTGTCGCCGCAGCCGCGCAAGTCGGGCGCGATCAGTTCAAAACTGTCGCCGAGGCGCAGCATCAGCGGGCGCCACACCAACCAGAACTCCGGCCAGCCGTGAAGCAGGAGCAGCGGCGGCCCTTTGCCGAAGCGCGCGACGTTGACGCGCAGGCCGCCGATATCGATCTTCTGTTGTGTGATGCCTGCCGCGGCTGCTTCCGCGAAGGCTTTTTCCAGCGCCGTCATGGGGACTCCTTTGCCGCAGGCTGTCCGCGTTCGCGCGTCCGGTCCAATACTTGTTCGATACGGTTGCAGAGCTATTGCGTATGACTGACGGTACCCGCCGGCGTGCTATACCGACGGCATGGAATTGCGACATCTCAGATATTTCGTGGCGCTCGGCGAGGAATTGAATTTCACCCGCGCGGCCGAGCGGCTGCACATCGCGCAACCGCCGCTGAGCCAGCAGATCCGTCAGCTCGAGGACGAACTCGGCGTGACGTTGCTGCAGCGGAATAGCCGTCCTGTCAGGCTCACCGAGGCGGGCGAGCTGCTGCTTGCGCGCGCCCGCTCCCTGCTCGCAAATTTCGAGGCCGCGGTTGCGGACACGCAGCGCGTCGGGCGCGGACAGGCCGGCAAGCTCGCGATCGGATTCGTCGGCTCCGCGATGTTCGCCGGTCTGCCCGATATCATAGGCAGCTATCGCGACGCCTGTCCCGACGTCGAGCTCGTGCTTGACGAGATGCTGGCGGCCGAGATTGCCGAAGCGCTGCGGCGACGCCGGATCGATGTCGGCTTCGCACGCCCGGCGCTATTGCCGGAGGCGGGTCTTGCCCAGCGCCTGATCCTGGAGGAGCCCTATGTCGCGGCGTTGCCGCGCGCACATCCGCTTGCCGAGAGGGACGACATTGCGCTTGCCGAATTGTCCGATGATGCCTTCGTGCTCTATCCGGCGCGGCCGGAGCCTTCGGTCACCGGCCTGATCGTCGCCGCGTGCCAGGCCGCCGGTTTCACGCCGCGGCTCGCGCAGGAGGTGCTGCATCTGCAAACCGCGATCGGCCTGATCGCCGCCGGCGTCGGTGTGTCGCTCGTTCCGGAGGCCGCGGCACGCGCGCAGACCGGTCGCGGCGTGGCTTACATCGCGCTCGCCGCGCCGGCGGTGTCGGCTCCGCTCACGATTGCGTGGCGCGATGAAGATGTCTCGCCCGCCGTGCAGCGTCTGCTCGACCTTGCGATACGTTGGCGCGAGATTGCTCCGGGACTTGCACGAAGGAACTGACGCAGCGGACGCAATTGTCCGGACGAAGGCTCGGAATTGCAAACTTCCGCGACGCCGCACCGCAGCGACGTTTTCCTGCTTGCCAAACGCCAAACGCAGGCAGAGCATAAACGGTCGCCGACCCAATCATGGGCCGAGCTCCAAAACGAGGAGGCGGCAATGGGACAAGACGTCAGAAGTCCCCGAGGTCCACGATGCATCGCATTGGTGGGCCCTTTCCAAAGCGGTAAAACCACACTTCTGGAAGCGATCCTGGCGCGCACTGGCGCCATCAAGACTGCCGGCAGCGTCGATGCCGGAACCTCCGTCGGCGATGCCAGCCCCGAGGCGCGTCAGCACAAGATGGGCGTAGGCCTGACCGCCGCCACCACCACCTTTATGGGGGACAGCTACACCTTTATCGATTGTCCCGGCTCGATCGAATTCGCGCACGATATGCGTGCAGCGTTGCCGGCGGTCGATGCCGCGGTCGTGGTCTGCGAAGCCGATGAGAAGAAGCTGCCGCAGCTGCAGATCATCCTGCGCGAGCTCGAGGAGCTCGGAATTCCCCGTTTCCTGTTCCTGAACAAGATCGACCGCGCCAACAAGCGCGTCCGCGAGACGCTTGCGACGCTGCAGCCGGCCTCGCGCGTGCCGCTGGTGCTGCGCCAGATTCCGATCTGGAACGGCGATCTGATCGAAGGCTTTGTCGATCTCGCGCTGGAGCGCGCCTTCGTCTATCGCGAGCACAAGCCGTCGGAGGTGATGGCGCTCGAGGGCGGCAATCTCGATCGCGAGAAGGAAGCGCGCTTCTCGATGCTGGAGAAGCTGGCCGACCATGACGACGCGCTGATGGAGCAGTTGCTGGAGGATATCCAGCCGCCGCGCGATGCCGTGTTCGACGATCTCGCCCGCGAACTGCGCGAAGGCCAGATCTGTCCGGTGCTGCTCGGCGCTGCCAGCCGCGAGAACGGCGTGCTGCGCCTGATGAAGGCGCTGCGCCATGAGGCGCCCGGCGTTGCCGAGACCGCCAATCGGCTCGGCATCAAGGATCAGAAGGATGCGCTGGCCTACGTGTTCAAGACCGTGCACTTGCAGCATGGCGGCAAGCTGTCGCTGGCGCGCGTGCTTGCGGGCCGGCTCGACGACGGCGCGACGCTGCAATCTTCGAGCGGCGAGAGCGGACGCGTCTCAGGCATCCTCGCGGTCTCGGGCGGGCATGACAGCAAGCGGCCGCAGGCCGAGGCCGGTGACGCTGTCGCGCTCGGCAAGCTCGATGCGATCAAGACCGGCGATACGGTCTCGAGCGGCAAGACGGCGCCGGCCTCGCTGGTCAAGGTCGACCCGGCCGCGGCCGTGCTGTCGATCTCGATTGCCGCGACCGACCGCAAGGACGATGTCAAGCTCGGCCAGGCGCTGCTGCGGCTGAACGAGGAAGATCCCTCGCTGACGATGATCCAGAACCCGCGCACCCACGACACCGTGCTGTGGGGGCAGGGCGAGATGCATCTGCGCGTGGCGCAGGAGCGGCTGAAGGACCGCTACGGCGTCAACGTCAAATCGCATCCGCCGGCGATCGGCTACCAGGAGACCATCCGCAAACCGATCACCCAGCGCGGCCGGCACAAGAAGCAGTCCGGCGGCCATGGCCAGTTCGGCGACGTCGTGCTCGACATCAAGCCGAAGCCGCGCGGGTCAGGCTTTGAATTCCACGAGAAAGTGGTCGGCGGCGCGGTGCCGCGCAACTATATCGGCGCGGTGGAAGAGGGCGTCGTCGACGCATTGGCGCGCGGCCCGCTCGGCTTTCCCGTGATCGACGTCGATGTCACGCTGACCGACGGCTCCTATCACAGCGTCGACTCGTCCGATCTCGCGTTCCGCACCGCGGCGCGGATCGGGGTCAGCGAGGGGTTGCCGCAGTGCCAGCCGGTGCTGCTGGAGCCGATCCATATGGTCGAGATCGTCTGTCCGACCGATGCCACCGCCAAGATCAACGCGATCCTGTCGGCGCGCCGCGGCCAGATCCTCGGCTTCGACACCCGCGAGGGCTGGATCGGCTGGGATTGCGTCCGCGCCACGATGCCGGAATCCGAGATCGGCGACCTGATCGTCGAGCTGCGCTCCGCCACCGCCGGCGCCGGCACCTTCACCCGCCAGTTCGACCGCATGGCCGAAGTGACGGGCCGCGCCGCCGACCAGATCATCGCCGCGCATCGCGACGCGGCCTGATGGCACTCCGTCATTCCGGGGCGATGCGTTAGCATCGAACCCGGAATTTCGAGATTCCGGGTCTGGTCCTTCGGACCATCCCGGAATGACGGACGAGGCCGCTTTGCTTCGCTCCCTTCCTTCCCAAACCGACTGCTTTCATGAACATTGCCGTTCTGAACACCGGGAGCGATTCCCACCGTCATGCTTGAATCCCGCCGTAACCTGGCGCTGGCCTGCGCGCTCAGCGCAATGGCCGGCTATGTCGACGGCATCGGCTATCTGCATCTCGGCGGGCTGTTCGTGTCCTTCATGAGCGGCAACTCGACGCGGCTTGGCGTGACACTGGCCGAGGGGCATTGGCAGCACGCCCTGGAAGCGCTGGAGCTGATCGTGCTGTTCGTCGCCGGTGCCGCAGCCGGTAGCCTGATCGTGCTCAGCGCGCTGGCGCATCGCCAGCCCCTGCTCCTGCTGGTCGAGGCGTGGCTGCTCACGGCGGCGGCGGTGGCCTATGCCTATGGCCTGCCGAACGCCGCGGTCGCCGCCATCGTGCTGGCGATGGGGCTCGAGAACGCCGTATTTCAGCTCGAAGGCGGCGCCGGGCTCGGCCTCACCTATGTCACCGGGGCGCTGGTGAAGGCCGGTCAGCTGATCGCCGCCGCGCTCACCGGCGGCGCGGGCTGGGCCTGGCTGCCGAACCTGCTGCTGTGGGCGGCGCTGGTCGCGGGCGCGCTCGCCGGCGCGCTGGCCTATGGCTGGATCAACCTCGCCGCGATCTGGTTCGCCGCCGCCGCCGCGTTCGCCCTCAGCGCGCTGGTTGCCGCAACCGCGAAGCGGACGGATTGACAGCGCGCCTGCCTTGGCCGATGTCACGATCATGACGTCCTCAAGCAAAACCCGCGCCGCGTGCCTGATCGGCTGGCCCGCCGCGCATTCCCGCTCGCCGTTGATCCATCATTACTGGCTGCGCACGCTCGGCATCGAGGGCGGCTATGTGATCGAGGCGGTGCCGCCGGAGGATTTCAAGGATTTCCTGTTTCGCCTGTCGCTGCGCGGCTTCGTCGGCGCCAATGTCACCATTCCGCACAAGGAGCGCGCGCTGGCGCTGTCGGCACCGGACGAGCGCGCCCGTGCCGTCGGCGCCGCCAACACGCTGTGGTTCGCCGATGGCGAGTTGCGCTCGACCAACACCGATGTCGAAGGCTTCATCAACAATCTCGACGCCTGCGCGCCCGGCTGGGACAAGACGGAGGACGCGCTGGTGCTCGGCGCCGGCGGCGCGGCACGTGCGGTGGTGTTCGGCCTGATCGAGCGCGGCATCGCGCGCGTGCATCTGGTCAACCGCAGCATCGATCGCGCCCGTGCGCTGGCCGGGCAATTCGGCGCGCGGGTTCATCCCGCGACCTGGGACAAGGTTGATGAGCTGCTGCCGCGCGCCGGCCTGCTGGTGAATACCACCTCGCTCGGCATGCATGGTCAGCCCGCGCTCGAGATCGATGTCCGCCTGCTGCCGCAACACGCGGTCGTTTCCGATCTCGTCTATGTGCCGCTGGTCACGCCGCTGCTTGCGGCGGCAGAGGCGCGTGGTCTGAAGACCGCCGATGGACTAGGCATGCTGCTGCATCAGGCGGTGCGCGGTTTCGAATTGTGGTTCGGGCAGCGTCCGCAGGTCACGCCGGAACTGCGTGCGCTTGTTGAGGCCGATCTCACAAAGACTTGAGGCCTGGAATAGCATCTCCGGAACGGGGTCTGGTGTTAGTCCCCCGCGTTCCCTCCCGGAGATCAGTTATGCCTGCCAGCCGTTCCCATCTCATTCGGCCGTTCATTGCGCTCGCGATGGTGACGGTGTCCACGCTCTACGCGCTCGCGCAACAGCCGCCGACGCCGACGCGGGTGCGTGGAACCGTCGAGAGCGTCGACGGCGATACGCTCGCGGTGAAGTCGCGCAGCGGCGAGGACGTCAAGCTGCACATGGCAGGCAACATGGTGGTGCTCGGTCTCACCAAGATCGCGCTGTCCGACATCAAGGTCGGTTCCTTCATCGGCACGACCACCGTGCCCGGCTCCGACGGCACGCCGAAGGCGGTCGAGGTGCATGTCTTCCCGGAGAACATGCGCGGCACCGGCGAAGGCTCGCGGCCCTACGACCTGAAGCCGAACAGCAGCATGACCAATGCGACCGTTGCGCAATCCGTTGTCAGCAATGATGGCCACACATTGCTGATCAAATACAAGGACGGCGAGAAGAAGGTGGAGGTCACACCCGATACGCCGGTCGTGACCTATGTTCCCGGCGACAAGGCGGACCTGAAGGCCGGCGCCAAGGTCATCGCTTTCATGAAGAAACTGCCGGACGGCTCGCTTGAAACCGATCGCGTCAGCGTCGGCCGCGACGGCCTTACGCCGCCGATGTGACGCACAATGTCATCCCGGGGGCGATGCGAAGCGTCGAACCTCAATTCGCAATTGCGAATTGCGGGATTTCGAGATTCCGGGTCTGGTCCTTCGGACCATCCCGGAATGACGATGTGAACGGGATCAGAACATGCGAGCGTATCACCTGTCCGTTATCGCAGTAACAGTCCCCTCGTCCGGCGCGTAGCTCTGGTGCGAGCCGTTGCTTCCGCGAGAAGTTGTGGCTTGCACGGAATACCACCAATTCCCCGGTGTTCCTTCATCCGCCAGCCCAACCCATGAGGGACACCATGCCGAAATCGACGCTGTTCGCCGCATTGCTTCTTGTTGCCTTTGCCTCGGCTGCATCCGCGCAGCAGCCGCCGGCGGTGCGCATCCGCGGCACCATCGAGGCCGTCGACGGCGCGATGCTGTCGATCAAGTCGCGCGACGGCGCCGACATGAAGGTGCGGACCACCGACAACGTCGCGGTGTTCGGCGTCGCCAGGACCGACCTGTCGGAGATCAAGCCCGGTTCCTATATCGGCGTCACCGCGATGCCCGAGCCCGACGGAACGCAGAAGGCGATCGCGGTTCATATCTTCCCGGAAAACCAGCGCGGCGCCGCCGAAGGCTTTCGTCCCTGGGACCTGCGCGCCAACTCGACCATGACCAACGCCACCGTCGCCGAGACCGTAAAGGGCACCGAAGGCCAGAACATCACGGTGAAGTACAAGGACGGCGAGAAGAAAGTCGTGGTGCCGCCGGGCACCCCGGTCGTCACCTTCGTCGCCGGCGACAAGTCGGAGCTGAAGCCGGGCGCCAAGATCATCATCTTCGGTGCGGTGAAGAAGGACGACGGCACGCTGGAAGCCAACCGCGTCAACGTCGGCCGCGACGGGATCGCGCCGCCGATGTGATGCTGAACAGGCCCCACTGTCGTCCCTGCGAAAGCAGGGACCCATAACCACAGGGTTGAGTTGTTGAAGCGCGCTGTCGCCCGCAGCGCTGCGAAACGACGGC
>NZ_LFIQ01000025.1:19882-40500 GCF_001189245.1 Bradyrhizobium pachyrhizi | reverse complement strand
GGTCGCGCTTCGCTTGCCCGGGACGACGTGTTGAGAGAGGCTGCCGCTCCGCGCTAAACCGCCAGCACGTGATCGTCGATCTCGGCGATGGTGTTGACGCCGCACAGCCCCATCGTGGTGGTGAGCTCCTTGCCCAGGATGTCGATCGCCTTGGCGACGCCTTCCTGGCCGCCGGCGCCGAGGCCGTAGGCATAGGCGCGGCCGATCATGCAGGACTTCGCGCCGAGCGCCAGCGCCCGCATCACGTCCATGCCGGTGCGGATGCCGCCGTCGAACATGATCTCGACCTTCGACCCGACCTCATCGACGATCTCCGGCAGCACCTCGATCGAGGACGGCGCGCCGTCGAGCTGGCGGCCGCCATGGTTGGAAACCACGATCGCCTGCGCGCCGGTCTTGGCGGCGAGCTCGGCGTCCTCGACATCGAGAATCCCTTTAAGGATCAGCTTGCCCGGCCAGATGCTGCGGATCCAGTCGATGTCCTTCCAGTTCAGCGAGGTGTCGAACTGCGAGGCGGTCCATTCCGACAGCTTCGTCAGATCCTCGGTGCCTTTGACGTGGCCGGCAATGTTGCCGAAGGTGCGGCGCTTGCCTTGCAGCACGCCTGACACCCAGGCGGGCTTGGTCGCGAAGTCGATCAGCTTCGACAGCGACCATTCCGGCGGCACCGTCATGCCGTTCTTGATGTCCTGGTGGCGCTGGCCGATCACCTGCAGGTCGACGGTCAACACCAGCGCCGAGCATTTCGCGGCGATCGCGCGCTCGATCAGCGACTTGATGAAGCCGCGGTCCTTCATGACGTAGAGCTGGAACCAGAACGGCTTGTCGACGGCGGCCGCGATGTCCTCGATCGAGCAGATCGACATCGTGCTCTGGGTGAAGGGAATGCCGGCCGCCTGCGCGGCGCGGCAGGCATAGATCTCGCCGTCGCCGTGCTGCATGCCGAGCAGGCCGACCGGCGCCAGGATCAGCGGCATCGCCGCCGGCTCGCCGAGGATCGTGGTTGCCAGGGTGCGCTTGGACACATCGACCAGGATGCGTTGGCGGAACTTGATCTGCTGCAGATCTTCCGAATTCGCGCGCAGCGTGTCCTCGGTGTAGGAGCCGCGGTCCGCATAATCGAAAAACGCCTTCGGCACCCGGCGCTTGTGCAGCTGGCGCAGGTCTTCGATGCAGGTAATGTGCTTCATGGACGGTCCCGGCCCTTCTTCTGTGTCGCAAGTTCGATGTCGCGAGCCTTGTTTTAGGCAGCAAGTCTTGCGGGTGTTCGATCTTGCCGTCATCTAGCATGGATGGGGGAGCTGCCAAATCGAAGACGGATGGGAGAGCGCGATGACCCAATCAGGCTCCAAGCCGAAAGCAGACGAGAGCGCCGAAAAGCGCCGGCTCGACGAGGCCCTCGAAGAGGGGCTGGAGGAGACGTTTCCGGGTTCCGACCCGGTCAATGTCACCCAGCCGGCCCCCAGCAAGGGCGACCAGCACGTCAAGCGGAACGGCAAAGGGTAGGAGACGACGTTCGCTCCCCTGGTTGCCGAAAGAGTAATAATGTTATACCTTTCAGTGCTTTAATGTCGAAGCACGGGGTTTTGCCCCGGTAATGATTCATCATATTTTTTGAAGTCCTTTTAGCGCCTGGCAGTCTATAAGGCCGATGCACGCTAGACTGGTAGGCGTTCAGGACTCTCTCGCCGGGTGGTTCGAGAGGTCCGTGTTGGGGGTTACATGAGCCGCAAATATTTCGGGACCGATGGAATTCGGGGCCGTGCCAATGGGCTGATCACGCCCGAGCTCGCGCTCAAGGTGGGGCAGGCCGCGGGATTGGTGTTTCAGCGTGGCGACCATCGCCATCGCGTCGTGATCGGCAAGGACACGCGGCTGTCCGGCTACATGATCGAATACGCCATGGTCGCGGGTTTCACGTCGGTCGGTATGGACGTGCTGCTGGTCGGCCCGATGCCGACCCCCGCGATCGCGATGCTCACCAAGTCGATGCGCGCCGATCTCGGCGTCATGATCTCGGCGTCGCATAATCTTTTCGAAGACAACGGCATCAAGCTGTTCGGCCCGCAGGGCTTCAAGCTGTCCGACGATGTCGAGAAGCAGATCGAGCAGCTTCTCGACGAATCGCTCGACCGCCGCCTGGCGCAGAGCGCGAGCCTCGGCCGCGCCCGCCGCATCGACGGCGTCCATGACCGCTACATCGAATTCGCCAAGCGCACGCTGCCGCGCGATCTCTCGCTCGACGGCCTGCGCGTCGTGGTCGATTGCGCCAATGGCGCCGCCTACAAGGTGGTGCCGGAAGCGCTGTGGGAGCTCGGCGCCGACGTGGTGCCGATCGGGGTCGAACCCGACGGTTTCAACATCAACAAGGAATGCGGCTCCACCTCGCCGGAAGCGCTGTCGCGGAAGGTGCGCGAGATGCGCGCCGACATCGGCATCGCGCTCGACGGCGATGCCGATCGCGTCATCCTGGTCGACGAGCGCGGCCACATCGTCGACGGCGACCAGCTGCTCGCGGTGATCGCGCAGAGCTGGAAGGAGGAGGGGCGCCTCGCCAAGCCCGGCATCGTCACGACCGTGATGTCCAATCTCGGGCTGGAGCGCTTCCTGCAGGGTCTCGGGCTGCAGATGGTCCGCACGCCGGTCGGCGACCGCTATGTGCTCGAGCAGATGCTGAGCGGCGGCTACAATCTCGGCGGCGAGCCGTCGGGCCATATCATCATGTCGGACTATTCGACCACCGGCGACGGTTTCGTCGCGGCGCTGCAGGTGCTGGCGGTGGTGCAGAAGCTGCGCCGCCCGGTGTCGGAGATCTGCCGGCGTTTCGACCCATTGCCGCAGATCCTGAAGAACGTGCGCTATCGCAGCGGCAAGCCGCTCGACGACGCCGAGGTCAAGTCCGCGATCACCGACGGTGAGAAGCGCCTCAACGGCCATGGTCGTCTGTTGATCCGCCCCTCCGGCACCGAGCCGGTGATCCGCGTCATGGGCGAGGGCGACGATCGCATCCTGGTGGAAGAGGTCGTCGACAACATCGTCAGCGCACTCGGCCACGCCGCCGCGGCGTAGGACTGCTGATTCTCCAGGGCGTAGCTGCCGATTCCGTCATCCCCGCGCAGAGGCGGAGCCTTTGCGCGGGGATGACGGAGATGGATCTTGATTCAGCATCGCTGACCCACAGCGCATCGCAGCCATCGGCTAGCGCAACTGGTCCGCCTCACCTCCGCGTCGTACGACACGGAGGTATTTTTCTGCGAATCCGTCCGGGAATGCTGCATTGAACAAGCCCGTCGTAAGCGAAGAGGCACTGGGCGAGCCGGTGCTGGTGCCGGAGTTGACGGCTGCGCAGGCTGCGAAAGCGGCCGTGGCGGGGCCGGCCTATGTCGTGCTTGCCGGCATCAGCTTCTCGCACTTCCTCAACGACACGATGCAGTCGCTGATCGCTTCGGTCTATCCGATCCTGAAGGACAATTACGCGCTCGACTTCGCGCAGATCGGCATGATCACGCTGGCGTTCCAGTTCACGGCGTCGCTGCTGCAGCCGCTGGTCGGGCATTTCACCGACAAGAAGGCGCAGCCGTTCTCGCTTGCGATCGGCATGGGCTTCACCTTCTTCGGGCTGTTGCTGCTCAGCGTTGCGCACACCTATGGCGTCATCCTGATCGCGGCTTCGCTGGTCGGCCTTGGCTCCGCGGTGTTCCACCCGGAATCGTCGCGCATCGCGCGGCTGGCGTCAGGCGGACGTTACGGTTTCGCGCAATCGGTGTTCCAGCTCGGCGGCAGTTTCGGCACCTCGATGGGACCGGTGCTCGCAGCACTGATCGTGGTGCCGTTCGGCCAGCCCTCGATCGCCTGGTTCTCCTCGATCGCGTTCCTCGCCATCGTGATCCTCTGGCGCATCGGCGTCTGGTACAAGCCGCAGATATCGGGCAAGAAGGCGGCCGCCATCGCGCGGCATCCCGACCATCCGGATCAGCGGCGCGTGAAGATCGCGCTCATCGTGCTGGTCGCGCTGCTGTTCTCCAAGCAGCTCTATGTCTCGAGCCTGTCGAGCTATTACATCTTCTATCTGATCGACCGGTTCGGCGTCTCGACACAGGCGGCGCAGCTCTATCTGTTCATCTTCCTTGCCGCCAATGCCGCGGGCGCCTTCATCGGCGGTCCGCTCGGCGACCGCTTCGGCCGCAAATACGTGATCTGGTTCTCGATCCTCGGCGCGCTGCCGTTCACGCTGGCGCTGCCCTATGCCGGCCTGTTCGCCAGTGCCGTGCTCACAGTGGTGATCGGCCTGATCATCTCGTCGGCGACGTCGGCGATCATCGTGTTCGCGCAGGAATTGATGCCGCATCGCTTCGGCATGATCTCCGGCGTGTTCTTCGGCGTCGCGTTCGGGATCGGCGGTCTCGGCGCCGCCGTGCTCGGCAAGCTCGCAGACCACACCTCGATCGCCTTCGTCTATCAGCTGTGCGCCTTCCTGCCGGCGATCGGCCTGCTCGCGGTGTTCCTGCCGAAGATGCCGAACGCCGTGCGCTGAACGCTCGGCCGCAGACGCGACGCCCGCGTTAAGCATTCGCTAACACACGCGGCTCGCGTGCCCTGCGACCGGCACCCATGCGTCAACGCTTCATTAGCACTTGTGGCGGGATCGCGATGTTTCGCCGCCTCCTGCGCCATTTTATGGACCCATAAGCGACAGCCGCAGAAAAAGGTGAGAGAAAATCAACCTTAAAAATTAGGGTTAAGTGCCGCTTAAACATTTCCTGCCATCGTCCGGGCCGTGAGTTTCAGACGTGGGGCTTTCGTGTCGCCTCACTTGGCCCAAAAGGACGAAGCCAATGCGTAGCGTAAAGACCCTGATTGCCGCCGGTGCGGCATCTCTGTTGTCCTCGGCGGCGTTCGCCGCCGACATGCCCATCATGCCGCCACCTCCGATGGCGTATGCTCCTCCGCCGGTCCAGGATTTCGGCGGCTGGTATCTGCGCGGCGACATCGGCATGACCAACACCCAGGCCAAGCTGCACGTTAACGCCTACGACACACTGCCGGCCGGCACCGCCTTCAACCAGTATGGCCACGGCTTCGACGGCGGCGTGCTCTACGGCATCGGCGTCGGCTATCAGTTCAACAACTGGTTCCGCGCCGACATCACCGGTGAGTATCGCTCGAAGGTGAGCTTCAACGGCACCGATTTCTTCACGTTCCCCGGTCCCAGCCCGCTGAGCGACGCCTATCATGGCGGCATCCAGAGCTGGGTTGGCCTCGTCAACGTCTACGCTGATCTCGGCACCTGGGGCTGTTTGACCCCGTTCATCGGTGCCGGTGTCGGTGCCGCGACGATCAAGACCTCGGCCTTTTCCGACGTCGCGACGTTCCCGAGCGGGTCGGGCCTGACCAGCTCCTTCATCGCCGATGGCGCCACCAAGACCAACTTCGCCTGGGCGCTGCATGCCGGTGTCGCCTACAAGGTCACCAACAACTTCACGGTTGAACTGGCCTATCGCTACCTCGACATGGGCACTGCCGGCCACGGCCAAGGTCACTTCTTCGACGGCACGCCGGTCGGTCCCTCGAGCTTCCAGTACCGCGACATCACTTCGCAGGACGTGAAGCTCGGCGTGCGCTTCAACTTGCCGTGCTGCGACGTGCCGCCGCCGCCTCCGCCGCTGATCCGCAAGGGTTAATTTCCAGCCTTCACGGTTAACGATTGCAACGGCGCGGGACCAGCCCGCGCCGTTTTTCTTTGCGCGTCGTGTCGCGAGCTTCTGCAACTTGCGTGCTCAAAAACGGGCGGCGACAACGATTGGTTAAGGTTAACAGGCGATGATCAACGCGAAATCGGTGCGGTGGATGGAGCGTTGCAATGCGTAGGTTGGTGCTGGCGGCGATGATGATTGGAACGGTGACCGGCGCACAGGCTGCCGATCTGCCGGACTTTCCGATCCTGCGCGGCTCCTATGTCGATGCACCGAGCAGGAGCGGAAACTGGGAAGGATGGTATGTCGGCGGCCAGATCGGCTATACCTCCGGCGACATCGATTTCAGCCACGCGCCAAGCGCGATGACCTCCTTCATGCTGCGCGAGAGCGTTCTGGCCGACCCGGTTTCGGGTTGGGGCCTGCTGCCGAAGAACCATGCGCAGAGCAACGGATTCGGCGCGTTCGTCGGCCGCAACTGGCAATGGGACGACGTCGTGCTCGGCGTCGAGGCCAACTACAATTACCTGAACGGCCTCGAAAGTTCGGCGGGCGACTCGATGACGCGGCAGATCGTGAATCCCAAGGGCGAGACTCCTCCGAGCGGGCACACCTACACCTACAACACGACGTTGTCGGGGAGCGCCGCCTTGCAGGTCAAGGACGTCACGACCTTCCGTGGACGCGCCGGATGGGCGGCAGGCAACTTCCTGCCTTACATGTTCGGCGGTGTTGCGGTGGGACGCATGTCCGTGTCGCGTTCGGCGACGGTGTCGTTTGACAAGTACGATGCCTGGGCCGAGACCCAGACGGTCGGCAACAACACCGTTACAATTCAGCATAACGACTACCTGGGCTCAGGCAGCGCCGCCCAGACGGAGCAGCGGGTGAACAACTATGCGGTCGGCTGGACCGCGGGCCTCGGGCTTGAATATTGCGTGGTCGGCGGGTTGTTTCTCCGCGGCGAGTGGGAATATGTGCGCTTCGCGGCGGTCAAGAATATCACCGTCGATATGAACAGCTTCCGGGTCGGCGCCGGCTACAAGTTCTGATCGCCGCTGCCGTAGCCGGCGACGGTTGACAGATCGGGGAGCGACTGCTGCTCTGTCGCCACACGGTCGGAGCGCGATCACATGAAAATCTACGGCGACGCCAATTCAGGCAACTGCCTGAAGGTGAAATGGGTGTGCGACAGGCTGGCGCTGCCGTACACATGGGTCGAGATCGACACCATGAAGGGCGGCAGCCGGACCGCGGAATTCCTCAAGCGAAACGGCTGGGGCCAGGTGCCGACGGTGGAGCTGGATGACGGCCGCACGCTGGCCCAATCCAACGCCATCATCCGCTATCTCGCGCGCGGCAGCGACCTGATCCCGAGCGATCCCTATCGAGCGGCGCAAATGGATGCCTGGATGTTCTGGGAACAGAACAGCCACGAGCCTTATGTGGCCGTCTGCCGCTTTCAGGCCGTGTATCTCGGCAAGGCCATCTCGGAGATCGATCCGAACCTCGTCAAGCGCGGCTATGTCGCGCTCGATCATCTGGAGCGGCATCTGGCGGGCACGCAATTCCTGGTCGGAGAAGCGTTCTCGCTCGCCGACGTCTCGCTGCTCGCCTATACCCGTGTCGCGGAGGATGGCGGCCTCGAGCTCGCGCGCTATCCCGTGATCCGTCGCTGGATCGCCGACGCCGAGCGCGTGCTCGCGCTGCCGCCGGTCCGCTGACCTCAGGTGAATGCCGCCATGACTGAAGCTTCATCCATCACGATCCGCCGCGCTCGCCGCGAAGACGTCGCCGCCATCGTCGGCATGCTTGCGGACGATCCGCTCGGCAGTGCGCGCGAGCGGATCGAGGATCCGCTGCCGCAAAGCTATTACGAGGCCTTCGCGCGGGTCGAGCGCGATCCCAACCTGCAGCTCGTCGTCGCCGTCGACGGAGAGGGCGAAGGCGTCGTCGGCTGTCTGCAGCTTGCGGTTCTGCCGGGCATCAGCTCGCAGGGCGGCTCGCGCGGCCTGCTCGAGGACGTTCGCGTTGCAAAGCATTGCCGCAGCCGCGGCATCGGCGAGAAGCTCGTGCAGTGGGCAGTTACGGAGGCGCGCGCGCGAGGCTGCATGCTCGTCGAGCTGCTGACGCATCAGACGCGGGTCGATGCGCAGCGCTTCTATGAACGGCTCGGGTTCGCACGCAGCCATGTCGGGATGACGATTCGCTTTTGACACGCGCGCAAGAAGTTGTGCCATCTACCGGGCAATACCTGCGGCAGCGGATAGTCTGCGATCCGGTTAACAGCCAATAAACTAAGCCGACCTCCGTGATTTTACGGGTCGGAACGAGTCCGGTATGTCGGACGTCTCCCACGGGGCGACGGGCAACTGGGGATTGGAATGTCGGATTATTCGATCGTGCGGGTCGGCAACGAATACATCGTGCAGGCCGGCGAGAAGCGCATTCTGAAAGTATCGAGCCGGCGCAGGGCCGTTAAGATCATGACCCTGGCGGCAGATTTGCTCGATCAGGAGACGATCCAGCAGGTCGAGGACGCCCCATCAATCAGCCGTGATGCCCGGATTGTTCCAGACGAGTCCGAACTTTCTTGACGTTTGGGTACCTTTCCACTATCCCCGACCGCGGGAAACCTCTCCCCACCGAGAGGCAGCTATCTGGAAGGGTAGATTATGACTGCAGCGAAGCCCGCTTCGCGGCCTGAAGTGCCGCATTTTTCTTCCGGCCCCTGTGCCAAGCGCCCCGGCTGGAACCCCAACAATCTCAAGGACGCCGCCCTCGGCCGCTCGCATCGCGCGAAAGTCGGCAAGGCCAAGCTCAAGCTCGCGATCGACCTGACGCGCGAAGTGCTTGAGGTGCCCGCCGATTACAAGATCGGCATCGTGCCGGCGTCGGATACCGGCGCGGTCGAGATGGCGCTGTGGTCGCTGCTCGGCGCGCGGCCCGTCACCACGCTCGCCTGGGAATCCTTCGGCGAGGGCTGGGTCAGCGATATCGTCAAGGAATTGAAGCTGAAGGACGTCACCAAGCTCAACGCGGCTTATGGTGAAATCCCCGATCTCGCCAAGGTCGATCCGAAGTCGGATATCGTCTTCACCTGGAACGGCACCACCTCGGGTGTGCGCGTTCCGAACGCCGACTGGATCAGCGCGGATCGCGAAGGCCTGACGATTTGCGACGCGACCTCGGCCGCCTTCGCGCAGCCGCTCGATTTCGCCAAGCTCGATGTCGTCACCTTCTCCTGGCAGAAGGCGCTCGGCGGTGAAGCCGCGCACGGGATGCTGATCCTGTCGCCGCGTGCGGTGGAACGGCTCGAGACCTACAAGCCGGCCTGGCCGCTGCCGAAGATCTTCCGCCTCACCAAGGGCGGCAAGCTCAACCAGGGCATCTTCGAGGGCGAGACCATCAACACGCCGTCCATGCTTTGCGTCGAGGACTATCTCGATGCGTTGAACTGGGCCAAGTCGATCGGCGGCCTGAAGGCGCTGATCGCCCGCGCCGATGCCAACACCAAGGCGCTCGCCGACTGGAAGGCGAAGACGCCGTGGATCGACTTCCTGGCCAAGGATCCCGCGATCCGCTCCAACACCTCGGTGTGCCTCAAGTTCACCGATCCCGCGATCACCTCGCTTCCATCAGATGCACAGGCCGACTTCTGCAAGAAGCTGGTCGCGCTGGTTGAGAAGGAGAACGCCGGCTTCGACTTCGCGTATTACCGCGACGCGCCCGCGGGCCTGCGGATCTGGTGTGGCGCCACCGTCGAGGCAAAGGACGTCGAGCTGCTGACGCAGTGGATCGACTGGGCGTTTGCCGAGACCAAGGCAGCGTTGCCCAAGGCGGCATAAGTTTTCTCTTGCCACCTCTCCCCGGTCTTACGGGGAGAGGTCGGATCGCGCAGCGATCCGGGTGAGGGGCCCTTTCGGCTTGTTCCTCGCCCGTGGCTGCCCCTCACCCCAACCCTCTCCCCGCAAGAGCGGGGAGAGGGAGAAGTGATCAGAGACTTCACCAGATCGGTCCAGGAGACCCGCCCGCCGCAGGGCAAAGGAACAATCGAGATGACAAAACCCAAAGTTCTGATTTCCGACGCGCTGTCTCCCGCCGCCGTGCAGATCTTCAAGGATCGCGGCGTCGAGGTGGACTTCCAGCCCAACCTCGGCAAGGACAAGGAAAAGCTTGCCGAGATCATCGGCAATTACGACGGCCTCGCGATCCGTTCGGCCACCAAGGCGACCGCCAAGCTCATCGAGAAGGCGACGAGGCTCAAGGTGATCGGCCGCGCCGGCATCGGCGTCGACAATGTCGAGATTCCGGCCGCGACCGCCAAGGGCATCATCGTGATGAATACGCCGTTCGGCAATTCGATCACGACCGCCGAGCACGCGATCACGCTGATGCTGGCGCTGGCGCGCGAGATTCCGCAGGCCGACGCTTCGACTCAGGCCGGCAAGTGGGAGAAGAACCGCTTCATGGGCGTCGAGATCACCGCCAAGACCCTCGGCGTGATCGGCTGCGGCAATATCGGCACGATCGTCGCCGACCGCGCGCTCGGCCTGCGCATGAAG
Source organism: Bradyrhizobium pachyrhizi (assembly GCF_001189245.1). GTDB lineage: Bacteria > Pseudomonadota > Alphaproteobacteria > Rhizobiales > Xanthobacteraceae > Bradyrhizobium > Bradyrhizobium pachyrhizi. The sequence continues at coordinate 30,242 of NZ_LFIQ01000025.1, read as the reverse complement.
GTGATCGCGTTCGATCCGTTCCTGTCGCCGGAGCGCGCCAAGGACATCGGCGTCGAGAAGGTCGAGCTCGACGATCTCTTGAAGCGCGCCGATTTCATCACGCTGCACACGCCGCTGACCGAGAAGACCCGCAACGTCATCGATGCGGCCGCGATCGCCAAGATGAAGAAGGGCGTTCGCATCATCAACTGCGCGCGTGGCGGCCTGGTCGACGAGCAGGCGCTGGTCGACGCGCTGAATTCGAAGCATGTCGCGGGCGCCGCCTTCGACGTGTTCGTCGAGGAGCCGGCGACCTCGAACGTGCTGTTCGGCCATCCCAACGTGATCTGCACCCCGCATCTCGGCGCCTCCACCACCGAGGCGCAGGAAAACGTCGCGCTGCAGGTCGCCGAGCAGATGTCGGATTATCTGTTGTCGGGCGCGATCTCGAACGCGGTCAACTTCCCCTCGATCACGGCGGAAGAGGCGCCGAAGCTGAGGCCGTTCATCGAGCTTGCCGAGAAGCTCGGCTCGTTCGCGGGCCAGCTCACCGAGAGCGGCATCCTCAAGACAGAGATCACCTACGAGGGCCACGTCGCCGAGATGAAGATCAAGGCGATCACCTCGGCGGTGCTGTCGGGCCTGCTGCGGCCGATGCTGGGCGAGGTCAACGTGGTCTCGGCGCCGGTCGTCGCCAAGGAGCGCGGCATGGTGGTGGACGAGGTCGTCCGCGCCGCGCAGAGCGACTATGAAAGCCTGATCACGGTCACCGTCACCACCGAGCGTCAGGAGCGTTCGGTGTCCGGCACCGTCTACGCCGACGGCAAGCCGCGTCTCGTCGACATCAAGGGCATCCGCGTCGACGCCGAGTTCGGCAAGTCGATGATCTACGTGACCAACGAGGACAAGCCGGGCTTCATCGGCGCGTTCGCGAGCCTCTTGGGTGATGCGAAAATCAATATCGCGACCTTCCATCTCGGCCGCGTCAAGCAGGGCGGCGACGCCATTGCGCTGGTCGAGGTCGACGGCGCGGTGCCGGCGGAGCTGCTCGCCAAGGTACAGACGCTGCCGCAGGTGAAGCAGGCCAAGGCGCTGACATTCTGAGCCACTGACGTTCTGAGCCGCCGACGTTTTAGGGCGCCGATGTTTTAAACGTTGTTTGAGCGGTTCTCGTCGTCCCCGGAACGTGACGAACAAGATACCGCTCAAGCATATCCAAATTCCGATCTGCGGAACATGACGCCGTCTCCGGTCCCGGAGGCGGCGTTTGTCGTTCCGGGGCGTCCGGTATTGCTGTTGCGCCCGACGAAAAATGTGTACGAACGGGCCACGACGCGCCACAATGACCGTCATCTCAGAGGGAGAAAACAATGCGTGAAGCCGTAATCGTTTCCTACGCGCGCACCGGCCTGGCAAAGTCCGGCCGTGGCGGATTCAACATCACCCCGCCGATGTCGCTCGCCGCGCACGCCATCAAGCACGCGGTCGACCGCGCCGGCGTCGACAAGGAATATGTCGAGGACTGCTATCTCGGCAATTGCGCGCACGGCGCGCCGAACATCGGCCGCCAGGCGGCGCTGCTCGCCGGCCTGCCGAAATCGACCGCCGGCGTCTCGGTCAATCGCTTCTGCTCGTCCGGCCTGCAGACCATCGCGATGGCCGCCAACTCAATCCGTTCCGACGGCTCCGACTGCATCGTCGCCGGCGGCGTCGAGAGCATCTCGATTCCCGGCGGCGGCTCGCCGAAGGAATCGATCGATCCCGAGCTGCTCAAGACCGCGCCCGACATCTTCATGGCGATGATCGATACCGCCGACATCGTCGCCGAGCGCTACAAGCTTAGCCGCGAATACCAGGACGAGTATTCGCTGGAGTCGCAGCGCCGCATGGCGGCCGCGCAGCAGGCCAACAAGTTCAAGGACGAAATCGTCCCGATGAAGACCAAGATGAAGGTGGTCGACAAGGCGACCAAGGCCGAGTCGATCGTCGACTACGTGGTCGATCGCGACGAGTGCAACCGCCCCGAGACCACGCTGGAGGGCCTCGCCAAGCTCGAGCCGGTCAAGGGCCCGGGCAAGTTCATCACCGCCGGCAATGCCAGCCAGCTCTCCGACGGCGCCGCCGCCGTGGTGCTGATGGAAGCCAAGGACGCCGAGAAGCGCGGCCTCAATCCGCTCGGCCGCTTCGTCGCCTGGGCCTCGGCCGGCTGTGAGCCCGACGAGATGGGCATCGGTCCGGTCTTTGCGGTGCCGAAGCTGCTGAAGCGCCATGGCCTGAAGATCGACGACATCGATCTCTGGGAGCTCAATGAGGCGTTCGCCAGCCAGTGCCTCTATTCGCGCGACCAGCTCGGCATCGATCCCGAGAAGTACAACGTCAATGGCGGCTCGATCGCGATCGGCCATCCCTTCGGCATGACCGGCGCCCGCCTCACCGGGCACCTATTGCAGGAAGGTCGTCGCCGCAAGGCCAAGTGGGGCGTCGTGACCATGTGCATCGGCGGCGGCCAGGGCGGCGCCGGCCTGTTCGAGATCTACAGCTAAGCGCGATCGACACTGATCGTGTGCGAACCAGGGGCCCGGCGGCAACGCCGGGCCGCTTTTCTTTTGGAGCCGGCTAGCTCGCCGGTGAGCCGAGCGCGCGCTCGTCAAACTCGAGCGAGGCAATCAGTTCGAGCGTCTGCCTGAGATCGGCGGCCTGCCTTGCGCCAAAGGCGGTCTCGAAACGCTCCTGCGCCTTGAGCCATGCGGCCTGTGATTCCTCGAGCCTGGCTTCGCCGCGCTTGGTGAGCCGCACCAGCCGGCTGCGCCGGTCATTCTTGTCGACAATGATGGTCAACAGACCGTCGCGCTCGAGCGGCTTGAGGTTGTGGTTGAGCGCAGTGCGGTCGAGCACCAAGGCTGCGGCAAGCTCGCCCATCGTCGGCGCGCCCGACCGCCTGACATAGACCAGAATCGCCCGTTGCGTGCCGCGCAGGCCGGATGTCGCAAGGACCTGATCGTAAAGCTGCGACACCCGCCGCGTCGCCTTGCGCAACGCCGTGAGATTACACCGGCTGGGTTCCGTTTTCGCCATCGCTGCCTCCGATGGACTTGACAGATACATGCATATGCACCTAATGACAATAGATGCATATGCACATATTTTGGAGGGTGTGATGTCGGAGGTAGAGGCGGAGACCATCGATCTGGTCGTCGAACCTGATGCGCGGCCGCGGTCCGGCGTCGCCACCGCAACCCCGCGCCAGGTGCTTGCGATCGTGTCGGTCGGCATTTGCCTCGCCAATCTCGATTTGTTCATCGTCAATGTCGGGCTGCCGAACATCGCGCAGGAATTTCGCGGCGCCTCGCTTGAGGATCTGTCCTGGATCCTCAATGCCTATGCCATTGCCTACGCGGCCTTGCTGGTGTTCTTCGGCCGGCTCGCCGAACGCCACAGCCGCAATCTCAGCTTCCTGCTCGGCGTCGCGCTGTTCACGGCCGCGTCAGCCGCATGTGCGCTGGCGTCCAGTGTCGAGTTCCTGGTCGTCTCCCGCGTGGCGCAGGCCGCCGGTGCGGCATTGATGACGCCGACCTCGATCGGCCTGCTGCTGGCATCATTTCCGCCCGAGCAGCGCGCCGGGGCGGTGCGCACCTGGACGGCGATCGGCGGCCTTGCCGCCGCACTGGGCCCGCTCGCGGGAGGCGTCCTGGTCACGTTCGACTGGCGCTGGATCTTCATCGTCAATGTCCCGATCGGCGTGGTCGCGCTGATCATCGGCTGGCTGAAATTGCCCGAAGTGCCCGGTCACGACGTGCCGCGTCCGAGTTCATGGGCGGCGCTGCTGGTGATCTCCGGCATCGGTGCGCTGACCTTTGCGATCGTGAAGGCGAACGATTGGGGATGGAGTTCGCGCGGCGTCGTGCTCGGCTTTGCCGTCGCGGCCGTCTCGCTCGCCGCCTTCGCGTGGCATTGCCTCAGATCGAGGAATGCCTTCGTCGATCCTGCACTGTTCGCGGTCAGGCCGTTCACCGGCGCGTCGCTGGTGATGGCGCCTTATTCGGCGGCCTTCGGCGCCATGCTGCTGTCCTGCGCGTTGTGGGAGCAGACGGTATGGGGCTGGTCGGCGTTGAAGACCGGCCTTGCAATCGCCCCCGGTCCGCTGATGGTGCCGATCACCTCGCTGTTGTTTGCCGGCCGGCTGATTGCGCGGTTTGGCGCCGCGGCCGTCGTCTCCGCCGGGATCGTGCTGTTCGCGGCCGGCCTCGCGATCTGGGCGACGCTGCTCGGGGCCGAACCCAATGCGCCTGCCGTCGTCGCGGGCGTGATGCTGATCGGTATCGGCGTCGGGCTGACCTTTCCGACCCTGATGGGCGTCGGCGCCGGCGCGCTGCCGCCGTCGTCGTTTGCCACCGGCTCGGGCGTCATCAACATGATCCGGCAGGCGGCACTGGCGATCGGCGTCGCGATCTTTGTCGCGATCCTTGCAACGCCGGTCTCGATGACCGAGCGGATCGCGGCGTTTCAGCGCGGCTGGTGGATCATGATCGCGATCACCTTGGCCGGCTTCGTGCCGAATTATCTGTTCATCCGGCGCAAGGCGGATCGCTAGAGCCCGAAGACATCGCCGCGCCATGCGGCAGCCGCTGCGGCGCCATCGTCGCGCCGCAGGGAAACCTCAATCGAACCAGTCCCTTCCTCGCTGCGTCTCACGAGCAGAAACGGCGCGCCCTCGAGCCCGGCGCGCCGTTCGTCTCGCGCGCGATGCGGCGTTTTTCCGGAGGGATGTCATGTGCAGGATTGCGAATTATCTAGTGACCACCAGCCTGGTGCTGGCGGGTGCGCTGGTTGCCGGGCCGCTGCATGCGGCCAATCTCGATGCGGCCTCGCAGGTCGACGCCGTGACCGTCTATCCCGATGGCGCGAGCGTCACCCGCGTCATCACGCTGGACCTGCCTGCCGGCGACAACACCCTCATCGCCAGGGATTTCCCGATGGAGCTCGATACAGGCTCGCTTCGAGTGGAGGGCGAGGCGGGCGGCCGGTTGACGATCGGGGCCATCGACGCACGGCACCCGCGCCCGCTGGAGCCGGCGAACCTGCCTGAGATCGACAAGCGGATCGAGGTGCTGAAGGATCAGCGCGAGGATCTGCAGGGGATCATCTCGTCGGCCGAGGCGCGGCGCAAATTCGTCGAACATTTCGCCGAGGCCGCGCCGGTCGGGATCGGCGAGAAGGGCGAGGCGCGTCCGGTGAGCGAGTGGCGCGCCGCGTTCTCAGCGGTGGGGGATGAAGTCGCAACCGCCGACAACGCGATCCGCGACGCCACGCGCAAGCAGCGTGACATCGACCGCGAGATCGTGCGCCTTGAAGCCGATCGTGCCGCCAAGCCGCCGAGCAAGCTCGAGGTACGGATCGAGCTGGCTTCCGCCGCCGCGACCCGCGCGACGCTGCGGGTCACTTATGCGGTGCGCAACGCCCGTTGGGTGCCGCTCTATGACGCTCGTCTCGATACCGGCGCCAGGGACCGCAAGCCCGCGATCGAGCTGGTGCGCCGCGCCGAGATCACCCAGTCGACCGGTGAGGACTGGTCGAACGTGGCGCTCGTCGTTTCCACCGTGCGGGTCGCGCGCGGCGGCAACGCGCCCGACCTCCGCTCGCTGATCGTGCAATATCCGCAGCCGCCGCGGCCGCTGGCGAAGCTGTCCGGAGAGGCCAGCATGCGGGCGCGCGAGGCGCTGGCACCTGCGCCAGCCGCCGACGCGGTTCAGCAATTCCGTTTTGGTGGGGGACGCATGGACGAACTGGAAGCCACCGCCGAGATCGGCGCTTTCCAGGCCACCTTCAAGATCCCCGGCCGCGTCAGCGTTGCCGCCAATGAGGGCGCAAAGAGCCTGCGTATCTCGACGGCGACCATCACCCCCGATCTCGCGGTTCGCGCCGTTCCGGTGATCGACCCGACCGCTTTCCTGGAAGCGAGCTTCGTGCAGGCCGACGATGCGCCGTTGCTGCCGGGACAGGTCTCGATCTACCGCGACGGCATCTTTGTCGGCCGCAGCCGGATGGCCACCGCCGCCAAGGACGAGACCGTGCGGCTCGGTTTCGGCGCCGACGACAAGGTCAAGATCGAGCGTACGGTGGTGAAGCGCAACGAGGGCTCCGCCGGCCTGATCGTGACCACGTCGAAGACCGACGAGCGCGCCTTCAAGACCACGGTGCGCAACGGCCACGACTTCCCGATCAAGGTCGCGATCCAGGATCAGCTGCCGGTCAGCGAGAACGACGATATCGTGGTCGAGATGCTGCCGTCGTCGACGCCGGCGACGACGACCAATCTGCGCGACAAGCGCGGCGTACTGGAATGGGCGTTCGAGGCCAAGGCCGGCGAGGTCCGTGACATCAATTTCGCCTGGCGGATGCGCTGGCCCAAGGACAAGGGCGTCGTGATGGTGCCGGCGGGCTAGAGCCCGTGCCGGGCTCTAGCGTTGTTGCTTGACGCATTTTCTTCACGCGAACCGGAACCCACTTCGCTTGAAAACGCTATGAGGACCTGCGTCATCTACCGATGACAACCCTCCCGATCTCGGGCATCACTTTGCCAAAGGCAACAAAGCCTGAGATCGGGAGGATCCATGAGCTACCAGCACATCGTCGTCGATGATCCGCGTCCGCGCGTCCGCCGCATCACGCTGAACCGCCCCGAGAAGCGCAACGCGCTGAACAACCGCCTGCGCGGCGAGATCTTCGAGGTGCTGGAACAGGCCGACCGCGATCCCGGGATTTCGATCTCGATCCTGCGCGGCGCCGGACCCTGCTTCTCGGCGGGCTACGATCTCTCCGCCGACAACCGCGTCGACCAGCCCTACCATTCGGCATCCGGCCCCGGCCAGTGGTCGCGCCATGTCGTCGAGGGCTGGTTCTCGATCTGGGATCTCGCAAAGCCTGTGATCGCGCAGGTGCACGGCTATTGCCTCGCCGGCGGCACAGAGCTCGCGACCGCCTGCGACGTGGTCTATGTCGCCGACGACGCCCAGATCGGCTATCCGCCGGTGCGGCTGATGAGCCCGCCCGACATGCAGTATCACCCGTGGCTGGTCGGCATGCGCCGCGCCATGGAATTGATGTTGACGGGTGACGCGATGTCCGGCCGCGAGGCCGCCGAATGGGGCTATGCGACCCGGTCGTTTCCGCTTGCCGAACTGGAGGCGAAGACGCTCGATTTCGCCGAGCGCGCGGCGAAAGTGCCGATCGAGCTGCAACAGCTCAACAAGCGCAGCGTCCACCGCGCCATGGAAATCATGGGCGCCCGCGCCGCGATACGGGCCGGCACCGAAATCCAGGCGCTGGCCTTCACGACCGAGGCCAGCAAGGCCTACATGGCGGGCTTCCGCCGCGACGGCGGCAGCGTGAAGGCCCAGCTCGACCAGCGCGACACGACGTTCGGAGATTACCGGACGAAGAAGGAGTGACGTGGCTTGCCGCGCGCGCTGACCGGTGCGGCGATAATAGCCGGTTTAAATTCGCTGTCATGCCCCGCCTTGAGCGGGGCATCCAGTACGCCGCGGCTTGTCCGCTAAATTCGGACGTCTCTGCAATACTGGGTCGCCCGGCCGAGCCGGGCGACGATACGATTGCGTGCTGCGACAACAGGCCCTTCACTTCGCTTTCAGGAACTCGCCGACTTCGAGCAGCACGAACTCGTCGTCATCGGCCTTGTTCGGGTCGCGGCTCGAGGAGAATGGCAGGTTGTTGTCGTTGCCGACGATGATATGGGTCTCGTCGACCCGGTCGACATTCTCGATGGTGAAGAACGGGAAGGTGTAGACGCCGTCGTTGAGCGGCTTGCGGGCCTTCTTGTTCGGATCGCGGATCTTCATCAGGTCGATATAGGCGATCTTGCGCACCGGCTTGCCGACATTGGCGTCGGACAGCTCGATCTTGTAGACGCGCTTGAACTTGGCGAGGTCAGGAAAACAGTTCTCGCCGCGCTGGCCTTGCGGGCAGGCCTTGTCGGCGGTGCCTTCGCCATTGTCGCGCTCGATCACGAGGCCCTGGGCCGGGTCGATCATGTTGAAGTCGCCGATCGCATTGCCGTTCTGCTCGAATACATACTGCCAGTAGCGTCCGGTGAACTTCTCCGCCGCGACGTCGAATTCCAGGATGCGCGAGGCTTCCTTGCCGTCGACCTTCTCCCAATCCTTCTTGTCGGCATCCCACAGCGGCCCCTCAAGCAGACCGTAAAGGAACTTGCCGTCCTTGGAGGAAGCAAAACCTTCATAGCCCTTGGAGCGGCGCAGGTTGACGTTGGTGTAGCTGGCGCCGGGCGCGCCGGGCGACTGCACCGCCCAGTGATCCGGCGAGCGCACCGGCTTGCCGTCGGCGACGGTCTCGAATACGGCGAGGATCTTGCCGGTCTTGTCGGCCTTGAGGATGTAGGGCCCGAACTCGTCGCCGATCCAGAAAATCTCGTTGATGATCTGGAAGCCCTCGGTGTCGAAATCGGCACCGGTCAAATAGCGCTTGGCGGTGTCCTCGTGCACGATGCGGAACGGCACCTTCCTGTCGGGATCGTGCAGGAACACGGTCTCCTGACGCTCGATCTTGCCGCTCGCCCAATCGATCTTGTGCCGGTTCAGGTACAGCATCGAGTCCGCCGAGTTGTAGCGCGAGCCCATGCCGTTGTCGGTGATCACCCAGAACGAGCCGTCGGGCATCACCTTGATGCCGGAATGGCCCTGCAGCGGCTGGCCCTTGAACGGCAGCGACACGCCGGTCGGCCGCTCATAGGACTTGCCCATCACGGTGCCGATGGCGTCGACGCGCTTGCCGGTGGTGTATTTGCCCGAGCTCTTCAGATCATCAGGGGCGTCGGCGGGCGCGTCAATGAAGCTCTCCGCCGGCATCACGGCGTGTCCTGCCAGCGTCGCCGGGAATTCGCCCTCACTCTGCGCGAACGCCGATGTGGCGAGCAGGATCGAGGCGACGGAGCAGAGCAGGGACAGGCGCATGGTTGATCTCCCAAAGGATAAACGATGCGGTGTTCTCCGAGCCGCCTGTTACAGCCGGCTGACAGTTTTGTGAACCGCGGATGTTGCGGCGGGATAAGGCTTGCGGCGTTACGTCGCCTCTCACTCGCAATCCCATCCTGAGGAGGCCGCGCGGCGGCCGTCTCGAAGGATGGCCGCGAGCAACAGCCGGGCCTCTTGGTTCGAGACGCGCGTACCGCGCTTCTCACCATGAGGGTCTAAACGGGCCGCATGGTCTGCGGCAGCAGGAACGGCACGCCGTTTCCGGTGTAGGCGATCGCAGCGTCGATCTCGAAGATCTCGCGCAGCGTCTCGGCCTTCATCGCGGCGGCGCGGTCGCCGTCGACGACAAGCCGGCCGCGGTGCAGCAGCAGGATGCGGTCGGCGAACCGCATCGCGAGGTTGAGGTCGTGCAGGATCGCGATCACGGCGGTGCCGCGCGCGGCGCGCCGCCTCGCCGTTTCGACCAGGTCGATCTGGTGCCGCAGATCGAGGCTCGAGGTCGGCTCGTCCAGCAGCAGCAGTCCGGGTCCATGCAGCGCTTCGCCGCAGGCGAGCTGCACCAGCACGCGGGCGAAATGCGCCCGCTGCTGCTCACCGCCCGACAGCGTCAGCAATTGCCTGAAACGGAAACGCGCGAGCCCGACCTCGTCGAGTGCCGCCTCGACCAGTGCCCGCGTGACGGCACGCGGGCTTTCGCCGGTGCCCATGCTGACGATTTCCTCGACGGTGAACGGGAAGGTGACGTTGACGTGCTGCGACAGCATCGCGCGGTGCTGCGCCAGCGCGAGTGGTCGGTAGGTTTGCAGGTCACGCTGCCTCAGCCTGATCGCCCCGCGCGACGGGCGCAGGTCGCCCGACAGCATCCGCAGCAGGGTCGATTTGCCGGCGCCGTTGGGACCGACGATCGCGACCATCTCGCCGGCGCCGATCTGCAGCGACACCGCGTCGACCAGATCAGTGCTGCCGATCGTCATCGATACCGACTGCGCTTCGAGCAGGGCCGTCATAGCGACACCAGTCCGCGCTGCCGCAGCAGCATGGCGAGGAAGAACGGCGCGCCGATCGCCGCGGTGAGGATGCCGATCGGCATTTCCGCGGGTGCCACGATGGTGCGCGCCACGGTGTCGGCGCCGACCAGGAGGATGGCACCGAGCAGCGCGGACGCCGGCAGCAGCAGCCGATGCGCGGGCCCGATCACCAGCCGCAACAGATGCGGCACCACGATGCCGACGAAACCGACCACGCCGCAGACCGAGACCGCGACCCCGGTCATCGCCGACACCAGCACGATCGAGATCCGCTTCAGCCGTTCGACGTCGACGCCGCTGTGGAACGCCTCCGCCTCGCCGAGCACCAGCACGTCGAGCCCGCGC
>NZ_LFIQ01000025.1:9491-19872 GCF_001189245.1 Bradyrhizobium pachyrhizi | reverse complement strand
CCAGCGCCGTGAGCTTGCTCCAGGTCGCGCCGCTGAGCGAGCCGAGCAGCCAGAAGGTGATGTCGCGGAGCTGGCGGTCGTCGGCGACGAACACCAGAAGGCCGATGCCGGCATTGGCGATCGCGGCGATCGCAAGCCCGGCCAGCAGGAAGATCGCAATCGATGTCCGGCCGCCGCGGCTGGCGATGCTGTAAAGCACGATGGTCGTGACCAGCGAGCCGGCAAAGGCCGCGATCGGCAGCAGCTGGTGTTGCAGGAAGCGCAGGCTTTCGCCGAGATGGCTGTCGGTGAACACGATCGCGGCCGCCGCGGCAAACGCGCCGCCGGAGGAGACGCCGACCAGCGCGGGGTCGGCGAGGGGGTTGCGGAACAGGCCCTGCATGATCGCGCCTGATACGGCAAGGAGTCCGCCGACCATCGCCGCCGCCGCGATCCGCGGGATGCGGATCGACCACACCACGAGTTGGTCGCGTGCAAGCAGCGGGTTGGCGACACCATCAGCCCAAAGCCCAAGCGCTGCCGGAAGCCGCGCCATTGGAATCCCGGCGGCCCCGACCGTCAGGGCGACCAGGGCGGCGCCTGCCAGCGCCGCAAGCAGGCAGAGCAGGGTGAGTGTCGCGGCCGGCCGCAGCGACATGCCGGCGCGCCGTTGTTTCGCACGCCCGCGGCGCTCAGTCAGCACGCTCATTGCCGACAATTCGCGGTCAGCGCTGCCGGCTTGAAGTTGTCAGCCTCCGGCGCCAGCGCCGGATAGAGCTTGACCGAGAGGTCGCGTGCCGCGGCCGCGGTGCGCGGCCCGAAGCCGAGCAGATAAAGGCCTTCCATCGCGATGAAGGCCTTGTTGGCCGCGACCGGCGTCAGCGCGAAGGCTGGATGCGCGAACACGGCATCCGACGTCAGCGAATCCTTGCCGCGATCGATCGACAGCACGACATCCGGTTTCGCCGCCACGATGGCCTCGTCATTGACCGGCTTGTAGCCGTCGTAACCGTCGATGGCGTTGACGCCGCCGGCAAGCCGGATGATCTCGTCCGCGGCGGTCTTGTGGCCCGCGGCCATCGCCCGGCCATTCAACAGCGACATCACGAACATCACGCGCACCGGCTTGGTCACCCGGGCACGCAGCACACGCAGTTGCGCGAGGTCGCTCTCCACCGCCGTGGTCAGGCAGGCGGCGCGCGGATCGGCGCCCATGGCGTGGCCGACCAACCTGATCTTCTCGACCAGCCCGGCCTCCGAGAACGTCTCCGGCACCAGCACCAGCGGCACCTTGGCCGCCTCGAGCACGTCCATGGTCTCCTTCGGCCCGGAGCCCTGCACCGCGAGCACCAGCGACGGGTGCAGGCCGAGCACGCCCTCCGGCGACAGCTGGCGCATGTACCCGACGTCGGGCTTCTCGCGCAGCGCAGCCGGCGGGTAGAGGCTGGTCGCATCGACGCCGGCGATGCGATCCTCGAAGCCGAGCGCATAGAGGATCTCGGTGATCGCGCCTCCGATCGAGACGATGCGCGACGGATTGTCGATCACGACGTCGCGGTCGCGCGCGTCATGCACGGTGATGCCCTCGGCTGTCACTGCTTCGATCGGCAGCAGGCAGGAGAAGGCGAACAAAGCGAGCGTGCGACAAATTGTCATCGGCGCCGTCACTTGGTGAGAATCAGCTTGTTCTGCGAGGTCAGCCGCAAGCGGTAGTGCTCCTCGCCATGCATGATGATGATCTCGCGCTCCGCAGCGAACAGGTCGCGGCTGTCGAGACGATTACCGCGCATGATCAGTGTTTTGGCTGCACCGGATGCAGGCTCGGTCTGCTTTCCGGCTGCGCCGATATTGTCTCCGGAAGCTGCGGACATATTGTGGTGTTGCGCCTGCGAAAAATTTTCAAATGGTGTTTTGCTTGTATAAGCGGGCGAAGGCGCATTCCAACGGCTGCACTTTACAATCGATATAAACAGCGCCGCCGCATTCTTGACCGTTTTGTTGCCGGCTCGTAACCAATCCTCACGCGATGCAAGCCGGTGGCTTGCATCGCGACGTAGCCAGCAAGCCGCTCGTCAGAGAGCGCACGCCAGCCAAACCAGAAAAGCGATGATCAGGCTGGGGCTAGAATGGCTGACGGGGCTAGGGTTTCGCGCGCCTTGATTTTGGGCGCGTCGGTGTTTTCATTTGCGGCAGCACTGCCGGAGCGCGGGTTCGCGCAGACCGCCGATCCGTCGGCTGCGCGTCCTTCCAGCGAACGGCCGAAGCAGGCCAAGCGGAAGCCGAAGCCGGTGGCCGAACCTCAGGCGGTGGCGCCGGCGATGAATGCGCGGGCGCAGATCGGTGCGGTGCCGGTGCAATCGCTCGACACCATCACGGCGGTGGCGTCCAAGACCGAGGAGCGCGCGATCGATGCGCTGGCGCCGGTCAGCGCCGTCACCCTGGAGAAGATCCAGGGCCTGCAGCCGAACCGGCTCTCGGACATATTCTACGCCGTGCCCGGTGTCTCGGTTCAGGAGCGCGGCGACGATCCGGCGACCGTCATCAACATCCGCGGCCTGCAGGATTTCGGCCGTGTCGCCGTTGTCGTCGACGGCGCGCGGCAGAACTACCAGCGCACCGGCCACAACGCCAACGGCTCGTTCTTCCTCGATCCCGAACTGATCGGCGGCGTCGACGTGGTGCGCGGCCCGACCGCGAACATCTACGGCTCCGGCGCGATCGGCGGCGTGGTCTCGTTCCGCACCAAGGATATCGACGACGTGGTGCGCCCCGGCGAGCGCTGGGGTGTCGACATGTCGGGCTCCTACGGCACCAACACGGACCGCGGCATGGGCTCGGTGTTCGGCGGCGTGCGCGTCGATCCGAATGTCGATGTGTTCGGCGGCGCGGTCTATCGCACCCAGGGCAATTACAAGGACGGCGCGGGCACCGAGATCGGCAACACCGGCAACGATATCGCGGCCGGCCTGATGAAGGTGACGTTCCGGCCGGCCGAAGGCCACGAGTTCAAGATCGGCGGTATCTTCCAGGACTACCAGTACAATATCGGTCAGCCGAACCGCGGCCCGACCACGACGGCGGCGCCGCTCGCCGCGATCGCGGGCTCCTCGGTCTACGCATCCGACGCCAAGAACTACACGGGCACCTTGAGCTGGAGATATTCCAAGCCGGACGACATGCTGTTCGACTGGAACATCTCGGTCTACGGCAATCGGACCGACAACGACCAGGTCAAGACCTACAACAACCGCATCACCACCGGCGGCGGCGTCTGCACGCTCGCCAATCCCGGCAACAACATCTCCGGCTGCGTCGGCGACAAGCGTGGTTATTTGCTGGACACCGTAGGGATCGACGTCAACAACACCTCGCGCTTCAATTTCGGCGACTGGCGCAACGCCGTGACCTACGGCTTCGACGCCTTCCGCGACGATGTCGAGACCTTCGACTCGCGTGGCAATTCCAACATCACGACGCCGGGCGGCCAGCGCACCGTGTCCGGCGGCTTCGTGCAGCTGAAGCAGAACTATTCGACCTGGCTCGAGCTGATCAGCGCGGTCCGCTACGACCACTACGAGCTCAACTCGATCAGCACCACGACCAGCGGCGACCGGTTGTCGCCGAAGATCACGGTCGGCGTCACGCCGGTTGCCGGCTTCACGCCCTATGCGAGCTATGCCGAAGGCTATCGCGCGCCGTCGATCACCGAGACCCTGATCGCGGGCGGCCACGCCACTGGCGGCGGGCCGGCGCTGTTCAACTGCCCCGACGGCACCTCAGGCCTGTTCTGCTTCCTGCCCAATGCGGCGCTGCGGCCGGAGGTCGGCAAGAACAAGGAAGTCGGCATCAACCTGAAATATGACGGCATCCTCACCGCGAGCGACTCGTTCCGCGGCAAGATCAACGTGTTCCGCAACGACGTCGACGGTTATATCGATCTCGTCGCCTCGGCGCCGACGCTGACGCCGTTCGGGCGCTTCAGCCAGTTCTACCAGTATCAGAACATCGCGCACGCCCGCATCGAGGGCTTCGAGCTTGAGACGATGTATGATGCGGGCGACTGGTTCGTCGGCGTCGCCGGCCATCTGATGCGCGGCCGGAACACCCAGACCAATGTCGGGCTCGCCACCATCACGCCGCGCAAGGTGACGACGACCGGCGGCGTGCGGTTGCTCGACCGTTCGTTGATCATTGCCGCGCAATGGTCCTCGTTCGGCGCCAACAACGACCTGCCGGCGGGCTATCTGCCCTCGACCGGCTACGAGCTCGTCAACCTCTATCTGACCTGGAACGCCACCAAGGACATCACCTTCACGGCGTCGGTCGACAACCTCTTGAACCAGTACTACCGGCCTTATGCGATCCCGGGCTCCTCGACCGACGGCACGACGCAGAACGACGTGCTGTTCTCGAGCCCCGGTCCGGGTACCGTCTACAAGGCCGGGCTCAGGATTCACCTAGGTGGAGCGTAACGCGAGACGCCGATCATTCCATCCAGGTTGCTCCGGCTGCGCTGGTGCCCCCGGCGCGGCCTTTGGCGTATTCCTTGGCGCGTTCATGTTATTAACGAGATCAACCGGCAGGATCGGGCATCCGCCGTCATACAGGAGAGAGTTTTCATGTTCATCGCAATGAACCGGTTCCAGGTGATCAAGGGCAAGGAGCAGGCGTTCGAGACGGTCTGGAAGACGCGCGAATCCTATCTCGGCGATCTGCCTGGATTCATCGAGTTTCACCTGGTGAAGGGCCCCGAGGCCGAGGATCACACGCTCTACGCGACCCACACGGTGTGGGCCAGCAAGGCGGCGTTCGAGGACTGGACCAAATCCGATGCGTTCCGCCGCGCCCATTCCCGCGCCGGCAACGAGACCGGCGGCAGCCTCTATCTCGGGCACCCGAAATTCGAGGGCTTCGAGGTGCTGATCACCGAGCGGGCGAAGAGCGCGGCGGCGTGATGGAGGCGGTCGTGCCTGATGCGGAGCTTGTGGGGCTGAAGGCCTATATGGCCGACAATCCCGGCGCTGTGATCGAGGACGTCGCGCGCGAGCGCAAGGTGACGCCGCGCGCGGTGCTCGAGGCGCTGCCCGAGAGCATGGTGCGGATCGGCCCCGGCGAGTTTGCCGCCGCGATGCAGGACATCGCGGAGTGGGGCGAGGTGACGCTGATCGTGCACACCGATGACGCGATCTTCGAGTTCACCGGCGCCATTCCGAACGGCGAAGTCGGCCGCGGGTATTTCAACCTGATGCAGCCGAAGGGCCTGCACGGCCACCTGAGGCACGAGCGCTGCGCGGCGATCGCCTTCGTCGAGCGGCCTTTCATGGGCAAGGTTTCGGCGTTCATCGCCTTCATCAATCGCGACGGCGGCATCATGTTCAAGGTGTTCGTCGGCCGCGACGAGACGCGCGCGCTGCGCGGCGATCAGCTGGTGCGCTTTCATGCGCTGGCGGACCGCCTCGCGCCGCAGGCGGGCTGAAAGCAACGAAGGACGGGAGGCGACAATGTGGCAGCGCTGGCTTGGGCGAAGCATCTGGATGGCGGCGTCGGCCGGGCTCGGCATGCTGCCGGGCACGAGCCTTGCCGCAGCCGACGCCGCACTGCTGCCGCGCAACCTCTCGCCCTGGGGCATGTTCGAAAGCGCCGACATCGTCGTGAAGGCGGTGATGATAGGGCTCGCCTTCGCCTCGCTCGTCACCTGGACGATCTGGCTCGCCAAGACCGTCGAGATCCGCCGCAAGACCGCGCTCGCCCGGCAGGGGATCGGCCTCCTTGAGCGTGACACCCAGCTTGCCGAGGTCGAGCAGGCGAGCCGCGACAGCAACGACGCGGTGGCGCAGATCGTGCAATCGGCCTCGCGCGAGGCTGCGCTGTCCGGCGGCACGTTCGACGACGGCTTCAAGGAGCGCATCGCGCTGCGGCTGGAGCGGGTCGAGGCGGCGATGTCACGGCAGATCGCGCGCGGCACCGGTGTGCTGGCGACGATCGGCGCCACAGCGCCGTTCGTCGGCCTGTTCGGCACGGTGTGGGGCATCATGAATGCCTTCATCGGCATCTCCGAGGCCCACACCACCAATCTCGCGGTGGTCGCACCCGGCATCGCCGAGGCGCTGCTTGCAACCGCGCTCGGCCTGGTTGCCGCGATCCCCGCGGTCGTGATCTACAATCACCTGACCCGTTCGATCGCGTCTTACCGCGCGCTGCTCGGCGACGCCTCCGTCATGGTGATGCTGCTGGTCAGCCGCGAGGGCGATCGCAGCCTGTTCCGGCTGGCGCGCGCTGCGGAGTAGGCGATGGGCGCGAAGCTTGGCACTGGCGGCGCGTTCGGCGACCGGCGTCGCGGCGACGACGATCTGGTCGAGGCACATGAGATCAACGTCACGCCCTTCATCGATGTGATGCTGGTGCTGCTGATCATCTTCATGGTGGCGGCGCCGCTCGCAACCGTCGATCTCGGCGTCGATCTGCCGGCCTCGACCGCGGAGCCGCAGCCGCGGCCGGACAAGCCGGTGTTCGTCACCGTGAAGCCCGATCTTTCCGTCGCGGTCGGCGAGGACGTGATCGCGCGCGAGACGCTGACGTCGACGCTCGATGGCGCCACGCAAGGCAGGAAGGACGAGCGCATCTTCCTGCGCGCCGACAAGGCGGTCAGCTATGGCGATCTGATGGAGGTGATGAACCTGCTGCGCAACGCCGGCTATCTCAAGATCGCGCTGGTCGGCCTCGACGGGCGTAGCTGATTTATGAATGCGTACGCGCTTCATGATGCGGGCGGCGAGATCCGGCTGAGGCGTTGGGGCCTGTCGGCGGCAGCGATCCTGGCGGCGCATGCGGCAGTGCTCGCGGTTGCCATGAGCTGGGTCCCGGCGCCGCCGCCGGGCGTCGCGGTGCCGGCAGTGCTGGTCGACCTGACGCCGATCACCTCGGCGCCGGAGCTTTCGGAGACCGAACTGCCGCCGGGGCCGGCGATGCAGGAGGCCGACGCGTCGCCGCCGGAGCCTGCCGCCGCGCAACCCGTGCCGCAGGAGATCGCGCCGACGCCGATGCAGGAGAAGCCCGACGTCGTCGCACCGCCGGAACAGAAGCCGCAGATCACGTCGCCGCAACCCGAGCCCGCGAAAGTCGTTCCGGAGAGGAAGCCCGAACCGGTCAAGCCGAAGGTGGTTCGTCGCGAAGCAAGGAAGCCGTCCGAGGCAACGCCGGCACCGCGCACCAGCGCGCCGAGCCGTGCCGAACGGCAGGCGCCGGCTGCGTCCGCGATCAGCGCCGGCGCAGCCGCGTCAGCGATCGCGGCCTATAACGCCCGCGTCCGCGCGCATCTGCTGCGCTTCCACTCCTATCCGGCCGGCGGCAACGGCCAGCGCGGGGTGGTCCGCCTGGTGTTCACGCTCGGCCGCGGCGGGCAGGTGCTGTCGAGCCATCTCGGCGGCTCCTCTGGCAATCCGACCTTCGACGCGCGCGCGTTGGCGATGGTGCGCCAGGCCCAGCCGTTTCCGGCGTTTCCGTCCGAGATCACGCAGGGCTCGATGGGCTTTTCCGTGCCGGTCGCGTTTGTGCCGCGGTAGTCTTAGCCACGTTCGTCATTGCGAGGAGCGAAGCGACGAAGCAATCCATAGTTCCGCATATGCGGTGCGATGGATTGCTTCGCGGAGCCTGTCACCCGGCGGCGCTTTGCGCCGACCGGGTGGCTCGCATGACAGGGATCGCCTGTGCCCAACTACTCCTTCACCGCGCCGGTCAGCGACGACACGTAGTAGTCGACGAACAGCGAGTAGAACAGCGCGACCGGCAGCGAGCCGAGCAGCGAGCCGGCCATCAGCGCGCCCCACTGGTAGACGTCGCCGGTGACGAGCTCGGTCAAGATCGCGACCGGTACCGTCTTGTTGGCGCCGCTCTGGATGAAGGCGAGCGCGTAGATGAACTCGTTCCACGACAGCGTGAAGGAGAAGATGCCGGCCGAGATCAGGCCGGGCACCGCGAGCGGCAGCGTGATCCGCCACAGGATCTGCAATCGCGTCGCGCCGTCGACCAGCGCACATTCCTCGAGCTCGTAGGGGATCGACTTGAAATAGCCGATCAACAGCCAGGTGCAGAACGGCACCAGGAAGGTCGGATAGACCAGGATCAGCGCCAGCGGAGAATCGAACAGCCCGAACTGCACGATGACGGTGGCGAGCGGAATGAACAGGATCGACGGCGGCACCAGATAGGCGAGGTAGATGCCGAGGCCGACATAGGGGCTGCCGCGGAAGCGCAGCCGCTCGATCGCGTAGGCGGCGAGCGTCGAGGCGAACAGCGACAGGAAGGTCGAACCGATCGCCACCAGCATGGTGGTCTTCAGCCAGCGCGGATAGGCCGTGTCGAACAATAGATGCTTGATATGCGCGAGCGTCGGCGAGGTGATCCAGAACGGGTTGTGCTCCTTGTAGTTCAGCAGCTCCGCGTTCGGTTTGAACGAGGTGACCGCCATCCAGTAGAACGGAAACAGCAGGATCAGGATGAAGCAGGCGAGCGGCAGATAGATCATCACCACGCGCCGGGCGCGGGAGTCCCACGCCATCGTATCGGGGGTGGCGCTGGCGACGTTGGAGGATTGGGCTGCAACGTCAGTCATTGGCTTCTCCCTGCTGCCATTTGCGGCGCGCGAGGCCGAAGTAGCTGAACAATGTTGCGAACACCAGGAACGGGATCATCGAGACGGCGATCGCGGCACCCTCGCCCAGCTCGCCGCCGGCGATGCCGCGCTGGAACGCCAGTGTCGCGAGCAGATGGGTCGAGTTGACCGGGCCGCCGCGGGTGATGGCGTAGACCAGCTGGAAGTCGGTGAAGGTGAAGATGATCGAGAACGTCATCACGATCGCCAGGATCGGCATCATCATCGGGAAGGTGATGTAGCGGAAGCGCTGCCAGGAAGTGGCGCCGTCGAGCATCGCCGCCTCGTAGAGCGAGGGCGAGATGGTCTGCAGCCCCGCCAACAGCGAGATCGCGACGAACGGGATGCCGCGCCAGATATTGGCGGCGATCAGCGAGAACCGCGCCGGCCAGGGTGAGCCAAGGAAGTCGACATTGCTGTCGCGCCAGTGCAGCACGTCGACCAGGAGATAGGAGATGATCGAGAACTGCGGATCGTAGATCCACCAGAACGCCAGCGCGGAGAGCACCGTCGGCACGATCCACGGCAGCAGCACGATGGCGCGGATCAGGCTCTTGAGCGGGAAATGGTTGTTGAGCAGCAGCGCCAGCCAGAAGCCGAGCGCGAACTTTCCGAAGGTTGCGATCGCGGTGTAGAAGATCGAATAGAACACCGCGTTCCACCACAAGGGATCCTTGAGCAGATACTGGAAGTTCTCAAGTCCGATGTAGATGCCGCGCTGGCCGATCGTGGTGTCGGTGAAAGCGAGCCAGATACCGAGGCCCAGCGGATAGGTGAGGAACACCAGCAGCAGGCCGATCGCGGGCGCAAGGCACATCACGATCAGGAACGGCTTGTAGTCGAACAGGCGCGCGAGCCAGCCCGGCTGGTGCAGCGCGTGTCCTCGTGAAGGGAGGGTGGTGACAGACATCAGGTTCTTGTCTCGGTCCGACTTCCAGGGTCATTCCGGGATGGTGCGTTAGCACCAGACCCGGAATCTCGAGATTCCGGGTTCGATGCTACGCATCGCCCCGGAATGACAGCGGCTTTAGGTCGATCTTACCGGCCCTGCCGCCGGAAGTACCGCTTGGCGCGCTGTTCGGCTTCCGCTGCGGCGGCCTCGGGCGTTGCGGCGTCGGTCGCGACCGAGGCGCACATCTGCACCAGCACATAGTCGGCGTTGACGGCGCCGGTCGCGGTCGAGATCGGCCCCTTGTAGCCGTTGTAGTAGGGGCTCCGCATCGTGTCCTTGAAGATCGCGACCTTGGGGTCGCTCGACCACACCGCGGCGTCGGCATAGGCCGCCAGCGGCTGCGACCAGTAGCCGGAGTTGGCGTTGAGCCACGGCTCGTACTGTTCGTGCTCGAGCATGAACTGCAGGAATGCCTTCGCCGCGTTGGGATACTTGCTGTGCTTGAACACCATTGCGTTCAAGGTCAGGCCGGACATCGGAGAGGTCGGGGCCAGTCCCTTGATCAGGAACTGATGCGCGGTGTCGTCGGCGATTGCCTTGGTCGCGGGATCGTTCTTCAGCGAGAAATACAGCGAGACGCCGTTTGCGGTCAGGCCGATCTCCTGCGACGAGTAGGCGCGGTTGTTCGAAACGTCGTTCCAGGACGGGGTGCCGGCGATGAAGGTCGGATACAGCTCCTTCAGATATTTCAGCGCTGCGATCGTCTCCTTGCTGTTGATGATGATGTTGCCTTCCTCATCGAGCAGCGCGGCGTTGTGCGACCACAACAGCCAGTTGGCGAAGCCGTTGCCGTCGCCGAC
>NZ_LFIQ01000025.1:2920-9481 GCF_001189245.1 Bradyrhizobium pachyrhizi | reverse complement strand
AAGCCCGCGGGCTTGCCGGCCGCCTTCAGCTTCCTGCAGAGTTCGAGGAAGCCGGCGTGGTCCTCCGGCACCTTGTCGAAGCCGGCGGCGTTGACCAGCGACTTGCGGTAGACCAGCGGGCCGCCCGAGGCGCCGAACGGCAGGCCGACCCAGCTCTTCGACTTCGAGCGCATGCCGTACCGGCGCGCCAGCGTGAGCCAGCCGCCATAGCGCTTGTCGAGATAGTCGGCGACATCGGTCAGCTCGATCAGCTTGTCGATATAGATGTGCGGCGCGTCGCCGAAGCCGATGATGATGTCGGGGCCGGCGCCGGAGTTCGAGGTCACGGCGGTCTGCTGGTTGATGTCCTCCCAGCCGACGAAGTCGACCTTGATCTCGACACCGGTCTTGTCGGTGAATTTCTTGGCATTGGCGCGGAACACGTCCTCGTCGGCCTGGACGAAGCGCACCGGCCGCAGCATGCGCAAGGTGGCGTCCTTTTCGATCGGCAGCGACGGCGCCGCGACGTCGGCTGCCTTCACCTTCGATGCCTCCTGCGCCGAAGCGCCGGTGACCGCCAGCGCCGCCGCGGAAGCCCCCAGCACCAGCGCGTCGCGACGCGTGATCTCGTACTTCATGTCGTTCGCACTCCCATTCTTTTTGTTTCGTTGTTGTTTTTCCTTCACGGCGTTTGGCCGCCGGTGAAGGTGTCTTGGTCTCGTCGCCAGCCGCGCAAAGGGCCCGCAAGAGACGGGCCCCGCACGAAAAAGCGCATTCCCGTCCTAGCTGTTCGGACCGCGATCCATGCTGACAGGCTGCCAGCGGCGCAACGCGGTGTTTTGCAGCACCGACGGGTTGACGCAGCTTACCGGCCACATGCCTTGCAGCACTAGTGACAATTCGTAGCCCACCCGGCGCTTGCGTGCCTCGTCAAAACGTGCCGACGCCGAGGCGACGTGGGCGGTCAAGGTAACATTGTCCATCCCGAGCATCGGATTGTTGTGCGACGGGGGCTCCTTTTCCAGCACGTCGAGCGCGGCGTGGGCGATCCAGCCCTCTTGCAGCGCCTTGATCAGCGATTCCTCGTCGACCGTGGCGCCGCGGCCGGTGTTGATGAAGATCGCCGACTTTTTCATCTGGCGAAAATGCTTCTCGGTCAGCATGTGGTGCACTTCGGGCCGCGCCGGGGCGTGCATCGAGACGAAATCCGACTGCGACAGCACCTCCGACAGCGTCGAGGGGATCACGCCGTGGTCGTACATCAGGGTTTCCTGGATGAAGGGATCGTAGGCCACCATCCTGAGGCCGAACGGCGCGGCGCGCTTGGCCACCGCACGGGCGACCCGGCCGAACGAGATGA
Source organism: Bradyrhizobium pachyrhizi (assembly GCF_001189245.1). Classification (GTDB taxonomy): domain Bacteria; phylum Pseudomonadota; class Alphaproteobacteria; order Rhizobiales; family Xanthobacteraceae; genus Bradyrhizobium; species Bradyrhizobium pachyrhizi. The sequence goes on along the minus strand of NZ_LFIQ01000025.1, from coordinate 8,142 downwards.
AGCCGAGCGTCTGGCCCATCAGCCGCGGAATCTTCAAAAGCGCCGGGCGGCCCTCGGCCCAGCGGCCGGTGCGCACCATCTTGTCCTGCTCGATCAGGCGGCGGAAGCCGGCGAGCAGCAGCATCATGGCGTGATCGGCGACCTCCTCGATGAAGGTGTCGGGGATGTTGGTGACGGGGATGCCGCGGGCGGTCGCGGCCTTGACGTCGACCGAGTCGACGCCGACGCTGCCGAGCGTGATCACCTTGCAGTTCTCGAGCGCGTCGATGACTGCCTTGGTGATCGGCATGCCCTTGGCGTAGATCGCGTCCGCGGTGCGTGCCGCGGCGATGAATTCGGCCTCGTTGGCCGGCGCCTCGACGATCTCGGCGCCGATCGGATCGAGCGCCTCGCGCTCATAATCGTAGCCGCCGCCGGCGACCGTGAAGCTCGCGCCCTTCGGCGTGACCACCCTGAATTTCGACATTGTCTGCTCCCGATGTGAGTCTGCTGTTCTTGCTTCTTGCTGGTTTGCTTCTTGATCTTGATTCTTCTTGCTTCTTGGGGCGCGGCTTGCATCACCGCCCTCCCATGCTTGTACGCGAGCCGCGCTGTTCTCTCCACAATTGCCGGTTGGTCCACGGCCTGATTCTCCGGGCTTCTACGGGGAACCTCCGTAACCATCAGGTAAAGGGTCTCACATTACGGTGCGCGGAATCAATCCGCCAATCGCGTCGCGTTCCCGCCTCTTCTGGAGACCCCCGTGAAGCTGTCAAATCTGAAGATCACCCCCAAGCTCGGCATTCTGGTGGGGGTGACCCTCCTTGGCCTGTGCACGGCCGGCATCCTCGCCGGTCACCTGATGCAGCGTGAGATGATGAATGCGCGCATCGACCAGGCCAAGGCCATCGTCGAGATGGCGAAGAACATGGCGGCGGGCCTGAAGAAGGATGTCGATGCCGGCAAGCTGACCAAGGAAGCGGCACTGGCCGAGTTCGGCAAGCGGGCCAACACGCTGACCTACGACAACGGCGCCGGCTATCTGTTCGGCACCGACTACAGCGGCATCACGGTTCTGGCGCCCGATCCGAAACAGGTCGGAACCAATCGCATGGACGTCGTGACCAATGGTCGCAAGCTCTCGCAGGAACTGATGGACGGCGTGAAGGCCAAAGGCGAGATCCTGCTGTTCTATGATTATGTGAAGCCCGGCCAGGAGACGCCGATCCGCAAGCTCGGCTACGCCGTCGCGGTCCCTGGCTTCGATATGTATCTCGGCACCGGCGCCTATCTCGACGATATCGATGCCAAGATGCGGCCGATTGCCTGGCTGCTCGGCCTCGCGATCCTCGGCATCGGCATCGTTTCCGGCTCGGTCGCCTGGCTGATCGGCCGCAGCATCTCCCGTCCGCTCAACCTGCTCGGCGCCCGCATGCGCGACATCGCCGACGGCAAGCTCGACGGTGACATCCCCGGCGTCGGCCGCGGTGACGAGGTCGGCGGAATGGCGGCCACGGTTCAGGTCTTCAAGGACAACGCGGTTCGCATCCGCGGCCTGGAACAGGCCGAGGCCGAAACCAAAGAACGCGCGGAGGCCGAGCGCCGTGGTGCGATGGAGAATATCGCCAACGATTTCGAGCGCAGCGTGAACGGCATCGTCCGCACGGTGGCCTCCGCCGCCGCCGGCATGCAGACCACGGCGCAGTCGATGACCGCGACCGCAAGCGACGCCAGCGCGCGGGCCGCGACCGTCGGTGCTGCGTCCGACAGCGCCTCCAACAATGTCGGCACCGTCGCCGCCGCCGCCGAGGAGCTCTCCAGCTCGGTTGCCGAGATCTCCCGTCAGGTGGCGCGCTCCAGCGAGGTCGCGAGCCAGGCGGTGGCCGATGCCGAGCGTACCAACGCGACCGTGCAGGCGCTCTCCACCGGCGCCGAGAAGATCGGCGAGGTGGTCAAGCTGATCCATTCGATCGCAGCCCAGACCAACCTGCTTGCGCTCAACGCCACCATCGAGGCGGCGCGCGCAGGCGAATCCGGCCGCGGTTTCGCGGTAGTCGCCTCCGAAGTGAAGGCGCTGGCCAACCAGACCGCGAAGGCGACCGAGGAGATCTCGGCGCAGGTCGCCGCGATGCAGGCTTCCACCGGCGAGGCGGTGACCTCGATCGGCGGCATCACCGCGACCATCGCGCAGATGAGCGAGATCACGGCCTCGATCTCGACCGCGATCGACCAGCAGGGCGATGCGACGCGCGAGATCGCGCGCAACATCCAGCAGGTCGCGGCCGGCTCGAGCGAGATCTCCGCCCATATCGGCGGCGTCACGTCAGCGGCCGCCGCCACCGGCACCGCGGCCGGCGACGTGCTGTCGAATGCCCGCGAACTCGACACGCAATCGGGCATGCTGCGCAACGCGGTCGACGAGTTCCTGCAGAAGGTGCGCGCGGCTTAACGCCTGCGCGATCGATCGACTCCAGCGTGATGCCCGGGCTTCGCCCGGGCATTCGTGTTTTGAGACGCAGCGAAAGGTCGGCCGCCTACTGCTTCTCGATCCCGGCGTCGGCGATCAGCTTCTCCCACAGCACGAGCTGCTCCTTGAGGAACGCCTCGAACTCCTCGGGCGTACCGGAGAATGCCTCCATGCCGCGCTCGGCGAGCTGGCTCTTGATATCCGGCCGCTCGATGATCTTGCGGATCTCCGCATTCAGCCTGACGACGACGTCCTTCGGCATGTTGGAGGGGCCGAGATAGCCCTGCCAGGAGGTGATATCGAAGCCCTTCACGGTGTCGTCCATCGTCGGCAGGTCCGGAAGCAGCGCCGACTTCCGCTTGGTGGTGACCGCGAGCGGCTTCAGCACCTTGGCGTTGACGTGCGGCAGCCCGGTCGGCACGTCGATGAACATCATCGAGATGCGGCCGGCGATGACGTCGGTCAGTGCCGGCGGTGAGCTCTTGTAGGGCACATGCAGCAGGTCGATGCCGGCGAGGCGCGCGAAGGTCGCGCCGGAGACGCTCGCCGACGACGAGCCGCTGGCGTAGCTGTACTTGCCCGGATCCTTCTTGGCGAGCGCGATCAGCTCGGCGACCGTGTTCGCCGGGATGTCCGGATGGATCACCAGCATGAAGGGCAGGTCGCCGGTGCGCGCGATCGGCGTGAAATCCTTGATCGGATCGTAGTTCATGGTCTTGAGCAGATACGGATTGGCCGAGTGCGTCGTGTTCGTGGTGACGAACAGCGTGTAGCCGTCGGGGGCGGAGCGGGCGACATAGTTCGCCGCGATCGAGCCGTTGGCGCCGGCCCGGTTGTCGATCACCATGCCGACGCCGAGCGCAACGCCAAGCTCCTTGGAGATCAGCCGTGTCGTGGTGTCGGTGCCGCTGCCAGCGGCAAACGGCAGCACCAGCGTGACGTTGCGGGTGGGATAGGTCTGGGCAAGTGCCGCCCCGGATATCGCCGCAAGCGCGGCGGCGGCTGCGGCCGCCACGCAGCAGTATCGTCTCAATCCCATGATCATGTCGTCGTCCCCCCGCGCAGGCCCTGAACAGGCCCATTGCGGCCGAAGCTAGCCCGGCCGCCATGGCCGCGGAAGTCGTGCCGGGAGCAGCCTTTCGCCGCATGGCCACTCCCGGGCCGTCGCAGGGGCGCGCTGCCAAAAATATCGAAAACAACCCCATGCAAAGGAGCCGGGGCGACGGGCGCCCGACCAGACAGCTTGACACGTCGGGCAAATCAATGGCATATTTCTAATATTCCGAAAATTGGTCGTAAGGGACGCTACGATCTCGCCGGGAAGACCTGCGCGACGTGAAACGCCTTGGTGGTGATGAGCCACCGGCCGTCGATCCGATGAAACACCAGATGGTCGATGAAGCCGGTTTGGCCGGCCCTGACGCGCACCTTGGCGATGGCCAGGTCGGACGCGGTCTGGTCGATGCTGATGATGGCCTCCTCTCGCGGTGATTTCATCGACGCCGGCGAGGGACGGCTGCGGATGAAGTCGCGGAATTCCGCGGCCGATCGCACCGTGTGCTTGCCATCCCGGATGCCGTGCACGATGCAGGCATCGGAGAAGACCTCGCGGAACCGGCTATCGTCGACGTCGTACATCAGGTTGAAATATCCATCGATCGCGGATGCGATGGCCTCGATGTCGCTCATTGCAAAATCTCCGTAGTGGATGATGTGGCGGTGGCCGCACCGGATCGAACCGGCGATGTGAACCGACAGTGGCCGATATGGTGGCGGAGTGCTACGACTGGGCGGTCATCTCTTGGATGACTGAAAGGCATCGGCATGGACGAAGTTGACGGTCGACTGGTTGGCGGCCTGGTGGTCCTCGCGGCGCTGGCGGATGCGCGCAGTTTTGGCCGGGCCGCCGAACGGCTCGGCATGACGCAATCCGGGGTCAGCAAGGCGATCGCGAAGCTCGAGGCGCGCCTCGATGCCAGGCTGGTTCACCGCACGAGCCGCGCCGTCGAGCTCACCGAGGAAGGACGCGCGCTATACGAGCGGGTTGCCGCGCATCTGGCGGGGATCGGCGAGGCGGCGGCGGAGACCTCGAAATCGCGCGATGCGGTTCGCGGCAGGCTGCGGGTCAATGTCGACCCGCTGTTCTCCCGCATGGTGCTGTCACCGAAGCTGAGCGAGTTCCTGCTGCAGAATCCAGGCATGGAGCTGCGTATCGAGACCCGCGACCGGATCGCGGATCTGGTCAGCGACGGTTTTGATCTGGCGGTGCGTTTCGGCGAGCCGACGCCATCGGCGCTGATTGCGCGCCGCGTGCTCGATACGCGTGTGCTCACCGTGGCCTCGCCGATCTATCTCGAACGACACGGCCGGCCGCTTGATCCGCGGGAGCTGGCAAGCCGCGACCATCAGTGCATCCATGCAATCGACGCGTCGACCGGGCGTCCCTTCGATTGGGAGTTTCGGCGCGGCGGCGAGGTCGTGCCGGTCGCGGTCAACGGGCGGCTCACTGTAACCGATTCAGGAACCAAGCTCGGCGCTTGCCTGGCCGGCTTCGGCATCGCGCAGATGATCGATCTCGGCCTCGACGATCACCTGAGGAGCGGCGCGTTGATCGAGCTGTTTCCGGACTGGCCTGACGAGCGTTTTCCGCTCTATGTCTATTACGCCTCGCGTAACCACGTGCCGGCCAAGGTGAGGCGGTTTATCGACTTCATCACGGAAACGCTGGCGGCAAAGTCGCATTCGCCACGCAAATCCGCCGGCTTGCGCAAGGTAG
>NZ_LFIQ01000025.1:0-2891 GCF_001189245.1 Bradyrhizobium pachyrhizi | reverse complement strand
AGTTCGTGAAAATGGCTGCCGCGAAATCGCGCGAACTTCGCATTCAGCACACTTGAGCATTTTCGGTTCTGATCGAATCAGAACCGAAGCTCTGGATTCTTGTTTTGACGCGTTTCCTTCACGCGAACCGGTGCCCACTTCGCTCGAAAACGCTCTAACCGTCTCCTCGGCGCCAGCTAGGGCTTCGCCGATGTCTTGGCGGATCCTTGCCGCGAGGCGATGATGACGCCGGCAAGCACCAGCGCGTAGCCGATCAGATGGAACGGCGCGAGCGTCTCGCCGAGCAGCAGGATCGCCATCGCCGAGCCGAACACCGGCACCAGATGGAAGAACGGCGCGGCGCGGTTCGGGCCGATCAGCGCGACGCCGCGGTTGAAGAACAGATAGGCGAGCGTGGACGGGAAGATCAGCGTATAGCCCAGCGTGGCAAAGGTCAGGACGTCGAGCTTCAGCGTCACGCCGTTTAAGAATTCCCAGGCCGCCGCCGGCAGCAGCATCAGCGCACCGCAGCAGGTGGTGAACGAGATCAGCGAGAGCTGATGGATTTTCGGCCGCCTCGGGATCAGCGCCGAATAGAGCCCGAACGACACCAGCGAAGCGCCGAACATGATGTCGCCGCGGTTGAAGCTGATGCTGGCGAGCGCGGAGAAGTCGCCGCGCAGGATGATGGTTAGCACACCGGCCAGCGAGATCGCGATGCCGGCCAGCTGCGCCGGCGTCAGCCGGACGCCAAACAGGATCAGCGACCACAGCGCCACGAACAACGGCCCCGCCGACTGGATCAGCAGCGCATTCAGCGCCTCGGTGTACTGCATCGCCCAGTAGGAGATCGCGTTGTTGAAGGCGAAGCCGACCGCGGACAACAGCAGCATCAACGGCAGGGCGCTGCGCAGCTTCGGCCAGTCCTGTTTCAGATGCGGCCAGGCGAACGGCAACAGGATCAGGAAGACGCCGAACCAGCGGATCGTGGTCAGCGTGACCGGCGGCACATGGCTGCCGACATGGCGCGCCAGCACGATGTTGGCGGCCCAGAACAGCGACGTCAGGCTGAGCAGCAGATAGGGCTGGTTATTGAGCCAGTTGAGCGGCGAGCGGCGTGGGGTTGTGGCAGGTGCGGGCAAGGCGCGAAGGTCGGTCATTATTTGATGGATGTTGTGCCCGAATCCGGCACGTCGACAAGACGAAAGTGCGGATTGGAGCCATGCGTGGCCGACCGAATCTGTGGCAGCAGACACACCGTCCGAGATGTCATCCTTCCCAGGCGCAAGAATTATCCCCGTCATCCCCGCGCAAAGGCGAAGCCTTTGCGCGGGGATGACGGGGGGTAGTTTCTTGCGTGTGGCCTGAGCCGTCACCGCCTATTTCTGCGGCCCCGACAGCGAGATGTCGCGCTCGGCGCGGAACACGTTGCTGTAGAGATTGGCGATCCATTGCCGTCCGCTGGAGGTGATGTTGAGGTAGCGGATCGCCTTCTGCACATGCGGGGCGACACTGTCCCAGTAGAACCGCGGATAGCGGTCGACGAGATCGGCCGGCGAATCGTAGCCGAGCTGGCGGTTCAGTCCGGCCTCCTCGAATTCGATGTACAGCGCGTTGGCCTTGCGGATGTAGTGGGGATCGCCGAGTTGGCCGATCAGATCGGCGGCCCGCAGCAGGGTGGCCTCTTCGCCGAAATCCTCATCGTCATCAGGGTCGCTCAGCGGAAAGCGGGTGCCTTCGATGGCACGCACAATGCGCTCCTTGTCGAGCAGGGTGACGCCCTTGAGCCGCTCCATTACGAAGATCTTGGAGCGGTCGACGTGGTAGGACATCAGCGCCGCATCCGACGAGCCGCGCGGCAGGATGATCTTGCGGCCGTCGGCCTCGACCAGATAGCCGTCCTGGCCGTCGGCCTCGAACAACCCGCGCACATAGCCGATGTCATGGGTGAGGCAGGCGATGATGACATGGGCATAATCCTCGGCGCTCATGTGCGAGTGCAGCGCACGGCCGCGCAGGATGTCGTGGCCGGCCAGCGTCACCAGCATGGTGTGCTCGACATTGTGATAGAGCGCGTCGCTGTTGCCGATGCATTCGAGCGCGATCCGGGCGATCGAGGGCACCATTTCGACCAGCTGGGTCTGCGAAGAGCCGAACCGGCGCTGCATGTACTCGCCGAGGAATTTGCCGAGCGCGTCGGCCGCTAGTTCTGGAAGGGTCATCACGGCCTTGACCTCCGAGAGCTGGCCTGAGTTTACGGCCCGGCGGTATTTCAGGCTAGTCCCGCGATGTGACATAATCGTTGCGGCCAAACCGATGTGCCTTGACCGATGTGCCTTGGGGCGGGAGCGGGTGATGGGTGTCGATCTCTTGAACGTCAAAGGCTTGAACGAGCTGGACCGCGAGGCGCCGGTCGTGATGGTCAATCTGATGCGGTTTCGCGCGCGATCGCTCGACGGCGACGGCTCGGGCTGGGATGCCTATTTGCGCTACAGCGCGCTCACCGTCCCGATGATCAAGGCGCGTGGCGGCACGCTGCTGTGGACCGGCAGCGCCGAGACTGTCGCGCTGGGCGAGCCGTCCGGCCAGCGCTGGGACTATCTCGCGCTGGTCTACTACCCGAGCGTCGCCGCCTTCATCGACATGATGACCTCGGCCGATTACGAAGACCTCTGCGACCCGCATCGCCGCAACGGCTGCGAGGAGCACGTCATCATCGCGACACGCGAGGCCTACAGCAAGTTCAAGGTGGGGTGAGGGAGTAGCGCGCGCCGTGCCTGGCGGCATGCTCAGATCTATCACCGTCACCCTGAGGTGCGAGCGGAGCGAGCCTCGAAGGATGACGGGATTGAAGACGGGACAACATGTCCGACGTCGTCCGTGCGAAAGCAGGGAGGTAGATTCACATTCGA
>NZ_LFIQ01000024.1:245594-255335 GCF_001189245.1 Bradyrhizobium pachyrhizi | reverse complement strand
TGCAGACCAAGCCGACATAACAGTTGCCGGGTCGCGCTGCGCTTGCCCGGGACGACCCTGAGTCTGTGGTACGCGATCCTCAATAACACCGCGACGCGACGAACGCGTGGACGCGGTTGTCGCCGAGCACATGGGCCATGAAGCCGGGCGATCCGAAAATCCGTGTGAACGCGGCATCGCGGATGCTCAAGCCCCCGGTGTAGGCGCCGAACGCCGGCATCACCGCGCGCTCGCCGTCACTGGCGAAGCAGCGGCGCTCGATCGCGCGGCCGCGGGTCGGCACCCGCGCCTTGGGGTGCAGGTGCCCGGCGATCTCGCCGGCTGCGCCGGTCGGCTCATGGCGGAACACGATCGGACCGATCGCGACTTCGGTCGCAACCACGCCGCCGAGATCGGACGGCAGCGCCGGATCGTGATTGCCCGAGATCCAGATCCAGTTGCGCCGTAGCTGCAACGCCGCGAGCGCCTCGCGGTCCGGATCCGACAGGCGCGCATGGGCGTCGCGATCGTGAAAGCTGTCGCCGAGCGCGATCACCTGCCGCGGATCGTGCCGCGCGATGACAGCGGCAAGCCGGCTCAGCGTCGCCACCGTGTCGTAAGGCGGCAACAGCACGCCGCGGCTGGCGAAGCTCGAGCCTTTCTCCAGATGCAGGTCGGACACCACGAGCAGGCGCTGTGCTTCCCAGAACAGCGCGCCGGAGAAATCCGCCACGAATCCGACATCCGACACCGTGACCCTCGAAACGCGCATGTCGTCACCGTCTCGCAAAACCTGCGCGCTTGCCGTCACGTCCTGTTCCCCAGAGTATCAGCGTTACGTCGTCGCCTCCCGCACGAGTTCCTCGGCCGCCTCGGCCAGGAGCTCGTCGGATGCTTCGCAATAAACTGACTCGCGGCCGATTTCCAGCAGCGCGGGGACGGCAAGCGGAGAAACGTGGTCGAGGTCCTTGTGGGTGATTCGGCCGTGGATGCGCGAAAGCATGTCGCTGAGGCGGCGAAGATCGAGCAATCCCGTGGCGGCGTCGCCGCGCGCGGCGCGCAGCAGCACGTGATCGGCCTGGTGCTTGCGCAGCACGTCGTAGATCAGGTCGGTCGAGAACAGCACCTGGCGGCGCGACTTCTCCTCGTCGGTGAAGCGGCGCGCGATCAAGCCGGAGATGATGGCGCAGTTGCGGAAGGTCCGCTTCATCAGCGCGGATTCCGCAAGCCACGCCTCGAGGTCGTCGCCGAGCATGTCGGGATCGAACAGCGCGTTGAGATCGAGCTTGCCGTGGCGGATCATGAAGGAGAGATCGCCGACGCCCCAGACCGCGAGCGCATATTCGTTGGCGACGAAGCCGAGCGGACGGGCGCGGGCGCGCTCCAGCCGGCGCGTCAGCAGCATGCCGAGCGTCTGATGCGCGAGCCGGCCCTCGAAGGGGTAGCAGACCAGATAATGGCTGCCGCCGCGCGGAAAGGTCTCGACCAGTAGCTCGCGCACCGCCGGGACACGCGAGAATTTTCGCTGCAGCGACAGCCAGTCGTGCACCTGGTCTGGCAATCCGTTCCAAGCGCGGCTGTTGTCCAGCAGCTTGCGGACGCGTTCGGCGAGATAGGTCGACAGCGGGAACTTGCCGCCCATATAGGACGGCACTTTTGCATCTTTATCATTGGCACGGGAGACATAGACCTGGTCTTCAACCAGGGCCTCGTAGCGCACCACCTCGCCGCCAAAGACAAACGTGTCGCCGGGCACGAGGCCCTCGATGAAGACCTCCTCGATCTCGCCCAGCATCCGGCCGCCGCGGGCGATCGCGCCGGTCGATCCGCTACTTTTTCCTTGGCCGCCGGCGCGCGAGCGCACCAGCCGCACCTTGAGCATGGTCTCTTCGACGATGGTGCCGACGTTGAGGCGATAGCTCTGCCGCACCTTCGGATTGGTGACGCGCCAGCGGCCCTGCTTATCCTGCTTGATGCGCGCGAAACGCTCATAGGTCTTCAGCGCGTAGCCGCCGGTGGCGACGAAGTCGACCACATCGTCGAAATCGGTGCGTGCGAGCGATGCATAGGGCGCGGCGGTCCTGACCTCATCATAGAGTTCATCGGACAGAAACGGCTTGCCGCAGGCGCAGCCGAGCACGTGCTGGGCCAACACGTCGAGCGCGCCCGAGCGCAGCGGCGGCGTGTCCTGCGCATTCTCGGCGATCGCGTCGATCGCGACACGGCACTCCAGCACCTCGAAGCGGTTGGCCGGCACCAGCACCGCGCGCGAGGCCTCGTCGAAGCGGTGGTTGGCGCGGCCGATCCGCTGCATCAGCCGCGACGAACCTTTCGGCGCGCCGATATTGATGACGAGGTCGACATCGCCCCAGTCGACGCCGAGATCGAGCGAAGAGGTGCAGACCACGCCGCGCAGCTTTCCGGCGGCCATCGCGTCCTCGACCTTGCGGCGCTGCGCGACGTCGAGCGAGCCGTGATGCAGCGCGATCGCAAGGCCATCGTCGTTCATGCGCCAGAGATCCTGGAACAGCATCTCGGCCTGGCTGCGGGTGTTGACGAACACCAGCGTGGTCCTGTTGCGCTTGATCAGCTCGTAGACCTCGGGCAGCGCGTGGCGCGCGCTGTGGCCGGACCAGGGCAGGCGTTCCCGCGTGTCGAGCATCTCGACCACCGGCGGCGCGGCGCCGCCGGCGGTGACGACGTCAGCGGACGCGTTCTCGCCACCGGGCTGCGGCACCAGGAAGCGCGCGAGCTGCTCCGGCTCGGCGACCGTCGCCGAGAGACCAATGGCGCGGAGCTGCGGCGCGATGGTCCAGAGCCGCGCAAGTCCGAGCGACAGCAGATCGCCGCGCTTGGAGGTGACGAGCGCATGCAGCTCGTCGAGCACGATGCGCTTCAGCGAGGAAAACAGATAGGGCGCGTCATCGGATGCCAGCAGCAGCGCCAGCTGCTCCGGCGTGGTGAGCAGGATGTCGGGCGGATAGCGCCGCTGCCGCTGCCGCCGCGACACCGGCGTGTCGCCGGTGCGGGTCTCGATCCTGATCGGCAGCCCCATCTCGGCGACTGGCGTCTCCAGATTGCGCGCGATATCGACCGCGAGCGCTTTCAGCGGTGAGATGTAAAGCGTGTGCAGCCCGCCGCTGCGGCGAACGCCACGGCCGGTGGAGATAAGGGCTGGGCGAACTGCCCTCGATTCAATTTCGTCGCTTGCGAGATCGTCGGGCTCCCTCCCCCTGAAACGGGGAGGGTTGGGGTGGGGGTCAGGCGCTTGCTCCGTGCCTGTGGCTGACCTCCACCCGTCGCGCTCGGCCGCGCTATCGCGCGCCGGAGCGCGCCGCCCCGCCCCTTTCAGGGGGAGGTGAGCAGAAGCACCGCGGTCGAATCCTTCTCCACTCAACTCCACCAGTGTCGGCAAGAACCCCGCCAGCGTCTTGCCCGCCCCAGTGGGCGCGATCAGCAGCGCGGAGCGTTGCTCGCGCGCTTTCGCCAGCAGCGCGAGCTGATGCTCGCGCGGCGACCAGCCGCGTGAGGCAAACCAGTCGCGAAACCGGCGCGGCAGGAGATCGGCCGTTTCCGACGGCGGAACGGAGAAGAGATCGAGCGTCGACACGCCCAAGAGGTAGGTGGTTCAGGCGGCTTCGTCGAGGGCGGACGGAACTGGCGGCAGGTGGCAAGGGGCCGGCGACAGGACGCTTCGACTCCCTCTCCCCGTCCTTCACGGGGAGAGGGTTGGGGTGAGGGGCTGCTTCCGCGAGCGGCGAGTGCCGTGAGACCTGTGCCCCCTCACCCGGATCGCATCTCACGATGCGATCCGACCTCTCCCCGCAAGCGGGGCCGAGGTCAAGGAACAACGTGCTCCCACCGCTACTCCGTCATCGGCTGGCCGGAGAGGTCCCAATCCTTGCCGTTGAAGATCGAGACATAGAGCGTCTTCATCGGCGTGTAGTCGTCGGGCGTATAGCTGTAATTGATGCCTTCAAGGAAATAGGGCGAGTGGAAACCGGCGAGCGTGGTGGCGTGCTTCAGCACGTTGGCGCGGGTCAAATCGTCGCCGCAGCGGTGCAGGATTTCGCCCATCGTTGCCGCCTGCCCGTAGCCGGCGAAGGCGATGGTGTTGTCGGGGTCGATGTTCGGCAGGTACTTCTTGCGCAGCTCCTCGAACGCGATCACGTCCGGATCCTTCTCGTAGCGCGGCACGCCGACTTCCTTGTTGTAGCGGATCGCGACGATGTCCTTGGCGTTCTCGAGGCCCGCGGCGCTCAGGATCGAACGGCCGGTCGAGCCCGCCGACAGCAATTGCAGCGGCTTCCAGCCGAGCTCGGTCACCTTGCGGATCGACTGAGACGTCGCCTTGCCGGTGGTGATGTTGTAGAAGACGTCGGCGCCCGACTTCGAGAGATTGATGAGCTGCGAATCGACCGTCGGATCGGTGAGATCATAGGTCTGCTCCATGATCACCTGTGCCTTGCCGCCGGCATCGGCCAGCACCTTCTTGAACGGCCCGAGGAAGTCGCGGCCGAAATCATCGTTCTGGTAGAGGATGCCGACCTTGGCGTTCGGCTTCACGCTGACGACGTGCTTGGCGAGGATGCGCGCCTCGGTCGGATAGAGCGGCAGGCCGGCCATGGTCCATTTGAAATTCTTCGGGTCGTTCCACTTCGAGGCGCCGGTGTTGAGCAACAGTTGCGGCACGCCCTTGGAATTGAGGTATTTATGCACGGAGGTCTGCGGCGCGGTGCCGAGCGAGCCATACAGCGCCAGCACCTCCTCCTGCTCGACCAGACGGCGTGTCGCCTCGACGCATTTCGGCGCGCTGTAGGCATCGTCCATGGTGAGGAATTTCACCTTGCGGCCGTTGATGCCGCCCTTGTCGTTCAGCATCTGGAAATAGGCTTCGCCGACGCGGCCGAGCACACCATAGAGCGAGCCGGGGCCGGAATGCGGAACGGTCTGGCCGAGCTTGATCTCGGTGTCGCTGGCACCCGGATCGTACTTCTTGTCGGCGGCACGGACGAAAGGCGCGGGCAGCACGGACGCGGCGATCACAGACAATGCAGTGGCGCCGAACTCGCGCCGTGTATGTTTTTTCATTATTTCTCTCCCTGAGGCGAAAAGCTCTCGCATTCCGCTTTGCGCCGGGCAAGCGCGAAGTCATGACTTTGCGGCGCAATGCCGCGTCACGGCAAATGCGTAGCGTGTAGACTCAAGTTTGAGTGTGAGGCGGCGCTCTCTTCCCTTCTCCCTTGTGGGAGAGGGTGCGTTAAGGCTTGACCGCGACGGCGACGAGTCCGGGTGCCGGGATATTGTCTTCATTGCGCGCCGAGAGATCGTCGAGCTGGGCCAGCGTCAGCCCCGCGGCAGCGACAGAGTCGCGCACGTAAGCTGCACTGTGGGCGTAGCGCAGTCCCTCGCCGATGATGACGCCTTCGCCGTCATGGGTCTCGGCCGTGAAGGCGAGCACGCCGCCCGCCACCAGCACACGGCTGGCCTCGGCGAGCACGGGCGCGAGATCGGCGACATAGACCATTGCATCGGCGGCCAGGATCAATTCGGCGCTGGCCTCGCGCTTGGCCGAAACGGCCTTCAACATGTCGTCGACCTCAAGCTCGGCATAAAGGCCGGTTGCGCGCGCCTTGTCGATCATGCGCGGCGACAGGTCGATGCCGATGAAGCGATCGACATGCCGGGCGAATGCACCGGCTGCCAGCCCGGTGCCGCAGCCGAGATCGATCGCGCGCTTGAAGAAGACCGGTTTCTTTGCGCCCGCACGCACCGACAGCACCGCCTTGAACAGCAGCGCCGGGCCGCGATAGCCGAGATCGCCGACCAGCGCGGCCTCGAAGCGCGGCGCATATTGATCGAACAGCGTCTGCACATAGCCCGGCGGCATCGAACTGACGGCCTCGACGCCGAGCTGCATCAGGTGAAGGCCGGCGCCATGCCGGTCTTCGGGATCGGCATCGCGCGCGCCGCGGAACGCTGCGATCGCGGCCTCGCGCTGGCCGAGCTCCAGGCGGATCTTGCCCAGCGTGTACCAGGCCGACGGGAATTTCGGCACAAGCTCGATCGCCTGTTCGAGCAGCTCGGCGGCAGCCGGCAGATCGCCCTTCAATTGCAGGTCGCGCGCGAACTCGTAGCGGCGGTCGGCGACGAGGTCGCCGGAGGACAGAAACAGGCGGAGGGCCATTCGCTTTAAGGAACCAATCTCGGCCGGGTCCGGCCATCCATCAAAGCACGGACTTTTTCCGGAGATGGATGCACGGGTCAAGCCTGCGGATCCGGCTAAACATCGCGGATCGAGCGCCTATATAGGGACGATGCGCCCGCAAGACATCCTGATGCCCGTCCCGGCCGGGCTTTGCTGCAAGCCCGGCGGCTTCCACATCGATCCTGTCAGGCCGGTCGAACGGGCACTGATCACCCATGGGCATTCCGACCATGCGCGGGCGGGTCACGGCGCCGTGCTCGCGACCCAGGAAACGCTCGACATGATGCGGCTGCGCTATGGCGAGAATTTCGCCGGCTCGGTGCAGGCGATCGCCTACGGCGAGGAGATCAGGCTCGGCGACGTCACGGTGACGTTTCATCCCGCCGGTCACGTATTGGGCTCCGCCCAGATTTCCGTGACCTGCAAGGACACCCGCATCGTCGCCTCCGGCGACTACAAGGATGCGCGCGACCCGACCTGCGCGCCGTTCGAGCTGGTGCCCTGCGACGTCTTCATATCAGAGGCGACATTTGGATTGCCGGTGTTCCGCCATGGCGATGCCGCCGGCGAAGTGAACAAGCTGCTGGCGTCGGTCAAATTGTTCCCGGAGCGCGCGCATCTGGTCGGCGCCTATTCGCTCGGCAAGGCGCAGCGCGTGATCGCGCTGCTGCGCGAAGCCGGCTACGACGCGCCGATCTACCTGCATGGCGCGATGGAGAAGATCACTTACTACTATCAGGAGCGCGGCATTCCGCTCGGCGAGCTCCGGCCCGCGCGCGGCATGAAGAAGGCCGAGCTGGCCGGCACCATCACGCTGGCGCCGCCGAGCGCGACATCCGATGTCTGGACGCGCCGTTTCCCCGATCCGGTCACCGCATTCGCCTCGGGCTGGATGCGCGTGCGCGCCCGGGCCCGGCAGGGCGGCGTCGAGCTGCCGCTGGTGATCTCGGATCATGCGGACTGGGACGGGCTGACGGCGACGATCGCGGCGACCGGCGCCGGCGAGATTTGGGTCACCCACGGTCAGGAAGATGCGCTGGTGCATTGGTGCAAGATCAAAGGCCTTGCCGCGCGGCCGCTCGATCTGGTCGGCTATGGCGATGAGGACGAAGGCGAGACGGCCGCACTGACCGGCGAGGCCAAGCCCGCTGGCGAAGCCGAGTCCGCCGGCGAGGCAGAAACATGAACCGCTTCGCCGAGCTGCTCGACCGCCTCGCCTACGAGCCCGGCCGCAACAACAAGATCAAGCTGCTGGTCGCCTATTTCCGCGAGACCGAGGACCCCGACCGCGGCTACGCGCTGGCGGCGCTGACCGGCGCGCTGTCGTTCAAGCACGCCAAGCCCGGCCTGATCCGCGACCTGATCACCGAGCGCACCGACCCGGTGCTGTTCGGCTACTCCTATGATTACGTCGGCGACCTCTCGGAGACGGTCGCGCTGATGTGGCCGAAATCTTCTCCTTCTCCCGCTTGCGGGGGAGGGTCGGGGTGGGGGTCTCTCCACACGGTCGACAAGCAGAGACAGCCCCCACCCGGATCGCCCGACCGCGCTGACGCGCAGCCGAACGATCCGACCTCCCCCGCAAGCGGGAGAGGTGAAGAAAGCTTGCCCCCCGATACCCGACACAACAACCCGCCTCCTCCAACCCTGACTGACGTCGTCACCACGTTGCGCACGCTCGGCAAGGCCGAGTTGCCGGCACAGCTGGCGCGCTGGCTGGACGAGCTCGACGAGACCGGGCGCTGGGCGCTCTTGAAGCTCGTCACCGGCGCGATGCGGATCGGGATCTCGGCGCGGCTGGCGAAGACCGCGGCGGCGGCGCTCGGCGACAAAGACCCGCACGAGATCGAGCTGATGTGGCCCGGCCTGTCGCCGCCCTATCTCGACCTGTTCGCCTGGCTCGAGGGCCGCGGCGACAAACCGGTCAACCGCGACCCTGCGCCGTTCCGCCCGGTGATGCTGGCGCACGCGATCGAGGATAGCGATTTCGTCAATCTCGACGCCGCCGATTTCAGCGCGGAATGGAAATGGGACGGCATCCGGGTGCAGGCGGTGTCCGGCCGCGACGCGCGAGGCCATGTCCAGGCGCGGCTCTATTCGCGCACCGGCGAGGACATCACCGGCAGCTTTCCGGATCTCGTGCCGTCGCTGCATCTGCCCGGCGCGATCGACGGCGAATTGCTGGTGCTGCGCGACGGCCGCGTGCAGACCTTCAACGTGTTGCAGCAGCGGCTGAACCGCAAAGTCGTTTCGCCGAAGCTGATCAAGGAGTTTCCGATCTACCTGCGCGCCTACGACCTGCTCGGCGACGACGAGAACGACTTGCGGGAGCTGCCCTTCACCGAACGCCGCGCGCATCTCGAAGCCTTCGTCGCCAGGCTGAATGATCCGCGCATCGATCTGTCGCCAACCATCCCGTTCGCGAGCTGGGACGAGCTGGCCGCGGCGCGCGCCGATCCCAAGAGCGCCGGCGCCGGCGACGATGCCGACGCGGTCGAAGGCGTGATGCTGAAGCGGCGCGACGCGCCCTATCTGCCCGGACGGCCGAAGGGCCCGTGGTGGAAGTGGAAACGCGATCCACACATCATCGACGCCGTGCTGATGTATGCCCAGCGCGGCCACGGCAAGCGCTCGTCCTATTACTCCGACTATACGTTCGGGGTCTGGACCCATGGCGAGGCCGGCGACGAGCTGGTGCCGGTCGGCAAGGCCTATTTCGGCTTCACCGACGAGGAGCTGTTGCAGATCGACCGCTTCGTCCGCCGCAACACCACCGAGAAGTTCGGCCCGGTGCGCCATGTCGTGCATGAGCCGGATCAGGGGCTGGTGCTGGAGGTCGCCTTCGAGGGATTGCAGCGCTCGCCGCGTCACAAATCCGGCGTCGCAATGCGCTTCCCCCGGATCAGCCGCCTGCGCTGGGACAAGCCGCCGCGCGAAGCCGACCGGCTGGAGACGCTTGAACGGATGTTAATCTCCATGACAGGAAGTTAAATCCCAAGCGTGCATGGCAGCCATTGATCGCGGTGCGCGGGTTTCCCATGTGCACCGCCGTGACCTATAATGCGGGCGATTCCGCGGGAGAGAGCAATGCCAAACGACATCCGGGACTTGCCGGCCGGCCGCAGTGACGGCCTGTACCGCTTTCTCGGCGGATCGCCGCTCTCTGTGGCGTTCCGGTTGATTCTGCTGTCGATTTTGGTTGGTGTCGTGCTCGCCGCGATCGGCCTCGATCCGTGGAACATCCTCAACAGCATCCGCAGGCTGTTCCAGAGCATCTGGGATTTCGGCTTCGACGCGATCAACTGGGCCTGGCGCTACTTCCTGCTCGGCGCCGTCATCGTGATTCCGATCTGGCTGTTGTCGCGGCTGTTCGGCGCGCCGCGCGGCCGCTGATCCCAAGGAGGGTTCGCAGCCGATGCAATTGCGATTTGTCGGCTGCGGCGATGCATTCGGTTCCGGCGGCCGCTTCAACACCTGTTTCCACGTCAGCGGTGCACGCACCAATCTCCTGATCGATTGCGGCGCCTCGTCGCTGCCGGCGATGAAGCGGCTCG
>NZ_LFIQ01000024.1:240981-245584 GCF_001189245.1 Bradyrhizobium pachyrhizi | reverse complement strand
TCGACCTGATCCTGATTACGCATTTCCACGGCGACCATTTTGCCGGCCTGCCGTTCTTCCTGCTCGACGCGCAGTTCTCCCGCCGCACCCGGCCGCTGGTGATTGCCGGGCCTCAAGGTATCGAAACGAAACTGCCTGCGGTGATGGAGGTGATGTTCGAGCATTCCTCCAAAACCAGGCAGCGCTTCGATCTGTCCGTCGTCACGCTGGCGCCGCGCGAAAGGCGCAGCTTTGGCGAGGTGGCCGTGACGCCCTATCCTGTCGTGCATGGCGAATCCGGCGGGCCGTTCCTGGCCTATCGCGTCGAGGCCGAGGGACGCATCATCAGCTACAGCGCCGATACCGAATGGACCGACGCGCTGATTCCGGCGGCGCAGGACGCCGACCTCTTCATCGCCGAAGCCTACATGTACGACAAGATGGTCAAGAACCATCTCAGCCTGAAGACACTGGAAGCGCATTTGCCGGCCATCAACGCCAAGCGCGTGGTGCTGACCCATATGAGCGACGACATGCTCGGCCGCGTCGACGATTTGCGCTACACGGCGGCAAGCGATGGCATGGTCGTGGTGTTCTGACCATGCACGCCTTGTCGGCTGCCCCTCCGCCATCGCATTGCTCCGAGAACAATTCCAGCATGGCCGCGCGACGGTTGACGCGATAGAAGCGAATATTCCTTGCAACTGTAGCCATGCACGCACCCATCCACCCGAAGATCACGACGCGCGAGGTGTTCGCCATCGCCGGCCCCGCGATGGTCGCCAACCTGACCACGCCGCTGATCGGCATCGTCTCGACCACCGCGATCGGTCGCCTCGACGATGCTGCGCTGCTCGGCGGCGTTGCGATGGCCTCGGTGATCTTCGACTGCCTGTTCTGGCTGTTCGCCTTCCTGCGCATGAGCACGCTGGCCTTCACCGCGCAGGCGCAGGGCGCCGGCGAGATCAAGGAATATGCCGCAATCCTGGTGCGCGGCTTCATCGTCGCCGGCCTGATCGGCGCGGCGCTGATCGCGCTGCAGGTGCCGCTCGCCGCCGTCACATTCCAGCTGATGGGCGGCAGCGAGGGCGTCACGCGCGCGGCCGAGAGCTATTTCATGATCCGGATCTGGTCGGCGCCGCTGGCGCTCGCCAATTACGTCATCCTGGGCTGGCTGGTCGGCCAGGCCCGCGCCAATCTGGCGCTGGCGCTGCAGATCGTGATCAACATCATCAACATGATCGCAACCGTGCTGCTGGTGCAGGTCTACGGCGCCGGCATCGCCGGTGCCGCGATCGCCGCGGTGCTTGCGGAGACCACGGGTTTTGCGGTCGGCATCGTCGTGGCGTGGCGGATCTCGCAAAACGGCTTCGCGGTTCCCGCGGCCACGCTGTTCGATCGCGCCAAGCTGATGCGCATGCTGGCCGTCAACCGCGACATCATGGTGCGCACCGCGGCGCTGATCGTCGTGTTCCTGTTTTTCACCGCCAAGGGCGCGCGCGAAGGCGATGTGACGCTGGCGGCGAATTCGGTGCTGAACAATTTTCTGCTGGTGAGCGCCTTCTTCCTCGACGGCCTCGCCAATGCCGCCCAGCAACTGTGCGGCCGCGCATTCGGCGCGCGCGATGCACGCGGCTTTTCCGATTCGACCCGGCTGGTGCTGCTGTGGGGCATCGGCTTTGCGCTGATGGTGTCGGTGCTGTTCGCACTGTTCGGAGCGGCGCTGATCAATCTGATGACGACCAGCGACGACGTGCGCCGCTATGCGCGCGAGTTCCTGCCGTTCGTGATCCTGGCACCCCTGCCCGGCGTCTTCGCGTTCGGCTTCGACGGCATCTATGTCGGTGCTACCTGGGCGCGCGAGATGCGCAATCTGATGCTGGCCTCGCTCGCGATCTTCCTCGCCACCTGGTGGGTGCTCAGCTCGTTCGGCAACACCGGCCTGTGGATCGCGCTGCTCGGCTTCTACGTCGCACGCGGCGGCCTGCAGGGCCTGCGCTATCCGGCGCTGCTCAGGAAGACGTTCAAGACTGTGTAAGTCCGTAGCCCGGATGAAGCGAAGCGAAATTTGGGGAGCTGTGCCGCGACGAGACTGTCCCGGATTGCGCTGCGCTTCCGGGCTACGAAGTTCTCTTCCCCTTCCCCCTGAAAAGGGGGAAGGTCGGGATGGGGGTCAGCCACAGGCGACGCAGCTCATGGAGAGAGCTGATCCCTCACCCGCTTTGCTTGAGCGAGCAAAGCGACCTCCCCTTTTCAAGGGGAGGTTGGGGCGCAGCCGGATTTCGCTTCATCCGGGCGACGGGCAACTACCTCACCGGCCAGTCCTCGGCGGTGATGGTCGCCGCGTCGGCGCCGACGATTTCCGACAGCGAATCCCGGCCGGTGCGCAGCAGGGTCGAGGACAGATCGCGCTTGATGTCGTCGACAAGGCCGAGGCCCTTGTAGACCAGCGAGGAGTAGAGCTGGATCAGGCTGGCCCCGGCGCGGATCTTGGTCAGTGCGGCGCCGCCGCTATCGATGCCGCCGACGCCGATCAGCGGAAACGCGCCTTCGACACGGACATAGGTCTCGGCCACCATCCGCGTCGACAGCCGGAACAGCGGACGGCCCGACAGGCCGCCCTGCTCCTTGGCGCGATTCTCCTCACGCAAGGTCGAGGGACGCGCCAGCGTGGTGTTGGCGACGATCATGCCGTCGACGCGCCGCGAGCGGGCGATGTGCACGACGTCGTCGAGCTCGGCAAGGCTGAGGTCCGGCGCGATCTTGAGCAGCACCGGCGAGTCGCCGGCGTTCTTGCGCACGCGCTCGCGGGTGTCGATGACCCGCGCCAGCAGATCGTCGAGCGCCGCCGATTGCTGCAGATTGCGCAGGCCCGGCGTGTTCGGCGAGGAGACGTTGACGGTGAAATAGCTCGCGACCGGCGCAAAGGTCTCGATCAGCTTCACATAATCGGCGGCGCGGTCGGGCGAATCCTTGTTGGCCCCGACATTGACCCCGACGATGCCGCCGGCGCTGGCGCGCGCGGCGAGCCGCCGCAGCACGGCCTCCGCACCATCATTGTTGAAGCCCATGCGGTTGATGACGGCCTCGTCGCGCTCCAGGCGAAACAGCCGCGGCCGCGGGTTGCCGGCTTGCGGCTTCGGCGTCACCGAGCCGATCTCGACAAAGCCGAAGCCCAGCCGCAGCAGCGCGTCGGGCGCCTCCGCGCTCTTGTCGAAGCCCGCCGCCATGCCGATCGGGTTTGGAAAGTTGAGTCCGAAGGCGCGCACCGCGAGCTTGGGGTCGTCCGGCCGCTGCCGGATCGGCGGCAGCAGCTTCAGGCCCTGGATCGCCATGCGATGGGCATCCTCGGGATCGAACCAGCGCAGCAGCGGCAGCGAGAAGGCGTCGAAGGCACGGATCACGGCTTGAGTTCCGGAACGTCGTGGCCACCGTCGGAGCGCGCGCGCAGGTCGAGGATCTCGGTGACCGCGCCGAGGTCGAGCTCGCCATAGAGATGCGGGAACAGCTCGTCATTGCGGGACCGCTCCCAGCGCAGGGCATCGCCCAGCGCATCGGCATCGACCGCAACCAGGAACAGGCCGGTTTGCCCGTGGTAGTGCTTGCGCGCGGTCTCGGCCACCTGGGAGGCGGTGGAAAAATGGATGAAGCCGTCGCGTTTGTCGTCGGCACTGCCCCGGTACACGCCCTGCCGTTCGGCCTCGCGCCAGGCCGAAGCGGGGGTGATTTTGTAGATCATCGGCACGGGCCGGCCTTCCCTTTTGTCCTTGAGTCTCTTGGGGTTTTATCCGGATTTGAGGGGAGAATGCCCCAGACGCCATCTGGCGAGCGAGGGACCGTATCGGCGGCGGCGGCGCAACTCAAGCGGTGTCGGGACAGATCCGACGGCAGATTTGCGAAAATCGAAGTTTCAGGCAATAATTCCTACCATCCGGGATCTCCTCGATGGCCAAACAGCCCAAAGCCACCCGACCGCTGACCCACGCGCAGGTCTGGGCCGCGCTCGACCGGCTCGCCGAACGCGCCGGCCTGTCGCCGTCGGGCCTTGCCAAGCAGTCCGGACTCGATCCCACCACCTTCAACAAATCCAAGCGTGTGACCGGCGACGGGCGCGAGCGCTGGCCCTCGACCGAGTCGCTCTCCAAGGCGCTGGCGGCGAGCAATGCCAGCATGGAGACCTTCGTGCAGTTGCTCGGCGATGGCGCGCGCGGCGGACAGTCGGTGCCGCTGATCGGCTTCGCGCAGGCCGGGGCCGGCAGCTATTTCGACGACAGCGGCTTTCCCGCCGGCAAGGGCTGGGACGAAGTGGCGCTGCCGGCGACCACCGACGAACACGCCTATGCGCTGGAGATCGAGGGCGACTCGATGCAGCCGGCCTATCGCGAAGGTGACATCATCGTGGTGTCACCCGCGACCGCGATCCGCCGCGGCGACCGCGTGGTGGTGCGCACGACCGGCGGCGAGGTGATGGTGAAGGAATTGAGACGCCGCACCGCCAAGATGCTGGAACTCGCATCGCTCAATCCGGAGCACCCCGACCGCATGCTCGATGCCGAGGAAGTCGCGTGGATCGCGCGCGTCGTGTGGGCGAGCCAGTAGCGGTCATCGCGAGACGCCACAACAA
>NZ_LFIQ01000024.1:201343-240971 GCF_001189245.1 Bradyrhizobium pachyrhizi | reverse complement strand
CGCACGGGAGCCGGGACCCATAACCACCG
This sequence comes from Bradyrhizobium pachyrhizi, assembly GCF_001189245.1. Classification (GTDB taxonomy): domain Bacteria; phylum Pseudomonadota; class Alphaproteobacteria; order Rhizobiales; family Xanthobacteraceae; genus Bradyrhizobium; species Bradyrhizobium pachyrhizi. Next base: position 240,942 of record NZ_LFIQ01000024.1, on the reverse strand, counting down.
ATGATTGTTACTGCTCCGCGCTGGAGCCCCAGCGCACTTCCACAACTCGAGCCTGTGGTTATGGGTCCCTGCTTTCGCAGGGACGACGGTGGAGTTTGACGCGAATTACGTCGCGTAGTCCGGCTCCTTGCGATCCAGCATCCGCTTCAGCGCATCGAAATGCCGCTGCGCCGGGGACGGGCCGTTGTAGAGATGGTCGTCGCGGAAATCGCGCTTGGTCTTCTCCACCACATGCTGCGGCAATTGCTTGAGCGGCTGCTGCGTCCACATCGCATAGATCTGCACCTGCGCGGCGCGCTCGATGTAATAGAGCCGGTCATACGCATCGGCGACCGTCTCGCCGACGGTCGAGATGCCATGATTGGCCATGAACAGGATGGTCTTGTTGCCGATCACCTTGGCGAGCCGTGCGCCTTCCTCGGGATCGAGCGCGGGGCCGGTGTAGAGATCGTCATAGGCAATCGCTTCCGACAGCCCGACCTCGGTCTGCCCGATCTCCTTGATCCGCGGATCCTCGAGCCGTGTCAGCGCGCTCGCATAGGGCATGTGGGTGTGGAACACGGCCTTGGCCTGCGGCAGCGCCTTGTGGATCGGCGCATGGATGCAATAGCAGGAGCGCTCGACCTCACCCTCGCCGCGCTTCACCTCGGCATCGTCGATGCCGACCTCCATGAAGGAGGATGCTGTCACCTCCGACCAGTGCATGCCGAACGGGATCTGGTAGTAACGGTCGGTGCGGCCGGGCACCACCAAGGTGAGATGGTTGAAAATACCTTCCGAAAAGCCGTGGATGTAGGCGAGCCGATGCGCCGCCGCGAGATCGACCCGCGCCTGCCATTCCTCGGCGCTCGAACTGTCCTGCAGCGATGTCGGCGAAACCCTGAACTGCATGCGCATGCTCCCATCTGTGCCGGCCTCTCGGCGGAGGCCGTGCTGATTTTATGGATGCGACTGTAGCGCAATCCGGCGCCAGGCTCCGGTGAAATTGCCGATGGCCTGCTATCCGAATTTTGCGGGCTCGCCACCATTATGTGATGATGCGCTGCGAAGACGGCGGATCGACGGCTTCGTTGGCTGCGGCGGAAAGCCACATGAGCGGCCTGACTTTCCAACCCAACGCAACACACTCCGCAAAGCCCAGAGTTACGCCATGACAGGACCATCCGACCGCAAGACCATCGCCATCGTCGGCCTCGGCAGCATCGGCGGTATCATCACCGGCCTGCTGCGGGCGGTCGACAAGCATGACGTGATCGCCTGTGTTCGGCGCCCGCTCGATCGGCTCACGGTCGAGCGGGCGGAAGGCACGGTGGAGGTGCCGCTGCGCGCCCTCACCGATCCGGCGGAGGTGACGCCGGTCGACTGGGTGTTGTTGTCGACCAAGGCGCAGGACACGGAATCGAGCGCGCCCTGGCTGCAGAGGCTGTGCGGGCCGCGGACGCGCGTCGCGGTGCTGCAGAACGGCATCGGCCACGCCGAGCGGCTGGCGCCATTGGTCGGCGCCGCCACCGTCGTGCCGACCATCGTCTATTACAACGGCGAGCGGCTGGCGCCGGATCGCGTCCGTTTCCGCCGCGCCGGCCAGCATGAATTCGCGGTTGCCGATGACACGGACGGACGCGCGTTCGAAGGGCTGCTGGATGGTACGGCGATGCGCGTGCGGCGCTCCGCCGATTTCACCACGCTGGCGTGGCGCAAGCTTCTGCTCAATGCGGTCGCCAATCCGATCACCGCGCTCACCTTGCAGCGGCAGGCGGTGTTCCGCCGCGCGGACGTCAAGGCGCTGTGCCACGCCATCCTCGAGGAGGCCGCGAATGTCGGCCGCGCCGACGGCGCCCAGCTCGCGCGCGACGAGGCCGAGTTGATGCTGGCGACGTTGTTGACCTATCCGCCAGACGCCGGCACCTCGATGTATTTCGATCGTGTCGCGGGACGCCCGTTCGAAGCCGATGCTCTCAGCGGCGCGATCGTCGCGGCCGGCGAACGGCACGGCGTGCCGACGCCGCTCAACGGCCTGCTGCTGACGCTGTTGCGCGCCACCAGCGACGGCCTGCGCGACGCGGCGCAGGCCGAGCGGCGATGAGCGCCGCGATCCCTACGACGACCGCGCCAGCGCGCCGTCGATCATGTTAACCGCGTTCTGCACGCCGTAGACCGCGACGAAGGAGCCGAAGCGCGGGCCCTTCTCCTGGCCGAGCAGCACCTGGTAGAGCATGTTGAACCAGTCGAGCGAGACGCCGGGACGGCCGTCCTTGCCCTTCTTGACCATGTCGAGGAACGGCTCGCGGCGGCCGATCTCATAGACCACGTTCTGGATGTCTTCCGCGCTCGCGTTCGCCGGCATGTTGGCGAGCGCATCGCGCAGATTCTGCAACGCCGCGCGCTCTCCGTCGGTCGGCTCGCGGAACTGCTTGGTCGGCGCCACGAAGTCGCGATAGTAGTTGATGGCGTAGCCGACCATCGCGTCGAGCTTCGGATGAGTCTGCGGCGTCACGCCCGGCCGGTAGCGGCCGATGAAACCCCACAGCGTCTCGGCATTCTCCGCGTTCGACGACGACACCAGCGTCAGCAGCAGCTGGAAGGTGACAGGCATGTCGGCCTGCGGCGGCTTGCCGGAATGGATGTGCCAGACCGGATTCTGCAGCTGCTGCCGCGCTTCCTGCCGAGTGAAGCCGTCGAGGAATTGCTGGTAGTCGTCGACATTGCGCGGGATGACGTCGAAATAGAGCCGCTTCGCCGCCTTTGGCTCGCGATACATGAACAGCGACAGCGACTCCGGCGAGGCGTAGCGCAGCCACTCGTCGATCGTCAGGCCGTTGCCCTTCGACTTCGAGATCTTCTGGCCCTTCTCGTCGAGGAACAGTTCGTAGTTGAAACCTTCCGGCGGCGTTCCGCCGAGCGCCGAGCAGATCTTGCCCGACAGCTTCACCGAGTCGATCAGGTCCTTGCCGGCCATTTCATAGTCGACGCCGAGGGCGTACCAGCGCATCGCCCAGTCCGGCTTCCATTGCAGCTTGCAGCGGCCGCCGGTAACAGGAACGGTGACGGTCTCCTTGGTATCGGGATCTTCATACGAGATCGTGCCGGCCTTGGCGTCGTGCGCCGTCACCGGCACGTAGAGCACGAGGCCGGTCCGCGGGCAGATCGGCAGGAACGGCGAGTAGCTCGCCGCACGCTCCTCGCGCAGCGACGGCAGCATGATCGCCATCACCTTCTCGATCCGCTCCAGCATGCGCAGCAGCGCGGCATCGAAGCGGCCGGAGGCGTAGTACTCGGTCGAGCTCGCGAACTCGTAATCGAAGCCGAACTGGTCGAGAAAGGCGCGCAGCCGCGCATTGTTGTGCTGGCCGAAGCTCGGATGGGTGCCGAACGGATCGGGCACCTTAGTCAGCGGCTTGCCGAGATGCTGCTCCAGCAGCTCCTTGTTCGGCACGTTGTCCGGCACCTTGCGCAGGCCGTCCATGTCGTCGGAGAAGGCGAGCAGGCGCGTCTTGATCTTGTCCTCGGTGAGCACGCGGAAGGCGTGGCGCACCATCGTGGTGCGCGCGACCTCGCCGAACGTGCCGATATGCGGCAGGCCCGACGGGCCGTAGCCGGTCTCGAACAGCACCTCGTCCTTGGGATTTTTCTTCAGCCGCGCCACAATCGCTTTCGCCTGCTCGAACGGCCAGGCGTTGGATTGTTCGGCGAGCGCCCGCAGGTCGCTCGGGCTGGCAGAAGGATCAATCACGGACATTCCTCAGGTTCTCTCCAAAAAGGCCGCGAAAACTAACGCTTTCGCGGCAAAATGCAAAACGACGGGAAGTTTGTCGTCATTCCGGAATGGTGCGTCAGCACCAGACCCGGAATCTCGAGATTCCGGGTTCGATGCTACGCATCTCCCCGGAATGACGGAGCTAGAACGGGCTGACCGAGAAATAGCGCAGCCACAGATCGGTGAAGCGGCCTTTTTCCCAGATCCGGAACAGCGCCCAGTTCAGCGACTGCCGGAGCAGGTCGTTGCCCTTGCGGACGGCGATACCGACGCCCTCGCCGAAATAGCGGCTCTCGACAAAGGGGCCGCCGGCAAAGGCGCAGCATTCGGCGGAATCGGTGCCGTTGATCCAGAACGCGAGCGAGATCGCATCGCCAAAGATGAAGTCGACCTCGCCGCGGCGCAGCGCCGCGCGCAGCGCGTCGTTATCCGGATAGGAGTGGATCTCGGCGTCGGTGAACATCGCCTTGAGGTAGGCCTCGTGCGAGGTACCGGCGATGACGCCGACCTTCTTGCCCTCAAGGTATTCCGGGCGGATTTCCGGCATCGCGTTGTCACGGCGCGACACGAAGCGGGCCGGCGCGCGGTAATAGGGATCGGTGAAATCGACCTTGGCGCGCAGCTGCGGCGTCACCGCCATCGACGCGATGATGGCGTCGCCCCGGTTGGTCGCCAGGGCATCGATCAGGGTCTCGAAGCGGCGCATCTGGATGGTGCAGGTGACCTTGATCTCGTCGCAGAGCGAACGCGCGAGGTCGACGTTGAAACCGGCCGGATTGCCGTCGGGACCGGTGAAATTGAACGGCGGATAGTCGGTCTCGGTCAGGAAGCGGATCACGGTGAGGCGCGACAGGTCCGGGCGGTCCGGCCGGCGCCGCGGGTCCCAGAAACCCGGCACCGCCTGCGGCGCGGCCTCGGCGGCGGCCTTGGGCGGGGCCGGCTGTGTTGCCGCCGGGGCCGCGGGCGCGGTTTGCGGTGCAGCCGGCGCCGGACTAGTGGGCGGAGCCGGCGCAGGAGCCGCCTTGGCCGCCGGCGGCTGCGCTGGAGGCGTCTGCCCGATCGCAGGACCTGCCAGGGCCAGCAAGGCAGCCGCGATCATGCTCGCGGCCAGGCGAAGCTGGCGCGAACGGACGGCAAAGGGCTGGACAGAGGGATTTGGCATAACCGGCAATTTCAGGAAATTGAACGGCTTATAGCCGAATCAGCGCCTGAAGCGAGCGCCGATTGGGTTAATTCTGAACCGGAAATGGCGATCAGAGGTACCGTTTGAGATCGGCCGCCGCCTCTTCCGGCGTCCGTTTCAGATTGAACGGCGCGACGAAATGACCGTCGCGGTCCATCAGATAGATCAGCGCGGTGTGGTCCATCGTGTAGTCGCCATCCTTCAGCGGCACTTTCTTGGCGTAGACACGATAGCTCGACAGCACCTTGGCGATCGCGGCGGGGTCGCCGGTCAGGCCCTTGAGGTGCGGATCGAAGCTCGACAGGTAATCCTTCATCGCGGTGGCGGTGTCGCGTTCCGGATCGACCGAGACGAAATAGGCATTCACGCGATCGGCGTCCTTGCCCATCGCCTTCAGGACCTCCGAGATCTCGAACAGCGAGGTCGGGCAGATGTCCGGGCAATGGGTGAATCCGAAGAAAATCAGGGTCGGCTTGCCCTGAAGGTTCTTGTCGGTAATGGTCTGGCCGGACTGGTCGGTGAGCTGGAACGGCCCGCCGATCGCGGCCGGCGCGGCAACGGTGCGCAAGCCGCCGATCGCCCACAGCATGAGGAACAGGCCGACCGCCAGACTGCCCGCGAAGGCAGCGAAGATCACCAATGGGCGCGTGGTCCGGGGCATGATGCGAGAGCGTCCTTGTCAGAAGCAGGCGGAGATGCCGGCCGTGATCATTTCGAAAAACACCGCGGTCCCGTAGTGGAACCAGAGCGCGGCGGCGGCAAGCAGGGCCAATCCGCCGATACCGGCCGCGCCCCACAGGATCGCAAACGCCACCCGGGTCTGTGGAGCCGTTACGAGCTCGGATCGGGTGGAGATCGGCTGAATCATGAGCCTGAGATAAGCCCGGTTCCGGCAGGCAGCAAGCGCAATGGCGGCCGCAGGCCGTCAAATGATGGCGAGCTGTTCCGGCGCCTGCTCGTCCATAACCCGACGTAAGCCCAGGCCAATGGCCGACGAACGTCAAACAGAGAAGCAGCCGGAGCCTAGTGCGCGGGCTTCGGCGCCGAGGCCTGGGCGTTGAGGTAGCACGGCTTGTACAGCGCCTGCAGTTGCTTGCCGCGCAGGAAGATCATGCGCCGGGTCAGGCCACCACGCTCCGAAATCCATCTGCGTACCGCCGGCGGATACATCAGGTACAGCATATGGGTGGCTTCGGGATTGGGGACGGGGCGGCCGTTGTCGCCGTAATCCCAGGCTGCATGGAAGCCGAGGCTGGCGTGCGAGGTCACACAAATCCGGTCGTGAGGAACCTTGCCGAGCACGATGGTGCAGGCCGAGGCACACAGCCCGTCGATGATGACCGTCTCGCCCGAAGTCCGCAGGTCCTGATACCTGTCGACATAGACGCCGATCTTGCCGCCGCGATCGTCGGCGATCCTGACTACAGCTTGAGACACCCCCATTCCCGCCAGCAGGAGAACCGCAGCGAGCAACCCCGTCATCAACTTCATTTTGGCCAGCCCCAGTCGAAACCGAATCTGTTTGGTCTGTGATGCAAGACAATCGTGAGCGTGTTGTGCGCGCGGATTTTTGTCCAGACGAGCGAAGCCGGTCAAAACAAATTCAAATTGGGTGTTGCGCGCACGCTGCAGTGAAAGTGGGGAAAGGTCCCAAACTGGAACAGCGCGGCGCACGTGCTTGGTGCTCCGCCGCCACAGGCAAGGTCCATTTGGCGTTGACCGCACGCAATGAGGCGGTCTTGAATCTCTGCGGGACGGGGGACCTAAACATGGCTGACGATGCAGATGTGATCGTGATTGGCGCGGGACTTGCCGGTCTCGTGGCCGCAACCGAGATTGCCGACGCAGGCAAGCGCGTCATCGTGCTCGACCAGGAGGGGGAACAAAGTATCGGCGGCCAGGCCTTCTGGTCGTTTGGCGGCCTGTTCCTGGTCGATTCGCCGGAGCAGCGCCGGCTCGGCATCAAGGATTCCGCGGACCTCGCGCTGCAGGACTGGATGGGCACCGCGGGTTTCGATCGCGAGGAGGATTACTGGCCGCGCAAATGGGCCGAGGCCTATGTCGCATTCGCGGCCGGCGAGAAACGCGACTGGCTGCGCGCGATGGGCCATCGCATCTTCCCGGTGGTCGGCTGGGCCGAGCGCGGCGGCTACGACGCGATGGGCCATGGCAATTCGGTGCCGCGCTTCCATGTCACTTGGGGCACCGGCCCCGGCATCGTCGAGCCGTTCGAACGCCGCGCGCGCGAGGCCGCGAAAAGCGGACGGCTGATATTCAAGTTCCGCCACCGCGTCGATGCGCTCAGCGTCACCAACGGTGTGGTCGACGGCGTCAGCGGCGTGATCCTGGAACCGACCTCGGTCGAGCGCGGCAAAAGTTCCTCGCGCAACGTCGTCGGCGATTTTTCCTTCCGTGCACCAGCCGTGATCGTCGCGTCCGGCGGCATCGGCGGCAATCATGATCTGGTGCGGCAGAACTGGCCGAAGCGGCTCGGCGAGCCGCCCAGATTCATGATCTCCGGCGTGCCCGAACATGTCGACGGCCGCATGATCGGCATCACCGAGGCGGCGGGCGGCCGGCTGATCAACCGCGACCGCATGTGGCACTATGTCGAGGGCATCCGGAACTGGAACCCGATCTGGCCGCGTCACGGCATCCGGATCCTGCCGGGACCGTCGTCGCTGTGGTTCGACGCGACGGGCAAGCGGCTGCCGGCGCCGCTGTTTCCGGGCTCCGACACGCTCGGGCAACTGCACTACATCATGGGCACCGGCTACGATTATTCGTGGTTCATCCTGACCCAGAGCATCATCAAGAAGGAGTTCGCGCTGTCGGGCTCGGAGCAGAACCCCGACCTCACCGGCAAGAGCTGGCGCATGACGATCAAGCGCGCCACCAACAAGGGCGCGCCGGCGCCGGTGGAAGCGTTCAAGCAGCACGGCGCCGATTTCATCGTGCGCGACAATCTCGCCGAGCTCGTCGGCGCCATGAACAAGCTCGCAGGCAACGACCTGTTGCAGCTCGACGCCATCAAAACCCAGATCGACGCGCGCGACCGCGAGATCACCAACCCCTACGTCAAGGATGCGCAGGTGATGAACCTGCACAATGCGCGGCGCTATATCGGCGACAAATTGATCCGCACCGCGAAGCCGCACCGCATCCTCGATCCCGAGCACGGCCCGCTGATCGCGGTGAAGCTCAACATCCTCACCCGCAAAACGCTCGGCGGCTTCGAGACCGATCTCGATTCGCGCGTATTCGGCAGGGATCACCAGATCATCCGCGGGCTCTACGCGGCCGGCGAAGCCGCCGGCTTCGGCGGCGGCGGCGTGCACGGCTACCGCTCGCTCGAAGGAACGTTCCTCGGCGGCTGCCTGTTCTCGGGGCGCAACGCAGGACGTGCGGCGGCGAAGGCGGTGAATTGACGCGTGCTACTCTGAGGTGCAGTCGAAAAGCCCGCCGGCGTGAACCAGCGGGCTTTTCTTGCTGAGCGGAAGTTCCCCAGGCCGTGTTGCGATCAGGCCGTCCTGGTGAAAAGCGTCAGAATGCCGTTGGTGAGATTGACCGCGACAACTTGTGCCGAGCTGAGGCCCTTCGCCTTCAGCGCGGATACCGCTTCTTCAGATGCGTCGATGGAACCGCGAAGGTTCCGCAGGTCGTCTTCGCTTGCCTTTGCGACGACAGCCTCGACCCTTGACCGGACCTCAGGCTTGAGATCCTTGACGTCCACGACCTGTATGCTCCGGATGGCATTGGGCTGGTCAGATTGAGCCTGCGGCAGCGCCTTCGGTTGCGTTCCCTGCACCTGCGCCCAGGCAGGTGTTCCAAGCGAGAGCGCCGCAACGATGACGGATGCCGTAGAGATGCGGATGTGCATGAGCATTCCTTTGTTGATTGCCCCCAACATCCCGCGAGAACGCGCTCTCCTTGCTTAAGGTTCCGGCCGGAAACCGGCTCTCTCGACCGGTGCAGCATGAACTTACGGGACCGTCGCCAAAATATCGAAAACAACCCCATGCAAAGTAGCCGGCAGTGGCCCGCGCTCGACCAAGCAACTTGACACGTCGGGCAACTCAGACGTATTCTTCTAATATTCCGAAATTGCGCAAATGTCCCTCGCCCAAGGCTGTCGCATAGGCCATTTGCGGACTTCTGCAATTGACGCTTCCACGTCGCGGGCGGGAGAGCGAACGCGCCTCAGTTCGCGGCCACAGCTTGATCTCATCCTGCTCTAGTCCGCCTCCGCGCTGAGGAAGCGGACGCCGAACGTGTCTGCGTTGGCCTCGCCCCAATCGTAGAGTGCCTGCAGCATCGGCTTCAGCATCTCGCCGCGCTTGGTCAGGCAATAGCGCGAGGAGCCGCCGCCGCGCTCCTGCCTGTGCGCATGGGAACTCCTTTCGTTCTCTAGTCAATGCTCCCACAAGCGCGTCATACGTTGCGGTACCCCCGTTCCTGTAACACCCAGCTGTTGCCGTCCGGGTCCGAGAAGTCGGCGAAGCTGGCGTAGTCCCTGCGAGCAGGGTCGAGCCCGGGTGCGAAACCTCCATCCCAGGCATCAACGGGCACCTTGTGCCGGACTTCACCGACCTCGACCCCACGTTCGAGCAGGCGGCTCCGCGCAACCTCAACATCGGTGACGACGAGATAGACGTTGCGAAGTGATCCGGCGGGCGCGTCGGTGAGCCCGCGACCGATCTGTATCGAGCAACTGGAGCCCGGTGGAGTGAGCTGCACGACGCGAAATGCGTCTTTCGGCGAATAGTCGACGTCGAGCGTGAAGCCGACCTGGTCGACGTAGAACCGCAACGCTCGCTGGACATCGCTCACCGGCAACGTGATCACCTCGACTGAGAGCTTTATGCCGGTTGCGCTGGTTGTGTTGATCACGCCCACGCCTCCTCTTCGGTCTGATTTGCGTCGCCCGCAGGCTCACAAATCGATGACGACGTCACGAATCGGTTGTGAGCAGCAAACGAGAAGGTTGCCGTCAGCGGGCTTCTCGAGTGGCTGGGGTCCATAGGCGACCTCGCCCGAAACCAAACCGCTCTCACAGTTGTGACAAACACCGGTCCGGCACGACCAACGGACCGGGACGTCGCACGCTTCGGCCAGCTCCAAAATGCTCTGGTAGGCGGACGCCTTCCAGTGCGCGGCGATGCCACTTCGCGCGAACGATACCAGCGGACCGGTGTTGGCGTCGTCCCTGGGCAGATGAGGAGTTCGCGTCGCTGCGCCGACGACACCAGGAGTCATCGACTCGCTGCCGTTGAAGATTTCGACATGCATCCGCTCCGGCGCCACGTCCAAGGCTGCGAGCGCCTCTTTCATGTCTGCCATGAAGCGAGTCGGCCCGCAGAGGTAGACATCCGCCTCTCGCGGGATGCCGACCTTGTCGAGGACCGATCGCGACAGGTGACCGGTCGCGTCGCAATCCTCGCCCATCTTGTCGCGCGAGCCTGGCCGGCTGTAACAGACATAGCTGCGGCCGCGGGTGAGTGCGGGCATGAGTCGGCGGACTTCGGCGGCAAATGGATGGTGCTGCCGGTCGCGAGCCGTGTGCAGCCACAAGACCTGCCGTGTCGAGCGGGCCGCCGCCAGCGCGTAAAGCATTGCCAGCACAGGCGTCGCTCCGATTCCCGCGCTGAGCAACACCACGGGCCGCGCTCCCGACTGCAGAATGAAGCTTCCCCGCGGCGAGCTGACGTCGAGAACATCGCCCATGCGGACATGCTCCCGCAGGTAGGTTCCGGCTGCCCCATCCGGCTCGACTTTCACGCTGATCCGGTAGCGCTCCGTCGAGAGGGGACCCGAGAGCGAGTAGCTGCGAAAGAGTGGCGGCCCGCCGCCGATCCGTCGAAGACGTAAGACCACGTACTGACCGGGCAGAGCCTGTCGCAGCGGCTGACCGTCCGGATGCCGCATCGACAGGGAGAGGACGTCCGCGGACTCCTGATCTATCGCTGCCACCGTGAGCGGCTGAAATCCTGGTGCAGCCGGATGCGCAGCCGCTGCCGGCGCGAGCCCTGCGTTGCCGCTTCCCGCGCCAGTCGTCTGATTCTGCAGTAACGCCTCAAACGACACGCGCCATCCGGGCGAAAGCGTCTCGATCCGCAAGGCGCGCTCCAATCGATCGCGTGGATGATTGGGCGAATAGAGAAGCGCGTTGATCTCTTCGACCGTCATTCGCTCATTCGCCTCTCCCACCTTCATGATTTCGTCGCCGGCGCCTACTTCGCCTTCCTGCAGGACGCGGAAGTAGAACCCCGGACGGCCGCTGGATGTCAGCAATGCCGGCATCCGCGGCTCGTTCATCCGAATGCCGACCCGATAGCAGGTCACGCGGGGCTGAGTAACCTCGAACACTGCGCCGCCGATCTGATAACGGTCGCCGATGCCAACGGCATCGTCGGGTAATCCCTCAATCGTGAAGTTCTCGCCGAACTGTCCATGGACGAAGTCGGTCCTCTTCAGCCGTTCCTGCCAGTAGCGATACGATTCGATCTGGTAGACGAAGACGGCTCGCTGCTCACCCCCGTGGCCGCTCAGGTCGCCTTGACCGTCTCCATCCAGATTCAATCGGCCGACCCGACAACGGCTACGCACGGGATTTTTCCAGATCCCGGTGTGTACGGTGCGGCCCTTCCATTCGATATCACGCGGAAGTCCGACGTTCACCGACAGCAGTCGCGCCATGCCCCACTCCACTTTGATAGGGACCGAAGGTGCTTCCTAGCCGCCGCCACCTGGCTCATGGACCACCTCGGAGACGTCGATGTTGCGATCTGGGCCATGCGCAACCACCGTCTGGCCCGGCTCGAGATGGAGCTGGGTGCCATCGAGATGGACCGAGACGATATCCGGTTCGAACGACACCAGGTTGGAGATGACGCGAACCTCGGGATAGGGGTCAGGATACCCCCATGCCGCCAGACGTGCCTCATCGATGGAGTAGTAGCTGCAGAGCCCCTTGTATGGGCAGAAGGTCTGGAGTTTCACGGGAGTGAGGGTGGACTCATCGATGTCGGCGCGTGGAACGTACCAGCGCGGCGCGAAGCCGGACTCGTAGAGGACGAGCGGCCGCTTGGTATCGGCGATGATCCGGTCACCATGGCGGACCACGAGGTTACGGGAGGCGCGGCGGATATCGATGCGGTGGTAGGGGTCAGCGGCATGGCCCACGATTCGTTCGTCTTCTTCGTAGAAAGCGTCCATAGCCCGCCAAGCGAACGCAACGCGTGCCTGCAGTTCGCTCGCATGGGGAGGAAGGCTGGTGTGCTGCCATGCCCCTCGCGGTGCGACGTGCTGCTCGTCGGCCCGGACGCTGTACCAGGACGTGAGCCCGAGATCGGCGTGTTGGGTGGTATGTTCGGTGCGTTCAAGGACGCGTGGGGAAATGTCGGTCTCCGGAAAATAGGCGACCGGATAGCGGCCCGGTTCGAAGAACAGGAGGACATTCTCGCTATCGGCGATCCAGATCCCCCCGAAGCGAACGCGCATACGCCGGCGCAACCGCTCGACGTACAACAATCTCTTGGGCAGCGGTTCGGGCACGAGGAACCGGCCGATTGCTCCCGTTGAGAGTGGACCTTGTTGCCAGGACGGCCCCATGGTCTCCCCCATGGATTCGATGTTCGAGCCCGCCAGCAATCTCCGAACGCAGATCCGGCGGCAAGGTTCCTCGACCGGCGTTCGTCAAACTCGCATCGATCCGAATTTAGTTACGCCTAATGGAGTCCACTCCCTAAAGCAGGATGTGTCTTGGTTAGATCTGCTTGACGCGATTTCGGTTTCCCTCTCCCCCGCCGGAGAGAGGTAAACCTTCGGCGCCGTTCCAGTTGAACCTAATCTCATCACGCTTTAGGCCGCGATTTCCATGAGGTGCGCGCTGCAAAATGCGCAGTGGCGGTGGTCGCCCTGACGCGCTAGAGGTTTGATTCTGATCAAATCAGGACCAAACCTGTCGATCTCTTGTTTTGACGCGTTTTCTCCACGCGAACCGGTAGCCACGTCGCTTGAAAACGCTATAGACATGCCCGCCATTCAGTGGAGACCCAAATGAGCATTCAGCGTTTCGAGACCGGCCCGCGCATGAGCCAGGCCGTCGTGCACGGCAACACCGTCTATCTGGCCGGCGTCGTCGCCGGCAAGGCCGCGGGCGGCAGCGTCACCGACCAGACCAAGGACATCCTGTCGATCATCGACGGCCACCTCGCCAAGGCCGGCACCGACAAGTCGAAGCTGCTCAGCGCGACGATCTACATCACCGACATGAAGACATTCCCGGAGATGAACGCGGTGTGGGACGGCTGGGTCTCGCAGGGCAACACCCCGGCCCGCGCCACCGTCGAGGCCAAGCTGGCGGCGCCGCAGTACAATGTCGAGATCATGGTTGTCGCGGCGAAATAGACGCGACGCACGTCATCCAAGGATACCGGATGCCCCAGATTGCAAAGCGCAGTTCGGGGCATTTTCATCTTGCACTCACGCGCTGATCCGCGCGCGCTCGCCGGCAGCCTCACCGAGATCGGACTGAAGCCAGCGGGCAATCCGGCGCCATGAACCGGCGAGAGCCTTGCAGCCCATGAACAGTCCGAGATGACCACACGGCTCGGTATGGCATTGCAGCCACGCGGGCGGCGTGGCCAAGAGCCGCGCTGTCGCAAATGCCTGGTCGGGCGGAACAACGATGTCGTTCTCTGCGGCGAGCACGAAGACGGGCTGCTTGACGGCAGCGAGATCGATCTTGCAGCCAAGCGCGAGGAAGTCTCCAGCCGCGATCCGGTTCTGGCGAAAGATCCAGTCGGTCACTTCGAGGTAGTAGGTGCCCGGCAGATCGAGCGTCTCGCTATTCCAGCGCGTGAAGCGATCGAGCAACGCCCGCGCATCCTCCGACTTGCGATCGAGCCGCCTCTGCAGCGCCGCTTCCGCGTCACGCATGGTGAACGGGATGCTCCAGGCCTGCAGCATATGCTTGCCGCTGATGATCCCACCCCCCTGACGGACCAGCGCCTCGAAGCCTTGCGGTGGAAGCGAGGCGACCATCCGGGAAAGCTCCGACGATACCGAGACGTCGACCGGGCTGCCGGCAAGCACAAGCCGCCGTACCTTGCCGGGAAAGCGCGCCGCGTAGAGCAACGACAGCCAGCCGCCCTGACAGAGACCTGCAAGGTCGACCGGCGGCCCGATCGTGTCGACGGCCACGTTGAGATCGGACAGAAAGGTGTCGATCGAGAAATATCGCATCTCCGGTGCCGCCGAGCGCCAATCCGTGAGATAGAGACGCGCAACGCCAGCCTTCTGCAACGCCTCCATCAGGCTGTGGCCGGGGGCAAGATCCGCAATCTGCGCGCGATGCAGCGCATAGGGCGCGCAGACCAGCAGCGGCCGGCCTTCGGCCGCTCTTGAGAAATCCAGCAGGCACATCGACGGCAGCTGAAGCGCGACCGAATGGGCTGTCGTCCAGGGCAGCGCCGCCACTTCGCCCGGCGAATCTGCGGGCTCGGGCGCACGAATGGGGTACCACTGCGAGTAGATGTCCAGCGCCAATCGCGCGGCTTCAAACGGCCATAGCCAGGCGTCCTGCGCCCAGCTGGTGCTCGCACTTCGATCCGATCGATTCGTCTTTTCGGGCAAGCTCATTCACCGATTGATCGCTACCGGGATAGTCTGGCCAACGCGGACCACCTTCACGCTGATCAAGGACCGACAAATTCGGGTCGGATCAGTTTACGCCAAACCGGCTGCAACGGCAGCCACGCCGGGATGTCACGATCTCGCGACCCCGGCGCGGTTTGCTGCCAAGCAGCAAAAGCCGTCGTTTCAGCGGACTAGGCGGCGCGTGCCGTGCCTTTCTCCGCCTCGAGCTTGCGCGCGAACAGCCAGCGGAAATAGGTCAGCGGCGCATCGGCGCCGATCGCGAGCAGCTGATAGTCCGGATCGGCGTCGAACACGCGCTGCTGCGCCTCGATGATATCCTTGTCCTCGTTGAACCCTTCCTCGAGGCTGTGCCGCAGCGACAGTGCGATGTTCGGGTTGTCGATGTCGAAATCGTGCAGGTAATTCCAGAAGAAATGCGTGGTCGAGCGCGTCTCCGGCGTCATGAACTGCGCGTTGCGATATGACCGCGTGCCCGGAACCTGGACGCCCTTCTCGACGCCCTGCCCCGCCGGCGCGAACGTGGTGTCGAGCGTGAAGATGCCGGGCACGATCATGCGGCCGATATTGCGGCGGTCGATCTTGTCGGTTTTGTTCGCTATCACCTTCTTGTGGTAGGGCGGCGGCTCGGCGCCCATGTGCCAGCGCTCGACACGGAAACCGTCGTCCAGCTTCTCGATCGCGACCGGCTTGGTCTTGTAGGCATACTCCTCGGAGCCGCCGAGCGTGTTGGTGTGCACGAAGGCGAGATGCGCGAAGTCGCTGAGGTTATCGACGATCAGGAGCCAGTTGGCCTTGTAGTGCATGTAACCCGGCAGGCCGCGCCATCTGGGATCCTCGAGCGGCGGATAGTCGAGGATCAGTTTCGGATCGGCCTTCTCGGGATCGCCGGTCCAGATGAAGATCAGATTGTAGCGCTCGACCACCGGATAGCTGCGCACGCCGAGCTTGGCGGGGATGGTGTCCTGCCCGGGGATCTGGATGCATTTGCCGTCGGCCGCGAACTTCATGCCGTGATACATGCACCTGATGTCGTCGCCCTCGACGCGTCCCATCGAGAGCGGCGCGGCGCGATGGCAGCAGCGGTCGTCCAGCGCGACGACTTTCCCGCTCGACCCGCGATAGAGCACGATCGGCCGTTCCAGGATGGTGCGCGCGACCATCTTGCCGTCGATCAGTTCGTGATTCCACGCCGCCACGTACCAGGTGTTGCGCAGGAAAATTCCGTCGTCAGCCATCTCACCCTCCCGATGCAAGATTTGGTTGCGACGAGGTTAGGTGATTGCGGTCACCGGGATAATCCGATTTGGCTGGACACACTGTACCGGTGGATGGACAATCGGCCATGGAGTGGCGCGACTGGGAGCTGTTTTGCGAGGTTGTCGAGCATGGCGGCTTCACCGCGGCCGCGCGCGTGCTTGGCCATCCCAAATCGAGCCTCAGTGCTGCGGTGCAGCGTCTCGAAGCCAAGCTTGGTTTGCGGCTGATCGAGCGCACCACCCGGCACCTGCGGCTGACCGATTCCGGCGAGACCATCTATCGCAAGGTGCGCCCGCTGTTCGCGGCGCTGCACGACACCCACAGCGAGGCGCTGGCGATGTCGAGCGCGGTGGCGGGCACGCTGCGCATCAAGGCGCCTTATGAATTCGGCGCGCATCATGCGGGGCCGGTCGCCTGCGCGGTGATGGGCCGCTATCCGGAGCTTTCGATCCGGATCGACGTCGAGCATGACATCGTCAACCCGATCGCCGAGAACTACGACATCGTGTTCGCGATGCTGGAGGCGCCGCTGCCGTCGGCCGGCATCGTGATCCGCCGCGTCTTCACGCTCGAGCGCGGTCTGTTCGCGGCACCCGCGCTGCTCGACAAGCTCGGCGAGCCACGCACGCTGGATGATCTGAGAAAGCTGCCGCTGCTGACCGGCCCCAGCGATCCGCCCTGGGCGATCACCGCTCCCGGCGGCGCGATCGAGCATCTCGCGGTCGATCGCGCGCGCCTGACCAGCTCGAATGCCCATGTCCGCCTGCAGGCCGCGCTCGCCGGTCATGGCGTGCTGCGGGTCACCGCGAGCTACACTCGCACCGCCGTCGCGGCCGGCCAGCTGCGGCGACTGCTGCCGGACCATGCCTGCGAGCCGCTCAACGTGCACGCGCTGTTGCCGGCGCGGCAATTTGTCCCGGCGAAGGTGCGCTGCTTCCTCGACGCGATGGAGGCGCATGCACGCGGCGATCCGGAGGCCTATATCAGGCCGTAGGGTCTTTTTGGCCGATCACCATTTTCCCGGGAACCTGTACGGCCGGTCGGCATCCAATGGTATTATTCCGCCAACAGTGAGGGCGATCCCGCCATGCGCCAGGCCCATGTAACGTCCCTGCCGCCGATCCGCTCGGACGATGCCGAGCTGGTGCAACGCGCGCGCGCCCGCGACGAGGCCGCAATCCGCGCCATCATGCAGGCCAATAATCGCCGGCTGTTCCGGCTGGCGCGCGGCATCCTGCGCAACGACCACGAGGCCGAGGACGTGGTTCAGGACGCCTATGTGCGCGCCTTTACCCATCTGGACCAGTTCCGCGGCGACTCCAGCCTCTCGACCTGGCTGTCGCGGATCGCAATGAACGAGGCGCTCGGCCGCCTGCGCCGCAGGCACAGCAGCGTCGAATGGTCCGATCTGCCGAAAGGCGCTCCTGAAGCCCAGATCATCCAGTTCCCCCTGTCGTCAACGGACGATCCGGAAAAATCCATGGCCCAGCGTGAGATCCAGCACGTCGTCGAGCACGCGATCGACGAGCTGCCGGAGGCGTTCCGCCTCGTCTTCATCACCCGCGTGATCGAGGGCATGAATGTCGAGGAGACCGCTGAGATCCTCGGCCTCAAGCCGGAAACCGTGAAGACCCGCCTGCATCGCGCCCGGACCATGCTGCGCGACAATGTCGAGCGGAAGATCGGCCCCGTCGTCATGGAGGCCTTCCCCTTCGCGGGCAAGCGCTGCGAGCGATTGACCGAGGCGGTTCTGAAACGGCTCCGCGCCACGGCCTGAATTTTTCGGGAACCTCTGCTCGCCCGCACCATCCAACTCCTGTGCAAGCAACGACGCGCCGCGCGCTACGCCCGGCTCAACAGGAGTTTCAAGCCATGTTCGTTCGATTGGGTATCGCGGTCGCCGCGCTCAGCCTTCTCAACTGCGCTGCGCTGGCGCAGGGCGCAAAGCCGACCGATCCGCAGATCGCGCACATCGCCTATACGGCCGGTGTGATCGACATCAATGCCGCCAAGCAGGCGGAAGAGAAGGCCTCCAACAAGGAGATCAAGGCGTTCGCCAAGGACATGGCGCGCGACCACGAGGCGGTGAACAAGCAGGCGCTCGACCTCGTCAAGAAATTGAAGGTGACGCCGGAGGACAACGACACCAGCAAGGCGCTGTCGAAGCAGGCGGCCGACAAGCTCGCCGAACTCGGCAAGCTGAAGGGCGCCGCCTATGACAAGGCCTATATCGACAACGAGATCGCCTACCACAAGGCAGTCAACACCGCGCTGGAGACGCAGCTGATCCCCTCGGCCAGCAATCCCGAGCTGAAGAGCCTGCTGCAGACCGGCCTGAAGATCTTCCAGGGCCACCAGCAGCATGCCGAACACGTCGCCGCCGGCCTGAAGTGAGGAGGCGCGCGATGTTGCCAGGACGCTGTCTCGCAACGCTGGCTTTGCTCGCGCTCGGCGCGATGGCCGTCCCGGCGCATGCGGCCACCATCCGGATCGTGATGGAGAATATGGTGATCTCGCCGGCCGAGGTGTCGGCCAAGGTCGGCGACACCATCGAATGGGTCAACAAGGACGTGCTGGCCCACACCGCCACCGCGAAGAACGGCGAATTCGACGTGACGATCGCGCCGAAGAAGACGGTCAAGTCGGTCCTGACCAAGGCCGGCACGGTCGACTATTACTGCCGCTACCATCCCAACATGAAGGCGGTGCTGACCATCGCACCATAGCCTGCGCGATGACCTCGGAGGTAATCGATCGGCGCACGCGAACCTTCGATAGTCCGGACCGCCGCACAGTCCGGCACTATCGAAGGAGAGCACCATGACCGACCATGCCGCCATCGCCCGCCGCTATATCGATCTCTGGAACGAGCGGACGCCGAGCCGGCGCCGCGAGATGCTGAGCGAGAACTGGACCGCCGATGCGCGCTATGTCGATCCGCTGATGAGCGGCGACGGCCAAGAGGGCGTCGACGCGCTGATCGCCGGCGTGCAGCAGAAGTTTCCGGACTTCCGCTTCAAGCTGATCGGGGAGCCGAACGGCTTCGGCGACCATGTCCGATTCTCCTGGGGCCTCGGACCCGACGGCGTCGACAGCCCGATCAAGGGCACCGACTTCGCCATGCTGAAGGACGGCCGGATCAGGAGCATCACCGGCTTCCTCGACCAGGTGCCGGGCGCCTGAGGCGCCGCTTCCGCGCCGGCGATGTCGCTGCCAGAGCGTTTTCGAGCGAAGTGGATACCGGTTCGCGTCAAGAAAACGCGTCAAAACAAGGAATCGAGAGCCCCGTTCCGATTCCATCGGAACGGAAAAGGCTCTAGTCTTCCCGAAACACAGGGAGGACGCCATGAAGGCAGATTACGCCTTCAAGACTTCTGTCGTCAGCGACATCACGCCGGCGCTGCTGGCGATCGGCCGCGACAGCTTTCCGCAGGCCCTGATCGGCGCGCTGCGCCGCGTCGCCGGTGTCGGTCACTGCATGGTGTTCTCGTTCACCGGCCCGCGGACCGCCGCGTGCCTGCTCGATGTCGGCAACATCCCGACCGGGCGCGACCTCGGGATCGCCTATTCCGAACATTTCCATCAGGCCGACCCGAACCGCGATGCGGTGTTCGAGGGGCGGACGCAGGCCGCGCCGATCGTGCTGCCGAATTTTGCCCGCCGCATGTACAGCGACGGCTACCGCAAGATCTTCTTCGACGACTCCGACATCGTCGACAAGTTCGCCTCCGCGATCTGGACCGGCGACACCTGCTTCTATGTCAACTTCTACCAGATCACCGCGCAAGGCCGCTTCAGCCGCGAGCAGATCGCGCGCCTGGCCGCGGTCGCGCCGGCGTTGACGGCGGCCGTGGCGCGGCATTTCCAGCGCGACCCGGCAGCGGATGTTGAACCGATCGAGCGGTTGAAGACCTTGTTTGCAACCGCTGAGCCGCTCGCCAGGCTGACCGGGCGTGAGCAGGAGGTCTGCCTGCGCATCCTCTCCGGTCTCAGCTCGGAAGCGATCGCCGCCGAGCTCGGCATCGGGCTGCACTCCGCCCTCACCTATCGCAAGCGCGCCTATGACAAGCTCGGCATCTCCTCGCAGAACGAGCTGTTCGCGATCGCGCTGCGCCTGATGGCCTCGGCGCGCCAGCTGAACTGAGCGCGCTCCGGGCGGTGGTCTCCCGCTGTCCCCAGCGGTGGGGACAGACGGGCCGCGCCGCCCGGCCTATGCTCGGCCCGAAAACCCGAGGCCAAACCGAGATCACTCGTGAGCACCGCGCCCCATTTCGACATCGACGTCCCCGCCTTCTGGCAGGATCCCTACCCGGCGCTGGCGCGCATGCGCAAGGAGGCGCCGATCGCCTTCGTGCCGCAACTCGGCAGCACGCTGCTGTGCAGCCGCGACGACATCTTCATCTCCGAGAAGCAGATCGACGTGTTCTCGTCGCACCAGCCCGAGGGGCTGATGAACAAGCTGATGGGCCACAACATGATGCGCAAGGACGGCGATGCGCACATGAACGAGCGCAAGGCGATCTTTCCGGCGATCTCGCCGAAAACCGTCAGATCGCACTGGACGGCGCAGTTCGAAGCACACGCGACGCGCATCCTCGACGAACTGAAGCCGGACGGCGTGGTCGATTTCGTGCAGGCCTTCGCGCTGCCGTTCTCGGCCGAATGCCTGAAGTCGATCACCGGCCTCACCAATATGCGCTTCCAGGACATGAATGCGTGGTCGCAGGGGATGATCGACGGCATCGCCAATTATGTCGGCGATCCCGCGATCGAGGCGCGCTGCCATGCGGCGACCTCCGGGATCGATGCCGCGATCGACGACATGGTCCCTGGGCTGCGCAAGACGCCCGACCTCAGCCTGCTCGGCGTGATGCTGCAGACCGACATGCCGATGGAGAGCGTGCGCGCCAACATCAAGCTTGCGATCTCGGGCGGCCAGAACGAGCCGCGCGATGCGATCGCCGGCACGGTATGGGCGCTGCTGACCCATCCCGACCAGCTCGCGCTGGCGACGACCGGCGCGATCCCGTGGCTGCAGGTGTTCGAGGAATATGCGCGCTGGATCTCGCCGATCGGGATGTCGCCGCGGCGGATCGCAAAGCCCTGGACGATCAGGGACGTCGCCTTCGAGACCAATGAGCGCGTGTTCCTGATGTTCGGCTCGGCGAACCGCGACGAGAAGCATTTCGACCGGCCCGACGCGTTCGACGTGCGCCGCGACGCCAGCAAGAGCATCGCGTTCGGTGCCGGACCGCATTTCTGCGCCGGCGCCTGGGCCTCGCGCGCCATGGTCGCCGACGTCGCGCTGCCCGCGATCTTCAACCGGCTGAAGAATCTGCGCCTGATCGCGCACCAGCCGGCGCGGATCGGCGGCTGGGCATTCCGCGGCCTCCTGGATCTGCCGGTGACGTGGGACGCGTAAGCCTCGTTACCGTCCCCAGCGCAGCACGACCGGATCGAGTGTCCGCGCGATCTCGATCAGCCCCGCGCGGGTCGCCGGATGCAGCGGTTGCAGCGGGTGGCGCACCGCCTCGGACTTGATGACGCCGCCCTCGCGCATCAGCACCTTGCAGGCCTGCAGCCCGCATTGGCGATTTTCGTAATTGATCAGCGGCAGCCACCGCGCATAGGCCTGCATGGCCTCGTCGCGCCGGCCGGCGAAGAACGGATCCATGATCTGGCGGATGCCGTCGGGATAGCCGCCGCCGGTCATCGCGCCGGTGGCGCCGGCATCGAGATCGGCCATCAGCGTGATCGCCTCCTCGCCGTCCCACGGCCCCTCGATCTCGGCGCCGCCCTTCTCGATCAGACTGCGCAGCTTGTTTGCCGCCATCGGCACCTCGATCTTGAAATACCTGATGTTGGCGAGTTCCTTTGCCATCCGCGCCAGAAAATCCACCGAGAGCGGCGTGCCCGCCACCGGCGCGTCCTGGATCATGATCGGGACGTTGATGGCATCCGACACCACCCGATAAAACTCATAGATGCCCGGCTCGCCGACGCGAAAGGTCGCGCCGTGATAGGGCGGCATCACCATGACCATGGCAGCTCCGGCAGCTTCCGCCTCGCGGCTGCGAGCCGCGCAGACCGCCGAGGAGAAATGCGTCGTGGTGACGATGACGGGAGTGCGGCCGGCGACATGCTCGAGCACCGTATGCATCACGGTCTCGCGCTCGGCGTCGGTCAGCACGAACTGTTCGGAGAAATTGGCGAGGATGCAGATGCCGTGGGAGCCGGCGTCAATCATGAAGTCGACGCATCGCCGTTGTCCTTCGAGGTCGAGATTGCCGTTGGCGTCAAAGATGGTCGGCGCCACGGGGAAGACGCCGCGATAGGGGCGCTTTGCGACTGATGTCATGGTAACGACCTCCCAGGTTGTTGTCGGATTTTCTTGTCAGCTCTGGCGGAACGGCAGCGGCGGGCCATCGAGCCGGCGCAGGCCCGGCTCGCGCCGCTCCAGCCACCAACCATACTGC
The DNA here is from genome assembly GCF_001189245.1 of Bradyrhizobium pachyrhizi. Classification (GTDB taxonomy): domain Bacteria; phylum Pseudomonadota; class Alphaproteobacteria; order Rhizobiales; family Xanthobacteraceae; genus Bradyrhizobium; species Bradyrhizobium pachyrhizi. Next base: position 218,612 of record NZ_LFIQ01000024.1, on the reverse strand, counting down.
TTCGGCCAGGACGCGAACACCTCGCCGCCTCCACCGCCGAGCGCCAGCTCGGCATGCAGCGGCCAGTTCGGATCGAACAGCGCCTCGCGGCCGATCGCGACCAGATCGGCCTGGCCTTTGGCCAGGACGTCTTCGGCCTGCTGCGGATGCAGGATGAGGCCGACCGCGATGGTCGCAATGCCGGCGGCGCGGCGGATCTCATCGGCATAGGGCACCTGAAAGCCGTAGCCGCGCGGAATCCGCGCCGCGGTCGCCGAGCCGAGCAGTCCGCCCGACGAGCAATCGATCAAATCGGCACCGCGCGCCCTGGCTTCGCGGGCAAACGCGACCTGGTCCTCGAGCGTCAGGCCGCCGTCGATACCGTCGACCGAGGAGATCCGCACCGCCAGCGGCCGCTCCGCCGGCCAGGCCGCGCGCACGGTCTCGATGATCTCGAGCGGATAGCGCATCCGCCCGGCGCGGTCGCCGCCATAGGCATCGGTGCGGCGGTTCGACAATGGCGAGAGGAATTCGTGCAGCAGATAGCCATGCGCGCAATGCACCTCGACGAATTCGAAGCCGGCCTCAACCGCGCGCAAGGTGGCGCGCCGCCATTGCTCGCGCAGCGCGGCGAGTTCGGCCAGGTCGAGCGCGTGCGGCATCAGCCAGCCGTCTTCCATCGGGATCGCGCTCGGCGCCACCGTCCGCCACGGCAGATCGCCGCGAGCGCGATCGGCCTCATCGAGAGCGGCATTGCCGTACCAGGGACGCTGCATGCTGGCCTTGCGACCGGCATGCGCGAGCTGGATCGAGGGCACCGCGCCATTGTCCTTGAGGAAAGCGGCGATCCGCTCGAGCGGCGCGATCTGCTCGTCGTTCCAGATGCCGACATCGCCATGGGTGATGCGGCCCTCGGCGACAACCGCTGCGGCCTCGACCATCACGAGCCCGGCGCCGCCCTGGGCGAACTTGCCGAGATGCACGAGATGCCAGTCATTGGCGAGCCCGTCGGTCGCCGAATACTGGCACATCGGCGAGATCAGGATGCGGTTTCGGGAGGTCACGCCGCGAAGCGTGATCGGCTGAAACAGAAGCGGCTGCGACATCGGGACCTGCGGAAAGGTGTTGGCGGGAGAAATCGTGGCGGAAAGCTAGGCGGCGCGTCCCGAGATCGCAAGTCATGCCGCGGCGCAGGCGGCAAGACCTGCACGCATGCAGCACTTGCGCAACGGCGCGATCTGCAAAACCCGCAACATTTGCCGCAGAACAATTTCCCGGCTGGTAAACACTTTCAGTCATCCCTGGGTCACATCCACGGATCGCAATTCGTCGCGGACATCCCTACATTGCCGGCATGAAGAAAATCGGATTCCTTTCGTTCGGGCACTGGACGCCCTCGCCGCAGTCGCAGGCCCGCTCAGCCGCGGATGTGCTGCTGCAATCCATCGACCTTGCGGTCGCGGCCGAAGAGCTCGGCGCGGACGGCGCGTATTTTCGCGTCCATCACTTCGCGCGCCAACTGGCCTCGCCGTTCCCGCTGCTGGCGGCCGTCGGCGCCAGGACCAGCCGGATCGAAATCGGCACCGCCGTGATCGACATGCGCTACGAAAATCCGCTCTACATGGTCGAGGACGCCGGCGCGGCCGACCTGATCGCGAGGGGGCGCCTGCAACTCGGCATCAGCCGCGGCTCGCCCGAGCAGGTGATCGATGGCTGGCGCTATTTCGGCTATCAACCGGGCGAGGGCGAGACCGACGCCGACATGGGCCGGCGTCATGCCGAGATCTTCCTCGACATGCTGCGCGGCCAGGGATTTGCGCAGCCCAATCCACGGCCGATGTTTCCCAATCCTCCCGGCCTGCTTCGGCTCGAACCACTCTCGGAAGGCCTGCGCGAGCGCATCTGGTGGGGCGCCGGCTCGAACGCCACCGCGGTGTGGGCGGCAAAACTCGGAATGAACCTGCAGAGCTCGACGCTGAAGAACGACGAGACCGGAGAGGCTTTCCACATCCAGCAGGCCGCCCAGATCCGGGCCTATCGCGCCGCATGGAAGGAAGCCGGGCACACGCACGAGCCGCGGGTCTCGGTGAGCCGCAGCATCTTCGCGCTGGTCGACGATCGCGACCGCGCCTATTTCGGCAACGGACAGGAGGAAGACCAGATCGGCTTCATCGACGAGAGGACGCGCGCGATCTTCGGCCGCGGCTACGCCGCCGAGCCGGACAGGCTGATCGAGCAGCTCAAGACGGATGAGGCGATCGCGGAGGCCGATACCTTGCTCCTGACCGTCCCCAATCAGCTCGGCGTCGACTACAACGCGCATGTGATCGAGACGATCTTGACCCAGATCGCACCCGCTTTGGGCTGGCGCTAAATCCATCGCGAATGTCAGCGATACTCGACCGGCGCGCAGGCTCGTCACATCGAGCACGACAGGGATAAGGACCCGCGCCGGCCGTCTTCTAGGGGGGCTGTTGAGAGGGAACGGCCGGACGCGGGCTTGAACCGACCGTTCTCGCCGGAGGTCGGTCGGCTCTATTCGACCAATGCCGGAACCCGCGACATCGTTCCGGCGGAACTTCGTTCTCAAACGCGGAGAACTACGGAAACATAACTGCGCGTTGTGAGAAGAACAGGTTGAGTACGGTTCGTTAGGCGCGCACGTTGCGTGAACAGATCGCCGTAATATCCCGGGATGATCGCCCGAAGCTGGCTGGATTGCCACGCGGATTCCCTCGATCAGGAATCCCTGTCGCGATTGCGCCGAGTCAGATCGAGCCGCTCGACGCGCTCATCGATCCGCCGGTTCAGCTCCTCATCTTCTCGCGTATTGCTGCCGCGACGGGCGCGAACCACCAATGCACAACATCCGAGCAGAACGATCGCGAAGAGCGCGTAGTACCACCATGCCATGCACTGATCTCAAATCAACGCTCGCGATACGGCCGGAAAGGTCATCGTTCAGGCCGATGAGGACGCGCCGATCTCGGCGCATAATAGGGGTTCACCAGACAGGTTGCCGGAAGCCCAACGGCGCCGGCCTGACACTGTTCCAGCGACGTGAAGACGCAGTCCATGCGCTCGCCGACCAGCATACCGTAAACATGCATGCAGACGGGATAGCGCGGATCATACATTTGCGCGGATGCCGGCCTTGTCATCCAAAGCGCCCCTAGCGCAAGCAGCAGCGCTCCAAGCAACCTCACGTCACGTCTCCTGCTGTCGCGAAATACATTGCCTTGCCGACAAACGGTGCCTTGCCGACAAACTGTCCCGCGACATTTGCCTGAAGGCTGGAGCGGGCGAAGGGAATCGAACCCTCGTATGCAGCTTGGGAAGCTGCCGTTCTACCATTGAACTACGCCCGCGATCTCAATGCTTGAGGTCGCACCCTACGGTGCGACCGGCCGGACCATAGCCCGGGCGGAGCCAGCGGATCAAGCGCGCATTGAAGCCGATCGCCGCACCGCCCCGCTAATGGCCCATCCTCACGAGCACGTCATTGAGGACAAAAGCCGTGGCGGCGGATGCGTCGCAGGTGCCGCTTCGTGCATAGATGCAGGCATCGGCGATGCCGACGCGGGCACAGCTTTGCCTTGAAAAATCCGCCGGCAGATCACCGGCGGCCGCGGGCCGCGCAAGGATACGGTTGAAGGCCGGCCTGGTCGCCTGCAACAGCGGCGGCAGCATGAGCTCGGCGAGCGGATCGGCGGGCTCGAGCGCATAGAGCGGCACCGCCCCCACCAATCGTTCGCGACCCGGCAACAGCTGGAAACGAACATTGTAAAGTGCAAGGCCGCACATCTGCGGATCGCTGCGCAGTTCGGCGGCGAGCCGCGCCGCGCCGACACCACGCGTCCAGTAGTCGCGCATCCCTTCGCTGGCGCCGGCGAGCGTGACCGAGAGCAAGGCCCAGCCGCCGGTCACGATCGGCAACGCCCAGCGGCGCCACCCGGGTTTTGCGCGCAGCCATTGCACCCAATCGGCCGATCCCAGCGCCGCGACGATGATGAACAGCGCCACCGACAGGAAGACGAAGCGGTATTCCTTGTGCGCGATCAGGCTGTGGAAGACGAGGTTGACCAGCGCCACGGCCAGCAACAGCGGCGCATGGCGCGCGCCGCGCCAGATCGCGGCGAGCGGCAATACGATCGCCGCCGACCACACGATCAGGAAGTTGACGAGATAGGCCGAAGGGGGCGTCACGCCGAACTCGGTCGCGCGATCGTGCAGCAGGTTTTCCCTGATGTTGCCGATCAGCCAGGCGAACGGCACGGCGCCATGCGCAAGCTCGATCGCGGCGGAGAGCATCAGCGCGGCGAGACCGCCCGCGATCAAGGGAATCAGGTTTCGCCAACGCATCCAGCAGGCGCCGAGCGCAAGCACGGCGATGGCCGGCGCATACTGGAAGCGGCAGACAAAGGCAAAGGCGAGCAACGCGCCGCCGATCGCAAGATGCCGCCGCGACGGACGGCTGGTCACCAGCAGCGCCGCCGGCACGATCAGCGCCGTCGCCAACGGCTCGCCCAATGTGTGCGGCGCGAGCAGGATCAACTCGAACCAGACTGCCGCAGCGAACGCCGCGACGATGGCATGGGTTCGCGAGATCCGTGCACCAAAGAACCAGGCGCTGACCACGATCGACAGTGACGCAGATGCGGCGACCAGGCGCGGCACCAGGAAAGCGCCCTCGCCGCCCGGCGCAATCAAGCCGCCCACCGCGACCGGCCCGGCCAGCAATGTCGGCAGGAACCAGCCGCGAATGCCTTCGCGCCAGTCCCACGTCAAAATGCCGTCATGACCGAGCATCCGCCACGCCGGCTCGAGATATTGAAAGATCTCGTCCGGATACATCACGTTGGGCCAGAGCGCGGCCGCAAGGCGCAGGACCAATGCCAGCAACAACAATGCGAACAGCGGATGAAGACGCCCGGTCGATGTCCCGGCCACGGCGGTGCTGCCGCGCGCCGCATCCGCGCCGGTGCTGGTCATCGTTCCGCCGATCGTACCGTGGAGCAGCATGCTGACGACCAGATAGCGGGCAAAGCCTTTAAGATGCGTGACCGGAGGCTCGCCGGCCCGCGCGCAACCGCGCCACGGCATGCTTAACCGAACGTCAAGATTCCGGATGCGCGCGCCAGCGACGATGTTAAGATCGCGCGCATGGGGGCTGGTGGCGTCATGGCGGGGCGTGGGTACACCATTTTCGACACGGCGATCGGCCGATGCGGTATCGCGTGGGGCGAGCTCGGCGTGGCCGGCGTGCAGCTTCCCGAGCTGCGCGAGATCGAGACCCGCAAGCGACTATTCAAGCTTTATCCTGACGCGCGCGAGATGCGGCCTCCTGAAGAGGTCGCTGTCGCGATCGAGGGCATCGCCGCGACCTTGCGCGGCGGCAATGGTGAGCTTGCCGGCGTTGCGCTCGACATGAGCGGCATTCCGGCATTCAACGCGCGCGTCTATCAGTTTGTCCGCACCATTCCCCGCGGCGAAACCCGGACCTATGACGAGGTGGCGAGCGCCTTGCGCGCGTCCGGCGCGGTCTATTCGGTGGCACAGGCGCTCGGCCGCAATCCCTTCATGCTCATGGTGCCCTGCCACCGGGTGCTCGAGGCGGGCAATTATGCCGACCGGATCTCGCCGAACGGCGGCAGCATCTCGAAGCGGCGGCTGCTCTCGATCGAGGGCGCCCAGCCGACCACCAGCAAGACCCTTTTTGATGTGCTGCTGCCCGTTGCACGACTCCGGCCGCAAGCTTAAATCCCGGGTATGGTCCGAACCACGCTGCTGCAGCGCGATCGCATCACGGTGAACGAGTTTCGCTGTACGGCGGAACCCGGCGACGAGCCGTTCGCCGAGCAGTTCGCCTGCCACTCGGTGTCCTATGTGCGCAGCGGCAGCTTCGGCTGCCATTGCCGCGGCCGCTTCCATGAGCTGGTGGCAGGCTCGATCCTGGTCGGCCATCCCGGCGACGAATATACCTGCACGCACGACCACGTGGTCGGCGACGAATGCCTGTCGTTCTTCCTGGACCCGGAGCTGGTCGAGACCATCGGCGACCGCGCGGCGATCTGGCAGGTCGGGTCGGTGCCGCCGCTGCCGGAACTGATGGTGATCGGCGAGCTCGCGCAAACGGCGGCAGCTGGCAACAGCGACGTCGGTCTCGACGAGATCGGCCACCTCCTCACCAGCCGCCTTGTCGAGCTGGTGTCCGACCGCAAGGCAAAGCCTCTCACCGCGGGCTTGCGCGATCGCCGCCGCGCCGTCGAGGCCGCGCTGTGGATCGACGCCAATTCACACCATCAGATCGACCTCGACGATACCGCGGAGCAGGCCGGCTTGAGCACCTTCCATTTCCTGCGGCTGTTTTCCGCCGTGCTCGGCGTGACCCCGCATCAATATCTCGTGCGCTCGCGGCTGCGCCATGCGGCGCGGCGGCTCGCCGATGACGACAGCCCGGTCACCGACATTGCCTATGACGTCGGCTTCGGCGATCTCTCCAATTTCGTGCGCAGCTTCCACCGCGCCGCCGGTGCCTCGCCGCTGAAGTTCCGCCAGGCCTCGCGCGGCGACCGCAAGATTTTCCAAGAACGTCTCGCGCTGCAATAGCTAGGCTGCTCCGGTCCGCGCGTCTTTCGATGCGCTTAGCGACTGGAGATTTCCCATGTACGACCATATCGGATTGCGCGTCGCCGACCTCGACGCCAGTGTCCGCTTCTACACCGCGGTGCTGGCACCACTCGGCTTCGTGCTCTGCTCGCGCGACGACAGCGGTGCCGGCTTCGGCCCGAAGGGCGAGCCCGCGCTCTGGCTGCATCTGCACAAGGGCAAGGCCCAAGGCGGCGCGCACGTTGCGTTCCGCGCGCCGAGCCATGACGCGATCAAGACATTCCATACCGAAGGCCTGAAAGCCGGCGGCAAGGACAACGGCGCGGCGGGCCACCGCAAGGACTACAGCCCGACCTATTACGCGGCATTCCTGCTCGACCCCGACGGCAACAATGTCGAGGCGGTGTCGACCTGAGCCTCAACCCGTCATGGCGAGGCGCGAAGCGACGAAGCAATCCATTCTTGCATACCGCTGTGAGGTGGATTGCCTCGCTTTGCTCGCAATGACGGTCCTTCAAATGCGACAGAAAGGACTCAACCTCATGGCTTCCATTTACAAAGACATCCCGATCGACGCGCCGGCAGATCATGTCTGGGACGCGTTGCGCGATTTCGGCGCGCTGCATACGCGGCTGGTGCCGGGCTTCGTGACCGACACCAAGCTTGATGGCGACGTTCGCACCGTCAGCTTCGCCAACGGCACCGTGGCCCGCGAGACGCTGGTCGATTGCGACGACAAGCGGCAACGGCTGGTCTATGCGATCAGCAGCGAACGGTTGAAGCAGCATTCCGCCTCGGTGCAGGTGTTCGCCGAGGGCGACGCGCGCTGCCGGGTGGTGTGGATCGCCGACGTGCTGCCGCACGAGGTCGCGCCATACATGGACGCGCAGATGGACCTCGGCGCGGCGGCGATGCAAGCCGCGATGGCCAAATCGGCGAAGAACGCAGCGTAGCAGGGCTAAAGCGCGATGAGATTAAGTTGAATCGTCATCGCGCTTTGGCCTTTTGTTTGAGCATGATCTTTTCGGAAAACCGCTTCGCACTTTTCCGGATCATGCTTTAGCGGCCGGAAACTTTATCACCGTCACTCCCGCGCAAAGGTCGCCTTTGCGCGGCGATAACGGTATGAGAATTGTAGCGAGCGGCCTCCCCACGCCGTCGTTCTGGCGAAAGCCAGGACTCATAACCACCGAATTCGATTGAGCGTGCGATAGTGGCCCCAGCGTCGCATAACAACAAGCGGTTGGGGTAATGGGTCCTGGCTTTCGCCAGGACGACGCTGAATGCATGCACATCCTCTCAGGATGACGGTGTGAGAGCCGAGACGGCACTTTCGGCGGTTCAAGATAGCGCCGGCTGCGGCTCGGCGACCGGCGCCGACTTGCCCCAGCGCGTCAGGATCACGCTGAGGCAGGACAGCACGCCGAGCACGCCCATCGAGGCGGCGGCGAGTGCGAAGAAGTTCTGCGCGCTCGCCTCATGCGTCGACAGCCACCAGCCGCCGGCGCCGATGAAGATCAGCCGCGCGGTCTGCGCCAGCACCGGACCCAGCACCTTCGCGGCACCCTGCGAGGAGAAATACATCGACATCGCAAGGCCGATGAACGCGTACATCGGCGCGGCGGTCGCGAGATATTGATGGCTGGTCGCCCGCACGTGCGGATCACTGGTGAACAGGTTGACCCAGAGATCGGGGAAGACGGCGATGAAGCTGCCGACCACGCCGACCGCAAGGAACGACACCGTGCCCGCGGTCCAGGCGATGCGCCGGGCCCGCGCGACGCGCTCCGCGCCGACCGCCATGCCGATCATCGGCACCGAGGCGATGCCGACCGCGAAGGCGACCGAGGTCAGCATGAATTCGAGCCGCGCGCCGATGCCGTAGCCGGCGAGCACCGCGGTGCCGAACTGCGCCAGCATGTGGGTGAAGATCGAGATCGTCAGAACCGATTGCAGCGGCGAGAAGCAGGACACCGCGCCGACCTTGAGGATGTCGATGAACATCGCCCATTGCACGCGCAGCCCCTTGAGTTTCGGCTTCACGCGGGCGCGGCCCGAGAACAGATACCAGCCCATCACGCTGATGCTGATCGAATAGGCGATCAGCGAACCCGCGGCGACGCCGCGCATGCCGAATTGCGGCACCGGCCCGAGACCGAGCCCGAGCGTGCCGCCCAGAATGATCTGCCACACCGCGGACGACAGGATCATGGTCGACGGCAGCTTCATGTTGCCGGTGCCGCGCAGGATGCCGGCCATGGTGTTCATCAGCCAGGGCAGGATCGCACCGCCGAAGAACACCTGCGAATAGGCGATCGCCTGCGCCAGCACATTGCCGCGGCCGCCGAGCAGTTCGAGCAGGCGCGGACCGAAGATCAGCATGCCCAGCATGAACGTCAAACCAAAGGTCAGGCCGATCAGCAGCGCATGCATCGCGAGCGTCGAGGCGCGCTCGATCTCGCCGGCACCGAGCGCACGCGCAATCGCGGATGCCACGCCGCCGCCCATCGCGCCGCCGGACATCGTCATGGTCAGGATCACGCAGGGAAACACCAGTGCCATCGCCGCAAGCGACTCGACGCCGAGCCGGCCGATATACGAAGTCTCCGCGATGACGACGCAGGTGCCGGCGGAGAGCGCGATCACATTCGGCCAGGCGAGCCACAGAAGTGTGCGCAGGATCGGCCCGTCGAGCAGCGCATTGCGCGCCGGCTTGGTCACCGGCGGCGGCAGCGGCCGCTCTTGTTCGTCAACAGGTATTTCGGCGAGGCCGAGATCGGACATTTCTACTCCCACGCGCGATCTGGGGAGCCGCGCCATGGTGTTTCCCTACCATGGCAACGGCGGAATCCACGTGCGCGGGACGCAAGGGGGGCCTGCGCGATTGCAGGTGAACCCGGATGAACCTTGGCGCTAGCCGATCGACCAGACGAACGGTGCGCCGGCGGTGCTATTCGGCTTCAGATGCACCGGAATATGCCGCCCGCAGCCGGCCGCCAGCCCTTCGAACAGGCCGGTCAGCACGCTGGCGCAGGCCGGATGATAATCGGCGACGTCGGCCATCAGCTTCCAGCCCTGCTGGCGGATTTCGAACTGGCCCTCGGACTCGGTGATGTCAGCGACATCGTCCTGCGACTCGAAGAGAGTGCGCAGGAATGCGGCAAATTCCGTGGTACGGCCACGGCTGCCGCCGAGCGCCTGCGCGACCTCGTCGTAATACTGCATGCCGATCAGCTTGCCGGTGAGATGCAGCAGATAGCTCGCATCCTCCGGGCCGAACACCTGCACGATGACCGGCGCGGCCGTCTTCACATATTCCATCGCGTAGTTGCGATAGGCCTTTTCCAGCCGCGGCTTCGGCCAGCTGTCCACCGGCAGCGCCGGCGCGGTCCCGGGATCGAACGGCGGCGCCTCGAGATGGCGCGCGAACACCAGGCGCTGATCGAGCTCGAGCGGATGATCGTATTCGCAATAATAGCCCTCAAGCCCGTCCTGCCCGTCGACGCTCTGCTTGGTGCAGACGAAGCCGAGCCGCAAATCCCCGAGCGCGACGCCGTTGTTGGCGTGCCAGCCGCGCAGCATCGCGCGCGAGACCTCGCCGGGCACGCCGCAGATCGCCGTGCCCTTCCAGATCCAGCGCGGCGGCGGATAGCGAATCCAGGCCTTGCGGTCGGTCTCGTACATGTATTCGACATGCACGCCGCCGATCCAGTTGGAGAGGTAATGATACTGCGCGGCCGCGACCGCCGGCGGCAGGCCGTCGAGGCCGAGCTTCTTCAAGCCGGGCAGGAAGCGCTCCTGCTGCTGGCGGCGAAACACGCGGAAGACGAACTCCGCGGCGTCAGTCGTGCCGCGCCGCGTGACCACGGTGAGGATCAGCCCGGTGAAGAAGGCATGATAGAGATCGGCGACGCCGCGCCACTTCCGCCATTGCGCTTCCTGTGCGCTTTCGCCTGCGGTCATGTTCGCTCCCTGGCTGTTGTTGGCGAGGCGAGCTCGCATGCGCAATCGTAGCCCGGATGGAGCGAAGCGCAATCCGGGGCAGCTCAATGCGCGTATGCAGCGTCCCGGATTTCGCTATGCTTCATCCGGGCTACGGAACACGCGCGCGAAACGGAATTGCACCCGAAATCCTTGGAGAGCTTCTGGAAGTGTGTCATCGGCATAGGCGCGACGCAACCAGACACATATTCGGTGTCATCGCCCGACTCGATCGGGCGATCCAGTATTCCAGAGACAGACGTTGTCGATGGAGAGGCCGCGGCGTACTGGATTCCCCGCTTTCGCGGGGAATGACGGCGGAGAATGACGCGAAATCCGGCGCGCGGAATTACACGCGCGCGAAACGGAATTAGACGCGAAAATGCTTGGAGAGCTTCAGGCCCTGCGCCTGATAGTTCGAGCCGATGCGCTGGCCATAGAGCGCATCAGGACGCTCGAGCATGCGTTCATAGACGAGGCGGCCGACGATCTGGCCATGCTCGAGGATGAACGGCACCTCGCGCGAGCGCACCTCCAGCACGGCGCGCGCGCCCTTGCCGCCGGCGCCGGCATAGCCGAAGCCGGGATCGAAGAAGCCGGCATAGTGGACGCGGAATTCGCCGACCAGCGGGTCGAACGGCACCATCTCCGCGGCGTAGTCCGGCGGCACCTGCACCGCCTCTTTCGAAGCCAGGATGTAGAACTCGCCGGGATCGAGGATGAGACTGCCGTCGGGCCGCGCCTTGATCGGTTCCCAGAAATCGTCGACCGCATAGCCGCCGCGGCGATCGACATCGACCACGCCGGTATGGCGCTTGGCGCGATAGCCGACGAAGCCCCCCGAGCTCTCGCCGGAGAGATCGACGGAAAGCGCAACGCCATGGGTGAGATCGGCATCGTCGATATCGACCAGCCGCTCGGCGGCATGCAGCGCATCGAGCTCGTCGGCGGTCAACGTCGCCTCGCCGATCCGGAAGCGGACCTGGCTGAGCCGCGACCCCTCGCGCAGCAGCACGGGAAACGTCTTCGGGCTGATCTCGGCGTAGAGCGGGCCGTGATAGCCGGCGCCGATCATGTCGAAGCGGCGGGTGCCGTCGGCGATCACGCGGGTGAAGACGTCGAGCCGTCCGGTCGAGCTCTTCGGGTTGGCCGCGGCCACGATCTCCGGCGGCAGCGCCAGGCTCTCCAGCAGCGGCACGATGTAGACGCAGTTGGTCTCCAGCACCGCGCCGTCGGACAGATCGATCTCGTGCAGCTTCAGCTGGTCGATCCGCTCGGCGACGGTGGCATCGGGGCCCGGCAGGAAGCTGGCGCGGACCCGGTAGGCGATGTCGCCAAGGCGCAGATCGAGGCTGGCCGGCTGGATCTGGCTCTCGACGAAGTCATAGGCGGGCAGAATGAGGCCGGCCTCCGCCATCTCCGCGATCATGCGGTCGGGCAGGATTCCGTTGGATTCATCTTCCAGCGTGAACGACACGATGCGGTCCCTCGGCGATCCCTCGAGATGGCCCAAAAATCATACTCCAGGCGGCCATCAAGCCCCAAAATATGGGCTTTTACGGGTTATCCGATGACCGTCTTGACGGAAAGGGCGCGAGGGAATATCAGCTGCACTTATCCCGTGGTGATTTGAGCCGGCCGGCTTGCAGCCACGTTAAATAAGTCGCTAAACAGGCCGGGGACAGTGTGATCCCGGCTTGTGGAGGTTGCTCCAGGCCGGTTTTTTTGTGGCCATTCTCCAGAGGAAATGGCCACCTCGGAGGTCACATGTCTGAATCTGAAACCACGGCCCGCTTTCGTCCCGAAACCCGCCTCGTCCATGGCGGCACGCTGCGCTCGCAATTCGGGGAGACGTCGGAAGGGCTGTTTCTCACCCAGGGCTACGTCTACGACACCGCCGAGCAATGCGAGGCGCGCTTCAAGGGCCAGGACCCCGGCTTCATCTATTCGCGCTATTCCAACCCGACCATCGCGATGTTCGAGCGCCGCATGATCGAGCTCGAGGGCGCGGAAGCCGCGCGCTCGACCGCGACCGGCATGGCCGCGGTGACCACCGCGATCCTCGCGCCGCTGAAGGCCGGCGATCATGTGGTGGCCTCGAAGGCCCTGTTCGGCTCCTGCCTCTACGTGGTGCAGGACCTGTTGCCGCGCTACGGCATCGAGACGACCCTGGTCGACGGCCTCGACCTCGACCAGTGGCAGCGCGCGTTGCGGCCGAACACCAAGACCTTCTTCCTGGAGAGCCCGACCAATCCGACGCTCGACGTGCTCGACATCGGCGCGATCGCCAAGATCGCGCATGGCGGCGGCGCCCGGCTGATCGTCGACAATGTGTTCGCGACGCCGATCTGGCAGAGCCCGCTGTCGCTCGGCGCCGACGTCGTGGTCTATTCCGCGACCAAGCATATCGACGGCCAGGGCCGCTGCCTCGGCGGCGTCATCCTGTCGTCGGAGGCCTTCATCGCCGAGCACATCCACAATTTCATGCGCCAGACCGGGCCATCGCTGTCGCCGTTCAACGCCTGGGTGCTGCTGAAGGGGCTGGAGACGCTCGGCGTCCGCGTTCGCGCCCAGACCGAGAACGCGGCGAAGATCGCCGAGGCGCTGGCCAAGCATCCGAAGGTCACGCGGCTGGTCTATCCCGGCCGCCCCGATCATCCGCAGGCCGAGACGGTGAAGAAGCAGATGGGCGCCGGCTCGACGCTGGTCGGCTTCGAGGTGAAGGACGGCAAGGCCGGCGCCTTCCGCTGCCTCAACGCGCTGAAGATCTCGCGCATCTCCAACAATCTCGGCGACGCCAAGAGCCTGGTCACGCATCCCGCGACCACGACGCATCAGCGCCTGGCACCGGAGGCCCGCGCCGAACTCGGTATCAGCGAAGGCTTCATTCGCTTCTCGGCCGGGCTGGAGCATCCCGACGACCTGATCGAGGACTTCGAGCGCGCGCTGGAGCAGGTTTGAGGCAAACGCCTCTCGCGGGCGGCGTGCGCCGTTCTTTCGGCGTCGTCGTGGCCGGGCTTGTCCCGGCCATCCACGTCTTGCTCGCAGCAACCGCCAAAGACGTGGATGCCCGGCACGAGGCCGGGCATGACGAGATCGTGGGACGATTGCGCGCTATCTCTTAAAGCGCGATGAGATTAGGTTGAATCGTCATCGCGCTTTGGCCTTTTGTTTGAGCATGATCTTTTCGGAAAACCGCTTCGCACTTTTCCGGATCATGCTTTAGAGCGATTGACCTTACGTCGCCGCCGTGGTGACGCCGCCGTCGACCACGATGGTCTGGCCGGTCATGAACGTCGACGCATCGGAGGCGAGATAGGCCACCGCGCCGGCGATCTCGTCGGGCTCGCCGATGCGGCGGAGCGGCGTCGATGCGGTGCGGCGCTTCAGATTGTCCGGGTCCTCCCACAGCGCGCGGGCGAAATCGGTCTTCACCAGGCCCGGCGCCACGCAGTTGACGCGCACGCCCTTCGGCCCCCATTCGCCGGCGAGGCTGCGGCACAGCGCGAAGTCGGCCGCCTTGGAGATGCCGTAGGCACCGATCACGGTCGAGCCGCGCAGGCCGCCGATCGAGGAGATGATCACGACCGAACCCTTGCCGCGCTCGGCCATCTGCGGGATCGCCAGCGCGGACAGCCAGATGTTGCTCTTGACGTTCGAGCCCATGATCTTGTCGAAGGCCTCGTCGGTGATGTCGAGCAGCGGGCCGTAATACGGGTTCACCGCGGCGTTGCACACCAGGATGTCGATCTTGCCGTAATGCTTGATCGTGCCCGAGACCAGCGCCTCGACCTCGTTGCGGCGCGCGATGTTGCAGGGGATGACGAGCGCATCGCCACCCGCCTTCTTGATGCCGTCGGCGACTTCCTGGCAGGCATCCGCCTTGCGCGAGGAGATCACGACCTTGGCGCCGAGCTTTGCGAGCAGCTCCGCCGAGGCGCGGCCGATGCCGCGGCTCGAGCCGGTGATGACCGCAACCTGGCCGGTGAGGTCGAACGGGGTGTTTTTCATTGTTGTTGTTTCCCTGTTATTGGCACGTCATTCCGGGGCGCGACGCAGTCGCGAACCTCAGATGCGCAATCGCGCATCGGGGGAATCCGGAGGTTGTGGCGCGAGATTCCGGGTTCTCGCTTCGCGAGCCCCGGAATGACGGAGACAACTTACGCCAGCAGCCCACCGCCCTCGCTGACGCGACGGAGGTGATAGTCGGTGTCGCCGAGCGTGTTCTCGATCATGGTCAGCCGCTTGAAGTAGTGGCCGATCTTGGCCTCCATCGTCATGCCGATGCCGCCGTGAAGCTGGATCGACTGCTGGCCGACGAACTTCAGGGACTTGCCGACCTGCACCTTGGCGGCGGCGACCGCTGACGCACGCTCCTTGGCATCGTCGAAGTCCGACGCCATGGTGGCGAACATCGACATGCTGCGGGCCTGCTCCAGCGCCACGAACATGTCGGCGGCACGGTGCTGCAGGCTCTGGAACGAGCCGATCGCAACGCCGAACTGCTTGCGGGTCTTGATGTACTCGACCGTCTCCTTCAGCGACTCGTCCATCGCGCCGACCGCTTCCGCGCACAGCGCGGTACGGGCTTCGTCGGCGACGCGCTCGATCAGGGGCAGGCCGTTCTCGGGATCGCCGATCGCAGCGTCAGCACCGACCTCGACATTGGTGAAGGTGATGTCGGCCGCGTGCAGGCCGTCCTGGGTGGGATAGCCCTTCCTGGTGACGCCCTTGGCATCCGCAGGAACCAGGAACACGCCGATGCCGGTCTTGTCGCGCTGGCCGCCCTTGGTGCGCGCGGTCACGATCAGCGTGTCGGCGTTCTCGCCGTTGAGCACGACGAACTTCTCGCCGTCGATCACGTAAGCGTCGCCCTTCTTCTTGGCCGTGGTCACGACGTCGAACAGATCGTAGCGCGAGTTCTTCTCGAGCTGCGCGAAGCCGAAGGTCTTGCTGCCGTCGATGATGCCGGGAATGTACTTGGCCTTCTGCTCGGCCGAGCCGCCATGGCGCAGGAAACCGCCGGCGACCACGACGGTGGCGAGATAAGGCTCGACCACCAGCGCCTTGCCGAGCGCTTCCATCACAATCATGGTCTCGACCGCGCCGGCGCCGAAGCCGCCGTCAATCTCCGCGAAGGGCAGGCCAAGCAGGCCCTGCTCGGCGAGCTTGCCCCAGAGGGCTTTGCTCCAGCCGCCCTTCTCCTTCATGTACTTCTTGCGCGCATCGAAGTCGTAGGCATCCGCCAGCAACCCGTCGACGCTTTCCTTGAGAAGCCGCTGCTCCTCGGACAGATCAAAATCCATTTTACCATCTCTCCAAAATCAAGCGGGCACTGCTGTTGCCCAGATCCCCGATCGTCATCCCCGCGAAAGCGGGGATCCAGTACTCGGCGGCCATCATTGGGAATTCTGACCGCCGCGGCGTACTGGGTCCCCCGCCTGCGCGGGGGACGACAGCTGAATGTGCGGCTTACAGCCCCAGCACCGCCTTGCTGATGATGTTGCGCTGGATCTCGTTGGAGCCGCCGTAGATCGAAACCTTGCGGTTGTTGAAGTAGCTCGGCGCGATCTGCGCGGTCCAATCCATGCTCTCGTTCGAGCCGGCATCGCCGTGCTCGTCATAGGGCGCGGCGAACGGACCGATGATCTCCATCAACAGCTCGGTCGTGGTCTGCTGGATTTCCGAGCCCTTGATCTTGAGCACGGAGGACGCCGGATTGGGCTTGCCCTTGCCGTGCTTGCCCTCGTCGGCGACGACGCGGAGCTGGGTCAGCTCGAGCGCCTTCAGCTCGATCTCGCAGGCCGTGAGCTTCTCGCGGAACGCCGGATCCTCGATCACCGGACGGCCGCCGGCCTCGACCTTGGAGGCCAGCGCGCGGATGCGGCGCAGCCGCTCCTTCGACACGCCGACCCGGGCGATGCCGGTACGCTCATTGCCGAGCAGGAATTTGGCGTAATCCCAGCCCTTGTTCTCCTCGCCGATCAGGTTCTCGTAGGGCACCTCGACGTCGTCGAAGAACACCTCGTTGACCTCATGGCCGCCGTCGATGGTCTGGATCGGGCGCACGGTGACGCCCTTCGACTTCATGCTGAACACGATGAAGGAGATGCCCATCTGCTTTTTCGCGGCCGGATCGGTGCGGCAGAGGCAGAAGATCATGTCGGCGTGCTGGGCGAGCGTGGTCCAGGTCTTCTGGCCGTTGATGATCCACTTGTCGCCTTTGCGCTCGGCCTTGGTCTTCAGCGACGCGAGGTCCGAACCCGAGCCCGGCTCCGAGAAGCCCTGGCACCACCAGTCGTCGACATTGGCGATGCGCGGCAGATATTCCTTCTTCTGCTTCTCGTTGCCGAAGGTGTAGATGACAGGGCCGACCATGCTGACGCCGAAGGCGAGCGGCTGCGGCGCCGGATAGGACTGCAGCTCCTCGTTGAAGATATAGTGCTGCACGGTGCTCCAGCCGGTGCCGCCATATTCCTTCGGCCAGTGGGTGACGCCCCAGCCCTTCTTGTTGAGGATGCGCCACCAGGTGACCATCTCGTCCTTCGACAGATGGCGGCCTTCCTGCAGCTTGCGCCGGGTCTCCGGCGGCACGTTGTTCTTGAAGAACTCCCGCACCTCCTCGCGAAACGCTATCTCTTCCTTGGTGAAAGCGAGATCCATCGGATCCTCCTTTTGAGCGAAACCTAACGTCTTGTTC
>NZ_LFIQ01000024.1:196627-201330 GCF_001189245.1 Bradyrhizobium pachyrhizi | reverse complement strand
GGGTCCTGGCTTTCGCCAGGACGACGGTGAATTACTGCAGCACCTCGAACAGGCCGGCCGCGCCCATGCCGCCACCGACGCACATGGTGACGACGGCGTACTTGGCCTTGCGGCGGCGGCCCTCGATCAGCGCGTGGCCGGTGAGCCGCGCACCCGACATGCCGTAGGGATGGCCGACCGAAATCGCGCCGCCATTGACGTTGATCTTCTCCGGATCGATGCCGAGCTTGTCGCGGCAATAGATCACCTGCACCGCATAGGCCTCGTTGAGCTCCCAGAGATCGATGTCGTCGACCTTGAGGCCATGGCGCTTGAGCAGACGCGGCACCGCGAACACCGGACCGATGCCCATCTCGTCCGGCTCGCAGCCGGCGGAGACGAAGCCGCGGAAGATGCCGAGCGGCTTCAGCCCGCGCTTGGCGGCTTCCTTGTCGCTCATGATCACGGAGGCGCTGGCACCGTCCGAGAGCTGGCTGGCATTGCCGGCGGTGATGGTGAAGCCCTCGCCGCGCACCGGCTTGAGGCCGGCAAGCCCTTCGGCCGTGGTCTCCGGCCGCGGACCTTCGTCCTGCGACAGCGTCACCTCCTTCATCGTGACGGCGCCGGTCGCCTTGTCGGTGACCGCCATCATGGTGGCGATCGGCGCGAGCTCTTCCTTGAACTTGCCGCCCTGCTGCGCGGCGGCAGTGCGGCGCTGGCTTTCGAGGCCATACTCGTCCTGCCTCTCGCGCGAGATGTTGTAGCGTTTGGCGACGATCTCGGCGGTGTCGATCATGGGCATGTAGACCTCGCCCTTGATCTTGAGCAGCGCCGGATCTTGGGCGTGGAAGGAATTCATCTTGTCGTTCTGCACCAGCGAGATCGACTCGCCGCCGCCGCCGACCGCGATCTCGACGCCGTCGAAGATCACCGAGCGCGCGGCGAGTGCGATCGCCTGCAGGCCGGAGGCGCACTGCCGGTCGATGGTGGTGCCGGCGACCGTCACCGGCAGGCCGGCGCGGAGCAGCGCCTTGCGCGCGATGTTGCCGCCGGTCGCGCCCTGCTGCATCGCCGCGCCCATCACGACGTCCTCGATCTCCTTCGGATCGACCTTGGCGCGCGCCACCGCTTCGCCGATCGCGTGCCCGAGCAAGGTCGCGCCCTCGGTGACGTTGAGCGCACCGCGATAGGCCTTGCCGATCGGCGTGCGGGCGGTGGAGACGATAACGGCGTCGGTCATGAGCGGGATCCTGATGCAGTCTGTTGTTGCGTGGATTGAGGTGTCTTGGGCTGCTGCTGGCGCAATTCGTGACGCGACAGCTTGCCAACCGGGGTGCGCGGCAATTCGTCGACGAACTCGACCGCCGCCGGCAATTCATGCTTGCCGACCTTGCCGCTGAGGAATGCGCGCAGCTCGTCGATCGAGAACGCCGGCTGCCCGTCGCGCAGCTTGATGAAGGCTTTCGCGGCTTCACCGCGGTAATCGTCGGGAATGCCGATCACGATCACCTCCTGCACGGCGGGATGGGTGTAGATCGCCTGCTCGATCATCTGCGGATAGACGTTGAAGCCGCCGGAGATGATCATGTCCTTCTTGCGGTCGACCAGATAGAAATAGCCGTCGGCATCCATGTAGCCGATGTCGCCGGTGAGGAAGCGGTCGCCGACGAAAGCCTCCGCGGTCTCCGCCGGCCTGTTCCAGTAGCCCTTGGTGACGTTCGGGCCGCGGATGCGGATCTCGCCGACCTCGCCGACCGGCATCACCTTGGTGGAATCCTCCAGCGACACCACGTCCATCTCGATGCCGGGCAGCATCAAGCCGATCGAGCCCGGTTTCTCCGGTCCCTCCTTCGGGTGGCCGGTGCCGGGCGAGCAGGTCTCGGTCATGCCCCAGCCGCTCTTCAGCTTCATGCCGACGCGGCGCTCGAAGATCTTCGCGACCTCCACCGGCAGCGGCGCGCCGCCGGAGCCGGCGACCACCAGCGAAGAGAGATCGCGCTTGTCGAGATCGGGCAGCGAAGCGATCGCGATCCACATCGTCGGCACGCCGGGAAACACCGTCGCGCGCTTGACCTCGATGTCGCGCATCACGGCCTCGACATCGAAGCGCTGGTGCAGCGAGATCAGATGGCCGCGCCGGATCGCCGACAGCAGCACGACGGTCAGTGCGTAGATGTGAAACAGCGGCAGCACGCAGATCACGCGCTCGATCGCATTGCGTTCGAGCCGCCCGGGCTTGCCCCAGACGTCGTAGATCGACACCGCCGCGGTGAGATTGCCATGGCTGAGCATGGCGCCCTTGGGCAGGCCCGTGGTGCCGCCGGTATATTGCAGCAGCGCGACGTCCTCGACGTCGACCGCCGGCCATTGCGACGGCCTGGTCGCGCCGTCGATGAACTGGCGGTGGGTGATGATCGCGGGATTGTCGGGCAGCGCCGTCTGCGGCGTGCCGACCTTGCCCCAATTGTCGTCCTCGCAGACGATCAGACGGTCGAGCAGACCCTTGGCGAGGAATTTCAGCGCGGTCGGCAACAGCGCCGACAAATTGCTGGTGACCAGCACGCGCGCGCCTGAATCGGACAGCTTGTGCGACAGCGCGATCTCGCCGTCGAGCGGCGACAGATGCACGACGCGGGCGCCGGCCTTCAGCGCGCCGAAGAAATTGATCGGATGGTCAGGCGAATTGCCGAGGAACAGCGCGACCGACGTACCCTTGCCGTAGCCGGCCCGCATGAAGGCCGCAGCGGCGGTCTCGACCAGGGCCTCCAGCTCGGCGTAGCTGATCGGCCGGTCGCGGAATTCGAGCACCGGGCGCGCGCCGAACTCGGCGGCGGCGCTCGAGAGCAGGTCCGGCAGCGTGCCGCGCGTGATCTCGTCGCTCCACTGCACGCCCTTGGGATAATATTGTTCGCCGGGATAGGTCATGAATGCCTTCGCAGGGACTCTAAAGGTCGTCATTCCGGGATGGCCCGAAGGGCCAGACCCGGAATCCATCAATCCACTCATTCGACGGCGCCATGGGTTCCGGGTTCATCGCATTGCGATGCCCCGGAACGACACTTGGTTGGGCCGTCGCTCGATCACGCCGCCTTCGACGGCGCGGCGAGCGAGGCGAAGGTCTTGCCCTCGTCGGCGAGCTTCTTGAGCAGCGGCGCCGGCTCGAGCGAGGGATCGTTGGTCTCCTTGGCGTAGAAGGCCAGGCGATCGGCAATGTGCTTGAGGCCGACGGTGTCGGCCCAGAACATCGGACCGCCGCGATAAATCGGCCAGCCATAGCCATAGAGCCAGACCACATCGATATCCGACGGCCGCGCCGCGATGCCCTCGGCGAGGATCTTCGCGCCTTCGT
The DNA here is from genome assembly GCF_001189245.1 of Bradyrhizobium pachyrhizi. Lineage (GTDB taxonomy): Bacteria > Pseudomonadota > Alphaproteobacteria > Rhizobiales > Xanthobacteraceae > Bradyrhizobium > Bradyrhizobium pachyrhizi. The sequence continues at coordinate 198,002 of NZ_LFIQ01000024.1, read as the reverse complement.
TGATCATCGGGTACATCATGCGCTCGAGGATCTCGTCGTCGCTGACGACGCGCTTCTTGCGGCCGAGGCGCGCAAGCGTCTCGTCGATCAGCTTCTCGACCTCGGGATCCGGCAGCGCCGCGCGCGAGCCCGGCTCGTACTTGTAGTAGCCCTTGCCGGTCTTCTGGCCGAAGCGGCCGGCTTCGCAGAGCGCGTCGGCGATCTCCGACTTGATGCCGCGGTCCTTGCGCGAGCGCCAGCCGATGTCGAGACCGGCGAGATCGCCCATCGCGAACGGGCCCATCGGCATGCCGAACTTGGTCACCACGGCGTCGACCTGCTGCGGCAACGCGCCCTCGAACAGCAGCTTCTCGGACTGCTTGCCGCGCTGCGCCAGCATGCGGTTGCCGACGAAGCCGTCGCAGACGCCGACCACTGCCGGCACCTTGGCGATCTTGCGGGCGATCGAGACGGCGGTGACCAGCGCGTCCGGCGCGGTCTTGTCGGCGCGCACGATCTCGCACAGCTTCATGACGTTGGCCGGCGAGAAGAAGTGCATGCCCAGCACGTCCTGCGGACGCTTGGTCGACTTCGCGATCTCGTCGATGTTGAGATAGGAGGTGTTGGAGGCCAGCACCGCGCCCGGCTTGGCATACTGGTCGAGCTTGCCGAACACTTCCTTCTTGACCGCCATGGTCTCGAACACCGCCTCGATCACGAGATCGGCGTCGCCGACGTTCTCGATGCCGACGACACCGTTGATCAGCGCCATGCGCTTGGCGGGCGCGTCCGCCGGAATGCCGCCGCGCGCGGCGGTCGCCTCGTAGTTCTTCTGCATGATGCCCATGCCGCGCTTGAGCTGCTCCTCGCCGGTCTCGATCAGGGTGACCGGGATGCCGGCATTGGCGAACGACATCGCGATGCCGCCGCCCATGGTGCCGGCGCCGAGGATGGCGACGCGCGCCACGTTGCGGCCCTTGGTGCCCTCGGGGACGCCGGAGATCTTAGCGGCCTCGCGCTCGGCGAAGAAGGCATAGCGCTGCGCCTTGGACTGGTCGCCGTTCATCAGCTTGAGGAAGCCCTCGCGCTCCTTCTTCAGGCCCTCATCGAACGGCAGGTCGATCGCGGCGCCGACGGCGTCGGCAGCGGCGAACGGCGCCTCGAGGCCGCGCGACTTCTTGGTCAGCGCAGCGACTGCATTGGTGAAGATCGAACGATCGGCCTTGGCCGCGGCGAGCTTGCTGTCGTCATCGCGCAGCTTGCGCAGCGGACGCTTCTCGGCAACCACCTTGCGCGCAAACGCCTCACCGCCCGACGCCGGACCCTCGACGATCTCCTCGATCAGACCGGCCTTCAGCGCCGCGTCCGCGCCGATCGGATCGCCGCCGACGATCAT
>NZ_LFIQ01000024.1:191669-196617 GCF_001189245.1 Bradyrhizobium pachyrhizi | reverse complement strand
CGCGCGGCAGGCGCTGGGTGCCGCCGGCGCCCGGCAGCAGGCCGAGCTTCACCTCGGGCAGACCGAGCTTGGCGTCCTTGGTGGCGACACGGTAGTGGCAGGCCAGCGCGACCTCGAGACCGCCGCCGAGCGCGGTGCCGTGGATCGCGGCAACGATCGGCTTCGGCGAGCTCTCCATCAGGCTCAGCACTTCGGCGAGCCCGGGCGGCTTCGGCGGCTTGCCGAATTCGGTGATGTCGGCGCCGGCGATGAAGGTGCGGCCGGCGCAGGTCAGCACGATGCCCTGGACCTGCGCGTCATCGATCGCGCTCTTGATGCATTCGAAGATGCCGCCGCGCACCGCGGCGCTCAGCGCATTCACAGGCGGACTGTTAACCGTGACGACGGCAATATTGTCATGACGTTCGAGCTTGACGACTTCACTCACCGGGACTCTCCCTGGATGCTTGTTCTTGGACTTGTGTTGAGTAGCTGCACGACTTGCGTTGAGCCGCTACGATTAGACCAATTTCGCACTGCGAAATTTAATTCCACATCTTGACATGGAGGGTTATTTTGAAGCACGTGCCTTGTCAACGAGCATGACAAGGGCAGGGAATGAAGCGCGCCAGCAAGAAAGCCGCGACCGATCGCAATTTCGTCGTCGCGCTTTCCCGCGGACTGGACGTGCTGCGCGCATTCCAACCCAATGACGGGCTGCTCGGCAATCAGGAGATTGCGGCCCGCACCAAGTTGCCGAAGCCAACCATTTCCCGGCTGACCTACACGCTTACCAAGCTGGGATACCTTACACCTGTACCGAAGTTCGAGAAGTACCAGCTCGCGCCGTCGGCGATGGCACTCGGCTACGCCGCGCTCGCCAATCTCGGCGTTCGGCATTTGTCCGAGCCCTATCGAGAAGAAGTGATGCGCGCGACCGGCGGCGCGGTCGCCGTCGGCGGCCGCGACCGCCACAGCATGATCTATTTCGGCCAGAGCCGGAACGGCCTGGCGCTCGGCGTACAACTCGACGTCGGCTCGCGGGTGCCGATCGCAACCACGGCGATGGGACGTGCCTATATTTGGGCATTGCCGCCCGACGAGCGCGCGGCTTTATTACGCGAGCTGCGCGATCACTATGGCAGCCGCTGGGCCAAGATGCGCGACGGCATCGAGCGCTCCGGCGAGACGGTCGCGAAGCACGGCTTCACGATGTCCGCAGGCGACTGGCAGAACGACGTCGCCGCAGTCGGCGTCGCATTGAGATTGAACGACGGAACCGGTCCTTACGCCTTCAACTGCGGCGCGCCGGCATTCCGCTTCACGGAAGACAGATTGCTCAACGACATTGGACCTCGTCTTGTCGCGATGGTAAGGAACATCGAGCAGGCGCTCGGTGGAATGGCGCCGCAATCCAAAAAAGAAGAACGCAAAAAGACCAGAGTAGGAGGGAAAGTTGCACGTTTGGCCGAGGGGATCAGATAGCCTCCATCACGCCCAGCGAAACGCATCGCAGGGCCGCTCGCACCGCTCGAAGACGGCGGGCGAGACGAGATGACGCAGGCACAGCTCGCGCAGGGGAATGATCCCCTGCTCGCGGTTCGCGACGTCAGCGTCGTGTTCGGCGGCATCATCGCACTGAACGGCGTGTCGTTCGACATGCGCCATGGACAGATCCTCGGGCTGATCGGGCCGAACGGGGCCGGCAAGACGACGCTGTTCAATTGCCTGTCGCGGCTCTATCAGCCGTCGTCCGGCGACATCCTGATGGAAGGCAAGAGCATCCTGTCGCGCCCGCCGCACCGGATCTCCGAGATCGGCATCGGCCGCACCTTCCAGAACGTCGCGCTGTTCCCCAACCTGTCCGTGATCGACAATGTGCGCGTCGGCGCGCATGCGCGCACCTCGAGCGACATCGTCAGCGACTCGCTGCGCCTCGCCTGGGTCCGCCGCGGCGAGACCGACATGAACAAGAAGGTGCACGACATCCTCGGCTATCTCGATCTCGAGGACGTCGCCCACACCGTGGTCTCGGGACTTCCGTTCGGCACCCAGAAGCGCGTCGAACTGGCGCGCGCCCTGGCCGCGGACCCGAAGATCCTGCTGCTCGACGAGCCGGCCGGCGGCCTCAATCACGAGGAAGTCTACGTGCTCGGCGACCTGATCCGCAAAATCCGCGACGACCGCAAGATCACCGTGCTGCTGGTCGAGCATCACATGGGTCTCGTGATGTCGATCGCCGACCACGTCGTCGCGCTCAATTTCGGCCGCAAGCTTGCCGAAGGCACGCCGGCCCAGGTCCAGGCCGACCCTGATGTCATCAAGGCCTATCTGGGGAGCAAGGACCAATGACCACGATGCTCAACGTCAAGGACCTGCGCGCCTATTACGGCCAGGTCCAGGCCCTGCACGGCCTCAACTTCTCGCTCAACGAGGGCTCGCTGACGACCCTGCTCGGCGCCAACGGCGCCGGCAAGACCACGACGCTGCGGGCGATCTGCAACATGGTGCGCTCGACCGGCGCGATCGAGTTCGAGGGCAAGCCGATCGGCACGCGCTCGACCGAAAACGTGGTCCGCCTCGGCATCGCCCACGTGCCGCAGGGCCGCGGCACCTTCACCAACATGACGGTGGAGGAAAACCTGCAGCTCGGCGCCATCAGCCGCGCCGACAAGAAGGCGATCGGCGGCGACATCGAGCGGATGTACGAGCATTTCCCGGTGCTGAAGCAGCGCTACACCCAGCAGGCCGGCACGCTGTCCGGCGGCGAGCAGCAGATGCTCGCGGTGGCGCGCGCGCTGATGCTGCGGCCGCGCCTGATGCTGCTCGACGAGCCGTCGTTCGGCCTCGCGCCGCTGATCGTGCGCGACCTGTTCCGGATCCTCGGCAAGATCAATCGCGAGGAAAAGGTGACCATCCTGGTGGTCGAGCAGAACGCGCAGCTTGCGCTCGAGCTCGCCGACCAGGCCTACGTGATCGAAACCGGACGGATCGTGATGTCGGGCAATGCCAAGGACATCGCGAACAACGAAGACGTCCGCAAATCCTATCTCGGCTACTGAGGGAGCTGGCACAATGGAGCTTTTTGCCAACCAGGTCCTGGCCGGCATCGCCACCGGCGCGATCTATGCCTGCATGGCGCTCGCGGTAGTCATGATCTACCAGGCCATCGACCATCTGAATTTCGCCCAGGGCGAAATGGCGATGTTCTCGACCTTCGTGTCCTGGCAGCTGATGCAATGGGGCGTGCCCTACTGGGGCGCCTTCGTGCTCACCGTCGCCTTTTCGTTTGCCGCCGGCATCGTCATCGAGCGGCTGCTGTTCAAGCCGCTGGCGAAGGCGCCGATCCTGACCAACGTCGCCGGCTTCATCGCACTCTACGCGATCATCAACTCGGTCGCCGGCCTGATCTGGGACTTCACCATCAAGCAGTATCCGACGCCGTTCGGCTCCTCGCCGTTCCTTGGCAGCCAGCTGATCTCGACCCACCAGGCCGGCATGATCGGCATCACGCTGTTGATGCTGCTCCTGCTGTTCTTCTTCTTCCGCTTCACCCGGGTGGGTCTGGCGATGCGGGCGGCAGCCTCGCTGCCGGAATCGGCGCGCCTCGTCGGCATCAACACCTCGTGGATGATCGCGCTGGGTTGGGGCATGGCGTCCGCGATCGGCTCGATCGCCGGCATGATGATCGCGCCGGTGGTGTTCCTCGAACCGAACATGATGCTCGGCGTGCTGATCTATGGATTTGCCGCGGCCGTGCTCGGCGGCCTGTCGAGCCCGTTCGGCGCCGTCATGGGCGGCTTCCTGGTCGGCGTCTTCGAGAACCTCGTCGGCACCTACATCCCCGGCGTCGGCAATGAACTGAAACTTCCGATCGCGCTTGCGCTGATCATCGTCGTCCTGGTCGTGAAACCGGCAGGCCTGTTCGGCCGCGCCATCGTGAAGCGAGTTTGATCATGAGCGCCGCTGAAGAAATCGTCACAGAAGGCTCCGCTGTCGAGGCCGTTCCCAAGCGCGCCATGACGCTCGGCTATGGCACCTCGCTCGTGGTGCTCGCCGCGCTCGTCCTGATCCCGCTGTTCGTGAAGAACTTCATCATCTTCCAGATGACGATGCTTCTGATCTACGGCCTTGCGGTGCTGGCGCTCAACATCCTGACTGGCGGAAGCGGCCAGTTCTCGCTCGGCCAGAGCGCGTTCTACGCCGTCGGCGCCTATACTTCGGCGATCCTGATGGAGCATGCGGGCATGAACTATGCCCTCACGCTGCCGATCGCCGGCATCATCTGCTTCGCCTTCGGCTTCCTGTTCGGCCAGCCGGCGCTGCGGCTATCCGGCGTCTATCTGGCGCTCGCGACCTTCGCGCTCGCCACCGCGATGCCGCAGCTACTCAAGCTCGGCTATTTCGAGCACTGGACCGGCGGCGTGCAGGGCCTCGTGGTCACCAAGCCGGACGCCCCGTTCGGCCTGCCGCTGTCGCAGGACATGTGGCTGTATTACTTCACGCTGGTCGTCACCATCGCGATCTACGTGGCTTCGGTGAACCTGCTGCGCTCGCGCTCCGGCCGCGCCTTCATGGCGATCCGCGACAACGAGATCGCGGCCTCCGCGATGGGCGTCGACGTCGCGCTGTACAAGACGCTGGCGTTCGGCGTCTCGGCCGGCATCACCGGCGTTGCCGGCGGTCTCGGCGCCATCGCGGTGCAGTTCGTGGCACCCGACGGCTACACCATCCAGCTCGCGATCTCGCTGTTCCTCGGCATGGTGGTCGGCGGCGTCGGCTGGCTGCCCGGCTCGATCGTCGGCTCCGCCTTCATCATCTTCGTGCCCAACATCGCCGAGGGTATTTCGAAGGGCCTTTCGGGCGCCGTGTTCGGCGTGCTGCTGTTCCTCGTCATCTTCCTCGTGCCGCATGGCGCCAGGCAGGTTGCGATCGTTGCCCAGCAACTGGCCGCAAAGTTCAAGAAAAA
>NZ_LFIQ01000024.1:191147-191659 GCF_001189245.1 Bradyrhizobium pachyrhizi | reverse complement strand
CGGAAAAGTGCGAAGCGGTTTTCCGAAAGAGATCATGCTCAAACCAGTTAAGAGCCTATAGAAGCAAACCAGGAGATATTATGCTTTCTACCGTTCGGATCGCCGCGATTTCCGCGGCGATCGTTGCTGTTGCCGCGACGTCCACTGCCGCATTCGCCCAAAAGAAATACGATACCGGCGCAAGCGATACCGAGATCAAGGTCGGCAACATCATCCCCTATTCGGGACCAGCCTCCGCCTACGGCGTGATCGGCAAGACCGAAGAAGCCTATTTCAAGATGATCAACGATCGCGGCGGCATCAACGGCCGCAAGGTCAATTTCGTCAGCTATGACGACGCCTATTCGCCGCCGAAGGCGGTCGAGCAGGTGCGCAAGCTGGTCGAGAGCGACGAGGTGCTGCTCGTCTTCAACCCGCTCGGCACCCCGTCCAACACCGCGATCCAGAAATACCTGAATTCCAAGAAGATCCCGCAGCTGTTCGTCGCGACCGGCGCCACCAAGTGGAACGAC
>NZ_LFIQ01000024.1:187129-191137 GCF_001189245.1 Bradyrhizobium pachyrhizi | reverse complement strand
TGGACCATGGGCTGGCAGCCGAGCTACCAGAGCGAAGCGCAGATCTACGCCAAGTGGCTGATGAAGGAGAAGCCCGACGCCAAGATCGCGATCCTCTATCAGAACGACGATTTCGGCAAAGACTACCTCAAGGGCACCAAGGACGGCTTTGGCGCCAAGGCGGCCTCCAGCATCATCATGGAGGAGAGCTATGAGATTTCGGAGCCGTCGATCGACGGCCACATCGTCAAGATCAAGGCCGCCAATCCCGACGTGCTGCTGATCTACACCACGCCGAAGTTCGGCGCGCAGACCATCAAGAAGACCGCCGAGCTCGGCTGGAAGCCGCTGCAGATCATCACCAACGTGTCGGCCTCGGTCGGCAGCGTGATGCAGCCGGCCGGCTTCGACAACGCGCAGGGCGTGTTGTCGGCCGCCTACGCCAAGGACGGCGCCGACACACAGTGGAACAACGACCCCGGCATGAAGAAGTGGGCCGAGTTTCTCGACAAGTACATGCCGGGCGCCGACAAGACCGACGGCGGCTATGTGTACGGCTATGGCGCCGCACAGACGCTCGCCAAGGTGCTCGAAATGTGCGGCGACGATCTCACCCGCGCCAACGTCATGAAGCAGGCGGCGAGCCTGAAGGACTTTACGCCCGACACCCTGCTGCCCGGCGTCAAGATCAACACCTCGGCCACCGACTTCGCCCCGATCGCCCAGCTGCAGATGCAGCGCTTCAAGGGTCAGAAATGGGAACTGTTCGGCGACATCATTTCCGGCGACGTCCCCTCCGAGTGACGTTGCACTGCGGGAATAAAACAACGGCCTCCGCGATATCCGTCGCGGGGGCTTTTTGTTGACGCCCCGCGCCGATGGTATTGAATACCCAAAACCAAGAGTCCGAGGTGGGGAAACCATGACTGCCGTACGCCCGTCCCTGGCGGCGCTGTTGTCCGCATTCGCTCTGACCTTGACGAGCTGCAATGTCGCGCTGGCGCAGAAGAAATACGACACCGGGGCCAGCGACACCGAGATCAAGATCGGCAACATCATGCCCTACAGCGGCCCCGCCTCGGCCTACGGCACGATCGGCAAGACCGAGGCCGCCTACTTCAGGATGATCAACGATGCCGGCGGCATCCACGGCCGCAAGATCAAGTTCATCTCCTACGATGACGGCTACTCGCCGCCCAAGACGGTGGAGCAGGCGCGCAAGCTGGTCGAGAACGACGAAGTTCTGCTGCTGTTCGGCTCGGTCGGGACCGCGACCAATGCGGCGATCCGGAAATACATGAACGAGAAGCAGGTGCCGCAGCTGTTCATCGCCTCCGGCGCCTCGAAGTGGAACGACCCGAAAGATTATCCGTGGACCATGGGCTGGCAGCCGTCCTACCAGGACGAGGCGCGGGTCTACGCAAAATACATCATGAAGCACAAGCCCGACGCCAAGGTCGCCGTGCTCTACCAGAACGACGATTTCGGCAAGGACTACCTCAAGGGCTTGAAGGACGCCTTCGGCGACAAGGCATCGATGATCGTCACCGACGAGGCCTACGAGACATCCGAGCCCACGATCGACAGCCACATCGTCAAGCTGAAGGCCACCGGTGCCGACACATTCGTCAGCATCACGACGCCGAAATTCGCGGCACAGGCGATCAAGAAGGCCGCCGAGATCGCGTGGACGCCGTTGCAGATCGTCGCCAATGTCTCGGCCTCGGTCGGCGGCGTGATGCAGCCGGCGGGCTTCGAGAATTCGCAGGGTATCCTGTCGGCATCCTATCTCAAGGACGGCGCCGATCCGCAGTGGGACAAGGATCCCGGGATGGAGAAATTCCTTGCCTTCCTCAAGAAGAATTATCCCGACGCCAACAAGCTCGACGGCGCCACCTCGTTCGGCTACGCCGCCGCACAGACCATGGTGCAGGTGCTGGAGATGTGCGGTGACGACCTCACCCGCGCCAATGTCATGAAGCAGGCCGCAAGCCTGAAGGATTTCGTCCCCGGCACGCTGCTGCCGGGCATCAGCATCAACACCTCGGCCACCGATTTCGCACCGATCAAGCAATTGCGCCTGATGCGGTTCAAAGGCGAAAGGTGGGAGCTGTTCGGGGACATCATTTCGAGCAATCTGAGCAACTGATCGTCACGTCGGTCTGTTCGGCCGCGCGCTCAACTCAACGGCGCCGCTTTACTCGACCGCAATCTCTGCGGTTGGCGCCGCGCACAGGCGAACGCGTTGGCGAATTTTTGAGCAGCGGCCCGCCTTGAGGGTGGTCGACTAAAGACGCAGCCCCTGCCGCAATGCCGCAGGGGCTTTTCATTGAGACACCCCAGGTAAGATGATAGTTTTTACGACCAATAATGAGCCCTCGAAACAGGGGGCCGCGACACATCATCTGCAATCAGGGAGAGAAACGGCATGTCTGCAATACGACAATTGACGGCATTTGCTGCTGCGCTTGCGCTCGTCGCCGCATCCGGCAGCGCTGCGCTTGCCCAGAAGAAATACGACACCGGCGCCAGCGACACCGAGATCAAGATCGGCAACATCATGCCCTATAGCGGCCCCGCATCCGCCTATGGCGTGATCGGCCGCACCGAGACCGCCTATTTCAAGATGATCAACGACCAGGGCGGCATCAACGGCCGCAAGATCAACTTCATCTCCTATGACGACGCCTACTCGCCGCCGAAGACGGTGGAGCAGGCCCGCAAGCTGGTCGAGAGCGACGAAGTGCTGCTGATCTTCAATTCGCTCGGCACGCCGCCGAACTCGGCGATCCAGAAATACATGAACCAGAAGAAGGTGCCGCAGTTGTTCGTCGCCACCGGCGCCACCAAGTGGAACGACCCGAAGGACTTTCCCTGGACCATGGGCTGGCAGCCCAACTACCAGAGCGAGACCCAGATCTACGCCAAATACATCCTGAAGAACAATCCCAACGCCAAGATCGCGGTGCTCTACCAGAACGACGATTACGGCAAGGACTATCTGAAGGGATTCAAGGACGGACTCGGGGCCAAGGCCGCCTCGATGATCGTCGCCGAGGACAGCTACGAGGTCTCGGAGCCGACTATCGATTCCCACATCGTGAGGCTGAAGGCCTCGGGCGCCGACGTCTTCATGAACATCACCACGCCGAAATTCGCGGCGCAGGCGATCAAGAAGAACGCCGAGCTCAGCTGGAAACCGCTGCACTTCCTCAACAACGTCTCCGGATCGATCGGCAGCGTGATCAAGCCCGCGGGCTTCGAGAACGCCCAGGACATCATCTCGTCGCAATATTTCAAGGATCCGACCGACGCGCAGTGGAAGACCGACAAGGCGATGATCGGCTGGAACGAATTCCTCGATAAGTACTATCCGGAAGCGAACCGGGCCGATGCCTCCGTGATGTACGCCTATATCGTCTCGCAGGGCCTGGTCCACGTGCTCAAGGCCTGCGGCGACAATCTGACCCGCGAGAACATCATGAAGCAGGCGGCCAGCATTCGCGATTACGAGCCCGGCGGCCTGCTGCCCGGCGTCAAGGTCAACACCTCGGCGACCGACTTCGCGCCGCTCTCGCAACTGCAACTGATCCGCTTCAAGGGCGAGACCTGGGAGCGCTTCGGCGAAGTCTTGAGCGCCGACGTCGGCGGTTAGGCCGGAAAGGTCGACCAAAGATACCGCCCCTGCGGCGTTTGCCGCAGGGGCTTCTCATTGAGGCGAACCGCCTAAAATGATAATCACTGCAGCCAAATAAAGAGCTCTCCAAGCAAGAGGGCCGAGACACATGCGTCTGACAAACAGGGAGAGAGACATAGATGTCCGCTACCAAGAAACTTGCGGTCCTCGGGGCCGCGCTCGCGCTCGTCGCGACATCCGGCAGCGCTGCGCTTGCCCAGAAGAAATACGACACCGGCGCCAGCGACACCGAGATCAAGATCGGCAACATCATGCCCTATAGCGGCCCCGCATCCGCCTATGGCGTGATCGGCCGCACCGAGGCCGCCTATTTCAAGAAGATCAACGACGCC
>NZ_LFIQ01000024.1:179284-187119 GCF_001189245.1 Bradyrhizobium pachyrhizi | reverse complement strand
CTGCTGATCTTCAACTCGCTCGGCACGCCGTCGAACTCGGCGATCCAGAAATACATGAACTCCAAGAAAGTACCGCAGCTGTTCGTCGCCACCGGCGCCACCAAGTGGAACGACCCGAAGGACTTTCCCTGGACCATGGGCTGGCAGCCCAACTACCAGAGCGAGACCCAGATCTACGCCAAGTACATCCTGAAGAACATGCCGAACGCCAAGATCGCGGTGCTCTACCAGAATGACGATTACGGCAAGGACTACCTGAAGGGCCTGAAGGACGGGCTTGGCCAGAAGGCCGCCAGCATGATCGTTGCAGAAGAAAGCTTCGAGACCTCCCAGCCGACCATCGACAGCAACATCGTCAAGCTGAAGGCGAGCAACGCCGACGTCTTCATCGACATCGCAACGCCGAAATTCGCGGCGCAGGCGATCAAGAAGGTCGCCGAGATCGGCTGGAAGCCGACCCACTTCCTCAACAACGTGTCGGCCTCGGTCGGCAGCGTGATCAAGCCGGCCGGCTTCGAGAACGCGCAGGACATCATCTCCGCCGCCTACCTGAAGGACGCTTCCGACAAGCAATGGGACAATGACCCCGGCATGAAGGAGTTCTACGCCTTCATGGCCAAGGACTTCCCTGAAGGCGACAAGCTCGACGGCGGCACCGTGGTCGGCTTCGGCGTGGCGCAGACGCTGGTCCAGGTGCTGAAGCAATGCGGCGACAACCTCACCCGCGAGAACATCATGAAGCAGGCCGCAAGCCTGAAGGACTTCCGCACCGAGGTGCTGCTGCCTGGCGTCAAGATCAACACCGCGGCAAACGATTTCGCGCCGATCAGTCAGCTGCAGCTGATGAAGTTCAAGGGCGAGAAATGGGAACTGTTCGGCGAGGTCATCAGCGCCGACGTCGGCGGCTGATTTCCCGCCGCCCCTCGACCGGGAAAGGCCCCCCTGCGATACCGTCGCAGGGGGCTTTTTGTTGGCGCGTTTTCGGGCGAAGCGGGTACCGGTTCGCGCGAAGAAAACGCGTCGGAAACCGGAGTTTATAGCCATAGCCTGCTCGCAGGCCGGCCCGGGCAATGCCTGCTTACACTTTGCCCGGCAATACGCTAGGTAAACCGGCAAGAACCCCGACAAGAAACCGACGCCCTTGCGCGGCGGCAACAACAAGGAGATTTCGGGAAATGCCGATGCCGATCCGACACCGTGTCGCAACCGCCCTGCTCGGCCTCGCCGTCGCCGCCGCGACCGGCAATGCCGCATGGGCGCAGAAGAAATACGACACCGGTGCGAGCGACACCGAGATCAAGATCGGCAACATCGTGCCCTATAGCGGCCCGGCCTCGGCCTATGGCGTGGTCGGCAAGGCGATGGCCGCGGTGTTCAAGAAGGTCAACGACGACGGCGGCATCAACGGGCGCAAGATTACTTTCGTCTCCTACGACGACGCCTACTCGCCGCCGAAGGCCGTCGAGCAGGCCCGCAAGCTGGTCGAGAGCGACGAGGTGCTGTTCCTGTTCGGCACGCTCGGCACCGCCTCCAACACCGCGATCCAGAAATATCTCAACGCCAAGAAGGTGCCGCAGCTGTTCGTCGCCACCGGCGCGACCAAGTGGAACGATCCGAAGGCCTTCCCCTGGACCATGGGCTGGCTGCCCAGCTATCAGAGCGAGTCGCGGATCTACGCGAAATATCTGCTCAAGGAAAAGCCCGGCACCAAGGTCGCGGTGCTCTACCAGAACGACGACATGGGCAAGGACTACCTCAAGGGGCTGGAAGACGGCTTCGCCAGCGACCCCGCGCGCGTCGTCGCCAAGGAGAGCTATGAAGTCGCCGAGCCGACGATCGATTCCCATGTGGTGCGGCTGAAATCCTCCAATCCCGACGTCATCGTCTTCTTCACCACGCCGAAATTCGGCGCGCAGGCGATCAAGAAGCTCGGCGAGATGAACTGGAAGCCGGTGACCATCGTCTCGAACGTCTCGGCCTCCACCGCGACCGTGATGCGTCCGGCCGGCCTCGACAATGCGCAGGGCGTGATCTCGGCCGCCTACGCCAAGGACGCCAGCGATCCGCAATGGAAGGACGACGCCGGCATGAAGGCGTTCGACGACCTGCTCGCCAAATACATGCCCGACACCAACCGCGTCGATGCCTCGGCGATGACCGGCTACAACATGGCGACCACGATGGTCGAGGTGCTGCGCCGCTGCGGTGACGACCTCACCCGCGCCAATGTGATGAAGCAGGCGGCGAGCCTGAAGCAATTCGCGCAGGGCGGCCTGCTGCCCGGCGTGACGCTGTCGACCGGGCCTGCCGACTTCCAGCCGATCGAACAGCTCCAGCTGATGCAGTTCAAGGGCGAGCGCTGGCAATTGTTCGGCGACGTCATCAGCGGCGAAGTCGGCGGAAACTGACCGCGTTACATAAGGCACAACCATGACCGACCGTCGTCCTTTCCTGCGTTCGATCTTCGATGCCGCGGTGGCGGCTGCGCATCCCGATGTCGTGCTGGCGCCGCGGCTGCGGCCGGTGCCGAAGGGACGGGTGATCTGTCTCTGCGCAGGCAAGGGCGCCGCGGCGATGGCCGCGGCGGCCGAGCGGCATTATCTCGACGCGCTCGAGCTCGATCCGTCGCGGCTGGTCGGCATCGCCACCACCCGCCACGGCCATGGCGTGCCGACCCGCCGCATCAAGGTGGTCGAAGCCGGCCACCCGGTGCCCGACGAGGCCGGGCTCAAAGCGGCGGACGACACGCTGCGGCTCGCCGCGACAGCGACCCCGGACGATTTCCTGCTGGTGCTGCTGACCGGCGGCGGTTCGGCGAACTGGATCGCGCCGGTCGAGGGCGTGAGCTTTGCCCAGAAGCAGCAGGTCAACCGCGCGCTGCTGCGCTCCGGCGCACCGATCGGCGAGATGAACACCGTGCGCAAACATCTCTCGCGTATCAAGGGCGGACGGCTGGCGCGCGCCGGTCAGCATGCCGCCGAGATCGTCACGCTGGCGATATCAGACGTGCCGCATGACGATCCCTCCGCGATCGCCTCGGGTCCAACGGTGCCGGATCCGACCACGCTGGCGGATGCCCGCGCGCTGGTCGCCAGATACAATCTCTCCATCGACGACGCGGTCCGTCGCGCGCTCGACGATCCCGCGAACGAAAGCTGCAAGCCCGGCGATGCCGCCTTCGCGCGGGCGACATTCGAACTGCTGGCAAAGCCGAAGGCCTCGATCGACGCCGCGGTGAAGGTCGCGCGGGACGCCGGCTATGAGACCATCGCGCTCGGCGCCGATCTCGAAGGCGAGGCCCGCGACGTCGCGGCCGAGCACGCGCGGCTTGCGCTGAAGGCGCGCAGCGAAGGCAAGCGGGTTGCGGTCATCTCCGGCGGCGAGCTCACGGTGACGGTGCGCGGCAACGGCCGCGGCGGCCCCAACCAGGAATACGCGCTGGCGCTGGCCGGCCTGCTGAAGGATACGCCCGACGTCTCGGCGCTGGCCGCCGATACCGACGGCGCCGACGGCGGCGCCGGCAGCGCGACCGACCCGGCCGGCGCAGTGATCGACCAGGCGACATTCGCGAAGATGAAATCGATCGGCCTCGATCCGAAGGCCTATCTCGAGAACAACGATGCCACCGGCTTCTTCGCGCAGACCGGGGATTTGCTGCTGACCGGGCCGACACTGACGAATGTCAACGATGTGCGGGTGATCCTGGTGGATTGATCCACCTTCGTCATTCCGGGGCGCGCGTCAGCGCGAACCCGGAATCTAAAGCATGATCCGGAAAAGTGCGAAGCGGTTTTCCGAAAAGATCATGCTCAAACAAGGAGCTAAAGCGCGACGACGATTCAACCTAATCTCATCGCGCTTTAGAGATTGTCGCGCGAGATTCCGGGTTCGTCGCTACGCGACGCGCCGGAATGACAAGAGCGTCAAAACTCCTGCGCAAGCTTCGCCAGCATCTCCAGCAGCGCGGCGTGGTTAGCCGGACCGAGCACCTCGATCAGCCGCGCCTCGTGCTTGTTGGCGACCAGCTTCTTGGCGCGCGCCAGCACGGCGCGGCCCTTGTCGGTCAGGACGAGGATGTGGGAACGGCGGTCGTTGGTGGAGCGCATCCGCGCGCAAAGGTCGCGGCTCTCCAGCGCGTCGAGCATCGCAACGAAATTCGGCCTGAGGATGCCGAGTGTGTTGGCGATCTCGGTCTGGTTGCGGCCCGGATTCTTGTCGAGCAGAAGCAGCACCGAGAACTGTGCCGGCGTCAGCTGCAGCGGCGCGACGCAGCGCAGGAAGTCCTCGAATACCCTGAGCTGCGCGCGCTTCAACGAATAGCCGAGCAATCCGGACAGTTCGCCCAGTTGCAGCATGCTGTCGTCCCCGGCAGAGTCGGCCGGTTCCCTGCGCAGGGCGCGCGACGAACGGAGGGCATCGGTGGCGGTCTTGGAAACAGTCATCGCTCCAGGCTCGCAATCCCGGTACAAGAATCCCGCACGACACTCGGGGACCTTGAGATTATATCTAATAATTGTTATGGACTATATCAAATGTCGGCACCTTTCAACAGCCGATATCGGCCGACCTGACCGGCACGACCGGTTGAGGCGGTCCGACGCTTGAGGGGGAGCGCTCGGCCTTGAACACAACGATCATGCTGTTCCTGCTGCAGGACGGCATCACCAATGGCGCGATCTACGCACTGCTTGGGCTGGCCCTGGTGCTGGTGTTCGCGGTCACGCGGGTGATCCTGATCCCGCAGGGCGAATTCGTCACCTACGGCGCGCTGAGCTACGCCATGCTGGCGACCGGCCAGGTGCCCGGCACCGCACGGCTTGCGGTCGCGATGGGCCTCGTCGCCTTCGCCCTCGACCTGTTCTTCGCCCGCAACGCGCTGCATGCGCGGCTGGTGATCCACTCGGTCGCGCTCAACATCGCCTTTCCCGTCGCGCTGCTCGGCCTGATTTACGCGCTGGTCGGTCCCGGCACGCCGATCGCCGTCAACATCGCGCTCGCGCTCCTGATCGTGGCGGCGATCGGGCTGTTCCTCTACCGCATCGCGTTCCAGCCGATCGCGCACACCTCCGTGCTGGTGCTGCTGATCGCCTCGGTCGGCTGCCATCTGGCGCTGCAGGGCCTCGGCCTGGTGTTCTTCGGCGCCGAAGGCCTGCGCGCGCCTGCGCTGTCGAATGCCGCAGTAACCGCCGGCCCGCTGCGCTTCACCGGCCAAAGCCTTGCGGTCTACGGCCTGACGATCGGCTTCATCGTCGCCCTGTGGCTGTTCTTCGGCTACACCAAGACCGGCAAGGCGCTGCGCGCCACCGCGGTCAACCGCCTCGGCGCCCGCCTGGTCGGCATCCGCACCACGCTGTCCGGCCAGATCGCATTCCTGCTCGCCTCCGTCATCGGCGCGATCTCCGGCATCCTGATCGTGCCGATCACGACGCTCTATTACGACACCGGCTTCCTGATCGGCCTGAAGGGCTTCATCGCCGCCATCATCGGCGGCCTGGTCAGCTATCCCCTGACCGCGGTCGCCGCCATCGTGGTCGGCATCGTCGAGGCCTTCTCGTCGTTCTACGCCAGCAATTTCAAGGAAGTCATCGTGTTCACGCTGATCCTCCCCGTGCTCGTGTTGCGCTCGCTCGCGGCGCCCGAGGTCGAAGAAGAGAAGGATTGAGCGCGATGACGCAGCGCCTTCCCCTCATCATCTTCGCGCTCGTGATGGCGGTGATTCCGCTTGTCCCGGGCATCCCGCCGTTCTGGATCGTGCTGCTCGACAATATCGGCCTCGCCGCGCTGGTCGCGATGGGCCTCGTGCTGCTCACCGGCGTCGGCGGCCTGACCTCGTTCGGCCAGGCCGCGTTCTGCGGGTTCGGCGCCTACACCACGGCGGTGCTGACCACCGCCTACGGCGTCTCGCCCTGGCTGACGCTGCCGGCTTCGCTCTTGGTCAGCGGCATCGCCGCCGTGCTGCTCGGCATCGTCACGGTGCGGCTATCCGGCCATTATCTGCCGCTCGGCACCATCGCCTGGGGCATCGGGCTGTTCTATCTGTTCAGCAAGCTCGAATTCCTCGGCCGCAACGACGGCATCTCCGGCATTCCGCCGCTCTCGGTCGGCTCGTTCAAGATGCTGAGCCCGGATGCGATCTATTATGCGATCTGGGTCGCGGTGCTGCTGTCCGCGCTACTCACCATGAACCTCTTGGACTCCCGCACCGGGCGCGCGATCCGCGCGTTGCGGCGCGGCCATGTCGCCGCCGAAGCGTTCGGCGTGCAGACGCCGCGCGCGAAGCTGTTGGTGTTCATCTATGCCGCGGTGCTGGCCGGCCTGTCCGGCTGGCTCTATGCGCATTTCCAGCGCGCCGCCAACCCGACGCCGTTCGGCGCGCAGGCCGGCATCGAGTATCTGTTCATCGCCGTGGTCGGCGGCGCCGGTTACGTCTGGGGCGGCGTGCTCGGCGCCGGCATCGTCGTGATCCTCAAGGAGGTGTTGCAGAGCTACCTGCCCTACATCTTCGGCGGCCAGAGCCAACTCGAGACCATCGTGTTCGGCATCATGCTGGTGCTGCTGCTGCAGCTCGCACCTCAGGGTGTCTGGCCCTGGCTGATGTCGCGGCTGCCGTTCAAGCCCGCCCGCAAGACCCCGGACACGTCCGTGAACCTGGAGCACCGCGAACGGGCGCCAGGAACGTCTCCGATCCTTCTGCACATCGACAGGGCGCGCAAGCAGTTCGGCGGCGTGCTCGCGGTCAACGACGTCTCGTTCGACGTCAACGCTGGCGAGATCGTCGCGCTGATCGGCCCAAACGGCGCCGGCAAGAGCACGACCTTCAATTTGATCACCGGCGTCCTGACCGCAACCAGCGGCAAGATCTCCGTGCTCGGCAACGAGGTCGCGAACGCTCCGCCGCAGGAGGTGGTCAAGCTCGGCGTTTCCAGGACTTTTCAGCACGTCAAGCTGGTGCCCGACATGACCGTGCTGGAGAACGTCGCGATCGGCACGCATCTGCGCGGCAATTCCGGCGCGATCTCCAGCATGCTGCGGCTAGACCGCGCTGATGAGGCGAGGCTGCTGGCGGAAGCCGCGCGGCAGATCGCGCGCGTCGGCCTGTCGGACCAGATCGACCAGCTCGCGGGCTCGCTGTCGCTCGGGCAGCAACGCATCGTCGAGATCGCCCGCGCGCTGTGCGTCGATCCGATGCTGCTGCTGCTCGATGAGCCGGCCGCCGGCCTGCGCCACATGGAGAAGCAGCGGCTCGCCGCGCTGCTCCGGCAATTGCGCGACGGCGGCATGTCGGTGCTCTTGGTCGAGCACGACATGGGGTTCGTGATGGATCTCGCCGACCGCATCGTGGTGCTGGATTTCGGCACCAAGATCGCCGAGGGCACGCCGGCCGCGATCAAGCGCAATCCCGACGTGATCAAGGCCTATCTCGGAGCCGCCGCATGAGTGCGCTGCTATCGGTGACCGACGTCCACATCTCCTACGGCAAGGTCGAGGCGGTGCGCGGCGTTTCGCTCGACGTCGCCCAGAACGAGATCGTCACCATCATCGGTGCCAACGGCGCCGGCAAGACCACCTTGCTCAACGCCATCATGGGCGTGCTGCCGCTGAAGGGTCGCACCAGCTTCGCCGGCGTCGACATGGCGCCGCTCGATATCGAGGACCGCGTCGCCACCGGCCTCAGCCTGGTGCCCGAGCATCGCGAATTGTTCGGCACCATGAATGTCGAGGACAATCTCGAGCTCGGCGCGTTCCGGATTGCGAAGGCGGTCGCGGCGGCCTCGCTGGAGCGGGTCTACACGCTGTTTCCGCGGCTCAAGGAGCGGCGCAAGCAGCTTGCCGGA
>NZ_LFIQ01000024.1:175879-179274 GCF_001189245.1 Bradyrhizobium pachyrhizi | reverse complement strand
GTCCGGCGGCGAGCAGCAGATGCTGGCGATGGGCCGCGCGCTGATGGGCGCGCCGAAGCTCTTGATGCTGGACGAGCCGAGCCTCGGCCTCGCCCCGATCATCGTCGCCGACATCTTCCGCATCGTCGGCGAGCTCCGCGCTGCCGGCGTCTCGGTGCTCCTGGTCGAGCAGAACGCCCAGGCCGCATTGCAGATCGCCGACCGCGCCTATGTCATGGAGCTCGGCGAGTTCGTGCTGTCAGGTACCGCCAAGGACATCGCCGCCAACAAGGGCGTCGCCGCGAGCTATCTCGGCTTCCAGCACGAAGGCGAGAGCGCGATTTAGATTGCCCTTGTTGTACGTCGGTTGCCAGTGGTGATTGAGGTACTGCCGACGGCGATAGACCGTCACCCCACCCCGCTTCGCATCGCTACTCGCGCTGCGAAGCGACCCTCCCCCTCCAGGGGAGGGTAAGAGCCGTCCATCGACTTGCATTCGCGCGAAGATTGCGCTCCACTTCACCCTCCCCTGGAGGGGGAGGGTCGAGGGCACGCGGCGATGCGCAGCATCGCGGGTGCGATCGGGGTGGGGTGAAGCCGCGCAAATGGTCTCAGCATCGATCCTAAGAGCGGCTGCGAAGAAGCTGCGCGCCGACACGACGCCGCATGAACGAATCCTGTGGCGCGGGCTGAGAGAGCTGCCAACGGACGGAACGCATTTTCGAAGGCAAGCCGCGATCGGTCCCTATGTCGTCGACTTCTTTTGCCCGGCCAAGCGGATGATCATCGAGCTCGACGGTGGACACCACAACGACGATGACACTGCACTGCGCGATCGCGAGCGGCAGCAATGGCTGGAGAACGAGGGATATCGCGTCATCCGCTTCTGGAATTCGGAGATCACGGCTGACCTCAGTGCCGTGCTGGAGCGGATTTATGTCGAACTCTACGGCACTCGCGAGGCGGAAGCCGTGCCATTGAGGCACCACCGGCGGCGATAGACTTTCACCCTGCCCCGCTTCACATCGCTCCCGCGATGCGAAGCGACCCTCCCCCTCCAGGGGAGGGTAAGGAAAAAGCCGGCCCGCATCGGGACCGGCTTCTTCGTTTCACGGATGGTGAGCCAACTTACATCGCCGGGACGTATTTGCCGTCCTTGACCGTCAGCAGGATGCGCGAACGGTCGTCGAGGCCGTAGCGATCCTTTTCGGTCCAGTTGTAGACGCCCTGGGTCGCGACGATCTCCTTCTCGGAGATGAACGCCTTGCGGATCGCCTCGCGGAATTCCGGCGTGCCGGGCTTGGCGGTCTTCAGCGCCACCGGGATGACGCGCTTCATCACCTCGAAGGCATCGTAGGAGTGGCCGGCGAACTGGCTGCGGCTGTTGGCGCCGTACTTGGCTTCATAGGCCGTATTCAGCGCGAGGCCGGGCTTCTTGGTCAGCGCGCTGTCGGGCTGGGTTTCCGGCGACATGATCGGACCGGCCGACATGATGACGCCTTCCGCGGCCGCACCGGCGATGCGGATGAAGTCCATGCTGGCGGCGCCGTGGGTCTGGTAGATCAAACCCTTGTAGCCGCGCTCGCGCAGCGCGGTCTGCGGCAGCGCCGCGGCGGTGCCGGAAGCACCGACCAGGATGGCGTCGGGATTGGCGGCGACGAGCTTCAGCACCTGGCCGGCGACCGAGGTATCCGGACGCGCGAAGCGCTCCTCGTCGGTCATGGTCAGGCCCATCGGCACGGCCTGCGCCTTGAAGTCGTTGACCCAGAGGTCGCCGTAGGAATCCGAATAGCCGATATAGCCGACGGTCTTGATGTTGTGCGCCTTCATGTGCTCGTAGAGCACCTTGCCCATGATCGGAATCGACTGCGGCAGGTCGACCGACCACTTCATGCGCGCCTCGTTGATCGGGAACGGCGCGAGGCCGAAATGCGGGATGCCGGCCTCGTTGGCGACCGTCGACACCGCGATCGACGGCGGCGTGGTGCAGGAGCCCATGATGATGTCGGCCTTGGACTCGGTGACGAAGCGCCGCGCGTTGGTGGTCGCAGCCGTCGGATCGCCGCCGTCGTCGAGCACGATCAGCTTCAGTGGTACGCCGCCGATCTCCTTCGGCACGAAATCGAGCGCGTTGCGCTCGGGAATGCCGAGCGCCGCGGCAGGACCCGTAGTCGAGATCGAGATACCGATGGTGATTTCATTGGTCTGCGCCAGTGCGGGCGCGCCCGGCAGCGCGATGGCTGCTGCGAGCGCCGCGGCGAGAGTGGCCTTCCTCATTCATTCCTCCCTGCAGTTAAGTTTTTTGGGTTTAAACCGGTTTTGCGGGCCAATTCAGCCCCTTCTTTAGGTCATGAGGGGGTGCGAGTCAGCCCTTCATGAAGCGGTCAATAATCTCCTGCGGAAACGGCGCCGATTTCAGCTTGGCGGGATCGTCCGGGTGGCGGCCGACCAGCACCCGGGTTTCGAACGCCTCGATCGCCAACGCCTCACCCTTGAACACGCGGTGCACCACCTCGAAGCTCGAGCGCTTGATGCTCTCGATCCGGCTTTCGATGGTAATCCAGTCGCCATGGGTCGACGGGATGTGAAATTTCGCCCGCGTGTCGACCATGGGAATGCCGACCAGGCCGTATTTGTGGACGAGGTCCTGCTTCGAGCAACCGGCGGCTTCGAACATGATCGAGGTCGAGTCGTCGAACATCGCGAAGTAGCGCGGGTAGTAGACGATGTTGGCGGGGTCGCAATCGCCCCACTGGATCTGCACGTCGCGCCGATTGACGAACATGGTTTATCCTTGATCGAGCATGAGCGATCCGGAAGCGCGCTTTATGCTCTTCCGGATCATGCTTCAGCGCGGCGCCATCCGGAGCGCGGCATCGAGCCGCACCACTTCGCCGTTCAGATAGGGGTTGTCGATCATGTGCAGCGCCAGCGAGGCAAACTCGTCGGCCTGGCCGAGCCGGCGCGGGAACGGAATCGCGGCGGCGAGCGAATCCTGCGCTTCCTGCGGCAGGCCGGCCAGCAAGGGCGTCATGAACAGACCGGGCGCGATGGTCAGCACGCGGATGCCGAACTGCGCGAGTTCGCGCGCGATCGGCAGCGTCATCGCGACGATGCCGCCCTTCGATGCCGAATAGGCCGCCTGCCCGATCTGGCCGTCATAGGCCGCGACCGAGGCCGTCGAGATCACGACGCCGCGCTCGCCGGTTGCGAGCGGCTCGAACTTGGCCATGTCAGCAGTGGCAAGCCGCAGCATGTTGAACGAGCCGATCAGATTGACCTTGATCACCTTGTCGAAGTCGGCCAGCGCCATCGGCCCCTCGCGGCCGATCACGCGTTTGGCCACCCCGATGCCGGCGCAATTGACCAGTACGCGCGCCGGGCCGTGCGCCTTGGCGGCGGCAGCGACCGCGGCT
>NZ_LFIQ01000024.1:173520-175869 GCF_001189245.1 Bradyrhizobium pachyrhizi | reverse complement strand
GCCGCCGATCTCGGCCGCGACGCTCTCGGCGAGCTTGGCGTTGAGGTCGCAGACCGCGACCTTGGCGCCCTGCGCGGCGAGACGGCGCGCGGTCGCAGCGCCCAATCCCGATGCACCGCCGGTGACGATGGCGGCCTGGTCCTTCAACTGCATGGCTTTCTCCTGTTCGAGAACTAGACGAGTGTGATCACCGATGCCGGGGGCACCGGCGCATAAAGCGCTCCGATGATGTCCGTGCGATGCTCCTGCACCGCGCGCTGGTTGATCGAGCCCTTGTCGGTGACCTCGCCGCGATCGATCGACAGCGGCGTGTCGAGCAGGATCGCGCGCGCGATCCGGTTCGACGAGCCGGTGGCGCCGGCCAGCACGCGCGCGAAGCGCTCGCGGAAGGCCGCCCGCACCAGCGGATCGTTGGCCGCGGCCGCGATGTCGCCAGAGGCGAGCTGCGGGTTGATCAGGCGGCAGCCGTCGAGATCGAGGATCACGATCGCAGCAAGCTCGTCGCGGTTGAGCCCCGCGATCACGACGTCGCGCACCAGCGGCGCGCAGGAGCCGACGAAGCGCGCCCGCAACGGTCCGACACTGACCCAGGTGCCGCTCGCCAGCTTGAAATCCTCGGCGATGCGGCCGTCGAAATCGAACCCGGCATCGAGATCACCAGCGTCGGCGGGCTTCAGCGCGTCGCCGAACTTATAAAAGCCTTCCTCGTCGAACGCCTTGGCGGTCAGCTCGGGCTGCCGCCAGTAGCCCGGCGTCACGTTCGGGCCCCTGGCGCGGACCTCGAGCTTGCCGTTGTTCGGAACGAGCTTCGCATCATTGCCCGACACCGGAAGCCCGACATGGCCGGAGCGGCTGGTATCCGGGCGCACCGACATGAAGAACGGCGAGGTCTCGGTGGCACCGAGGCCGGTCAGCATCGGCACACGATAGCCCTTCTCCTGCACGGCGAGCGCATCGAGGCTGTTCCAGACGAACGGCGACAGCGCGGCGCCCGAGAAGAACATCGCATGCAGCCGGTCGAAGAATCTTGCCCGCAGACCGGCGTCGTCGCGCAGATAGGGCAGCAGCGATTCATAGCCTTTCGGCACGTTGAAATAGACCGTCGGCGAGATCTCGCGCAGGTTCCGCACCGTCTCCTCGATGCCGCCGGGCATCGGCTTGCCCTCGTCGAGATACATCGAGCCGCCGTTATAGAGCGTCAGCCCGACATTGTGATTGCCGCCAAAGGTGTGATTCCACGGCAGCCAGTCGACGATGACCGGCGGCTCGTCCTTGAGGAACGCCAGCGTCTCGCGCAGCATCACCTGGTTGGCGCAGATCATGCGCTGGGTGTTGATGACGGCCTTGGGATTGCCGGTCGACCCCGACGTCAGCAGGAATTTCGCGATCGTGTCCGGACCGATCGCCGCATGGGTCGCATCGAGGCGCGGGTCTTCCGGCGTCGCCAAGAGACCGGCGAGGCGCGTCACCTCACGGCCGGGCACGGTGCCGCGGCTTGCGGCGATCTCGACGTCGGATCCGACATTGGTACGCAGCGCGTCGGCGAACTTGTCGGCATCGTCGACAAAGATGAGGCCTGGCGTCAGAAGCTTGATGACGAAGCTGAGCTTGCCATAGTCGCGCGACACCAGCGAATAGGCCGGCGACACCGGGCAGAACGGAACGCCGGCATAGAGCGCGCCGAGCGCCATCAGGGCATGATCGATCGAATTGCCCGACAGGATCACGATCGGCCGCTCGGCCGACAATCCGCGCACGATCAAGGCGGAGGCGATGCGCCTGATAGCCTCGAGCAATTGCGCGTAGGTGATTTGCCGCCAGCCGCCACCGGCGGCACGCTCGGCCATGAACACGCGGTTCGGCTCGGCCTTCGCCCAGTGGTGCAGCCGATCGGTGATGCGAACCGGAAAATCAGCGAGGCTGAGCTTCGGTCGGAGATAGATGGTGCCGTCGTCGCGGCGCTCGACGGTGACGTCAGGATTGCCGAACGAGATCGGGCGCAGCGGATGCGCGCTCGCAGTGTTCCCAGACGGCGCGGCGCTCATGTCGGCTTCACCTTGGCGGTCTTGCGATCAAGAAACGCGCGGATGCGCTTCTTGGCTTCCTTGTCGCTCTGCGCCACCGTCGCCATCAGCGATTCCATCAACAGGCCGGTCTGCGGATTGGCCTCGGCGATCATCGGCAGCGCCTGCAACACGGCGAAGTTGGTCAGCGGCGCATTGGCGGCGACGCGCTCGGCCAGCTCCAGCGCTTTCGGCAGCGCGCCGTCGGCCTCGGTGAGATATTGCGAGAAGCCGTAGGCGGCACCCTCGGTCGCCGAATAGACCCGCCCGGTCAGCATCATGTCCG
>NZ_LFIQ01000024.1:172903-173510 GCF_001189245.1 Bradyrhizobium pachyrhizi | reverse complement strand
GATCCGCCGCCGCCGACGAAGATGCCGCGCTGACCCTCCGGCAGCGCGAAATAGGCCGACGGCTCGGCGACCCGGATATGCGCGGCGCAGGCCAGCTCCAGCCCGCCGCCGATCACCGCGCCCTTCAGCGCGGCGATGACCGGCACGCGGCAATACTGGATGCGGTCGAACACGCGGTGCCACATCTGGGAATGCACCAGGCCCTCGGTGGCGTCGCGCTCGGTCAGTTCGGAGAGATCGAGGCCGGACGAGAAGTGATCGCCGATACCATGGATGACGACGGCGCCGACCGCATCCGGTATCGCGGAAAAGCAATCCCGCAGCGCCAGGATGATGCCGTCGTTCAGCGCATTGCGCTTGGCGGGACGGTTCAGCCCGACCGTCAGCACCGCCCCTCGCGTCTCGATCCTGAGCAGCGAGGCGTCTCCCCCGCCGGCAGCGTTTCCCATGGCGTTATTGTTTCCGGTTCAGAATAGTTATGTATTATAACGATTAGCGGGAGAGTCAATATGAGCGCGCACGGCTGGTGGCCGTCGACCCTTCGAGACGGCCGCTGCGCGGCCTCCTCAGGGTGACGGTGATGGAATGGATACGCGCGCTCCCTCCT
>NZ_LFIQ01000024.1:129798-172893 GCF_001189245.1 Bradyrhizobium pachyrhizi | reverse complement strand
CCCTGCTTTCGCAGGGACGACACCGAATGTTGGGGCGGATCGCGGCAGGTGAGACTGCAAGTGTGCGAAACTAAAGCACCTGATGCACGTCGATCACGACGCGGTCGGCGTGGCGGGCGGCGGAGCCGATGAAGATGTGCTGCATCAGCCAGCGGTAGTTTTCGGCGCCGGTTTCGAATTTCGGCACGGTGCGGAAATAGATCAGCTTCGGATCGACGGCCTCGCCGCGCTTCAGCTTCTGCAGCAGTTCGAACGGCCCGAAGCGGATGCCCTTGTTCTCGACATAGACGACGGCGCCGTCGTCGGTCTCGAAGGCGTATTTCGCCTCTAGCTCGATCAGCTCATCGGGCCGGATGATCTGGAAGTCGGCACCGAACGCCAGCACCTTGCCGTTGACCTTCTCGCCCCTCACCTCGCCGCCGATGATCGGAATGATGCGGCGGACGCCGGTGCCGATGTCGCCGGCGGACGTCACCTCGGCGATCCGGGCGGTAATGGTGAAGACGTATCTGGTCTCAAGCTCGGGATTCATGGGCCTAACCAATCATGCGCTGCGGCAGCCAGGTCGCGAGCAGAGGGAACAGGATCAGGATCACCAGCCGGATCAGGTCGGTGATGACGAACGGCAGCACGCCGACAAAGATCGTCGACATGTTGACGTCCTTGATCACGCTCTTGATCACGAACACGTTCATGCCGACCGGAGGATGGATCAGGCCGAGCTCAACCGTCATGACGATGATGATGCCGAACCAGATCGGATCGAAGCCGAGCGCGGTCACTACCGGAAACACGATCGGCACGGTGAGGATCACCATCGCCATCGCGTCCATCAGGCAGCCGAGCACCAGATACATCAGGAGGATCAGCGCCAGCACGCCATAGGGGCCGATGCCGAGCCCGGTGAGGAATTCGGTGACGTGCTGCGGCGTCTGGGTGATGGTGAGGAAATAGCCGAAGCAGAGCGCGCCGATCAACACCGTGAACACGGCGGCGGCGGTGCGCGTCGCCTGCAGCAGCGATTGCAGGATGCCTTCCCTGGTCAGCTTGCCGCGCAGGATACCGATGATGAAGGCGCCCACCGCGCCAACCGCGCCGGCTTCGGTCGGGACAAAGAAGCCGCCATAGAGCCCGCCGATCACGAACAGGAACAGCAGCAGCGGCGACCAGACGTCACGTAGCGCGACGAAGCGCTCGTGCCACGACGCCTTCTTTCCCGCCGGCAGGAAGCCGGGCCGCGTCACGCCGATGATGCCGATCGTGATCATGTGCATCAGGATCGCGAGCAGGCCCGGCACCACGCCCGCGATGAACAGCTTGCCGATGTCCTGCTGGGTGATGATGCCGTAGACCGCGAGCACGGTGGACGGCGGCAGCATCGCTCCGAGCGTGCCGCCGACCGCGATCACGCCCGCGGCGAATGATTGCGGATAGCCGAAGCGGCGCATCTCGGGATAGGCCACGGCCGAGAAGGTCGCGGCGGTCGCGACCGACGAGCCCGAGATCGCGGCGAAGCCGCCGCAGGCTGCGATCGTCGCAATGCCGAGCCCGCCCTTCCAATGACCGACGAAAGTGTTGGCGGCGCGGAACAGCTCGCGGCTGATGCCCGAGACCGACACGAAGGCGCCCATCAGCAAGAACATCGGGATCACGCCGAAGGAATAATCCGTCACCGTGCGCATCGTGGTCTGGCCGACCAGCTTGAGCGCCGGCGCGAAGCCGGTGAGATAGCCAAAACCGGTGATGCCGACGAGGCCCATCGCCATGCCGACGGGGACACGGAGCAGCATCAGCACGAACAGGCTGACAAAGCCGATAACGGCGACGGTCTCGGGACTGAGGTCGAGACTCATGGCCGTCTACTCCGCGGTCTTGATCTTGGCATCATGGATATCTTCCGGATGGAAGATCAGGCGGTAGGTGCGGATCGCGATCAGCAGCACCGCGGAGACGTCGCCGATCCACGACACCAGGAAGAACGGCCAGACCGGCACGCCGAGATCCATGGTGACGATATGGCTGTTCCTGGTGTCGATCACCTTGTCGACCAGCGTGTAGGTCTGCACGCTCACCACGAACAGCAGCACCAGCGTCGCGAAGATGTCGATCCAGCGCTGGTAGCGCGGCGAGGCGTTGGCCCAGACCAGATCCACGGTGATGTGGGTGCCGCGATAGCTCGTCGCCGCAATGCCCCAGAAAATCAGGATGCCGAGCAGGAACTGGCCGAAATTGTAGTAGTCGGGGATCGTCACCGCGAAGAATTTTCGCATGAACACCGCGGTGAAGGTATTAAGCGCGACGACGCCGACGAAGAAGGCCGCGACCCATTCGATCGAATCGATGAAGCGATCCATGAAATTCTTGCGCGCCGGCTCGGGTGGGCCGGTGATGACGCCGTCTTGGGAGACTTCGGAATTGGCAGCCATGCTTCGAGATCCCACCCCGCGTCATGGCCGGGCTTGTCCCGGCCATCCACGTCTTCGTTACCGTTCAGCAGTAAGGCGTGGATGCCCGGGACAAGCCCGGGCACGACGACCTCATTTGCCTCGGCAGCGCCTTAGATCCCCGCCTCGAACTTCTTCAGCGTGGCCTCCAGATCGGCGCCGATCTTTGCCGCATCGCCGCCGGCCCTTTTCACCGCCTCGGCCCAGCTATCGCGCAGCGGCTTGACCGCCTTCTTCCACTCGGCGAGCTGATCCGAAGTCAGCGGATAGACCTCGTGGCCTTCCAGCGCCTTCATCTTGGTGCGGCCATTGGCTTCGAAATCGGTCCAGGGGTCGGTGACCTTGGAGGCCCATTCCGGCGTGCAGTGGTCGTCGATCACCTTCTTCTGGGCAGCCGACATCGAATTATATTTGGCGAGGTTCATGTTGTAGGTGAACACCGTCGAATAGAGCGGCACGTCCATGTGGTACTTCACCACCTTGTCGATGCCGAACAGGAAGATCGAGCCCCAGGGGAAGGTGATTTCGTCGGCCACACCGCGCTCGATCGCATCGCGCGATTCCGGCGCGGAGGCCTGCACATTGGTGCCGCCGAACATCTTCACCATCTCGCCGATGGTGCTCTGCGCGGGCCGCACCTTGACGCCGGAGAGGTCGCTCGGCAGCACGATCTTCTTCTTGCCGTGCAGCGCACCCGGATCGTGGATGAAGGCGAAGCACAGCTTGGTGTCCTTCATCTCGGTCGGCGCATATTTGTGGTACCACTCGTTCAGCGCCAGCGTGCCCTTCTTGCCGTCGGAGAAGGTGAACGGAAGCTGGCCCGCGGCCGCGATCGGGAAACGGCCGGGCTGATAGCCGGGATTGACATAGGTGACGTCGGCGATGCCGTCGCGCGCCATGTCGTAATGGTCGAACGCCTTGCCGAGCTGCTCGGACGGAAACACGGTGACCTTGATGGTGCCGCCCGATGCCTTCTCGATGTCGGCGGCCCAGGCCTGGGTCGCCGGCACCAGCGGATGCGCCGGCGGCACCCATAGCGACACCTTGAGATTGACGGTCTTGTCCTGCGCGACAGCAGGTCGCGCAGCCGGCACGATGGCGGCGGCCATCAACACCGCCAACACTGTTTTCCTCATCACGTCTCCTCCTCTCCAGGGCGAGCTTGGTGCCCGGCCTCATTACTTAACATGTTATCTAATTCAGACGGATATTCAAGACGAAATCCGCCGGGCGGACGCCTCGTCGCACCCTCCGCCCCGGTCCCACGCCGCCGCATCTTGCGCTGCGGCGAACGTGCGTCGCGCGCAAATCCGTCTTGCCAAAACCGTTATATGATATAGTTGCCTTGGCAAGTTGACGGCGCGGGCACCGGCTAAAAGCCTATCCGATCGGGAGGACAAGGTATTGCGGACAAAAGTAGCAATCATTGGTGCAGGTCCGGCCGGACTGTTGCTTGGGCAACTACTTCATACTTTCGGCGTAGACAACATCATTCTTGAGCGGCAGACCCCGGACTATGTGCTGGGACGGATTCGCGCCGGGCTGCTCGAGGAAGGCACCGTGTCGCTGCTCGAGAGCGTCGGTGCCGCTTCCCGGCTGCACCAGGAGGGCCTGATCCATCACGGTCTCGAACTGGCGTTCGGCGGCGCGCGGCACCGCATCGATCTGCATGGCTCGACCGGCAAGACCGTGACCATCTACGGCCAGACCGAGGTCACGCTCGACCTGATGAATGCCCGCAAGGCGGCCAGCCTGACCTCGATCTACTCGGCGGCCGACGTCAAGCCGCTTGATTTCGACACCGATCATCCGCGCGTCAGCTACGTCAAGGACGGCGTCACCCACGAGATCGCCTGCGACTTCATCGCCGGCTGCGACGGCTTCCACGGCGTCAGCCGCGCCAGCGTACCGGCGTCGGCGATCACCAGCTACGAGCGGGTGTATCCGTTCGGCTGGCTCGGCATCCTCTCGGAGACGCCGCCGGTCTCGCCGGAACTGATCTACAACAACCATGCGCGCGGCTTTGCGCTGTGCACGATGCGCTCGACCCACCGCAGCCGCTATTACGTGCAGTGCCCGCTCGACGATCATGTCGACCAATGGTCGGACGAGCGGTTCTGGGACGAATTGAAGCGGCGCCTCGACCAGAAGGCCGCCGACGAGATCGTCACCGGCCCCTCGATCGAAAAGAGCATCGCGCCGCTGCGCAGCTTCGTCGCCGAGCCGATGCGGTTCGGCCGCATGTTCCTGGCCGGCGACGCCTCGCACATCGTGCCGCCGACCGGCGCCAAGGGCCTCAACCTTGCCGCCAGCGACGTGCATTATCTGTCGCAGGCGCTGCGCGAATATTACGACGAGAAATCCTCCGCCGGCATCGATGGGTATTCGGCGAAAGCGCTGGCGCGGGTCTGGAAGGCGGTGCGCTTCTCCTGGTGGATGACCTCGATGCTGCACAAATTCCCCGACGAGGGCGAATTCGCCGCGCGCATCCAGATCGCCGAGCTCGACTACCTCGTCAGTTCGAAGGCGGCCTCGACCTCGCTGTCGGAGAATTATGTGGGACTGCCGTTCTGATCACCGACTGCCGGCTTCGTCATCCCGGCGGCGCAGCAAGCCTCGAAGGATGCACGGCCCGGCCGGTGGCCGTCGATCCCTCGAGACAGCGCTACGCGCCTCCTAGGATGACGGGACGTGATGCCTGTGCTTAGGCAGCCGCCACGGCCGGCTTCGGCATCAGCCAGGCCAGCACCAGCGCGATCAGCAACAGCGCCGGGACGTCGCCCAGCAGGTGACCGCGCTCGGCCTCGTCACTGACCGCCTGCACGGCCATGATGCCGCCATGCACGACGCTCGACCACACCGTGAACCAGATCAGGCTGCGGTGCTGCAGCGGATCCCGCGCGGCGAGCAGCAGGAATACGCCGAGCGTCGCATAGATGCCGACGATCATCATCGGGTAATGCGAATGGCCGTGGCCCCAGGACCAGCCGGACGGCCAGAGCTGGAACAGCGGATAGACGGCGAAAATCGCGATCAGACCGACCACGACGAGCGCGATGCGAAGATAGGTCAGGCGGGTCACGGCCGACATGGTCTCTCCTCATGCCATGGACGCGGCGCGAAGCATGTCACAAACTGCGGCGGGATGCGCGTGAACTGCGTCACGGTTGGGAAGCGGCCGCGATGCTGATATTGTATCCCGCACCCGGCGCGAGCGAGCTTCAAACAGCCGTGCAAATCCCGTTTAAAACTTTGTAGGCGGTGAAACCGTCATCGACATCGCGTTCAATGGCATCAACGCAACGTCATATGCGAGCTTCAGATGACCACCGATACGCAAGTCGTGCCCGACAATCCCCAAGACGTCCCTCAAGGCTTCGAGCCGCTGTTCCGCAAGAGCCCGCTCACCGAGCCCTGGGAGCCGCTCTACCAAAAGAAGACCGAGCGTGCCGTCATCATCGGCCTGCGGCTGGCGAGGCCACATACCAACGGCCGCGGCCTGATCCATGGCGGTCTGATCGCAGCCCTTGCCGACAACGCGATGGGCTATAGCTGCGGCCAGGCGACCGGCTGGACCACCTCGTTCGTCACGATCTCGCTCGCGGTCGATTTCGTCGGCTCCGCCAATGTCGGGCAATGGCTCGCGATCGAGAGCGACGTGATCAAGACCGGCAGCACGATCTGCTTCGCGCAGAGCCTGATCAAGGCCGACGGCGTGACCATCGCGCGCGCCAGCGGCACCTTCCGCGTGGTGCCGAAGAAGCCGCCGGTGAGCTAGTCGAAATACCAGTCGGTGATCTCGGTCACGATATCGATGAAGGTCCGCACCTTGGCCGACAACAGCCGCGTCGTCGGATAGACGACGTGGATCGGCACCGCCGGCTGCTCGAACTCGGCGAGCACGATCTGGAGCCGCCGCGCCTTCAGCGATTCGGCGGCCTGATAGGCCATCACCCGGGTCAGTCCGCCGTCCTGCTCGGCGTACTGGATGGCGGCGTCCGAGCTGTTGCTGGTGAAGCGCGGCGTAGGGGTGATGCGGACTTCGCGGCCATCCTCCATGAAACGCCAATCCGGCGTCGCGGTCATGGCGCCGAACTGGATCGTGTCGTGGGCGGTGAGGTCCGCCGGTCGCTTCGGCTCGCCGCGACGCTTGAGATAGCCGGCCGACGCCACCACGATGCGGCGCATCCGGCCGACATGCCGCGCCACCAGCGTCGAATCCGGCAGGTGCCCAAGCCTGACCGCGAGGTCGACGCCGTCCTCGACCAGATTGATCCTGCGATCGGACAGCCGCAGATCGACGCCGACGCCGGGATAGCGCTTCAGATAGGCGCTCACCACCGGGCTGACATGGAGCCGCCCGAAGCCGAACGGTGCCGAGATCACCAGCCGCCCCTCGGGGCGGGTGCGCTCGTTCTCGACCGCGTCCTCGGCCTCCTCGACATCGGCGAGGATCCGGCGCGCCCGCTCCAGATAGCGCGAGCCGGCGTCGGTCAGCGTCACCTGCCGCGTGGTCCGCTGCAGCAGCCGCGCGCCGAGCCGCTCCTCCAGCGCCGCGATCAGCCGCGTGATGGCGGACGGCGACAGGCCGAGCTTGCGGGCGGCGGGGGCAAACCCCTCGAGGTCCGCCACCGCGACGAAGGCCTGCATGGCGTCGATCCGGTCCATGGCACTATTGCATAATTGGCAACAGTGAAGTGTCAATGCACAAGATTGCTTACGATCTAGGAATGTCCATCTTAAGCAGTGAGGACAACCGCTTAAGGCGCCCGTCACGGGAGGCACCGATGTCAGATGGTCACAGCTATCCGAGCGACGTCGCATTCAGTCCGGCGGTGAAGGCGATCCAGACCCGCAAGGGCTCGCGCGCCACCTACGCCGAGCTCGAGGCGCATGGCGGCTGGCGCAGCGAGATCGACGAGAACCTCGCCGGCTTCCTCAGCGAGGTGAACAGCTTCTATCTCGCGACCGCATCGGTCGACGGCCAGCCCTACATCCAGCATCGCGGCGGGCCGAAGGGCTTTATCAAGGTGCTCGACAAGCACACCATCGCGTTCGCCGACTACAGCGGCAACCGCCAGTTCATCACGCAGGGCAATCTCTCGGAGAATGCCAAGGCCTATATCTTCGTGATGGATTACGCGCACCGCCGCCGCGTCAAGCTGTGGGGTGAGGCGAATGTGGTGGAGGACGATCCGGCGTTGACGCGCGCGCTGATGCCGCAGGGTTACCGGGCGCGGCCCGAGCAGGTGATCCTGTTCAAGGTCGCGGCGTGGGACACCAACTGCCCGCAGCACATTCCGCAGAAGTTCGACGCGGCCGATGTGGCGGCGGCGCTGGCCTCGCGCGACCAGCGCATCGCCGAGCTCGAGGCGGAGCTCGCCGCATTGAAGGGCCAGCCCGCTCCTGCCGCGCCGGCCCAGGCATGATTCGGAAAAGTGCGAAGCGGTTTTTCGGAAGGATCATGCCCCGAACTAAACCTAAAGCGCGATCGCGCTTTAGGCCGCCTGCTGCTGCAGCGGCGCCCAGGCGAATTCCGGATAATATTGCCGCATCATCCGGCCGACATAGGCGGTGAGATTGTCGAACTTCTCGGTGCGCTCGCGCAGCGGCGAATCGAAGAACGGGGTGAGGATTCCCGCCAGCGCGCCGAACGCGGTGGCATCGGTGCCGCACGGCGCATCACCCATCAGATACGGCTTGTCGCCGAGCTGGACCGCCAGCGCGAACAGCGAGCGGATCGCGAGATCGACGTCTTCGTCAGGTCCGTGGCGGCCAAGCCCGCTCAGCAGATAATTCTCGGCAACGCGGAACTGGGCGTCCTCGCGCATCTTGTCGCGCATATGGTCGGGCGCGCCGTCGAAGAAATGCGCGGGCCCCTTGGCGAAATTGGTGTCGTCGACCCATCGCGCGCCGACCAGCGCCCAGTAGACGTGATGTTCGATCATGCGCTCGAAGGCCCAGGCCTGGGCGCGCGCCTGCAGGCTGAGCGGCGCGTCGAAATCGAAGCCGTATTTGCCCTCGATATGGGCGCGGATGAAGGTCGAATCGGCGATCGTCTCGCCATCGTCGGCGATGAACGGCAGCTGGCCCTTGGGAGAGGCCGGCGGCATCGCCTTCTCTTTGCGATAGTCGAGCCCGGCCATCTTGAGCTGGACCTCGGTTTTGGTCACGAAGGGGCTGATTTCCGGCAAGCCGAAGCCCGTGCCAAAGCCAAAAAGCGTAATCATATGAAGCTCCCGATCGCCTGTGGTCGTGAATTGAAGCTAGCCGTCCCCTGCTGCCAGCATGGTGTCAGCAGTAGTGGCATTCACTGTCGAACGGGCCGACGGGTGCGAGGCGGCGAACCGCCTCGCGAACGCGCTTGACCAGCCGTGCCCGCCCGTAGGACCAGACCGTGCTGATCGACTGTGCGATCAGCGCGACCAGGGCCCAGCGCAGGTCGCCGGAAGTGGAGTAGACCGTGACCAGCTGTTCCAGCGCAAAGTCTTGCGCCTGCCGGAAACCGAGTTCGTCAAGATTCGTCATGGACAAATTCCCTTCACTTGAGGTGTTGTCCTGATATAGCCCCCACCTGCTGCCAACATGCTGTCAGCAGTAGCCGGCCGGGGCCCAGAAAAGCCTGCGCACCGAGAGAGACGAGACCCGTCAAGACACTCGTCAAGACGGCTGCCGAAACAGCTACCGAGACACTCGACCAGACACGTGCCAAGAGAGCGATCGAGAGAGTTGCCATGAGACGCGCCGACCGGCTGTTTCAGATCATCCAGGTGCTCCGACGCACCCGTAAGCCTTTGACTGCCGATGCAATCGCAGCCGAGCTCGAGACATCGAAGCGGACGATCTATCGCGACATCGCCAGCCTGATCGAGCAGCGGGTGCCGATCCGCGGCGAGGCCGGCATGGGCTACATCCTGGAGAAGGGATTCGACCTGCCGCCCTTGATGCTGACACCCGACGAGATCGAGGCCTGCGTGCTCGGCGCGCAATGGGTGGTCGGCCACGCCGATCCGGCGCTGGCGCGCGCGGCCGAGGACCTGATGGCCAAGATCGCCGAGACCGTGCCCGACCGGCTGCGGCCGTTCGTGCTGGAGCCGGCGAGCCGGGCCCGCTCGGCCTGGAACCGGGAGCCCGACCGCATCGACATGGTCAGGACCCGCAGCCAGATCCATGAGGGCAAGAAGATCACGCTGAACTATCGCGACGAGCATGGCCGCGATAGCGAGCGCACGATCTGGCCGATCGCGGTCGGCTATCACGAGGCGGTGCGGCTGCTCGCCGCCTGGTGCGAGCTGCGCAAGGATTTCCGCAGCTTCCGCACCGACCGCGTGGTCACGGCGGTCTATCACGACGAGAAATATCCGGAGCGGCGCGACCTGCTCAGGGCGCGCTGGCGCCGCAGCTTGGTCTGGGAAGCGCCGAGGGACACCTGATGGCTGACAACGCGACCGACGCAGCCGACGCAAACCCCTGCCAGTCCTGCGGCGCCTGCTGCAGCTATTCGGAGAACTGGCCGCGCTTCACCATCGAGGACGACGCGCAGCTCGATCTGATCCCACCGCAATTCGTCAACGCGCGACAATCAGGCATGCGCTGCGAGGGCGATCGCTGCTCGGCGCTAGCGGGCCGGGTCGGAGAAGCAACGCGCTGCGAAGTCTATGCGGTGCGGCCGGAGGTATGCCGGACCTGCCAGCCGGGCGACGCGGAATGCGCGATGGCGCGGCGCCGGCACGGGCTGCCGCTCATCGCGAGCGCGCAGCCGATCTGACCAGACGTTACGCCGTGACCCTGTCGCTGACGTCCTCGTCGTCGAGCTCGTCATCGACGATCGGCGCGAAGGTCGTCAGCGGCTTGGTCGACAGCGTGATCGGCTTGCGGCCACCATGCGAAACGGTCGCGGCGCGGGCCGGCTCGCGCGACAGCGCGTAGAGCGTCGAGCCGACACGGCCACCCGAATTCGCCAGCTCCCACTCGCTGCAGCTCGAAGCAATCGCCACCGCGAGCGCGTGCAGATGGCTGCGGCGATAGCAGAACAGCGCGAGCCTCGCCCTGACGTCGGGCGCGACATTGGCAACCAGCAACGAGAGCCCGTTCGGATTGGCGCGGTACATCTGGCCGAGCAGATCGTCGGCAACCGGGCAGGCATCGTTCTCGAAGGCGTCGCGGCTTGAAAACATTTGCAAATCCCCCTCGATCGGGAAGATGCCGCGTAATCCTCTAACGAAAGGTTAACCACGGCTTCCGGTCGCTTCCGGAGGGCCTTGCCCGTTGCGCGCGAATCACATCCGCCCGCGTCGCGGGCATCTGGATTCCTGGTCCCAGGATGTGAGGAAAGGCGCGCGAAACCCGCTCAGTTCGCGGCCATATAGATCGACAGCGCGAAGCCGGTGAGGTGGTGCAGCGCCTGGTCGACCCCGATCAGGGTCCAGAACCAGGGATGGCCGGATTCCAGCGTCACGCCGAAATGCGAGGCGCAGATGCCCTTAGCCCGATCGACGATGATGTGGATCACGAAGTCGATGAAGGCGACGTACCAGAACCGCGGCGCCACCACCAGGATCAGCGCCAGGGCAACCGCGAGATGGACCAGGCAGTGCGCCAGCAGCGGCAGCGCCCAGCCGGTCTTCTGATCCTTGCCGATCGCCATCCAGGCGTTCTGCAGCATGAAGTCGGCGATGATGTGCTTTGCGGTGAGAAGCAACATCCATCCCACCAGGGCACCAACCGACACCGACGATGACATGGAGGGAAACAACAAGCTGACGCCCTTTTACTTCGATGAATGTGATTGCAAGAAATCCGGGTCAGGCCGTCAGCACAATTCCGCAAACCGAAGCGTGTCTCATTTATGACATCTCCGGCGCCGGAATGCACCTGCGCCTCCTCGAAAATCACATCTCGGTCCGACCGTCGATAGTGGCAATGGTCATGTGGCATCGCGGCGCAGGCCGGCCGAGATTAAGGTTACGGCCGGCAGCCGGTTTGCATTCCCCCCGGGGAGGTATATCGTCGGCAACATAGGAAATTTTCTTTCTTTTATAGCCATTTACGGATTCACCGGGCAGCGCCGCGCCGATCGGGTTACGGCAACGGGCCGTCCCGGACGGGTGACGAGCCAGGTAATCAGCCATGAGTGCCGAAGCCCCCTCGCCTGCGCCGATGCCGCCGCGCCCACCGGTCGCCAAACCGGTCGTCAAGACCAACCGCGCGCAGATCATCATCTTCACCCTGCTGACGCTGCTGCTGAGCGCGGTCACCGTGATCGGCGGCCGCCTCTGGCTGCGCAATTCCGAAACGCTGGTGTTCGCGGTCGGCGATGCCAAGGGCCCGGAGGCGAAATTCGCCGCCAAGCTCGCCACCGTGCTGAAGAACAATTCGTCACGGCTGCGGCTGAAGATCACGCCGAACCCCGACAACGCCAAGGCGCTGGCGCAATTCGATCGCCGCGACGCCTCGCTTGCCATCCTGCGCACCGATGCAAGGGTGCCGCCGCGTGCCCGCGCCATCGCGATCCTCGAGCATGACGTGGTGCTGGTGCTCAGCCCCGGCGGCAAGAAGATCAAATCGCTGAGCGAGCTCAAGAAGAAGCGGATCGCGGTCGTCGGCGACGGCGAGAACAGCGTCAATTTCGTCCGCAGCGCGCTCGAGATTGCCGACAGCCCCGACGCGGCGCAGCGGGTACAGCAGGCGCCGCCGAACACATCTTTCGACAAGCTGTTCGCCTCCGGCTTCGCCGCCGTGATCGCGATCGAGCATGCCTCGAAGATCGTGAAGGACAAGACCTACGAGCAATATGCCAAGCGCGCCGGCGGCTTCACGCTGAATGCAATCGACGCGGCCAAGGCGCTGGCGCGCAAATACCCGGCGATTTCGGAGGAGACGGTCTCGACCGGCATGCTGTCGTCCTCGCCGGTGATCCCCGATGACGAGGTCGACACCATCGGACTGGAATGGCTGCTGGTCGCGCAATCCTCGATGTCCACGACGACAGCCGCCGAGCTCGCGCGCATCATCTATGAGAACAAGTCGGAACTCGCGCTCGACGACGGCTTCGCCTCCAAGATCGAGCCGGCGGCGACCGACAAGGACGCCTTCATCGTCGCCCATCAGGGCGCCGCCGAATACATCAACGACGATACCAAGTCGTTCATGGATCGCTACAGCGACGTGATGTATCTCGGCGCCGCCGCGCTCAGCATCATCGGCTCGATCTTCGCCGCGATCTACACCAAGATCACCCGCGTTGCACCCGAGAAGGCCAGCGAGCTGGCGGGCAGGATCCTCGACATCGGCGAGCGCGTCGAGCACGCTACCTGCGCCGAGCATCTCGACGAATTGCAGGACGAGCTCGAGGCGATCCTGCGCGGCGCGGTGACCGGCCTGCGCGACGGCACCGTTTCCGGCGACGGAATGGACACGTTCAAGCTCGGCTACGAATTGGTCCGCGACGAGATCGCACTGCGCCGCGATCACCTCAAGCGCCACCCGGCGACGCCGGACGAGAACCTCGTGGTGGTGAAGGCGGCGAATGGGTGAAACCAGGCCGTTGGTCACGCCACAAATACAACTGTCGTCCCTGCGGTCGCGCCACATGCACCACTGTCGTCCTGGCTTTCGCCAGGACGACACCGCCTATATTGAACGGCCGGTGAACCATACATCCGCGCTCTCGCGACATGCAGCGGAGCGGGCTACTTACCCGACCGCCGTGTCCGTCGGCGTCGCAGCGGCGTCGAGCTGCCGTCCCTCGTGATCCATATGCAGGTAGTTCGGGTTGAACAGGCCGGCCTGCATCAGCCGCTCGAGATTGGGGACGACCAGGGTCTTTCCCTTGAGTACGATCAGGCCGCCGGCGCGCAATTCCTGCAGCGTTCGGTTGACGTGAACCTTGGAGAGCCCGGTGGCATCGGCGAGATCGCCCTGGGTCAGCGGGAAATCACAGCTGTCGCCCTGGGTCAGGCCTGCGGCACGCAGCCGGAGCCAGATCTCGCACAGCAGATGGGCCATCCGCTCCAGCGCCGTTCGCTGGCCGAGGCTCATGGTCCATTCGCGCTGGATCGCCGCGTTGACCAGGGTTTCCCACCAGAACGCGGTCACGATGCGCGGATGTCCGGCTGCGACCTTGTCGAAGAATTCGCGGGAGAGGTCGGCGATCGACACAGCCGTGACGGTACCGATCGAATGGTCCATCTCGCGCAGGATGAAGACGTTCACATCGCAAATGTCGCCGGGCAGGAAGAAAGCCACGATCTGACGCCGGCCGTCCTCGAGCTGCTTGTAGCGATAGGCCCAGCCGGACAGGATCAGATGGACGTCCTTCGGCTTCTCGCCCTCGCGGACGATGTCGACCCGCGGACCAAAATGGCGGACGCGCTCGGTAGACGCGCGATTGAGAAGGACCTGGTCTACCGGCGAAAGCCGTGCAAACTGCTCCAATTTCCGGACTAGCGACGCCAACGATTGGTCTCCCGCATGTTTAATCGGGCAACTGCAGGACCGACTTCAATTACGTATGTTACCTTGCACAGCTATTGACGTATGTTCACTAGTGTACAGACGTCCCAACGATGCGACGGTTACATCCCCGAGCATCACACACACCTCGGCTCCCGGTGGGTACCACCGGTGAAATACGGGTCCCCCGCTCAAGGGGACGTCTAAGGGACGTTCAGACGAACGGCACGCCGTAGTAGTCGTTCACCGCGCGCGTGGTGCCGATATCGGACCAATTCCACTCGCGCTCGCTGCCGTATTTCGGCGCGCCGCGCAGCTGGCTCTCGGTGACGCCGGTGACATAGCCGCCCAGCCTCGTGTCGTATTTGAGCGACTGCCAGGGCAGCGGATAATGGTCGTTGCCGAGACCGAGAATGCCGCCGAAACCAAGCACGGCGTAAGACACCCGCCCGCTCTTCTTGTCGATCATCACCCGTTCGATCGAGCCGATCTTGCGCTCGTCGGAGCCATAGACCGCGGTGCCCTCGACCTTGTCGCTGCCGATCAGGTTTCCGACCTCCTTCTCGTCCATCGCCATGTCAATTCTCCATTGATCCTTCGACGCCAACGGTCGACCCGGGTCATCGTTCCTGCCGCATTGCCGCGATTGCTGCAGAGCGGAACGACGTTCAGCCCGTTGGAGGATCGCCGCGGTCGTCCGATGTCATGCCGGATCCCGGCGTCTTGTCGGCATCGTTCAATTTCGGATCACGCGTCGCTTCGCGCGCATTCGACTTTCGCGGGTCGGTCTTCTGCGCGGCCTGCGCGCGCTGCTTGTCGGCCGGCTGCTCCTGCCCCTTGTTGTCTTTCACGATGCCCTGATTGGAATGTACCATTGCTTATGTCCTTATTGTTTCCTTGGCTGCCTTGCTGGAAGACATGCGGGCCCCGGCGATCAAATTCGCCGAGGCCCGTCACCGGAGTGGTCCACCGCCTTTCGGGGAGCAAAGCAGCGAACGCACGGGTGTTACGCAGAGCGCCGAAGATCGTTCCTGCGATCTTCGCGATCCCAGGTCGCGATCTTGGGTCGCGATTTTGGGTCGCGATTTCGGGGCGCGCGGTTTTTCAATTCGACCGATGTCATGGGTTAACGACGGCGTCCGGGGAACAAGCCTAGTATTGCTGTTCCAGCTCGGAGACGGCATGATCAAGAAGAAGCGCAACAGGTCGCGGCCTCCCGGATCGTTCGAAAACCGCTTGCAGAAATTCGCCGAAGATTCGCGCATTGCGGCGCGCAAGCTGCCGCCGGGACGGGAACGCGAAATGCTGATGAAGAAGGCCAGACAGACCGAGACTGTGATGGAAGTCAGCGAATGGCTGACGTTCCGCAAGTAGCCGCGAGTCGCAAAGGAGAGCTGCGATGATCGAGGAACGGTTTGACTCACGCACGCTCTTCGCCATGAACGCTGCGCTCGATCGCGTTTGTTCAGACGCAGCTCACGGCGAGGAACATGACACCCGCCGCCGCGTTGCCAGATACATCATCAAATGCGCCAAGAGCGGCAGGACGACGCTCTCCGAGTTGACCGAAGCCGGACAGCAGGCGCTGGCCAAGGCCACCGCCGCGGCGGGATAACCGGCGCAACTGCCCTGTTGCCCTCGGCCCTCAGCAGAGGCAGCTACGCATGCGCATTGCAATCAGCATCGGCCTGCTGGCCTTTTTGGCCGCCGTCGGCGCCTACGCCTATGAAGGCCTGACTGTGGACGCTCCGGTGCCGGCCTACGGCATCGTGGTGTTCACGATCGGCATTGCGGTTCTGGCTGCGGTTTGCATCGGCCTGATGGGCCTGTTGTTCTATTCCAGCCGCCGCGGCTACGACGAGCCGCCGCACATCAAGCGGTAGGTGTTCTCCGCTTGCGGCGCTATGGGTTGCTTCGCTTCGCGCGCAATGACGCGGGAGCTATCACCGTCACCTTGAGGAGGCCGCAAGGCGGCCGTCTCGAAGGGCGAGGGCCCATCTGTGGCCGTGCATCCTTCGAGGCTCGCCCAGCGGCGCAATTGCGCCGCAAGGCTCGCACCTCCAGCGACAAAGGCTTCGCCTTTGCGCGGGGATGACGGGTCCAGCACTGGAAATCCCGTTCAATGCGAGCCAACCGCCGGTGCCCGGGCGCGGATTTCCGCGATCTTGCGCTTCAGCGCTGCCTGCCGCGGATCTGGCATGGAGGCTGCGCGCGCTTCCGTAATGGCGCCGGCAAGGTCGGGGAGCACGAGCACGCCGTCGAAGGTCGGCTTGGCGAGCCCGTCGATGATCACGTGCCAGTCCGCGATGCCCTGGCGGTAGGGATCGCCGTAGCCCTGGACCATGGTCGCGGTCTGCACGAGCGCCGGGGCGGCGCCCGGCTGCTTGGTCAGGCTGCGGTCGATCATGTGCAGCCAACGCTCGACCCAGACGCGCTCCCTGGCATAGCGTCCCGAGAACAGCCGCCAGCGCTTCAGGCCCGCCTCGATCCTGAGCCGGCGAACGCTGAAGCGGTTGTTGGCGCTGAAGCGGATCGAGATCCGGCGACGCCGCCAGCCGAATTGATCCAGCACGCCGAGCACCGGATCGGCGACCACTGCCGGCAGGGCGTCGATCAACTCGTCCAGGCGAAACTTCTTGACGTCGTCGGCCGAGCGCGCCGCAAGGCCGCCCACCGCGTTGACTTCGCCAAGCTTGAGCTGCGCGATGCGGATCGCGTCCTCATAGGCCATGCGCTCCGCCATCAAGCGGGCGATCTCGGCAAGCAGGGCGTCGTCGACGCCGCGGCGGCCGACGAAGCGCTTGAGCCGGTCGATATAGAGCTGGGCGTAGCTCGTGCCCTGATAGGCGATCAACAGATTGATGGCCTTGGTGACGGCCGGCCCGAGATGGTCCGGGCAGGCGTCGGGCAGCACCGGCGGCCCCTCGTCCTCATCGCCGATGATGTCGGCAAAGAGGTAACGGAGCGAAGCCAGGAGACCGTCGTCATCCGGCACTGCGGCGCCTCCAGAACTCGTCACGGGGCTCATGCAGGTTTTGGCTCCGCAACCTGTGGGGTCGTGTGCTGCGCGAGTTGCTGCTCGAGCGTCGAGATATTCTGGAACAGACGGGCGCTGGCGAGTCGCAGAAAGTAGAAGCCGAAGGCCGGGTTCTGGACGTAAAGCTGCTCGACCTGGTCATAGGTCACCGACAGCACCATGCCGGTCTCGACGCACTCCAGCGTCTGGGTTCGCGTGTTCGACGGCGACAGCATGCCGAACTCGCCGACGAGGGCGCCGACCGGCAGCTCGATGCCCGATTCGACCAGGCGGAAGCGGCCGCTGACAATGTAGAACATGCTGTCGGCCTTCTCGTCCTTGTAGAACAGGACTTCCCCCGCGGTGCATTTGCGCTCCGTCGTGAACGGCCTGAGCCAATCCATCGACAGATCGCTGTTGACCGATCTTTTCACGTTGCGGACAAGTTGCAGCATCTGGTGCAGCCGATAGGTGTTCACCGGCAGCAGCACGGCATGCAGAATCAGCGTCGCGTAATTGTGCGTCGGGATCGCGGTCGCGATCAGGATGATGTTGGTCAGGATGGCGAACACGCGCAACGGGATCATGGTGCGCATTGACAGCGTGGCGACCACGAAGATCGAAGCGAAGAGACTCCCGGCGGCGCCGGCGTGCTGCGCGAGATGTGAGGTATCCATCGGAAACCAGCCAATTCTCAAGAAGTGAATAAGATCGTCTTATTAGTCGCTTCATTCCTGCCCTGGTTTGCCTGCCCGAATCGCCTGCCTAGTCACACAGGAGTCGCAGCGGCGAACCAGCATCCCTGATATACGGGGAAAAAGCGACG
Source organism: Bradyrhizobium pachyrhizi (assembly GCF_001189245.1). Classification (GTDB taxonomy): domain Bacteria; phylum Pseudomonadota; class Alphaproteobacteria; order Rhizobiales; family Xanthobacteraceae; genus Bradyrhizobium; species Bradyrhizobium pachyrhizi. Next base: position 155,153 of record NZ_LFIQ01000024.1, on the reverse strand, counting down.
TTTTGTCCGATTTCTCACATTCGCGGGCGCAAAATCGGGCCAACATGGTTAGGCCTTTCGTCCAACTGATGGGTCTTTCGCCGCGAGCATCCCGCCATGGCCTGCGCGTTGACGGCCTCAACCGGGAGAGGCACGTTGTGACATCGGCTCCGCCGTTCGCAGGGCCTCAATTCCAGCAGTTCATCGACAGGCAAGCTCCGTTCCGATGTCCAAGCGGCTCGTCCTTCCGGCCTTGACGCGCTTCGTTTCCGCCACCGCCGGCCGCAACATGACCACGGCGGCCTATGTCGCCGTCGCGGCCGGTGTCGCGATGATGACGCTGCTGACGGTCGCGCCGGCCCATGAGGCGGCGCCGCGCTGGGTCGATGCGCTGCTGTGGGCCTGCCTTGCCTATTTCGTATTCGAATGGCTGGTGCGGCTGCGCCACATGGGGCGGCAGGGCAAATTCTGGTTCTACGCGCTGTCGAGCGCCGGCGTGGTCGACGCGATCGGCGCGCTGGCCGTGCCGGTGGCCTTGCTGTCCGGCGTCGAGCCGAAGACCGCCTGGCTGCTCGGCGTGCTCTGGGTGCTCAAGGTGGTGCCGGGCATTCCCGGCCTGCGCCAGCTCCGGCGCGTGCTGGTGGTGGAATCCGGGCCGCTGCTCAGCGTGCTCGTGATCTTCCTGATGGTGGTGTTCCTGGCCTCCGTCGCGGAATATTTCCTGGAGCGGGACGTCCAGCCGCAGACCTTCGGCAGCGTGCCGGCGGCGCTGTGGTGGGCGGTGGTGACGCTGACCACGACCGGCTATGGCGACGTGGTGCCGATCACCCCGCTCGGCCGCGTGGTCGCCGCCATGGTGATGATCTCGGGCCTCGGCGTGTTCGGACTGTGGACCGGTATCCTGGCGACCGGCTTTGCCGCAGAAACCCGTCGCGACAATTTCTTGAGAACCTGGGAGACCGTCAGCAAGGTGCCGTTCTTCGCGCATCTCGGCCCGGCCGCGATCGCCGACGTCACCCAAATGCTGCGGACCATGGACCTGCCGCCGCGCACCATGATCATCCGCAAGGACACCAATGGCGACTGCATGTATTTCGTCGCCGCCGGCGAGGTCGAGGTCGACCTGCCCGGGCGCAAGGTGAAGCTTGGCGAAGGCGAGTTCTTTGGCGAGATGGCATTGCTCGGCAACGCCAAGCGCGGCGCCAGCGTCTCGACCAGCAAGGTGACCAGGTTGCTGGTGCTTGACCTGGTCGATTTCCGCCTGTTGATGGCAAGGCATCCCGATCTCGCCGAGACCATCGACGCCGAGGCCAAGCGGCGCGAACGTGAGAATCAATAATGATGGAGACCAAGATGGCTGACGCGGCCGACACCGCCAGCGGACCCGTGCTCGAAATCGCGGGCCCGCGCGCAACGATCCGCCTCAACCGGCCGAAGCACCTCAACCGCCTGCAGGCCGAGGATCTCGGCGAGCTGCTGAAATTGTTCGACCGGATCGAGGCCGATCCCGCGATCCGCGTGCTGGTGCTAACCGGAACCGGCCGCGCGTTCTCCGCCGGCTACGACCTCAACTCGGTCGCCGAGCGCGCGGTGAGCGCGAGCGAACAGCAGAGCGCGGGCTCGGCGTTCGAGGTCGTGGTCAACCGCCTCGAGGATCTCAGTGTGCCGACGATCTGCCGGCTCAATGGCGGCGTCTATGGCGGCTCGACCGACCTCGCGCTCGCCTGCGACTTCCGCATCGGCGTCGATACCGCCGAGATGTTCATGCCGGCGGCGCGGCTCGGGCTGCACTATTACAAGAGCGGCATCCAGCGCTACGTCACGCGGCTCGGCGTCGACAACGCCAAGATGCTGTTCCTCACCGCGCAGAAGATATCGGCGCCCGAGATGCTGCGGATCGGCTATCTCACCGCGATGGTATCGCTCGACCTGCTCGACGAGGAGGTCGACAAGGTCGCGACGATCCTGGCCGGCAATGCGCCAGAGGCGATGGCCGGCATGAAGCGCGCGATCAACGAATTCGCCCGCGGCGAGCTGGACGAGGCCGCCGCCGACGCCCGTCACCGCGAGAGCATGCGCGGCGACGAGATCAAGGAAGGCATCAAGGCCTTCGCCGAGAAGCGGGCGCCGCGGTTTTAGCGATTGGTCGCAGGGCACACTCCCCTTCACCCTCCCTGGAGGGGGAGGGTCGGGTCACATGGAGCGCAGTGGAATGTGAGACGGGGTGGGGTGATCTCTCAGCACGAACGGTGCCCGAGTGGAGAGATCACCCCACCTCGGTTCGCATTGCATGCGAACCGATCCTCCCCCTCCAGAGGAGGATGAGAGCAGTGCCTCTTCACGCCCGCTTGCTCCGCATCGCGCGGACCTGCGCGATGTCGGGATCCGCGGCGAGTGCCTGGTAGCGCTTGCTGTCGACGGCGTAGAGCGCGATGCGCCCCTCGGCGTCGGCATGGACACCCCAGCCGAAGCGCTTGCCGAGCGGCGAGGCGCGCATGCAGGCCTGGCCGCGCGAGAAGAACGTCTCGCGGGCGAGGCAGCGCGCCTTCTTCGCGGCTTTCGCATCGAGCGCGCGGCCGGCCGCCGACGTCGCGAACACGACGTCGTCGGAGGTGTACTTGTAGGGCGCGCCCGCGATCATCCGGTATTGCAACACGGCGACCGTCGGCTGGCCGCCGCGCAACTGCGGCTCCTCGCCGCGCTGCGCCGGGCAGTCCTCCGCGACGCGGATCAAGGTGTTGAAGCAGTTGGTGCTGTGCAGGACTTTCGCCATCGGCCCGATCCGTATCACACTCCGGCGGCCGCGGCATGCTGCGCCGCCATCTCGTCGTCGGCCTTCGATATGCGCTGGAAGGCCGGGCGCGCGGCGATGCGCTCGGCATAGCGGACGAACACGTCCCTTTTCGGCACGATGCCGAACATCATGGTCCAAGAGAGCGCGATGCCCCAGAGGATGTCGGCCGCCGTGATCTCCTCGCCGAGCAGATAGGGCCCCTTTGCCAGCTGCGATTCCAGCGCGCCCAGCATGGTGTCGTAATCGGCATAGGGCGACTGCGTGATCGGCGCGGGCTCGCGCTTCATGAAATGGTCGATCACGGCCGGCTCGAACGATGAACCGTAGTAGGCGATCCAGCGCAGATACGGGCCGCGGCGCGGATCGTTCAGCGCCGGCGTCAGGCCGGCCTGCGGAAACAGATCGGCGAGATAGATGAATATCGCGACCTGCTCGGTGACCAGCGCGTCGCCGTGGCGGATCGCCGGCACCTTGCCGAGCGGATTGATGGCGAGATAGGCGGCCTTGCGCTGCTCGCCGGCCTTCATGTTCAGGACCTGCAGGTCATAGGGCGCGCCGAGTTCCTCCAGCAGCACGCGGGTGCCGGTGGCGCGGCTCTGCGGCGAATAATACAGCGTGACGCGGTCGGTGGGGGCAGCGGTGCTCATGGTCGGGTCTCCTGGCGCCGTCGGGGGCATGGCCTCTTTAATGACTGCCTATACCTGACATCTTGTGTCAGGTATGATTTGGCCATGCGCGCGAGCCGGCTGTTTTCCATCCTCACCACCCTGCAGGCGCGGGGGCAGGTCACCGCACCTGAGCTGGCGGAAGCTTGCGAGGTCTCGGTGCGCACGATCTATCGCGACATCGACGCGCTGGCCGCCGCCGGCGTTCCGGTTTACGCCGACCGTGGCGCCGAGGGCGGCTATCGCCTGCTCGACGGCTATCGCGTGCGGCTCAACGGCCTGTCGCAGGGCGAGGCCGAGGCGCTGTTCATGGCCGGTCTCCCGGGGCCCGCCGCAGCGCTCGGCCTCGATGCCGCGATGGTGGCGGCGCAGACCAAGCTGATGGCGGCGCTGCCGGAGAACCTGCGGCCCAACGCGCGAGGGATGCAGCAGCGCTTCCATCTCGACGCGCCCGGCTGGTTCGGCGAGACCGAGGAGCCGAAGCATCTGCGCGCCATCGCCGGCGCCGTGCTGCGCGAGTCCATGCTCGAGATCCGCTACCAGAGCTGGAAGGCCGAGAAGCGGCGGCGCGTGGCGCCGCTCGGCCTCGTGCTGAAGGGCGGCAGCTGGTATCTCGCCGGCCTCGTCGACGGCAATGTGCGCACCTACCGCGTCGCCCGCGTGCTGGATTGCGCGGTGCTGGAGACGCCGTTCGCGCGGTCCGCGGAGTTCGACCTCGCCGCCTATTGGCGCGCCTCGATCGAGCGGCTGGAGGCCGAGCTGCATCCGAACGAGGCCACGGTGCGGCTGTCGCCGCTCGGGCTGAAACTGTTCGATGCGCTGGCCCACCCTTACGTGAAGGCGCGGATGCAGCTCGCTGATGGTACCGACGCCGACGGCTGGCGGCTCGCCACCATGCCGGTCGGCAAGACGGTGTGGCATGCAGCGACCGAATTGCTGCGGCTCGGCGCCGAGGCCGAAGTGGTCGCGCCGCCAGAGTTGCGCGAGAAGATGGCCGAGCTGACGGGCGCGATGGCCGCCCGCTATGCCGACGCGCCGGCCCGCCGCGCTGCCCGCCGTTAATACCGGCTATCGGAGCTGATGACGAAGCGATCGAAAAAATTGATCGGCAGGATCTCGAACTTGTCCAGCGTCAGCGTAATCCCGGTCACGAAGTCGACGCCCTTGATGGTGCCCTCAAGGTCGATCCGCCGGCCGCGGCGCAGGCCGCGGGTTTCCGGATGTTGCTCGATGTCGACATAGGCATAGATCGGATTGTCGAGCCGGGAATGGCGATGCCAGCCGCGCTGCAGGAAGCTGAATTGCAGCACCGAGCCCGCGCCCCAGTCGATCGCGTCGAAGAAGCGGGTCTTCCAGGCGACGGGCTGCCCCACATAATGCGCCGCGATGAACGCGTCGCGCTCGAGCGCAGGCAGACGGTGCAGCTGCCAGCTGATCTCCGCCGGCGTCAGGGAGGCGTTATTCGCCATTGTTGTTCTTGTCGTTTCTTCTTGCAGCTCTTCTTGTCCTCGGCGGGAGGGTGAACCGACCTTCCCGCCTTGAGGAAATTATACATCGACGAATGTGACAGTATCTTCCACGGTCGCGCGCGACGTGCGGTAGCTGTTCACCTTGTGCGCATGATCGGCATAGCCGAACGAGATACCGCAGACAACCCGGCGATCGTCGGCCAGGTTGAAATGACGACGGATCAGCCCGGAATGGCGCGCGATCGCCGCCTGCGGGATGGTGCCGAGCCCCAGCGCCTGCGCCGCCAGCATGAAGTTCGAGACATAGCCGCCGCAGTCGATGGCACCATAGATACCGAGCGGCTCATTGGTGTGGACCACGGCAATGTGCGGCGCGCCGAAGAAATTGTAGTTCTCCAGCGCCTGTTTTGCGTAGGCCGGCTTGTCGCCGCGCGCGATGCCGAGCGTGTTGTAGAGCTGGAAACCGCTTTCGCGGCGGCGCTCCAGATAGACGCCGACATATTCCCGCGGCGGCGTGAAGTCGTAATCCTCGCCGAGGCCGCGCGACGCCTCGGCATAGATCGCCTTGCGAAACCGCTCCTTCGCCTCGCCGGAGACGATGAGCACCTGCCAGGGCTGGCTGTTGCACCAGGATGCGGTGCGCTGCGCGGTCGACAGAATGTGCTCGATGACCTCGCGCGGCACCTCGCGCGGCTGGAACGCGCGCACCGAGTAGCGCTCGTTGAGCAATTCCTCGAGCGCGCCGATACGGTCCTCGGTCGGGTAGCGCGGCTTGGTGGTGGCATCCATGCTCAGCGCCCCTTGGTCGGGATCTTGTTGTAGGGCACGTCCTTGTCGACGCGGATGTCGCCGGGCAGGCCCAGCACGCGCTCGGCGATGATGTTGCGCAGGATCTCGTCGGTGCCGCCGGCGATGCGCATCGAGGGCGACGACAGCAGCATCTGCTGGAACTGGCCGTTGGCCTGCTCCTCATCGGTGCCGGTGAGGCTGCCCGCCGCGCCCTCGAGGTCCATCGCATAGGTCGCGATATCCTGCAGCATCAGGCCGGAGACGAGCTTGCCGATGGAATTTTCCGGGCCCGGTCGCTCGCCCTTCGACAGCGCCGAGATGGCGCGGTAGCTGGTGTATTTCAGCCCGCTCGCCTTCACCGCCCAGCTCGCAAGCCTGGAGCGCACCGCCGGATCGTCGATCGCAAGACCATCCTCCAGCATCAAATTGGAGCAGAACTCGAACATCTCGGGCACGCCGGTGGCGAGCCGCGCGCCGATCGACATGCGCTCGTTCATCAGCGTGGTCAGCGACACGCTCCAGCCCTCGCCGACCGCCCCCAACCGCTGGCTGTCCGGGATCACGACGTCGGTGAAATAGACCTCGTTGAACTCCTGCATGCCGTTGGCCTGCTTGATAGGCCGCACCTCGACGCCGGGGCTCTTCATGTCGAGGAAGAACATCGTCAGACCCTTGTGCTTCGGCACATTCGGATCGGTGCGCGCGATCAACAGGCCGTAGTCGGAGTAATGCGCGCCTGAGGTCCAGATCTTCTGGCCGTTGACGACCCAGTTGTCGCCCTTCTTCTCGGCGCGGGTGCGCAGTCCCGCGACGTCGGAGCCGGCTGACGGCTCGGAGAACAGCTGACACCAGATCTCCTCACCGGAGGCGAGTTTCGGCAGATAGCGGCGCTTGGCCTCCTCGCTGCCCCAGGCCATCACGGTTGGGCCGCACATGCCCTCGCCGATCTGGAACGGTTGGGTCAGCTTGCCGTAGACGCCCTCTTCCTGCTGCCAGATCACGCGCTCGATCGGGGTGGCGCCGCGGCCGCCATATTCCTTCGGCCAGTGCAGGCAGGCCCAGCCGCCCTCCGCCTTCTTCTTCTGCCAGGCCTTGCCGACCTCGACCATGTCGTGCCTGGCGAGCCGGATGCGGCCGAGCGACGACTTCGAGAGCTCCTCTTCGAACTCCTTCGGCGCGTTGGCCGCGATCCACTTGCGGGCGACGGCGCGGAATTCGGCTTCCTGCGGCGTGTCATCGAAATTCATGGCGGCTCCTTTTCTTTGTCATTCCGGGGCGCGCGCAGTGCGAACCCGGAATCTAGAAGTTATGTCGCTCGAGGTTCCGGGTTCGCCGCTTCGCGCCGCCCCGGAACGACGGTTAAGCTCTTCCCTTGGTCGGGATCTTGTTGAAGGGAACGTCCTTGTCGACGCGGATATCTCCGGGCAGGCCCAGCACGCGCTCGGCGATGATGTTGCGCATGATCTCGTCGGTGCCGCCCTCGACGCGGGTGCCCGGCGCGCGCAGCAGCATCGCCTGGAATTTGCCGGCGACCTCGGCATCCTCAATCCCGCTCAGCGCGCCGGCCGCGCCCTGCAGATCGAGCGCGTAGGTCGCGACGTCCTGGATCATCGAGCCGGCGACCAGCTTGCCGATCGAATTCTCCGGTCCCGGCCGCTCGCCCTTCGACAGCGCCGAGATCGCGCGCATGCTGGTGTACTTCAGCCCGCTCGCCTTCACCGCCCAGTTCGCGAGCTTGGAGCGCACCGCGCGGTTCTCGATCGCGGGGCCGTCCTCCAGCATCAGGCTGTTGCAGAAGTCGAACAGTTCGGGGAAGCCGGTGGCGACGCCGGCGCCGATCGACATCCGCTCGTTCATCAGCGTGGTCAGCGACACGTTCCAGCCGTCATTGACATTGCCGAGCCGCTGCGAGTCCGGAATGCGCACGTCGGTGAAATAGACCTCGTTGAAGTCGGAGGCGCCGCTCGCCTGCTTGATCGGCCTGACCTCGACGCCCGGGCTCTTCATGTCCAGGAAGAACATGGTGAGGCCCTTGTGCTTCGGCACGGTCGGGTCGGTGCGGGTGAGCAGGATGCCGTAGTCGGAGTAATGCGCGCCCGAGGTCCAGATCTTCTGGCCGTTGATCACCCACTCGTCGCCGTGCTTCTCGGCGCGGGTGCGCAGGCCGGCGACGTCGGAGCCGCCTGCCGGCTCGGAGAACAGCTGGCACCAGATCTTCTCGCCGGAGGCAAGCGGCGGCAGATATTTGCGCTTCTGCTCCTCGCCGGCGAACGCCATCATGGTCGGGCCGCACATGCCGTGGCCGATGATGAACATCGAACTGAGGCGGCCGAACGGGCCCTCCTCCTGTTGCCAGATCACGCGCTCGATCGGCGATGAGCCGCGGCCGCCATACTCCTTTGGCCAGTGCAGGCAGGCCCAGCCGGCATCGGCCTTCTTCTTCTGCCAGGCCTTTGCGACCTCGAGGATGTTGGCGCCCTTGAGCGCAACACGGCCGAGCGAGGCCTTGCGCAGCTCGTCCTCATATTGCTTCGGCGCATTGGCCGCGATCCAGGCTTTCGCCTCGGCGCGGAATGCGGCCTCCTGCGGGGTGTCGTCGAAATTCATGGTGGCTTTCTTTCCGTCATTCCGGGGCGATGCGCAGCATCGAACCCGGAATCTCAATTCCCAACCTCTGGATTCCGGGTTCGCGCTACGCGCGCCCCGGAACGACGAATCGTAGCGTTACGCCGCGTTCTTCTTGCGCATGCGGTCGATCAGCGCGTCTTCCCAATAGGACAGGCTGCCGAGACCGAGCGCCGCGGCATTGGCGCGGCGGTAGTACATGTGGCAGTCGAACTCCCAGGTGAAGCCCATGCCGCCATGCACCTGGATGTTGTTCTTGGCGCAATGCTGGAACGCCTGCGTCGCGCTGATGCGCGCGGCGGCGGCCGCTTCCGGCAATTCGCCGGCATTGGTCGAGAGCGCCCAGGCGCCGTAGTAGCAATTCGAGCGCGCCAGGGTCGCCGAGACATACATGTCGGCCAGCATGTGCTTGACCGCCTGGAACGAGCCGATCGGACGGCCGAACGCGATACGGTCGAGCGCATAGTCGCGGCCCATCTCCAGCGCGCGGTCGGCGCCGCCGACCTGCTCGAACGCCGTCAATACGGCTGCGCGATCCAGCACCTGGGTGATGACGCTCCAGCCCTCGCCGACCGCGCCGAGCGGCTCGGCCTTCGCATCCTTGAAGCTGAATTCGGCCTGGCCGCGGGTCAGGTCGATGTTGGTGAGCGACTTGACCTCGACGCCGCCGGCCTTGAGGTCGACGATGAACAAGGAAATATCGGACTCGCGTCCGCTCGAGCCGGTGCGCGCGGCGACCACGGCGAAATCGGCGATCGCACCATCCGACACCGGCTTCTTGACGCCGTTGAGCACACCGCCATTGGCCGTGACCTTGATCGCCTTCGGCGACGGATTGCCCTTGCCCTCGAACAGCGCCAGCGTGCCGATGGCTTCGCCCGCGGCGATCTTCGGCAGCCACTTCTGCTTCTGCGCGTCACTGCCTGCGATCAGGATCGCTTCGGCGGCGAGATAGACGGTGGAGGAGAACGGCACCGGCGCCAGCGCGCGGCCCATTTCCTCCGCGATCACGCAGAGTTCGAGATGGCCGGCGCCCGCGCCGCCGAACTGTTCCGGGATCGCGACGCCGAGGAAACCCATCTCGGCGAGGCCCTTCCACAGCGCCTTGTCGTAAGGCGCCTTGCCGTCGAGCACCTCGCGCACGGCCTTCGGCGGGCACTGTTCGCTGAGGAACTTCCGCGCCTCGTCGCGCATCTGCTTCTGTTCGTCGGAGAAATCGAAATTCATGGCGCTTACCTTTTACTTGCTGTCATTCCGGGGCGATGCGCGGCATCGAACCCGGAATCTCGACGTAAGGAACCTCTGGATTCCGGGTTCACGCTTCGCGTGCCCCGGAATGACGTGTTTGCTTTCGTATGATCAGTTCAAGATGATCACGTCGTCGCCGGGCTTGCCGGCATACAGCTTCTCCACCAGTGCGGCGCGGCGTTCGAGGCCGGCGCGCTGGTTGATGTAGCCCTTGTCGGTAAGCTCGTTGCCGTCGATCGACGGCGGCTCGACCATCAGCATCGCACGCGCGATGCGCATGCTGCTGCCGGTGGTGGAGGCGTTGTGCGCCTGCAAGCCCTTTCTGAGGCAGGCGACCACGTCGGGATGCCGGATCACGTCCTCATAGCTTGCGTCGGCATTGCCGACGAGCTGGCGGCAGGCATGCAGGTTCGGCCAGCACAACAGGCCGATGAACTCACGGTCCTGCCCCGCGACCAGCGCGTCATGTACGACCGGCGTCGCGGCGGCGATGGCATCGGTGCGCAGCGAGCCGACATGAACGAAGGTGCCGGTGGTCAGCTTGAAATCCTCGACCACGCGGCCAGCAAAGATGATGCCCTGCAGCGGGTCTTCGGGGTTCACGAACACGCCGGCATCGCCGATGCAGTAGAAGCCCTCCTCGTCGAACATCTTCGCCGTGAGGTCCGGCTGGCCGAAATAGCCGGGCGTGACGTTGACGCCGCGCAGCCGCAATTCGTATTTCGAGCCGCACGGCACCATCTTCAGCTCGACGCCGGGGAACGGCAGGCCGATCAGGCCGACGCGCTCGGTGTCCCAATAGGTGCCGGTCGAGGTCGGCGCGGTCTCGGTCGAGCCCCAGCCGGTGTAGAACACGATCCGCTCGCCGGTGGTCTTCACCGCCAGCGCCTGCATGCGGTCATAGAGATCGTCGGGCAGCCGGGCGCCGCCATAGGCCATGATCGAGAGGTTCTTGAAGAAGCTCGCGTACAGCGCCTCGTCCTTCTCCATTGCGGCCGCGAGCGCGGCATAGCCGGCCGGCACGTTGGCGTAATAGGTCGGCGACACCTCGCGCAGGTTCCTGATGGTCTCCTCGAGCTGGCCCGGCATCGGCCGGCCGTCGTCGATATAGAGCGTGCCGCCGTCGACCAGCACCGGATTGAACGCGGCGTTGCCGCCCATGGTGTGATTCCACGGCATCCAGTCGAGCACGGTCGGGATCGGTCCCTCCGTTTCACGCGGGCGCACCTGCATCATCATCGCCGCGTTGGCGCACATCATCTCCTGGGTGTTGATGACGGCCTTGGGCATCCCGGTCGAACCTGAGGTGAACAGCAGCTTGCCGACGGTCTTGGGCGTGATCTTCGCAATGGAGGCGCCGACCGCGGCCGTCACCGGCGTTGCCGCGAGATCGGCAAAGGCCGTGCTCTTGATCCCCTCGCAGGGACGCAGAACGTGGACGACCGTGATGCCGGTGAGATCGAGCGCTTTGAGCGCTTTCCCGAAGGTCGGGCCGTCCTGCACCATCACGACGGCCGGCTTGATCAGGTTGAACAGGTATTTGAGCTTGAGATGATCCTGGCTCATCAGCGAATAGGCCGGCGACACCGGCGCGGCCGGCAGCCGCGCCTGCATCGCGGCCTGCGTCATCAGCGCGTGCTCGATCGAATTGCCCGAGAGGATCGCGACGGGCCGGCCGTCGCCAACGCCGAGATCGAGCAGGCCTTGCGTCAGCGCATCGACGGTGCGCTTGGCTTCGCCATAAGAGACCTTGCGCCATTGCCGGTCGGGACCACCGCGTTGCGCAAGCCAGATCCGCTCCGGCGCCTGCGCCGCCCATTTGGCGAGATAGGCCGGAATATGCGTCTCGTAGGTCTGGAGCGGAATCCGCGACTTCAGGACGACGGTGCCGTCGTCGCGCTGCTCGACCGCGATGTCACGTGCGAGCCAATCCACCTTGCGAAAGGCAGGTTTCGTCAGCATCGCCGCGTCTCCATCCATTTTGCGTCTCCCGGAATTTCTGTCCTTAAAAGGATCTGTTCTCAGCGCCTGATATAGACAGGCTTTCGTTTCTCGAGAAAGGCCCTGATGCCCTCCTGGAAATCCTCCGAGCGGCTGCACAGCACCTGATTGCGATCCTCCATCGCAATCACGGCCTCGATCGAGCCGGCATCGACGCTCATGTTGATGCATTCCTTCGAGAGGCGGAGACCGACCGGCGAGGCCGTCATCATGGCCTCGACATAAGGATTGGCCGCAGCATCAAGATCGGCGACCTCGACCACCTCGGACACCAGGCCGACCGCAAGCGCGCGGTCGGCCTGGATGAAGCGCCCGGTGAGGATCAATTCGGAAGCAACCGACACGCCGACGAGGCGCGGCAGGAAATAGCTGGTGCCGATATCGCAGCCGCCGAGACCAAGCTTGATGAAGGCGCAGTTCATCCGTGCGTTCTTCGCCGCGATGCGGATGTCAGCCGCAAGCGCCAGCGCGAAGCCGCCGCCGGCGGCGGCGCCCTGCACCAGCGCGATGATCGGCTGCGGAGCACGCCGCATCAGCATCACGATGTCGGCTATGCGGCGCTGCGAGTCCAGCGACTCCGTCACGCCGGGCGGCTCGGCCTGCCCGCCACGGCGCGCCATCGCGTGCTTGAGGTCGAGCCCGGCGCAGAAATTCGCACCGGCGCCCTTCAGCACCACGACGCGGGTGTCGCGATTGCGCTGCAGGCCCTGGAAATAGAGGTTGAGCGCGTCGATCAGCGGAGGATCGAGTGCGTTGAGGCTCTCGGGGCGATTGAGCGTGACCCAATCGACCCCTTCGTGATGTTCGATCAGCAGCGGCTGAGACACGCGCATGGTCCTCCCGACCGTCGTCCCGGCCAAGCGAAGCGCGAGCCGGGATCCATAACCACAGGCTGTTGTTGTCTTGCGCGGCGTCTGCCAGGTTTGCCTGTTACAGACGCCGCGGAGTATGGGTCCCTGCTCCAGCGCGCAATTGCGCGCAAGGCCGGGACGACAGTCGAGCTTGTGGCTTAGCGCGGCGCCATGCGGATGGCGCCGTCGAGGCGGATGGTTTCGCCGTTGAGCATCGGGTTTTCGACGATGTGGACGGCGAGGTTGCCGTATTCCGAGGCGTCGCCGAGGCGGGCCGGATGCGGCACCTGGGCGCCGAGGCTCTTGCGCGCCTCCTCGTTCAGACCCATCAACAGCGGCGTCAGGAACAGGCCCGGCGCGATGGTGTTGACGCGGATCTTCAGGCTGGCGAGGTCGCGCGCGGCCGGCAGCGTGAGGCCGACGACGCCGCCCTTCGAGGCCGAATAGGCGATCTGGCCGATCTGGCCTTCATAGGCCGCGACCGACGCGGTGTTGATCGCGACGCCGCGCTCCTCGCCGATCGGGGCTTCGGTCGCCAGCCGCTCGGCGAACAGGCGCAGCACGTTGAAGGTGCCGATCAAATTGACGTTGATGATGCGGACGAACTTGGCCAGCGGATAGACGCCGTCCTTGCCGACGATGCGCTGCGAACCGCCGATGCCGGCGCAGTTCATCAGAACGCGCGCGATGCCGTGCGCGGCCTCAGCCTTGGCAATCGCCGCCTTGATCGCGTCCTCGTCGGTGACGTCGGCATGCAGCGCAACGCCCTTCACCTCGGCGGCGACCTTCTCGGCATTTTCCTTGTTCTGGTCGATCACGCCGATCTTGGCGCCCTTGGCGGCCATGGCGCGCGCGGTTGCGGCACCAAGGCCGGAGCCACCGCCGGTGATGAGAACGGCAACGTCTTTCAACTGCATGGATACAACCTTTCCTTGGGCGTTTCTTCTCTAGACTTCGAACTTGTTATCCGGCGGCGACTGCTGCCGTTTCCTTATCGGGATTGAGCACGCCGCCGAAGATCAAGGCTTCCATATGCTTGATGTAATCGCGGCAGACCTCATCGGTGACCGGACCGACACCGACCGCGCGCGACATCGCGTGGCGGCCGAAAAACAGATGATCGCAGGCGCCGATCAGGCTGGTGTAGAACAGCACCGGATCGATCTTGCGGAATTCGCCGGCCTTGATGCCTTCGGCGAGCAGCCGGCGGTGAAAGTCCAGGAGCGGCGCGACGAAGAATTTCGACACCTCGTTCGCGGCGGCCGGCGAGCTCTCGTGCAGGAGGTAATGAATCAGCCGGTTCATATAGGGGAACTGGTGATAGGCGCGGATGATGCCGCCGATATGCAGGCGCAGTTTCGCGGACGGCGTGATCGGCTGGCTGATGAGATATTCGAGCTGCGACATCTCGGTGGCGGCGTCGCGCGCCAGCAGCGCCAGCAACAGCCCGTCCTTGTTGCCGAAATGATATTTCACCAGCGCGGCGTTGACGCCCGACTTCTGCGCGATGTCGGACAACGAGACCTCGATCGAGGCGCGCTCGATCATCAGCTCGCTGGCCGCAACCAATAGCTTGTCGGCGGTGGCATTTTTGCCGGCCGGAAGTCTCGTCGGTACGCTGGTATTCAACTGCGCTCTGGTCCCGCTTCAGGTCAGGGTTCGACGGTAAATCGAGGCCGCACATAAGCCCATGGCGGGGCCGCACTCAAGAGTTAATTGATTGATTGACTAAATGCTGAGCCACCCCTTAAATCCGGCCCAACTTTCAGACCGCCCAATCCGGAAACATCAGGGAGATCAGACATGGCCGAGGCATATATCGTCGCCGCCGCTCGCACCGCGGGCGGCCGCAAGGGAGGGCGTCTCGCCGGCTGGCATCCGGCCGATCTGGCTGCGACCGTGCTCGATGCGCTGGTCGAACGATCAGGCGCCGACCCCGCGCAGGTCGAGGACGTGATCATGGGCTGCGTGATGCAGACCGGCGAGCAGTCCACCAACATCGCGCGCAATGCGGTGATGGCCTCGAAGCTGCCGGAGAGCGTGCCGGCCACCTCGATCGACCGCCAATGCGGCTCCTCGCAGCAGGCGCTGCACTTCGCAGCGCAGGCGGTGATGAGCGGCACGATGGACTGCGTGATCGCCGCCGGCGTGGAATCGATGACCCGCGTGCCGATGGGCCTTGCCTCCTCGCTACCCGCCAAGAACGGCTTCGGCCACTACAAGAGCCCGGGCATCGAGGCGAAGTATCCCAACATCGTGTTCAGCCAGTTCACCGGCGCGGAGATGATGGCCGAGAAGTACGGTCTGTCGAAGGATGAGCTCGACGAATACTCCTATAACAGCCATCAGCGAGCGATCGCGGCGACGCAAGCCGGCCACTTCAAGGACGAGATCGTGCCGGTCAAGATCACCCGCGCTGACGGCTCGACCGACACCCATCACATCGACGAAGGCATCCGTTTCGACGCCAGCCTCGAAGGCATCAAGGGCGTCAAGCTGATCGCCGAGAACGGCAAGCTCACCGCGGCGAGCGCCAGCCAGATTTGCGACGGCGCCTCCGGCGTCATGGTCGTCAACGAGAAGGGCCTGAAGGCGCTCGGCGTCAAGCCGATGGCGCGCATCCATCACCTCACCATGATGGGCGGCGACCCCGTGATCATGCTGGAAGCGCCGCTGCCGGCAACCCAGCGCGCGCTGCAGAAGGCCGGCATGAAGATCGACGACATCGACCTGTTCGAGGTCAACGAGGCCTTCGCCTCGGTGCCGACCGCGTGGCTGAAGACCACCGGCGCCGATCCGGCCCGGCTCAACGTCAATGGCGGCGCGATCGCGCTCGGCCATCCGCTCGGCGGCAGCGGCACCAAGCTGATGACGACGTTGCTGCATGCCCTCAAGCAGCGCAACAAGCGCTACGGCCTGCAGACCATGTGCGAAGGCGGCGGCATGGCGAATGTGACGATTGTCGAGCGGCTGTAAGAAGCGCCTGACTCCTAGGAAGCG
The DNA here is from genome assembly GCF_001189245.1 of Bradyrhizobium pachyrhizi. Lineage (GTDB taxonomy): Bacteria > Pseudomonadota > Alphaproteobacteria > Rhizobiales > Xanthobacteraceae > Bradyrhizobium > Bradyrhizobium pachyrhizi. Next base: position 139,732 of record NZ_LFIQ01000024.1, on the reverse strand, counting down.
GTGAGAGGCCGCAAGAACCTCCATACAAAAGGTGTCGTCCCGGCCTTGAGCCGGGACCCATAACCACAGGTGCTTGTGGTTATGCCGGGCTGCGGCCCCAACTCATTCCAACAACACAAAGCGGTGGTTATGGGTCCCGGCTTTCGCCGGGACGACGCATCGCCTGAGGCAACACCCGAGGAAACGTCTGTGACCCATCCGTCCATCCACGCGCGCACCCATCCGAACAAGATCGCCTACCAGATGGCGGGCAGCGGCAAGGCCATCACCTATCGCGAGCTCGACGAGCTTTCGAACCAGGGCGCGCATCTGTTCCGCTCGCTCGGCCTGAAGGCGGGCGACCACATCGCGCTGTTGATGGAAAACCGGCTCGCCTTCATGGAGATCTGCTGGGCCGCGCAGCGCTCAGGTCTCTATTACACGGCGATCAGCCGCTATCTGACGGAAGAGGAGATCGCCTACATCATCAAGGACTGCGGCGCGAAGGTGTTCATCACCACGCCGCAATGCGCCGACAAGGTGAAGGGCCTGATCAAGGGCGAGCCCGGCGAACCGCTGTTCTACATGATGGACGAGCCCGCCCCCGGCTTCCGCTCCTATGACAGGGAAGCCGCCGCGCAGCCCACCACGCCGGTCGCCGACGAGGTCGCCGGCTATGACATGCTGTATTCCTCCGGCACCACCGGCCGGCCCAAGGGCATCAAGAAGGAGTTCGAAGGCAACCGGATCGACGTGCCGAACCCGTTCCTGCGGATCCTCACCGCAGACATGTGCGGCATGAACGCCGACAGCATCTATCTGTCGCCGGCGCCGCTCTATCACGCGGCTCCCTTGCGCTTCAACATGATGGCGACCGTGCTCGGGGGCACCTCCGTCATCATGGAGCATTTCGACGCCGAGGAATTTCTGAAGCAGGTCGAGAAGCACAAGGTGACGCAGTCGCAGCTGGTGCCGACCATGTTCGTGCGCATGCTGAAGCTGCCCGACGAGGTGCGGAGCCGCTATAAGGTCTCGTCGCTGAAGGGCGCGATCCACGCCGCGGCGCCCTGCCCGGTCGACGTCAAGGCGAAGATGATCGAATGGTGGGGACCGATCCTGATCGAGTACTACGCCGGCTCCGAAGGCAACGGCGTCACCGTCTCGACCTCGCAGCAATGGCTGACCCATCGCGGCACGGTCGGCCGCGCGGTGGTCGGCAAGGTCAAGATCCTCGACGAGAACGACGAGGAGGCGCCGACCGGCCAGATCGGCCAGGTCTATTTCGCCGACGCGCCGGCGTTCAGCTACCACAACGATCCGGAGAAGACGAAGAAGGCCTACAACGCCAAGGGCTGGTCGACGCTCGGCGATGTCGGCTACCTCGACGAAGAGGGCTTCCTCTATCTCACCGACCGCAAGAGCTACATGATCATCTCCGGCGGCGTGAACATCTACCCGCAGGAGACCGAGGACGTGCTGATCACGCATCCCGCGGTGTCCGACGTCGCGGTGTTCGGCGTGCCGAACGAGGAGATGGGCGAAGAGGTCAAGGCCGTGGTGCAGCCGCACGACATCGCCAGGGCCGGCAAGGAGCTCGAGGCCGAGCTGATCGCCTTCTGCCGGCAGCATCTGTCGCCGATCAAATGCCCCAAGAGCATCGACTTCGAACAAGAGCTGCCGCGCACGCCGACCGGGAAGCTGGTGAAGCGCCATCTGCGCGACCGCTATTGGCCGAAGGCAGCAGCAAAGGCGTGAATCTTCGACCTTCCACCGGAGGTGCCTCTTATCCTCCCCTGGAGGGGGAGGATCGGTTCGCATGAAATGCGAACCGAGGTGGGGTGACAGCCTGTCGGCTCGGCCTCTGCCCGTGTTGAGAGATCACCCCACCCCGCCTCACATCTCGCTGCGCTCGCCGTGAGCCGACCCTCCCCCTCCAGGGGAGGGTGAAGGACGGACGACGCTTCCCCGTCTCCAATTCTGCCGTTATGCAGCACTACAAATCCTCCGCCGGTGCGCACGCGACCGATGCCACGGCACGCAGATGCAGCTGGCCGTGCTTGCCTGATGCCGTGGTGGTCCATTGCGCATCGATCTGCTGAAGATCTTCCGACAGCTTGCCGCGATGGCTGCCGTCGGTTTCGAACGCTCCGTTGCCATCGGGCGAGCGTTCGAAGATCTCGACCTCGAGATCGGACAGCCGGATGAACATCTGCACGCCGATCTTGGTCACGTGGCGGCCGACCTCATATGAACCGCAGCCGCGCGCTTCCGCGTTCTGCTCGTTCAGGGCCTGCACTTTGTCGAAGGTAATGACGACGTTCTGCACCGCGTTGTCGCCGTCCCACAGGAATTCGCCGACATAGGCGCGCGGCAGTTTCTCGGTGAGCTGCTTGATGTCGGCGGCACGCACCGCCGACATCAGCACCAGACTTGCCGCCACGATCATCACGCCGAGACGCGACATCCAGCCGGGCAGCTCTGCAATCCTCGCGTGGCGCATGCGGTATGCATCCCCTGGGCAAAATTGCTATCGTCAATCAATGGCCGCCAGCATACAGCCAAATGCGCTGGTTCTGCGGCGATGCCCAACAGGTGATCTGCACGATGGAAACGCTCCCCGACGTCCCGCTGCCCTCCACCATCCGCTCGCGTTATGTCGACGGGATCAACGGCCTGCGCATGCATGTGCTGGAAGCGGGCTTTGAAACATCCGGCCGGCCCTGTCTGTTGCTGCTGCACGGCTTTCCGGAGCTGGCATTTTCCTGGCGCAAGGTGATGCCGAAGCTCGCCGCTGCCGGCTATCATGTGATCGCGCCAGACCAGCGGGGCTATGGCCGCACCACCGGCTGGAGTGCGGAGTATGACGGCGATCTCGCGTCATTCCGCCTGCCCAATCTGGTGCGCGATGCGCTCGGGCTGGTCGCAGCGTTCGGCTACAAGCACGTCGATGCCGTGATCGGGCACGATTTCGGCTCGTCGGTCGCGGCGTGGTGCGCGCTGATCCGGCCCGACGTGTTCCGCGCGGTCGTGATGATGAGCGCGCCGTTTTCGGGGCCGCCGTCGCTGCCGTTCAACACCGCGAGCGCGCCGGCAAAGCCCGCGAGCGAAGACCCCGTGCATCGCGACCTCGCCGCGCTGCCGCAGCCGCGCAAGCATTACCAATGGTACTATTCGACGCGCCCGGCCAATGACGACATGCATCACGCGCCGCAGGGCGTGCACGATTTCCTGCGCGCCTATTACCACCACAAAAGCGCGGACTGGAAAGACAACAAGCCTTATCCGCTGCAATCCTGGTCGGCGGGCGAATTGGCAAAACTGCCGACCTATTACGTGATGGATCTCGCCAAGGACATGGCCGCCACCGTCGCCGAGGAGATGCCGTCACGCGAGGCGATCGCCGCCAACACATGGCTGCCGGATAGCGAGCTCGCTTATTACAGCGCCGAATATCAGCGGACCGGATTCCAGGGCGGGCTGCAATGGTATCGCTGCGGCACCTCGGGGGCGTTCGTCCCGGAACTACAGACCTGGAGCGACCGCACGATCGACCAGCCGTCCGCCTTCGTTTCCGGCAAGCAGGATTGGGGTACCTATCAACGGCCCGGCGTGTTCGAGGCGATGCAGCGCAAGGCCTGCATCAACATGATCGGCTGCCATCTGGTCGACGGCGCCGGCCATTGGGTGCAGCAGGAACAGCCGGATGAGGTGAGCCGCCTGTTGCTCACATTCCTGCGAGAGGTCGGCGCGCAGCGCTAGACGCCCATTCGGCCGTCGCGTCGCATCCCGTTGATCTCACGCGTGTTCCTCGCCCAATCCGCGCGGCTTGCCGGTGCTGCAGCAGCGAATCCGGGCCGATCCGGATTTGACCGGGTGCCACCGCAACCCTATAGTTTAGAACTATTCTAATTCTAAACTCCGTGAACAAGGCGTTGCCGTGAAGAACTTTGCCGATCTGACCGAGCGCGAGGTGCTGGCGGTCGCGATCGCCTCCGAGGAGGAGGACAGCCGCATCTACATGACGTTCGCGGAGGATCTCGCCGGGCGCTATCCCGACACCGCCAAGATTTTCGAGGAGATGGCCGAGGAGGAGCGTGGCCATCGCCACCGGCTGCTGGAAACCTACGAGCAGCGCTTCGGGGCGCATCTGCCGCCGATCCGGCGCGAGGACGTCAAAGGCTTCCTGCGCCGCCGCCCGATCTGGCTCACCAAGAACCTGCCGCTCGACACCATCCGCAAGGAAGTCGAGACCATGGAGCTGGAGGCCGAGCGCTTCTATGCCAAAGCCGCCGAGAAGGCCGAGGATGTCGGCGTGCGACGGCTGCTCGGCGATCTCGCCGAGGAGGAGAAGGGCCACGAGAAGCTCGCGGTGAAGCTGACCGGCGAGATCCTCAAGCCGGACGTGCGCGCCGAGGAAGACCGCACGCGGCGGCGGATGTTCGTGCTGCAATATGTGCAGCCGGGTCTCGCCGGATTGATGGACGGCTCGGTCTCGACCCTGGCGCCGCTGTTCGCCGCCGCCTTCGCCACGCATCACAACTGGCAGACCTTCCTGGTCGGGCTTGCCGCCTCGATCGGCGCCGGCATCAGCATGGGCTTCGCCGAGGCGCTGTCCGACGACGGCTCGCTGACCGGCCGCGGCTCGCCCTGGCTGCGCGGCCTGACCTGCGGATTGATGACGACGCTCGGCGGGCTCGGCCACACCATTCCCTATCTGGTACCCGACGCCTGGCCGAACGCATTCTGGATCGCGACCGCGATCGCCGGCATCGTGGTGTTCTTCGAATTGTGGGCGATCGCCTTCATCCGCGCGCGCTACATGGACACGCCGTTCCTGCAGGCGGCGTTCCAGATCGTGCTCGGCGGCGCGATCGTGCTCGCGGTCGGCATACTGATCGGCGCGGCGTAGCAATTCCGATCAAACACGGCGACAACGTCACGGCTACAGCGCTTGCGGGCGGCAACCAAACTGCCCATCATCGCGCCAACAACAAACCGGGAGCACGCCGTGGCCAAATCGCAATACAGCTTCAAGACCGCCGTCGACCTGTCGAAGGCGCTGCGCAACAAGCAGGTCTCGGCGGTCGAGCTCGCACAGGACGCGATCGGCCGCATCGAGCGCCACGACGGCAAGGTCAACGCGGTCTGTGTGCGCGATTTCGAGCGCGGCCTCGCCGCCGCCCGCGCCGCGGATGCCGCGATCGCGCGCGGCGAGCACAGGCCGCTGCTCGGCATCCCCATGACGGTGAAGGAATCCTTCAACGTCGCGGGATTGCCGACGACCTGGGGCTTCCCGCCGCAAAAGGACTTCGTCCCGACCGAGGACGCGCTGTCGATTCAGCGGGTGAAGGACGCCGGCGGCGTCATCCTCGGCAAGACCAACGTGCCGGTCGGGCTCGCCGACTGGCAGAGCTACAACGAGATCTACGGCACCACCAACAACCCCTACGACCTCGGCCGCACGCCGGGCGGCTCCTCCGGCGGATCGTCGGCGGCGCTCGCCGCCGGCTATGGCGCGCTGTCGCTCGGCTCAGACATCGGCGGCTCGCTGCGCGTCCCGGCGTTTCATTGCGGCATCTATGCGCACAAGCCGACCTTCGCGCTGCTGCCGTCGCGCGGCCACACCGCGCCGCCGGCGCCGCCCATCATCTATGAGCGCGACCTTGCGGTGACCGGCCCGATGGCGCGCGGCGCGGCCGACCTGTCGCTGCTGCTCGACGTGATGGCTGCACCCGATCCGCTCGATGCCGGCAAGGCCTATCGCCTCGACCTGCCGGCGGCGCGCCACGCCGGCCTGAAGGATTTCCGCATCCTCGTCATCGACACCGATCCGGTGTTGCCGACCGACAAGGCGGTGCGCGGCAGGATCGACAAGCTCGCGAGCCATCTCGACAAGGCCGGCGCGAAGATATCGCGTTCGAGCCCGCTGCTACCGGATTTCGCGGCGTCCTCGCGGCTCTATATGCGGATGCTGCTGTCGTTCCTCGCCGCGACCTTCCCGCCGGAGGTCTATGCCGGCGCCTGCGCGGCGGCGGCCGCGCTGCCCGCCGGCGACACCAGCCTGCAGGCCGAGCGGCTGCGCGGCATCGCGCTCAGCCACCGCGACTGGGTGCAGGCGACGGTCGCCCGCTCGCGGTTGCGCGCGCAATGGCGCGAGCTGTTCAACTCGTTCGACGCGGTGATCTGCCCGATCATGCCAACGCCGGCCTATCCGCACGATCATGCGCCCGACCAGGAGCAGAGGCGGATTTTGATCGACGGTGTGCCGCACATCTACACCGACCAGCTCGCCTGGCCAGGCATCGCGACCCTGCCCGGCCTGCCTTCGACTGCGATCCCGACCGGCTTTGCGCCCGACGGATTGCCGGTCGGCGTGCAGATCGTCGGTCCCTGGCTGGAGGACCGCACGCCGCTCAAGCTCGCCGAGCTGATCGAGCGCGAATTCGGCGGCTTCGTGCCGCCGAAGATGTTCGATGATTGATACTTGCCATCATCATTGCGAGCGAAGCGAAGCAATCCATATATCCGTCTGCGCGGAGGCGTGGATTGCGTCGTCGCTTCGCTCCTCGCAGTGACGAGGGGAAACCGGGAGAAAGCCAATGAGCAATGACCTCGAGGAGCTGACGAAGCTCAACAAGGATTACGTCGATTCAGTTCAGAACTGCGACGTCAAGCGCTTCGATGAGATCCTGGCGCAGGACTTCTACTGCACCAATCCCGACAAGAGCCTGGTCGACCGCGCGGCCTTCCTGAAGCAGACGGCGATCCCGGTGAAGATCAAGGGGCTGAAGGCCGAAGACGTCAAAATCCGCATCCTCGGCGATTTCGCCATCATCCACGCCCAGACCAGCTACACCAACGCGGACGGCGAGCCGGCGCACGGCCGCTATACCGATTGTTGGGCGCGGCAGAACGGAAAATGGCTCGCGGTGTCCGCGCATGTGGCGCGGTGAGCGATTCAGGTGTCGTCCCGGCGCAGGCCGGGACCCATAACCACCGCAGCTTGTGGTGAGTAAAGAAAGTCGTCCACCCACGTGCCCAAAGCAAGGCCGCGGCGTATGGGTCCCGGCCCACGCCGGAACGACACACGCTCAGCTGTCGAACATGATCACGCTGCGCAGCGTCTTGCCGGCTTTCATGTTGGCAAAGCCCTCGTTGATCTCGGAGAGCTTCAGCTTGGCCGAGATCCAGTCTTCCAGATGCAGCTTGCCGCGCATGTAGAAGTCGACGAGGCGCGGCATGTCGACGCGGAAGTGGTTGGAGCCCATCGACGAGCCCTGGATGCGGCGCTCGCGCAGGAAGTCGAAGCCGTGCAGCTCGATCTTCTGGCCGAACGGGATCATGCCGACGATGGTCGCGGTGCCGCCCGCCGCCAGCATGGCAAAGGCCTGCTCGGCGGTATCCTTGCGGCCGAGCACCTCGAAGGAGTGCTGCACGCCGCCGCCGGTGAGCTCGCGCACCTGCTGGACCACGTCGCCGCGGGCCGGATCGACGATATCGGTGGCGCCGAGCTTGGTCGCAAGCTGCAGCTTGGCCGGATTTGTATCGATCGCGATGATGCGGCCGGCGCCGGCGATCTGCGCGCCGTTGATCGCCGCCATGCCGACGCCGCCGCAGCCGATCACAGCCACCGTCTCGCCGGCGGTGACCTTCGCGGTGTTCACCACGGCGCCATAACCGGTGATGACGCCGCAGCCGATCAGCGCGGCGAGATCGAGCGGCATCTCTTTCTTGATCTTCACGATGGCGTTCTCGTGCACCAGCATCTGCTCGGCGAACGACGACAGATTGAGGAACTGGTTGAGCTTCTCCTTCCTGCCCCATGACAGGCGGTTGGAGGCGCCGGGCAGCATCTTCACCGTGGTGTCGGTGCACAGCACGGTGCGGCCGGTGGTGCAATTGTCGCAGGTGCCGCAGAACACCGAGAGGCAGGTGACGACGTGATCGCCGGGCTTCACGTAATTGACGTCGGAGCCGACCTTCTCAACCACGCCCGCCGATTCATGGCCGAGCACCGCCGGCAGCGGGTGCGGATAGAGGCCTTCCATGAAGTGCAGATCGGAATGGCAGAGGCCCGCGACCGCGGTGCGGATCAGGACCTCGCGCGGCCCCGGATTGGGCACGCTGACATCCTCGATCACCAGCGGCTGATTGACTTCATGCAGGACGGCGGCCTTCATCGGGGTCTCCCTTGACGTTTTTGATTGTTTGAAAAGTTCGCTCGCGCAGCAGCCTACGCTGCGTCAAGCAATTCGCCAACCTCGGCCATGCCGACCGCGCGATCGCCGAGCAGGTGCCCGGTCATCCTGCGCTGAACGGTATTTTCCGTTAGCCGGAACGGATCGCCCGGCAGCACGCGGTGATCGACCACCATTCGCGACAGCAACAGCCGGCGCGCATCGCCGCGCATCTCATGGATGCGCCCGCCCTCCCACGCCAGCGCGACCGCGCTTGCGACATGATAGAGCAGGCTGGTGGCGCGCCGCGCGTCGCCCTCATTGTCGACGCGGCTCGCCACCTCGCGCGCAAACGCGACCGCGCGGTCGCTGAGGTCGCGCAGCTGGTTGCACCAGGCTTGCGGAACATTCGGGCTGTCATCGAGCCGCGCATGCAGATCGGCGGCGAGCGCATTGTCGGCGCCATGGCGACCGACCGCGCGCTTCAGCGCATCGATCGCGACGATGTTGCCGGTGCCCTCCCAGATCGAGCCGAGATGCGCATCGCGCAGCAGCCGCGGCGTGACGAATTCCTCGATGTAGCCGATGCCGCCCCGCATCTCCATCGCATCGCCGCAGACTTTTCGGGCGTCGCGGGTGGCGCGGAATTTCAAGGTCGGCGTCAGGATGCGAAGCAGCGCCGCGGCGTCTTGACTGCCAGCCTCGGCGCGGTCGAGCGCGTCGGCGGTCAGAAAGCTCATCGACAGCGCCTGCTCGGTCGGCAGCATGATCTTCATCAGCTGCCGCCGCGCCAGCGGCAGGTCGATGATGCGCTGGCCGAACACCACGCGGCCGCGCGCCACTGTCATTGCATCGTGCCAGGCGCGGCGCATCAACGCAGTCGACTTCACGCCGTTGGAGAGCCGCGACGAGTTCACCATCTCGGCCATCTGCACGAAGCCGCGGTCGAGCTTGCCGACGGCGTAGGCGATCGCGCCATCGAACTTGATCTCGCCCGAAGCCATCGAGCGGGTGCCGAGCTTGTCCTTCAGCCGCACGATCCGGTAATGGTTCTGCGAGCCGTCGTCGAGGAAACGCGGCATCAGGAACAGGCCGACGCCGCGGGTGCCTGGCCCCGCGCCTTCCGGCCGCGCCAGCAGCATCACCACCTTGGCATCGGCGTTCGAGCAGAACCATTTCTCGCCGTAGAGCCGCCAGTGATCGCCCTCCTGCACGGCGCGCGTGGTCAGCGTGCCGACATCAGAGCCGCCCTCCTTCTCGGTCATGAACTGGCCGCCCTGTGTCAGCTTGCTCATGTCGGTCTGGGTCAGGCCGTCGAGATATTTTGCCTTCAACGCCTCGCTGCCGAAATTCGCCAGCAGCTTGGCGCAACCGTCGGTGACGTTGATCGGGCAGCCCATGCCGAATTCGGTCTGGTTGAACAGGAAGGTGAAGGCGTGCTTGGCGACGACAGGATATTTGTCGGGCCAGCCCATGATGCCCTTGCGGAGCGACAGCGCGTGAATGCCGAACTCGCCGAACGCGGCCTTCTCGATCTCGCGATAGGCCGGATGATATTCGATGTGCTGCACGTCGCGGCCGAACTTGTCGCGCTGGTGCAACACCGGCGTATGCCGGTCGGCAAGCCGCGCGCATTCGTCGAGATAGCCTCCGGCCAATCCACCGAGGCGGTCGAGGTGCGGCTCGATATGGCGGAACAATGCATCGGGCAGATGCAGCTTCAGAAGGTCGGTCAGCGCCGGATCGGCCCGGTAGAAATTCATTCCCGTCGTATCGGG
>NZ_LFIQ01000024.1:126010-129788 GCF_001189245.1 Bradyrhizobium pachyrhizi | reverse complement strand
GCTGGCGGCTGACGTTTTCGGATCCTGCTTGTGCGGCTGCATTGAATTCCCGGCTTCGGTGCTCATTTGTTTGGGCACGACTATCCTCCTCCGGCCGAGCAAAGGAAAGCCCAATGGATATTCCAAAATACAAGATCGCCCTGATCGTCGGCGCCGGCGAGGGCCTCAGCGCCTCGTTGACGCGGCTATTTTCGCGGGAGGGAATTCGCGTGGCACTCGGCGCCCGCAGCATCGAGAAGCTCGGCGCGCTCTGCACCGAAACCGGCGCGCGGGCCTATGCTTGCAACGCCACCAAGGCCGAGGATGTCGAACGGCTGTTCGGCCTTGTCGAGCGCGAGATCGGAACGCCTGATCTCGTGGTCTACAACGCCTCCGGCCGCTCGCGCGGGCCCTTCGTCGAGCTCGTCCCTTCAGAGGTCGAGCAGGCGATCGCGGTCTCGGCGTTCGGCGGATTCCTGGTGGCGCAGGAAGCGGCGAAGCGCATGCTGCCCAACAAGAAGGGCGCGATCCTGTTCACCGGCGCCTCCGCCGGCGTGAAGGGTTATGCGCAATCGGCGCCGTTCGCGATGGGCAAGTTCGCCTTGCGCGGCCTCGCGCAGAGCATGGCGCGCGAACTGTCGCCGCAGGGCATCCACGTCGCGCATTTCGTGATCGACGGTGGCATCCGCAGCGCCGCCCGCACCGAGCCCGCCGACCGGCCGGACTCGATGCTCGATCCCGACGCGATCGCACTGAGCTACTGGAACGTGCTGCAACAACCGCGCAGCGCCTGGACCTGGGAGCTGGAATTGCGGCCCTGGGTTGAGAAATTTTGAGATGACGGAGATCATGCAAGCAGCGTAGGCTGGACGCAAACCGCCGCCACATTCGTCATTGCCAGGAGCGAAGCGACGAAGCAATCCATTCCTCCACTTGCGGCGGCATGGATTTGCTTCGCGGAGCCTGTCATCCGGCGGCGCTCCACGCCGACCGGGTGGCTCGTAATGACGGATGAAACTGGGGAAGGAAAACATGTCGAACGAAATCAAGATCGAGACCGGCACCGACGAACTGCTCTGCGTGATCCGCGATCGCGTCGCCGTCATCACGCTGAACCGCCCGGATGCCCGCAACTCGCTGTCGGATACCTTGACGCCGGCGCTGCGCACGATGATCAAGACCTGCGGAGAGAATCCCGAGGTCGGCGTGCTGCTCATCACCGGCGCCGGCAGGGCATTCTGCGCCGGCGGAAACGTCAAGGGCATGGGCGCGCATCGCGACAAAAAGAAGCTCGAAATGTCCTATGAGGACAAGGTCGCGGATTTGCAGGAGCGCCAGCGCCTGCTCACCGGCGCGCTCGCCTCGGTGCGCAAGCCGACCATTGCTGCCCTTCCCGGTCCCGCGGTCGGCGCCGGCCTTGCGATCGCGATGGCCTGCGACATCCGGATCGCGGCTCAATCCGCCTTCATCTCGACCGGTTACTTACGCGTGGCGCTGAGCGGCGATTACGGCATGGCCTGGCTATTGACGCGGCTGGTCGGCACCTCGCGCGCCCGCGAGCTGATGTTCACCTCGGAGAAGGTCGATGCCTTAAGATGCGAGCAGATCGGCCTCGTCAACCGCGTGGTGCCGGACGAGGCGCTGCAGGACGAGGCCTTTGCGCTGGCGCGGTCGATCGCCGAGGGCCCGACCCTCGCGCTGCGCTACATGAAGGACAATCTCGACGAGGCGCTGCAGTTCGACTTCGCCACCGCGCGCGACCACGAGGCCGAGCGGCTGATCCGGCTCACCACGACAGCCGATCACAAGGAGGCGGTGCAGGCCTTCATCGAGAAGCGCAAGCCGGTGTTCCGGGGGAGTTGATCCCCGTTCAGTGTCCCGTCATTGCCGGGCTTGACCCGGCAATCCATCCCAAAGGAATGCCTTTTTGTTTGATGGATGCGCGGGTCAAGCCCGCGCATAACGATCTCGTAGCCCGGATGAAGCGCGGCGAAATCCGGGATCGGTCTTACCGCGGACGTAGTCTCCCGGATTGCGCTTCGCTTCATCCGGGCTACGCAACTCCATCCGGGCTACGGGCTGCCGCGCGAAAAATCCACGAACGCCCGCAGCGCGGCCGGCAACTGGCGGCGGCTTGGGTAATAGAGGAAGAACCCGGGATAGGCCGGGCACCAGTCGGCCAGCACGCGCACCAGTTTTCTCTTGGCGATCAGCGCCTCGACCTGCGCCTCGAACACATAGGCGAGCCCTGCCCCGTCGAGCGCCGCATCGACCATCAGATCCTGGTCGTTCAGCGTGAGCGGCCCCGCGACGTCGATATCGACCTCGATGCCGCCGCGCTCGAACTCCCAGCGATAGATCGCGCCGGAGGTGAAGCGGTAGCGAATGCAGGGCAGGTCTTTCAGGTCGTGCGGCGTCACCGGCGGCTTGTGCGTCTTGAAATAGGCCGGCGAGCCGACCACGGCAAAGCGATGCCGCGGCCCGATCGGCACGGCGATCATGTCGGCAGCAATGGTCTCGCCGAACCGCACGCCGGCATCGAAACCCGCGGCGACCATGTCGATCAACGCGTCGTTGATCATGATCTCGACGCTGATATCAGGAAACGCCTTCAGGAAGCGCGTGACGATCGGCAGCAGCACCAGTTGCGCCGACTGGCGCGCCGCGGTGAAGCGCAGCGTGCCCGCCGGCTTGCCGCGAAAATTGTTGAGGTCCTCCAGCGCATCGTCGATGTCGCGAAACGCCGGACTGATCCGCGCGAACAAAAGCTCCCCGGCCTCGGTCAGCGCCACGCTGCGGGTGGTGCGGTTGACCAGGCGCAGATCGAGCCGCTCCTCGATGTTGCGCAGCGCATGCGACAGCGCCGAGGCGGACACGCCAAGCTCGGTCGCCGCCGCGCGAAAACTCTTGTGGCGGGCGATCGCGAGGAAGGTGGCGAGGTCCGAAGGATCGATCCGCATTGATGAATTTTACTCAGTAGCTTGAAGAATATATAGCTGATTATCTCAATTATGGCGAGCCGCTATCCCTTTGCCCATCAGCCCGGCAGTGCGCCGGGCCTTCCAGGAAAGGGCAAGATCATGCGTGTCTGGTTCATCACAGGAGCTTCCCGGGGGTTTGGCGCCCTGATCGCGGAAGCCGCGCTCAAGGCCGGCGATGCGGTAGTGGCCGCCGCTCGCGATCCCGCGACCGTCACCGCCCGCCTCGGCCAGCATGAGCGGCTGCTGGCCACAAGGCTCGACGTCACCAGCGAGGCCGAGGCCCACGCCGCGGCCGGCGAGGCGGTCAAAAAGTTCGGCCGCATCGATATCCTGATCAACAATGCGGGCTACGGCCTTCTCGGCGCGATCGAGGAGGCCAGCGCCGCGGAGACGCAGCGGCTGTTCGGCACCAACGTGTTCGGCCTGCTCGGCGCCACCCGCGCGGTGCTGCCGCATATGCGCCGGCAACGTTCGGGCCACGTCATCAACATCTCCTCGGTCGGCGGCTACACCGGCTATCCGGGCTGGGGCGTCTACGGCGCGACCAAGTTCGCGGTGGAAGGCATCAGCGAGGCGCTGGCCGCCGAAGTCGCGCCGCTCGGCATCAAGGTGACGGTGGTCGAGCCCGGCTTCTTCCGAACCGACTTCCTCGACGAGAGTTCGCTGTCGCGCACCGCGCATCAGATCGAGGATTATCATGCGAGCGTCGGCAAGACCCGCGCCGTCGCCGCCGATTTCAACCACGGCCAGCGCGGCGACCCGCGCAAGCTCGCCGGCGCGATGCTCAAGCTCGTCAACGCCGACAACCCGCCGCTGCG
>NZ_LFIQ01000024.1:89047-126000 GCF_001189245.1 Bradyrhizobium pachyrhizi | reverse complement strand
CGGCAGCGACACCGTGGAGCGGATCGAGACCAAGAATGCGTTCGTCGCGAGGGAGCTCGCGGAATGGCGGACGGTGGCGACGTCGACGGATTTTACGGAGGAAGCCTGATCCGTCGTTGCCGGGCTTGACCCGGCAATCCATCGAAAGAAACGCTTTCGCTCGATGGATGCGCGGGTCGAGCCCGCGCATGACGAGCGGAAATCGCGGCAAAGGCACGGGCTAGAGAAAAGGGCCCGGTTCTGGAGGGGCCAGAACCGGGCCAGTCAGTCAAACCGCAAGCGAGGACATCGCGGCCGAGCGGGAAGTGGCGGCAAGCCGCCAGCTGGCACAGGGAATGTCTTGCGGTTCGACGTGGATCTCTTTCACGAAGCGCACCAGCTTCCAGTCGCCGGGGCTCTGGCTGAAGGCGTAGCCCAACTTCCGGGCGAGGCCGATCATCGTCGCATTGGAACGCAGTGTGTCGCCGAAGATGCGCGCGGCTCCGAAGGACGCCGCGCGGCATTCGAGATTCCTGAGCAGCGCCTTGCCGATGCCGTTGCCCTGCCACCGGTCATCGATCGACAGGCCGAACTCGACGCTCGAATTATCGGCATGGAAGGCGTAGCGGGCTTCGCCGACGATGGTCTCAAAGCCATCGACCAGCATCGTCGCGACCACCGTGAACCGGTCAGCCTCGCCGACATGGATGAAACGCTCGAGCTCCGTCTTCGGCAGCTCGCTCAACGCGCCCAGGAAGCGGTTGTAACGGGATCCCGCGGAGAGCGAGCGGATGTAGCTCTGCAGCTCCTCGCGGTCGCGCGGCTCGACGAAGCGCACCTTGACCTCGCTGCCGTTCTTGGCGCGCAGCACGTCAGAGTATTGCTTGAGATCGTCGAGATGCAGCGCAACCATGACACGCTCCTCGGGTGAAGAAATTGGGCTGGCGTCCCTCGATCGAGGCGACGCCAGCGGTGGCGTCCTTCTCAGGCCCGCCAGAACGGCTTCTCGGTTTCGAACACGATGTCGCTGCGGGACATGCCGATGTCGTGCAGGTCGCGCTCGGTCCACTGCGACAACTCGCGGCGGCGTTCGTAGCGCTCCCACCAGACGTGAAGGGTCTCGCCGACCTGGTTCAGCAGGCCCGATGCGTGATGATTTTGGGTATGATTATTTGTCATCGATTCATGCGTGAAAATGGACATCTGCGGCTCCTATCGGTAACCTGTTGGCGCTAATATCGGAGCTATTCAGCCCGCTCACAAACGACACTTTGTACCGTTTCGCATGAATTAAAGTCATGTATTTGGAGACACTCCAGGAATGACCAGCCGCCTGCCTTCGCTGAATGGCCTGAGGGCGTTCGAGGCCGCCGCGCGGCATATGAGCTTCACGCTGGCGGCTTCCGAACTGAACGTGACGCAGACCGCGATCAGCCATCAGATCCGGCGGCTGGAGGAGGAACTCGGCGTCCGCCTGTTCGTCCGCCAGAACCGCTCGCTGAGCCTGACGCCGGAGGCTGCCGAATACCTTCCCGGCGTCCGGGCCGCCTTCAACGACCTCAGGCTCGCCACCGATCGCCTGCTGCGCAGGGACGACGATCACGTGCTGACGGTCTCGACGCTGGCATCGCTTGCCGCCAAATGGCTACTGCCGCGGCTGTCGGCCTTCCAGGAGGCGCATTCCGGCATCGACGTTCGCATCACTACCTCGACCAGCCTGGTCGACTTCCAGCGCGACAAGGTCGATGCGGCGATCCGCTATGGCCGCGGCCAATGGGCGGGCCTGCGTGCAGATTGGTTGATGGCGGATGAGCTGTTTCCGGTGTGCAGTCCGTCGCTGCTGCAGGGAACCAGGCCGCTGAAATGCCCTGAAGACCTCAGGGATCACACGCTCCTGCACACCAGCAACGCCAACAGCGACGACTGGCGGCTGTGGCTGACTGCGGCGGGGCTGCCGACCGATATTTCCAAGCAGCCCGGCGTCACCTTCGACCTGCTGTTCGTGACGATCCAGGCCGCGATCGACGGCATCGGCATCGCGATGGGCCGCACCTCCTATGTGCAGGACGACATCGCCAAGGGTCGCCTCGTGGTTCCCTTCAAGATCGCGCTGCCGGCCGACGCCGGCTTCTACCTGGTTTCGCCGCAGGGACGCGCCGATACGCCAAAGCTCTCCGCGTTCCGAAGCTGGCTCGGCACAACGGCGCACGCCGCGCCCTGATGCGGCGCACGCGACGGCCGGGGCTTCGGTCCTACCAGAGTCGAAGCGCTAGATCGTTGTTTTGACGAGGTTTCTTCGCGCGAACCGGTATCCCCTTCGCTCGAAAGGCTCGCTGCGATTTCCATCTACGGCTTTTTTCCCATAGCCCCCCGCGCGATTCCGGGTTGGTCGAGCCGGACAGCCGTGCCAAATTGCCGCACATGGCAGTTAACTGCTTTGGCCGGCGAGACAATTTGCGCCGGCCGTTTTTGTCACGGGGAGGAAAGGGCGTTATGTCGCAGTCGAGTTCATCGCAAGTCCCGCAGATCAAATCGCGTCTTGGCGCCATCCTGCGCGCGACCAGCGGCAATTTCCTCGAGCAGTTCGACTTCTTCCTGTTCGGCTTCTATGCCCAGGCGATTGCGAAGGCCTTCTTCCCCTCCGAGAACGAGACCGCCGCCTTGCTCAACGCGTTCGGCGTGTTCTGGCTCGGCGCCCTGATGCGCCCGGTCGGCGCCGTCGTGCTCGGCGCCTATATCGACCGCATCGGCCGCCGCAAGGGCCTGATCGTGACGCTGTCGATCATGGCTATCGGCACCGTGGTGATCGCGCTCTGCCCGAGCTATGCGACGATCGGTATTGCGGCGCCGATCATCGTGCTGATCGCGCGCCTGCTCCAAGGCTTCTCCGCCGGCGTCGAGCTCGGCGGCGTCTCGGTCTATCTCGCGGAGATCGCCACGCCCGGCAATCGCGGCTTCTACACCTCGTTCCAGTCGGCGAGCCAGCAGGTCGCGATCTTCGTCGCCTCGATCCTCGGCTTCGTCCTCAGCGAGAGCATGCCGGCCGCAACCGTTGCCTCCTGGGGCTGGCGCATCCCGTTCTTCGTCGGCTGCCTGATCATCCCGGTGATCTTCTTCCTGCGCCGGACGCTGGAGGAGACCCCGGCGTTCCTGGCGATGAAGAAGCATCCGACCGCAAGCGAGGTGTTCGCCTCGGCGATCGCGAACTGGCGCATCGTCGTGCTCGGCATGATGATCGCGGTGCTGACCACCACCACCTTCTACTTCGTCACCGTCTACACGCCGACCTTCGGCAAGACCGTGCTGAAGCTCTCGACCCAGGATGCGCTGCTGGTGACGCTGCTGGTTGCCGTGACCAACTTCATCTGGAATCCGGTCGGCGGCGCGGTGTCCGACCGGATCGGCCGCAAGCCGGTGCTGCTGGCGATCGCCGGCCTGTCCCTCATCACGGCCTATCCGGCGCTGCACTGGCTGGTGACCAATCCCTCGTTCGGCAAGATGCTGGCGGTCGAGATGATGTTCTCGTTCTATTTCGGCGTCTACAGCGGCACCATGCTGGGCTGCCTGGTCGAGATCGTGCCGGCACATGTCCGCACCACCTGCTTCTCGCTGGCGTTTGCACTTGCGGCCGGGCTGTTCGGCACCTTCACGCCGTTCGCCTCGACCTGGCTGATCCAGCGGACGGGCGACAAGGCTTCGCCTGGCTACTGGCTGATGTGCGCCGCAGCTCTCGGCATCGTCGCCGCGCTGATCGTCTATCGTGGCGGCCAGACCATCGAGCAGCGCGAGACCGTTGCGGCCTGATATTCCACTTCGCGGCCGGGCGGGCTCGCTGGGCATGACTTCTCCGGAAAATCGCGACACGCTTTTCCGGATCATGCTCATGCGCCCGGCCGTGTTGCTTTCCATGCCAACAACGATAACAAGAGCGCATGGTTGATCTGACGCGCAGGTTCGACGTGCTGGTGATCGGCGGCGGCAACGCCGCACTCTGCGCTGCGATCAGCGCACGGCGCGCCGGCGCCTCCGTCCTGGTGCTGGAAGGCGCCCCGAAATTCTATCGCGGCGGCAACACCCGCCACACCCGCAACATGCGCTGCGCCCATGACGCGGCGACCGAGATCCTCACCGGTCCTTACACCGAGGAGGAATTCTGGAAGGATTTGCTGCTGGTGACCGGCGGCCAGACCGACGAGGAACTGGCCCGCTTCATGATCCACGAGTCCAAGGACATCCTGAACTGGATCGTCGAGCAGGGCGTGCGCTGGCAGCCGTCGCTCGGCGGCACGCTGAGCCTTGGCCGCACCAACTCGTTCTTCCTCGGCGGCGGCCGCGCGATGCTGAACGCGCTCTATCGCACCGCCGAGGAACTCGGCGTCGACATCCTCTACGATGCCGAGGTCATCGATCTCACGGTCGAGGACGGCATGTTCCTTTCGGCGCAGCTGAAGCAGCCGGTCGGCGGCAAGACCGAGGTCCGCGCCTCGACCCTGGTTGCGGCCGCCGGCGGCTTCGAGGCCAACATCGAATGGCTGAAGGAGTCCTGGGGCGATGCGGCCGCCAATTTCCTGATCCGCGGCACGCCCTATAATCGCGGTACGATCCTCAAGATGCTGCTCGCGAAGGGCGTGCGGGAGATCGGCGATCCGACGCAATGCCATGCGGTGGCGATCGACGCCCGCGCGCCGAAATTCGACGGCGGCATCATCACGCGCCACGATTCGGTCGTGTTCGGCATCGTCGTCAACAAGCATGCCGAACGCTTCTACGACGAGGGCGAGGATATCTGGCCCAAGCGCTATGCGATCTGGGGCCGGCTGGTCGCCGCGCAGCCGGACCAGATCGCCTACATCATCTTCGACTCGACCGTGGTGACAAGCTTCATGCCGACGCTGTTTCCGCCGATCGCGGGCGCGACGATTGCCGAACTCGCCGGCAAGCTCGAGCTCGACGCCGCCGCGCTGGAAAAGACCATCACCGAGTTCAACGCCGCGGTGCAGCCCGGCACCTTCGACCACACCATCCTCGACGACTGCGCTACCGAAGGCATCACGCCGCCGAAGACGCATTGGGCGCGCCGGATCGACACGCCGCCCTATCTCGCCTATCCGGTGCGGCCCGGCATCACCTTCACCTATCTCGGCACCCGCGTGAACAGGGAGGCGCGGATACTGATGAAGGACGGCAAGCCGTCGGCCAACATGTTCGCCGCCGGCGAAATCATGGCCGGCAACGTGCTCGGCAAGGGCTATGCCGCCGGCATCGGCATGACCATCGGCAGCGTGTTCGGTCGCGTCGCCGGCCGAGAAGCAGCCAAGAATGCCCGGAACTGAAGGCGGGACTGACGCGATGCACGGGACGAGGATCTTGCAGGAAGCCGACCGTCTGATGACGGTGTGCAATTCCTGCCGCTATTGCGAGGGCCTGTGCGCGGTGTTTCCCGCGATGGAGATGCGTCGCGCCTTCTCCGACGGCGATCTCAACTACCTCGCCAACCTCTGCCATAGCTGCGGCGCCTGCTACGCCGACTGCCAGTTCTCGCCGCCGCACGAATTCAACGTCAATGTACCGAAGACACTGGCGGTCGCGCGCGCCGAATCCTATGCCGCCTATGCCTGGCCGCGCGCCTTTGCCGGCGCATTCGCGCGCAACGGCCTCGTCATCAGCCTGATCGCAGCGCTCAGCGTCGCCGCCTTCATCTTCGGCTTCGCCGCGGTCAATGATCGCGGCGTGCTCACCGGCATCCACACCGGTCCCGGCGCGTTCTACAAACTGATGCCGCACAATGCGATGGCGCTGCTGTTCGGCTTGGCCCTGCTCTACGCGATCCTGGCGCTGGTGATGGGCGTGCGGGCGTTCTGGCGCGACATCGGCAAGCCGGTCGGCATGACGACGGATGCGAAGGCGCTGTTGCAGGCGGTCCGCGACGCCGGCGAGCTGCGCTATCTCGACGGCGGCGGTGTCGGCTGCTTCAACGAGGACGACCAGCCGACCGACCGCCGCAAGCTGTATCACCACTTCACCTTCTATGGCTTCGCGCTGTGCTTCGCTGCGACCTGCGTCGGCACGCTGTATCACTACCTCCTGGCGCGCGAGGCGCCCTATGCGTGGTGGGACCTGCCCGTCGTGCTCGGCACGCTCGGCGGCATCGGGCTCGTGGTCGGCCCGCTCGGCCTGCTCGGCGAGAAATGGAAGCGCGACCGCGTGCTGGTCGACGAGCAGCGTATGGGCATGGACACCGCGTTCATCCTGATGCTGTTCCTGACCAGCATCACCGGCCTCGCCTTGCTGCTGTGGCGCGAGACCGCCGCGATGGGTCCGCTGCTTGCGCTGCATCTCGGCGTGGTGTTCGCGCTGTTCATCACCATGCCCTACGGCAAATTCGTGCACGGTATCTACCGCTTCGTCGCGCTGGTGCGCTATGCGCGCGAACGGCAGATGATGGCGGAATGAATGGTGGTGGGTTGGCGGAGCGTAGCCCCGCTTACGAACTCATCCTGCATTGGGCTTTGTCGCCAGGGCACAGAACCACTCATTTGTCTCGACCAGCTGAACCCTCGTGAAGCCGGCTGCTGCCAGCCTTTCCGCGACCCCTTCCTTGGGCTGTCCGGAGTAGCGCGTAAAGCCGAGCGCGATCCTGCCGCTCGGCTTCATGACGCGCCGGACCTCCCGTAGCCCGGCGACGGCGTCCGGCCAGACTTGCATCGAGTTGATCGCCAGCGCCGCGTCGAAGCTGTCCGCATCGAATGGCATGCGTTCCACGGAGCCAAGCCGAAGCTCGACACGACCATCCTCGATCGCGGCCGCGTTCCGGGCGCGAGCTTGCCCGACCATCTCCTGCGACGGATCGATGCCCGCGACGCGTCCCGCCGGCACCAAGGTCGACAGGCGTTGAATGACGACGCCGGGACCAAACCCGACTTCGAGCACGCTGTCATCAGGTCCGACCTCGAGACGATCTGCGACCCACGCGCCGCAATCTGCATTGCTGCGCGCCATGATCATGCCGCCGAGCCTCCCCAGGAGACCCCGAGGACGGCCAAACGCACGCAGGAGGATGCTTTGCATGACGCTCACCGATTGCCATCTCCGGTGAACAGGATTTCGGGACCCTCGCGGCTACAAATCCACCACCACGTAGTCGCTCTCCACCGCGACCTTGATGGTCTCGGCGACATACGGCCCCTTCACCACATTGGTGCCCGGCTCGACGCTGACCGGATAGGCGCGCACGCGGAATCGGCGCGGATCGCAATAGGACTGGCCGGTGCGGATGTCGAACTCCCAGCCGTGCCAGGGGCAGCGCAGAATCTCACCGAGCTTGGTGTATTCGATCTCGCCGGGGTCGGACGATGAGGCGAGCCCGATCAGCGGCCCCTCGCACAGCGCCGCGCCCTGATGCGGGCAGCGGTTCAGCAGGCCGAAGAACTCGCCCTTGACGTTGAAGACGGCGATCGGCCGTCCGTCGATCTCGAGGAATTTTCGCGAACCCGGCGGCAGTTCGTCCACCGGGGCGATCACATGCCGCGCCATCTTATGTGATACCGTACAGCTGCCTGGCGTTGTCGAGATAGAACGCCTGGCGATTGGCGTCGCTGACGCCGGCCGGCAGGACGCGCGACGGCTCGTCGTAATCCCAATGCGGGTAATCGGTCGCGAACAACAGTCTGTCCCAGCCGATCCACTCGATGGTCTGGAACAGATGGTCGCGGCTCTCCGGATCCTCCATCGGCTGCGTCGTCCACCAGATGTGGTCGCGGATATATTCCGAAGGCTTGCGCTTCAGATGCGGCACTTCGGCATGCAGCCGCGAAAACACCTTGTCGAGCCGCCAAGCCAGCGACGGCGCCCAGCCGAAGCCGGCCTCGACCATCACCATCTTCAATTTCGGGAAGCGTTCGAACACGCCCTCGAGCACGAGGCTCGCCAGCGCGGTCTGCTGGCACTGCGAATGCCCGACCATCTCCTCGATATAGTAGCTCGGCCATCCCGACGCGGTGATTGGATTACCGCCGAAGCCGAAGGCGTGCACGCCGATCGGAAGGCCGGCCTCCTGCGCCGCCTCATAGATCGGCCAGTAACGGCGCTGGCCGAGCGGCTCGACATTGCGGCTCAGCAGCAGCACCTGGACGAAATTTGTGTCGCCCGCGCGCTTGCGGATTTCGGCGGCGGCCGACACGCCATCCTCATTGGCGACGACGACCGAGCCTTTCAGCCGGGAATCCTTGCTGGTCCATTTCTCGATCTGCCAATCGTTGATCGCCGTGCAGATCGCGCCGGCGAGATCCTGGTTGCGGATGCCCTGTCCGGTGTTGAGCGGGTTGAGCACGCCGAGCGCGACATTATTGGGATCGAGGTGCTGCTTCTGCATGAAGGACAGCGACGAGCCCTGCGGGCCGCCTTCCGGCGGATAGGCATCGCGGCGCGACGCATTCGGCTGCGCCTTCGGATAGGGCGGGCCTTCCATCATGCCCTGATAGGCATGGACGCCGAAGGTCTCGAGATGCGCATGCCAGCGCTTTTCGAGATAAGGATACAGTTCATCCTTGGTGGCGCGGGCCGGATGGATGTCGCAGTCGGCGATCGCGGTCTTGACGCTGGTCGGCGATGCGGTTTCGGGACGCTCGCGAAGCTGGATGTTCATGGCGTCATCTCCTTCACCTTGAGCCGGCCATAGGTCGCATGCGGATTATCGATCATGATCTTGCACACCAGATCCTGCGACAACCCCCGCGGCAGCACCTCGTCACCATCGAACTGCCAATGCGGATAGTCGGTGGAGAATAGGATCAATTCGTCCGACTGCATATGGTCGAACAGGCGGTTCAGCGTGTCTCCGTCCGGCGGCGCATCGACCGGCTGCAGCGAGAAGCGGATGTTGCTACGCACAATCTCCAGCGGCGCGCGGTCGACCCACGGGGTCTCCATGCGCACGCCGCGCCAGAACTTGTGCAGCCGCCACAGGAATGGCGGCAGCCAGGTGAAGCCTGACTCCAGCATCACCATTTTCAGATTCGGATGGCGCGCGAACACGCCCTCCACGATCAGGCTGGTGAGCTGGGTCTGGAACGCTTGTGCCTGCGCGACATAATCCTCGATGTGATAGGAGCCCCAGCCGACCGAGGTCGGCGGATTGTGATAGGCGCTGCCGGCATGGATGCCGACCGGCAGGCCGAGCCGTTCCGCCGCGGCGTAGATCGGCCAGTAGTGCCGCTTGCCGAGCGGCATGTCGCCCATCACCAGCATCAGCACCTGCACGAAGCGCCTGTCCTGCGCACAGCGCTCGATCTCGGCGACCGCCTTCTCGATGCTCTGCACCGGGATCACGATCGAGCCGCGCAGGCGCTCGTCCTTGTCGAGCCATTCCTTGACCAGCCAGTCGTTCAGCGCGCGGCAGAACGCATCGGCCATGTCCTCGGAGAACACCATCTGCACGCCATAGAGCGGATTGCAGATGCCGTAGGCCGCGCCGAACCTGTCGAGCGCCTGGCGTTGCATGTCCGCAAGGCTCGAGCCCGGCTTGCCTTGCGCGGGACGCCAGTTCGGCCGCGACGAGATCGGCGAATTGGTGGGATAGGATTGCGAGATCAGGTCGGTCATGCCGCGCGTCGTCACCTGGTCGCGCCAGTAGTCGTTCATGTACGGCAGCAGGCTGGTGAGGTGAGGCACGGCGGGATGCAGATCGCAATCCACGCCGCCCGCAATCGGCGACGTCATGATGTTTCCTCCGCGCACGCTCTCACCACAAGCTTGTCGGGCGGCGCTTGGTTCTTGTCTTGCATTCAATCAGGCCATGCCGCGGCCTGCAACTCGGCAAAAGCCTGCGTGGTGTGCTAGGAAGGCAGAACGCCCCACGGGATTTTCATGGCAGGCAACGAGAAAGAAGGCCGATGAACGCGCTCACATCCATCGCCGAACAGGTCGCCGCAAAACTGATCGCGAACAAGCAGACGATTGCGGTCGCGGAATCCTCAAGCGGCGGACTGATCTCCGCTTCGCTGCTCGCGGTTCCCGGCGCGTCGGCCTACTTCCTCGGCGGCGGCGTGATCTACACCCGCGACGCGCGGCGTGCGCTGATGGACATTCCCGACGACGCCATGCGCGGCATCCGCTCGGCATCGGAACCCTACGCGCAATTGCTGGCGCGGCAGATTCGCGAACGCCTCTCGACCGACTGGGGATTGTCGGAGACTGGTGCCGCCGGCCCGACCGGCAACCGCTACGGCGATGCCGCCGGCCACAGTTGCATGGCGGTCGCAGGCCCCCGCCAGCAGGTGATCACGCTGGAGACCGCGAGCGGCGACCGGCAGGCGAACATGCAGGCATTTGCGAAGGCGGCGCTCGAATTGCTGTTGAAGAATCTGGAGCGGTAATTCCAACAGCGTCGTCCCGGCGAAAGCCGGGACGACGCGGGGCGAGAATCACTGAAGGTGCATAGCCCGGATGAAGCGAAGCGCAATCCGGGATGACTTCATCCGCTGCGCGACTGTTCCAGGATTTCGCTGCGCTTCATCCGGGCTACAAGAGCAGCGCGCGGCTACTTCTCTCGGAACGAGCGCATGAACTGGTCGCTCATCGGCTTCATCAGATAGGACAGCATGGTGCGGTCGCCGGTCTGCACGAAGGCTTCCACCGGCATGCCGGGGATGATCTTCACCTCGCTGCCGAGGCGCGCGACTTCTTCCGGCGGCATCGAGACACGGATGGTGTAATAGCTCTGCCCGGTGCGCTGGTCGGTGGTGACGTCGGCGGAGACGCGGGTGACGACGCCGTTCAGCTCCGGCGTGGTGCGCTGGTTGAAGGCGGAGAGTCGCAGCACGGTCTTCTGTCCGACCTGCAGCTTGTCGATGTCCTGCGGATTGACCTTGGCCTCGACCGACAGATCGTCGGCCTTCGGCACGATCATCATGATGGCATCGCCCGCCGTGATGACGCCACCGACGGTGTGCACGGTCGACTGCAGCACGACGCCGTCCTGCGGCGCGCGGATATCGATGCGGCGAAGCTGGTCCTCGGCGGTGACCTTGCGCTCGACGAACTCGCCGATCTTGTCGTTGGTCTCGCGCAGGTCCTTCGAGACCTCCGCCAGCATGTCCTTGTCGACTTGGATGATCTGCAACTCGGTCTCGGTGATCTTGCCCTTGGCCTGCGCGCGCGAGGCGATGTACTGAGCGCGCTCGCCGGAGAGCCGCGCCGCGTCGCGCTCGAGCGTTGTCAGGCGCGTCAGCTGCACCAGATGCTGCTCATAGAGCTGGCGGACGCCGACCAGCTCCTGCTGCACCAGCGCGATCTCCTTGTCCTTGGCGCTCTCCTGCGCCTGCAGGCCGGAGATCTCCTCGTTGAGCTGGGTAACGCGCTCGCGCAGCTGCGCCTTCTGGCCGGTGCGGCCGTTGACGCGGACCTCGAACAGCTTGGTTTCGCTCGCCATGATGTCGCGAACGTCCGGATCCTTGGCCTGCTCGAGCAGCTGCGGCGGGAAGGCGATCTTGTCGCGGCCCTGCTGCTCGGCCTCGAGCCGGGCCGCGCGCGCATAAAGACCGTTCAGCGTCTTGACCACGATCGCAAGGCTGGCCTTCACGACGGTCTCGTCGAGGCGCACGACGATGTCGCCCGCCTTGACCACGTCGCCATCGCGCACCCGCACCTCGCCGACCACGCCGCCGGTCGGATGCTGCACCTTCTTGACGTTGGATTCGACCACCACCGAGCCCGGCGCGATCAGCGCGCCCGAGATCGGCACCGTTGCGGCCCAGCCGCCGACGCCCCCGCCGAGAACCAGAACCACGGCGAGACCGACGATCAGATGCTTGCGGATCGAGCGATGTGCGTTGCGCGGTTGATCGGTCATGACTTGGCGGCTCCCGCATCCGCGACGATCTTGATCGGCGTCGGCACCGGCGGCGCGGCACGCTGCAGCACCTGCGCGAGCACTGCCTCCTTCGGCCCGAAGGTCTGCATGCGTCCGTCCTTCAGCACCAGCAGATGATCGACGCCCTCGATGCCGATCGGCCGGTGCGCAACCACAATGACAATCGCGCCGCGCTCGCGCGCGCCACGCACCGCACGGGTCAGCGCCTCGTCGCCTTCGCTGTCGAGATTGGAGTTCGGCTCATCCAGCACGATCAGGAACGGATTGCCGTACAGCGCCCGCGCAAGCGCCACCCGCTGCGCCTGGCCGGCGGAGAGCGCAGTGCCCTGTTCGCCGACCTGGGTGTCGTAGCCCTCGCGCATCTTGATGATCATCTCATGCACGCCGGCCTCCTTGGCCGCCGCGATGATACCGTCGGACTTGGCGTCGGGATCGAACCGGCAGATGTTCTGCGCGACCGTACCGGCGAACAGTTCGACGTCCTGCGGCAAATAGCCGACATGACGGCCGAGCTGGTCCGACGACCACTGGTCGAGCGCGGCGCCGTCGAGCCGTACCTTGCCCCGCGCCGGCACCCAGACGCCGACCAGCGCCCGGATCAGCGACGACTTGCCGGAGCCGCTCGGGCCGATCACGCCGACGCCGCTGCCGGCTTCGACGGCGAAGGTGATGTCCTGCACGATGGCGCGCTGGTCGCCCGGCGCGACCATGGTCACGGCCTCGACCGAGAGCTTCTTCTCCGGCGTCTGCAACAGCGTCTGCTCGGGCCGCGCCGGAATCTGCTGCAGCAGACGATTGAGCCGCTGCCAGCTCTGCCGCGCGGCAACGAAGCCCTTCCAATGCGCGATCGCGAGATCGACCGGCGCCAGCGCCCGCGCGCTCAGGATCGAGCCGGCGATGATGATGCCGCCGGTGGCCTCCTGATGGATCACGAGATAGGCGCCGACCGCGAGCACAGCGGACTGCAGCATCATGCGCAGCACCTTGGCGACCGCACCGAGCCCGCCGGTGACGTCGCTCGCACGCTGGTTGCCGGACAGATATTCCTCGTTGGCCTCGTTCCAGCGCCTGTTCATCCGGCCGGCCATGCCCATCGCCACCAGCACCTCGGCGTTGCGGCGGCTGGAGGCGGCAAGATCGTTGCGCCGCGCCGCGAGCGTCATCGCTTCCTTGGCCGGCGTGCGCGACAAGTATTCCGTGATCAGTGTCAACGTCACCAGGATGATCGCGCCGACCAGCGCCGTGACGCCAAGCAGCCAATGGAAGGCAAAGCAGATCACCATGTAGAACGGCAGCCAGGGCAGATCGAAGAACGCGCCGGGACCCATGCTGCCGAGGAAAGAGCGCACATTGTCGAGGTCGCGCAGCGGCTGCAGGCCTTCGCTGCGATTGCCGGCCATCAGCGGCAGCCGCACGACGGTGTCGAACACCCGCGCATTGAGCGCTTCGTCGAGCGAGGTGCCGACGCGGCCGAGGATCCGTCCGCGCAGCAGGTCGAGCACGCCCTGGGCGATGTAGAGGACCGCGGCGATGACCACGAGGCCGACCAGGGTCGGAACGCTGCGGCTCGGCAGCACCCGGTCGTAGACTTGCAGCATGAACATCGAACCTGTCAGGTAGAGCAGGTTGATCATGCAACTGATGAGGCCGACGCCGATAAAGGCGCTGCGGCAAGCGCGCAGCGCCTCAGCCAGTTCGGAACGCCGGACAGCGGGCGCGGCTGCCATAAAAACTGATCTCTGCAAAACAAAAGAGTTACGTGATCACCACGTTGTATAGACGTTTGCGACCACCGTCCATTTTAAGTCGCGTGAACCAAAGCATGGTTCGCGGCCTCATTTTGTGATCGCACCGACAGTTGACGGAATAAATTAGGGTTAACCGGCGGCGGAACCCTGGCCTCGCGCGGGCGCGCTTCCCGGAAGCGGCACGAGAATGACCGACATCGAGACCCGGCCGATCTCGCCATCCACATCGAGCAACACCCCGCTGCCGACGCCGAGCCCGGCCTCCGGGCGCCAGCGCGCATCGGCGCGAACGCCGATCCAGGCGCCCCGCGGTGACCGGAACAGCTGCACCGCGAGGTTCGGATTGGGGTCTGCCACCACGTTCTGGACCGGCCGCGCGATGCCGTGGGTCCAGTCAGCCGGGCCGAGCACCCGCGCCAGCGGACCGGCGCCCGCTATGACGGCGTGATGCAAGCGAAACCAGGCGGTATCGCCGCCGGCACGGGCTTCCATCGCATCCATGAACCAGCTGCGGCCATGGACGGCGTGTGGGCTGCGCAACGGAAATGCCGTGGGATCCACCGGATCGGCTGAGCTCCCGTAAAACCCCGGGACCTCGACGGCACGCTCGCGCGACAGCGTCACGCGCACCGTCGCGCAGGGTTGCTCCTCACCGGCCGGCCAGAGCGTGTTGTCGACGACGCTGACCCGGCCGCCTTCGGTCACCACGGTAACCTGCGTGCGCAGTTCCGTCATTGGTGTCGGCCGCAGGAACCAGGCCGCCGCCGAGATCGCGGTGCCCCAATTGCGCGCGCCGGCCATGGCCTCGACCTCGCCGGTCAGCAGGCTTGCGACCGCCCCGCCCTGAAGGCCTGTGAACGGCCCGGCCGCCAGCGCCGCCGGCTTCCAGTGATGGGGCGTGGCGAGCGGTTCGAAGATGGCCAAGGCGAATGATCCCCTGAGATGAGCAGGATTGAGCGTTCGACCAATCTGATCCAAGAATAGCGGCCATGACAAAAGGCCATTCATCACTTCAGGTGAGCAGGATTCACCCATTGGATGCCCCCGATCCGCGAGTGATCCCACCGCTGCCGGCGCTGCTCGCCTTCGAGCGCGCGGCTACGCAACTCAGCTTCCGGCGCGCCGCGCGAGACCTGTCGCTGAGCCCGTCGGCGATCAGCCACCAGATCCGCGGGCTGGAAGAGCAGTTCGGCACCAAGCTGTTCGTCCGCGGCGCACGTTCGGTGCGATTGACCGACGACGGCGAGCGCTACCTTGCAAAAGTGTCGGCCGCGCTGGCGACGCTGCAGGAGGCGAGCCGTGACATGCTGCGGCAACGCGGCGAGGCCAGCGGCGAGCTCTGGATCAGCTCATTGCCGTTCTTCACCAGCGCCGTGCTGCTGCCGGCGCTGCCGGAGTTCAAGCGGCGCCATCCCCAACTGACGCTGCGGATCGAAGCCACGCACCAATATGCCGATTTCAACGGATCGCGCGTCGATGTCGCGATCCGCTACGGGCGGGAACATGCCACCGGGCTGAAGGTCGAGCCGCTGGTGCAGGTCAAAGGATTGCCGGTCTGCACGCCGGCGCTGGTCAGGGCAGGTCTTCGGACCCCTGCGGACCTGTCGCGCGAGGTGCTGATCCATGTCACGACGCAGCCGCGGGCGTGGCCAGCCTGGCTGAGGGAGGCCGGGCTGCCGAATCTCGCTCCGCGCGGACATCTGTGGCTCGACAGCGTGCCGGCGATGCTGGAGGCCGCCGAACACGGGCTCGGCGTCGCGATTGCGATCGCGCCCCTGATCAAGGCGCGCCCGGGCTTCGGCAAGCGGCTGGTGGCGCCGTTTGCGTTCGAGGCCGCATACAGCGAGACGATCTACCTGGTCTCCCGCACCGAGCAGGCGCGGGACCGCCGCATCGCCGCGGTGCGGCGCTGGATTGCCGACGCGGTCGCACGGGCGAGCTAAAGCATGATCCGGAAAAGTGCGAAGCGGTTTTCCGAAAAGATCATGCTCAAACAAGGAGCTAAAGCGCGACGACGATTCAACCTAATCTCATCGCGCTTTAGACCGTGACGGACGCCGGCTCGGCCAGGATGCACCGTGCCAGGCGGCCGGGAGCGACCTGCACACTCGGCGGCAGGCTCTCGCTGCAACGTTGCTCGGCGAACCTGCAGCGCGGTGCAAAGGAGCAACTGGCCGGCGCATGATCGAGCGAGGGCGGGGTGCCCGGAATGGTTTCCAGCCGCTGGCCGCGCATCGCGCCGTGAATGGTCGAGGCCAGCAGGCCCTTGGCATAGGGATGCACCGGCGAGCGCACGATATCGCGCAAGGCGCCCTGCTCCACGATCTGGCCGGCATACATCACCGCAACGCGGTCGCAGATCTCGATTGCGACACCGATGTCGTGGGTGACGAAGATGACCGACATGCCGAACTCGCGCTGCAACTCGCGCAGCAGCAGCAGGATCTGGATTTGCACGGTGGCATCGAGCGCAGTGGTCGGCTCGTCCGCGAGCAGGATCTTCGGCTTGCAGGCCAGCGCCAGCGCGATCATCGCACGCTGGCGCATGCCGCCCGACATCTCGTGCGGATAGGAGTCCAGCCGTCGCTTCGCGGAGGGGATCCGCACCACCTCGAGCATTTCGAGCGCACGCGCGGTAGCCTCGCGCTCGCTCTTGCCCTCGTGGCGCATCACCGTCTCCGCGATCTGGCGGCCGATGGTGTAGACCGGATCGAGCGCCAGCGCCGGCTCCTGGAAGATCATCGAGACGGTCCGGCCGCGAAATGCGGACAGCGCCTCGTCGTCCATCGCCAGCACCTCTTGTCCCAGCACCTTGACGCTGCCGGAGATCTGCGTGCGTTTCTTCGGCAACAGCCGCATCAACGCGCGCAACGTCACGCTTTTGCCCGAGCCGGACTCGCCGAGCAGCCCCAACACCTCGCCCTCGCCGAGCTGTAGGCTGAGATCGTTCACGGCATGGACCGTGCGATCGCCGGTGAAGCGGATGTTGAGGTTGTTGATCTCGACGAGGTTGGTCATGCGAGCTTGGGTATCCTGGCGTGGAAATCGGTCGCGCGCTGGAACGCGGCGCCGATCCGAAGCAGAACCGCTTCCTCGAACGAGCGGCCGATCAGTTGCATGCCGACCGGCAGACCCGCCTTGGTGAAGCCGGAGGGAATCGAGAGCGACGGCAGGCCG
Source organism: Bradyrhizobium pachyrhizi (assembly GCF_001189245.1). GTDB lineage: Bacteria > Pseudomonadota > Alphaproteobacteria > Rhizobiales > Xanthobacteraceae > Bradyrhizobium > Bradyrhizobium pachyrhizi. The sequence continues at coordinate 109,227 of NZ_LFIQ01000024.1, read as the reverse complement.
AGATAGTTGACCGGGCGGGTGAACCGCGTCAGGCGCTGCAGCACCGCGTCGGCGCCGGGACCATTGCCGACATCGCTCTCGGCAATCGTGGGTGCCGGCACCGGCGACGACGGCGCAATCACCGCGTCGACGCCGCTGACGGCTGCGTTGTGCGCAGCGAGCGCGGGGCCGCGCCAGCGCATCGCCTCGAGATAGGTGACCGCCGGAATGGTCAGGCCGTTCTGCAGCCGCATCAAGACCTGCGCGCCGTAATCCTGCGGCCGCTCGATCATCCAGCGCTTGTGGAAGGCGGCAGCCTCGACCGCGAGCACCAGTTGCGATGCCGAAGAGAGCTGGCGCTGATCGGGCAGCTCGACCTTGACGATCTCGGCGCCCTCTTTCTTCAAGGTAGCGACGCTCTCGTCCAGGATACGCGCCACCTCGGGATCGAGGTCGTCGACATAGAACGCCGTCGGCACGCCGATCTTCAGGCCCTTCAGCGACTGTTTGGTCGCGGCCATATAGTCCGGCACCGGCTGCGTCGACGCCGTCAGATCCTCGGGGTCGGCGCCGGCCATCAGGCCGAGCAGCAGCGCGCAGTCTTCCGCGGTCTGCGCCAGCGGACCGACGGTATCGAGCGACTGCGACAGCGGCATCGCACCGGCACGGCTGACGCGGCCGACCGTCGTCTTCAGGCCGGTGACGCCGCAGAAATGCGCCGGCATGCGCACCGAACCGCCGGTGTCGGAGCCGAGCGCCGCGAAGGTGAGCCGCGCGGCAACCGCCGAACCCGAGCCCGACGAGGAGCCGCCGGTGATGTGTTCGGTGTTCCAGGGATTGCGCACCGCGCCGTAGTGCACGTTGTGGCCGGTCGGCCCATAGGCAAACTCGACCATCTGCAACGAGCCGAGGCGGACCTGTCCGGCATCCTTCAGCCGCTGCAGGGCGGTCGCGGTCGTCTTCGGTACGAAGTCGCGGCGAATCAGCGAGCCGCAGGTCACGACCTTGCCGGCGTCATAGTACATGTCCTTGTGCGCCAGCGGCACGCCGTGCAGCGCACCGCGACTATTGCCCCTGGCGAGCGCGGTATCGGCCTCCGTGGCGGCGGCCAGCGCCTGCTCGGACTCGATCGCCATATAGGCGTTGAGGCGCGGCTGCCATTCCGCAATGCGATGCAGCACGGCGCGCGTCACCTCATGCGAGGAAACTTTCTTGTCGGCAATCGCCTTGGCGACCGCGGTCAGCGTCATCAGGGCCGGATCAGAGCTCATTTCGACACCTTCTCAGTCTTCTGCGCGATCTGCGCCAGCAGGAAGCTCGCGGGTTCGAGATCGAAGGGCAGCGTGCCGGAGATCGGCGCGAAGCCGTCGAATGCCGGGCCGATCGAATTGGCGATGCGGGTGGCGACTTCGTCGTCGGCAGGCACGTCGGCGACGTGCGCGATCACCTTGACATCCTTGGGAGTAGGTCTGGTCATGCCGCGTTTTCTCCTTTTGCTTTTGCCGGCGCGCGGCTGTGCCCCGAGCCAGGAATGGCCATGTAGCACGCCGCTTGATGGCCCATTGTATCGAGATCGCTGAGTTTTGGCGTGTCGTTTGCGCAGAGCGGCTCCGCAAACGGGCAACGGGTGTGAAACCGGCAGCCCGGCGGCGGATCGATCGGATTGGGCGGATCGCCCGAGATCGGCGGCACCTCGGTGCGCTTGTCGGGATCGGATGACGGCATCGCCGCCAGCAGCGCGCGGGTATAGGGATGCGCCGGTGCATCCCAGACCGCATCAACGGGGCCGAGCTCGACGACCTCGCCGAGATACATCACCAGCACGCGGTCGGAGATGTAGCGGACGACGTTGAGATCGTGGCTGATGAAGAGATAGGTCAGGCCGAATTCACGCTTCAGGTCAGCGAGCAGGTTGAGCACCTGGGCCTCGACCGATTTGTCGAGCGCAGAGACCGCCTCATCGAGGATCACGAGCCGCGGCGACAGCGCGAGCGCACGCGCGATATTGACGCGCTGCCGCTGGCCCCCGGAGACCTCGTGCGGATAGCGGTTGGCGAAAATCTCCGGCCGCAGGCCGACCTTGCCGAGCAGCTCGCGCGCCAGCGTCCGCGCCGTGTCGTCTGCCATACCGTGGACCTTTGGCCCGAACGCGATCGATTCCTCGATGGTGAGGCGCGGGTTGAGCGAGGCGTAGCTGTCCTGGAACACCATCTGCACGCCGCGTCGCAAATCGCGCAGCGAGAGTGACGGACCGACCTGTCGGCCGTCATAGATGATGTCGCCTGCATCGCGTGCCATCAGGTGCATCAACAGCCGCGCCGTGGTCGATTTGCCGCAGCCGGATTCGCCGACGATGCCGACGGTCTCGCCCTTCATGACCGCGAAGGTGACGTCGTCGACGGCGCGCACGGTCTTGCGCGGACTGAAAAGCCCGCCGCGCACCGGAAAATGCTTGGTCAGTCCCTTGACCTGCAGCAGCGGCTGCGCGGCGCCGCCGATGTCGGCGACCGGCTCCAGCATATCGACGGAGAGATTGGCGTCGCTCATGCTCTAATTCCTGATGTCCATGGCGCTGCGCATGCCGTCGCTGAGCAGATTGAAGCAGATCGAGACCGCGAAGATCATCGCGCCCGGCAGTGCCGCGACCCACGGATTGACGTAGATCGCGGTGCGCAGCGTGTTCAGCATCAAGCCCCACTCCGGCTCCGGCGGCTTGGTGCCGAGCCCGAGAAACGACAAACCGGCGGCGAGGATCATCGACACCGAGATCAGGCCGGTGGCGTAGACGAAGATCGGGCCGAGCACATTGCCGAGCATGTGCACGCGCATGATGGTGAAGGGGCCGGCGCCGGACGCGCGCGCCGCCTCGACGAAATCCATGTTGCGGACACCCGTGGTGACGCTTTCGGCGACGCGGGTGATCTGCGGCACGAACACGATGGTCAGCGACACGATCGAATTGGTGATGCCGGCGCCGAGCGCGCCCGAGATCGCGATCGCCAGCAGCACCGAAGGAAAGGCATAAAACACGTCGACGGTGCGCATGATCGCGGTGTTGAGCTTGCCGCCGACATAGCCGGCGACGAGGCCGAGCGAGGTGCCGATCACGAAGGCGAAGATCACCGGCAGGATGCCGATGACCAGCGACAGCCGTCCGCCATAGATCAGCCGCGCCAGCATGTCGCGGCCGAGCTCGTCGGTGCCGAGCGGATAGCCCGGCGTGCCGATATGGCGGAGACGGCGGATCATCGAGCCCTGATAGGGATCGGCGAGATGCAGCCATGGCGCCAGCAGCGCCGAAGCAAAGATCAGCACCAGGATGATGGCGCAGGCCATGCTGACCTTGTCGCGCCTGATGCGGCGGCCAACCGTCGCCCAATAGCCGCGCGCCTTGGTCGCGGGGACGGCTTGCAATGCGGTATCTGACATCGCACTCATGCGCTCGCTCCTTGTTGGAGCATGATCTCCGCGCAAACGCGATCCGCGTTTGCCGCGAGGGAAAATCGGTTCCCACTTTTCCGGATCATGCTCTAACTCCGCTTGATGCGCGGATCGATCGCGGCCTGCGCGATGTCGACCAGGAGATTGAGCAGTACGAAGAACAGCGCCAGCACCAGGATCGTGCCCTGCAGCAGCGGCAGATCGCGCTGGAAGATCGCCGAGTTCAACAGCAGGCCCGAACCCGGCCAGGAGAACACGGTCTCGATCAGGATCGAGCCGCCCAGCATGTAGCCGAGCTGCAGACCCATCACCGCGAGCGCTGTCGGCGCCGCGTTCTTGATGACGTGGCGGAACACCTCGGTCTCGCGCAGGCCTTTTGCGCGCAACGCCTCGACAAAGTCCTGGCTCAAGATGTCGCCGGTCAGCGCGCGCACCGTGCGGGTGACGATGCCCATCGGGATCACCGAGGTTGTGATCGCCGGCAGCACCAGATAGCGCAGATGCTCCCAGTCCCACGCCCAGGCGCCGGAGCCGCCTGGCCCGGCACCGACCGCGGGCAGCCAGTTGAGCTGCACCGAGAAGATGATGACCAGCACCATGCCGAGCCAATAATGCGGCAGCGACACGCCGGCTATCGCAACCGAGGTCGCGACCTTGTCGACCCAGGTGTCGCGGAAATAGCCGGCAATCAGGCCGAACAGCAGGCCGAGCGTAAAGCCGATCATCGCGGCCGCGATCGCCAGCATCACGGTGTTGCCGACGGCGCGCATCACCTCGGTCAGGACGGGCCGCCCGGTCGCGATCGAATTGCCGAGATCGCCATGGATCGCACGCCACAGCCACAGACCGAATTGCACCGGCAGCGGGCGATCGAAGCCGTAGGCCGTGCGCAATTGGGCGGCGAGCTCCTGCGAGGCATCGGCCGGCAGCACCGCGACCAGGGGGTCGCCGGGCGTGATGTGCACCAAGAGGAAGCACACCAGCGCCACGCTGAGCACGATCGGAATGACGTAGACGATCCGTCTGGACGTATAGGCGAACACGTTGCGTTCTTTCTTCCTTCTCCCCTTGTGGGAGAAGGTGGCGCGCCGAGCGCGCCGGATGAGGGTTTTCGATCCGCGGATACAATCATTTCATCTCAGGGAGGCAGTCCGCGGAGACAACCCCTCACCCAGCTTCGCTCTCGCGAAGCCACCCTCTCCCACAAGGGGAGAGGGTGCACCTATTGCGCGACTAGCGCCTCACGGCGCGACCGTGACCGGAGAGAAGTCGACGAACCAGCTCTTCGGCTGCACAAAGCCCTTGATCTTCGGGCTCATCGCGCGCGGTGCGACATCGTGGGCGACATAGAGGAAGGCCGCGTCGTCGACCGAGGCCGCATGCAGCTCGGCGAGCGCGGCGTCGCGCGCCGCCGGCTCGAAGGTCTGGCGGGCCTTCTTGACCAGCTCGTCGAACTTCGGGTTGTTGTTGAAGCCCCAATTGTTCGACACCGGCGGCGCCATGCCCGACTGCAGGAAGCGCACCAGCGCGAAGAACGGATCCATCGCAGCATAGGTGACGTTGATGGCGTTCGAGCCGTTGGCGGTCGGATCCTTGGTGCCGCGCCGCCAATTGGTGAACAGCGTGTTCCACTCGATGACGTCGAGCTGCACATCGAAGTAGCACTCAGCCAACGCCTGTTGCAGATACTCGTTCATCGGCAGCGGCAGCATCTGGCCGGAGCCCGATGCCGAGGTCTGGATCTTGACCGTCAGCTTCTTGTTCGGACCGAAGCCCGCCTCCTGCATCAGCTTCTGCGCGGCCGGCTTGTCGTACTTGATCTGGAAGGTCGGGTTGCCGCGCCAGGGATGACCGGGCTCGAACGTGCCGGTCGCCGGCACCATCAGGCCGGCGAGCAGGCCGTCACGCAGCCCCTCGCGATCGATGCAGAGATTGGCCGCCTTGCGGACGCGGATATCATTCCACGGCGAGCCCTCGACGCGCGAGAACTGCCACGGCCAGACATGCGGCTCCTCGTTGGAATAGAGGTTGAAGCCACGCTGCTTGATTTCGGGCAGCGCGTCCGGCGCCGGCGCCTCGATCCAGTTGACCTGTCCCGACAGCAGCGCCGCGGTGCGGGCGTTGGCTTCCGGCATCGGCAGCAGCACCATCTTGTCGGCCTTCGGCACCCGTGCCTTGTCCCAGTAACTCTCGTTCTTCACCAGCTCGAGCCGCTCGCGCGGGGTGAAGCTCGACATCTTCCAGGGGCCGGTGCCCGACGCATCCTTGGCGAACGCGGCCCACGCGGCCTGCGACTTCGCCTTGGCATCGGCGCCTTCGGCCTTGTCGTAGAATTTCTGCCACTTGGCCGGGCTCGCCATGAACAAATTGGTGAGGTTGATCGGCAGGAAGCTGTCCGGCTCCTTGGTGGTCAGTTCCACCGTCATCTCGTCGATCTTGCGCGCCGAGACCAGCGTCGGCATGCGCGAGGCGGTGACGCCGACCTGGCTCGCATCGTACTGCGGCGCGTCCTGCTTCAGCACCTTGTCGACGTTCCAGACCACGGCGTCGGCGTTGAACGGCGAGCCGTCATGAAAGGTGACGCCGGGGCGCAGCTTGAAAATCCACTTGGTCTTGTCGGCATCGTCGACCTTCCACTCGGTTGCGAGGCCGGGGATCATCGCGCTTGCCTTGTCGGACGAGGACAGGTCCCACATCGTCAGCGCGTCATACATCGTCAGACCCGTGAAGCGATTGCCCTCAAAACCCTGGTCGGGCTGGCCGAGCGTGCGCGGAATATCGGCAGCGGTCATGCCAATGCGCAGCACGGTCTCGGCGCCGGCAATCGCCGGCACGCCCGTGGCTATCGCAAGCGCCAGCATGATCGCCGTCGCATTGGTTTTCCTGTTACGCATCTGAGCAGCCCCTTCGAGTCTGGTGACGTTTTGGTGATTATTTCTTGGGCAAGCGTATGCAATGCCTGTGCCAAGGGGAATAGTTCATCAGCAAATAACCGCCGGGCGCGTCATTTCTTCCCACCTCGCGCCTGAACGAAGCGAAGATGCCTATTCTGGCATCATGCTTGCAGGATTTGGCTCCAACGTCTTTCCAACGGAGCCTTCATATGCGTGCGCGCAATTCGATCCTGATGGCGGCAATGACGCTCGCCTTGACTGCGGGCTGGCCGGGCACATCCGCGCAAGCAGAGTCCATTGTGCGCTACGGCATTTCGATGGCCGACATTCCGCTGACCACCGGCCAGCCCGATCGCGGCGCGGGCGCCTACCAGTTCACCGCCTACACGATCTACGATCCGCTGGTTGCCTGGGAGATGGATGTTGCCGACCGGCCGGGCAAGCTGGTGCCCGGGCTCGCGACCGAATGGAAGGTCGACGACAACGACAAGACCAAATGGCGCTTCACGCTGCGCAAAGGCGTCAAATTCCACGACGGCAGCGACTTCAATGCCGACGCGGTGATCTGGAATCTCGACAAGGTGCTGAACGACAAGGCACCGCAATTCGACAAGCGGCAGAGCGCGCAGGTCAAGACCCGTCTACCTTCGGTTGCGAGCTACGCCAAGGTCGACGATTTCACCATCGAGATCACCACCAAGACGGTCGACTCCTTCTTTCCCTATCAGATGCTCTGGTTCCTGGTCTCGAGCCCCGCGCAATATGAAAAGCTCGGCAAGGACTGGGACAAGTTCGCCAGCCAGCCCTCCGGCACCGGTCCGTTCAAGCTGACCAAGCTGGTGCCGCGCGAGCTCGCCGAGCTGACGAAGAACCCGGACTATTGGGACAAGAAGCGGCTTGCGAAGGTCGACAAGATGATCCTGATTCCGATGCCGGAGGCGCTGACCCGCACCAACGCGCTGCTGGCCGGCCAGGTCGACCTGATCGAAACGCCCGCGCCCGACGCCGTGCCGCAGCTCAAGGCCGCCGGCATGAGGATCGTCGACAACGTGACACCGCATGTCTGGAACTATCACTTGAGCGTGCTGCCGGGCTCGCCCTGGACCGACATCCGCCTGCGCAAGGCGCTCAACCTCGCGATCGACCGCGACGCGGTGGTTGGCCTGATGAACGGCCTCGCCAAACCCGCCAAGGGCCAGGTCGATCCGTCGAGCCCGTGGTTCGGCAAGCCGACGTTCGAACTGAAATACGACCTCGCGGCCGCGAAGAAGCTGGTGGAGGAAGCCGGCTATTCGAAGGACAAGCCGCTGAAGACGACTTTCATCATCGCCCAGGGCGGCACCGGGCAGATGCTGTCGCTGCCGATGAACGAGTTCCTGCAGCAGAGCTTCAAGGAAATCGGCATCGACATCGACTTCAAGGTGGTCGAGCTCGAGACATTATATACGCACTGGCGCAAGGGCGCGGCGGACGAGATGAATGCCGGCATCACCGCCAACAACATCGCCTATGTCACGTCGGATCCGCTCTACGCCATCGTGCGGTTCTTCCACTCCGGCCAGGTGGCGCCGGTCGGCGTCAACTGGGGCGGCTACAAGAACCCGAAGGTCGATGCGCTGATCGACGAGGCCAAGCAGACCTTCGATACCACCAGGCAGGATGCGCTGCTGGCGCAGGCGCACGCGCTGATCGTCGACGATGCCGCGCTGGTGTGGGTGGTGCACGACACCAATCCGCACGCGCTGTCGCCGAAGGTGAAGACCTTCGTGCAGGCGCAGCACTGGTTCCAGGATCTGACGCAGATCGGGCTGGAGTAAATCTTCCTATCGTCGTCCCGGCGAAAGACGGGACCCATACGCCGCCGCCGCCGCAATGGGCACGCGGCGAGACGATCTTCCGTCAACGGCCATTCGTGGTTACGGGTCCCGGCCCCCCGTGCGCAATTGCGCACTAGGCCGGGACGACATCGGGTTTGCGTCGGCTATTTCGTCGTCAACGCGAATGCGCCGTTCCAGTCGTCGGGCGGCGGCTCCTTCTGGAAGGCGTGGATGCGCGCCTCGTAGAGGCGGTAGAGATATTGCAGCGTCTGCGCCTCGTCGGTCTTGCGGCCGCGTTCGATCGCGGCGAGCGCGCCGTCCCAATCGCGGCCGCGGTAGCAGGCGAGCATCTCGATGGTCAGGTTGCGCAGCCGCTGGAAGCGGCCGGAGTTCGCGACATCCTCGCGGCCGGCGATCGCATAGATCACCTCGGGCTCCTTCTTGCCCTTGACCATGATGAAGTCGAGCTCGAGGATCGCAAGCTTCTCCTTCACCGCGAGCGCGGTCTTCGATCCCACGATGATCGGAAAGCCGTATTCCTTGGACTGCCCCTCGAGCCGCGAGGCCAGATTGACGCTGTCGCCGAACACCGAATAGTCGAAGCGCACATCGGAGCCCATATTGCCGACCACGCAGGAGCCGGTGTTGAGACCGACACCGATGTTGAGCGGCACATAGACGTGGCCGCCATCCTTCGCCTCCTGCTCGCGCTCACGGTTGAGGTCATCGACGCGCTCCAGCATGTCGAGCGCCGCATCGCAGGCGTTGAGCTGGTGCTGCTTGTCATCGAGCGGCGCGTTCCAGAACGCCATGATGGCGTCGCCCATATATTTGTCGATGGTACCCTTGCGGGCGAGAATCGCGTTGGAAAGCGGGGTGAGGAAACGGTTCATCAGCGCCGTGAGGCCCTGCGGATTGCTCTTGTAGGTTTCCGAGATCGAGGTGAAGCCGCGCATGTCCGAGAACATGATGGTCATCTCGCGTTCCTCGCCGCCGAGGACCAGCCGCTCCGGCGACTGCGCCAGTTGCTCGACCAGCGCGGGCGACATGTACTGCACGAATTGCGACCTAATCTGCCGGCGCTGCTGCTGCTCGCGCACGAAGGCGGAGAAGATCAGCGTGAGATAGATCGCCGTGGTCGACATCAGCGGATAGGTGAAGTCGATCAGCAGCCGGTGCTGGGAATAGAAATACCAGGACGTGCCGATCAGCACCGAGGCGAACATCCCGCCGACGGCGACCAGCGTGATCGGACCGAATTTCGGCGCGAAAGCGATCACCAGGAGCCCCATAATCAACGCGGCGAAGAACTCGATGCCGATGCCGTAATTCGGCTGCGAAACGACGTCGCCGGTCAGCGCGCTCTCCAGCACCTGGGCGTGAACCTCGACACCGGGCATCGCCGGCGTCACCGGCGTCGTCTTGATGTCGTTCAGCCCGGTCGCTGAGGTGCCGATCACGATCAGCTTGCCGGCAATTCGGTCCGGCGAGACGCGCCCGTCCAGCACATCGACCGCCGAGACATAGATCGAGGGATCGCGGCGGGCGTAGTGGATCCAGAGTTGGCCGTGGAGATCGGTCGGGATCGCAAAGCCCTTGAGGCCGAGGCTCTTGATACCGGCCTTGTCGGCCTTGATCAGGATCGTGCCCGAGCCGCTCGCCACCCGCAGCATCTCGAAGCTCAGCGACGGCATGGTGATGCCCTGCGCCACCATGATCATCGGCACGCGCCTGACGATGCCGTCGCGCTCCGGCCTGATCGTGAACAGGCCGCGCCCGGCGGCCGCCTCCTCGAGCACCGGTACGTTGCGCAGCAACCCCGGGAACATGAACATGAAAGGCTGCGGCTCCTCGCCGAGCATCGCAAGTCCGGTGACCGGAAGCTTTTCGTTGAGGTCGGCGCGCACGTTGGGTCCGCCGGATTCGCCGAGCACCACGCGCGAGTTCTTGATGGCTTCGGCCATGATGCTGTCGTTGCTCGGCAGCTGCCGCAGCCTGGCGCGCATCTCCTCATCGAGGCTGTTGAAGGTATCGGCGGCGATATCGGGGTTGAGACGATCCGGCTCGGAGAACACCGCGTCGAACGCGATCACCACGGCGCCGAGCCGGGTGAGATTGGTGACGATGTCGGCGAGCCGGGTCCGCGGCCACGGCCACTGTCCGAGCCGGGGATCGGCGAGGCTCTTTTCGTCGATGTCGACGATGGTGACGGGCCGCGCGGTCTTCTGGCGCGGTTGCAGCGCCTGGAATGTGTCAAACGTCCTGACGCGAAGCTCCTGAACCGGAGCCGGATCCACGATCCGCAGCGCAGCAATGCCGATCAACAGCGCCACGCAGACCAGCCGCGCGTAGCCGAAGCGCCGTGCGAACCACCTGCGTATCGCCTTCAGCCGTTTCATGCCATCTGGATATCACGCGCGCAGAATTGTTCCAATCGAGCAAGCACGCAGTGCACAATCAGCCGGACCAGACCCGCGGGCACGGCCGCGCGTCCGTCACGTAAAATGAATGATGAAGTCGTTCTGGGACAGGCTCGCCTTCGCAACATTGTGCAATGTGATCGTGTCTGCGCCGTCAACCGTGATCAGCGTATCCGCCGAATTCGTCGGCGATGTCGCAACATGCTGATCGAACCAGGTACTGAAGGTGCTTGCCGAGACGACCGTGGACAGGTCGATCTGGTCCTCGCCTGGCGTGAAGTTCAGGATCGTGTCGTGGTTGAAGTTCGGCGCAAACACGAACTTGTCCTGATAACCTGACCCGAAGAACACGTCCTTGTCGCTGGTCCCCGTCAGTGTCACCGGCTGCGGCGGGTCCTGCTGGACGTTGAAGATCAAATTGACCGTATCGGTTGCGCCATGGCCATCGGTCACCGAGAGCGCGATCTTGTCGGTCGCTGGAGCTGTCTGGCCGGGGTTGTAAACGAGGCCCGGCGATCCAAGCGCGGTGTTGATGCCGGAGAGAAGCCCCTCCTGCGACGAAGGCGCAACGCTGCTGCCCGCACCGGGCGTCGTCACCGCGGCCATGGAGAAGGTCTCGTCGGACGTCGCATCGGCGTCCGTCACGGTCAGGCCGGAGATCGTCTCGGTCCCGTTGGGATGTTCGGTGATACTGACGTTGTCGGTGTGGATCACGGGCGCGTCGTTGGCGCCGATCACGTCGATCGTCAGCTTCGCAGTCCCGATGGCGCCATGCGCGTCGATCGTTTCCACATCGAACGTGTCGGCATAGGTGCCCTTGCCGAGCGCGTTGATCGCGGCGGCATCGGGAACATAGCTGTAGGTGCCGTCCGGGTTGACGGTCAGCGAGCCGTAGAGGCCTGCGGTCTGCGTGACCGCGGCGTGATCCGAATTGAGCGCGGCATAAGTCAGCGTTGCGGTTTCGCCATGGTCGACGTCGTTGCCATGGAGCGTGCCGGTCAGCGTGCCGAATGTGTCGTTATCAGCGGTATCGGTGAGCGTGCCGGCACTGAAGTCGGCGAGTGTCGGCGCGTCGTTGGCGCCGTTGATCGTGATCGTCACGGGCTCGTTGACGACGCCGCCATGGTGGTCGTCGATCTGGATCGTGTAGGTCAGCGTCAGCGTCTCGCCGAGGGCGAGATAGTCGAAATTCTGGTCCGCGGCCGAGAACGTCCAGGTCGACGATCCGATTGAACCGCCAGTCGCGTCTGTCAACGTCCCCAGCGACAGCCAGTTCAGGATCGTGGACTCGTCGGGCAGGCCCGTGGTCGCCCCGGATTCGGCGACGCCGGTGATGGTCATGGTGTGGGTGTCGCTGAGATCCACATCGGTGAACGTCACGGTGCCGGATGCGTTGTCCAGCGTCGATGAACCGGTCGTATCGGGTTGTTCGGGGATGATGGCCGCCTGAGGCACCGACGTGACGATCGGCGCGTCATTGCTGCCGGTAATCGTGATCGTGACCGGTTGGCTGATCACGCCGCCATGATGGTCATTGACCTCGACCGTATAGGTCAGCGTCAGTGTCTCACCGTCGGCAAGATAATCGAAATTGCGGTCGGCGGCCGAGAAGGTCCAGGCCTGGGATCCGGCGATCCCGCCGGTCGAATCGGTCAGCATCCCCAGCGAGAGCCAGTTCAGGATGATGGACTCGTCCTCAGGCAGGCCTGTGGTCGTTCCGGATTCCGCGACGCCGGTGATGGACACGATATGGGTGTCGCTGAGATCGACGTCGGCAAATGTCACCGCGCCCTGGGCCATGTCGAGCTTGATCGATCCGGTCTCGCCGATCATCTCGGGGACCGTGGCGGTCGGCGGCTCCGACGTGAACGTCGGCGCGTCGTTGGTGCCCGTGATGGTGATGGTGACGGGCTGGGTGACGACGCCGCCGTGATGGTCGTCGACCTGGATCAGGTAAGTCAGCGTCAACGTCTCGCCGACAGCGAGATAGTCGAAATTCCTGTCGGCGGCCGAGAAGGTCCAGGCGCGCGATCCGGTTACGCCGCCGGTCGAATCCGTCAGCGTGCCGAGCGACATCCAGCCCAGTATCGTCGCCTGATCGGGAAGCCCCGTGGTCACGCCAGTTTCGGTGACGCCGGCCACGGTGACGCTGTGGGTGTCGCTGAGATCGACATCGACGAAGGTCACGGTACCGGATGCGGTATCCGGCACGACCGAACCGGTCGTCTCCTCGGCTTCGGTGATGGCGGCCGCCTGGGTCGGCGAGGTGATCACCGGCCTGTCGTCGGTGCCGACGATCGTGATGGTGACCGGCAGCGTGACGACGCCGCCCTGATGGTCGTCGATCTCGACCGTGTAGGTCAGCGTCAGCGTCTCGCCGGTGGCGAGATAGTCGAAGCTCCTGTCGGCGGCCGAGAACGTCCAGGAGCGCGATCCCGTCACGCCATCGGTCGAATCGGTCAGCGCGCCCAGCGAAAGCCAGGTCAGCACGGTGGCATGGCCGGCAAGTCCGGTGGTGACGCCGGTCTCGGTGACGCCGGTGATGGTGACCGTATGCGTGTCGGTCAGATCCGCATCGGTAAACGTCAGCGTGCCGTGCGCCGTATCAGGCTGGGCGGAATTCGTCGTTGCTGCGAGTTCGGTGATCGAACCGGCCTGCGCCGAGGACGTCACCACCGGCGTGTCGTTGGTGCCGGTGATCGTGATCGTGAAGGTCTTGAACGTAGTCTCGTTGTTCGGCGCGAAATTGTTATCGACGCGCGCGACATAGGTCAGCGTCAGCGTTTCCCCGGCAGCCAGGAAGTCGAAGGCGCTGTCGGCAAGGTTGTAGGTCCAGGTCGCCGAACCGGCATTCTTGTTGTTCGGATCGGGCTCGAGCAGCAACGGGATCTCGACGGTCTTGATGGCCGCAAGCTGCGCTGCCGTCAGCGATGAGGTCACGTCGCTGCCGTTGGCGTCCCGGTAGCTGAACGCGGAATAGCCGACCTTCGCACTCGGTATGTCGCCGACATTGAGGTCCAGCCATTTGATCTGGCCCGTCGCAGTGTCGAACAGCCCGCTTTGGGTCAGCCCCGGCCGCTCGGTAAACGCCGCGTCCTGGGTCACGACCTGCGGCGGCCCCGGGATGTGGTCGATCCTGCTGTTGGGAACGCCGCCGGCCTGAGGGCCGGTCGTGTTGACGAAGGTCAGCAGAATGATGATCGGCGCGCCACCGTCGCTGCTGGTGAGCTTGAAGCTGCTCGAGACCGGGACGACACTGTCCGTGAAGTTGGTTGTGAGCTTGGTGTTGGGATTGTTGTTGTCGGTGAACTTCAGCGCGAAGACGTCGGAGATCAGCTTCTGCGCATCGGTCGACAGTTGCGCCGACGAGACGAAGCTGACGCTGCCCTGGCCGTTGACGATGGTCTGGGTGCCGGCCTGATCGACGGTCGCGATCGGATTGAGCGTCGTCTTGTCGAACAGGATGTAGGAGCCGGTGGTGCCATCGGGCTCGACCAGCACCTGGAATTTGGCCGGCGGCACGCCGCCGGTGCCCTGCACGTCGAAATCGATCTCGACCAGCACCGCGGTGCCGCGGATGCCCATGGTCGCGACCGGCGTATCGACCTTCATGTCGCCGTGCTTGGCGGTCGCGCCGGCAACGAAGGAGATCGTGCCCGAGACCAGACTCATCAGCGACGTATTGCTCGAGCCGTTCGGGTCGTAGATCATTTCGTTCAGCACCATCTTGGCGTTCGGTCCGAGACCGAACACGGTGCCGTCGATGAAGGTGATGCCGAGCGTCGAGTCGCCTCCGGACTGCACCACGTCACCCTTGTTGACGTTATCGCCCTGGTTCAGGACGATCGCGACGCCGTTGCGGATGGCCGTCGCGTTCCCGGTCAGCTTGGTGACATGGCCGATGACCTTGGCCGGCTCCGCCGCGCCGCCGGCCTGGGCATATTGGGCATAGCCGGTGAGTGCGTTGACGAGATCGCCGGTGAGATGCGCGCCGTCAGGCGACGCCAGCGGCGCGCGCTTTTCGCCCTTGAAGTAGTCGTGCAGGACGAGTTCCCGATCTTCCTTCGCGATGACGAGATCGAGCCCGGTCCGCTTGAAGTCGCCGGTGAACAGCAATTGCCCGTCGTCGACGATGATCGCGCCGGGCGGAGCATGCGTGGAAACACTGTCGACGTGCACGTATCCACGGGCATAAGCGTCCGTGTTCGGCAACAGGCCGTCGAATTTCTCGACAAAGTTCACTGCGGATCACCGCACGAGAGTTAATATTGTTAAAATATCCGAATGATTATGCCTGCATATCATCGGATAAAGCTTGGCGAAACCACTCTGTGCTTGCGCAAGGTGGTCCTGTAGTGCGGTTTGACTGGATGTGACTTGGCTCACGCTGTGAAGAGCCGTGTAGTTCGGATTCGCTTGACGGTATCATAAGGTGGTATTTAAGCCAAGATACGTACTGAGCCACGTATTCGTGGTATTGATTGGCATTTCTGTACTTGCCTCTATTTCCCCTTAGCCCAGAGCGGGCATTTGACCCCAATTTCCCGGCCAAAGCTGTGACTTAGCTTACAAATCACAGCAGTCCCGTGCGCGGACCGGCCGGGTTAACCAGAAGGCAAGGATGAGTTGCAAAGCAGTGGAAAAAGGTTCGCCGCTTCCTTTCACAAACCGGTAAAGTTTTCGGGACCCCAAGCAGGCGCCCTTTAGCCTCTTCCCCTGATTCCCCACATCTTAAGTCGATTCGAAGGGATCGTTCGCCATGCTGCCCGGCATGAAACGATCCGGTCGCGTGCGCGGTGCAATGTCCACCCGCCGATGAGCGGACAGGGGGTGTCAGATGAGATTCTCGCTTCGCCCGCTGGCGCTGCGCGCCGTCATGCTGGGCTTCGGCCTGGCGCTGGCCGCGCCGGTTGCCGAGCTCAATGCCGCTTCGCTGCTTTCGCCCGGCCCGGCGACGCTGATCAGAAAGTCGACCGAGCCGTTCGGCCTGACCACCAGCCTGCTTGCCGACGGCGGCCTGCACGACAAATGGCTCGGCGTGCAACGCCAGCTCGCCGACGAATTGGAGCAACTGGCAGCCTGCGAGAGCGACCGCGGCGGTTGCGCGTCGCCGGCGGCGCTGCGATTCCTGGCGATCGTCGATGCCGGACGGGCGCGTCAGGGTCGCGCCCGGCTCGGCGAGATCAACCGCGCGATCAACCTTGCGATCCGTCCGGGCAGCGATCTTGCGGCCTATGGCGAGCCCGACGTCTGGGCGCCGCCGCTCGCCACCTTCGCCCGCGGCAGCGGCGACTGCGAGGACTATGCGATCGCGAAACTCGTGGCGCTGCGCAAGGCCGGCGTGGCGCCGGAAGATCTGCGGATCGTCGTCCTGCATGACCTCGTCGGCGGCGAAGACCATGCGGTGGTCGCGGCGCGGCTCGACGGCCGCTGGCTGACGCTCGACAACCGCCGCATGGCGATGATCGAGGACAGCGACATCAGGAGCTTTCGGCCGACCTTCGTGATCGACCAGCACGGCGTCAGCCGCTATGTCGATGCCCCGCTCGTCGCCGAGGCCGCGTGGCGGCCGGCGGCGCGGACGAACTGATCGCGTCATTCCGGGACGATGCGAAGCATCGAACCCCAATTCGCAATTGCGAATTGGGGAATCTCAAGGCTTCCCGGTGCGCAACTGCGCACCTGCGGTCTAGCGCTCACGCACCATCTCGGAATGACGATCCCGAGAAATGCCGCTCAGAACATCAGATTGTCCTTCACCAGCACCCAGCGGCCGCCCTTGACCTGCTGCACCTGGGTGATGGTGTTGGCGAGATGATCCGTCTTGGAGAACTTGGTCGGCGGCGAGCTGAAGATGTCGAGGAACTTGTCGCCTGACTCGAGCGAGTCCAGCATCTTCTGGCCGGAGAGATCCTTGCCCGCCTTCTGCGCGTAGAAGGCGAAGGTCATCACCGCGTTGTAGCCGATGATCGCCTGGGTATTGGCGTCGGTGTTGAACATCTTCTTGTAGTTCACCAGCCAGTCCTTCACCTTGCCCTTGGCCGTGTCCTCGTAGGGGATCTCGAAGCCCGACGCCGCATAGAGCCCTTCGACGGCTTCCTTGCCGAGCGCCGGCACTTCGAGCACGTTGGTCGGGGTGGCGCCGAGGAAGGTCACGTCCCAGCCGAGCTTCTTCGCCTCGTTCATCGCGCCGATGGTCTCGCGGATCACGGTGCCGAGCACGACGAGGTCGCAGCCGTCGGCCTTCATCTTGGCGACCTGCGCCGAGAAGTCGGAGGCGCCGCGCTTGTAGCTCGTGACCGAGGCCGGCTGCACCTTCATCGCGCCGAGCTGCTGGGTGAAGCCGTCGAGCACGTTTTTGCCGTACTCGTCATCCTGATGCATGATGCAAGGCTTCTTGAAGTTCTTCCACTCCATCATGTATTTGAGCGCGGCGCGCGTGCTCTCGACATAGGGCAGGAGGTTGTTGAACTTCAGCCGCTCCTGCGGCTTGGCGGGATCGAACTTGAAGGTGAACTCGGCGGCCGTCAGCGGGAACAGCTGCAGCACGCCGGCATCGAACAGGATGTCCTGCGCGGCGAGCACGGTCGGCGAGCCCATCGGTCCGATCATCGCGAACACCTTGTCGCGCTCGACCATCTTCTGCGAGGCCAGCACCGCCTTCTTCGGATCGTAGCCGTTATCCTCCAGGATCATCTTGATCTTGCGGCCGTTGATGCCGCCGCCGGCGTTGATCTCCTCAACCGCCATCTTCATGCCGTTGGACACCGGAACGCCCCAGACCTTGATCGGGCCGGACAAGTCCTGATGCGTTCCGATCACGATCTCCGTCGGCGAGATGCCTTCATTGGTGACCTTGGTCTGGGCTGCGGCCGGCAGACAGGTCAGCGCCAGCGCGCTCACCGCAAGGCCCAGCGCCTTCAGCGATTTCGACATTGCAGTCTCCTCCTTACATGGCCCATGTTGAGCGAAGGGTCGGGCCGGCTCGCTCCCTCGCCAATTTCCTTCTCCTCGGCTATGCCACCGCCCGCTCGCCATACATGGCGTCGATCTCGGCGGCGTAGCGCTTGTTCACGAAGCTGCGCTTCAGCTTCATGGTCGGCGTCAGCTCCTCGTCCTCGGGCGTGAGCTGGCGCTCGATCAGATAGAATTTCTTGACGGTCTCGACGCGCGCGAACTTCACGTTGACCGCCTCGACCTCGCGCTGGATCAGATCCTGGATTTCGCGGGCGCGGCACAGGCTCGCGTAATTGGTGAACGGGATGTCGTGATCCTGGGCGTACTTCTCGACATTCTCCTGGTCGATCATGATCAGGCAGGTGAGATACGGCCGCTTGTCGCCGATCACGACCGCGTCCGAGACATAGGGCGAGAATTTGAGCTGGTTCTCGATCTCGGACGGCGTGATGTTCTTGCCGCCGGAGGTGATGATGATGTCCTTCATCCGGTCGGTGATCTTGACGTAGCCTTCATTGTCGATCGTGCCGACGTCGCCGGTGTGCAGCCAGCCTTTGGCGTCGATCGTCTCGGCGGTCCTCTCCGGCTGATTGAGATAGCCCATGAACAGGAAGTCGCCCTTGATCAGGATCTCGCCCTTCGGGCAGATCATCACCTCGCCCCAGGGCGCGGCCTTGCCGACCGAGCCGAGCTTGATGCGGTCCGCCGGCATCATGGTCGCGACGCCGCAATTCTCGGTCTGGCCGTAGACCTCGCGCATGTCGATGCCGAGCGCGAGATACCAGCGGATCAGATCCGGCGAGATCGGCGCGGCGCCGGTCAGTGCGATCCGGCAGCGGTCGAGCCCGAGCATGCGGCGGATGTTGCGGAACACCAGCCAGTAGGCCGCGCGGTTGGCGAGCCGCAGCGACAAGGGCGGCGTCTCGCCCTGCAGCCGGCACTCGGTCATCCGGTTGCCGATCGCGAGCGCGCGGGCATACATCCAGTTCTGGAACGGGGTCGCATCCTTCAGCGCGATGGTGATGCCGGAATAGAACTTCTCCCAGATCCGGGGCACCGCGAGGAATGCGGTCGGCTGCACCTCGCGCAGATTGTCCGGCACCGTCTCCGGGCTCTCGGCGAAATTCATCACCGATCCCAGCGCGAGCGAGAGGTAATAGCCGCCGACCCGCTCGGCGACGTGGCAGAGCGGCAGGAACACCAGCCGCTCCTCGCTGTCAGTCGAGGGGTAGAGATCGTTGGCGTGGCGCATCTGGTGCGTCACGCTGCGGTTGGAGTGCATCGCGCCCTTGGGCGGGCCCGTGGTGCCGGAGGTGTAAACCAGGATCGCGAGATCGGAGGCGGTGCGGCTGCCGGTCATCTCGTCCCACAGCGCCGGATTGCCCCAGGCATGATTGCGGCCGAGCGACGTGAATTCCGCAAGCGACAGCACCATCGGATCGGAGAAGCCGGAGAGGCCCTCCATGTCGAACACGACGATCTTCTCCAGCGTCGGACAGCGCGACCGGCAGGTCAGCACCTTGTCGAGCTGCTCCTCGTCCTCGACGAAGATCACCCGCGTGCGGGAATCATTGATGAGGTATTCGACCTGCGCCGCCGAATCGGTCGGATAGATGCCGGAGGAGACGCCGCCGGCGCACAGGATGCCCATGTCGGCATAGACCCATTCCGGCACCGCGTTGGCGATGATCGAGCCAACGTCGCCGGGACGGAAGCCTGTGGCATGCAGGCCGTAGGCGATGTCCTTGGAGATCTGCAGCCATTCGCGCCAGCTGGTCGGTTGCCAGATGCCGAACTTCTTCTCGCGGATCGCGGGCCTGTCGCCACGCGTTTGAACCGCGAGCAGAAAGCTCCTCGCGATCGTGTCGGCAACCGTCAGCACCGCTGGTCCTGCCATGCGCGCTCCCTCCTCTGCCGCCCGTCTCACCCGCCGGCCCTTCGTGCCGGTCTTGTTGGCGAAACGGGCCTGAAATCTAGCTCCAACTCTCTTTCAGTGCCAAACCTTCCTCGGCGCCATTGCCAGCGCCCAGTCATTCTCAACGCCACGTCTTCTTCTTTTTCCAGCGCCGCTCGCCGCGCGCGCCGGCTTCCTTGGCGCCGAGATAGAACTCCTGGATATCGGGTGAATTCATCAGCCGCTCGCAGGTGTCGTTCATGACGACGCGGCCGATCTCCAGCACATAGCCGTAGTGCGCCGTCTCCAGCGCGATCTTGGCATTCTGCTCGACCAGCAGGATCGACATGCCCTGCTCCTCATTGACGCGGCGGATGATGGTGAAGATCTCCTTCACCAGGATCGGCGACAGCCCGAGCGACGGCTCATCGAGCAGCAGCAGCGTCGGCCGGTTCATCAGCGCCCGCCCGATCGCCAGCATCTGCTGCTCGCCGCCCGAAAGCTGCCCGGCCGGCTGGCCAAGCCGCTCTCTCAACCGTGGAAAATAGCCGTAGACGCGATCGAGGTCCTGCGCCACACCGTCGCGGTCCTTGCGCAGATAGGCGCCCATCATCAGGTTTTCGCGCACCGACAGGAACGGAAACACCTCACGCCCCTCCGGCACGTGGCTCAGGCCGAGCCGCACGATCCGGTCGGCCTCCATGCGCTGGATCGACTTGCCGAGGAATTCGATCGAGCCCTTCTGCGGGTCGAGGATCCCGGAGATCGTCTTCAGGAC
>NZ_LFIQ01000024.1:78534-89037 GCF_001189245.1 Bradyrhizobium pachyrhizi | reverse complement strand
GGTCTTGCCGGCGCCGTTGGCGCCGAGCAGCGTCACGATCCGGCCGCGCGGCACCTCGAGGCTGATGCCGCGGATCGCCATGATCGGCCCGTAATAGCTTTCGATGTTGGAGAGTTTCAGGATGATGTCCGCTGTGCTCATGGCATCATCCTCATGCGCCGAGATACGCTGCGACGACGTCGGGATGGTGCTGCACCTCGGACGGCGAGCCCATCGCCAGCACGCGACCGTAGTTCAGCGCGATGACGCGGTCGGAGACGCGGTTGACCAGCGTCATGTCGTGCTCGACCATCAGCACGGTGATGCCGAGCTCGCTCTTCATGTCGCGGATCCAGAACGACATGTCGTCGGTCTCCTCGACATTGAGGCCGGAGGACGGTTCGTCGAGCAGGATCAGCTTCGGCTCCGAGCACAGCGCCCGCGCCAGCTCGATCACCTTGCGCACGCCGTAAGGCAGTCCCGAGATCAGCTTGTCGCGGTAGGGCTCGAGATCGAGGAACTCGATCACCTGCTCGACGCGGCGGCGATGCGCCTTCTCGCCGGCGCGGACGCTCGGCAGGAACAATAGCTCCTGCCACAGCCGGGTAGTGGAATGGCGATGGCGGCCGACCAGGAGATTGCTCAGCACGGTCGCGTTCTCGAACAGCTCGATGTTCTGGAAGGTGCGGGCGATGCCGAGTTTCGCGATGTCGTAGGCCGGCTCCTGGGTGATGTCCTGATCCTCGAAGAAGATCTTGCCGGAGGTCGGCGGATAGATCCGCGAGATCAGGTTGAAGATCGAGCTCTTGCCGGCGCCGTTGGGCCCGATGATCGAGAGGATCTCGCCCTTCTCGACCGCGAAGCTGACCGCATCGACTGCCTTGAGGCCACCGAAATGCAGCGACAGGTTCTCGGCGCGGAAATAGCTCATCTGTTCCGCTCCGATTTCACATAGATCTTCTGCCGCTTGAAGGTGGCGCGCTTGTAGAGCGGGAACAGCTGGAAGAAGAGCTTGATCTTGAGCCAGCGGCCGTAGAGTCCGAGCGGTTCAAACAGCACAAACAGCACGATGATGATGCCGTAGATCGCGCCTTTCAGTCCGTTGGCGGAGGCGAAGGCTGCGACCGCGTCCTGGATATGGCCCGCGCGCTCGGTGCCGGCGCCGAGGGTCGCAGCCATGCCGCCGATCACGCCCGGCATATCGTCCTTTAGATAGGTCAGGAACGGATCGATCATGACCAGGAAGATCGCGCCCAGCACAGCACCGTGCAGGCTGAACGTGCCGCCGATCAGGATCACGATGATGAACTCGATCGAAAGCTGCAGCGTGAACATCTCGGGCGAGATGAAGGAGAGCTTGTGCGCGAACAGCACGCCGGCAAAGCCGGTGATCGCCGCCGAGATCGCGAACGACTTCACCTTGTAGAGCGCGACATTGATGCCCATGCTGCGCGCCGCGGTCTCGCTGTCGCGGATCGCGACGAAGGCGCGCCCGGTCGGCGAACGCAGCAGATTGAGCGTGCCGACGATGGTCAGCACCAGCACCGCAAGGCAGAGGTAATAGAAGGTCGGGCCGTCGCGCGACACCGTGGTGCCGAGCTGCATGGTCTTGACCCGCATGCCCTCATTGCCGTTGGTGACGCTTTCCCAGCGCGCCAGGATCTCCTCGACGATGAACGCAAAGGAGATCGTCGCGATCACCAGATAGATGCCCTGCAGCCGCAGCGCCGGAAACCCGACCAGCGCGCCGACCACGCCGGTCAACAGCCCCGCGGCGAGGAAGTAGACCGGGAACGGCACATTGAACTGCTGCAGATAGGCCGCGGTATAGGCGCCGATCGCAAGAAACGCGGCATGGCCGAGCGAGGCCTGTCCGGTGAAGCCGGTCAGGATCAAAAGCCCGACGCCGACGGTCGCGTAGATGCAGACGAAGACGAGCTGGCTCATCAGATAGCTCGAGAGCACGTAGGGCGCGATCAGCAGCACCGCCAGCAACAGGCCGTAGGAATAGATGTAGCCCGAATGCGGGAACAGCTTGATGTCGTCTTCATAATCGGTCTTGAAGAGAAACCGCATCCGTTGCTCCTCAGACTTTCTTCCGAACATGAAGGCCGAACAGGCCCTCGGGCTTGAGCAGCAGCACCGCGAGCAGCACGATGTAGGGCGCGACGTCCTTCCAGCCCTGCGGCAGATAGAAGCCGGCCATGCTCTCGATCACCCCGATCAGGACGCCGCCGACGACGGCGCCCGGGATCGAGCCGAAGCCGCCGAGCACCGCCGCCGGAAACGCCTTCAACCCCAGCACCAGACCGACATTGGAATGAATGAAGGTGATCGGCGCCAGCAGCACGCCGGCACAGGTCGCGACCGCGGCCGAGATCGCCCAGACGATCGAGACCACCCGCTTGACCGGAATGCCCATGTAATAGGCAGCCAGCATGTTCTCGGAGCTGGCGCGCATCGCGGTGCCGAGCGTGGTGCGGTTGAAGAACAGATAGAGCAGCGCGCACAGGATGATGGTCGCCGCGATCACCGACAGCTTGTCGTAGGCGAGCACCAGGCTGCCGATCCGAAGCACGCCCTGGCTGAACGGCGTCTCGATCTTGAAGTCGTCGGTGCCCCAGATCATGCCGGAGACCGAGCGCAGGAAATAGCCGAGCCCGATCGTCGCCATGATGATGGAGAACTGCGGATAGCCGAGGATCGGCCGCACCACGAGCCGCTCGGCCAGCATGCCGAACAGCGCCATGCAGATCACCGCGCCGGCGAACCCGACCCAGTAATTCAGCCCGAGCATGCCGATAAAGGTGAAGGCGAAAAAGCCGCCCAGCATCATCAAATCGCCTTGCGCGAAATTGACGACCTCGGTTGCCTTGTAGACCAGCACGAAGCCGAGCGCGATCAGGCCGTAAACGCAGCCGAGCGCGATGCCGCTGACGAGCTGCTGAACAAAGTCCAGCATCGTTCCCTCCCCGATGCCCGGCGATTCTTATCCGATCGCTCGTTGCATCCCGCCTTCACGCCCTTGTGTCTGGAGCGCCGAAAGCCGCCTATGTCCGCCCTGATTGAGCCAAAAGGCCCGATCCCTGTCAACAAACCGCTGTTGTCGCTGTATCATCACATTTGCGGAGATTTGCCGCAGCACGGACTAATACGGATATCACCTTTGATTTGCCTCGTGCGATTCACTGCACCGAAACGGTTTTTGTCCAAGCTTTGCGCAACCGACGAGCGAAATTCCGGATCGCCACCACGCCATGACACCTGAACTGTCCGCACTCGCCGTGCGAGGGTTAACCAAGCGTTTTGACCGCCCGGCGGTCGATGCGCTCGATCTCACGATCCGTGTCGGCGAGTTCTATGCGCTGCTCGGGCCGAACGGCGCTGGCAAGACCACGACGCTGCGCATGGTGGCCGGGCTATTGCGGCCCGATGCCGGCTCGGTGTCGATCCTTGGCATCGACGCGCTCGCCGATCCGGTCGCCGCCAAGCAGATCATGGCCTGGGTGTCCGACGAGCCGATGATCTACGACAAGCTGACGCCGCTGGAATATCTCGAATTCGTCGCCGGCCTGTGGGGCATCGATCCGCGCACGTCGGAGAGCTCGGCGCGCGATCTCCTGGTGTCGCTCGGGCTCGAGCCGCATCTCAACGAGCGCTGCGAAGGCTTCTCCAAGGGCATGCGCCAGAAGGTGGCGCTGGCCGGCGCGCTGGTGCACGATCCCCGCCTGATCATTCTCGACGAACCGCTGACCGGCCTCGACGCGCTGTCGGCGCGTCACGTCAAGGGACTGCTGCAGGAGCGCGTCCGCGCCGGCTGCACCGTGATCATGACCACCCACATTCTCGAAGTCGCCGAGCGGATGGCCGACCGGATCGGCGTCATCGCGGCCGGCAGGCTGATCGCCGAGGGCACGCTGGCCGAGCTGCGCGCGCAGAACGGCCGCAACGACACCACCCTCGAGGACATGTTCATCGCGCTGGTCGATACCGAAGCGGCGGCCGCGTGAGCTCGGTCGCCCACCTCACCTGGTTCGCCCGCCACGAATTCCGCCTGGCGTGGCGCGAATGGCTGGCGATGATGACCGGCGGCCGGCGCCGGCGCAATCGCGCCGTGATCGGCCTTCTGATCTTCGCGGCGATCCTGCATCTGCCGGCTTATGCCGTGGTCAACCGCTATGCCGACCTGCGGTTTCCGCTCGACCCGTCGTCGCTGATCGTGCTGACCGCGACGATCTTCCTGGCCTGGGCGCTGATGCTCTCGCAGGCGATCGAGTCGGTGACGCGCGTGTTCTACGCCCGCGCCGATCTCGATCTGATCATGTCGTCGCCGGCAAAGCTCACCAACATCTTCTCGATCCGGATCGCCGCGATCGCGCTGACGGTGAGCAGTATGGCGCTCCTGCTGTCGACGCCGTTCATCGACGTGCTGGTCTATCTCGGCGGCCCGCGCTGGCTCGCCGGCTTCGGCGTCGTCCTTGCGATCGGGCTGTCGGCGGCCGCCGCCGCGATCGCCGTCACCGCGTTCCTGTTCCGCGTGATCGGGCCGAGCCGGACGCGGCTGGTGGCGCAGGTCGTCTCCGCCGTGATCGGCGCCGGCTTCGTCATCGCGCTGCAGGTCGTGGCCGTGCTGTCCTACGGCACGCTGTCGCGCTTTGCTTTTCTGACCTCGGAAACCGCGGCGCGAATTGCCCCCGCTGCCGACAGCCTGCTGTGGTGGCCGGCCCGTGCATCGCTCGGCGACCTCGAAATCATGATGCTGCTGCTCGCCGCGGCGCTGGTGATGCTCGGCGGCGTGATGGCGCTATTCGCACCGCGGTTCGCCGATACGGTCGCCAGCGTCGCCGCCAATCCGGCTGCGGTGACGCGGGGACGCGCCCGCGCGTTCCGGGCCGGCTCGCGGCAGCAGGCGCTG
This sequence comes from Bradyrhizobium pachyrhizi, assembly GCF_001189245.1. Classification (GTDB taxonomy): domain Bacteria; phylum Pseudomonadota; class Alphaproteobacteria; order Rhizobiales; family Xanthobacteraceae; genus Bradyrhizobium; species Bradyrhizobium pachyrhizi. The sequence continues at coordinate 84,143 of NZ_LFIQ01000024.1, read as the reverse complement.
CGGCGCAAGGAATTCTTGCTGCTGCGCCGCGACCCGTGGCTGCTGTCGCAGAGCCTGATGCAGATGCTCTATCTGTTGCCGCCGGCGCTGATGCTGTGGCGCAGCTTCTCCGGTACGTCGACCGCGATCGTGCTGATTACGCCGGTCATCGTGATGGCCGCAGGCCAGCTCGCCGGCGGGCTCGCATGGCTGACCATCTCCGGCGAGGACGCGCCCGATCTGGTGGCGACCGCGCCGCTGCCGCCGTCACGCGTGACCCGCGCCAAGGTCGAGGTGGTCCTGATCGCAATCGCCGTAATCTTCGCCCCGCTGGTGGCCGCGCTGGCGTTTGCCTCGCCAGGGCAGGCCGCGGTCACGGCGATCGCAATCCTCATCGCGACCGCATCCGCCGCCGCGGTCCAGCTCTGGTTCCGCGCGCAGGCCAAGCGCAGCCAGTTCCGCCGGCGCCAAACCTCCTCCCGCATCGCCACCTTCGCGGAAGCCTTCTCCTCGATCGGCTGGGCCGCAACCGCGGCGTTGGCCCTGACAATCCCGACGGCTGCGCTGGTCAGCGGCATTCTGACGCTGCTGACGCTTGCCATCGCCTGGAAGATCAGCCCGCGGCGCTAAAGCATGATCCGGAAAAGTGCGAAGCGGTTTTCCGAAAAGATCATGCTCAAACAAAGAGCTAAGGCGCGATGACGATTCAACTTAATCTCATCGCGCTTTAGCCTTCACCACCTCGATCACCGCCGCGGCGAACGCCTCCGGCGCTTCCTGCGGCAGGTCGTGCCCGGCATGCGGAATCAGGCGATGGGCCAGGCGGCGGGTGTACTTTGCCGCGGTGCGACTGCCGTCGGTCGCGAACGTCACGCCGTCGTCGGCGCCGTCCAGCGAGATGGCGGGGACCCTGATGACAGGCAATGTGTCGAGCCGCCGCTGCAAATCCGCATATTGCGGATCCCCATCGACAACGCCGTAGCGGTGCCGATAACTGTGGATCACGACGTCGACATAATCAGGATTGTCGAACGCGACCGCAGTCCGCTCGAAGCAGGCGTCGTCGAACGCCCAGCTCGGCGACCATTGCGACCACAGGATTTTGGCGATGCCGCGCCGGTTGGCGGCGAGCCCCGCCCGCCCCCGCTCGAGCTGGAAATAGTACTGGTACCACAGCGCGACCTCGCGATCCGGCTGCGCCGGCACCATCGCATGTGCGATGTCCTGGATCATGTAGCCGTTGGTGCAGACGAGTCCGATGCATCTTTCCGGCCACAGCGCCGCACCGATCGATGCGGCGCGGCCGCCCCAGTCATAGCCGGCGAACACCGCGCGCTCGATGCCAAGCGCGTCCATCAGCGCCATCATGTCGGCGCCGATTGCCGCCTGCTCGCCCGAGCGTGGCGTCGCCTTGTCGCGGAACGCCGTCGGTCCGTAGCCGCGCAGATAGGGCACGATGACCCGACAGCCTTGCGCCGCCAGCACGGGCGCGACGTCCACATACGAGTGGATGTCGTAGGGGAAGCCATGCATCAGCAGCACGGCCGGCCCATCGGAGGGGCCCGCTTCGTAATAGGCGATGTTGAGCACACCGGCGTCGACATGGCGCAATGGCTCGAGCCGTTTGGTCGAAGGCGCGCGCTGCGAAGAGACGGTATCAGTCACGCAGAACTCCCTGATCTCGATCGTTTGCGCGGCATCCTAGCGTGTCCCGACGCAATAATCGCCCGGCTCGTGTTGCAGCCCGCGCCATGGAGCGATGCACGGGCCTCATCATGACGGCACGCCAATTGCGCGCTACTCTTCCGTCCGCGGATGCCGCCGCAGACGGAACAGGTCATGCTGAGATTGCTCGCCGCGCTTGTCTTGCTGGGACCATTGACCGGTCATGCCTTCGCGCAGGACGCCCAGCGCAGCGAATGCCTGGCGATGGCAAATGCGCCGCCGCGCGCCGTTCCCGTGAGCTACCGCCGCGTCGCGGCCAAGACCGCGGACAAGACCGCGACCAAGTCCGACGAAGTCGCGATCACCTATGCCGGCCATTCGACCTACTATATCGACACGCCCGGCGGCATCCGGATCGCGACCGACTATAACGGCGTCTATCGGACCGGGCGGCTGCCAGACGTCGCGACCATGAACCGGGCCCACGCGACCCATTACACGCTGTTTCCCGACCCCAAGATTCCCCACGTGCTGCATGGCTGGGGCGAGAACGGGCAGGCCGCGCATTACGCCGAGCGCATCGGCGACGTCTATATCCGCAATGTCACCACCGACATCCGCCGCTACTGGGGCGAAGACTCCGGCGGCGAGATGATCAAGGACGGCAATTCGATCTTCATCTTCGAGGTCGCCGGCCTCTGCATCGGCCATCTCGGCCACCTCCACGTCAAGCTCGACGACAGCCATTTCGCCGCGATCGGCCGGCTCGACATCGTGATGGTGCCAATCGACGGCACCTATACGATGTCGCTCGACGGCATCTCCGAGATCACCAGGCGATTGCGCGCCGCCGTCGTGCTGCCGATGCACCGCTTCGCCACCCCGCTCGACGAGTTCATGCGCCTGATCGGCCAGCAGTTCGAGATCGATCGCCGCGGTGGCGAGCGCACCTTGCGGATTTCGCGCGACACGCTGCCGGCGACGCCGACGGTGATCATCCTGGATGGGGTGTGAGGCTCAACGCACTCATTCCTCCGCCGCCTGGCTGCGCCGGTAGTACCGCCGCGATTTGGCAAGATTGCCGCAATCGCCCATCGAGCACCACCGCCGGTTCTGGGTACGGCTCTCGTCAACGAACAACCAACCGCAACCCCGCTCATCCTGGCACTGCTTCACCCTCAGCGCACGGGGCCCGGTCAGAAGGCTCACCGCCGACCATGCGATCGGCTTGAGCAGCGTCTCGGGCGCAACTTTCCCGGCTGTCGGCAGCCACCGCAGGGTGTCGCCGACAGGTCCGAGCGCAACACCGCCCAACGCTGCTTCGAGGTATCGGTTGATATCGGCCAGCGCCGTCCGATCGATCCGGCCGCCTCCGATGCGGGCGATAAAGATCCTGTAGAGCGCCTCGCGCAGACCATGCGCCGCATTCAGAAAGGCATCGGCCTCGTGCGGTGAGGCTTTCCATCGCGCCTTGAGCTGCGCGGCGATCCGGCGATCCGCCAGTTCGGCATCGACCAGCCATTTCAGGATGGAATCCGAGGTCGCGATCCGATCCTCAACCAGGTCGCGGAGACGCCATGCGACGGTATTGACGAACTTGATGCTGAGCTCTTCCCGGGACGACGCCTCAGGCGAAGGAACGCGCGGCATGGTCCAGCAACTCCTCTGGAACGCATAACCCCTTAATGGGTTGGATTTGATAACCCATTAAGGAGTTAGAATCTAGCTCGGGAGCCTCGCATGTCCAAGCGCGTTTTGATTGTCGGCGCGTTCGCCGCCATCTACCTGCTTTGGGGTTCCACCTATTTCGCGATCGCGCTCGGCCTGAAGACGATCCCGCCGTTCCTGCTGATGGGCCTTCGCTCGCTCGGCGGCGGCCTGATCCTTGTCGCGCTGAACGGGGCGGACGTCACGCGCGTTTCGCGGTGGAACTGGCTGACCGCAGCACTCTGCGGCGTGCTGTTCTTCGTCGGCTGCCATGGTGTTCTCGCTTATGCCCAGCAATCGGTCCCGTCCGGCATCGCCGCGATCATGCTGGCTACGATCCCGTTCTGGGTGTTGCTCATCGATTTCCTGTATCCGCAAACCCGGCGTCCTGCGACCATGACGCTGGCCGCATTGCTGCCCGGCCTTGCTGGTGTTGCAATCGTGGGCTGGCAATCGGCCGAACAGGGCCATTTCAGTATCCTTCCCATTCTGCTGCTGCTCGCTGCGGCGTTCTCCTGGGCGGTGGGCACGGTGCTGTCGCGTCGGACTTCGGATCATGGTTCGCCAACATTGTCGTCAGGCATGCAACTGTCGATCGGCGGCGCGGTCCTGTTTGCAATCAGTCTTGCGTCCGGTGAACTGGAAGGCTTCTCGCCGCGCGACGTTTCGGCGCCTTCGCTCGCGGCCGTGATCTATCTCGCCATCGCCGGCAGCGTCATCGGCTTCACGGCATTTCGCTGGCTGCTCGACAATGTGTCGACGTTCATGGTCTCGACCTACATCTTCGTCAACCCGATCATCGCCGTGCTGCTCGGCACGCTGATTCTGGGCGAGCCGTTTTCCGTCACGATGTTGTTTGGAGCGCTTCTTGTCATCGCCTCGGTCATCATCACTTGGCGCACCGAGCAGGCATCGCCGGCGTCGGCGAGGCAAGCTCAGTCGATGACGTGGTCGCGACCGGCAATACGGTCGGGTTGACCGGCACGCGCAGACGTACGCATGCCTCCTCAGGTAGAGGTCAGGCAGAGGCCCGGGTTTGACGCGCTCCTGCGCGGCTCGTTATCCTCCCCAAAGCCGACATCGTATCGGCGGCCGACAAGAGCAAGAACAGGGAGTATTATCCATGGCCAGCACTCTGCCCGCCTCCGCCAGCGGGCTCTATGCCAATCCGCGCGAAGACTGGCTCGCCCAATACACCGAGGAGATCATCGATCCGGCCCGGCCGATCGTCGATCCGCATCACCATCTCTGGGATCGCGGGGGCTTGCGCTATCTGATCGAAGAGATGCGCGACGACATCGCGTCCGGCCACAACATCGTGGCGACCGTCTATGTCGATTGCCGGTCGATGTACCGCGCCGACGGCCCGGAGGCGTTCCGTCCGGTTGGCGAGGTCGAGTTCGCCAACGGCGTCGCGGCGATGGCGGCGAGCGGCGGCTACGGCAAGGCGGCGATCTGCGCCGGCATCGTCAGCCACGTTAACCTTCTGATCGGCGATCAGGCCAAGGCGGTGCTGGAGGCGCAGATTGCCGCCGGCAACGGCCGGTTCCGCGGCATCCGCCACTCCTCGGCCTGGGACGAGGATCCCAACGTCGCGCATATGTACGCGAACCGGCCGAAGGGCATTCTGCTGGACTCCACCTTTCGTAGGGGGTTCGCCTGCCTGGCACCGCTCGGCCTCAGCTTCGATGCCTGGTTGTTCCACCCGCAGATCGGCGAGCTGACCGACCTCGCCCGCACCTTCCCCGATACCCGGATCGTGCTCGACCATTGCGGCGGGCCGGTCGGCACCGGACGCTTCGCCGGCAAGCGCGCGGAGACCTTTCCGGTCTGGCAGGCGTCGATCCAGGAGATCGCCAAATGCCCGAACGTCGTGGTCAAGCTTGGCGGGCTGGCGATGTGCCTGCTCGGCTACGACTTCCACCTCCGCCCCAGGCCGCCCTCGTCGGAGGAACTTGCTGCCGCCTGGCGGCCTTATGTCGAGACCTGCATCGAGGCGTTCGGTCCGGACCGTTGCATGTTCGAGAGCAACTTCCCACCTGATAAGGGGCAATGCAGCTACCAGGTCATCTTCAACACCTTTAAACGGCTTGCATCACAATATAGCGAAGCCGAAAAGACGGCGTTGTTCTTGAAGACGGCAAAGGATGTCTATCGGCTCGATATCGGGTAAACTCTCGACTCATGGATGACGGCATCACCATCCGGCCGCTTCGAGAGGCTGATGCGGAAGCGGTGGTCGAACTTTACGCAAAGGC
>NZ_LFIQ01000024.1:54323-78524 GCF_001189245.1 Bradyrhizobium pachyrhizi | reverse complement strand
ACCGCGGCTAGGCCCTGTGACGCTGCCGCAATGGGACCAGTTCCTGAAGCTGCCGCAGAACCGCGGCGGGCGCGGCTTTCGTGTTGCCGAGCGCGATGGCGTACTCGTCGGCCTCGCCGAGTCCTCGTTGCGCGACCAGGGCGCGCATCACACCCGATTTCTCAAGATCGTCGTGGCGCCCGAGATGCGCCGCCGCCGGATTGGCCTCGCGCTGTTCGACGAGGTGCTTGCGATCGACGCCGATGCCGATCTCACCGTTCAGACGCTGGTGAGTAGCGACTGGCCGGCGGGAATGGCCTTCGTCGCGGCCTTCGGTTTTGTTCATGTCGAGTCCGAGATCGGGATGAAGTGCGTCGAGCCGCTGCAGCCGGCGCGCACGCTCGCGGCCGCGCGCGCCACCATCGAGCAGGTCAGCGACGTCACCGCCTGCGCGGGCGAAGTCGCGCGCATCCACAATGCCGCCTATGCCTCGGACGCCGCCTTCCGCCTGTATTCGCCGGAGGAGATGGCGCAGGTCCTGACCGAGAGCGAGGTCTGGATCGCGTCGGAGGATGGACAGATGTCGGGCTTCTGCCTGACCGAGCCGGAACGGAACTCGATGTGGATCGAGTCGGTCGCCGTCGATCCGGTGCGGCAGGGATGTGGGCTCGGCCAGCTGCTGGTTTATCGCGTGCTGGCCGCACACGACGTCTCGGTCGAGCACCCGTGCTGGCTCAACGTCTCGAGCCGCAACGCTCCCGCGCTGAAGATCTATCGCCGGCTCGGCTTCCGGCCGCAGTACGAGACCTGCCGCTTCAGCGCGCCGCGCGGCGACCTGCTCGCCGCGCGGGGGCGGAGGTTTTAGTAGAGCGCGAACTGCGCTCCCTCGCCCCGTTTCTTACGAGGTCGGGACAAGCGAAGCTTGCTCTTAAAGGGATGCGGTGAGGGGCCGCCTTCGCGCATTCGATGATATCTGTGTTTGCGGAGACTCCCCTCACCCGGAACGCATCTGGCGATGTGTTCCGACCTCTCCCCGCACGCGGGGCGAGGTGAAGCAGAATTCGCGGGCGGCCTTTAAGCCCACTCGCCCTTGCGGAACACCGGCACGCTACGGCCGTCGGCATGGATGCCGTCGATGTCGGTGTGGGCGGAGCCGATCATCCAGTCGATGTGGATCAGGCTCTTGTTGCCGCCCTGCTCGGCGATCTGCTGCGGCGTCAGCTTGTCGCCATTAACGAAGCATTTCGAGTAGCACTGGCCGAGCGCGATGTGCGAGGCGGCGTTCTCGTCGAACAGCGTGTTGAAGAACAGCAGCCCGCTCTTCGAAATCGGCGAGGAGTGCGGCACCAGTGCGACCTCGCCGAGGCGGCGCGCGCCCTCGTCGGTGTCGAGCACCTTTTTCAGCACTTCCTCGCCGCGCGAGGCCTTGGCCTCGACGATGCGGCCTTCCTCGAACTTGACCGAAATATTGTCGATCAGCGTGCCCTGATAGGACAGCGGCTTGGAGCTGACGACGTGGCCGCTGACGCGGCGGCAGTGCGGGGTGGTGAAGACTTCCTCGGTCGGGATGTTGGCATTGCAGACGATGCCGTTCTTGGCGGTCGACGCACCGCCTTCCCATTCATGACCGTCGGCGAGGCCGATCGTGAGGTCCATGCCGGGTCCGGAATATTTCAGCGCGTGGAAGCGCTGGCCGTTCAACCATTCGGTGCGCTCGCGGAGCTTCGCATTGTGCTGTGCCCAGGCGGCGACGGCGCCATCCTGATCGACCCGGGAGGCGGAGAAGATCGCATCCGCAAGCTTGGCCACCGCGACGTCCTCGGCATCGTCGGGGAACACCTGCTTCGCCCAGGACGTGTTCGGATAGGCGATGATGTTCCAGTTGGTGTCGAAATTGACGATCTTCTCCAGCGCCGGCTGGTAGGCGATCGAATTGGCCTTGCTGGCGCGCGCCACCTTGACCGGGTCTTCGCCCGACAGCAGCATCGGATTGTCGCCGACGATCGCAAGCCGCGCGGTGTTCGCGCCGAACGCCTTCGCCATGCCCTCATAGAGCCAGCTTGCGGCGCGATCGAAACTCGCATCGTTGGCGTAGCGGTAGCGCGCCAGCGTGAGCTCTTCGTCCGAGAAGAACGGGGTCACGAGACCAGCACCGGCCTTGTAGGCATGCTCCGCCACCCGCCGCACCAGCGGCATCGCCGCGGCAGGCGCGGTCAGCAGGAGATCCTGCCCCGGCTGCAACTGCAGGCCGACCTTGATCGCGACTTCGGCGAGCCGATCGAGCTTGACGGGATCGATCGAGGCGGAAAGGTTGCGTTGATGTGCGGTCATGAAGCGCCGTGTCGTTTGAGGAACTCTCGGGATTCGTAGTCCAATTCGATCCGCATTCGCAAGGTTCCTGCCCGCCGCACGCGATCACGCGACGGCGAGCAATTGCCTCGAATCTTACCGCTTCACCGAGGCCAGCACCCGGTCGACCATCTGCGGCGCGAGGCCGAGATAGTTTTTCGGCGCGGTGAGGCGGTCGATCGTCGCCCGATCGATCCGGCTGGCGACGCGATCATCCGCCGCCAGCGCCTCGGCCAGCGTCAGGCCCTTGTCGTTGGCGAGGCGGCAGGCGTCATAGACCACGTCATGCGCCTCCTGCCGGCCGATCGAAGGCGCGAGTCCCATCATCACGGCCTCGGCGACGATCAAGCCCCGGCTGATGTCGAGATTGTGGGCCATCCGCTGCTCGTCGACGATCAGGCCGCCGAGCGCAAAGCTCGCCTGGTGCAGCGCGCCCGCGGTCAGCACGAAGCTCTCCGGGATCGCCATCCATTCGGCGTGCCACGGACCGGTGGCGCGCTCGAAATCCTGCACCATCGCATCCAGCATCAGGCCGGCATGCTGGCGCACAGCCTTGGCGGCCGCGAGCATCAGTTCCGACGAGATCGGATTGCGCTTCTGCGGCATGGTCGAGGAGGCGCCGCGCCCCTTCACGAACGGCTCGTAGACCTCGGCGAACTCGGTCGAGGCCATGATCATGATGTCGAGCGCGATCTTGCCGAGCGTGCCCGTGACCAGCGCGAGGAAATTCACCGCTTCCGCCAGCCCGTCGCGCGCGATATGCCAGGTCGAGACGGGCACGCCGAGGCCGAGTTCCTCGCACAGCGCCTGCTGGACCTCGAATCCCCTGTCGCCGAGCGAGGCCAGTGTGCCGGCAGCGCCGGCGAACTGGCCGACCAGCACGCGCGGCTTCAGCTCCGCAAGCCGCGCGGCGTGGCGATCGAACGCGGCGAGCCAGATCGCGGTCTTGTAGCCGAACGTCACCGGCAGCGCCTGCTGCAGATGGGTGCGGCCGGCCATCGGCGTGTCGCGGTATTTTTTCGAGAGATCGGCGAGGATGCCGCGCAGCGCAGCGATGTCGTCCCCGATGATCTTCAGGCCGTCGCGCAGTTGCAGCACGACGGCGGTGTCCATGATGTCCTGCGTGGTCGCGCCCCAATGGACATAGCGGCCGGCCTCGCCGCACTGCTTGGCCATTTGATGCACCAGCGGCAGGATCGGGTAACCGACGACGTCGGTCTCCTGCCGCAGCAGATCGAAATCGAGCGCGGTCACATCGGTCCGTTTTGCGATCTCCACGGCGGCTTCAGCAGGAATCACGCCGCAGCGCGCCTCGGCCTTTGCCAGTGCGACCTCGACCTCGGCGTAGCGCTCGATCAGCCGCAGGTCGGAAAACACCTCGCGCATCGCGCGCGTGCCGAAGGCATCGCGAAACAATACGGAATCGAGCACGGTGGTCGAGGTCGGGAAGGCGGACATGGGCAGATCCTGTTGCCGGTCGCGGTCGGCAACGTCCCTATCACGGAGCGGGCCGGTGCCCTACCCCTCCGGGGGCACCTCGCCGAACACCTCGGCCGCGATCTTGCTGGTCTCGATCGCCGCCGGAATGCCGCAATACATCGCGACCAGCAGCAGCACGTCCTGCACCTGCGCGGCGGTGCAGCCATTGGCCAACGCACCCTTGGCATGTACGCGGAACTCGGCGGGCTTGCTGCTCGCCGCGGTGATGCCGAGCATCACGAGGCTGCGGATCTGGTCGGACAGCCCGCTGCGCTCCCAGACGTCGCCATAGACATAGGCGTTGATGATGTTTTGCAGCGGCGTGCCGAAATCGCCGGCGGCGGCCATCCGCTTGGCGACATCGCCCTCGCCGAACATCTTCTGGCGCCGGCGCAGTCCGCGCGCATGGAGATCGCTGATGTCCACCATCGTCGTCGGGCTCCCTGAATGGACCATTTATACGGACAAATATGAGACGCCTCAATAATCCCGCAGCCGAGATGCTTGCCTTTCTGACGTATTTGTCCGTATAAATTCACAAAAAGCAGACACAGGAGGGGACCGGAATGAAGTTACGGCTGGGGCTGCTCGTCGTGCTGCTTGCTACGCTTCCGGTCCTGCCGGCTTTCGCCGCGGCCGACGATTTCCCGCAACGCCCGCTCAAGATCATCGTGCCGTTCCCGGCCGGCGCCGGTCCCGACAACGTCGCGCGGCTGGTCGGCCAGCATCTGCAGGACGCGTTCGGCCAGACCGTGCTGATCGAGAACCGCGCCGGCGCGCTCGGCAGCATCGGCGCTCAGGAGGTCGCCCGCAGCGCACCCGACGGCTACACGCTGTTGATGGGCACCAACACCACCCATGCCAGCAATGTCGCGACGCTGAAGAGCCTGCCCTACGACCCGGTGAAGGATTTCGCACCTGTCATCCGCACCACCACCACGGCGATGGTGCTGCTGGTCAATCCGAAGCTCGCGGCCAGGGACCTGCCGCAGTTCCTCAGCTACGCCAAGGCCAATCCCAACCTGACCGCGGGCTACGGCTCCGGCGCATCGCAGATCTCGATCGCCCAGCTGCAATCGCGCGGCGGCCTGTCGCTGGTCGCGGCGTCGTATCGCGGCGTGCCGCAGGCGATGACCGACGTGATGGCGGGGGTGATCGATCTGACCTTCGGCGACTTCTCGGTCGCGATCCCGCAGATGCAGGGCGGCACCTTGCGCGGCATCGCCGTGACGTCGGCGACCCGCAACGATCTGACGCCCGGCCTGCCCGCGCTCGCGGAAGCGATGCCGGGCTTCGAGGCCACGATCTGGTACGGGCTGTTCGCGCCGGCCGGCACGCCGGAACCCATGGTCAGCAAGCTCTACGCCGAGTGCGCGAAATACCTCGCGATGCCGGAGACGAGGAAGAAGCTCGCCGATGTCGGCGTGATGGTGGCGCCGCTCGCGCCCGCCGAGTTCGGCACCTTCGTCAGGAGCGAGGTCGCGCGCTGGTCGGCGGAGGTCAAGGCGGCCGGCATCCAGCCGCAATAAAGCGAGTCGGCGTCGCATCATGGCTCACGAGACACCTGTCGGCATGATTGGCCTCGGGCTGATGGGATCGGCGCTCTCCGCGCGGCTGATCGACGCCGGCATCGGGGTGATCGGCTTCGACATCGACGCGGCGAAGACGGATGGCCTGAGAGCCAGCGGCGCCGAGTTCGCGGCTTTTGCCGCCGACGTCGCGGCGCGCTGCCGGACCATCGTCGTCGCGGTGTATGACGCAGCCCAGGTCAAGGGATTGCTGCCGGAGCTCGCCAACGCGACAGTGCCGCCGCGCGTCATCTGCACCACCACCTGCGCGCCGGGCGAGATCGTGGCAATCGCCGAATTCGCCTCCCGCTCGCGCCTCGGCTTCATCGAAGCGCCGATCTCGGGGACCAGCGCCGAGGTCCGGGCGGGCACGGCCACCGCGCTGGTCGCCGGCGATGCCGACATCATCGACGCCGCCGCGGCGACGCTCGATATCCTCTGCCCGCAGCGGGTCAATGTCGGCGCGATCGGCAATGCCGGCCGCACCAAGCTCGCCATCAACCTGATCCTGCAGAACAACCGCGCCGCGCTGGCCGAGGGCATCGCCTTTGCGGAAAGCCTCGGCCTCGACGGCGCGACGTTCCTTGCGACCGCGCGGCAATCGGCAGCATATTCCAAGGTGATGGACAGCAAGGGGCCGAAGATGCTGGCGCGGGATTTCTTGCCGCAATCGCATATCGCGCAGACCTTGAAGGATGCCGAACTGATCCTGCAGGAGGCCGGTCGGCGCGGCCTGCCCTTGCCGCTGACCTCGGTGCAGGCCGGGTTGCTGCGCGCGGCGATCGCGCTTGAAGGCCCGGACAGCGACAGCGCCGCGGTCATCGAGGCGATCCGGGCCGGCCGCGGCCACAGGGAGGGACAGTCATGATCAACTGCGCGATCGCGGGCCTCGGTCGATGGGGCCGCGCACTGGTCGGGGCCGCGCGCAACGAGCCGCGGCTCAGGATCGTCCGCGCGGTGGAACCCGACGCCAACGGCGCCGCCGGCTTTTGCGAGGCGCACGGCCTCTCCGTCGCGGCGAGCCTGGACGATGTCCTCGTCGACCCTCGCATCGATGCCGTGCTGCTGGCGACGCCGCATTCGCTGCACAAGAGCCAGGTGATCGCGGCAGCCGGCGCCGGTAAGCAGGTGTTTTGCGAGAAGCCGCTAGCGCTTCGGCGCGCCGATGCCGCAGAGATGTTCGCGGCGTGCCGCAGCGCCGGCGTGGTGCTCGCGGTCGGGCATAACCGCCGGTTCTGGCCGTCGATGCAGGCGCTACGCGCGATCACAGCCAGCGGCGAGCTCGGCACCATCCTGCATGTCGAGGGTCACAACAGCAACGAGAACTCGCAGAGCATCACGCAGGACTGGCGGCTGTCGCCCGAGGAATCGCCGGGCGGCGGGCTGACCGGCGCGGGGCTGCATGTGCTCGACGGCTTCGTCAGCCTCTTTGGTCCTGCCCGACAGGTCTATGCCCGGTTGAGTGCGCGCGAGGCGGGACCGCCGCCGCTCGACACTGCAACCTTGGCGATTGAATTTGTGAATGGCGTGAGCGCAACCCTTGCGACAATTCGCGCAACACCGTTCTATTGGCGCGTGCATGTGTTCGGAACGAAGGGATCCGCCGAGGTGCTCGACGAACAGACGATGGTGCTGCGGAAATCCGGCGAGGCGCCTGCGACCATGCGCTATCCGGCGATCGACACGCTCACCGCGGAATTATCGGCCTTTGCCGACGCCGTCGAAGGCAGGCAGCCGTTCCCGGTGCCTGAAGCGGACGTGCTGGCGACGCTCGCCGCGTTCGAGGCTGCGCTGCAGTCGATGCAATCGGGACATCCGGTCGTCTGCCATACGGCATACCAGTGATCCGCCATGTCTGAACAACCGGACCGAGCGCGATCGTCCCGCTACCGCGACATCGCCACCGGGCTGCAGAAGGACATCCGGCTCGGCACCTACGCGGTCGGCAATCTGCTGCCGACCGAGACCGAGCTGATGGCGAGCTATCAGGCCAGCCGGCAGACCGTGCGCGAGGCGCTGCGCATCCTGATCGACCAGGGCCTGATCGTGCGCCGCGCCGGCCTCGGCTCGGTGGTGATCGCATCCGAGCCGCCGGTGCTGTTCACCCACAGCGTCAAGTCGCTCGGCGAGTGGCTGCGCTATTCCAACGAGACCTACCGCGAGGTCGTGGCCAGCAGCGACATCGTGGCCGACCGCAAGCTGGCTGGCCTGCTGAAATGCGAGCCCGGCAAGAGCTGGTTCCTGATCGAGGCGGTGCGCCGCTCCGACCAGTTCGCCGCGCCGCTCGGCTGGGCCGAGATCTACGTGCTGCGCCGGTTCGCCGATGTCGTGACCCGGCCCGATCACGGCCGCACCCCGGTGCATGAGCAGATCGCCAGGATGTACGGCCAGGTCACCGAGCGCGCGCAGATGGAAATCTTCGTGCGCGGCATGCCGGCGCCGATCGCCAGGGAGCTCGGCGTCAAGACCGGCTCGCCGGCACTCACCGTGGTACGCCGCTACTACGGCCAGCGCGAGGAACTGTTCGAGGTCACCATCACCACGCACCCCGAGGGGCGCTACACCTACACGATGGACATGCAGCGCTCGCTGCGGCCGAAGCTCTAGCGCACCCGGGCCAGATGGGTGCTAGCAGAGGTATGTGCCGTCTGCGGGGTGCCGCTCACGCCCCAGATCGCGACCGCAATCAGCGCGGCCGCCCAGACATAAGGCACAGCATTCAACTTCTTCATTTCCGGGATCATCCCCAACGTCTCAGCAGGACCGACTGACCTTGCGACCAGGTCGTGAATCTCACACCGCGGTCCTCAGCGTCTCACCAGGCAGCCGTCCTTCACAACGCTACTAAGGTTAGACCTTGTCGGTTTCAGGACGCCTTCGTGCGAATCCGGAAATGATTTCGTCGGAACCGGGCTCTCTCATCCGAATTGATGAGACGGCGGGCCGAAGGGGTCCGGCTCCATTCGAGGCAACACTTAAGAGAATTTTCTGCCCAAATTTGAGTCAGACACACAGCAAACCTTCCAAAGATGCGCCCACTGAATTCTTTTTGATTGTCGCCCCGACTCCCGCCGTGCGATCAGGGCCTGTGACACTGTGATGACAAGGGTTTCTCCCGTGACTGCCGAACCGGCCAAACCGCAAGGCGACTCCCGTCGCCGCTCCAAGGAAACCCAGCACGAGGTCGCACGGTCGCTGGAACGGGAATTGAAGCTGCTGACGGAAGAGCGCCAGGAGCGCGCGCTCCGGTTCGGCCTCGATATTGCGGGCAAGACGCCGAAGGTGGACCAATAAGGTCGCCGCCGCGCCGAGAGCCTCGGGCGGATAGTTTCCGTAACACTGTCGATTCGCGCGGGCGTCTGCCATGGCTGGTATGCGTGTTGCCGTACGCCGGTCGTGATTTCCTTCGATCATGCCGCCAAGGTCGCTGCGCGGAGACGACGCCTTCTGCCGGGATGCGCGGATGATGATCCCGGAGAGGAATGCGGGCAGACAGCTTCCTTGTCGTCGTCCCGGCGAAGGCCGGGACCCATAACCACAGGGTCGAGTAGTTGAAGAAGGCTGTCGCCCCAGCGTAGCGCGTTCATTGGCATTTGGGGTAATGGGTCCCGGCCTTCGCCGGGACGACACCGAGAATGTTGCACGGTCAGTGAGTCAAACTTCCGCGTTCTCGCGACATGATTTGCCCGAGCTTTTGCTCTTCATTCCGCCCTCCCTTGAACAGCGGGCGCAGGGAAAGCCGGGCGCCGATCGCACCCATGGGCCCCGTGCAAGGGTTGAAAGCACGGGGTTAGGACCACAGGTGTAACCGGACACAACCCGGCTTTCCCCGCGCGATGGCTTACGGCTTATACGTGCTCTCCCCGGCGAGACTGGGCTTTGTTGTCACCGCCCTCGCAAAGACGCTTTCGCCTCTTGCAAGAGGACACCTGCCGCTAGGGCGTCAGGCCTGCACGATTTCGCCGTCCGCCTCATGCGCAATCGGCGTCCACCGCATCTCGACCCACGTTCGTGACGACCGCGAAGCGCCCCCTCGATCGGGTGAGACGGCCAAACCATACATTGATTTGTCATTACGATAAACCGAAATATTTTTACAATGAGGCATTGACAGGTTTTGTTGAGTAGCCCGTCGGGTAGTCACACAGCCATCACTCTCGTCACTCGAAAGATTGAGATGCAGCCCGCGCTTGAGCTATTGCACGCCCGGCGCGTCAGCATCGGCCTGCACGACACCGCCGAAGCGATCCTTGCCGCTGAGCCTGGCCTTGCCACCATCGAACGACAGCAGCCATCGGCGGTCGGTATCGCCGCCGACCAGACGCAGGTCGATCGCAAATGTCTGGTTGTCCTGCCACGTTCCTTTCAGCGCCATCACGCCGAGCGCCGTTGGCTGACCGAGACGGTACGCACCGTCGAGCCCGATCGGTCCCGCCAGTGTCGTCACCGGCCTCGCCAGATCCGGCGTCGCCGTTTCCAGTTCGTAATGCGCGGGCTGATCCGTCAGATGCAGCGTTAGTGCCCGCAAATTGAAGCCATTGGCCGGGAAGCGCCAGGTCTTGCCGGAGATGGCGGCGGCCGTCTCGGGCACGGCACCAACCGTCGACAGCTTTTCGGTTGCGATATCGCGCAACGCGCTCGCGAGCTGATTGCCGCCGACGGAGTTCACCGGCAGCGCCGTGTCGGATTTGACCGCGCCTGAAATCTCGTCGGCCATTTTGCCGAACGAGCAGTAGTCGCGCGCGGTCACGACCGTGACGATGTCGAGTGCGGGAAACAGCATGACGAGCTGACAGCGGTCGCCGACCGCCATGACAACCTGCCGCTGCGGCATGACCCAGAAGAAATTGGCGTAGCGCAACGATGGGTCGAACGAGGCGTGCATCTCCGCCGCCGCGTGCCTGATGCGATCGACCCAGCCGGTCGGCAGCAAGCGCTGCCCGTCCCATTCACCGTCATGCAGATAGAGCAGGCCGATCCTGGCCGCGTCGCGCGGCGCGAGCTGGAGCCCGCCGCCGCCCTGCGTCAATCCGGGGCCGATGCTGTGCCAGTACGGCGCGGCTATCCCGAGCGGGCGAAACAGTTTCGTCACCGCATAGTCCCGCGCGCTCATGCCAGTGAGCTTGTTGATGATCGCGGCCAACAGCTGCGCATTGCCGGTGTTGTAATAGAACGCCTCGCCCGGCGCCTTCGCCATCGGGCGGTCGAGGATGAACTGGATCGCATCAGGGCTGCGGCCCCACTCGATCAACGAGTCCGGCCGACCACCCTCGACGCCTTCGGTCCAGGCCATTCCCGAGGTCATGTCCAGCATGGACCGGACCGTGATCGCCCGCTTGCGGTCGTCGAGATTGGCGATGGTGCGATCGCCGAAGAAATCCACCATGCGATGGTCGAGGCTGTCGAGCACGCCATCCCTGAGCAGCATCGCGACCAGCGTGCCGGTCACCGCCTTGGTGACGGAATTGAACAGATGCGGGATCTCCGGCGTGTAGGGTGCATAGTAGGCGTCGAGCACGATCCGGCCGTGCCGCGCGATCAGGAGGCTATCGAGACTGTGGGCCGCGCCATCATTGACGAGCCGCGCCAGCGCGGCGGAATCCATCCCCTGCTCTTCCGGCGTCGAGGTCTGCCACTGCCAGGTCTGCCACTGTGAGGTCTGCCGTACCGGCTCGGCGGCACCTTGCGCCTGGACAGCGCCCGACAAAGCCGAAGCCGCAAGCACGAGCCCTGCAAGCATCGGCAGCGCCAAACGTTGAACTTGCATCGGCGTCTCATTGCGACACGGCGGAGAGCCGCACCATCCGCGATCCCTCGCGTGCTTGTCAATCGTCGCCGCGACCGCGCGCCAATCAGGACGTCGGCAAAGCCGTCTAGCGCTGCCGCTGCGCGAGATAGAATCCGGCCAACACGGCGGCCAATCCGGCTGCCTGCAGCGTGGTTGGTGGCTCGCCGATCAGCAGCCATCCCAACAGCAAGGTCAGCACCGGCACGGTCGCAGGAAATACGGCTGCGCGGGCAACGCCCAGGCGCTGGATCGACACCGCGAACAGATACATCGCCGCGGGCCCGGCCAGGATGCCCTGGGCGATGGCCTGCAGCGTGTTTTCATGCAGGCCGATGACCGCATCGCGAGCGAGCCCACCCGAGGCGGCGTACAGTGGAAACAGCGAGAGCGACAGCACGCTGATGACACTGGCCACGGAGAAGGCCGAGACACGCCAGTAGCGCACCAGCGTGGCGAAGCCCGCGAACATCAATCCGGTCGCAACGAAGATCAAATCGCCCATCACGGCGCTCGGCCCCATATGGCCGATCGACTCGCTGCCGATCACGGCGAGGCCGACGACGATGACGACAGCGCCGGCTGCCCGCGAGAGCGAGACTGATTCCTTCAGCAAGACGACCGCGAGAAACAAGCCACCCAGCGTCGCGCAGGACGGCTGGATCACGCTGCCATGCCCCAGCGGCACGAACATGAAGCCGACATAGCTGATCAGCGACATCACCGGCCCGCCCAGCAGCATCAGCGCCATGCCGCGGCCCCAGCCGATGCCGCAGAGATCGCGGAGGCCGGCGCGCACAACGAGCGGCAGGAAGACGATGCCCGACCACAGGAAGCGATGCATCAGCAGGTCGACGGGCGTGAACCCGACCTTCAGGCCGTGTCGGGTCGCCACGAAGCCGAGCGCCCAGCACAGTGCCGCACCGAGGCCGCATGCGACCCCGAGCAGGATGGCTTTCGTATCCGGAAGAGCTGCAGCCTTGGCGATGGCCGGACGTTCGTTCATCGCGAACGACTACGTTAGCTACCGAGGCGGATCAACCCACTGGTATGCACGGCTGGTTGGCGCAAGCCCTTCAAGAGCCGCTTGGGCCAAGCTGTGACTTCATTCCGCGCCGCCGCCATGCCCGCTTTGCCTAAAAGGCGACCTTGCGGGCCGTTTCACCCTAAGCGAAGCTGACCTTCACAGACAAGAAGTGGGGACTTACTTCCGCGGCTCGACCACCGTCTTTGTCGATCCGTCCGGCGCTGCCTGCATTCCCGGCGGGCTTTGACCTTGCGGGCTTTCCGGCGGCGCACCACCTGATTTTGTTTCAAGCGGCCCGGTCCAACCTTGTGGCTGTGGTTGACCTTTTTCTTCCGGTGCCGAGCGCCCGGTTGCCGTGTTCACGTCCTTGTTGGGATCGGCCTGGGCTATCGCAAATCCACACGACAACGCCCAGCCAATCGCCGTCATCAGAATGATCCGCATTCCGACCTCCCTTGGCTAATCGTAGCAAACAGGCGGGGCCGGCTTCAGTTCCGTTTGCCATAGGAGAACGACCAAAACTGGCGGCAAACGATGCCCGCTATGGGTCAAAAGGCAACATCATGCCTTGCCGCCGCGACGTCCGCTTCGGGCCAGCAGCGGCCGTTCGGATGTGGAGCATCAATCTAAAGCCGCAGGCGAGCCGCTGCGTTGAGGAAACAGCCGAGGTGCGCCCTCAGGAAGTAACCCATAAGCCTGAAGCACGCCGTAGACGAGCACTGCTAGAATGATGAAACCGACAATGCGATTGAGTTTGAACACCAAACCTCGAAGTTCTTCGTTGCCAAGCGCCATATTGCCTGAGATGCATCACTCGCAGCAAGAGCACCGAGGCCACGAAGATCAACGCGGCCCATCATGCCGCGATGATCGAATGTTTGTGCAACTGGGCCACTAACGTAAACAAAGGCCCTTCGGAAGATCAGGCGGCGCTATAGCCGCCGTCGACCACGTGCGATGCGCCGGTCATGAACGACGCCTTGTCCGAGCACATCCAGACCACGGCTTCGGCGATTTCCTCGGGCACGCCCAGGCGACGGACGGGCACCTTGGCGATGATCTCGTCGTAACGCTCGTCCATCGTCTCCTTGGTCATCGGTGTCTTGATGTATCCGGGATTGACGCAGTTCACGCGGATGCCGTCCTGGGCATATTCGATCGCGGCGGACTTGGTCAGTCCGACGACACCGTGCTTGGTCGCGACATAGTGGCCGGACGTCGCGAGGCCGACCAGGCCTGCGATCGAGGCGGTGTTGACGATGGCGCCGCCGCCGCCCTGTTTGAGCATTTGCGCGATCTCGTATTTCAGGCACAGGAACACGCCCATCAGGTTCACCGAGAACATCTTGGCCACCGAGGCTTGCGTGAGTTCATGAATGCGCTGGCCGGGCGGGCCGACGGAGCGCCCGGCAACGCCGGCATTGTTGAACGCACAATCGATGCGCCCGAACGCCGAAACCGTGCGGGCCACCATGTTCGCGACCTCAGCCTCGTCGGTGACGTCGCCCTGGATCGCGATCGACTGGCCGCCGGCGGCATTGATCAGCGCGACGGTCTCCTCGATGCCGTCCTTCGAGAGGTCCGACACCGCCACGCACGCGCCTTCGCGCGCCATGGCAATTGCCGTCGCCCGGCCGATGCCGGAGCCGCCGCCCGTCACCAATGCGGCCTTGCCGTCCAGAATGCCTGCCATGAGAAACTCCTCGAGCGCGGTGAGAGTGCGATGAAATTGGGCTGAATCATTAATGCGCATAAGCTCTTTGTTTGAGCATGTTCTTTTCGGAAAACCGCTTCGCACTTTTCCGGATCATGCTCTAGCGCTTGCCTTCGATTGCGATCTCGACGAGGTACGGCCGCTGCGCTGCGACAGCCTTTGCGACTGCACCGGCAATGTCGTCGGCCTTCTCGACCCTGACCGCCTCGACGCCCATGCCGGCCGCGAGATGCACGAAGTCGAGCGCGGGGCCAGTGATATCCATGTTCTGGTAGGGATGCTGGGTGCCGGCTTCGAAGTTCTGCCGCCAGACATCCACATTGTGCTTGAGGATGCGGTACTCGCGGTTGGCCAGCACCACGAACACGATCGCAAGCTTGTGGTGCGCGGCGGTCCACAGCGCCTGGATCGCGTACATCGCCGAGCCGTCGCCGGAGATCGCAACCACCGGACGATCCGGCATCGCGACCTTGACGCCGATCGCGCCGGCGAGGCCCTGGCCGATGCCGCCGCCACGGCCGCCGAAATAATCGCCGAACCCGCGATAGTCGAAGGCGCGCGCGAGATCAAGGCTCGCGGTGATGCTTTCATCGACGATGACGACATCATCGGGCAGGCCGCGACGAAGCTCCGCGGTGACACGCGGCATCGCGGTCGGCTGCCGGTCCCAGCTTTTCTCGACGCGCGCGCGATAGGCCTCCTTCTCCTTCGCCTGCAATTCGGCCAGCGCGGCATTGCGGTTCTGCGCGGCCTGCCTGAAGTCCGCGCTGGCCTTCGCATGCACCGCTTCCGACAATGCACTGACGCTGACGGCGATGTCGCCGACGATGCCGGCATCGAGCCGGTTGTTGAGCGCGAGGCGCTCGGCCGAAGCTTCGATCTGCAGCACGGAGGCGCCGTCGGGAATGTGGCCATCGGGCGCAAACCAGATGTCCTCAAAGAACGGACCGCCGATCAGCAGCACGAGATCGGTATCGCCGAGCGCCTTGCGCACCTGCCGGGCGTCGCCCGGAAGCGACTGACGATAGTTCGGATGGCTGGTCGGGAACGGCGCGTGATGGCGGAGCCCCTCGAACCGCACGGTGGCGCCGATCACTTCCGTGAGCGCCACCAGCGCCTGCTCGCCGCCCGATCGTGCCACGTCGTCGCCGGCGATGATGGCCGGCTTCTTCGACTTCAGAAGCAGCGCGACAAGCGCTTCGATGCCGGCCGGATCGGGGCGCGTCGAGCGCCACAAATTGTCCGGCGCCAGAGCATCGACCGCGGTCTCCTGTTCCATGACGTCGATCGGCAGCGACACGAACACCGGCCCCTGCGGCGCATCGGTCGCCACCTTGAACGCGCGGCGCATGATCGGCGCGATCTCGTCGGCGCGCTCGATCTGCACGCTCCACTTGGTCACCGGCGCCGCCATCGCGACGAGGTCATGGCCGAGCAGCGGATTCTTCAGCCGCATTCGGGTATCCTGCTGACCGGCCGTCACGACCACGGGCGAACCCGCCTTCAGCGCGCCGTACAGCGAACCGATGCCGTTGCCGAGGCCGGGAGCGACGTGCAGGTTCGCGACGGTGACACGCCCCGACGCCTGCGCGTAGAAGCTGGCGGCGCTGACCGCGACACCTTCGTGCAGCGCCATGATGTATTCGAGTTGCGGAAATGCCGGCAGGCTATCGAGCAGCGGCGTTTCGGTCGTGCCGGGATTGCCGAAGATATGACGCACGCCGTGCGACACGAACGATTCCATCAGCACACGACGCCCGCGCATTCGCTCCCTCTCGATTGTTCTGATCCGTTTTGCGCATCATCGGCCGGGGAGCGCCCCGTGGCAACCGTGCGAGACGGCCAGCATCCGCGCGGCCGGCTGCGTCTTCCGCATGGCTTCAAGGCGCGGCCGCGCGCCGCATCACGGCGTCGAACCACTGGGGCAAGCGCTGTCGTGGATCGCGATAGCCGCGGGACGCGCCGACCTTGATCCTAGTTGCCGTGGAGCGCATCGCGAACGAATTGCGCGATATCAGGTCGAGGAGTGTGCTCTCCCACAAACCAGCCCCGCGACCAGCCTGCTCTTCCCAAAAGCGGCGGAATAGACGGAACCCGGAAATACGGCGCCTCCCAGAACGAGACCAGTTCGCTGCCTTGTTGTGAAACGAGCCGGAGTTCGAGCGTGCTGCTCGCGAAAGCCGTTCTGTCGATTTCGCGGTGGGACGGCGCATCCCGGTCGGCAAGCAAGCGCAGATGCGGTTCCGCAATTTGCGGTGCGTTCAGCCGAAGAGTGTCGCGCCGCTCGATTTTCGTGAGCCTCATGCATGGGTTGGGTTCGTTCGGATTTCGGTTGCGGATGGCACGCTCATCCTTGCCGGCGTCGACGCATGCCGCACTGTTCACGCGCTCGACGCTGTACCAGTCGTCACCGATCACGCCATACGCCTTCTCGAACAGGCCGAGCGCAACCATCGTTTTCGGGACATACCCGTCGATCCCCCACGTGGTGAGGAAAACCCGGGGCCGATTTTCGCGCGTGATGCTTATGCGCGGCCAGGATGCCACCTCAGCCTGACGTGCCGGCGGCGCCATCACTCTCGCTTCGACATAGGCGTAAAGGTAGCTCACGAGCGGAAGCGCGGCGACCACGGCCAGCACCAGCGCACGCCCGCGCCGACCGTTGCGCGCTGCGACGCTCGCGGCCCAGGCGAAGCCGATGATAAAGCCATAAAACGGAAGCTGGCTCAGAACAACGATCGTGTAGATGAGGCCCACCGGCTTGGCACCCTGTCTGCGGATGCCCGACCCTAGCCGGAAGTGCTTGCCGATCCGGTAACCGATTGCGTCGAGTTTCCCGGCGGCCATCGTTAATGGAGGATTGATTGGAGCTTCCGCAAGGTGCCGCAGCGACACCGGCCTTGCCTGTCCCGCGGCCGAACCAGCCAAAGAAAAGGGCCACCGTTTAGGTGGCCCTTTTGCTTATTTCTTGAGGTTGGCGGCAAACAGCTTTGCGGCTTCGGCCTTGGATTCCTGATCGGCCTTGGCGTCGTATCTGAGCGGCAGGTTGAACTTCTTGCCGAGCTCGGTGGCTTCGGGGTTCGTGAACGCGTGCACCGCGCCGGGATACTCGACGATGCGGTAATCGGCCTTCGCCGCGTCGAAATCCTTCTTCAGCGCATCGTACTGCTCGCGCTTCACGAACGGGTCGTCGGCGCCGTTCAGGATCAGGATTTTCGCCTTGACGGTGCCCGGCGCCGGTGCGGGGGTGTTGAGACCGAGCGATGCGTGGAAGCCCGCGACGGCGGCGAGATCGGCGCCGGTGCGCGCCATGTTCAGCACCACCGCCCCGCCGAAGCAGTAACCGACGGCACCGATCCGCTGCGGATTGACCGAGGCCTGCTTGGCGAGTTGCTCGCGTGCGGCGTTGAAGCGCTGCTCCATCACCTTCGGGTTCTTCATCACCGCCCCCGAGAGCGCGCCGGCATCCTTCGGGTTGTCGGCAGTCTTGGCGTCGCCGTACATATCCGCGATGAACGCCACGTAGCCCTGCTCCGCGAACTTCCGCGCTTCGCTATGGATATGCGGGGTGATGCCCCACCATTCGTGCACCATGACGATGCCGGGCCGCTTGGCCTGGGTCGCGTCGTCATAGACGACGAAGCCCTTCATCGTGGTCTCGCCGTCGGTATAGGTGACCGGCTCTTCCTTGACCGCTGCGTGTGCGCTCGCGACCATCGCGATGGCGCAGAGTGCTCCCACTATATTCGTTATGATCGTTCGCATGCTGACCTCCTGCGGGTTTGGCACGATGCGACATTGGCATACCAGCGAATCCCGCGCTAGGCATGGAAAGCGGAGCCGCTTTGCTTCGCGGGCTACGCATCATCTCTCGAGCGCACGGGCGTCCGGCCCGAGGCCGAGCGCGTCGACATTTCTGTCGGTTGCTGATCTGTGAACGACGTTGCGTCAAGGTCAGCGCGTCTCGCTCGCCGTTGCTGAGCTTGTCGCGCTATCGATGAACGCAACCGGCGTCCCCTTCGCGATACCGGACGCAACGCGCTGCGCGTCCCAGTTGGTGAGCCGGACGCAGCCATGGGACTCCGCCTTGGAGACCTTGTCGGGATCGGGGGTGCCGTGAATGCCATAGCCTTCTCCCGAGAGGTTGATCCAGACCACACCAACCGGGTTGTTCGGACCGGGCCTGATCGTGAACGGCGTCTTCGATCTGACGCCCTTGAATGCGTATTTTGGATTGTAGCGATAGGTCGGGTCCTTGTTGATCGCCGTCACCTTCAGCGTTCCGCTCGGCGTCGGCTTATCCGCGCTGCCGACTGTCGCAGGATAGAAGCCGAGCAGCTTGCCTGCTGCATCGAACGTGCTGAGCGCCTGCCGCGTCTTATCGACCTCCACACGCGCGATCGGCGGCGGCTTTCCGGCGTCGACGACGTTCGCAACCGCAATGGTCTCGCCGGCCTTGTCGAACTTCTGTCCCGGATTGAGCGCCTGAAGCAACGCCTCGCTCATGTGGAATTTTTCCGCGAGCGCTTCGCGCGGACTGGTGTAGCCCAGCGCCGGCAGGCTCTTCATGCTCTCCATCCTCGCGGGGATCCTCTTCGCGAACGGGCCCTTCACGTCGGCATCGACGATCGTGTAGCTGGCGATCGCAGGCCCGTCGCTGGCGGCGGCGAGCCTGCTCCAGAGCTCCGGCGTCACCGCCTTGTCGAAGGGCAATCCATTGGCGTCGGCAAACGCCCGGAGCGCCTTCTGCGCGTTGTCGCCCAGCTTGCCGTCGATCTCACCGGGAGAGAAATGCGCGCGGTCGAGCAGGATCTCGAGCCTGGCAACGAAGGCGTTGAGCTGACGACCGTCCGGCAACTTTGCCGGCGGCGCCGCCACGTCGTTGATCGCGGCCGCATCAAGACCCGCGGCCACCGCCGGCGCGGCCGACACGAGCAAAAGCGCAATGGCAAAGCGTGCAACGGAAAACGGTCGGAACATCGCGTATCCCAACGTGGCTACCGTAAAGCTACGGAAAGCGTCGAAGTTCCAATGCGAATAGCAGCGAAGTTCCGCGGCGGAACAGCTGATTTCGCGGCTTCGCCGCAATCGACCCGCTAAAAAGTCGTGATCCGAAGTGCATTTGCGCGCAACTCACATCACAATTCAGGTCTCACGAAGCAAATGCGATTTGTCATCGCGGCGCTTGCCGCGTTTCTTGTCTTGATGCTCGACTTTGATCGTTCGCCCGGCTCGATCAATGCCTCAACCCAAGCCCCGACATTCTCGCGCGACGCGACATCAGACGCCGTTCCGTTTGCCGCACGCTTTATCGAAAGCGCCGATGCCAGCGAGGCACCCGCTGCGACGGACGCGGACAAGACGCCCGCGCCTGCGGCGCAGCCGAGCGATGCCGCGGCCGACCCGCAGCTGTCCGCGATCGACAAATTCTGCCACAGCCTGAAGGACGCGGCGCAGGCGCGAAATCCCCGTGGCATTCTTTGCGCGCCTGATCTGGCAGGAGAGCCGCTTTCGCTCGAACGAGATCAGCCATGCCGGCGCGCAGGGCGTCGCGCAGTTCATGCCGGAGACGGCGGCCGAAGTCGGGCTCGACGATCCCTTCGATCCGTTGCAGGCGTTGCCGGCATCCGCAGGACTGCTGCGCAAGCTGCGCGACGATTTCGGCAATCTCGGCCTGGCGGCGGCCGCCTACAATGCCGGCAGCGGCCGCGTCCAGAAATGGCTCGCCAGGCAGAGCGAGCTGCCGCGCGAGACCCGCGACTATGTCCGGATCATCACCGGCACCAAGGCGGAGGACTGGATCGAGCATGCCGACACGCTCGCCATCCGCATCGACTTGCCAAGCGAAGCGCCGTGCGAAGGCATAGGCGGCCTCTCGAAGGCGAAGGATGTCGCCTTCGTTGCGGCGTCGCCGGCGTCCGCGGTGACGACGATCATCCGCAAGGCCGGGGCCGCGCGAGAGGCGGCAAGGTCGATCGCCGGCCGCACGCGCAAGCGGCTCGCGCTGCTGCTCAGAAAGAGTTCGCCGGGCGCGGCCCGGCTCAGCAAGGCGCGCCGGACCGTCGTCGCCGCCAGGGCAAAGCCGGCGAAGGGCCGGGCCGTTCACGTCGCCTCGCGCGCGCGTTCGTCGAGCTGAGGCCGCGTCACGACGCGTGCACCGCCGCAAGTGCGGGCCGGCCACATTTCCGCTCAGGAAACTGAGCGCACTGGTGTATGTTGCCGGTCGTTTTCAGATCGGATTGCTTGCAATTCATTTCCCAGTGGGCGTTGTCATGACGTTGATCGATGGTTTGGGTTACCTGGCTTCTGCACTTGTGTTGCTGACGTTCTGCATGAGCACGATGTTGAGCCTGCGCGCTGTCGCGATATTCAGCAATTTGGCATTCATCAGCTATGGATTGGGCGACCGGATCTACCCGGTGCTCATCCTGCATATCATTCTGCTGCCTCTGAACGTGGTGTTGCTGTTCCAGATGGTTCGGCTGCTTCGGAAAGCGAAGCGTGCCGCAGCGACGGACCTTTCTCCGAATTGGCTGCAACCGTTCATGCAGCCGAAGCATCTCAAGGCGGGAGAAACAATCTTCCGGAAGGGCGACGACGCCGACCTGCTGTACATGGTCGTATCGGGCGAGGCCAGGTTTCCCGAGATCGATCGCGGGGTATCTGCGGGTGAACTGTTCGGCGAGATCGGGCTGTTTTCGCTCGAGCGCCGCCGCACGCAAACCGCTCAAGCTGCGACCGATGTGGAGCTGCTCTGGATCAGCGACGGCGCGCTGAGGAAGCTGTGCGAGCGCAACCCGGGACTGTCGCTGTATTTCCTGCGCCTGACGGCGACGAGGATGACGGAAAACGCAGCGCGCGCAATCGCGGTCGGCGCGGCGGCGCCCAGTCCGGCGTAGAGCGCGCCGCCTCGTTTGCCGGCGTTACGGCGCGGACGACGCCGTAAGGCTCGGCAGCGGCGCAAACTGCATCTCTGCAACGGCCGAGCCGGCATATGCACTGGCGATCAGGATCATGACTCGAATGGCGACGAACATGGTGCCTCCTCAGTCTTTGTTGTTGGTCTTTCAATGCCAGAGACTTCTTTCCCGCCGGTGAGGAAAGCTGGTTGCCGCAACCTTGAAGGCATTGGTAAGCGGGCCGTTTACGCGGCCCGCGTTCATGAGTTGGGAACCGTATCGGCCGATCGGCCTCGGCGCTAAACGCGCGGTTCACCGTCACCGGGCATTGTTCGCCTCAATCAAGAAGGCGCAAGCACAATGCCGATTTTCAGGACGATCCTTGTTGTCGTATCGATTTTTCTTGCCGGTTTGTACGTCTACGACAGCTGCCACAATGATGGGCTCGCAATGCCGGTTTCGGTAAACGAAATCCTTGCACGGCGCTGGCCGGAACCGGACGCGTTTCGTCCGACGGCGGCCCCGGTGTCCGCGGCCGCCGGCACCGTGACGCCGGCCGCGCGCGTTAGGGAAACGTTTGCGATGTTCATCCCCAGGGATGCGCGACGCCATCCGATGCAGCGCAGCCTTTAGCGGCCTCGAGTCAGCCCAGCGATGCGCCGGCCTTGGCGCGGCTTATTCCGAGCGTCACGATGCGCTGCAAGAGATCCGGATAGTCCAGCCCGTCATGCCCGGCGGCCGTCGCGAACTCCTGGCTCTTGGCGATTTCGGGGTTGGGATTGGCCTCGATGAAATAGGGAACGCCATTGGTCGACAGGCGGAAGTCGATGCGCGCATAGCCATCGAGCCCCAGGGTCCGGTAGATGCGCTTCGCCAGCCGTTGAATATGGGCGGATAGTTCCGGCGTGAGATCCTCGGCCGGGCCGTCGACGATCCCGACGCGTTCCTGATAGCTGGTATCGTGCTTGACCTTTTCGGTGGCGATCTGGCGCGCAGCGGGGCCACCCATGCTGCCGAATTTCAGTTCCCACACCGGCAGCACCCGCAGCCGGTTGTTGCCGAGCACACCGACATAGAGCTCGCGTCCCTCGATGAACTGCTCGGCGATCGCGGCCGTTCCGATCCGCTCATGGATGAAGGCGACGCGCTCGGCGAGCTTCTCGTCGGTATCGACGATCGACGCCTGCGAGATACCGAGCGATCCGTCGCTGCTCAGACTCTTGACGATCAGCGGCAGCTCGAGACGCGGCGGCCGCTTGACCTTGCGGCGCATCGGAAACACCGCGAAGGCCGGCACCGGAATCCGGCGATGGTGCACCAGCGTCTTGGACAGATCCTTGCCGCGTGCCAGGATCAGGCCGCGCGGATTGCACCCGGTATAGGCGATCTTCATCAGCTCGAGATAGCTCGCGATGTGCTGGTCGTACACGACGTCGTAGTGAAACTCCTCCAGCAGCGTGAACACGACGTGCGGCTTGAAGCCCTCGATCTCGTCGCGCACCGGCTTGATTTCCTCCTGCACGCCGAGCGGACGAACCTCATGGCCGGCCGCGCGCAGGGTGCTCACGACGTCGTATTCCGTCTTCCACTCGTTGATCTCCCGCGCGCTGTATCCATCGCTGGAGTCGGGCGGCACACAGTCCGGGTGCATCAGCACCAGAATGCGAAGCTGTTTCATAGCGCGATCCATTTCCGGCGCGACGGGCCGAACAGCGCGTGCATGGTCTTGGCGGTCAGCAGAATGGTGAAGTTTGTCACGAGCTTCTGCTCGGGGCCGACGGCACGCAGATTGAGTTCGCGGCAGCGCGAGATCATGTCGTCAAGCACGGCATCGAGCGTCAACTGGTTCTCGCCCGTCCACCGCGCCACCAGCTGCCTGATCTGGGCGCGGTGCCGCCTGATGAAGGCCGCGGCCGGCGGACGCCGATAATGCCGCGGATCGGCGGAGAACAGCTTAGAAAGATCGCGGTCGTAGGTCTTCGGCGGCGTGAAAGCGTAGAATGCCTGCTTCTTCCGGTAGTGCTCGGCGAGCGTTTGCTTGAGCGTATGCAGCGGATCGACCCGTTCGCGCGTCGCGAGCTGCGGCCGCTTGCCGGCGATCTCGCCCATCAGCTCGTCGACATATTCTAGCTTCTTCAGCGCGGGCCAGCCGGCATAGCGGGTCCGCCAGTTCGAGCGCGGCCGCAGCCACACCGCGAAGGTCTCGGCGAAGTCCTCGTCCGGATGGCTCTGCGCGTACCAGAGCCGAAGGTGCTGGACATAATTGCGGCTGGCCGGATTGGGCCGGTAGTAGCGCGGGTAGTGCTGCGACGACGGACCGAACAGCTGCTGCCAGCGCCGGCGGCGCTGCAGCTGGTAGCCGTGCTGCACGGCGTGCCCCGCCTCGTGGCGGAGAATGGCCATGCACTCGGACCACGAGGCGCCCTCGACGTCGAGCATCATCTTCTTCTCGAGCTTCATCAGGCGGGGATGGGCGAGGTAGAACGGGATCGCGATGCCGGGCACATCCGCCGGGCTGAACCATTCGCTCGAGATCCATGTATGCGGCCGCAACCGGATGCCGCGCTCCTCGAGCTCCTCATAGAGCGTATTCACACAATCGGCGAGCCAAGTGCCCTCGACGGCAACCCTCAGACGGTTGAGCGGTTGCGCGAGCAACTGCTCGTCCGTCAGCTTCTCCCAGGCAAATTTGCGGCGCGGCATAAGCTTCCAAAGTCTAAAACAAATCGGACTCTGGATGGTGTCATAGGTTGCCGCCGGCAACAACCGCCGGACCTTCGCGGCGGGCCCCGGCCAATGCCGGCGTCGGGCCGGCCCGAGCGCCGGCCATGCACGGTGGACGGCGCGGCGAGCCCGATTCGCCGGCTCAAGGCGCCCGCTCATCTTGCATCCTAAGGTTTGACCCAGCGTTGCACGGCCGCGGCGGTATCGGCCGGCCTGGTGTTGAAGCAGATCGCGGCATGGGGGGCGAGCCGGTGCACCAGATTGAGAATCGTCTCGAACAGCAAGAGCCGCTCCGGCGGCTCGCGCAGCCCGGCACCAATCACGACGCAGTCGTAGCGGCGCGCGTTGAGAGCCGCCGCCGTCACGGCTTCCGCGGTATCGCCGAGGTCGATCAGGCAGCTCTCGACGTCGTAGCCGAGCGTCCGCAGGCCTTCGATCTGCGCGCCGAGATAGCTGCGCACCAGTTCGGGCGTGAACTGCGGCATGACGGACAGATCGACGAAGGTCGGGTCGAGGCCGATCGCCAGCACGGATGGCTTTGTCATGGTGGCAGTTCCCGGTCCAAAAGAATTCGTCCGAGCATGCCGCAGGTTTGAGTCGAAATCGCGGACACGACGACCCGCAGCAACCTTGTAGCCCGGGTGAGCGACGCGACACCCGGGGTCGCCCTTCGCAAA
>NZ_LFIQ01000024.1:18900-54313 GCF_001189245.1 Bradyrhizobium pachyrhizi | reverse complement strand
CCCGCATGTCGCTTCGCTCATGCGGGCTACGTGGTCTCGCTCCGTCGAAATCGCGGAGCCGTCAGCGGCAGCCATGATCCTGCGCGGCACGCGCGGCGATCGCGGCGCGCCGCTTGAGGAACTCACGCTCGCGCGAATTGCCGGCCAGCGCGGCGGCGGCCTCGAACGCAGCATGCGCCTCCGCGAAACGGCTCAGCTTATGCAGCAGATCGCCGCGCACGCTCGGCAGCAGATGATAGGATTTCAGCGCCGGCTCACCCGCGAGACCGTCGACGATCGCGAGCGCGGCGAGCGGCCCCTCGGCCATGCCGATCGCAACCGCGCGGTTGAGCTCGATCACGGGAGAATCCAAGAGCGCGGCGAGGTCGCCGTAGAGCGCGGCGATGCGGTGCCAGTCGGTCGCATCAGGCGTGCCGGCCTCGGCGTGGCAGGCGGCGATCGCGGCCTGCAGCACATAGAAGCCGCCGGCGCCGCCGAGCTCGCGGGCCCGCGCCAGCGCGAGCTGCCCGCGGCGGATCTGCAGGCGATCCCACCGCGCGCGGTTCTGGTCCATCAGCAGGATCGGCTCGCCGGACGCATCGGTACGTGCCGCCATCCGCGAGGCGTTGAACTCCATCAGCGCCAGCAGCCCGTGCGCCTCCGGCTCCGATGGCGCGATCGAGGTCAGCACGCGGCCCATGCGCAGCGCCTCGTTGCAGAGCTGCGGCCGCAGCCATTCGTCGCCGCTTGCCGCGGTATAACCCTCGTTGAAGATGAGGTAGACGACCTCGAGCACGGAGGCGAGCCGCTCGGACAGTTCCTCGCCGCGCGGCGTCTCGTAGGCAAGGCCTGACTCCGACAATGTGCGCTTGGCGCGCACGATGCGCTGGGCGATGGTCGCCTCCGCCTGCAGGAAGGCGCGCGCGATCTCCTCGGTGGTGAGGCCGCAGATCATCCTGAGCGCCAGCGCGGCGCGCGCCTCCCGCGACAGGCGCGGATGGCAGGCGGTGAAGATCAGCCGCAGCAATTCGTCGCCGATATCGTCGTCGAGCGCGGAATCGAAGTCGGGCATGGTCTCCTGCTCCCGCGTCAGGTCGTGCGCAATCACGCCGTGCTTTTCGGCCAGCATGCGGTTGCGGCGCAGATGATCGAGCGCGCGGCGCTTGGCCGTCGCCATCAGCCAGGCACCGGGCTTTTCCGGCACGCCAGCGGCCGGCCAATGCTCGAGCGCGGCGACCAGCGCTTCCTGGGTCAGGTCCTCGGCGAGCGGCACATCACGCAGCATCCGCGACAGGCTGGTGATCAGCCGCGGCTGCTCGATGCGCCACACACCGAGGATGGTGCGCTTGACGTCGTCGACCGTCATGGCGGCCACCGGCATCCGGCTGAGGAGGCCATCAGCACTCCATGAAGGGGCGAACCTCGCATGACAATTCCCAGTCCGGCATGTGGTCGAGATGAAGCTGCATGAACTCGACGCCGCGCGCCACCGCCTCCTCCTTGTCCTTCAGCTCGAAGATGGCGTAGCCGCCGACTACCTCCTTGGCTTCCATGAAGGGACCGTCGGTGACGGTGAGCTTGCGATCCTTGATCCGCACCTCCGCGCCCGCCGTGCGCGGCAGCAGCGCGCCGGTATCGAGCATCCGGCCGGCCGCGATCTCGCGTTCGGCCAGCTTCCGGATCGCCTCCCTCAACGCGGGATTCGGCAGCATCGGCTTCTCGGCCACCAGGACATACATGAAGCGCATCGCTTGTCCTCCGCTTACGCACCGCACTGGCCGGCGAAACCTGCAAAGGCGCGAACCTCGCAGGTGCCTTCCCAGCCCGGCATGTGAACCTTGTGCAGCTGCATGAACTCGACCGCGAGCGCGATCGCTTCCTCCTTGCTGTGGACGTCCGAGATCGCGTAGCCGCCGATCACTTCCTTGGCCTCGACGAAGGGACCGTCGACCACGCTGAGCTCACCGCCGACCAGGCGGACCTGCGCGCCGGTGGCGAGCGGCATCAGGCCGGCATTGTCGATCATGCGGCCGGCCTTGATCTCGCGGTCGGCGAGCTTGTGCATGGCCTCCAGCAGCTCCGGGGTCGGCTGCTGCGGCGGCTGGGACGAGGTAACGATCGACATAAAGCGCATGAATTGCTCCTGTTTCAGGCAAGCCGCGGGACGGTCGCGGTGAAAAATCGGCTCGCTATGGAGGACGACGATCCGGGGCGGCCCGGATCGACAGGGGCAAGGGAATTATTTTGGAGCTGTGAGGGTGCAGATCGAAAGCCGAGACGGCTCCACCCCGATCGTCGTCCCTGCGAAAGCTAGGGACCCATAACCACAGGGGTGAGTTGCCGAAACGAGCTGTGGCCACAGCGTTGCAACCAACCTGCATGGTGGCTATGGGTCCCTGCTTTCGCAGGGGCGACAGCGGTTTTGTGGCCCGGCCAACGGACCCGCCACGTCGCTCCGGATATGTGTGAGCAGCGACCTACTGTTCCCGCAGCATGATCAGCGGGTCGGCGCTGTCGGGGACGCGGCGCCACTGGGCGTTGTCGTCGGCCTCGAACTGCCAGGTCTGGCCCTTGGCCGACATCAGGATCATCTGGCCGTGATCGAGCCGCCACATGGTCGGGTTGAAGGCCGCGACCGCGGGATCGCATTTGCCTTTCAGGAACACCTGGAAATTGTCGTTGCCGGCGTCGGTGTTGGTCAGCACCAGCGTGCAGATCGCCTGGCCGTTGCCGCGGACCATCGACCAGTCGCCGATCATCTGGTCCATCGATTTGGCGAGCGAGCGCGCCGCGGCAAGGTTTTGCAGGATGTAGACGCCCTCATTGGTGCGCATCCCTTCGAAGATGCCGGTCTCGACTTCGGTGAAATCGATCACGGTCTCGCCGGCGGCATTGTGCAGCCGCACGATGTCGCCGAGGCCCTTGATGCTCCAGCCGGTGATGTCCTTGGTGAAGGGCAGCGCGGCCGCGCAGGCGGGCTCGAGCTCGAGCTTGAAGCCTTGCGGCGCCGTATCGCCCTTCAGCGTCACGACGCAGGTCTTGCTGCGCTCGGTGGTGGCGAGCTCCCACTGCCCGATCATGTCCTTCTTCAACGTCGTGACGTCCTGCGCCGCCACCGGACCGCACGCGGCCAGCAGCAGACACAGCACGGCGTTGAGGCGGGACAACGACATCAGCGATTCTTGACAGGCGTTTCGGCAACCGGCGTCAGCGGCGGCTTGCCGGCGAACCAGTTCTTGATGTTGTCGACCACGAGCTGGTCCATCGCGTTGCGCGTGACCACCGAGGCCGAACCGATATGCGGCAGCAGCACGACGTTCTGCATCGCCTTCAATTCGTCGGGCACGTTCGGCTCGGCCGCGAACACGTCGAGACCTGCAGCCAGGATGGTGCCGGACTTCAGCGCCGCGACCAGCGCCGGCTCGTCGACCACCGAGCCGCGCGCGACATTGATCAGCACACCGCGCGGGCCGAGCGCCTTCAAGACGTCGGCATTGATCATCTTCGCGGTCGAGGCGCCGCCCGGCACGATGACGATCAAGGTGTCGACCGCCTTCGCCATCTCGATCAGATCGGGATAGTGCTTGTAGGAGACGTCCTTGGACGGATTGCGCGAGTGATAGGACACCGGCACCCGCGACGCATCCAGCCGGCGCCCGATCGCCTGGCCGATCCGGCCCATGCCGACGATGCCGATCTTGCGGTCGCGCAGCGAGCCGACGCTGAGCGGATAATTCTGGGTCTGCCACAGCCCGGAGCGCACATAGCGGTCGGCCTTGACGAATTCGCGCAACGTCGCGATCAACAGGCCCATCGCGACGTCGGCGACCTCCTCGGTCAGCACGTCGGGCGTATTGGTGACCACAATATTGTGATCGCGCGCATAGGCGGAATCGACGTGGTCGTAGCCGACGCCGAAGCTGCCGACGATCTCGAGCTTCGGAAACAGCGCCAGCGCGGTCTTGTCGGTCGCCATCGTATGATAGGTGACGGCGATGCCGCGGATCTTGGCCAGCGTATCGGGCGTCAGCCGCTCGAGGTCGCCGCGGCTCTCGGCGCGGTGCAGCACGTATTGATCGGGAAAGCCGTTTTCGAGGATTGGCCGGATCGGTCCATAGATCAACAGATCGATCTTTTCGGAAGAAATCGGGGCCATCAACTGTCCTTTCCTAACGCGCTTTCATGCCAACGTCGCAGCAACAAATGCGAAACTAGCGCCAGCAACCCATAAATGACAATCCCGGCCAGCGATAGCAGCAGAAGTGCTGCGAACATGCGGGGAATATTCAGCCGGTAGCCTGATTCAGCGATCCGGAAGGCGAGGCCCGAGCCGGCGCCGGCGCTGCCCGCCGCGATCTCCGCCACCACGGCGCCGATCAGCGACAGCCCGCCGGCGATGCGCAGACCGCCGAGGATATAGGGCAGCGCCGCGGGCAGCTTCAGGAACAGCAGCGTCTGCAGCTGTGAGGCGCCATAAAGTTGAAACAATCCGGCGAGGTTGCGATCCACCGAATTGAGGCCGAGCGTCGTGTTCGACAGCACCGGAAAGAACGCCACGATCCAGGCGCAGACGATCACCGCGGTCTGCTGCTGCAGATAGATCAGGAGCAGCGGCGCGATCGCGATGACGGGCGTGACCTGCAGCACCACCGCATAGGGAAACAGCGAATACTCCAGCCATTTCGACTGGTTGAACAATAGCGCCAGCACGATGCCGCCGATGGCCGCGGCAACGAAGCCTTCGAGCGTGGTCAGCAGCGTGACGCCGAGCGATTGCGACAGGATAGGCCAGTCCGCAACCAGTGTCTTCAGCACCAACAGCGGGCTCGGCAGCACATAGGGCTGGATGCCATAGCCGCGGACGATGGCTTCCCAGAGCACGAGGCCAGCGGCAAACACCGCGACCGGAAGCAGAAAACGGACGAGGTCTTGCGGAGACTTCATGCGCCCGCCTGCCCCGCATAGGATGGCGCCAGTGCATTGGAGACCTCGCGGCAGAACGCGGCATATTCAGCCGAGGTGCGGAACTCCTCACCGCGCGGTTCCGGCGAGCTGATGCGAAACTCCGCGCCGATCCGGCCCGGGCGGGCGGTCATCACGATCACACGCTCGGAAAGATAGACCGACTCGAACACCGAGTGCGTCACGAAGATGACGGTCTTGTGCAGGGTGCGCCACAGCGACAGCAGGTCGTTGTTGAGGCGAAACCGCGTGATCTCGTCGAGCGCCGCGAACGGCTCGTCCATCAGAAGGACATCCGGATCGGTAACCAGCGCGCGCGCCAGCGACACCCGCATCTTCATGCCGCCGGACAGTTCGCGCGGATAGGCGTCGGCAAACTCCGCAAGCCCGACCTGATCCAGCGCCGCATCGATGCGGGCGTCGGCGTCGGTCGCAGGCAGCCGGGCGAGCTTCAGCGGCAGGCGAACATTGTCGCGCACGGTAGCCCACGGCATCAGGGTCGGCTCCTGAAATACGAAGCCGATGCGGTGGCTGCCGCGCTGCTCGGCGCCATGATGCGAGACCTCGACCGTGCCGGCGCTTGGCGTGGCGAGACCTGCAATGAGACGCAGCGCAGTGGACTTGCCGCAACCGGAGGGCCCGAGCAGCGAGACGAACTCGCCTCGCCGCACATCGAGGTCGAGCGGCCCGAGCGCCCTCACGCCACTGTCATAGGTCTTGCTGACGCCGCGCAGGCGCACGGCCGACGCTGCATCAGATCCAGACAACGCAGGTCCCGCCATCGTCCGTCCGCACCCGTCAGTTCTTCGGCCGGAGTTCGGCGCCGACCGCCTTGTTGACGAAGCGCAGCGTGTAGCCCTGGCGATAGTCGATGCCGCTCTTGACCACGCCGGCCCGCACCATCTTGTCGAAGAAGCTCGCCATCCGCTCATCGGTCATGGCGCCGATGCCGTTCTTGATGGAATCGCCGGAATCGACGATGCCGTGCTCGCGCATCTTGGCGACGCAATAGGCAAGCAACTCGTCGTTCATGTCGGGATTGAGCGTCTTGATCATCGCATTGCCGGCCGAGTTGTCGCCGTAGACGTAGTGGTACCAGCCGACGATCGAGGCATCGACGAAGCGCTGCACGAGGTCAGGCTTCTTGTCGACCAGATCGCGGCGGGTCTCGATCAGCGTCGAGTAGGAGTTGAAGCCGTAATCGGCGAGCAGCAGCACGTTCGGCTTGAAGCCGGCGGCTTTCTCGACCGCGAATGGCTCCGAGGTGACGTAGCCCTGCATCGCGGTCTGCTTGTTCACGATGAAGGGCTGCGGGTTGAAGGTATAGGGCTTCACCTTGTTCTCGTCGAAACCGTATTCGGACTTCAGCCACTGGAAGTAGCTGGTAATGCCCTCCTTCGAGATCAAAAGCGTCAGCGGCTTCAGATCCTCGATCTTCGTGGCCTTGACCTCGGGATGGGTCAGGAAAACCTGGGGGTCCTTCTGGAACATGGCGGCGACGGCGACCAGCGGCACATTGTTGGTGACGGCGTCGAAGGTCTGCAGCGAGTTCGCGCTCATGAAGAAGTCGAGCTTGCCCGCGATCAGCAGCATCCGGTTGTTCTCGTTGGGACCGCCCGGCACGATGGTGACGTCGAGGCCGTATTTCTTGTAGGTGCCGTCGGCGAGCGCCTGGAAGAACCCACCATGCTCGCCCTCGGCGACCCAATTGGTGCCGAACGAGACCTTGTCCAAGGTCTTGTCCGAGCTCTGCGCCCGCGCCGGGGCAAGCGCCGCGGCAACGCAAAGCGTGGCGGTCAGAAGGCTTGTGGTTAACGCTCGCAGCAAAAAGGCCGGGATCATGGTTGGACTCCGTCGATCATTATGGCCCATGATGGAAGGCGGGAAGACGTGGACCGCGCCCGGAGACGCGAACCCGTTATGATGTTAAACAAACTAGCCTGCAAATCCATCCCGTGAAACGCTTGTATTGAAACGACCGGCTTGATGACTTCTCAGCTTCCGCCCCGCGACTGGACCGCCATCCACTGGCCCGATATGGCCAAGGATACGGCCGCGCGCTGGATCGCGGTGCTGCCGCTGGCCGCGACCGAGCAGCACGGGCCGCATCTGCCGCTCGGAACCGACGTCATGATCGGCGAGGCCTATCTTTCGCGGGTGCGAGAGTTGCTGCCGGCGACCGCCCCCGCCACGTTCCTGCCGTTGCAGCCGGTTGGCATCTCAACCGAGCACATCGATTTTCCGGGTACCTTGACCTTGCCGACCGACGTGGCGCTGAAGAGCTGGATGGCGCTCGGCGAGAGCGTGGCGCGCGCCGGCGTCAGGAAGCTCGTGATCGTGACCAGCCATGGCGGCAATTCCGCCGCGATGCAGCTGGTTGCGCAGGATCTGCGCGCGCACCATCAGATGCTGGTGGTGACCACGAGCTGGTCGCGCTTCGGCGCGCCCGACGGACTGTTCGACGCCGGCGAATTGCGCCACGGCATCCATGGCGGCGCGGTCGAGACCTCGATCATGCTGGCGAAATATCCGCACGCCGTGCGCAAGGACGCGATCGCGGACTTCAAGCCGGCAAGCGTGCAGATCGAGAAGGATCACCGCTTTCTGTCGACGCAGCGGCCGGCGCCATTCGCCTGGCAGGCGCAGGACCTCAATCCGAGTGGTGCGATCGGCGATGCGACCCAGGCCTCGGCCGAGAAGGGTGAGAAGCTGATCGAGCACGGCGCGCACGCGTTCTGCGAGCTGCTCGCCGACGTCGACAGGTTCGATCCCAGCGTGTTT
Organism: Bradyrhizobium pachyrhizi; assembly: GCF_001189245.1. Taxonomy (GTDB): domain Bacteria; phylum Pseudomonadota; class Alphaproteobacteria; order Rhizobiales; family Xanthobacteraceae; genus Bradyrhizobium; species Bradyrhizobium pachyrhizi. The sequence continues at coordinate 46,591 of NZ_LFIQ01000024.1, read as the reverse complement.
CGCGGCCACTGACCGAGAGCGTTTTCGAGCGAAGCGGGTACCGGTTCGCGTGAAGAAAACGCGTCGGGATCAGAACTGCTTCGTCCGGGCAGACGCGACGAAACAATTCGCGAAACCATATTTCCGCCCCGATCTTCGAACCGGAACCGGACAGCCTCCGTCCAACGGGCATGCGGACCACACCGGCGCCGCCCCACACAGGATGGAGTATTCCATGTCGATCAAGACCAAGCTCGCCGCCCTCGCCCTCACCGCGCTCGCCGTGACCGGCACCATCGCGTCCACGACGTCGCAGGCTGAGGCGAAGCCCTACGGCTGGGGCTGGGGCGTTGGCGCAGGTCTCGTCGGCGCCGCCGTCGTCAGCAGCGCGATCGCGGCCAGCGACGGCTATTACTACGGCGGCGGCTATCGGCGCTGCGGCTGGGTGCGCCAGTTCGACGCCTACGGCAATTACATCGGCCGCGTGCGCAGCTGCTACTACTGATCGACACAATTCTTAAGGTTGCGGATCCTGTGTTCGGCACGGGTCCTCATCCACCCCGTGTCGCAACCGACCCGTCCGGCCATCCCCCCGGGCGGGTCAATTCTTGAACACGTCCATCACAGATACTTCGCGACCAGCCTGAAATCGCGCAGCACGGCACGGCCCTTCGGCCCCGATGCCTTCAGCGTCTCCTCCAGGCTGTGACCGATGTGATCGTGGATCAGCGCCTTCTTGGCGCTCTCGATCGCGCTCTCCACCGCCTGCAATTGCTGGGCGATCTGCGCACAGGGCCGGCCCTGCTCGATCATCTCGACGATGGTGTCGAGATGGCCGTTGGCGCGCTTCAGGCGCCGGGCGATCGCAGCGTGTGGATGGTCGTCGGACATCTGGGTCTCCTATCCTCCCCGGAGGATAATCATGATCCTCCCCGGAGGATAGCGGAATCGGCTTGACAGGCCATTGTCGCCGGCGTAGTGCCCCATGGACCGGAACGTTCGTTCCGCGCCGGGGGTTCTATCTCCGGAGACAAGTCGATCCACGAGCCAGCACAGAAGGCACATGGGCAGTAGCAACTCAGGCGACAGTAGTCCGGCGATGCCGGGACTGGTGACGCCGCAACACAGCAAGACTGATCGCGCAGATCTCGCCTGCGTGGACGGGTGGTCGCGCCCAAGCTGACCACTGCTCCTCACCGGCCTGCCGCGACCAGCGGAAGTGGAGGTGAGCGATGTTCGAAAAGCTCGCAAAATTCCGGCAAGCAAGCCCGCGGCGCGTTGTCGAGCCGCGGCGCATGCCGCCGCCGGCTGCCATTCATTGCAATGACAACCTGCCGGGCTTTCGCCGCCTGGCGGGCCGCCGCCGGCGTCCAACCCCGGCCTGTCATTGGGTCCTGATCGACGGCCGCCTGGAATGCCGGTGGACCATCGACGACACCGGCGGCGATCTCGATCAGCAGCGACGCGCGGGCCAGCGTTTCGGCCCGCGCGCAACAGCCACGCGCCACGCCGCGGCAAAGCCGCGGCTGTGCGCTTAGGCCGACCGTGAGGGCGGGCTTGATAACGACGGTGCTGCCGCTCCCTCTCCCCGTTCTTACGGGGGGAGGGTTGGGTGAGGGGCCGCCTCCGCGCACACGGTGATAGCTGAGTTCGCGGAAGCCCCCCGCACCCGGATCGCATCTGACCATGCGATCCGACCTCTAAGAGCGAGCTTCGCTCGTCTCGACCCCGCACGCGGGGCGAGGTGAAGCGGCGCCCGCTGCTCGGTCGGAAGTAGTCGTCTTGGTTTAGGAGGCCGACATGGACGAAGGACCTAGTTGCCCCGTTGCGCAGCATTCAGGCGCGGCAACGGGATTCTCGATCTGCATCACATCTGGAAATGCCGCTGCTCACGGTAGCGGAGACGTGCGCGCCTGACGACGCCCGCGTCCCTCCCGCCGTGCCGAAAGGCGGCGAGGAGACGCGAAATGACCGAAAGCAAGACCACACAAACCGCCATTCTCGATAGCGCGCATGCCGGCGACATCCACGGCGCGCTCGGCAGCATCGCTCGCGACGACACCGCGCCGCGCGCGACCTTGCTGGCCCGGCTGAAGACACTGCTGGCGATCGTCGGCCCCGGCCTGATCGTGATGGTCGGCGACAACGACGCCGGCGCGTTCGGCACCTATACCCAGGCCGGACAGAATTACGGCACCACGCTGCTGTGGACGCTGCTGCTGCTGATCCCCGTGCTGTACGTCAACCAGGAGATGGTAGTGCGGCTCGGCGCGGTCACCGGGGTCGGCCATGCGCGGCTGATCTTCGAGCGCTTCGGCAAGTTCTGGGGCGCCTTCAGCGTCATCGACCTCTTGGTATTGAACGCGCTGACCATCGTCACCGAGTTCATCGGCATCACGCTCGCGCTTCATTTCCTCGGCGTCTCGCGGTTCTGGGGCGTGTTGGCCTCGGCTGCTATCGTGATGCTGGCGGTCTCGACCGGCAACTTCCGCCGCTTCGAACGCTTCGGCATCGTGCTGGTCGCCGGTAGCCTGCTGCTGGTGCCCGTGATCCTGATGGCGCATCCGCCGATCGGGCAGATCGCCTCCGACTTCTTCGTGCCGAAGATGCCGCAGGACGCCAAGCTCAGCGAGGTGATGCTCTTGATCGTCGCCATCGTCGGCACCACGGTGGCGCCGTGGCAATTGTTCTTCCAGCAGAGCTACATCGTCGACAAGCGGATCACGCCGCGTTTCATCCGCTATGAGCGGCTGGATCTGTGCATCGGCATCGTGCTGGTGGTAGTCGGTGCCGTCGCGATGATCTCGTTCTGCGCGGCAGTGTTCGCAGGAAAGCCCGAATTCGGCAATTACACCGACGCGCTGGGGACCGCGGTCGGCCTCGAGACATATGCCGGCCGGCTGCCGGCGGTGCTGTTCGCCCTTGCGCTGCTCGATGCCTGCATCATCGGTGCTGCGGCGGTCTCCCTCGCGACCGCCTATGCGATCGGCGACGTGTTCGCGGTCAAGCACTCGCTGCACCGCAAGCCGTGGGACGCGAAGGGCTTCTACAGCGTCTATTGCGGCCTGATCGTGCTCGCGGCGGTGCTGGTGCTGACGCCGGGCACGCCGCTCGGACTATTGACCAACGCGGTGCAGACGCTGGCCGGCGTGCTGCTGCCGAGCGCGACCGTGTTCCTGCTGCTGCTGTGCAACGACCGCCACATCCTCGGGCCCTGGGTCAATTCCGTCAGGCTGAACCTGTTCACCGGCGCGGTAGTCGCGGGGCTGGTGATGCTGTCGGTGATCCTGACCGCCGCGGTGCTGTTCCCCGATCTCGGCGAGACGTGGATCATCGGCATCCTGATCGGCGGCAGCGTGCTTGCGCTCGCGATCACGGCGGCCGTCAAGCTGTACGAGTTGTCGTCGCGCCGCAACGCGTCGTTCCGCTTCAAACGCAAGCCCTCGCTGGTCGACCCCGACAGCTGGCGGATGCCGCCGCTCGACCGGCTGCCACCGGCGCGGCTCAGCCCGCTGAGCCGGATCTGGATGATCGTGCTGCGCGGCTATCTCGTCGTCGCCGCCGGCCTCGTGCTGCTGCGGATCGTCCAGCTCGCCACGGTGGGAGCGTGACCGCGCGCAGTCGCGGCCGGCGATGGAGCGATCGTGCTGCTCAGGCTGGCGAGCGCCATCCTGCGCGGCGCGGCCGCGCTCCACCGGAACCGCACTATCTCAAACGCCGGGCTGCGGACGGCGCTGTCGATGGCGCGATGTATCGAACGGGCCGGCGCGCGGGTCGTGCTCGGCAGGGCATCGCAGCCGGCATTCATCAACACAAAGCACGAGGACAATGGCGGCATCGATTGAACGGTCGGGTCGCGACCGGTTTGCCACGGACACGCGGCCGATCGCCGCCGACGTGGCCTGCCGCCTCGCGCTGTTACGTGACTGTCACGGTGGCGTGCAAATCGGAACGGTATCGGGCGCGCCTCAGTTGCTATTGCGAATGATTTGCAATAAGAAGCAGGGGATGCTAGGTGCTGATCTGGCTTTGGATGGGACGACACAGATCGGACCGGGGACGGCGGGCGATGATTTCAAATCTCGGGTGGCAAGCGGCCACCAAATCTGCAGTGATGCCGGGCGAAACCGCCACTCGTTCGCGGAAAGCCGCGTCATGACCTGCGTCCGCCTCTTCCGGGTCCAGATCGCCGCCGGCGCAGCGCTCGGTGCGGCAACCTTCGGCGCGCCGGCGACCGCGGCCGATCTGGCGCTCAAATCCCCCGCCGCCAGGGCGGTCTACAGCTGGACCGGGTTCTATGTGGGCGCCCATGTCGGCTATGGCGACGGCACGCTGGGTCCCGGCACCAACCCGATCCTGGAACAGGGCGTGTTCTTTCCGCCCACCATCACCGGCGGGATCGGCGGCTTCCAGGTCGGATACAACAAGGAATTCGCCAACCGCTTCGTGCTCGGCGTCGAGGCGGATGCGACCTTCACCGGCCCGACCGACCTGCCGCGGCGAGTGCTCGGTCCCTTCAATTCGTCGATCGACTATGTCGGCACGCTGCGCGGCCGCGCCGGCTACTCTTTCGGTACCTGGATGCCTTACGTGACCGGCGGCTTCGCCTGGGGCCACAGCCAGGTTCGGATCAACGACGCCGCGGGCGAGGTGATCTCGGAGCCCGGCCAGTACCAGACCGGCTGGACCGTCGGCGCCGGCGCCGAATTTGCGGTGAGCGGCAATTGGACCGCCAAGGTCGAATACGACTATGTCGACCTGTCGCGCCGCACGCTCGGCCTCAATGATTTCGGCATGCCCGGCGTCAGCATCGACCCGCGTATTCATTTGCTGAAATTCGGCCTCAACTATCAGTTCGGCGACTCGCCATGGTCGGCGACGCCGACGCGCACCGCGCTGCCTGAATCGAGCGACTGGAGCGTGCACGGCCAGACGACGCTGCTGCCGCAGACCTATCCGTCCTTCCGTTCGCCCTATGCCGGCACCAACAGCCTTCCCGGCGCGGGGCAGTTGCAGCAGACCTGGACCACGACGGCGTTCCTCGGCGTGCGGCTCTGGGAAGGCGGCGAGTTCTACTTCAACCCGGAAACCGCGCAGGGCTTTGGCCTCAACGGCACGCTCGGCCTTGCCGGCTTCTCGAACGGCGAAGCGCAGAAGGCCGGCGCGCCGTTCCCGAAAATCCGGCCGCAGCGCTACTACTTCAAGCAGACCTTCGGCTTCGGCGGCGAGCAGGAAGACGTCGCCGACGGCCCCAACCAGATCGCCGGCAAGCGTGACATCGACCGGCTCACGCTCGTGGTCGGGCGCTTTGCGGTCGGCGATTTCTTCGACGGCAATTCCTACGCCAAGGACCCGCGCGCCGATTTCATGAACTGGGCGATGTGGGCGTCCGCCGCCTACGACTTCCCGGCCGACCTGCCCGGCTATACCCGCGGCGCGGTGGTCGAGCTCAACCGCAAGGATTGGGCGGTGCGCGCCGGCGTGTTCCAGGTGCCGAACGCACCGAACAGCGACGTTCTGGTGTTCGACACCGGCGGCGCCGTGGTGGAATTCGAGGGCCGCTATTCGATCTTCGACCAGCCCGGCAAGCTGCGCGTCGGCGTGTTCGGCAACCGCGGCAACACCGGCAATTATCGCCAGGCGCTCGCCATCGAGGATGCCAATCCGGGGCTCGACATCAACGACGTGATGGCCGGCATCCGCAAGGACAATCTGAAATACGGCTTCTATCTGAACGGCGAGCAGCAGATCGCAAAGGATGTCGGCCTGTTCGGCCGCCTCAGCTGGAACGACGGTCAGAACGAAATCCTGTCGTTCACCGATGTCGATCGCAGCGTCTCGGGCGGCCTGTCGATCAAGGGCAGCAGGTGGGGACGGGCGAACGACACGATCGGCATCGGTGGCGCGATCAACGGGCTGTCATCAGCGCATCGCGACTATCTTGCCGCCGGCGGCCTCGGTCTGCTGATCGGCGACGGCGCGCTGAACTACAGCCCGGAGCGAATCTTCGAGACCTACTACGCCTATCAGGTGAACAAGAACCTGACGCTGACCGCGGACTATCAGTTCATCACCAACCCCGCCTACAACGCCGACCGCGGCCCGGTGCACATCTTCTCCGGCCGCATCCACGGCGAGTTCTGAACGCGCCATCTTCCAACGTCGTCCCGGCGAAAGCCGGGACGACAGCAAATTTGCCGCGCCGTTCTTCTCAATGATGTCTCGGAGGTGGTTCGATAGAGCAAACGCTCTCTCCCCACTCAGATATATGTAGACCCCCCGGGCTTGCCGCAAGCCCGGGATCATCCCGTAGAACGCGCGCCCAATCGAACGGAGGAGTGTGGGATGCGGGAACATGCTGTCGTGATTGCCGGCGGAGGTCCGACCGGGCTGATGCTGGCGGGCGAGTTGGCGCTGGCGGGAATAGATGTTGCGATTGTCGAGCGGCGCGCGAGGGAGGACCTGATCGGTGCGCGCGCCGGCGGCCTGCACGCGCGCACCATCGAGGTGCTCGATCAGCGCGGCATCGGCGACCGCTTCGTCGCGCTGGGAACGCGCCATCCGGCGGTGCTGTTCCATTCTCATCTGGTTCCGCTTGAGATCACCGACTTTCCGACCCGGCGCAATTTCACGCTGGGGCTCCGGCAGAACCATATCGAGCGCCTGCTCGGCGAATGGGTTGGCGAACTGGTGGTGCAGACCTATCGCGCGCGCGACGTGATCGGCTTCACGCAGGACGACGGCGGCGTCGAAGTCGAACTGTCGGATGGCCAATTGCTCCGGGCACAATATCTCGTCGGCTGCGACGGCGGCCGGAGTCTCGTCCGCAAAGCGGCGGGCATCGAATTCGCCGGGTGGGATCCGACCACGAGCTGGCTGATCGCCGAGGCCGAGATGGCGGGCGAACCGGAATGGGGCTTTCGCCGGCACGACACCGGCACCTCAGCGATCGGCAAGGCGGAAGATGGCGGGCGGGTGCGGCTGGTGCTGACCGAGCGGCAACTCGGCACCGACCGGGAGCCGACCTTGCGCGACGTCAGCGAGGCAGGGTCGCCGCGTACGGCACCGATTTCGGCATCCACAGTCCTGTCTGGATCTCGCGCTTCACCGACATGACCCGGCAGGCCGTGACCTACCGCAAACAGCGCGTGCTGCTGGCCGGCGATGCCGCCCATGTGCATCCGCCGATGGGCGGCCAAGGCCTCAATATCGGCGTGCAGGACGCGGTGAACCTGGGCTGGAAGCTGGCCCAGGTGGTCAAGCAGATCGCGCCGGACAGCCTGCTCGACACCTACGAAGCCGAACGGCATCCGGTGGCGGCCCGCGTGCTGCGCAACACCATGGCGCATGTCGCGCTCAACCGCACCGATCCGCGCACCAGGGCGCTGAACGAGATCGTCTCCGGCCTGCTGCGCATGGACGAGCCGCGCAGAAGCTTTGCCGCGATGATGTCCGGCCTCGATCTTCACTACGATCTTGGCGACGGCCATCCGCTGCTCGGACGCCGCATGCCCGATCTCGATCTGGTCACCGCCGACGGCCCGATGCAGGTCTTCACGCTGCTGCACCGGGCTCGGCCGGTGCTGCTGAATTTCGGCGCGCCCGGCGGCATCGCCATCGCGGGATGGACCGACCGGGTTCAGCTGGTCGATACCGAGTATCGCGGCGCATGGGAGCTTCCCGCGCACGAAACGGTTTCGGCCCCGACCGCGGTGCTGGTGCGGCCCGATGGCTACGTGGCGTGGGTTGGCGAGCGAACGCAGGCCGGCCTAACCGATGCGCTGACCAAATGGTTCGGCGCGTCCGCTGGTACGTCGTGAGCGTAGCCCGGATGGAGCGCAGCGTAATCCGTGATCGGTCGATCCGCACAGAGAGTGGTCCCGGATTACGCTGCGCTTCATCCGGGCTACGGATTTGCCGCCCCTACCCCGCCGGCTGGAACGAATCCGCGCGCGCCATCGCCCAGGCGTCGCGGAAGCGGCGGTCCTGGGTACCTTCGAGCAGTTCGCCGGGACGCAGCGTCGGATAGAGCTCGGCGAAGGAAGAGACCTCGGTGGTCGAACTTCGCTGCGAGAAGTGGATCGGGCGCAGCTCCTTGGTGTGCTCGAGGCCGGCAGCGGCGAGCAGCTCGGTCAGCGCGTGCAGGGTCGAGTGGTGGTAGTTGTACACGCGGTCGATCTTGTCGGGCACATAGAGCGCGCGGTTGCGGATCGGGTCCTGCGACGTGACGCCGGTCGGACAGCGATCGGTGTGGCAGCTCAGGGACTGGATGCAGCCGAGCGCGAACATGAAGCCGCGCGCCGAATTGCACCAGTCTGCCCCGATCGCCATCGCGCGCGCCATGTCGAAGGCGGTCGCGATCTTGCCGGAGGCACCGATCTTGATGCGATCGCGCGCGCCGATGCCGATCAGCGCGTTGTGGACGAAATTGACGCCCTCGCGCATCGGCATGCCGAGATGGTCCATGAATTCGAGCGGCGCGGCGCCGGTGCCGCCCTCATTGCCGTCGACCACGATGAAGTCGGGATAGAGCCCGCTCTCGTGCATCGCCTTGCAGATCGCCAGGAATTCCCAGGGATGGCCGATGCACATCTTGAAGCCGGCAGGCTTGCCGCCGGACAGCTTGCGCATCTGGGCGACGAATTCCATCATCTGCAGCGGCGTCGAGAACGCCTTGTGATAGGCCGGCGAGATGCAGTCCTCGCCCATCGGTACGCCCCGGATCTTGGAAATCTCCTCGGAAACCTTCGCCGCCGGCAGCACGCCGCCATGGCCGGGCTTGGCACCCTGGCTGATCTTGAGCTCGACCATCTTGATCTGATCGTCACCCGCGACGCGTGCGAACTCGTCGGGATTGAAGGTGCCGTCACGGTTGCGGCAGCCGAAATAGCCGGAGCCGATCTCCCAGATGATGTCGCCTCCCATCTCGCGGTGATAAGGGCTGACGCCGCCCTCCCCGGTGTCGTGGGCGAAGCCGCCCTTCTTGGCGCCGGCATTGAGCGCCCGCACCGCGTTCGGGCTCAGCGCGCCAAAGCTCATCGCCGAGATATTGAAGACCGAGGCCGAATACGGCTTGGTGCAGTCGGGGCCGCCGACGGTGATGCGGAATTTCTGGTCGGCCTTCGGCTTCGGCGCCACCGAGTGGTGCATCCACTCATAGCCCTCGCGATAGACGTCCTCCTGGGTGCCGAACGGCCGCTTGTCGAGCACCATCTTGGCACGCTGGTAAACCACCGCGCGGGTGTCGCGGGAGAACGGCATGCCGTCCTTCTCGCTCTCGAAGAAATATTGCCGCATCTCCGGGCGGATTTCCTCGAGCAGGAAGCGGACATGCGCCGAGATCGGGTAGTTGCGCAGCACCGCGTGGTTCTTCTGGGTGAGGTCGCGGATGCCGAGCAATGTCAGCGCGCCGAAGATGATCAGCGGGATCAGGACGATCTTGAAGACCTTGTGATCGAAAATCCCAACCAGCAGCAGGAGCGCGGTGACGACGGCGCAGATCGTCAGCACGATGAAACGCGGCGAGAACGGAAGCAGCACTGTATCCATGAAATTCCTCCGGTCTGCCCAAATGACCTGTCGGCCGCGAGCCTAATCCAACTCGCGGAACAAGTGCACTACGGTTATACGGCCGAGCCCTCACAGATGTGACAACCGCCCGAATGGGCGGGTGCGGATACCGGTCGAACTAAAACGAAATCGACTTTTGCACTGCAACGAAGCGGAGAGCCCCACAAAGACTGCGCCCCCTTTCCCGCTTGCGGGCAGGGCTAGCGCATATAGCGCTTGCGGGCTTCTGAAACTGACGTGTCCACGTCATCGAGCCATGGAACGAGGCCGACAGCGGGATAGGACAGCTGCCGTCGCACGGCGCGCTGCCAAAATATCGAAAACAACCCCATGCAAAGGAGCCGGCGACGTGCCGGCGCTCGACCAGCACCTTGACACGTCGGGCAAATCAGGGGTATTATTCTATTATCCCGAAATCATGATGTGAATTTGCAGCTCCTCCGTCGTCCCTGCCTGGTGCGCAATTGCGCACGGGAGCAGGACCCATACGCCGCGGCGGACCTTGTTGAAGGGATTCGTCGTTCCAGCATCGCCCAACAATTGGCATTTGTGGTTATGGGTCCCTGCTTTCGCAGGGACGACGATGGGGATGGTTCTCGATTCGAGGCGTCACACCACGCGGTGTCATCACCCGCGGATGCCGCCTAGTGGTCGTGCGGCTGCAATTCGTGCGGGATGTGCCCCGGCCTCAGGCCGTCGCCGTCGAGCCAGGCGTTGGTGGTGTCGAGTGCCCGGGTAATGTGATCGGCAGTCCGCGAGAAATCGTAGGGCGAGCCGACCAGCGGGCAGAGCGGCGGCACCACGAAGTACTCGACATCGGGCCCGATGTTCTCGAGCTCGTTGACGAGCTGCCGCGCGATCAGGAGCGTCAGCGCGTGCAGGGCATTGGCGAGCGCGCCGATCGGCGGCGCCTGGTTGGCGCAGGCATGCCCGGTCGGCAGCACGATCAGGCGCTTGGCACCGTGCCTGACCGCGACGCGGACCGGCGTGTTGCTGGAGATCGCGCCATCGGCCAGGAAACGATCGCGGTAATGCACCGGCGTGAACGCACCCGGGATCGCGGTCGATGCGACGATCGCCTCCGCGGTCGAGCCTTCCGACAGCACCACGCTGTCGCCGCTGATGATGTCTGTGGTGACGATGTGGATCGGAATCCGCGCGTCCTCGAGATTGCGGAACGGGATGTAGTCGTCGATCAGCTTGCGAACGCCGTCATGCGGGATCAGGAAGTCGCGCCGCCACAGGAAGCTCACCAGCGTCCGCCACGTCACCGGAAACACGTCCTGCCGGTTGAGGCCGCGCCAGATCTCGGCCAGCCGCGCGACGCCCGAGACCGTCGGGTCGCCGGCGTAGAACGCGCCGTTCAGTGCGCCGACGCTGGAGCCGACCACCATGTCGGCGACCACGCCATGCGCGGCCAGCGCCTGCAGCATGCCGACCTGGATCGCGCCAAAGCTGCCGCCGCCGGCAAACACAAAGGCGGTTTTCGGTGCATCCGGATCGGTGATGGACAAGGTGCTGCTCCCAGATCGCCGCGTTCGCGCAACGGCCGCGCGGCGTTGGGGGCGTTATAGCAGTGGGAGATTGGACGGCGCCACATACACAGATGTCGTCCTGGCCTAATGCGCAATTGCGCACGGGAGCCAGGACCCATAACCACAATGCAAAAGGCTGGAGCCCGATGGGGCCCCAGCCTTCGCAAAACAGGGAGCGGTGGTAATGGTCCTGGCTTTCGCCAGGACGGACAATCCTGACGCTCTACGGCCTCAGCGCTCGACGAACGCCTTCTCGATCACGAAGTGACCGGGGGTGTTGCCGCTGCCTTCCTTGAAGCCGCGCGTCTCGAACAGCTGCTTCAGCTCTTCCAGCATCGCCGGGCTGCCGCACATCATGATGCGGTCGGTCTCGATGTCGAGCGGCCCCTGATGCAGATCGGTGAACAGCTGGTTGGAGGTGATCAGGTCGGTGATGCGGCCGCGGTTGCGGAACGGCTCGCGCGTCACGGTCGGATAGTATGAGAGCTTCTCGGACAGCAGCGGCCCGAACAGTTCGTCGTCGCGCAGCTTGGCGACCAGCTCCTCGCCATAGGCGAGCTCGGAGACCTGGCGGCAGCCATGCACCAGCAGGATCTGATCGTAGCGATCATAGACCTCGGGATCCTTGATCAGGCTGGCGAACGGCGCGAGGCCGGTGCCGGTCGACAGCAGCATCAGCCGCTTGCCGGGAATCAGATTGTCGGTGATCAGCGTGCCGGTCGCCTTGCGGCCGACCAGGATGGTGTCGCCCTCGCGGATCTTCTGCAGCTTGGAGGTGAGCGGGCCGTCCTGCACCTTGATCGAGAAGAACTCGAGCTCTTCCTCGTGATTGGCGCTCGCCATCGAATAGGCGCGCAGCAGCGGCCTGCCGTCGACCTCGAGGCCGATCATGGCAAACTGCCCGTTCTGGAAGCGGAAACCGGAATCGCGGGTCGCCCGGAAGCTGAAAAGCGTATCGGTCCAGTGCTGAACGGAAAGAACTTTCTCTCGATAGAACGCGCTCATGGGTTTTCGTTTTCTCGACTGACCAGAATTAGAATAGTTTGATTTCTAGACGGCTCGCGACGGCGCGGAAGTGGCCGAAATCACTGAAGATCTCGCGTGTCCATTGCGCCAATGCAGCAGATAGTCAAGATCAACTGGCGCGCAATTGCGATCTCAGAATGGCAGTCGTTCGATTTCGCGCAGAGGTTCAACCGCGTCATCGTTAACACGTGGTACTGCAGGTAATTTACTTGCTGAGATCGGTATCGATCTGGCAATTAATTGCTACGAAAACCGCGGTGAAGGGAAAATGATCTCGTGGTCCTGATCAGCCAGCGAATCTTCCTGGAAACCATCAAAAAATATTGTTTGGCGCACGCGATTGCCGTCGAGGTGCGGTCCGGCGGCTGGCTGGTCACCATGACCAGGGGCAACGCGCGGCGGCTCGCGATCGGCTACGACGTCGGGCTGAACAGCGCGGTCGCGCATCAGGTCGCCAACGACAAATCGGCCTGCGCGGACGTGCTGGCATCGGCCGGCGTCCCCGTCATTCCGCATACGCTGTTTTTGGGCGCGAAGCTCAGCAAGCACATCCCGGGATCGGACTCGCTGGACGCGATGCAGCGTCTGCTCGAGCAGCATCCCCAGGGGCTCGTCGTCAAACCCAATGAGGGGACCTCCGGCGAGCTTGTCTTCCGTGTCAAGACGCGAACGCAACTGGAGACCGCGGTCGCGCGCGTCCTTGCCGCGCATCCAAGTCTCGCCATCTCGCCCTATGTCGAGATCGCGGACGAGGTGCGCGTCGTGCTGCTGGATGCGCGCGCGCTGATTGTCTACGGCAAGGCGCGCCCGTCGATGACCGGCGACGGCATAAGATCGCTGCGCGCGCTGGCGCAGGCGAGCGCGACGGCCGAGCAACTCAAGACCATGACCGAGGATTTCGATGCCGCCGCGCTCGACGCCGTTCCGCCCGCCGGCGAACAGCTTCTGCTCAACTGGCGGCATAACCTCGATGCCGGCGCGGAGCCCGTGCTGCTCGCCGATGGCACGACGCGCGAGGCCTGCGTCGCGCTCGCGATCAGGGCCGCGCAGGCCGTCGACATCCGCTACGCCTCGATCGACGTCGTGCGCACGGATGGCGCGTGGAAAATCCTCGAGGTGAACTCCGGGGTGAAGATGGAAGCGCTGGGGCGCCGGCATCCGGCGCTGGTCGAGGCGGCGTATTCGGCCGCGCTGGACGAAGTGTTCGCGTAGGCAGCGTTCCCCTGCCCGACGACGCGGGCTCGCCGGCGCGATCCTGCACTGTGAGCGCCCGATCAGTCTTGCGGGTGCTCCTTCTCATAGGCGGCGACGATCAATTCCGATTGCTCGATCTGTGCCGTGAGACGCTCGATCTCGGCTTGCGTCTCTGGAAACACGTCAGTCCCCGCCGTATTTCCGGATTGCAATTCCGCGATCAGTTCCCGGTTCTTCGCAATCTGCTCCCGGTGCCAATCGATTTCGGGATCGTCTTGCATGGGCCACCCATCGGCGAGAGCTACGACGCCAGCTCTCGCAGCAGCGTGGGTGGATAAACCGGCTTCTCGAAAAACTTGACGCCCTCAGGCAGCGCGCAGTCCGGGGGCCGGCCCGAGATGACCATAACGCGCACGCCCGGATCGCAATCGACGACCAAACGTGCAAGCTCGACGCCATCCATTTTGCCCGTGAGCTTGATATCGGTAACCACCAGCGACGGATGACGCATCTTGATGGCCAGCGCTGCCGTCTCGGCGTCCTCGCACTGGATGACGTCGAAATGGCCTTCTTCCAACAACAGCGCAATCATGTCGCGCTGGATCGTGTCGTCTTCGACCACAATTGCTATTTGACGACTTGGTCTCGCGTAAGCCATGGCGACCTCCGAACGATCAACCACCGTTAACGAATGAGGATGCTGATGGTTCTGGTTCCCGCTTCATGAGGCTGACTGCGGCAGACCTTTGCAGGTTCCGTGCGGAACAACTTTGCAGGCTTCAGCGTCATTGATGGGCGACAAGCCGGACGAGCCGAATGGTTCGGGCCTGAGCAAGGGAATTCTTGCGAGATAGTGCCAGGAGGCAGAGCTCATGAAGGACGTTGTGCAGTCGGATCAGGATCCTCGCGAACCCTACGGGACTGACGTGACGGCCGGCGCGACAGGTTATGCGTCCTCTCGACGATGGATCGAGGATCAGGCCATCGAACGGCCCGCGCTCGCGAGGCAGCCCAGGATGCAGCACGAGACGGCCAATCGCCTCCGCGCTCGCCTGCCGCACGACGTCATTTCCGAAATGGAAGCAGAGCTGAAGCGACAAGTCGATCGAATCGTCGCCGAACGACATTAGCTGGTGAAGCAACGAGCTCGCTGACTTCAACAGCCGAATCTTGCCTGCCGATGATGCTCCAGAGATCGCGGCGCGTGGACACTCGAAGGAAGATCCCGCCGGATCGACGGAGCTTTGATGGGTGCGATTCTTGGCCGCGCGGTTTTCCAGGTCATGGTTGTTCTGGCGGCGGTCGGCATCGTTGCCCTCGCATGCATGGCAGTCCGCGGCGGCTGACGCGGGGCGGTGGTGCGGCCGGCACGGAAGCTCTGGCCGTCATTTTGATCGATTCAGCGCCTTGCTCATCCTGCGCAAGGGAGTACGCTTCCGTGCATTGATTGATCCGGAAACAGATTATGCGCAAACTTCTTTTGAGCTTCGTCGCACTCGCGGCGTTCGCCGCCGCCTTCAATCCTCCGGCCGCCAATGCGGTGTTTTGGCGCGGCGTCACGGCCCCGACGAATATCGACATCCACGGCTACCCGATCATCAAGGAGCCGCCTCCGAGCACATGCCAGCTGATCCACGTGAATGGATACTGGGTCCGGCAGTGCCTGGATTTGTCGCGGCGCTATTGGCGGTGAACGGCGCGCGCCGGACTTTGCGACCTCTCCTGCAAAGCGAGAGGCCGAAATTCGCGGCTAAAGCGCGATGAGATTAGGTTGAATCGTCATCGCGCTTTGGCCTTTTGTTTGAGCATGATCTTTTCGGAAAACCGCTTCGCACTTTTCCGGATCATGCGTTAGTTCGACCCGCCCGGCGAATCGTCGAGCGCCTTGAAGGCCTCTTCGAGCTGCGGTGACAGCGCGACATTGAGCTTCTCGCCGGTCGGCAGCCGGGCGACGAACCATTTGTTGTAGAGCGGGACGATGTCGCGATTCGAGGCGAGCCTGCGGAACGCCCGTTCGACCACGTCCTTCATCTGCGGCTCGCCCTTGCGGTACATGATGCCGTAGGGATCGTAGGACAGGTAGTCGCCGGTGACGCGGAACTTGTCCTGCGACTTGTGCCGCGCGATCAGGCCGTAGAGCAGGATGTCATCGGTCGCGAACGCATCCGCCTTGCCGTCCACCAGCATCTGGTAGGACTGCTCGTGGTCGGGTGCGGTGACGATGTTGAGGCCGAGCTTTTGTTTGGCGTCGACATTGTGCATCGCCTGCTCGTTGGTGGTGCCCTTGGTCACCACCACCGTCTTGCCCTTCAGGTCGGCGACCTGGGTGACGCCGGAGGCCTTCGGCACCATCAGCTTGGTACCGGCCACGAACATCAGCGGCGAGAATGCGACCTGCTTGCCGCGCTCGGCATTCGCCGTGGTCGATCCGCATTCGAGGTCGATCTTCTTGTCGACGACCGCCGGAATGCGGTCGTCGGAGGTGACCTTGACGTAGTCGACCTTGAGATTGGCGTCGTCGACCTCGGTCCCGATCTCCTCGACGATCGCATCGCACAGCTCGAGGCTGTAGCCGATCGGCCGGTTGGAGTGATCGAGGAACGAGAACGGCAGCGAGCTTTCGCGATAGCCGATCCGCACCGTGTGCGTGGCCTTGATGTTGGCGAGCGTGGGGCTGAGCCCCTCGCCCGCCGGCTGTGCGGACACTGGGCCAGAGAGCAGGCTTGCCGCCAGCAGGCACACTGACAGCAGGCATGTCGACAGGAGAGGCGCTTCAGCCCGTATCGGCCTCCAGCGGGCGCGATGCATGCATTCCTCCCGTCAATGGCCGGCCATCACGGCGCCGGGCACCGCATCCTGCGGCACTGCGTCGTCGGGCCCGAGCTCGTGCTCGGCCTTCAGCTCGCCCTCCCACTTCGCGACCACGGCGGTCGCCAGCGAGTTGCCGATCACGTTGGTGGCGCTGCGGCCCATGTCGAGGAAGGTGTCGATGCCCATGATCATCAGCAGGCCCGCCTCGGGGATGTTGAACTGCGCCAGCGTCGAGGCGATCACCACCAGCGACGCGCGCGGCACGCCGGCGACGCCCTTCGAGGTGATCATCAGCGTCGCCAGCATCGCGAGCTGCGTGCCGACCGACATCTCGATGTGGTAGGTCTGCGCGATGAAGATGCTCGCGAAGGTGCAGTACATCATCGTGCCGTCGAGGTTGAAGGAATAGCCGAGCGGCAGCACGAAGGCCGAGATGCGCGAGGAGGCGCCGAACCTGTTCAGCCCCTCCAGCGTCTTCGGATAGGCAGCCTCCGACGAGGCGGTCGAGAACGCGATCATCAGCGGTTCGCGGATCAGCCGCAAGAGATGGCTGTAGCGTGGCCCGATCACGATGAACCCGACGACGACCAGGATGCCCCACAGGATCAGGAGCGAGAGATAGAAGCCGCCCATGAAGACGATGAGCTTCCAGAGCACGCCGAGGCCGTTCTTCGAGACGGTCGCCATGATCGCGGCCCACACCGCGAGCGGCGCGAACAGCATCACATAGCCGGTGACCTTGAGCATGATGTGCGCGAGGTCGTCGATCAGGCTCATGATCGGCTTGGCCCGTTCAGGCATCGCACCGAGCGCAACCGCGAAGAACACCGCGAACACGACGATCTGCAGAATCTCGTTCTGCGCCATCGCGTCCGCGATCGAGGTCGGGATCAGATGGGTGAGGAATTTTTCGATCGAGAACGCCGACACCGGCAGTCCGGTCGACTGCGCCTTGTCGGGCAGCGTGCCGGGGAAGTTGGCGCCGGGCTGCAGCAGGTTGACCATCACGAGGCCGAGCAGCAGCGAGACGAAGGAGGCGGAGACGAACCAGCCCATGGTCTTGGCAAAGATGCGGCCGAGCTTGGCACCGCTTCCCATATGGGCGATGCCGCCGACGAGGGTCGCGAAAACCAGCGGCGCAATGATCATCTTGATCAGTCGCAGGAACAGCATCGCGATCAGGTTGACGTCTGCTGCGATCTCGGCACGGCTGTCAGGAAAGTAGTTGAAGACAATCGTCCCCATCGCGATGCCAAGGACCATCGCAATCAGGATATACTGCGTAAACCTGCTGGACATTCTCTTACCCCCGTAAGTTCCCGGCGGAGGGCAAGTGTGGCAGATTTACGCAGCTACGCAACACGCTTCGCGTCCAGCGCGACTTTGCCGAAACGTTCCCGTTGTGGAATGCCAGCGCGCGGACTAGCGTTCATGCAGCGCACAATCTGTGCAAGGCGCTGCGCGCGTCGCAGTCAATTGCATGCGAAACGACCAACGCGAGGGGAGACACCACCAATGAACGACACCGTCAATCGCCAGATCCTGCTTGTCGAAAAGCCTACCGGCAAGCTTGGCCCCGAGCATTTTCGCCTGACCACGGGGACGATCCCCACGCCGAAGGACGGCGAGGCGCTGGTGCGGACGCGCTACATCTCGCTCGATGCCGCCAACCGTGCCTGGATGCACGGCGCCACTTACCGCGCTGCGGTGGAAGCCAACACCGTGATGGCCGGCGGCAGCATCGCCGAGGTGATCTCGTCGAAGGATCCCGGCCTGAAGCCCGGCGACATCGTGTTCGGCGACACCGGCTGGCAGGATTATGCCGCCGTGCCCGCCAGGCACCTGGCGAAGATGCCGAAGCTCGAGCCGATGACGCATCTGCTCAGCGTCTACGGCGTTGCCGGCCTGACCGCGTATTTCGGCCTGCTCCATGTCGGCAAGCCCAGGGAAGGCGAGACCGTGGTGGTGTCGGCGGCCGCCGGCTCGGTCGGCTCGATCGTCGGCCAGATCGCCAGGATCAAGGGCTGCCGCGTCGTCGGCATCGCCGGCGGCAAGGACAAGTGCCATTGGCTGACCAGCGAACTCGGCTTCGACGCCGCGGTCGACTACAAGGACGGCGCGACCTACAAGGCGCTGCGCGCGGCGGCGCCCAAGGGCATCGACGTCTATTTCGACAATGTCGGCGGCGACATTCTGGAGGCGTGCCTGGCGCAGATGAACAATCGCGGCCGCATCGCCTGCTGCGGCGCGATCTCGCAATATGACGGCGTCCCCTCCGCGCACGGCCCGCGCGGCGTGCCCGGCCTGATCGTGGTGAAGCGGCTTATCATGCAGGGCTTCATCGTGATGGACTACATGGACCAGCGCGATGCCGCGCTCGCCGACCTGCAGTCCTGGGTCGCCTCGGGCAAGCTCAAGGTGCAGGAGGACGTCATCGCCGGCATCGAGAACACGCCGCAGGCGCTGATCGGCCTGCTCGCCGGCGAAAATCGCGGCAAGCGCATGGTGAAGGTGTAGCGGTCTTTCTTACCTCTCCCGCTTGCGGGGAGAGGTCGGATCGCATCGCAAGATGCGATCCGGGCGAGGGGGTACAGGTCTCGCAACTCGCACCGCCTGGCCGAGAGAGCCCCTCACCCCACCCGAGTTTCGCTCGTCTCGACCCCGCAAGAGCGGAGCGAGGGAGTCAATGCGCCGTGCCCGACGCCTGCGGTGCGGCTTGCGGCGTCGTCTTGCCCTTCTTCGCCTTGCGCCAGTTCTCGAAACTCTGCACCACGACGAAGAACGCCGGCACGAACAGCACGGCGAGGCAGGTCGAGGCGATCATGCCGGAGAACACGGTGATGCCGATCGACTTGCGGGCGTTGGCGCCGGCGCCGGTCGCGATCACCAGCGGCAGCACGCCGAGGATGAAGGCAAACGACGTCATCAGGATCGGCCGGAATCTCGCGCGTGCCGCGTCGATCGCCGCATCGAGCACCGACCGTCCGTCGCGCAGATGACGTTCCAGTGCGACCTCGACGATCAGGATCGCGTTCTTGGCCGACAGCGCGATCAACAGGATGGTGCCGATCTGGGTGTAGAGGTTGTTCTCGATATTCAGGCTCAGCAGCACCAGCGTCGGGCCGAGCAGCGACAGCGGCACGGCGAGGATCACCGAGATCGGCGCGTACCAGCTCTCATATTGCCCGGCGAGCACGAGATAGACCAGGAGCAGCGCCAGCGCGAACACGTAGTAGATCTGGCTGCCGACCTCCTTCTCCTGGTACGACATCGCCGTCCACTCGAAGCCCGAGCCGGGCGGCAGCGTCTTTGCCGCGATCTCTTCCATCAACGCCATCGACTGGCCGGACGAGTAACCCTGCGCCGGCAGCCCGATGATGGAGGCGGACGGATAGAGGTTGTAGAGGCTGATCAGCGACGGTCCGATCGAGGGCGTGATCTTGGCGACCGTTCCGAGCGGGATCATGTCGCCGTTGCTGTTGCGCACCATCATGTTCTCGATGTCGCGCAGGCTCAGGCGGTACTGTGCCTCGGCCTGGGTATAGACCTGGAAGGTGCGGCCGAACTTGGTGAACTGGTTGACGTAGCTGGCGCCGAGATAGGACGACAGCGCCGCGAAGATCTGGTCGGGAGTGACGTGCAGGGTCTGCGTCTTGATGCGATCGACGTCGACGTCGAACTGCGGCACCATCGAGCGGAACGACGACTGGACCCGCTGCAGCGCGCTCTGGGTCTGCGCATTGGCCACGATCGCCCCCGTGACCGCCTGCAGCTTGCCGTAGTCGGCATTGCCGTCGCGCAGCTCGACCTGCATGGCAAAGCCGGCGGCGTTGCCGATGCCCTGGATCGGCGGCGGCGGGATCACCAGGATGCGTGCCTCCGGGATCACCGCGAGCTTGTCGTTGAGCCCGTAGACCAGCGAGCGCAGGTCCTCGCCCGGCCCGCGCGCGCTCCAATCCTTCAGGATCAGATAGGCGACGCCGGCATTGGCGAGGCTCGAGGAATTGTCCAGCGCCGAGATGCCGGCGATGCTGATCACCTGGTCGACACCGGGAGTCTTGCCGGCGATCGTGGTGACCTCGTCGAGCACGTGCTGGGTGCGGTCGAGGGCCGCGCCGTCGGGCAATTGCACCGCGGCGAGCAGATAGCCCTGGTCCTCGATCGGAATGAAGCCGGTCGGCACCCGCGACAGGCCGTAGCCGGCAAGCCCGATGATGACAAGCGCAATGGCGACCGAGGTCTTGGCATGCCCGGCGATGCCGCTGACCAGCCGTGTGTAGCCGCGCTCCAGCCGGTCATAGACCGCGTTGAAGCCGCGATAGAAGAAGTTGCGCTGCTCGGGCGGCGCGGGGGGACGCAGCCATAGCGCGCACTGTGTCGGCTTCAGCGTCGCGGCGTTGACGGCGCTGAGCAGCGCGGTGGCGGCGATCACCAGCGCGAATTGCGCGTACATCCGCCCGGTCAGCCCGGGCAGGAACGCCGCCGGCAAAAACACCGAGATCAAGACCAGCGTGATGCCGACGATCGGCGCGAACAACTCGTCCATCGCCTTGATCGCGGCGTCGTGGCCCGACATACCGCGCTCGATATTGTGCGCCGCGCCCTCGACCACGACGATGGCGTCGTCGACCACGATGCCGATCGCCAGCACGATCGCAAACAGCGTCGAGAGGTTGATAGTGAAGCCGAGCGCGGCCATGGCCGCGAACGCGCCGATGATCGTAACCGGCACGGTGGTTGCCGGCACCAGCATCGCCCGCCAGTCCTGCAGGAAGACCAGGATCACGACCAGCACCAGGAGGCCGGCCTCGAACAGGGTTTTGTAGACCTCCTCGATCGAGGCGTTGACGAATTTGGTGGTGTCGAACGGCGTGTCGTATTTGATGTCCTGCGGGAACTGCTTGGCGAGCTCCGCCATCTTCTTCTCGACGGCCTTCTCGACCTGCAAGGCATTGGCGCCCGGCGACTGGAACACGCCGATGCCGGTCGCCGGCTTCTGGTTCAGCGAGAATATCTGGCTGTAGGTCTGCGCGCCGAGCTCGACCCAGCCGACGTCGCGGACCCGGGTGACGTCGCCGACATTGCCTGTCTTGACGATGATGTCCTCGAACTGGCTCTTGTCATCGAGCCGGCCGTTGACGTTCAGCGTGTACTGGAATGCCTGGCCCGCCGGCGTCGGCGGCGCGCCGACCTGGCCGGCGGTGACCTGCTGGCTCTGCTGCTGGATCGCCTGGATGACGTCCTGCGGCACCAGCGCGCGTACCTGCAGCTTGTTCGGGTCGAGCCAGACCCGCATCGAATATTGCCCGGCGCCGAACACCGTGACGTTGCCGACACCCGGCAGGCGCGACAGCTCGTCCCGGATGTTGATGGTGGCGTAGTTCGACAGGAACAGGCTGTCATAGGTCTTGTTGGGCGAGGTCAGCGTCACGAACAGCAGGATCGAGGTCGACTTCTTCTGGACCGTGACGCCCTGGTTCTGCACCGAGGTCGGCAGCTGCGACAGCGCGCTGGAGACACGGTTCTGCACCAGCACCTGCGCGAAATTGAGATCGGTGCCGATCTTGAAGGTCACCGTCAGCGTATAGGTGCCGTCGGCGCCGCTGTAGGACTGCATGTACAGCATGTCCTCGACGCCGTTGACCTGCTGCTCGATCGGCAGCGCCACGGTGTCGATCACCGTCTTGGCCGAGGCGCCGGGATAGCGCGTCGTCACCTGTACCGTCGGCGGCACCACGTCGGGATATTGCGCGACCGCGAGATTGTACAGCGCCACGCCGCCGATCAGGATCATCAGGATCGCGATGACGTTGGAAAGAACCGGGCGCTCGATGAAGAATTTCGAGATCATGGCGCGTGCGTCCTATTTGGCCGCTGCCGGCGCCGCGTCGGCCTTCTGCACCTGCGGATCGACCTTCTGCCCGGGGATCGCGCGCAGCAATCCGGCGGTCACGATGCGGTCATCCGGCTTCAGGCCGCTCTCGATGACGCGCAGCCCCTCATCGAGCGGGCCGGTCGTCACCTTGCGCTGCTCGACCACATTCTCGGCATTGACGACCAGCACATAGCGGCCGGCCTGGTCGCTGCCGATCGCGACATCGGGCACCAGCAGCGCCTTGTCCTGCTTTTCGAACGGCACGCGAACGCGGACATAGAAGCCGGGCAGCAAGGTCCGATCCGGATTTGGGAACACGCCGCGGACCGCGAGCGTGCCGGTCGACTGGTTGAGGGTCGGCGAGATGTAATCAAGCTTGCCCTTGTGCGGATAGCCGGTCTCGGTCTGCAGGCCGACCTCGACCGGCAACTGCCTGAGTTCGTTGACCGTCAGACCACGACGGCGCGCTTCATCCCGCACGCGCTGCACGTCCTGTTCGTTGACGTTGAAGTTCACATAGATCGGATCGAGCTGCACGATGGTGGCAAGCTGGGTCGGCGACGCCACGCCGACCAGCTCGCCGACCGAAACCAGGTGATTGCTGACGATGCCGTCGAACGGCGCGACGACGTTGGTGTAGCCGTAGTTGACCGCCGCGATCCTGGTGTTGACCTGCGCCTGCTGCAGGCTGGCCTGGGCGTTGTCCCGGGTGGAGGTCGAGGTATCAAGTGTCGCCTGCGAGACCGCCTGCCGCTGCACCAGATCGGTCTGCCGCTTGAAGTCGAGCTCGGCCTGCTTCAGCGTCGCCTGCGCGCCGACCTCTGCGGCCTGCGCCTGTTCCAGCTTCAGCTTGTAGGTCTCCGGCTCGATCGTGAACAGCGTGGTCCCCGCCTTCACGAAGGAGCCGTCCTGATAGTTGATCGCCTGCAGGAAGCCCTGCACGCGCGCGACCAGATCGACGGTCTGGATCGGCGCGGTGTTTCCGGTGGCGTCCAGATAACGTGTGATGGCGCGCTGCACCGGCGGCGCAACCTCGACCTTGGGCGGCGGCGGCGCAACAAAACTGTTTTGCTCGCAGGCACTTAAACTGACGAAGGCCGATACGACGAACGCGACGCGCGCAAGCGGTGCATTTCGCAGCCGCACAAAATTGCTCCGACCGAAATGCGCCGACGCGCGCGCATGCCTCATTTCCGAGCCTCGATTCAAATGACTAAATATAAATATCTCGTGACGGGCAAAAAATCCGCCTGCTTCATCCATAGCAACAATCCGCTTGCAGCGGAACTCGAAAGCGAAAATGATGCCGCTCGCCGAGGTTGTTACAACAAGACTTTTTCAGAACTCAGTTCAGTTGAGCCGGAGGCATCCGGCGCGACCAGAGGATTTATTCAGATGATCAATGCGTTGACACGAGCAACGAAGCTGTCCGCATGGCTTGCGCTTGCAGCCTTCATGAGCACCGCACCGGCCTTGTCGCAGGCGCCGACCCAGGCGCAGCGCGACGCCATCAAGTCGCAATGCCGCAACGACTACATCGCCCATTGCTCCAGCGTACCGCCGGGCGGCGAAGCCTCGCTGCAATGTCTGCAGAAGAACATGGCAAGCCTCGGCCCGGGCTGCGCCAGCGCGGTGAAGGCCGTCGAAGCGCCGGCCGCCGCACCGAAGGCAGACTCCGCGCCCGCGGCGGCCAAGACCGAAGCTGCTCCGGCGACGGCCAAGCCCGCCGCCGAGGCCGCCGCACCGAAGGCGGCCGGAGCGCCGTCCAGCGCGCAGGTTTCGGCGATCCGCAGCGCGTGCCGCTCCGATTATCCCAAAGTCTGCGCGGGCGTGCCGACCGGCGGCGCGCCGGCGCTGCAGTGCCTCGAAAAGAACAAGGGCAAGCTTTCGCCGGCCTGCGAGAAGGCCGTGGCCGCCGCTGGTGGCGGCGCCGCCGCGCCGGCCGTAATCGCGTTGCGGCCGCAGCGGCCGCGCGAAGAACTGTTGGTGCTGCGCTCGGCCTGCGGCGCCGACGTCCGCTCGATCTGTGGCGGCGTCCAGCCGGGCGGCGGGCGGATCGTGCAGTGCCTCGCGACCAATGCCGGCTCGCTGTCGCCGGCGTGCCGCGACGTGCTGGCGCCGTTCGCGGCGCGATAATCCTGTTGTCACGCTAGAGACCGGAGAAGGGAGCGAACAATGCTGCGTATCGTCCTGACCGCCGCGCTGCTTTGCGGCGCAACCGCCGTCTACGCCCAGGAGCTGACCACCGCGCAACGCGACGCCTGCATGGGCGACTACGAGAAGCTCTGCAAGAGCGTGACGCCCGGCGGCGGCCGCATCATCGCCTGTCTCGCCAAGCAGAGCGACAAGCTGGCGCCCGCCTGCAAGAAGGTGCTGGCGGAAGCGGAAAAGAAATAGCCGCGCCGGGCGGTGAGACGACATGTGCCCGGCGATTTGTCGGGCACGGAGCCGTAGCACCTTGTTGCCACCTACAGGCCAACCATGCCTCACCCGGGAGAGGGAATTTCATGCGTTCGATATTGCTGATCGCCGCCGCCCTGCTGCCTTTTGCCGCGACGATGACCTTCGAGTCCTCCGACGCCAACGCGGTCGTCTGTGCGCGCGGCGTCTATCGCGCCGGCTGCGCCGGTCCTAACGGTGCGGTCGTCGCCCGCAAACCCGTCGCCGCCGGTTGCCGCTGGGTATGGGTCGGCGGGGTCAAGGTCCGCCGCTGCTACTGAAACTTTCAGCCCCACGCGGCTAGTCGCCGCGCGCATTTTCCCTCTGGCGTTCCCGCCGGAGGGCGATTAGTCTGGACCCAAATTGTAAGTACACTGTCAATCGGGGAGGCTGACGTTGCGGATCGCCGTGATCGGCGGAGGGCCCGGCGGGCTCTATTTCGCCTATCTCTGGAAGAAGCGTCATCCCGACGCCGAGATCGACCTGTTCGAGCAGAACGCGGCCGGCGCCACCTGGGGCTTCGGCGTGGTGTTCTCCGAACAGGCGCTGGACTTCCTGCGCGCCGACGACCCCGAGACGGTCGACGCCATCGCCCCGCTTATGGAGAGCTGGAAGAATATCACCCTCAATCTGCGCGGTGAGAGCGTCGAGATCGACGGCGTCGGATTCTCCTCGATCGGCCGGCTGGCGCTGCTGACGATCCTGCAAGAGCGCGTCCGCAGCACAGGCGTCACGCCGCGCTTCGACACCGTGATGCAGTCGGTCGATGAGCTCAGGGGTTACGACCTGATCGTCGCCGCCGACGGGCTGAACTCGATGGTCCGCCGCGGCTTCGAGGCCGCCTTCGGCGCGTCGGTCTCGCATTCCTCAAACAAGTTCGCCTGGTACGGCACCACGAAAACCTTCGCGACGCTGTCGCAGACCTTCGTGGCAACCGACCGCGGCAGCTTCAACGCCCATCACTATCGCTATGCGAAGGACATGAGCACTTTCCTGGTCGAGTGCGACGCGGCGACCTGGGCAGCCTACGGCTTCGCCGACAAGAGCATCGAAGAATCGCAGGCGATTTGCGAAGACGTATTCGCCGCGACGCTGGACGGCCACCGGCTGATCTCGAACAAATCGGTGTGGCGCAATTTCCCGTGGATCTGGAACGAGCGCTGGTCGCACGGCAACATGGTGCTGATCGGCGACGCCTTGCATTCGGCGCATTTCTCGATCGGCTCGGGCACGCGGCTTGCGATCGAGGATGCGATTGCGCTGACCAAGGCGCTCGAGACCGAGAGCGGCATCGGCGCCGCGCTTGCGCGCTACGAAAGCGAGCGCAAGCCCATCGTGAAGAAGCTCGTCACCGCGGCGCGGACCAGCGCCGACTGGTACGAGCATTTCCCGGTGCACATGACGCTCGACCTGATGGACTTCGCCTACAGCTACATCACCCGCTCCGGCCGGATCGACGACGCGCGGCTGCGCGCGATGTCGCCCGCCTTCATGGCCCGCTACGCAGCCGCAAAGGGACAATCATGACCGGGATCGCCGACCAGGTTCCGCTGGACAATCCCGGTGCGCGCGAGATCGGCTTTACGATCCCCGAGCGCTACAATGCGAGCCGCATCCTGTTCGACAATCTCGGTAACGGCAACGCTGAAAGGCTGGCGCTGACCGGCCCGGCCGGCACGCGGACCTATCGCGAGCTCTGCGCTGAGGCCGCACGCTGGGGCCACGCCTTCCGGTCGCTCGGACTGCAGCGCGGCGACCGCGTTCTGCTGTTCCTCGACGACACCCCGGCCTATCCCGCGGCATTCTTCGGCGCGGTGCGCGCCGGCTTCGTGCCGCTCTTGATCAACACGCTGACGACGCCCGAGCTGCTGCAATTCTACCTGTCCGACGCCGGCGCGCAGGTCGCCGTCACCGATGCGGAATTCTGTGCGCGCTTCAACGCGGAAGCCTGCAAGGACACGCCGCTGCGTACGCTGGTGGTGGTCAATGGCGCCGCCGGTGATCACGCGGTTGCCGAAACGCGCGAGGCCGGCGACTGGCTGCAAGGATTTCCGACCGAGCTCGACGCGGCCGACACGCACCGCAACGAGATGGCGTTCTGGATGTATTCGTCGGGGTCGACCGGCCGTCCCAAAGGCATCGTGCATCTGCAACACGACATGGCCTATAGCGAGCGCGCCTTTGCCCGCAACGTGCTGAAGCTTTCGCCCGGCGACATCTGCTTCTCGGTGCCGAAGATCTTCTTCGCCTACGGTTTCGGCAATTCGATCACGTTTCCCTTCTCGGTCGGTGCGGCGACGCTGCTGCTGCCGGGCCAGCCGAAACCGGCCGCGATCTTCGCAGCGATCGGGCAATATCGGCCGACCGTGTTCTTCGGCCTGCCGACGCTCTACATCTCCCTGACCAAGGCCGACGGCGCCGACACCGCCGATTTCTCGTCGCTGCGGATGGCGGTCTCGGCCGCGGAGGTGCTGTCGGCCGATGTGTTCAATGGCTGGAAGCGGCTCACCGGGCTCGAGATCATCGAAGGCCTCGGCTCGACCGAAGTGCTGCACGTCTATCTCAGCAACCGCGCGGAGCGAAAGAAGCTCGGCGCCGCCGGCCTGCGCGTGCCCGGCTACGAGGTCAAGCTGCGCGACAGCGATGGCCGCGAGGTCGGCGACAATGAGGAAGGCATCCTGTGGGTGCGCGGCGACTCCGCGACGCCGCTGTACTGGAACCGGCCGGACAAGACCGCCGAGACCGTGCGCGAGGACGGCTGGATCTACACCGGCGACCGTTTCATGCGCGACAGCGACGGCTTCCACTTTTTCCGCGGCCGCGCCGACGATCTGATCAAGATCTCCGGCCAGTGGGTCTATCCGCTGGAGGTCGAGCTCTGCCTTGCCGATCACCCCGACGTCCGCGAATGTGCCGTCTACGCCGCCGAATTGCCGGACCGGCGCATGACGCTGCGCGCCGTGGTTGTCATGAACAAGGCCGGCTTCGACACGGCCGAAGCGACGCGGCGGCTGCAGGACTATGTCAAGACAAAGCTGTTGCCGTACAAATATCCGCGCGAGGTCAAATTCATCGACGAGTTGCCGAAGACCGGCACCGGCAAGATCGACCGGCAGGCGGTGATGCGGATGTGAGGGCGCATGCCCTTGCGCCACAACGTCACCTCACACTCAATGTCGTCCCGGCGAAAGCCGGGACCCATAACCACAAATATTTGCGGCGCGAAGGCTGGGGCCCCAGCCTGCCATGACAACCGCGTTCG
>NZ_LFIQ01000024.1:18733-18890 GCF_001189245.1 Bradyrhizobium pachyrhizi | reverse complement strand
GACCCATAACCACAAATATTTGCGGCGCGACGGCTGGGGCCGCAGCCCGCCATGACACCGCCTTCAGTGGTTATGGGTCCCGGATCGCGCTTCGCTTGTCCGGGACGACGAGTAAGTAGCTAGCCACCCAGCCCCGTCCCGCCATACAGCAAGGCGT
>NZ_LFIQ01000024.1:15180-18723 GCF_001189245.1 Bradyrhizobium pachyrhizi | reverse complement strand
CGGATCGCGCTTCGCTTGTCCGGGACGACGTCGGAGAATACAGCGACCGCGTCTCTTGCGTCGACCGCCGGGCAGTTACGCCTTTAGCCCTGTCCCGCCATACAGCCACGCGATATCGTCGCACCATTCGTTCTGCGACTTCGCGCTCATGATCGCGTTGCGGATGCGGGCGAGCTCGCCTGAAGGATGGTAGACGTGTTCGCCGATCGCGCGTGACATCAGCTGCACGCGGGCAGTGCGCGGGAAGCGCTGCGCGCTGTAGGCTTCGAGCGCCGCTGTCTGGTCATCGTGACTGGCCAGCATGTGCGACAGGCAGACCGCGTCCTCCATCGCCTGGCAGGCGCCCTGCGCAAAATATTGCAGCATCGGATGCGCGGCGTCGCCGAGCAGCACCACGCGGCCGTCGATCCACCGCTCGTTCGGATCGCGATCGCACAGCACCCAGAGCTTCCAGTTGGTGCCGTGGCGGATGATGTTCTGCGCCCGCTCATGGACGTGGGTAAAACCCTTCATCACCTCTTGCTCGGAGACCGGCTTGCCGGCAACCGGCTCCGGCGCATTGTTGTGATAGGTGACGACGAGGTTGAACACCTTCCAGCCCGACAGCGGATAATGCACGATGTGGCATTTCGGACCGGCCCACAGCGTCGCCGCGTTCCAGCGCAGGTCCTCCGGCATCTGTTCGGTCGGGATCACCGAGCGATAGGTGGTGTGCCCGGAGACGCGCGGCGGACCGTCCGCCGTGACCTGCTTGCGGATGTTCGACCACAAGCCATCGGCGCCGATCAGGAGGCGGCCGGCAATCCGCTCGCCATCGGCGAGCTTCGCCGTCACGGACGAGCCGTCCTGCTCATAGCCTGTCACCTCGCTCGAAACACGTAGCTCGATCAGTTGGTGGCTTTGGCAGGCGCGCAGGAACACGCCGTGCAGATCGCCGCGATGCACCACGGCATAGGGATTGCCGAACCGCGCGCGAAAGGCATCGCCGAGATCGATGTGGGTGATCTCGCCGGCGGTCAGCGCGTCCATCAGCCGGAGCTGATCGATATAGACGGCCATATTGCGCGCGGCCTCGCCGACGCCGAGATAGTCGAAGGCGTGGAACGCGTTCGGGCCGAGCTGGATGCCGGCGCCGATCTCGCCGAGCGCGGCGGCCTTCTCCAGCAGGATCGAGCGGATGCCTTTTTGCGCGAGGCCCAGCGCCACGGCAAGGCCGCCGATGCCGCCACCTGCGATCAGGACGGGTCTTGTCTCCGCCATCAGCCCGACCTCCCGAGATGTTCGAGCGCGTCCTCGGCGCGCAGCGGCACCCGCGACGCCTCGTTGTTGAGGTCGACGAGCTGGGTCAACAACGCCAGCAACGTCTTGCGGTCGGCAGGCTTCAGCGGCTGCAGCATCCGCGCCTGTGCCTTGTCGACCGAGGGCATGATGTCGCTCAGCACCGCCGCGCCGGCCTTGGTAAGATAGAGCAGCTTGACGCGCTTGTCCTCGGGCGCCGGCTTGCGCACGATGAACTCCTTGGCCTGCAGCCGCTCGATCACGTTGCCGAGCGTGGAGCGGTCGAACGCGATCACCGCCGAGAGCCTTGTGGCGTCGATGCCGGGATGGGTCGAGATCGTGACCAGCGCGGCATATTGCACCGGCGTCAAGTCGAACGCCTTGCACTCCTCGATGAACAGCGCGACCGCGATCTGCTGCATCCGCCGGAACAGGTAGCCGGGCGCGGTGTAGACCGCGTCCATCGTGACGGGCGTTGGCTTGTTATTCGGCATCGGGCTGCTTGTCCGGGGCGGCGTCGGCAAACGCCTTGACCTGTTTGGCCGCGGCCTCGGCCTTGAGCAGGCGCGGATAGGCCGAGACGTCGACGCCGAAACGCCGCGCATTGGCGAGCTGCGGCACCAGACAGAGATCGGCAAGCGTCGGCTGGTCGCCAAAGCAGAATGGGCCGGACTCCGCCGCGATCAGGGTCTCGCAGGCCGACAGTCCCTCGCGATTGGCCCAGGCCGCCCATTCCGTCACCTGCTCTTCGGGCAGGCCGAGCTGACGCAGCCGCGCCAGCACCTTCAGATTCTGCACCGGATGCGTGTCACAGGCGATCGCCTGCGCGAACGCCCGCACCTTGGCGCGCCGCAGCGGATCTTTCGGCAAAAGCGGCGGGTTGGGATTGGTCTCGTCGAGCCATTCGATGATCGCGAGCGACTGGGTGAGGATCGCGCCGGCGTCGCTCTCCAGGGTCGGCACCAGCCCCTGCGGATTGATCGCGAGATAGGCCGGCGCACATTGCTCGCCCTTGCGCAGATGATGCGGTAGATGCTCTGAGGTGAGCCCCTTCAGATTGAGGGCGATCCGGACCCGGTAGGACGCGCTGCTCCGGAAATAGCCATGCAGCTTCATCGGAACCTCCCTTGCATTTCCCTATTGGCTTGGTTGATTGACGCTAGCCATATTGTCAGTATACTGTCAATTAAATTGCACCGACAAGAATGATGGGAGGCTTGCCATGGAAGCCGTGCAGAAGACCCCTGAACGCGAGGCGTTCTACAAGAAGATCGACGGCCAGAACCTCTCGGCGCTGTGGAACGTGATGAACGATCTGATCACGCCGGAGCCGAAAAGCGCCTGCCGTCCTCACTTATGGAAGTTCGACCAGATCCGCGACTACATGAACGAGGCGGGCAAGCTGATCACGGCCAAGGAAGCCGAGCGCCGCGTGCTGGTGCTGGAAAATCCCGGCCTGCGCGGCCAGTCCAAGATCACGACCTCGCTGTTCGCCGGCGTGCAGATGGTGGTGCCGGGCGACATCGCCCCCGCCCATCGCCATGCCCAATCGGCGCTGCGCTTCGTGCTCGAAGGCAAGGGCGCCTTCACCGCCGTCGACGGCGAGCGCACCGCGATGTCGCCGGGCGACTTCGTCATCACGCCGTCGATGACCTGGCACGATCATTCCAACGAAACCAATGAGCCGATGTTCTGGCTCGACGGGCTCGACATCCCGATGGTGCAGTTCTTCGACTGCTCGTTTGCCGAAGGCGCCAAGGAGGACCAGCAGTCGATCTCCAAACCGGCCGGCGCGAGCTTCGCGCGCTACGGCCACAATCTGCTGCCGATCGACCAGAAGCGGACCTCGAAGACATCGCCGATCTTCAACTATCCCTATGAATACACCCGCGAGGCGCTCGAGAAGGCCAAGGTCGGCGACGAGTGGGACGCCTGCCACGGGCTGAAGCTGAAATTCTCCAACCCCGAGACCGGCGATTTCGCGATGCCGACCATCGGCACCTTCATTCAGCTGCTGCCGAAGGGTTTCAAGACCGCGCGCTATCGCGCAACCGATGCGACCGTGTTCGCCGCGATCGAGGGCAAGGGCCGCACAAGGATCGGCGACCAGACCTTCGAGTGGGGACCGCGCGATTTGTTCGTGGTGCCGAGCTGGCACTGGGTCACCCACGAGGCCGATGCCGACTCCGTGCTGTTCTCGTTCTCCGACCGCCCGGTGCAGCAGAAGCTCGACCTGTTCCGCGAGGATCGGGGCAACGCGTAACC
>NZ_LFIQ01000024.1:0-15170 GCF_001189245.1 Bradyrhizobium pachyrhizi | reverse complement strand
CGTCGTCCCGGGCAAGCGAAGCGCGACCCGTTTCGCCGGGACAGGGGGAGCGCGTAAGTTTCGTCGTCCCGGCGAAGGCCGGGACCCATAACCACCGCGCTCGGTTGGTTAAAGACGCTGCGGCCCCAGCCTGTTCTAACAATCACGCCCTGTGGTTATGGGTCCCGGCCTGCGCCGGGACGACAGTGGTGTTGCGGGCCGGCAGGTTGCCTTCACCGCCAGTGCAGCAACCGCGTCTCGAGCAAATTGATCAGCTTCCCCACCGCAAGCCCGAACAGCGACAGGATCACGACGCCGGCGAGCAGCTGATCGGTCTGCATCAGATTGCCGGCCTGCAGCACGAAGGCGCCGATGCCGTATTGCGCGCCGATCATCTCGGCGCTGACGACGAGCAGCAGTGCGACCGACGCGGTGATGCGGAAGCCGGCGAGGATCGAGGGCAGCGCGCCCGGCCAGATCACGCGGCGCACGATGGCGTGGAACGGCACGTTGAAGCTCTGCGCCATCCAGATCAGGTTGCGCGGTACCGCATCGACGCCGCTATAGACCGAGATCGCGGTCGAGAAGAACACGCCAAGCGCAATGGTCGCGATCTTCGGCTCCTCGCCGATCCCGAGCCACAGAATGAGCAACGGCAGCAGCGCGATCTTCGGAATCGGAAACAGCGCCGAGATGAATGTGATGCCGACGCCGCGCGCCATGGTCGACAGCCCGATCGCGAAGCCGACGACGACGCCGGCGGCCGTGCCGATGAGCCAGCCGGTGCCGATCCGCATGATGGACCACGACAAGTGCTGCCACAGCGCGCCCGACATCGCGAGCTTGTAGATCGCGACAGCGATCGCAGACGGCGCCGGCAGGAACAGCGGGTTCACCCACCCTGCGCTGCCGGCGAGCTGCCAGACCGCGATCACAAGCGCGAGCGCGATCCAGCCGGCATGGCGGCTGCCGCCGGGGATAAAGCCGGCGCCGCGAAACGCGACCGGGCGCGTCGCCTCCGCCGATTGGTCTTTCGCTTCCCGCGGCGCGCGGTCAAGCATGCTGGACCTCGCGCTCGGCATCGATCGCCTCCTTCCGGATCAGCGACCACAGCTCACCCTGTAGCGCGGCCATCGGCCCGCGCGCATCCGTCGTGCCGCGCTCGGCGCGCGTCATCGGGATGGTCACGATTTCCCGGATCCGGCCGGGGCGGCGCGACAGCACCACGACGCGATCGGCGAGCCGCACCGCCTCCTCGAGATTATGCGTGACATAGACCGCGCCCATCGATCCGTCGGCGAGCAAGCGCACGAAATCCTCCATCAGGAGCTCGCGGGTCTGCGAATCCAGCGCCGACAGCGGCTCGTCCATCAGCAGGATCGCGGGTCGAACCGCGAGCGCCCGCGCAATGCCGACACGCTGGCGCATGCCGCCGGACAGCTGCTTGGGATAGGCCGCGCGAAAATCCGACAGCCCGGTGCGGCGCAGCGCATCGTCGATCACAGCCCGGCGCTCGCCGGCACTCAAGCCCGTATGCAACAACGGAAACGCGACATTCTCCTCGACCGTATTCCACGGCAGCAACGCAAAGTCCTGGAACACGAAGGTCAGCGGATTGAGGCTATCAGCCGCCGCTGCGCCGCGCAGCTCGGCCGCGCCTGCAGCCGGCCGCAGCAGGCCGCCGAGGATCGACAGCAGCGTGCTCTTGCCGCAGCCGGACGGACCGACGATCGCGACAATCTCGCCGGCGCGGACCGTGAAGGAGACATCGTCGAGCACGTCGAGTGCGCCGAAGCGATGGCTGATATGGTCGGCGATCAGGTCCATGGTGCGTCACTCGCAATGGAGCTCGTCATTGCGAGGAGCGAAGCGACGAAGCAATCCATCCATCCGCATATGTGGCGCGATGGATTGCTTCGCTTCGCTCGCAATGACGGTTCGTTACGGCTCGACATCAATCCGCCTTCACATAGTCCTTGGCAATGATCGCATTGGCATCGAAACCCTTGTCGACAAAGCCCTGCCCCTGCAGCCATTTGATCTGGTTGTCGAGGTTCTTCACGTCGAGCTTGCCGTCGGGATCGATATAGGCGCAATTGCCGACCACCTGCGCGACCGGCAGGTTGGTGTATTTGGCGATGATCTCGAGCAGCGGTTTGGTTTTGTCGTTGATCGGCGCCACGCCGTCCTTGATCGCAGTCAGGATCACGTCGTGATATTCGTGGTCGGCACGGGTGAGCGCGGTGAGCAGCCTGGTCACCAGCGGTGCGTTGGTCAGCGCCTTCGGCGACGCGAAGATGGCCCCCAGTTGCCACGGCGTCTCGTCGCCGACCCAGCCAAGCAATTTCGCGCCGTTGGAATCCATCAGCGTCCGCGCGGTCGAGACCGGCAGCAGCGCGGCGTCGACGGTTTCGCCCTTCAGCGCCGCGGCCGCGTTCGACAGCGACTGCAGCGGCACCACCTTCACCTCGGACAGCTTGAAGCCGTATTTATCGGCCAGCAGGCCGAGCGAATAGTGAAAGCTGGAGCCGACCTGGGTCACCGCGACGCGCTTGCCGGCGAGATCCTTCGGGGTCTTGAGACCGGCGGCGTAGGCGTTGTTGCTGGCGAAATAGCCGATCAGGGGATAGCCGGCCTTCTCGCGGCTCATGCCGCCGATCACCTTCAGCGTGCCCTTGCCGGCGAGATTATAGAGCCCCGCGGTGACGGCGGTGATGCCGAAGTCGACATCGCCCGACGCGGTCGCAACCGCGATCGGCTGCGCCGCGTCGAAGAATTTGAGCTCGACGTCGAGACCGGCGTCGCGGAAATAGCCCTTGTCCTGCGCGATGAACACCGGCGCCGAGGACGATAGCCGCAGCACGCCGATCTTCGCCTTCAGGAGATCGTCGGCCCGCGCGAGACCGCTCGCGGCCCACACCAGGAGACCCGCGAGTGCGAGCCGCGCCCAACCCTTCATTGCCGTCCTCCGCTTACAATCCTGCAGGCACGGCCTGATCGCGGCCGATGAAAGCGCCCTGTATGCTGAGCTGTTGTTGCAACTTTTCGACGGAAATGTCGCGCGGAATCGTATTGCCCGACAGCGCGAGCGCGGCTGCGGTTCCCGCCGCCTCGCCCATCACAAAGCAGGCGCCGGAGACGCGCGCCGCCGATTGCCCCTCATGGGTCATCGAGGCGCAACGACCGGCGACCAGGAGATTGTCGACGCCCTCCGGTACCAGCATGCGGTACGGCAGCTCGTTATAGCCGCGGCTCTCCGGGATCGGCGGAAACTCGAAGATCACATCGCCCGGCACATGGGATTCCTTCGGCCAGCCATTGACGCCGATCGAATCCTCGAACGAGGCGCAGCCCAGCACGTCCTCGCCTGACAGCATGTAGCCGCCGATCACACGCCGCGTCTCGCGGATGCCGAGCTGCGGCGGCAGATCGACGATGTAGGAATGCTCGAAGCCCGGCACCGTGCGCAGGAACTTGAACGCCTCGACCGCCTGGCGGCGGCCCTCGATCTCGCCGCGCGTCATGTCATCAGGATCAATACCGGAAATGGCGCCGCCATCGCTCCGCGTCACCTGCGTGAAATTCACTCGCCATTCGATCTGCGATTTCTGCGGCCGCACGATCGCCGACTTGCGCGGGAATGAGTGGGTGCCGGCCGCCTCGGCCTCAGCCATCAGCGCCGGGATGGTGCGCCACGCATCGCCGGCCTTCGCCGGATCGATGCCGTTGAGGCGGAACATCATCGAGGGGTAGAGCATGCCGCCCGCATTATCGCCGACCTCATGGGGCGCGCCGGCCCACACCGCGAGATCGCCGTCACCGGAGCAATCGATGAAGATGCTGGCGCGCACCGCCTGCCGGCCGGCCTTGGTTTCCACCATCAGCGCACGGATATGCGCGCCATCCATGACGACGCCGGCGCCGAGCGCGTGGAACAGGATGTCGACCTTGTGATGCGCGAGCAGATCGTCGGCTGCGATCTTGTAGGCCGCGGTGTCGTAGGCCTGCGCAAGGATCTTGCCGAGGATCAGATGCGGCGCGTTCAGCCCGCCGAGCCGGTCGATCCGCGCCAAGAGGTCGGAGGCGATACCCTGCACCACGCGGTGCATCTCGCCGAAGATGTTGGCGTGCAGTCCGCAGAAGTTGGTCACGCCGGCTGCGGTGCCCATGCCGCCGAGAAATCCGTAACGCTCGATCAGGAGCGTCCGCCGTCCGGCACGTGCCGCGCCGACCGCTGCCGCGATGCCGGCCGGTCCGCCGCCAAGCACCACCACGTCATATTCGCCATAGACCGGGACCTGCCGCGCAGGCTCTTCGATCGTGCTCGCTCGCATCATTTCCGCCCTGAACAAAGTTGATTGGGCCAACTATGAATTGATGCATATTGCAGTACAATCCACTAAATTATGTAATCAGCTTTCGCGAATCGAGAAAGGCTCGAGCAAGGCAGATGGATACGCTGGTCAATCTCGAAGCCTTCCTCGCCACCGCCGATGCCGGCGGCTTCTCTGCCGCTGCGCGCAAGCTCAATGTCGCGACTTCCGTCGTCGCCAAGCGCGTCACCCAGCTCGAGGAGCGGATCGGCACCGCGCTGTTCCACCGCTCGACCCGCCAGTTGCGGCTGACCGAGGCCGGGCAGCAATATGTGCATCGCGCCCGCGGCGTGGTTGCCGATGTCGGCGATCTCTTGTCGCGGATGGGCGAGAAGCAGCGCGATCTGTCCGATCATCTGCGCGTCAAGGCGCCGACCTCGCTGACGGTGGCGCGGCTCGCCGACGCCTTCACGATTTTCCAGAAGCAGAACGGAAGCGTGAAGCTCGAGATCGTGATGATCGATCGTCCGGTCGATCCGGTGACCGAAGGTTTCGACCTCGCGATCGGCGCCTTCCCGCATTCCTTTGGCGGTGTGGTCGACGAGCCTTTGTGCCGGCTGCCGCGCCTCGTGTGCGCCTCACCGGCCTATCTGAAGACGCACGGCATACCGAAGCATCCGCGCGACCTGGTCGATCATCGCTGCCTCAGCTTCCTGCCGACCGGACCGGAATGGCCGTTCGAGGGACCGCGCGGCCGCATCAATATCCAGGTCCGCGCGATTCTCTCTTCGAACGAAGGCCGCGTGCTGACGCAAAGCGCGATCGCCGGCAACGGCGTTGCGCTGCTCTCGCATTATCTGGTCGCGGACGCGCTGCGCGACGGCGCGTTGCAACCGGTACTCACCGACTTTCCGATCCCGGAATTGTGGGTCAAGGCCGCCGTTCCCGAGCGCCGCATCGATGCCGCCGCGGTGCAGGCGCTGCTGAAGACATTGAAAAAATCGCTGTCGCAGCCGCTGTGATGCGACGCCGGCCTTGCCGTTGGCATGCCGACCTGAGACAAGGACGCGAAAGGATCGCCCGCTTGAAACTCCCGATCTCAGTGTCGTTTGGTCTCATCATCGTTGCGACGCCCGCGGCGGCGATCGAGACCTGCCGCTTCATTGAGGCCAAGGCGGAGCGCGAGGCCTGCTACCATCGGCAAGAGCAGGAACTTGCGGCGAAGCGCAAGCCCGAGCCGCCGGTGACGCGGTCGAGCGAATCGAAGACCTTCGATCAGCTGCAGCTGATGCGCCGTGACGACGAAGAGGTCTATCGCAGCATGCGCGGCATCTGCCGCGGCTGCTGAGCCTACGCGCCGCCACCCCACCGGCCGGCGCGCTTCTCGGCGAAGGATGCAAGCCCTTCGGCAGCTTCCGCGGTCTGCCGCTTGGCCGAATGCAGATGAACGAGGCGTTTGTAAGCGTCATCGTCCACGCCCATGCCGCCGAACGAGCTTTCCATCGCGAGCTTCTTTGTCTCGGCCATCGCATCCGGCGCATTGCCGAGCAGCTGCTCGACGACCTTGGCGGCGACGCTGTCGAGCTCGGCTGATGGCACCACCTCATGGACGAGGCCGATGCGGCGGGCATCCTCGGCGCCGAACCGTTCGCC
Source organism: Bradyrhizobium pachyrhizi (assembly GCF_001189245.1). Taxonomy (GTDB): domain Bacteria; phylum Pseudomonadota; class Alphaproteobacteria; order Rhizobiales; family Xanthobacteraceae; genus Bradyrhizobium; species Bradyrhizobium pachyrhizi. Next base: position 9,225 of record NZ_LFIQ01000024.1, on the reverse strand, counting down.
GGTCAGCGCGTAGCGGCGCACCTGGCGGACGCCGATCGCGTCGCAGAGCTGCGGGATGATGATCGCCGCGGTCAGACCCCAGCGCACCTCGGTGATCGAGAACAGCGCATTGTCGGCCGCGATCACGATATCGCAGGCCGAGATCACGCCGGTGCCGCCGCCAAAGCAGCCGCCCTGCACCAGCGCGACGGTCGGGACCGGCAACGTGTTGAGACGCTGCACCGCCTCGAAGGTGGCGCGCGACGCCACCTCGTTCTCCTCCGACGATTTCGGCCGCACGCCGTTGATCCATTTCAGGTCGGCGCCGGCCTGGAAATGCTTGCCGTTGCCCTTCAACACGACGACGCGCACCGGTTTGGTCGAGAGATCGTCGATCGCGGCCAGCACGCCCGCGATCAGCGCGCCGTCATAGGCATTGTTGACCTCGGGACGATTCAGCGTGACGGTCGCGACCCCGCGTGCATCGAGGCTCCACAGGACTGGGCTGGCCGACATGACGTTGCTCCCTCGTTCGGCATTGCTGTTATCTTGTACGAGCCTTGCACTATGGCGAGAGCAGGCGCCTTGATCCATCACTTTCGGGCGCGCACGACCGCACCACGCGCATGACGGGTTGCGCGATGCCCCGCGCTTGTGGAAACTGACGGGGCACGTTGCGGAGAATTGTTCCACTCATGCGTATTTGCATTTTCGGCGCGGGCGCCGTCGGCAGCCACTTCGCGGTCCGGCTCGCGCGCGCCGGCCACGATGTGGCCTGCGTGATGCGCGGGCCGCATCTCGACGCGGTGAAGACCAGCGGACTGACGCTGAAGGTCGGCGATAGCAGCATCACCGCCAAGGTGAAGGCCTCAGCCGATCCTGCCGATCTGGGACCGCAAGACATCGTCATCAGCACGCTGAAGGCGACCGGCATCGGCGCGCTCGCAACCGGGCTGCCGCCGCTGCTTCAGCGCGACACGTCAATCGTGTTCGCGCAGAACGGCATTCCCTGGTGGTACGATCTCGGCCTGCCGCCGCAGCATCCTCAGATTCCCGATCTCGGCTTCCTCGATCCCGGCGGGCATTTGCGCAGCACCGTCCCGAAGGAGCGGATCATCGGCGGCGTGATCTTTTCCTCCAACGAGGTGGTCGCGCCCGGCATCGTCGCGAACCTGTCGCCGGACCGCAACCGCCTCTTGATCGGTGAATGCGACGATCGGCAGAGCGAGCGCATCGCCACCCTGCGTGCGGCGCTCAACGACGCCGCGATCGAATCGCCCGAGGTCAAGCAGATCCGCGAGACGATCTGGTCGAAGCTCTTGACCAACATGTCGATGTCGGTGCTCTGCCTGCTGACCGGGCTGACCGCGCGCGGCGTCCGCGACGATCCTGACATGCAGGACGTGATCCCGCGCCTGCTCGACGAGGCCAACGCGGTGGCGACACACTACATTCCAGAGGTCAAGCGCGTCACCCGCAGCGGGCCGGCGCCGGACCACAAGCCGTCGATCCTGCAGGATTACGAACTCGGGCGCGCCATGGAGATCGATGTGCTGGTGCGCGCACCGGCGGCATTCGCCCGCGCGGCCGCCATTTCGACCCCGATGCTCGACCTGATGGCCGCGCTCGCGATCCAGAAGGCGCGTGACAAGCGCCTGTATCAGGGCTGACAATCCGGCCCACCACATAACAAGCAGGGACATCGAACCATGCAAGTCAAGGACAAGGTCTGCGTCGTCACCGGCGGCGCGAGCGGGATCGGCGAAGCAGTGGCGCGGGCCTATGCGGACGCCGGTGCTCGCGGCGTCGTGGTCGCCGATCTCAAGACCTCGCGCGATCGGCTCGCGAGCGTCGCCGGCGATATCGACGGCCTCGCCGTCACCGCCGATGTCGGGCTCGAGGAGGACATCAAGGCGCTGATCGCCGCGGCCGAGGACAAATATGGCCCGGTCGACGTGTTCTTCTCCAATGCCGGGCTCTCGCGCAAGGGACAGGAGGCCGCCTCCGATGCCGACTGGGACGTGAGCTGGCGCGTGCATGTGATGAGCCACGTGTTCGCGGCGCGCGCGCTGGTGCCCGGCATGCTCGCGCGCGGCTCCGGCTATCTCATCAACACCGCATCCGCCGCGGGGCTATTGGCCTCGCTGAACTCGATGCCTTACGGCGTGACCAAGAACGCCGCGGTCGCGCTCGCCGAGCATCTCGCCATCCAGTATGGCGATCGCGGCATCCGTGTCTCCGTGCTCTGTCCGCAATCGGTGCAGACGGGCATGACGACGCCGGGCCCGAGTGCCGCGCGCGTCGACGGCGTGCTGCAGCCGGGCGAGGTCGCGCGCATGGTGATCGAGGCGATGGCCGAGGAGCGCTTCCTGATTCTCTCGCATCCGCAGGTGCAGGAATACATGCAGCGCAAGGTCACCAATCGCGAGCGCTGGCTGTCCGGCATGCGCCGCCTGCGCGACCGGATCTATGGCGGGGCGGCGTCAGGCTGACCGCGGCGCAAATTTCTCCAGCAGGCCGGAATAGGCCTTGGCCGCGGGCGACGCGTAAGCACCGCGACGCGACGTCGTGAGCTTGAGGCCGGCAAGCGCTTCCGCCTGCTTCACCGCAGCGGCCACGCCGTCGACCACAGGCACGCCGAATTGCACCGACAGCTCATGGGCAAGGTCGGCCATGCCGGCGCAGCCGAGCACGATTGCGTCGGCGCCCTTGTCGAGCGCTCGCGCGATCTCGGCCTCCAGCTTGGCCTTGGCGCCCGAGCCCGGCTTCTCGAAATCGAGCACCGCGACGTCGCAGGCGGTGACCACGGCGCGGTCGGCAAAGCCGTAGCGGCGCACCAGTTCCTCGAGCGGCACGATCGAACGCGGCAGCGTGGTGACGATGCCGATGCGCTTGGCGATCTGCCCGGCGGTGACCAGCGCCGCCTCGCAGATCCCGACCACCGGATAGCGCGCCGCCGACCGCGCGACATCCAACCCGGTGTCGTCGAAACATGCGACGATGCCGGCATCGGCATCGGGCGTCTTCAGCAGCGCCTCGATCAGCCCGGGAACGGCGAAGGCCTCGTCATAGAAGCCTTCGATCGAGGCCGGTCCCATCGCAGATGTGACGGCGACGATCTCGGTGCCCGGCGCGGCCACCGCTTGCGCCGCGGCCGCGATGGTCGCGGTCATCGACGCGGTGGTGTTGGGATTGACGATCAGGATCCTGGTCATGTGCCGAGATTAGTAGCCCGGATGGAGCGGAGCGCAATCCGGGACGGTGTCACAGGGCGGCAAAGCCGGCCTGCTTACGCATGCTTCGCCACCCAGGCCGCGAAGGCGTCGAGCACCTCGGCCATCACCTCGCGGTCGCTGCGGCCGGATCGCTTGAGGACATGGAAGGAGTGGTCGGCCTCCTGCACCAGATGCAGCGTCGCGCAATGACTCAACCCCTTCACCGCGGGCTCGAGCAGGTCGAGCTCGGCCAGCGCATCGCGCGTGCCCTGCAGGAACAGCATCGGGACCTCGACCTCGGCGAGATGCTTGGCCCGCTCGCTCGACGGCTTGCCGGCGGGATGCAGCGGAAAGCCGAGAAACACCAACCCGCGCACGCCGGCGAGCGGCGCCTTGGCCTGTGCCTGCGAGGTCATGCGTCCGCCGAACGACTTGCCGCCGGCGAACAGCGGCAGTTCGCCGCAATGACGCGCGGCCTCCGCCACCGCGGCACGCACCGTTGCCTGCGCGACGGCGGGCGGATCGGGCCGCTTGCTGCCCTTCTCCATGTAGGGAAACTGATAGCGCAATGTCGCGATGCCGCGCTCCGCCAGGCCCTCCGCAATCGCGGCCATCGAGGGATGCGTCATGCCGGCGCCGGCGCCATGGGCAAACACATAGGCGCTACGAGCCTGCGCCGGCCGCAGCAGCAGCGCGGACACCGTGCCGTGGTTCGAGACCGTGATCGTGAGCGGCTGCGCGCCTGACGTGTTCAAGATGACATCTCGAAGAATTGTTGCGCCGTCGTTTCTAGCCGCTGGCCTCGATGCGCGCAAATGCCGCCGCGGAGGGAACGCCGCAAGTGAACTGGCTCACAGCCAATCAACATTTCCGTTGTTAGACCAAGCGCCGCCACTGTAGGATGGCGCACACAGCATCACACGCTTAACGCGAACTCGTTTTTCGGCGAATTTTAACATCTCATCCATATCACGCGCGAGTACCGCGAACTGGGGGAACGGGGCATGCCTCGCAAGACGATATTCGTCATCGGACTGTTGATTGTCGCCGGCGTCCTCTATTTCAAGGACGATATCGAGACGGTGGCGAGCGGCTTCCGCGTCAAGGTCGTCGACTACCAGCCGCCGGCAAAGACGGTGTGGCTGGATCAGAATGTCAGCGCGGAGCGGCTGCGCTGGTTCTATCACGCCGACCAGGGCACACGGACCTTCGGCATTCCCCATGAATGGTTCGTGGCGCTGGAGCAGCCGACGGTCTGGCCGCTGTTCACCGCGGCGCCGCGACTCAGCGAGACCAATTATCTCGGCCGCTTCGGCTTTATTCCCGACACGGTGATTCCGGGCAAACCCGATGCGCTGCCGATCGGCTTCGCGCAGGGCGGCCCGATGGCCGATGCCAACGGCGCGCCGTGGCGCAATCCGCACAGCAAGGCGGACATGACCGGCGTCGGCCTGACCTGCGCCGCCTGCCACACCGGCAGCTTCAGCTATCGCGGCACCGAGATCGTGATCGACGGCGGGCCGGCCAACACCAATCTGTTCGAATTCCAGAAGAGCGTCGGCGTCTCGCTGCTGCTGACGCGGTTCTGGCCGGGGCGCTTCTCGCGCTTTGCCGACGAGATCCTCGGCAAGGACGCCAGCCTCGACGAGCGCATGGCGCTGCGCGGGCAGCTCGACCTCGTGCTGAAGCAATACGCCAACATCAATTCGCTGGAGAACAAGGTCGCCGCCAACAGCGTCGAGGAAGGCTATGCGCGGCTCGACGCGCTGAACCGGATCGGCAATCAGGTGTTCTCGATCGATCTGAACAACCCGAACAACTACGCCTCGCATTCGGCGCCGGTGCATTTCCCGCGGATCTGGAACGCGCCATGGTTCAGCTGGGTGCAATATGACGGCTCGATCATGCAGCCGATGGTGCGCAACGCCGGCGAGGCGCTCGGCGTCAGCGCCGAGCTCAACCTGCTCGACGAGTCCAAGGGACTTTACAAATCGAGCGCGCGGATCGACGTGCTGCACGAGATGGAGCGGATGATCGCCGGCGAGCCGCCCAGCGAGGACAAGGGTTTTGGCGGACTGGCGTCGCCGAAATGGCCGGAGAACATCCTGCCGCCGATCAACATGGATCTCGCGAAGAAGGGCGGCGAGCTCTACAAGACGCATTGCCAGGGCTGCCACGGCCCGGCGATCGACAGCAAGGCGCTGCCCGCGAGCGAAGCCTTTGCGCTGTTCAAGGACAAGAAGCGCTGGACCAGGAACGAGGCCGGCCAGCCGCTGCTCGACGTCGAGATGATTCCGATCAGCCATATCGGCACCGACAGCGCGCAGGCCGAGGGCCTCGCGCACCGCACCGTCGAGACCCCGGCCAATCTCAACATCAAGGACGGCAGTTTCGGTCCGGCGCTCGGCGATCTCGTCGAGAAGACCGTCGACTATTGGTACGACCAGAACAAGACCCCGCCGGAAGATCGCAAGCGCATCAACGGCTACCGGCCGAACGAGATCCAGGCGCCGCTCGCCTACAAGGTCCGGCCGCTCAACGGCATCTGGGCGACCCCGCCCTATCTGCACAACGGCTCGGTCCCGACCATCTACGCACTGCTGTCGCCGGTGAAGGATCGTCCCGCAACCTTCTATCTCGGCAGCCGGGAGTATGATCCCAAGGATCTCGGCTATGCCTGGAAGGACAAGATCAAGAACGCCTTCATGCTCGACACCACCAAGCGCGGCAACGGCAATTCCGGCCACGAATTCTCCAACGAGAAGCGCACCGGCGTGATCGGGCCCGAGCTGAAGGAAGACGAACGCCGCGCCCTGATCGAGTTCATCAAGACGCTGTAGGCCCCGAAGGGACTGCGCCCCCTCTCCCGCGCGCGGGGAGGGCAATCGCATATGGCCGTTTGAGGCAATCGGAGTTCCCACAAACTCGTCATGCCCGGGCTTGTCCCGGGCATCCACGTCTTCGTCTCCACGCAAAGAAAAGACGTAGATGGCCGGGACAAGCCCGGCCATGACGGCGCGGAAGAATCGGTTCATTCCAAATGCGATTGCCCTGCCGCTTGCGGGGAGAGGTCGGATCGCATCGCAAGATGCGATCCGGGCGAGGGGGTACAGGTCTCGCAACTCGCACCGCCTGGCCGAGAGAGCCCCTCACCCCACCCCCTAAGAGCGAGCTTCGCTCGTCTCGACCCGCAAGCGGGAGAGGTGAACTGAGTTTGCGGACAGAATACTGCACATCCTCCGTGTCGGCTGATGTCCTCGCCAACAGCGGCTGTCCTTCAACTCTTCGGCACCGGCTGCCGGCGCGCCGGGCGGGTCATGGCCTCGAGCTCGAGCAGCTGGTTGAGCTGCGCCTCGGTCAGCAGCTTTTCCTCCAGCACGATGTCGGCGACCGAGCGGTTCTCCTTGAGCGCACGGCGCGCCACGCGCGATGAGGCCTCATAGCCGAGCGACGGCGCCAGCGCCGTGATCAGGCCGATCGAGCCCTGCACCAGGCTGCGGCAACGCTCGCGATCGGCCTCGATGCCGTCGACGCAACGCTTGGTCAGCGTATCGACCGCCGCCGTCAGCATGCGCAGCGAGCTCAAGACGCAATAGCCGATGGTCGGCTCGAACGCGTTGAGCTGCAACTGGCCACCTTCGGCGCACATCGTGACCGTGAGGTCGTGCCCGATCACCAGGAATGCCACCTGGTTGACCACTTCTGGAATGACAGGATTGACCTTGCCGGGCATGATCGACGAGCCGGCCTGCACCGCCGGCAGGCGGATTTCGCCGATGCCGGTGCGCGGCCCGGACGACAGCAGCCGCAGGTCGTTGCAGATCTTGGACAGCTTGACCGCGACGCGCTTGAGCACGCCGGAAAACAGCACGAAGGCGCCGAGATCGGACGTCGCCTCGATCAGGTTGGAGGCAAGCACCATCGGCTGGCCGGACAGCCGCGACAATTCCTCGACCGCGAGCGCCGCATAGCGCGGATCGGCATTGATGCCGGTGCCGATCGCGGTGGCGCCGAGATTGACCTCGCGGAACAGCGCGGAAATCTCGTTCAGGCGCGCGACGTCCTCCTTCACGGTCACGTGGAAGGCGTCGAATTCCTGGCCGAGCGTCATCGGCACCGCATCCTGAAGCTGGGTCCGCCCCATCTTCAACACGTCGGCGAACTCCACCGCCTTGCCCTTGAGGGAGTAGGCGAGATCGTCCAGCGCGCGCACCAGCGGCTGGGTGGCGAAGATCACCGCGAGCCGCAGCGCGGTCGGATAAGCATCGTTGGTCGACTGCGCCATGTTGACGTCGTCGTTCGGATGCAGCGCGTGATAGTCGCCCGGTTTGCGCCCCATCAGCCGCAGCGCGACGTTGGCGATCACCTCATTGGCGTTCATGTTGGTCGACGTGCCGGCGCCGCCCTGGATCGCGTCGACGACGAAGGATTCGGCATAGACCTTTTCGGTCGCAATCCGGGTGCAGGCGGCCTCGATCGCATCCGCCTTCTCCGGTGCGAGATAGCCGAGCCGCTTGTTGGCGCGCGCGGCGGCCTGCTTCACCAGCGCCAGCGCGCGGACGAATTCCGGGAAGTGCCCGACCGGCACGCCGGTGATCGGAAAGTTCATCACCGCGCGCTTGGTATGAATGCCCCACAGCGCATTGGCCGGCACATCGTCCTCGCCGAGCAGATCGTGCTCGGTGCGGGACTGCGCCTGCTCGATCGGCACGGTGCGGACGGTCGCGACCGCGAGCTGGCTGGGGCCGCCGCTCTCGCCGGAGGGGGACGCGGCAGCTGCAGCGTTGGCGGTCTCAACCTTCGATTCGGCCATGGTAGCTCCGTTACCTCACGCAGATCGTGTCGTCAGCGACGCCGGCCATGATGCGCCCCGCGGGCGTCGAAAGCCAATGCCTATCGGCAGAGTCTTGCACACCGGCGAGCGGAGGGACGCGGAAAAGCAGTATTGGCGCGCGCCGAACCGGGAGATTAAGGGCTTTGCCTTATCCGTCATGATAACAACAACTTATAGCTCGATATCGCGGCTCGCTTCGCGATTGATGCGGCTGCTTTCTCCGCCCCGTCGTCGCGTGCTAGACGAGCATCGACTGGCGCAAGGGCGCCGCCGACACTGAACGAACCAAGGACCAAAGCCGTGTCCAACAACAACGAAGCGATCACCATCAAATTCCGCTGCCCGGCGGAGCTCGAGGGCAAGATTCCGCCGCCGATGCCTGCGTCGTTGGGGCTTCCCGGATGGCTCAAGGCGATGCCGACGCAGGCCTTCAATACGATGAGCAATCGCGAAGAGGATACCGTCAAGCGTTGCCCGCCATTCGTCGATGCGATGACATCGGGTTTCCTGTTGCCGCTGATCTGCGATCTCAAGGTCGAGAATGGCGCGATCACTTGGGACAACGACCTTCCGGCCGGCGGCGCGCTCGAATTCCCGCGCTCGCCGGTCGGCTTCCACGACGAAAGCCAGGTGGTCGGCTCGCCGCTGTTCGAGCCCGACCGCTTCGTCATCAAGTTCGTCAATCTGTGGACCATCGAGGCGCCGCCGGGCTACTCGCTGTTCTTCACGCATCCGGTCAACCGGTTCGACCTGCCGTTCACCACGCTGACCGGCATGGTCGATTGCGATCTGTTTCACGACAGCTGGGTTCATTTCCCGGCACGCTGGCACGACACCAGTTTCAACGGCGTGTTGCCAAAGGGCACGCCGGTTGCGCAGTGCTTCCCGGTGAAGCGCGAAAACTGGGTCGCGCAGACCGCGGCGATGACGCCGGATGAAACATCGCGCGCCCAGGAACTGACCAACAGGATGGCCCGCGAGTCCGGACTCTATCGGCGGCAATTCCGGACGTAGGCGGGCGCGCGAAGCTCAGCTGCGGCCTCCTCCGTCATTGCGAACTACCCGATGGGGGGCTCCGCAACCACCGCCGTCGCCCTGGCGAAAGCCAGGACCCATAGCCACCGTCTTCGATGATGAACGGGATCGCGGACCGGTGTCGCTCAACAGTTGAGATTTGGGGTAATGGGTCCCCTGAGT
>NZ_LFIQ01000023.1 GCF_001189245.1 Bradyrhizobium pachyrhizi | reverse complement strand
CCGGCAACTGTTATGTCGGCTTGGTCTGCAGGTAGGGCTTTCTGTCGCGCATCATGGCGTTGAGGACCGTTAGGAGCTTCCTGGCGACGGCAATGAGAGCGAGCTTGGCTGGTTTGCCGACCTGTCGCAGCCGCGCGTAGAAGGCCTTGAATGGATCGGCCCGACGAACCGCGTTCAGAGCCGCCATATAGAGGGCGTCACGAACGCGCTTTCGGCCGCCGGCGATCTTGCGTTTTCCACGGAAGGCGCCGCTGTCGACGTTGAAGGGGGCAAGGCCCGCGAGCGCGGCGATCTGCTTCGCTCCAACATGTCCAAGTTCCGGCATCTTCGCGATCAGCTGCATGCAAGCCACGGGACCCACGCCCGGCAGTGAGCGCATCAACCGCGCATCGTCCGCGATCTCCGGCTCGGCCTTGGTCAATGCGTTGATATCGGCCTCGATCTCGGCGATCTCGCCGTCGAGAACCTCAATGAGCCGACTGATCCGTTCGGCCATGGCGCGGTCGTCGGCCTCGCTGCGCCGGTTCTTCTCCTGCGCGCGC
>NZ_LFIQ01000022.1 GCF_001189245.1 Bradyrhizobium pachyrhizi | reverse complement strand
AAAGGGGGCAGTTCCGGATGGCGTTTGACAAACCGCGAAATCAGTCGGACCCCGAACGTGAGCTATTCGAAGAGGCTGCCGAATTTGGCATTCGTTGCGGACTCACGTTTCCGATTCACGATCACCGGGGTGAGATCGCGGCGCTGAGTTTTGCGACCGACGAGCGTCGGCCCAACTTTGTGCGCTCGATAATCGAACAGGCCGAGAATCTGCGACTAGTCGCGATGTTTTTCCATGCACATGCAAGGCGCCTTTCGACCGCGAATCGTCGCGAATTCCAATGTCTCGAATGGTCATCTCGCGGCAAATCTGCCAGGGAGATCGGGATCATTGTCGGAATATCTCGGCGGACAGCGGGCTTTCACCTGGATAACGTCCGAGCGAAGCTCGGCGTTCGCTCGCTTCGGCAAGCCGAAGCGCTTTCAGCCGAGGCCAACTCTCGAAAATAGGCCACACCGCACAATAAGCACCTGTGCGACTGTACAGAGTGCGGCGACCTTAGCTTCCTGCTTGATTTGCGAAATCAAGCGGGGAGGTCGAAATGATCCAGCTCATTACGCCACAGTACTACAGCGATTTCACCAACGACCTTGCTGAGATGCACCGGCTGCGTTATCGCGTGTTCAAGCTGCGGCTGAATTGGAATGTCGTGGTCAGCGGCGATATGGAGATCGACGAATATGACGTCCTTAGGCCAGTTTATCTGCTGGATCGCGCAACAGATGGCGGAATTCAGGGTTGTGTCCGCCTTCTGCCGTCAACTGGACCGACCATGCTCAGAGAGATTTTTCCCAGTTCTCCTTGATGGACAACGTGCACCACGAAGCTCTCAGGTGTGGGAAAGCAGCCGCTTCGCTCTCGACGCTCCTGCTGATGCACAGAAAGGGAGCGGTGGACTTGCTGGCGCCACGTACGAGCTCTTTGCAGGCATGATCGAATTTGGTCTCTCCACTGGACTAACGGAACTCGTCACCGTCACTGATGCTCGCATGCATCGTATTCTTCGGCGTGCAGGATGGCCCCTTCGTTCGATTGGAATGCCTCGACCGCTCGGGAATACGACCGCATTAGCCGGCTATCTCGAGGTGTCCACTGACGCTTTGGAGCGCATCCGTAGGGCCGGGCGCATCTCAGGCCCGGTGCTTTGGGCCCCCGTCGTCCGAGCTGCCGCTTAGGGCTTGAGAAGCAGGTACAAGTCTCAATTCGCTACATTGGGAAGCAGCCCGCTCGCTTAAGCCTTAAAATGCACAATTTCCGTCGGTGGCGGCCGTCACTCCAAGCCGCCAAATCTCTCGAATTAAAACACCTGAGATCGGCCGTTGCCGCGGCCGATTGCGGCAGTTTCCGTCAAGCTGCGGAGTTGCTGAGCTCGCAACAATCGAGCCTCAGCCGAAGAATTATCGAAATTGAACACCACTTGGGCATAGCTATTTTTGAGCGCTATAGTGGAGGTGCGCGTCCAACGCGGGCTGGCCGCAGTATTCTTCGGCTGGCACGATGTGGAAGAATTCGACGCACTTATCGCAACCGCGCACGCAGTTCAGAGTAGCGAAAGTGGCCGTCTGAGTGTCGGCTTCTGCACCTCGCTTTCAGCAGGCAATCTCCAAACCTCGCTGCTCGAATTTAAGCAGCAATATCCCCAAATCGAACTGGCGACAATCGAACGATCACGAACACGTCTGGCGGCCGAACTTCGCAACGGCGTGATCGACATGCTGATTGCACCAGGGCGCCCGCCGTTGTTGGACGCCAGTGCCCTGCCGCTGTGGAGCGAGCGCGTCCTGGTTGCCTTACCTCAAGACCATACTCTCAGTTCGCGTGAGACTGTCAATTGGATTGACCTGCATGAGCAGACGGTTTCGCTGAGCCATTACGATCCCGGAAAGGAGTTTGAATATCTCCTGGTTTCCAAGCTTGTCTCGCCTGAGGATCGCCCCAAAATTGAACGCCACGACGTCAGGCGTGGCATCATCATGAGTCTGATCAGCATGCGGGCCGGCATAAGCCTCGTGCTCGAATCTGACATGGGCCCCAATTTCGCGGGCTTGACCTACCGAGAGGTGCGCGATGGCACCGGTCCCAGTCGGTTCGACTTTTCAGTTATTGGCAAGGCAAAAAATGAAAACCCGGCGTTGGCCGTCTTCCTGCAGCTAGTCTCTGAGCGCTACCCCTCGCCTCCGCCCGGACGTTGACGCGCCCGTCGAGCCGTCAGAAAAACGCCTGCCCGCAGCGGTGGAGCGCGCCGCAACGTCGGTGCAAATCAAGTGGGCTAATCCTGCCTGCAGCCGACAACATGGATCTGGCGCCGGCATCGCTCGTCGACGTGGCTCCGCGGTCAACCTAAGCGTGGATAGACGACACGTTCACCCAGCTTGCGATAGGTCAGGCCACCTGTGGCGCGTGGGTCGCGATTGACTGTTTGCTCGCACAGGCCGAGAAAGCGCGCAGCTTCATGCGTGCGTAGGGATCGCAGTGGCAAGCTGGCGTCGGACCGGCGTTGTTCGGCTCTGTGCCATCGTGCGGAGCGCGGCCGAGTGGGGGCGGCGTCGGCGGTCACGATGGCGGGGTAGGCGAACCTAGGGCGTGCCGAACATTCAAGGACTTTTTTCGCCCCCCTAGTTTAATACTTGGTAAGCGGCAAGCTGAGGCCGTCAGACGGCGTGGTTCCATGGCATGAGTGCGTTGATTTCGCTGCTCGGCCAGCCGTTGGCGATACGCTGAAGCGTGAGAGCAAGCCAGGCGAGCGGATCGACGTTGTTCATCTTCGCTGTCTGCAGCAGTGTCGCGATGGTCGCCCAGGTTCGTCCGCCGCCGTCGCTACCGGCAAACAGGCTATTCTTTCTCGTAATTGTTTGTGGCCTGATAGCGCGTTCGACGATGTTGGAGTCGAGCTCGATGCGACCATCGGTCAGGAAGCGTTCGAAGATGGCACGGCGCGAGACGGCGTAGCGGATCGCCTCAGCCAGTTTTGATTTACCCGAGATCCGCGGCAAGGTCTGCTACCAGAGATCGAAGAGATCTGCGACGATCCGGCGCGGAGGCTTGCTGGCGCGCGGCAACGCGAGCGTCGGGGCTTTGACCGCGCACGGTTTTCTCGACCTGCCAGAGCTTTGCCATCCGCTCCACCGTCGTCGTTGCCACGTCCGAGCTCCCTGCAACATGCAGCTCGTAGAACTTGCGCCTGCTGTGTGACCAGCAGCCAGCCAATGTGATGGCATCATTGCCGCGATCGGATCGCGCGAGCTTGTTATAGGCGGCATAGCCATCCACTTGCAGGATGCCGCGATAACCATTGAGATGCCGGACGACGCATTCGCCGGAGCGGCTGTCTTCGAAGCGATAAGCCACCATCGGGGGACCGCCGCGGCCAAAGGTTCGGTCATCCCGGGCATAGGCCCATAAGTAGGCTGTCTTCGTCGATCCAGAGCCGGGAGCAAGCGTCGGCAAGGTGGTTTCGTCGGCAAAGACTCGCTCGGCCTTCTTGACCTCGCTGAAGACGTAGTCGGCCACGATCTCGAGCTCGAAGCCTAGCTTGCCCATCCATTGCGCCATCAGCTGGCGGTCGAGTTCGACATGATCGCGCGCGTAGATCGCCTCCCGCCGGTAGAGCGGCAGGCCATCGGCGTATTTGGCGACGGCGATCCGGGCCAGAAGCGCTTCCGTCGGAATGCCTCCTTCAATGATATGGGCCGGGGCCGGCGCCTGGATGACGCCGTCCGCGTTCTTGAAGGCATACTTGGGACGGCGCGTGACGATCACACGGAACTTCGCCGGCACCACATCAAGACGCTCCGACACGTCCTCTCCGATCAGCACCTTCTGCTTGCCGGCATGCTCAGCCAGCTCTTCCGGCTCAATGACGGTTTCGATCCGTTCCAGATGGGGCGCAAAGCCCTTGCGCCGACGAGGCGCGCGCTTGCTGTCCGCTTGCTCACGGCCCTTGCTGACCTGGGCCTTGATCGCAGCGATGCCGGTCTCGATTTCCTCGAAGACGAAGGCCTGCTGATCATCGTCGTCGCTCGCAGAGCCGAGCTTTTCCGATCGTCGGCCGAACCGGGCGCGGTCGAAGGCCTTCAGGATCTGCGTCAGCCGCTCGATCCGCGCATCGGCATCGGCGTTGCACGCCTTGAGATCGGCGACCTCGCTCTCCAGAGCATCGGCGCGGGCCGCCTTCTCGGCCATGGCAAGCACCATGGCTTTCAACATCTCTACGTCATTCGGGAGGTTGAGATCGGGCGGCGACATTGACCCGACCAGAGCACATTTTGCTCCGTTTCTCTTGCCCTTTCAGGCCACTGATTCACTTCGCCGCAGTGCTTTTACCCAACAATCTCTGGCGGCTTGACCGCCACGGTCCGGACCCGTTTCCAATCCATCCCATCCACCAGTGCCATCAACTGCGCGGGATTCATCTGCACCCGATGATGCCCAATCCGCGGCCAGCAAAACTTCGCCTTTTCAAGGCGTTTTAAATAGAGGCACACGCCGGACCCGTCCCACCACACGATCTTTATTCTGTCCGGCCAACACGCGACATTCTGCATACAGTCTTCGAAGCGCGACAATTGCATATCCGTGGCATCCGCTTTTTCGGCGGACGCTTCAGGTCGCACCTTTCCGACGCGGCAAGGATTTGAAGTGCATCTATACCGAGGAGCGGCGTGGGTTTAGCCGCGAGGTTCCCAATTGGATGTTCGACGAAAGCTACTGTGCCGGCATGGCCCTTGGGCCGCCGCAGGTCAGTATTGAGGGGCTCAACGAATTTGCCGCAGTTCTGAAGCTTCTCGGCACGACTCAGGCGTCGGGCGCACGATCCCGTCCTTCAATGAAGAGGGAGAAAGGACGTGCGGAGAAAACACCAATATCGCGAACCGATGCAACTGGGTCTGGATCTGGGGCATCGGATTCCCCAGAACCCGCTGGGCGCCAATCCCAAAGGCCTGATCCAGGCGCTCGCCGATCTCCTGCTGGAGGCGGCAGGCGTCGAGACCGTTCAGATGACGGGAGGTGATCATGAGCATCAAGATCACACCTGATCACCTCAGTCGCGTCGCCGTCGTCTATGTTCGCCAATCGACGATGTCCCAAGTCATGGGGAATCTCGAAAGCCAGCGGCGGCAATATGACTTGGCGCAGGCCGCGGAAACCGCCGGATTTAAGTCCGTGACGGTCATTGACGACGATCTTGGCCGCTCAGGATCAGGCAGCACCCAGCGGCCTGGATTTGAGCGGCTTGTGGCGATGGTATGTTCAGGCGACGTCGGTGCCGTCTATTGCATCGAGGCATCGCGGCTGGCGCGCAATGGGCGTGACTGGCATCATTTGATCGACCTATGCGCGCTCGCCGGCGCGTTGGTCGTCGATCCCGACGGTGCCTACGATCCGCGGCTTGTCAACGACCGCCTGCTTCTCGGACTGAAGGGGACGATGTCGGAGTATGAGCTGAGCCTCTTCGCCAACGTGGAATCGCCGCTCGAGACTCCAAGGCCAAGCGCGGCGAGTACCGCTTCATGCTTCCACCAGGATTTTGCTGGAATGAACTCGGCAAAATCGAAATCGATCCCGACGAACATGTGGCGGGAGTGATTCGACTCGTCTTCACGAAGTTCCGCGAGCTCGGCAGCGCCCGGCAGGTCTTTCTTTGGCTGCGCGCCGCCGACATTAAGATGCCTGTGGTCCTGAGGAACGTTCAAATCTACAAGCTCAGCTGGAAGGCGCCGGCCTATCACTCGGTGATGCAGATCTTGCACAATCCGCTCTATGCTGGCGCCTATGCGTTTGGCCGAATCGCTCAGAAGACACGGATCGTGGACGGTCGCGCCCGCAAGGTCAGCGGGTTCAAGAAGCCACGGGAGAAATGGAATGTTCTCCTGCGCGGCAATCATCCCGGCTATATCAGTTGGCAGGAGTACGAAGATAATCAGAAGCTGCTGCTGGAAAACGCGCACATGAAAAAGAATTGCTCGCGTAAATCGGCGCGCGGGGGACGCGCACTCCTGACCGGCTTGATGCGGTGCGGACGTTGCGGGCGAATGATGCGTGTGTTCTATGGCCAGGCCAAGGGGAATGCCCATCGCTATCAATGCCGCGGCGATGACGCCCATGTCGGGGCAGGCCTATGTATCGGCATCGACGGTGTGCGCGTCGATCGTGCGGTCGCGCTGCAAATCCTTGAGGCGGTCTCCGATCGGGCTGTTGAAGCAGCCATATTGGCGTCCGACCAGATTGAGCGCTCGAGACAAGAGATCATCGCCGCCGTCGAACGGGAGCTTGAAGTTGCAAGCTACGAAGCGTCCCTTGCCGCACGCCGATACGAACTTGTGGATCCGGCGAAGCGTCACGTTGCCCGCGAACTCGAGGCGCGCTGGAATGGCGCCTTGGAGCGGGTTGCCGAGCTTGAAGGTCGGATCAAGGAGCAGCGCGCCGCATCAGCGGAAACCCCCAAGATCGACCGCGCCCTGCTTCTGCAACTTGCGCACGATCTGCCGCGGGTCTGGAATGCACCGTCCACGGACACGCGCACCAAGCAACGGCTAGTTCACATCGTGGTCCGAGAGATTGTTTGCGATCTCGACGAAAACACCAATGAGGCGGTTCTGCTCATCCACTGGACCGGCGGCCGGCACACGGAGGTTCGTGTTGCTCGCGTTAAGACGGGTCGATATCCAGGAGATATGGCACCCACGGCCGTTGACGCACTTCGCAAACTCGCTGGTCGTTGGCCTGATCGCGAGCTCGCCGTGTCGCTCAATCGGATGCGCTGCAAGACCGGCGACGGCGAAACCTGGACGACTGTTCGCGTGCGGGAAATGCGCGAACGCCTGGGCTTGCCGGAATACGACCCCGCATCATCCAACGGCAAAATGATCAGCCTTGCGAAGGCTGCGGCACACTTTGGGATTTGCGTCGGATCAGCAAAGAGCCTCGTGCTGAAGGGCATTCTGCCGGCAACGCAAGCGATCAAGGGGGCGCAATGGTTGGTTCCGGTCGACGCGCTGACGTCGGAGTCAGTGCGCATAGCGGTGCAGCGCGTGATCGAACGTCGGCCGAAAAACTACATTGATTATCAGTACGATAGGTTGATCCGCCTGCCTGGGATCTGACAAAGGGACGCACAATGAAACGAGCTGTGGTCTTTTGGCCCGGAATACATATAGCGCACCGTCGAACGGATCTGAGCCGGCATCCCGCACAAGCGCGACAAGGCCATCGATACCCTTGCGGAAGTCGACCGGATGGCTGGCCAGGAACACCTTCACACCAGAGGGGATCATGACGAACGGACCGCCCGGAGCACCCGCTGCAAGTGCGCCTCGTCGACATCCACGCCGGCGCGCACGATGACCTCGCCAATGGCAATCTCGATCACTGCGCCCGCCACCGACGCCACCACACCCTCGCAACTCGAGTGCCGCGAGCGATGATGCCGCTCGGCCCGAGCATCACGGCGCCAGGCGAACAGCTGCGACGGGTGAATACCGATCCGGCGGGCGATCGCCGAGACGCTCGCGCCGGGCTCCAGTGCCTCTGTCACAACTTGCGCCTTGAACTCGTCCGACCAGCGTCGGCGAAGCTGTCGCGGCGCCCCCTCAAGGCGGTCGGCGACCGCTTCGATCATATGGAAGGTTCTAGTTCCAGAACTAGGCGCAGACATAGAAGCTCACATCGGCTCACAAACTCAGCAGCCGATAGCCGATCGCTCATCCCCTCCGCCAGACGGGGTCTCCTTGCCGCTTACAATACTTGCGAGATGGCGGACGAAGCAACGCGCGATAGCCGCCGCGCACAAGAGCACGCCCAGCCTTCACCAAGCGGATTGTTCGGGCACGAACTTCGTGGGTCTTCCAGCCACGCTCAGAGATGCGGTGTCTGCCAAACAACACTTCCGCGATAATGCGATAGGATGCACCATCCGTGTACCCATCCAGCGCTCGCAGCGCTAACGCCAGTCTTTCCCGCTGCTGCGCCGACAGCCGATGATACGGAGGTCCCCACCGGGCGACCATTGATGGCGCGCCAGAGGCGATGTGAGGCATAACCGCGAATTTCGTAGTCCGCATCGTACGGCAGTTCGGCGGAATAGAAAGCTCCTACCTGCGGCGCCTGTTTCAGCCAAAGGTGATGTTGCACTCCCTGAATGCGCAATACGGCATGCCAACCATCCGAAGCCTGTTTGATACTGCCTGACGCAAGGTCAGCGAGCAGCAGCGGCACGCCAACGACCTGCGAGGCAGACGTGCTACGTACAATTGGCACCACGTTCGGCAAAGCCTCGGGTGCCCAGGAGATCGTTTGCCCAAAAAAGGGCCGCTGGGGGTCATGAGCGAAAGTAGACGCCCCATCTCCTTCGGAATTCGGCGCTCACGTTCCCGCTCCGCTTGCTAGCCTCCCTAAGCAAGTCGGAAGTTCGGACTGCGCCTGAGCGATTCCCAAGCAAAATTTGCCCTGTCTCCTGCTTCCATCATGCGCTGATATGGCTCCGTTGAGCGCCAGTCGAGCTCCGACATGCAACTGATCCCCAATTAAATTGTGAGGCAATGTCTATAAAGCCAGCGGTTGCGCAACAAGTCGCTAATGTCGCATCGCATAATGCGTAAGAACGATCACTTTGGATAAAGAAGAAACCTATTCTCGATTTCGGATACCAGATGGCAACGGATTGCTGTTTGGAGGCCCCGCCGCGCAGCAAATGGCGGTAACCATCGTCTGCCATCCAATTTGCTCGCGCGAGATGAGTATCTAATGCATTGCGGGCGCGGGCCGGTTCATGATCTGGATCGATACGCAACACGATGCGAGCTACTTCCTTCCAGTCAGCCCCCTCAGCCGCGGCATCAAGTAGGCGCCAATAGGTCGCTAGATGTTGCTCATCATAACTCGTAAGCACGGGATCATTCGGAGCCGAATCGGCGACGTCAGGATTGGCGATGGGCGGCTTCGGCATGGTTCCTACCATTTAGCTCAATCTTCTCAATTTCTGCAAACGTGGCCCTGCCAAGGCTGGAATGCTGCAAGTCTAGCATAAGAATCGCAGATTGACTTTATCACTGGCGTGCGTCTCGAAAGACCGTCCGACATCCCAACTCGTCCCTAGCTTGGGAATTACATACTATAGGAGATAAACCTCCTAGTATGTAAAAACGCAACTTGCGCAGATGGACATGCGCAAGTTGGTAGGCCGGAATTTCTCCAAGCTGCGGAAGCAGAAGGGCTTCACTCAGGAGAAATTCGCCGAGGCCTCTGGCTTTACTCAGCAGTATATCAGCGGCCTCGAGAATGGCCGGCGCAATCCGACCGTAGTGACGTTGTTCGAACTCGCGAGCGCGTTAGGCGTCAGCCACGTCGCCCTCGTCCTGCCTGATGAAGAACTTTCCGGGCGCCCCAGAGCCCCGAAGTCAAATTCATAGACCCACATCAGATTTGGCGTCCGGTTCGGCGCCGCGCCTGCGATCGAGGTGAGGCCTCGAGTAGATCAGGTGTACTTGACCGGGGATGTCGAAGTACGTCTGTGAGATCAGGAGACCTTTACTCGCGGATGGCCTTGAGTACTTGAACGGCGGCAACAACGGCTCGCACGCGAAACGGTCAGCAGGATGAGACCGCAAGCGAGGACCACCGAGGCTCTATATGAACCTGACGGATGGAATTGCCTTTCTCTACAGCGGAAAAAAGCATCAAAGTCTCAGGCAGACGTCTGCCACTGCAGGCAGATCCACCGTGCTGATAGCCAACGAATTCGCGCATCGGCTAAATCTGGCAAGGTTCGTCAACGCATACGTGGGAAGAAGCCCGCATAATGGTCGATCGCCGCGCGCTAATGCCGATCGGCGCAGGCTAAGAATTTACCAACGATAGTAGGACCGTAGTCAAACCAACAGAATGAGGGCGTTGTGTGAGTCCGATGATCATCGGGACCAGCAAGGACAGGATTGTCGCAAGTCTTAGATCAATCCGCGCATGCAGCAAATGCGGACAGAGATGAGGCATATGCGCTTGAGACTAGCTTGTAACAACAGCAGGCTCTTTGCTCGAGAGACTCGCGCTGGTCGATCTGCAAAACGCCACGCATCTTGCGGATCAACCCTTGTTGTTCGAATCGAATTAGCGTCTCCGTAACCCCCGCGCGGCGCAATCCCAAGACGGAAGAAAGATAGTCGTGAGTAACTGGCAGCACGCAAGCGTCAACAGCGTCACTCGCTAGACAGAGCCAGCTCGCAAGCCGCTGCTCGCGATTGTGCCGAACTCCGCATAGACCTGTCTGGACGCATTGAAAGGTCAACGCCCGAAGGTATTCAAAGAGGCGCTCTCGGATGCCCGGCCGCTCCTTCATCAGCCGGCGCAAATTCTCGACCGGAATCCTGTACGCGCTTCCGGGAAAGAGCACCACAGATTGATGGGGCGAAATATGTCCACCCCACAAGAACGAAGTGCCGACGGCGCCCGGATATCCTATGACCGCCGTTTCAAGCATGCTTCCCGCCGCAACGACCCTCAGCGAGACGAGACCCGATTCCATGAAATAGACGTGTTCGACCGGCCTTCTCGGCTCTTGCAGAACCAGACGTTCTTTCAGAACGATCGGCTCAAGGCTCCCCCCTATTACGGCAAGGTCCTCTACAGAAAGTCTCGCCAGAATCGCATTTTTGAGCGAAGCCTGCTTCTTGGAACTTACCACTAGGCGTCCGTGAAGGATCGGCGGCGTGGCGGCCCCACCCTTGAGAGCTTCGTCTCCAGAACAGTCACGCAGTTGGAGGACGGTGGTCACGTGATCGGTCACTGTTCCTCCCCTAGTATGCGGCTTCGATACCGCCCCTCGTTGACACGAAAACTTGGCCAAGGCTTCTAGCACCTGCCCTCATTCAAATTGATGCAATGAGCGGCGTGCCAACGCTCAAATCTAGCGCCAAGGGCCCACTCTGCATCGGATTTCAACCATTCAGTCGATCGGCCTAGAAGCGGGCAGAACGGCAAATCGAAGCTGGATTTGCACCGCGTGTCCGGCGTTGACAACCACGCCGCTTACTATGGTGCGACCGGATTCACCGGTCATCCTCACGACAAGTGGAGCTGGGCTGGTCAACTGGGCCTTCCATCAAGTGCGTCCCTGCCGGTCCGGTGACTCGATCAACTTGTTCCTCGCGGGCTGCTTGATCAATCGCCGATGAGCTCAATCATGAGAGCCGCATGTTCCGGTAAATGACTGCCTTACCGCGACCCAAGCGATCTTGCGGAAGCCTAGCCGTTTCGGATCTGCCTCCATAACGGCGCGCTCCGAGAATGCTATCACGTCGCCGGCGCTCTACCGAGATAATCCGAATCAACGTCCTTGATCTTGTTTGGTAGGGTCGCCGGAACCGCTCCCTCCAGTTGACTGGCGACGAGAGCCTCGCTCGGGCCACATCGACGGGGCGCCTGCCAAGGCCTTCCGCCCAATTTGCTTGAGAACTTCAACGGAAGTCTCGCCTCGCGATGCGGCTTCTAGAATTTTGGAAGCGACGTGCGCTCGGGTGCCAGTCTCTTGAAGGGGCACCCCCTTGCAAACTTCATCTAGCACTTGACGGAGGCAGGCAATAGTTTCGGAGTCGAGCATAGCAGGTCCCCTCCAATCGAGGCGGCGCAATGGAGTACACCGCAAACGCAAACTTCCCGACGACGATATTCTCAATTCGATGACATCGAATGGCATGAAGCGATTTTTACACCATGTCACTTATGGTTGCATTATCCTACAGTAAGCCGCTGGCGTGTAATCGAGCCTGACTCCTTTGGCGAGCCGACACACTTCGGCAGGTCGCTCAATAAGCCTGACCATCTTGACGCCAAACCAAGGCTTCCCAGTGAATATATCCGCTCGCGGCACCTCATCAACGATCGCCGAACTATTCTCTGAACAAGCTCGTTTCATGCGCCGATGAGCGGCGTACGCACCCGAGTTCACTTCCGAGTAGATGTCTGCGCATCTGTATGAAGCTCGATAGCGGGAGCACCTCCCGAGTTAGTGGCACGGAAGGACATCAGACTGCTACTCTCGGCGGCCAGAGCCCAGCCCTGCTGCTTCAATTGATCAACGAAGCTGAGCGGAGCCCTGGGCATGAACGGTACGCATCCGGTCAGCACCCCGGGCAGG
>NZ_LFIQ01000021.1 GCF_001189245.1 Bradyrhizobium pachyrhizi | reverse complement strand
AAGCCGCTGATCCCGATGCGGCACACGCTCTCGGAGCTGACCGGGCCGGTCTATGGTCATGAGACCGTGCGCGCGCACGACAACGACCTCACCATCCAGGCCAAGGGCGAGCCGCTCGGCGAGCGCATCATCGTGCATGGTTATGTGCTCGACGAGGACGGCCGCGGCGTGCCCAACACGCTGGTCGAGCTGTGGCAGGCCAATGCCTGCGGCCGCTACGTTCATGTCGTCGACCAGCACCCGGCGCCGCTCGATCCGAACTTCAC
>NZ_LFIQ01000124.1:282429-285251 GCF_001189245.1 Bradyrhizobium pachyrhizi | reverse complement strand
TGCCGGTCGGTCGGGGCGCGTGCCGCGCCTGGCATTTTGGTGAGCGCAATCAAAGTCGTTTTCGGCACCGCGTGCGCCTTTGATTGTTGGGAGGGCCGGCCGTGAGCATCCGCGACAGCGACCTGCATATTCGGCCTGGGCGCATCCGCAATACCCGCACGCCGAAGCCCAAGAGCTTCATCAACCAGGTGCTGCGGGCCGCGAAGAAAGCAGGACATACCTCGGGTCAGGCGGTGGCCGGCCGTCGTTCGGCGGTCCATGGGCGCTCAACGTTTGGCCGCGGCCGCCTCGCCTTTAGCCGCGCCAGATTGTTCAGCCCGACGCGGCGAGTCGTCGTGAAGGCGCGCGTGGTTCGTCACAAAGGGCGAGCCTACCGATCAGCGCCGATGACCGCCCACCTCTCATATCTGAAGCGCGATGGCGTGACCCGGAATGGTGAACGGGCCGAGATGTTCGACGTCGGCCACGACCGCGCCGATAGCGTGGCTTTCGCAGAACGGTGCAAGGACGATCGGCATCATTTCAGGTTCATCGTCTCGCCCGAGGATGCCGGCGAAATGATCGACCTGAAGGCCTTCACCCGCGATCTTGCCAAGCAGATGGAGATCGATCTTGGCACGCGGCTCGATTGGATGGCTGTCGACCATTGGAATACCGACAACCCTCACGTCCATTTTCTCGTTCGGGGAATAGATGAGGAAGGAGCGGATCTCGTGATCTCCCGCGACTACATCAGCCAGGGCCTGCGCTCACGCGCCGAGGAACTGGTCGCTATTGAACTGGGTCCAAAACCGGAGCACGAGATCCGCAATTCGCTGGAGAGGGAGGTCACGGCGGAGCGATTGACGCGGCTCGATCGGGAGATCCGGCTGGCGGCAGATGAGACCGGCTATGTCGATCTTCGCCCAGAGAATCCCGGGATGTCCGATCCCGAGATTCGGCGCCTGATGGTCGGTCGCCTTCAACATCTGGAGAAGACGGGCCTCGTTGCGTCCGCCGCACCTGGGGAATGGATGGTCGGGCTCGAGGCCGAGCGGAGCTTGCGCGACCTCGGCATGCGTGGGGACATCATCAAGACCATGCACCGCGCCTTTACCGAGCGTGGGGAAGCACGCGGCGTTGCCGACTTCGTCATCGAGGGTGGGCAGCCGATGTCCCAGATTATCGGACGACTGATCGACCGTGGATTGCATGACGAACTGACCGGCGAGGCCTACGCCCTGATCGACGGAACAGATGGACGCGCTCACCACGTGCGCTTCCGTGGGCTCGAAGCCTTCGACCATGGACCGCCGATCGGCGGCATCGTTGAAGTCAGACGCTTCGGTCAAGCCGGGGATCGGTGGCCGACCATAGTGCTGGCGATCCGTTCCGATCTCGATCTTGGTAGCCAGGTCACGGCACGAGGGGCAACCTGGCTCGACCACCGGCTGGTTGAACGCGACCCCATGCCGCTCGCCATGGGCGGCTTCGGCCGCGAGACCCGCGGCGCCATGGAAGCCCGTACCGAGCATCTGGTTCAGGAGGGCCTGGCGCGGCGGCAGGGCCAACGCGTCATCCTGCAGCGCGACCTCCTGAACACGTTGCGCCGGCGCGAGCTGGACGAAGTGGCAGCAAAGGTTTCGGCCGACACCCGCCTGCCTCACGTGAACGCCGCCTCCGGGGAGCATGTGGCGGGCACGTATCGCCAGCGGCTGACGCTCGCCTCGGGACGCTTCGCCATGATCGATAATGGGCTCGGCTTCCAACTCGTGCCCTGGTCGCGCGAACTCGAAAAGAGGCTCGCTCAACACGTCACAGGCGTCGTGAAGGATGGCGGCGGCATCGAATGGGCCTTCGGTCGGAAGCGCGACCTCGGTCTCTAGCAATTTCTCCAATTCAGTTGCGGAAGGGCACCCGGGATGTCCGGAACCAAAATCCTCTGGGGACAGGTGATCGTTGTCGGCCTGATTGTTTTGCTCGCCATCTGGGGAGCAACCGAGTGGACGGCTTGGCGACTTGCCTGGCAACCAGAGCTTGGGCGGCCCTGGTTCGAACTGTCCGGCTTCAAGGTTTACTACCCACCGATCTTCTTCTGGTGGTGGTTCGTCTATGACGCCTACGCGCCACAGGTTTTTGTCGAGGGAGCCTTCATCGCAGCGTCAGGGACCTTCGTTTCGATCGCGGTGGCGATCGGCATGTCGGTGTGGCGCGCGCGTGAAGCCAAGAATGTCGAGACCTATGGTTCGGCGCGCTGGGCTGATCCGGAAGAGGTTCGAGCGGCCGGACTTCTCGGTCCGGATGGTGTGGTGCTCGGTAAACTCGAGCACGATTACCTCCGGCATGACGGACCAGAGCACGTCTTGTGTTTTGCACCCACCCGGTCTGGCAAAGGCGTCGGTCTTGTCGTCCCCTCCCTGCTGGCTTGGCCCGGCTCGGCCATCGTTCACGACATCAAGGGGGAGAATTGGCAACTGACCGCGGGCTTTCGCTCGCAGCATGGCCGCGTCCTGTTGTTCGACCCGACCAACCCAAAGTCCTCAGCCTACAATCCGCTGCTCGAGGTCCGGCGCGGGGAATGGGAGGTTCGCGACGTCCAGAATGTCGCCGACGTCCTGGTCGACCCGGAAGGCTCGCTCGACAAGCGGAACCATTGGGAGAAGACCAGTCATTCGCTCCTGGTCGGCGCCATCCTCCATGTCCTCTATGCCGAGTTGGACAAGACCTTGGCTGGCGTTGCCGCCTTCCTGTCCGACCCGAAGCGGCCGATCGAGGCGACTCTGAGGGCGATGATGACTACGCCGCACCTCGGCGAGCAAGGTGCTCATCCGGTCGTCGCCTCG
>NZ_LFIQ01000124.1:277155-282419 GCF_001189245.1 Bradyrhizobium pachyrhizi | reverse complement strand
CGCGCGCGAACTCCTCAACAAATCCGAGAACGAACGTTCCGGCGTTCTGTCCACCGCAATGTCGTTTCTCGGGCTCTACCGCGACCCCGTGGTGGCCCACGTGACCTGCCGGTGCGACTGGCGGATCGCCGATCTGATCTCAGATTGCGGCCCAACGACGCTCTACCTCGTGGTGCCGCCCTCCGATATCTCGCGGACCAAGCCACTAATCCGCCTGGTGCTGAACCAGATCGGTCGGCGCCTGACCGAGGATTTGCACGCCCGTGACCGGCGGCATCGAGTTCTGATGATGCTCGACGAGTTCCCGGCGCTGGGTCGGCTTGATTTCTTCGAGTCCGCGCTTGCCTTCATGGCGGGGTACGGCATCAAGAGTTTCTTGATCGCGCAGTCGCTCAATCAGATCGAGAAGGCCTATGGGCCGAACAACGCGATTCTCGACAATTGCCACGTCCGCGTCAGCTTCGCGACCAACGACGAGCGGACTGCCAAGCGTGTGTCCGACGCGCTCGGTACCGCGACCGAGATGAGGGCCATGAAAAACTATGCCGGTCACAGGTTGAACCCCTGGCTGGGGCACCTGATGGTCTCGCGCCAGGAGACGGCAAGGCCGCTGCTGACCCCGGGCGAGGTCATGCAGCTTCCGCCGATAGAAGAGATCGTCATGGTGGCGGGCACGCCGCCGATCCGGGCGAAGAAGGTCCGCTATTATGAGGATGCGCGGTTTACTGAGCGGGTCTTGCCGCCGCCCGATCCGGCGTCATCCGGTCGATCTTCGCGAACGGACGGATGGTCGACGCTTGGAACGCTGAAGCCGGCACCGCCTCCAATCGACAGGGGGCAAGGAAAGGAAGACACGGAGAACAGCGGTCTCCGTCGTGAGCCCGAACTCCCCGATCACGTTGCGATCGCCAAGGAGACGAGCGAGCCGACCCCGGCGGAGGAATTTGCCGCGGTTCTTGACGATGATGAGGATGAGGCCCGCCAGTCCCGGCAAATGCGCCAACAGATGCGCGGCGTCGCCCGTCAGGTCGCCATGGACCCGAATGACGGTATGGAGCTCTGAGGCGATATGCGCGACCGGATGAATGTCTATTTCCCGCCAGAGCTTCTGAAACAGATCTCGGAGCTCGCCGATCGCAAGAAGCTTTCGCGGTCGGCTATCGTGGAGGCGGCGGTTGCTTCATTTCTGTCACCGGACGGCGCGGACAGGCGGGAGGCGGCGTTTACTCGCCGCCTCGATCGGCTATCGCGTCAGATGCAGCGATTGGAGCGCGACGTCGGTTTGACGGCCGAGACCCTGGCCCTCTTCATCCGTTTCTGGCTGACCATCACGCCGCCGCTACCAAACAATGCGCAGGCGGCCGCTCAGGCAAAGGGTAGGGAACGCTTTGAAGGATTCGTCGAGGCGCTCGGGCGTCGCTTGCAAAAGGGGCAAAGCTTTCTACGCGAGATTCCAGAAGATATCCGCCGTCAGGACCCGGCCGAGGAAACCTGATTGAACCGTGTACATAGACCATTTCGGCGGTCCTTCTTTTTCTACGCCAGCCCACGATCACAGCAATTTAGCCAAGCCCTTAAAAAGCTGGACGCGCTATCGGCTCGAATGAGCTGAGGAGCAAGAAGGGCCAGCATGCAGATTCTAGGGGCATGGCGTCTTACGGCGCGCGTATTTTTCCCGTTTGCTGCTGGATACTATCTTTCGTATCTGTTTCGAACGATCAACGCCTTGATTGCCGGTCGTCTCAGCTCGGATACCGGGCTTGGGACCGCCGACCTCGGGCTGCTTACGTCGGTCTATTTCCTTGTTCTCGCGGCGGTCCAGATCCCAGTTGGCATTTTGCTGGACCGGTTTGGTCCGCGTCGCGTCCAGAGTGCGCTGCTCGTGCTCGCAGCAGTGGGCGCTGGATTGTTCGCGGTATCCACGGGTTTCCTGTCATTCTTGATCGCACGCGCGATGATTGGGCTGGGCGTGGCAGCGGCTTTGACGGCGGGCCTAAAATCCATAGTCCTTTGGTTCCCCAGAGAACGATCGGCCTTGCTTAATGGCTACATGGTGATGCTCGGATCACTGGGGGCGGTAACCGCCACGGCTCCCGCCGAGCATCTACTCACCTGGATGGGCTGGCGCCAACTCTTTGAAATCTTGGCGGCTGCGACCGCTGCGACGGCTATGCTCATCTATGTCGTGGTTCCCGAGCGAGCTATTGTCCCTTCGACCCCGTCAATGTCCGCCAACCTTAGCGCGGTTTTCGGCGATAAACGCTTCTGGCGTATTGCCCCGTTGTCGGCGTCGTGCGTTGGTTCGGCCTGGTCTCTGCAGGGATTGTGGGCCTCACCATGGCTGATGGACGTGGAAGGTCTCGATCGTGCGGGCCTCGTAGGACAGCTGTTCATGATGTCGATCATACTTAGCGGCGGGGCCTGGTTGTTCGGTACGATTGTTCATTACATTAAACGAAGAAGTCTCGGGGCCGAGACAATATTAGCGATGGTCGCAATACTGTTTATCACAGCGGAGTTAGCGTTGATCCTGCGCGTGCCTTTGCCGTCCATCTTGCCCTGGTCCGTCGTTGCGATCGTCGGAACGGCAACCGTGGTCAGCTTCGCGGTGATAGCGGATTACAATCCGCCGGAACTTGCCGGTCGCGCCAATGGGGCGTTGAACGTCCTGCACTTTGGCTGGGCATTTCTGGCCCAATACGCGACAGGTCTGATCCTGGAGCAATGGCCTGCGAATGATGGCCATAGGTCCGTCCAAGCTTATCAAGTCGCGTTCGGTCTCAACGTAGCACTGCAGATCGCGACGTTGGTCTGGTTCGCGGTGCCCTGGTGCCGATCCATCGCTTCGTGGATGAGGTCAATCCTCGTCTTCAAGCAGGCGGATGTTACCTACGCTGTCGGGTCAGTTGGGCTGTATGAGGATTCGGTCATCCTCATGCCCACGGATGACGATGCGGAGTGGTGAGCAACAACTCAAGACGAACGGATACGATTAAGTAGCCGTCAAATGCCAGTTCGCACTCTTCCTTTTTCTACGCCAGCCTACGATCACCGAAAGCGCTTGTTGCGCCAGGTGCATTGGTGCCTTTTCTAATCATCCCCATCTGAGGGTGCTCTTTGGGCGTCCTCATTCGGGGGACGAACGATGGCAATCCATTCCATTCAATCGGAAGCGAGTTCGCGCGGCGCGCGAATGCTGCGCAGCGCGCTTGGCTCTGCGATTGCCGGCTACCTCAAAGACGATGCGATCATCGAGGTGATGCTCAATCCAGATGGGCGGTTGTGGATCGACCGGTTGTCGAATGGCCTGATCGACACAGGTGAAACTCTGTCGGCGGCGGACGGCGAGCGCATTGTTCGTCTGGTAGCGCACCACGTAGGTGCGGAGGTGCATGCCGGCTCGCCGCGGGTCTCGGCCGAATTGCCTGGGACCGGTGAGCGCTTCGAAGGCCTGTTGCCTCCGGTCGTTGCGGCACCGGCCTTTGCTATCCGCAAACCGGCCGTGGCCGTGTTTACACTCGACGACTACGTCGCCAGGGGGATCATGACCTCGGAGCAGGCCAGGACCCTGAAGGACGCGGTCTCCGCACGGAGGAACATCCTCGTCGCCGGCGGGACATCGACCGGCAAGACAACCTTGACGAACGCACTCCTCGCCGAGGTCGCGAAGAGCTCCGATCGGGTCGTGCTGATCGAAGATACGCGCGAACTCCAGTGTAAGGCACCCAATCTCGTAGCTTTGCGGACCAAAGATGGCGTGGCCACGCTTTCCGACCTGGTTCGCTCATCGCTGCGATTACGTCCGGATCGCATTCCGGTTGGCGAGGTTCGCGGTGCCGAAGCGCTCGACCTGCTCAAGGCCTGGGGCACCGGTCACCCCGGTGGCATCGGGACTATCCATGCGGGCAGCGCGGTCGGCGCGCTGCGGCGGCTCGAGCAACTCATCCAGGAAGCGGTCATCACGGTTCCGCGCGCCCTGATCGCGGAGACCATCAATCTCGTTGCTGTGCTTGCGGGTCACGGCGGTGACCGTCGCCTCGCTGAACTCGCCATAGTCACGGGCCTTGGGGCCGCCGGTGACTACAACCTTTCATCAGCAGGAGACTGACATGCGTCAGCAATTTCGCTTTCTTCGAGGTGCATCGCTGGTCGCCTTCGGCGCGGTGCTTTTGACGTCAGCACCAGTGTGGGCGGCTGGCTCGAACATGCCGTGGGAGCAGCCACTCAATCAGATCTTGCAGTCGGTTGAAGGTCCGGTCGCCAAGATCATCGCCGTCATCATCATCGTCGTGACCGGGCTCACACTCGCGTTCGGGGATTCGTCAGGTGGTTTCCGCAGGCTGATCCAGATCGTGTTTGGTCTGTCGATCGCGTTTGCTGCCTCGAGCTTCTTCCTGTCGTTCTTCTCCTTCGGCGGCGGCGTGGTGATCTGATGGGTGATCAGGTTACAGGCTTTGTCGTGCCCGTTCACCGTGCGCTCACCGAGCCAATCCTGATGGGCGGCGCGCCGCGGTCGGTTGCGATTGTCAACGGCACGCTTGCGGCAGCCCTTGGGCTGGGATTGCGGCTCTGGATCGCGGGTCTTGTTCTCTGGTTCATCGGCCACATGGCCGCCGTCTGGGCCGCCAGGCGCGATCCCGCCTTTGTCGATGTGGTGCGCCGACATCTGCGCATTCCCGGTCATCTCAACCTCTGAGTTCTCGGTCATGATGAACCTTGCCGAATATCGCCATTCCAATACACGTCTTGCCGACTTCCTGCCTTGGGCAGCCCTTGTCGACGAGGGAATCATCCTGAACAAGGACGGCTCATTCCAGCGGACAGCAAAGTTCCGCGGACCCGACCTAGATAGTGCAGTGCCGGCCGAACTCGTCGCCGTTGCCGGCCGTCTGAACAACGCCGTGCGTCGCCTCGGATCCGGCTGGGCCGTGTTCATCGAGGCGCAGCGTCACTTTGCGGGGGCGTACCCACCTGCCTCCTTTCCGGACGTCGCTTCCGCGCTGGTCGACGCGGAACGCAGGGCTCAGTTCGAAGAGGCGGGGGCGCATTACGAGTCCAGCTACTTCGTGACCCTCCTCTATCTGCCTCCCGAGGAGGGAGCGGCTAAGGCGGAGCGATTGCTCTATGAAGGTCGCGACCGCACCGTTGGAGCAGATACCCGGGAGGTGCTGCGCGGGTTTGTCGACCAAACCAACCGCGTGCTCAGTCTCCTTGAAGGGTTCATGCCAGAATGCGCCTGGCTCGATGATCAGGATACGCTGACT
>NZ_LFIQ01000124.1:274461-277145 GCF_001189245.1 Bradyrhizobium pachyrhizi | reverse complement strand
GCACTCGACGATCTCGACCAAGCGTCACCGGGTTCGAGTGCCCGAGATTCCTATGTACATCGATGCGCTGTTGGCCGACCAGCCGCTGACCGGCGGGCTCGAGCCGATGCTGGGTGCGGCCAACGTGCGGGTTCTGACGATCGTGGGCTTTCCGGGCGCCACGACCCCGGGGATCCTGGACGACCTGAATCGCTTGCCATTCTCTTATCGTTGGTCGACCCGGGCGATCATGCTCGACAAGACCGACGCCACCAAGCTGCTGACCAAGATTCGCCGGCAGTGGTTTGCCAAGCGAAAGTCCATCGGCGCCATCCTCAAGGAGGTCATGACGAACGAGGCATCGACGCTGCTTGATACCGACGCCCACAACAAGGCGCTTGATACCGACGCGGCGTTGCAGGAACTGGGGTCGGATCAGATCGGACAAGCCTTTGTTACGGCGACCATCACTGTCTGGGACCGCGATCCCAACACTGCCGATGAAAAGCTGAGGCTGGTCGAGAAAGTCATACAGGGCCGAGATTTCACCTGCATGATCGAGACCGTGAACGCCGTCGAAGCCTGGCTCGGCAGTCTGCCCGGGCACGTCTACGCCAATGTGCGGCAGCCGCCGGTCTCGACCCTCAACCTTGTGCATATGATTCCGATGTCGGCCGTGTGGGCGGGCGAGGCGAGGGACCTCCACTTCAAAGGCCCGCCTCTGTTGTTCGGCAAGACCGAGGGATCGACGCCGTTCCGATTCTCGCTCCACGTTGGCGACGTCGGTCATACCCTTGTGGTGGGACCGACAGGTGCTGGCAAGTCGGTGCTGCTCGCGCTGATGGCGCTACAGTTCAGGCGTTATCCGAACTCGCAGATCTTCGCGTTTGACTTCGGTGGTTCGATTCGAGCGGCCGCCCTCGCCATGGGTGGCGATTGGCATGATCTCGGCGGCTCATTGTCCGACGGAGGTGAACAACCCGTCGCCCTGCAGCCGCTGGCCTGGATTGATGATCCTTCCGAGCGCGGATGGGCCACGGAATGGATCGGCGCGATCCTGGCACGGGAAAAGATCGAGATCACCCCTGAGGTCAAGGATCATCTGTGGTCGGCGCTAACATCTCTCGCTTCAGCGCCGAGAGAGGAACGCACCCTCACGGGCCTGTCAGTCCTTCTTCAATTGAACTCCCTGAAGCGCGCCCTGCAACCATACTGCCTGGGCGGACCTTCCGGGCGCTTGCTCGATGCCGAATTCGAGCGTCTTGGCGAGGCGTCGGTCCAGGCCTTTGAGACCGAAGGCTTGATCGGAACGAGTGCTGCGCCGGCTGTGCTGGCGTATCTCTTCCATCGTATTGGTGATCATCTCGATGGCCGGCCGACACTCTTGATTGTCGATGAGGGCTGGCTCGCCCTCGATGATGAAGATTTTGCGGGGCAGCTCCGGGAATGGTTGAAGACGCTTCGGAAGAAGAACGCGTCCGTCATCTTCGCCACCCAGTCGCTTTCGGACATCGATGGCTCTGCGATCGCGCCCGCGATCATCGAAAGCTGCCCAACACGCTTGTTGCTGCCGAACGAACGGGCGATCGAACCGCAGATCACTGCCATCTACCGCCGTTTCGGCCTCAATGATCGCCAGATCGAGCTTCTGAGCCGAGCGACGCCGAAGCGCGACTACTACTGCCAGTCTCGTCGCGGCAACCGTATGTTTGAGCTCGGGCTTGGCGAGGTGGCACTCGCCTTCACCGCCGCCGCTTCGAAGACTGACCAAGCGAACGTCACGCGGCTCCTGGCTGAGCATGGACCTGATGGCTTCGTGCCGGCCTGGCTTCAACACCGTGGCGTCGCATGGGCGACGGATCTGATCCCCAATCTCGTCAATCTGGAGAAATCGCTATGAGGCGACTTGGCTCATTGCTGGCCGCTGGCACCATCGCTCTATCGCTTGGCGTTACGATGCCTGCACGGGCATTGATCGTCTTTGATCCCAACAACTACGTCCAGAATGTCCTGACGGCCGCGCGGGAGCTCCAGCAGATCAACAATCAGATCACCTCGTTGCAGAACGAGGCACAGATGCTGATCAATCAGGCGAAAAATCTGGCCAACCTGCCGTATTCGTCGCTGCAGCAACTGCAATCTTCGATCCAGCGGACCCAGCAATTGCTGGCCCAGGCGCAGCGCATCGCCTACGACGTGCAGCAGATCGACCGCGCCTTCTCGACCAGCTACGCGCCGGCCACCAACAGCCAGTCGAACCAAATGCTGATCTCGAACGCTCAATCGCGGTGGCAGAATTCGTATGCCGCAACGCAAGATGCGCTTCGCGTTCAGGCCGGCATCGTTGGCAATCTCGACACCAATCGCATCCAGACGTCTGCCCTCGTAACGTCGAGCCAGAGTGCCAGCGGCACCCTACAGGCAACTCAGGCCGGCAACCAGATCCTCGCACTTCAAGCGCAACAACTTGCCGATCTCACGGCGGCCGCCGCGGCGCAGGGCAGGGCGCAGAGCCTTGAGGCCGCTCGGCGCGCCTCGGCTCAAGATCAAGGACGAGAGCAGCTTCGGCGGTTCCTGACACCGGGGCAGGGCTATCAATCCTCCAACGTGCAGATGTTTCACTGATGACCGACGTAAAGGCATTCAAGGCCCTGTCGCTACTTACAACAATCGGCCTGGTGGTCGTCGCTGCCTGCACGATTCGA
>NZ_LFIQ01000124.1:272821-274451 GCF_001189245.1 Bradyrhizobium pachyrhizi | reverse complement strand
GTGGCGGAGACGATTCTCCGCCGGCACCGAGGGCGGCGCAGGCGACCGATGCAGCCAAGTTCGACCTCGCAGGCTGCCGCAGCGTTACTCCTGAGGAAGCAGCGGATTATCGGCATTGTAAGCGCGTTTGGGACGAAAACCGGCGTCGCTTCTTTGGCAAGAAGGACAGCGCCATAGCTTCCGGCCACGATGATTCGTCCAGCTCGATACCCATCCCAAAGGATCAAAGCCGAATTCCGCAGGGATATCCGAACCTGGCGGCACCTGAGGCGAGCAGGCCATGACCGGTACCGGGATCATCGACCAGTTTTTGGAAACGTTCACGCGTTATATCGACAACGGTTTTGGGCTGCTCGGCAGCGATGTCGGATATTTCGCAACGACCCTTGCTGCGATCGACATCACGCTTGCCGCGTTGTTCTGGAGTTGGGGAACTGACGAGGACATCATCGCGCGCCTCGTCAAGAAGACGCTCTTCGTGGGGGTCTTCGCCTATCTCATCGGCAATTGGAACGGCCTGGCGCGCATCGTCTTCGAGAGCTTCGCCGGTCTTGGACTGAAAGCATCGGGCGCAAGCCTGTCCGCATCCGATTTTCTGAGACCTGGAAAGATCGCTCAAGTCGGGCTCGACGCCGGCCGACCGTTGCTCGACTCGATCTCTAACCTGATGGGTTACATCAGCTTCTTCGAGAATTTCGTCCAGATCGTCGTTCTCTTGTTCGCCTGGGTCGTGGTGTTGCTCGCCTTCTTCATTCTCGCGATCCAGCTCTTTGTCACCTTGATCGAGTTCAAGCTCACAACGCTGGCTGGCTTCGTGCTCATCCCATTTGGTCTGTTTGGCAAGACCGCCTTTGCGGCGGAGCGGGTCTTGGGCAACGTCATCTCCTCAGGGATCAAGGTCCTCGTCTTCGCCGTCATCGTCGGCATTGGATCGACCCTGTTCTCGCAGTTCACCGCTGGCTTTGGTGGCAATCAGCCGACCATCGAAGACGCTATGACACTGGTGCTTGCGGCGCTCTCCTTGCTGGGCTTGGGCATCTTCGGTCCAGGAATCGCCAACGGCCTGGTGTCCGGCGGACCGCAACTCGGCGCCGGTGCGGCGATAGGAACGGGCCTTGCCGCCGGCGGTATTGTTGCCGCCGGCGCAGGCCTCGCCGCCGGCGGTGCTGGTCTCGCTGGCGGCGCGATGGCGGGCGCCGCGCGCAGTGGCGGCGCTGCCATGAGCGGAGCATCAGCGGCCTATCGGAGCGGCGGCCTTGCCGGTGTCGCGGAGGCCGGCGCTACCGCTGCGATGAGCCCGTTGCGTCGTTCAGCGGCTGCGCTCGGCGGAGGTGGGGAAGCCGGCGCGCAGGGCGCGAGCGCTTCGGCCGAAGGGCAGCCCGATTGGGCGCGGCGCATGAAGCGTGCCGAGACTGTTCGGCACGGTGCGTCGGCAGTCAGCCACACGGTCCGCTCAGGTGATCACGGTGGCGGCGGCTCGTCCGTCGATTTGTCTGAAGGAGAGCGCTGACACTTCGCCACTGCGCCTTCGCCAGCCGCTGCGCGACTGACTGAAACGCGGACACCGAACAACTCGAAAACGATTACTTGATCTCAAGGGCAACTATCGATGTTCAAACGACCTTCCGTA
>NZ_LFIQ01000124.1:235949-272811 GCF_001189245.1 Bradyrhizobium pachyrhizi | reverse complement strand
TGATGGCGTTCGGCTGCTTGATGTTATCAGCCGGTCTCGCGGGTAGCCTCGTTTGGCGATCGAGCCAAGGCTCGATCACGCCGTGGGTGGTCGAAGTGGACCATCTCGGCCAGGCCCAAAGGGTGGCGCCGGCCAACATCGATTATCAACCCACTGATGCGCAGATCGCCTACCATCTGGCGCGCTTCATAGAGGATGTCAGAGGCCTACCGGCCGACGGCATCGTTCTGCGCCAAAATTGGCTCCGGGCCTATGATTTTACGACCGATCGTGGTGCCGCTGCGCTCAACGACTATGCGCGCAACAATGACCCCTTTGCCAAGCTGGGCAAGGCCCAAATTTCCGTGGACGTCTCGAGCGTCATTCGCGCGTCGTTGGAAAGCTTTCGGGTCGCTTGGACCCAGCGCGTCTACGACAACGGCTCGTTGAGCTCGACCGAGCGCTGGACTGCAATTCTCTCGATCGTGATCGAGACACCCCGCGATGCCGAACGCCTGCGCAAGAATCCCCTTGGCGTCTACGTCCGCGCCATCAACTGGTCAAAGGAGTTGAGTCAGTGACCAAGACGCCGTCTGACGTTCATTCGAAACGTTCTCTCCAGCAAAGCAAGCTCAATTCGGCTTGGCCCGAGTTGGTGACCGCGAAGAGAGCATTTCTACCCGCTCTTCTGCTTTGTTCGTCAGCGCTTGGTGGGTGCGCGACCTACATACCGCCACAGATCAGCTATGATGCGGAAGTTCCTTCGATGCCAGCGTCGCCAGCGCCTCTGGACGACAAGTCGCAACCGCTACACGTTCCGCCCCTCTGGAAGCCGGCTCTCGGCGGCAAGGCGGCCGGGAAGGAAGAGCCTGAACCCATGAGCCGGATTGAGACGGCAAACAGCGCAGCCCGGGTCGAACCGCGCAAGCGGGGGTATTTCAACGCTGCGCAAATCTACGCCTACAGTCCCGGGGCGCTTTATCAGATTTACGCCGCACCGGGGCAGATTACGGATATCGCGCTTGAGGAGGGAGAGCAGTTGACGGGATCTGGACCGATCGCCGCCGGAGATACCGTGCGCTGGGTCGTGGGCGATACCGAGAGTGGAAGCGGCGATACGCGAAGGGTCCATGTCCTGGTCAAGCCGACCCGCGCATCGATCGAGACCAATCTGGTGGTCAATACTGACCGGCGCACCTACCTGATCGAGCTCCGCTCACGCGAGCGGCCATACATGCCATCGGTTGCCTGGTACTATCCGGAAACAATGCGCGAACGATCGCGTGCAGTCGCTCTGAGACCCTTGCTTCCGGAGCCGGCGCAACGCATCTCCCGCTACGCAATTGAAGGCGACAGCCCGCCTTGGCGGCCGCTGGCTGTCTATGACGACGGCCGTAAGGTCTATGTCGAATTCCCCCAAGGCATCGTGCAAGGCGAGATGCCACCACTCTTTATCATCGGTTCAGACGGCAAGACCGAACTCGCCAATTACCGTGCCTACGGCAACGTCCTGATCGTCGATCGGCTGTTTGCGGCTGCCGAATTGCGGCTCGGCGGTGAGCACCAGCAGAAAGTCAGGATTGTCAGGAAAGATGGGAGGCCGTCGTCATGAATACCGAGGTCGGAAACGATCGCGATCAGGCGGCTCCGCAGCAGGCACGAGACGGGCAATCCGGAAGTTTCCGCTTGAGAGCGGAGCATCCGCGCGTGACACGGTTGTCACGGAAGGTCCTGGCCGGAGGGAGCGCGGTTGTCATGCTCGTCATTGGCGGAACTGTGTTGTGGTCGCTGCAGAGTAACCGCCCCCTAAACCAGGCGGCCGAGGAGCTTTACAGCACAGACCATCATAATGTGGCCGACAGGATCACGGCACTGCCGAAGGACTACTCTGACACTCCACGCCGAGCGGTTCCGCAGCTCGGTCCGCCGCTCCCAGGAGACCTGGGGCGGCCGATCCTTGCTGCTCAGGGGCAGTCGCCAACCATCGGCTCTGATCCCGAACAGCAGCGCCGAGACCAAGAGACCGAAGCAGCCCGCATCAGTCGCTTGTTCGCTGCGAACAATGGCGGCGAAATGCGCGCGCCCGCCGCTGTGGCCGCTGGAACCGACCGCATCGCGTCTCCGAGCGCGACGAGCTCTGGCGACGACGGATTGGCGCAGAACGGTCAGGACCGGAAGCTTGCCTTCGCGAACGCGTCTGTGGACCGTCGCACGGTCAGCCCGGACCGCATCAGCCGCCCGGCTTCACCATACATCGTGCAGGCTGGGACGGTCATTCCGGGAGCCCTAATCACCGGGATTCGATCAGACCTTCCAGGCCAGGTCACAGCGCAGGTAACCGAGAATATCTTTGACACGCCGACAGGCCGCTTTCTGCTTGTGCCCCAGGGAGCGCGTCTCATCGGTATGTACGATAATCAGGTCTCATTCGGCCAGTCGCGCGTCCTGCTGGTCTGGACGCGGCTGATCATGCCGAATGGGCGTTCTATCGTTCTTGAGCGGCAGCCTGGCGCTGATAAGGCTGGCTATGCGGGTCTGGAAGACCAAGTCGACAATCACTGGGCAGAACTATTCAAGGCTGCGGCACTATCGACGCTTCTAGCTGTTGCGACGGAAGTAGGCGCGGGATCCGACACAAACAGCAACGACAGCGCGATTATCCAAGCGTTGCGTCACGGCGCCTCCGACTCACTGAATCAAACCGGACAGCAGGTCGTTCGCCGCAGTCTCGGCATCCAGCCTACCCTGACCGTGCGACCTGGCTTTCCGGTTCGTGTTCTGGTCAATCGTGACCTCATACTTGCGCCGTATGAAAGGTGAGAACATGCCAAAGCTCAAGATAGGAGAGCTTCAAGACGACAAGCCGGTCAAAGTGAGTACGGAGCTGCCGGCGGCCGTGCATCGTGATCTCATTGCATATGCAGAAGCCCTTACGCGTGAAGGTGGTCAAGTGGTTGAACCGACTAAGCTCATCGCCCCCATGTTGGCGCGCTTTATGGCCACGGATCGAGGGTTTTCTAAACTGAAACGTGAGGGGCACGTACCGGCCGCCGGCGAAGGGAAGTGATGGTCAATGCTTATCGAAGCTTCGCGGGACGCTAAATAACTGCGATGTCAACTTAGGCTGCTGAGTTTGTCCTGACAGTTGAGATATCGTTTAGCGTTCCCACGTCCGCCCTAAACAACTCCGGTAGCCAGGCTTTGTCCATTTTCGGATGCGAGAGCGCTTGTCGTGGCGGACACCTATTCGGTCACTTCAGGCGCGTCACACTTCTCCTGCCATCCACGCTGACGGGCACGTCACCATCGATCGTGGCCCGACGTACCACGCGATGCTGGTCCCCGTAATCGTTGACGGCGTAATGCTGTGTTGCGCGATTATCCCATATCGCGATATCGCCCTCTAACCAGTTCCACCGCACAGTGTTTTCGGGCGCGGTAATATGAGACTGGAACAGCTCGAACAGCTTTTGTCCGTCATATTTGGGCACCCCAACAAAGTGCTTCACCAAGGCGCCGAGCACTAGGGTCCGCTCGTCTGTCTCGGGGTGGACGCGCACCACGGGATGCTCAGTCTCAAAAATCCTACTGGTGAACACATCGTCAAAGTGTTTCTTGTCGATGTCACGGACGCGCGCGATCCCAGCGTAATCGAAAACGTTGCTGTGAACGGCCCATAGCTCCTCGGCAAGGCGTTGTAGCGGCGGCGGCAGATCAAGATAAGCGGCTGCTGTGTTCGACCAAACGGTATCGCCTCCGAACGTTGGCATTACAACGGCTCGCAAGACTAAAACCTTGGGATAGGCTTCGGCGAAGGTTCCATCCGCATGCCAAACATCGGCGCGACCGCCGCCGCGAGTGGAGTCCAGTTCAAGGAGCGACGTCGTCCCCTTGGTAGCACCGAGCATCGGATGCGGCACTAGCTTTCCGAGACGAGCGGCAAAACTCTCCTGCTCGGCGTCGTTGAGATGTCCTTGATTGCGAAAGAAGATCACCTTGTGCTCGAGCAACAAGCTGTTTATCGCAGCGATCGTGTGGTCCGGTAGATCGCCCGATAGCTTGATATTGTTGACTTCGGCACCGATGCGCGCCGCACGTTTCACAACATCGGTGCCCGGAATGACGTCATCGATCAAAGCCGTTGTGCTCCTGTTGACTTTCCAAGGCCTTGCAGTTCTTCCTCGCCTCTCGGTTCGCGAATGATCTGCAGCAAGCATCATGCCAGGCGAAAGACCGAACGTGTAGCCAGATCGCACTAAGCGGATCGCGATATTGACGCGACTTATCGGACTGAGCCGTCGGTTCGACCGAGTGAAAGAACTCGATCTCCGACCTCGAATATCACCGGATCGCGAAGACGAAGCGGATAGCAGCAGCGGGCCAGCCGCGGATCTTCAGTTATGTTCTTGTGGTCGCTTAACTGCTCCGAACAATGCAATGCTTCCGCAAAACCGGTAATAATTCATGATGGTCGTGAATCATGTAGTCAGGCCCCGCGGCGCATAGGCGCGATTCGGAAACAAATCCCCCCGTGATTGACACGTTGATAAGACCGAGATTGCGGGCGATCTCCGTCTCAACTGGCATGTCGCCCACGATGACGGTTCTTTCTGGGGATAGATCGTTGGCCTGCATATACAAACGCAGCCGTTCTTGCTTGCTCATGCTCCTAAACTGGGTTGCGCGGCTCTCAAATGCCAAAATATCCGTGACGTGAGTCTTGATTCCGAGTCTTCGCACTTGTGTGCGAATCGGTTCAACAATGTGATTGCTGACAATGACGGTTTGAACGGATCTCTGATCAAGGGCGAGCAAGACGTTTCGTGCCCCCTTACGTAAGGCAGCGTTGCGCGCCAAGAATTCGTAGGCGTCGTGAAAAATGGCGCTGTCGTTACTATGCACGACTTCGATTTCATCTTCCGACATGTCTAGGTTGCGGAAAAGAACCGAAAGAGGGAGTTCGAACTCCTCTCGAAGTCTGTGCATATCGACGGCTGATCGACCGAAGCGGCTCAAAATAGCATTAATGGTTTGCAGAACGGCATTGGCATCATCGAGCAGCGTGCCATTCCAGTCGAATACAACGGCGGATTTCATGCGTGAACCTAGACAAGTAATCGTGCGATATTAACGTGTTCGAGACTGGCTGTTTTCTGGTCTACGTGTTCGGTGCGATCCTGGTGGGTATGGTCGGACAGAGTGGTCAGCGGAACAACGCGCGCTAGTGAGCTGAGCGGGCGGACCGTTATTCTGAGGCGAGATGGGGGCGCAGAGCATGAGCATTGCTGCTTTTGTGGCCCTATTTCTGGATCGATTTAATTGAAGCAATAGTCATGCCAGCCGACGATCAAGGCCGAACGGGCTTTGGAAGGTCTGAACGCGTGCTATGCGCGCTGTACTGGACCTGACATGAGATTGTGCCTCTGTCAGAATGCGGACAAGAGTCTACCAGGTGCGATAAGTCCGAGCCGACTGACTCATTCGTGAGTATCGGTCGCAATTCTGGTGAGGCGAATGGGCTTCTCGATACCCTGAGTTGCTAGTCGAAGCTCGGGAGCTGAACAGCTTCCCATTGAGAAGACTGCAGCCAATGCTCAACATTCACTCTTCCAATCTGGCGCGAGCAACCATTGATGCCACGAGACAAAAATACCTTGAGCGGCGTAGCGGCTAAACTATTGCTGCTGGATCCCGTGAGAGCTGCGTGTCGACCGCCGCTCTTGACAACGGTCATGCATATGATCGTCTCAGTCCTGAACCAGGATAAGAGGTGCAACTTCTTGGTCTCGTGCCAGCTTGCTCGCGGCTAGGCCGGTGGCGACACCAATGCGGTCAGGCATGGGGCGATTTTGGCTCATCTTGCGCTTGCTTTCGACCCTGTTGATCGGGATGCGCACGCCGACGATTTCACGCAACTGGGTGGCAATGAAATCCACGGGAGCATCGCTGACGGCCCAAGGCGTCGCACGTGACGTTTCATGGATATTCGTCAGGCGCGTCACGATCTCAAGCAGGCGATCGGGATCGTCGAAGAACTCAATCGGCCCATGGGCATGGACCGCGATGTAATTCCATGTCGGCACCACATGCTCAGCTTGTCGTTTACTGGGATACCAGGATGGCGTCACGTAAGCTTCCGGGCCAGTAAAGATCGCCATCGCATCTCCGATCGTGGCGATGCGCCATTGCGGATTGCGCTTCGCAAGGTGCCCGTACAGCGTGCCGTGCTCGCCTTCGCTCTCATCGAGCAAGAGCGGAAGTGGCGTCGCAAGGGGTCCGCCAGACGTGGCCATGATCAGGTTGGCCAATCGAGCGCAGCGGATTGTCGCTCGCATGTTCTCGAGGTCGTCATCTCGAAAGGGGGACGGTGTGTACACGAAGGGGCTCCCGGTTGGGATGTCGTCGAGATGAACCCAGACCAACATGCTAGAAAAATGCCAGTTTCAGTCACCCCTTTGGAGGTTCGCCGTTGGATCCGGCCGCCTTTGCTTGGCCGCCTCATGATCGCCCGCTGACGTGTTCCTGGAGCCGTGATGTAACCGAGGGAGGCAATTATGACGCGCCAGTCCGGTTCCATGGGGCGTTCGCTTTCATTCACTGCTCTGAAAGTCTGGGGCGGCTGCTTACCGATTGGTGCGTGCCACGTTCAACCTGGAACCTCCCAACGGCCGGCTTACCGAGAGCAGAGCGGACAGCGGTGCTGACAACTTTCCGCTGGCTGCGCCGATAACTCCCTCAAGCCACCTCGATATCTCTCGTGGCACTTGCGGCGGGTCGAAATTTTATGAATGTCGCAGATTCCGATCTGTTTGATTTAATCGAGGTGGAGTGCGGAAGGACA
Organism: Bradyrhizobium pachyrhizi; assembly: GCF_001189245.1. GTDB lineage: Bacteria > Pseudomonadota > Alphaproteobacteria > Rhizobiales > Xanthobacteraceae > Bradyrhizobium > Bradyrhizobium pachyrhizi. The sequence continues at coordinate 265,991 of NZ_LFIQ01000124.1, read as the reverse complement.
ACCTGTTATGGCCGATGGATTATGCGCGACGCATAACTAGTCTGGTTTTTTAGGGCAGAGTGTGTCCGAGGCGAAGGGTTGCCATGAGCGAGTTTATTTTCAGCGCAGGAATCGTTCTGTTTGGCTTTTGGCTGTCGCAATTGCGGCAATTCCTTTGTTTCTGATCGCGTTCAATCATCGGCCATCCGCCGTTCGATTGTCACTTCCTAACTCTCGCCTCCGTCAAACCTTGGTATATGCCGACGCCGCTAAGACGGCCTTGCTCCGTTCCGTTACTGGCGTTAACGCTGGGCCACTAGTTTGGTTAAAGGGAATACAGTGAGCAAAGCCCGGGAATTTATCGACTTCTGGATCGAGAATAGCGTTCACGCCGTCGAGCAGTATCGGACTCCCGGCGCGTCGCAGGATGTTGCGGAACTCACTGAGCGCCTTGTCGAGGCTGCCAAAGAGCAGGATATTTCAGAAGCCGAGTTGCGGGCTGAGATGAGCGATATCTCTGAGCACATTGGAGAGCGGCTCAGGGCTGCAAATAGGGCTGAGCGCGAACGGCGCACGCCCACCTAGGAGAGCGAAGTCCGCTTACCTACTAGCCGGACGTCGCCGGCTCAATGCGACGTTCCTCAACATTCGCTGCTGCTCAGCTATCAAGCTACCGCCATCCGATTGCGCGAACACCGCGACAGCCGCCGCTCAGCTATTCGCCTTCAAGGCCGGTGCCTTGAGGGACAATCATGAGATTGAGCTTCTTAATGGCGGCGTTGCGCTCGCTCAGTTGCCGCGTAATTTTGCCGTCGACCCGCTTGAAAAACCCGAACGGCGTTACACGAAAGTTGCAAGACCTACATTGTGAATTGTTCCGGGGCTCGTCAGCTTGTCGACAGCTAAGGATCACAGCATGGGAAGGTCTCTAGCTAGACTGACAGGTCCGGCTTGATTTGCCCAGACCTGGGGGAGGAGAATCGGATGGATTGCTTTGAAAATATCAACAGCTTCGACGACCCAGATCTCACGCAGACGTCTTTGCACCGGCAGAAAGTGCTGGGGTGGGCGAATGAGGCTGCGTGTTCGGCGATCCTGGATCGTAACCGCTGTAGTTGACCGCCTCTTTATTGTTCGTCGGTGGCACGCGAGGTGGCCGGCGGCTTCGAGAGCTGCCGTCGACGTTTGCTTCCGGTGGAGCTGTGCCTTTCCTGGAGGGGCCCGCGTGCAGCTTTTCGGCCGTTTCCGGCATCTATGAAATTGGTGATGCAAGCAATGAAGAAGTCAACGATACGAGAGCTTTCCCTCGTCTACAAGCTGTGCGTTCTGAGCGTTGGGGTGCTGGTCTCCTCGGCAGCTGGCGCAACTGACGATTTGATGAGCGCTGCCAAGGAGGCATTCAAACCGATTCCTTCGGTCGTTCCTGCGATAAAGGACAACACAGTCACCCACGAAAAGGTCGAACTTGGCAAGACACTGTTCTTCGATCCGAGGCTATCGGCGAGCGGAATCATTAGTTGCAATACGTGCCATAACCTTGGCGCGGGCGGCGTAGATGCCGGTCCAACGTCGGTGGGGCATGGCTGGCAGCGGGGTCCACGTCGGGCACCTACCGTCTATAACGCAGTATTCAATGTGGCGCAGTTCTGGGATGGGCGCGCGGCAGATCTCAAGGCGCAAGCTACCGGCCCCATCCAGGCGAGTGTCGAAATGAATGCCACGCCGGACAGGGTACTCAATACGTTGAATTCGATGACCGACTATGTCGTCATGTTCCAGAAAGCGTTCCCGAACGAGGCGAGGCCCGTCACCTTTGACAATTCCGCCAAGGCGATCGAGGCTTTCGAAGCGACTCTGATTACACCTGCTGCCCCGTTTGATCAGTACCTCAAGGGCGATGAGCATGCTCTCGATGATCAGCAGAAGGCGGGACTAAAGCTATTCATGGAAAAAGGATGCTCGTCTTGCCACAATGGAATCAACGTCGGTGGACAGGATTACTTCCCGTTCGGCGTGGTTGAAAGGCCCGACGGAACGCTGCTTCCATCCGCCGACAAGGGCCGTTTTGCGGTTACCAAGGTAGCCAGCGATGAGTACGTTTTCCGCGCCGCGCCGTTGCGCAACGTCGCGTTGCGGGCCCCGTACTTCCACTCGGGCCAAGCCTGGAGCCTTAAGCAAGCGGTTGGCGTGATGAGTGAGACCCAGCTCGGCGCGAAGCTCAGCGATAAAGAGGAAAACGACATTGTCGCGTTTCTAAATTCGCTAACTGGGCAGCTGCCCAAGATCGAATATCCGAGACTGCCCACGCGTAGTGATACAACGCCAAGGCCCTCTCTAGACAAATAGAACCACCGATAAGGCGGATGCCGTGCGTCCGCGGATGCCGTGCGTCCATGGTTCAATGACATTCAGGATGTGCGCGTCGCTAAGCGTGCCCAATCTTAATTGTCGTTGTCCACGCGTCTATGACCACCGACTCCATGCCGTTCTTCAGTGCATCGTCGGGATATCGGAGATCCTCGTAGTTATCGGGCGCGACGACGGCTACATTAAATTTGGAGAGGTCAGGATCGCCAACATCGGACTTGAAGGTCTGCCAGAGCTGCGGCAAGCCCTGGCCGAGCTTTTTCAATTCCTGAAGGGTCCTCGTCTTCACCATCGCGCCCTTCAACATGCATTCGATTGCGTGATGAAGAAGGTTGCCGCAGATCGGGTTGAGGCCAGCGGTCACGGCGTGCCTGCCCGCGACATAGTACTGGCACCCGCTCCCAGAAGTGATTCTGTCGCTGTGCGGCGTTTTGCATCCAGCACCCTGAATGAAAATCGAACTGTCGTGTCGCGCTCAAGGAGTGATCCGTAGACGTCGGCAATTCGTTGATTTTACTGATATCGGTTGACGACGGCTTGCAACACGGAGACGGGCAATGGAACGAAGCCGAAACTGCAACAAACCTTTATTTTATCGGCACAAATGCTGGCGATCCCGGTAGGATTGGCGAGATCGGCGAGTATCTGGGATTCGGCGGCCAATATGCGCCGAGGATGGCCGGCAAGGAGGTTCGCGCAGCAGTGGCTGCATTGAACGAGGCTATGGCTGAGGATGAGCCGGCTGCTGCGCAGGGCGCGCGGTGACACGCTGTCGATACGACAGCGCACCTGACCGTCCCTATGATGACTGTAACCCAGTGGCGGCGCTGTCGAGCTTTATCGCTTGCGTCGGGCTGTAGTCAGGATTACCGCCGCGCGCGGAGGGCCGCACCATGGCGAGGTCTCTCGTTGTACACAGGGATCGGGTACCCGAGTCGCAGAAGATTTATCGCGCGGCACAGTACGTCCGCATGTCCACCGATTACCAGCAATACTCAATTGAAAATCAGGCGGTGGCAATCGCCGCCTATGCCGAACTCCACAGACTCAGGATCGTTCGCACCTATCGTGACGAAGGGGAAAGCGGTCTCAAAATCGAGAATAGAACAGGCTTAAGCGCGTTGCTTGTTGCTGCGAGTGACGCTGGTGTCCTGCCAAAAGGTTCGGGGAAATCCAATCCTAGCCTCTCGCCGCCAGAGCTTGCGCATCTGAACAGATGAGTTCGATTGGCGAGCAGTTCGGCGTCAAAAGTCGCCGCAAGATGCTGCGGGCAGACGTTCCTGGTAGAGCCAACCAGACAATCCGGATGTGGACGCTGACATCAAAGCCAGACTCCACCATCGAGCGCTTGGAAAAGGGCTACCTGGACGCCTTGTCGTCTGTCGATCTCGCCGAGAACATCGGCAAACAGCTTCATGCGGATACTCGATACACCGATCAGGGCCGACAGGATCAGTACCGCGATCACATCCTGCACCAGGCCGTGCCCGTATTTCATCAGGGGCGCTGCGCGATCTCGAGAGCCAAGCAGGAGCTCGACCGCATGCGCGCTCGTCTACAACTTCCGAAGGCCGATCCAGCCGACGCGGCAGGGGGCATCGCGAAGATGGAGATCCGGACATGGCTGCGCGGTTTGCCGCAGGTCGAACGCGACAAGATCACCAGGGCAGAGAACCTCGATCCGCAGGTCCGCGCGGCCATCATCGAGGGGCAGCGCTCGCTTTGACGGGTGTGGCTGACAGCAAGCTTGGCGCCCGATCGCTAATGGATTTTCCACAATCCTCGCATGTAATCAAAGCCATGCGTCAGGGTCTCCCCGGTCTCAAACGGCATCCTTCCGCAACCAACGGTGGAGAACAAGCCGGAATTTTACGGGATCGTCATTGGTTAAGCCCTGAACCGCCTGAGTACATTGGCAAGCCGCTTCGTGCCCTTCTGCATGTGCGAGCGGGTACCGAGTATGGGCCTCGATTCTCATCACGCTTGAGCGGGCCGGCACCGCGAATGGAACTGGCGGGGCAGGAGCGGTTGCGCGGCAGCGGCTCCAACACTGGCCATGGCCCCCAGAAGTGCTAGGGGCTGTTCGCTCCCCCCGTGGCGGCGCGCGCCTTCACCCACGGCAGAACTTGCTTGAAAATTGCCGGTACGTAATTTCCTTTCCGCTACCGCAAATGTTGTCGCACGTTTCGTTGAAAGCGCTTCTCGAAAAACTGGGATGGTCATTTTCAATAGAAAGCATCATGCGGTTGCCGCTGGCGGACGAGTTGTATGGATTGAAGCAAGGTCGTGTTTCACTAGACGCGCATGCTTTTATCGTCTCATGCAAATCGCTACATGTTCTGGCGTCGATTTTCGAGGTGATCTTCGAGCGATGAACTGACAGAGTGCCTCTTCGAAAACTCCCAGCTAGCCGATAACCCTGCTTATTGCCGATCTTGAAGGTCGCCGTGTCGGTTCGAGCGTTTATATGGAGGACCGTTAGCTCACACCAATAACAATCTTCTACAACATTTTTGACCGTTATTTTTGAACCCCGTTCGACAACGAGTCGAACGTCCCGCGAAGGGCAACCGTTACCGCCGCAGGAATCGGAAATTGGCAAGAGAATGTAGCTTCTAGTTTTGACCGGCTCGCCGAAATAGAGAACACCCCCTGCAGTCGAACAGAAGACGCGCTCGCCGTTGCGGAGCAGGCACTGTGTGTATTCATGTTCGGGTGTTTCTGAAATTGTGTAGGTCGAATGTGTCGTACGCAGCGTATTGTTGGCTTCATTCTCAGCGGATTTCGCAGACTGCAGCATTGGAAGAAGCCATATAACGGCTCCGATCATCAAACACAGTGCTGAATCGGTTCTTCGCATGTACCCAAGCGCTCGTGGCTAAAAGCTAGCTGACACCTACCCCCATATCTTCTTGACCTCTTGGCCAGTGTGAAGGGCCGGGTTCTTACGGGGGGCGATTGTGATCTGGTTCACAAATGCGCGGGTGAATGGCTGCTAGATCGTGTTTTCGCTGGGGGATTTAAGGGGCTCAGTGACAGGCGCCGCCGGGACGCGATATTTCGAGCCCGACGGCGTAGTTTTTTCAAGGGCGTTGAAGCGGCCTTGGGAGCGCAATGATGAACGCGCGTGTCACAAAACCTTGGCGGACAAGTGCCAAGCTCCCGGAGCTGGGATTTCATGGCCCAGACTGGAATGCGTGGCGATCGCCGCGCGAGCGAACATACTCCGCTCGCGCGGAGTTCAGCATCAATCTCCAATTGGAGGGAAACGCATGTTCGATGCCGAAACGACCACGCTGCTAAGAGCGGTGCTAGAGGAAGTTTGCGAGAATATTTCCGTCTTTGAAACCGGCGCTAGGACGCACGTTGCTTCCAAGATCCTCGAAGCCGCGGCAAACGGTCGACTCTCAATAGATGACTTGAAGGCAGCGGGTTACAACGCCCTGAACACGCCTACGATGTGGCGCTGAGTTTCGTCGACGCTGTGTGATGCTGAGTCTCTCTCGGTGAGACGCTGTTCAAGTGCGGCAATGGTCACCCTGAGATTGTCGCGCCGATCGTTCAGCGACTTTGCCAAAATCGCATACCTCACGTTGGATCGGTCGAAAATCCTCGCGCGTTCTTCTTCGGCCGCGATCTCAGCTTCGATCAGTTGGAGGGTGCGGACAAGATCAGCCAGTATCTTGCTGATCGTCAATTCTCGTACCGTGCTTTCGCGGGCTGTCTCAAAACGAGGATGCATATTCATTTGCGTGCTCCGAATGTTCGAGTTCGGCACACCGAATAGCTGGTGGCCGAACTATTCACGCACGCATCGCAAGTTGTCTGCCAGAGGCGGTCCCGTAAGAATACTGTCGTGCCGATGAGCACAACAGAGGCGTGGTGGACGCTTGCTCAAGCGGGGTTGGGTGTCGGCTAGATCCGCGCCTTGCGCCATCCGGCTGCAAGCGCGCTTGCTTCCGAGCAAAACCAGCGCTCACCGCGAAACCAATTGATCCGTGTCTGCGAATAGTACATCTGCCCCGGAAGGTGATATATCCGCTCGCCGGCTGCGCTTAGATTTCCCTTGATGGGGCAGCCGAGAAGCGCTGGCGCATAATCGAGTGCGACGAAGACGAGAAACGACAATCCCAGCACCGCAGCGAATATTGCGAGCCCTCGATTCATCTCATTATCTCGAATAATTCGTTCACCTCGCTCAGCCGCGGCTTCGTGCCGGCCGGCGTGTACTCTAGTAGCATGTGCCTGGTGCCGACTGCGATCCGGTCGCGGCGGATGTCATCCTGCTCGGCGTGATATGCCCGCATGTCCGCAGCGAACTGCCGGGCCACCGCCGGCGGGATCTCGAGCGGCTTCCGGGTGATTGGCATGCCCGGAAGGTAGGTATCAGATGCCGGTTTCGCGAATCGGCCTGGCGACACAGGGTAGGGCTGCGCGGCAGCGGCCCCGGCACTGGCCTCCACGGCCCCCAGAAGTGCTGGGGCCGTTTCGTTATCGCGCGAACAGGTCTTTGCGAGCCCTGCAGCATTCTCACGAACGTCACGTTCTCAGGCTGGTGGCTGTAACTCCTGTGAAGCCAGCCATCGCGTCATCCGGCAGGCTACTTCAGCCTGCCGCGCCCGCCGAATAAGCCGGTCGCGCTCGACTCCTGGCGGGGTGCCGCGCGCCTCTTTTCGCAGCCGCTCAGCTTCCGCGCAGACGCTCTTATCGAGAGGATCAATTCGCTTGGAAAGTCGGAGCTCGGTCATGCGCTCCCCTCCCTGGTATGCAGGCGGGAGCGCGATCGGTCTCTCAGCCACCGACGCCTACAGGCAACCCTTGGCCGGTGATGTTGGAACAATGATCCTGAACAGAGATGGTTGCAAGGAACTTGCGGCCCGCAAAACCCCGGTGAGATGGCACCTGCGCTGAGGCAGCCCTGCCATTTTGAGAAAGCCTGTCCCTCACATATCGTGATGTTGGCGTAAGACGAACGCCACGCCGCGGCGCGGGCGGCTGTGGTGACGACCGGGAAATGGACCTCGGCACCTTCGACCGCATGCTGGACCAGCGGTACGCCTCCCGCCAGCGTCTCGGCGAAGAGACATTTGAGGTCGACGCCGAGCAGGACCAAGCGGACTCCGAGCCGAGCCTCGGCAGCCTCCTATGGGCCAGCCAGACCCATTGGGCGGCCGGTGATGCCCGCGACCTTGAGGAGGGGTTCGAGACCGGCATCGCGGATCTGGACGGCCTACTCGAGCAGATCGGGTCGCAGGATTGATAACACCGGAGCATGGTATGAACCAGATAACCCGAGGGGTCGGCCTGCAGATGATTGCGGGTGCTGCCGGCTCAACGCTCAGTGGATCAGCCGGAGTCGCCGAGGCTTCCGTTGATCCAGCATTCGCCGCCATCGCCAAACATCGTCAGGCCTCGGCGGACCACTTGGCTTCCATCGAACCATACGATTGGGCGGAGCGCGGCACAGACGCCTACTACGCCGCCCGAGACCATAACGAGGCTTGTTGTTACACCGCGATGGATGCTGCGTGGGAGCTGGCGTCAACGATACCCACGACTATCGCCGGCATCGCTGCCGATCTCCAGTACGCGAACGAGGTGGAAGACGCAGGCGACGAATGGCCGGTCACTAACACCATCGGACCGGACGGCTGGCATTATCAACTGCGACAAGCGATGGCCGTTGCGGCAGCCAACCTAGCGGCGGCGTGACGACGAACACCGTCGCCTGCAACCACAATTGAGCCACCTGTCATATGCAGCCCGCCGGTTCACACCGGCGGGTTTTCCCTTGGCGCAGTTTCCATTGTTTCAGGTGGTCGACGGCGGCGTGCGCTATGTTCGATCATGGCTTTCACCGCCTCATCTTCGTCGGCGCAAAAAGCGATGCTTCGCCGATCGGCAAACACGAGCCACTGGCGAAGGCCAACTTCCCTGATGACGTACTCGGTCATTTTCGAGCGTCCTGCAGCGAGTGGACTACATCTTATGCAAGCGACGTTGCTGTTCCATTAATCAGAATCCGGCTGGGGTCACGCCGCCGGGCTCGAAATGTTTTGTCGCGGCGGTGGGATTTCAGCTGGCCCCGATAATCGCTGCTTCGTGGGCTGAAGGGTTAAATCAGCAGCTTCTTGCTCAGCCTTTGTATGCCCAGCGGGCGGTTCAATCGGGCTTTCGGACCAATGCCTTTCAGGTGCTCCCGCTAGAACCGGCTGCTTACGCCTGGCTGCCCACCGCTGTTCGCATTTTCTTTCAACGTCCAGAGGGACAGCACTCATGGCTCGACCTCGGTCTCGGACCTGCCCCGGTGCTGCGCGTCAACTTACAACTTGTGCAAAAGCTCCTATTGATCTGCCGCAAGTCCCAGGAAAAGCCGCCGGTGAGCCCCCGCGGGGAGGCCGTTCTTCATGACTCTCTAGGAAGCGCAGCGCGGCTTCAGATTGACCGACCGCAGGAAAGTGTCCAGCCCGCTCTGGCTGCAGTTCTTAACTTCGCCAAGCTGTTTCTCCGCTTCGGGGCGGGTAACTGGCGAACTGCTTCCGCTACTCGGATTCGGCTTTGATTTGTACTTGGTGTCCGCAGGATCATGCCAATGTCGAGAAATGATCTTGGCCGGCGCCTTCAATCGATCGGTCGGACGGGGCGCGACAGCTATTGGGGGTGCTGCTGGGGCAGCGATCGTTGCCGAAGCTGAAGCACCCGTTGTGACCGCAGCAACCTCGTTTGCTGGCGCGACTTCGTTCTCGACGGCAGCCACATCTGTCGCGGGTGCGGGCTTCAGCGGTAGACGGTCGCTCTTACTCGAGGTCTCCGCCACCGGGTAGGCAATTGGATGTGCTGGCGCGGGATTTCTCCCCAAGGCTGCAACAGCGCCCATTCCTACCAGGCCAATTACTCCGACGGCTACGACCCTAATCCACACCTGATTGATCCTCGACCAACCCAGCGAACCATAGACTTCCGCCGAAGTTTGCCCAGAATAAGGCTCTAAGCCATTGGTTTGACAGACGGACTTCTTTTCTCCTGGGGCAACCCGGGGCGGCGTGACCTCGGCGCGCCGCTCGCGCTGGAGTGGTTCTCATTTGTGGGCTGACTGGTGAGCTGCTCGACGGGGCGAAAACTAAAGATTGTCATTTCAATACCTTAGATGGGATGTGATCGGCTGTTGCCGGTTCTGAGTACGTGAACCGGTACGAAGAGCCTTCCCTGAGGACCGGCGGTCACCATCCATGGAAGACGGCCGAGTGCGAGCAGTTCGAGAAGTGTCGTGCCGTCGGCACCAGGGCCCGGCTGGCCTATGAGCTGCTCCTGCAGACCGGCCAGCCACGCTGTGACGTGGTCCGGATGGGGCGGCTGCATATCCGCGGCGGGATGATGGCTATGGGCCGCAAGAAGACTGGGGGTGCCGTTCAATGTCGAAGTCGTGCCACGCCTTCAGGCGGCGATCGACGCAATGCCGGCGAGTGACCATCTGACCTTCCTGGTCACAGCCCAGGACAAGCCGTTTACCGCTGCCGGGTTCGGGAACTACTTCCGCGATACCTGTCACGAGGCAGGATTGCCGGAGCGGTGCACGTCACATGGTCTCCGAAAGGCCGCAGCGACCTATCTGGCCGAGCTCGGCTTTAATCACCGAAAGGATAAGAGTAGATGACGACTGTTCCTAAAGCACTGCCGCCAGGAGTGGACCAGCGGGCCGCCGGAGAAGCCCTCGCCGCCGCTACCGAAAGTGCCGTGAAGGCCGGCATCGCACGGCAGACCGCCCCGCGGACGCCGGGGACAAAGGTTGGCGTCACTGTCGAGTTGCCCGCTAAGTATCTTCGCTGAATGGCCACCACTCGGGGATTCAAAGATGCTGTTTAGTCCACAGATCATCGCCAGGCCCGCCCCTATGCCTTCGGTGGGTGGTGGCGGCTCATTCACCACGTTTGACCCGGCGTCGCTATCCAACACGACGCTCTCCAACGGCAACCTGACGGCAACGCGGACCAACACGAGCACCGGCGGCGCTCAATCGACCGCCTACAAGAGCTCCGGGAAGTACTATTGGGAGGTCACGGTCGGCGCGTCGCATGGCAACACCGACTTCATCGGCATTGCGTCCGCGACCGCGGGATATTTCGCGGCGATCAACGGAAACGATGGCACCGGTATATGGCTTAGCGACGGCCGCATCCCCAATAACGGCAGCCCGTCCGGCGTCCTGGGAGCAGCCAACGCGCCCGGGACGGTGATCAGGAACGCTCTTGATGCCGACAACGCGAAGTGACAGGCCATCAACAACGGCTCGTGGGATGGTAACGCGACGTACAATCCTGCCACGAACACGGGCGGCCGAACGCAAACGCAGCTTCCAATGTCGCCGATGGTTGCGTTCAGTCCCCTACGGCAGTCCGGTAGCGGGCGACAATTTTACTGCCAACTTCGGCGCCTCCGCGTTCGTCTACGCGGTTCCGTCAGGCTTTACGGCCGGATGGTCCGCCTAGATTCGACGGCGGCCTCGTGTCGAAATTTATCGTTGGACCTGGAAAACCGGGTGGCCAACTCATGAGCAAATGGTGCGTTCGCTTATCGCTCGAGAACATCAGTTCGCCAGGACGATGTATGAGGCCTGTCCAAGGGGCCGGCTCTGCGCCTGCGGTGTCAAACACGATATCAAGTTCGAAACCTAACAGGCTGACCCGTGCACCGCCGAGCTTGTGATCATCACTCAGCGGGGCGAAGAAGCTATTTTCGATGCCGGCCTTGACCACTGACCCCTGGGGCCAAACGAAGTACAAGCCAGCTCGGTCATCCCAGATGTTTTGAAAAAGGGCTTTCTCGGCTTTTGCTATGTCGATCGAGTGTGAATCGCGGAGTCTGATTCCATTCTTTGCCGCGACCGAGGCGACCGTTTCCATGGCAAAGATGGCGAAGGAGCTCGGAGTGCCGCCTGCAATCATCGGGAGGATGGTCGTAACCGCGCCGAGTGACATGGTCTGGCTGAGCCCGCAAGATCTGCAGTCGATGGGCACGACGATGATGGGGAAGCCCAGCCAGACATTCGCAACGGGCGCGCCGTTGCCTCTGGAGCCGGGCCAGGTTGCGCGGCAGACGCCTCAACAAACGCGGCCGGGCGATCCGACGAATTTATTGCCAAACTCGAAGAACGATGCGCCGCTCACGTGGGAAACCCTCGTGAATCAGGCCATCGAGATGTCCGCGCGGCAAAATGGCGGCCGGACAAATAGCATGAGAGGCTGTCAGCCCGAGCTGAAGGTCTGCATCAACGCCGTCTTGTTCAAGATGGACGGCACTGATGCGATGATCAAAGTCACCAAAGATATCAACGACAAGATCATCCGCAGAGAGTTTTGCGCCTTCAACAGTTCGGGCGACATTCGTCTATGCCTCGACTGGGACACCAGCAAAAAGCACCGCGACATGAAAGATGCACGCGGCGACTGGAGCCAGGTGGCTGACGAGTAAAAGGGTCCGTGGCCACCATCAACATACGCCCGACGATGCTCTGCCCGTGCGGCAGCCGCTCGGTTTCGGTCTCGTGTTGCTACGACAAAGCAGACGGGGAATTCAGGAAGCGCATCCCGTCGATTTTACCGTCCGCTCCCACTACCGGTTATGCCCACCCCGGTTGCTATCTTCGTGGGACAAACGACTGCTCGAGGAAAATTAGCGGCGAACACTATTTCTCCGCCAATATCCTCGAGCAGATCAGTAAACTCTCGGGCATGGGTGGCGGCACTCTCCGCATGTCGGGACTGCCATGGCAGGCTCCAGAAGCAACCCAGGACCTTCCAATTACAAAGCTGCGCGCCAACATCCTGTGCGAGCGGCATAACAATGCGCTTGCCCCTCTTGATCAGGAAGCCGGTCGGTTCTTTTCAATTTTGGCGCAGATCGAGGCTAACGAGGGTCGTGCTTCTCGACGTCCTCTTATAGATCTCGTCAGCGGCACGGCTATTGAGCAATGGATGCTGAAAGTAGCGTGTGGGCTCTACTATCGCGCCTGACGCGGCGGTCTCCTCACCATTTTCGTTCGACGCACCATGGACGCCGATCCGCGCGCCATAGCTCACGTTTTTAGCGGACCCGGCAGCAAACATGAGGAAGCAGGCCGATGCGCAGACGGCAGTCCTTCCAACATTTGTTGCCATTTTGCCGAACCTGATCGAGTCCGCGATTTTCGCGCCCTCGAGCAAGTTGCCGCCGGGAGAATCGAGCCGAACGTTCGCGACATACTTCCCGGCGTCATTGGCCTGCTTCACGGCCGATGAAAACTTGTCCGAATCGCCGGGCACCAGTTCGCCAGTGATCCAGATAGCCGCCTGGCCGGACTTGCCGACGCCGCTCTTGATTTCGGCCGATTGAGCGGACTGAAGGAATGACATTGCCGCCAGGCTGCAGCTGACCGCGAAACCAATTTTACCCATAAACTTGACGCCCCAGAAACAGGCCCGATTTTCCCGCAATCAGGAAGCGCAGGCAAGGCTGTTCACAACGGTTCAGTGGGATACTTTCGGCGGGGGCAACGAGGTTTACCTCCCGAAGGCCAACGCCGCCATCGAAGGGGGTCGCAGTCTGCCAAGCGCCGGGCGCGTCTGCTGTATTCTGCGCTTGCTCTTAGGCGCGCTTCACACAAGCTCAAATCTGATCGGCGGCTTGTGAAAGTCATGACCTGATTCCACAAGTCCTGATCAAACTGTCATTAGGTGCGCCGGAAATTCCTCCCGCGGCGGCGGGGCGATGTGAAAAGGCAGCGGCATCACCCTAAGAGAGCCGGGCGGCGGCTTCATTATCCCCGGTCGTCGCGCTTGCTAAACATGTTTCGAAACCCGCGTGGCAGCCGCGGAACAGCATCCGGTTTCGGCCTGTTGCACTTTGGACAGGGGGCGCCAGCGCCGCCGCATCTGCAGGCGTGGTTGCCGGTCCAGGGCTGATCTTGGTGGTTTTCGCAGACCCAGCCGGTATCGTCGCAAAGGATGCACGCTGGCTCACTCATCGCATCAGCTCGAACAATTCGAGGACATCGGCAAGCCGCAGCTTGGTGCCTTTTGGCATGTGCTGCAGCAGGATATGCCGTGTATTTGCCGCGATGCCGTCGCGCTTGAGCGCGTCGTACTCGGCGTGGAATGCTCGCATATTGGCCGCGAACTGTCGGGCCACCTCCGGCGGGATTTCCAGCGGCCTTCGAGTGATTGGCATTTCCGATAAATAGGTATTCCGGACCGGTTTGGCGAATCCGATTAGACCAATGGCGGTATTGCCTCGCGACCTGCAGGAAATTTACGCCTTGTACGTTGTGTCGTCGGGAATCTGTGCTTCGTACTGCTTAGCTTTTTCAAGTAGTGCGTCGCGAATCGGACCTTCCGGTAAAAGCGCAGCTTGATGGCGTGCCTCTCTCGCGCATTCTGCGAGCTTGCTTGCCAAATCGTCAGCTTCGCTGCTCCTCTGCTCTGGACCGTTGACCATTGCTGAACCTCCTGTTCAGGCTCTACAAGACAATGAATGTCGCTAACTTTCGATCCTATTGGCGGGGGCAGGAAGCGTCAGCTTGACCGACGTATTGCGTCGGAACAGCAGCGAAGTGCTAGCCCTCGTGGATTGCGGGCTGCCCTAGGGAGCGCTGTAATCGCGCTCATGCAAGACTATCCGACCAAGATCACGTTCGACGACATGCGCGAAACTGGCGCGACGCGCATCATTGTTTTCTGCAAGGACTATCGATGCTCCCACAACGTCACGATGGACGCGGCGAGATGGCCGGACGAGATGCGTCTGTCCGACATCGAGCCGAAGTTCAGGTGCACAGTCTGTGGCCAGCGCGGCTCAAACATTCGATCGGTGGACGTGCCGCCAAGGATGGGAACTGGTTAACGTGCAGTTTTTCGCGAATCACGTAGAGGGGGGTGACGGAGGCGCTAGCGGCTCAATCCCGACCAGAGTGAAAAATGTGCGCGTTTCTCCCGTCACCGTCTCATCGATCTCTACTTTTTCGAGTGTGGCAGTACATTGTCGCCCAAAATACTCTCTGAGCTTGAATTTGACATCGCGCGCAAGCTTGCCTTCGATGATGTCGCGCTGAGCATCCATCAGCTCGAACCTGTCACGAAGTAGACTGGCACCTAGCAACACGGCGGGTATCGAAATCTCGATGCTTCTTTTCGTCCGATACCTTGCAACGTTCCTTTGAAGGGCAGGGATAGTCTCGTTGTCAGCGGACCAGCTGAACTTGCTCCCTGCCATATCGGTCCACTCCAGCGAAAATCCGGCGTGCGACCGCGATAGGTCATCAAGTACATGCCGCAAATGACCAACCGCGCGTTGTCCAAGTTCTCCGGACAGACGCGAAATTTCGCCTTCTTGGTTCGTCGCGCGCAGAAGGGCGAAGAGCGTCTGAAGCGTGCTTGCAGCGATGCTCTCACCAAAGACGTCGAACCTGGGACGGATGAATATTTCCATGCCAAACGACGATGCAAAAACATCCGCAAATCTCATCGCCGTAGAATTTATGATGTCGTGAGACAGAGGTCCTCTACGACTTGGGCCCGTCGTTATCGCTTGGGCAATGCTCGAGTAGAGCTTCTGGAGTCGAATCAGAAAAACGCCCAGCTCGCCAACGCCGGCCGAGTGATCAGCATACGAATGGCCGGAGAGCGATATCGTCAATCGTTCGCGCGTTCTGTACTTGACGAGTTCAAGTCGCTCTTGCTCCAATCGTTGTTGCAAATGCGAAAGGCTCGACAGACTTAGCTCTGCCGAGAAACTATCTGGATGCATCGCGCGAATATGCTGTGCAGACTTTAGTGCTTCATCAAGCTCAGACAGGCGGCGCGAGAGACCTCGCATGCGCGACTCCGCCTCATTGGGCTCTATGCCTTCCCATAGGTTCATGGCGTAGGTACCGCCGGTGCAGCCATTGGGGCTGGGGCGGACAGCGCGACATGCACAATGCCCTTAGGGACGTCGTTCCTGTCGAATCCAAACTCTCCCAGCCAGTACTTGCGCTGCTGCCGCGCATGGTCGCTCATCGGATGGCCTGCAGGGTAGACCGGACAAAAGTATGCATCACACATATAAGCTGCTTTTGTGACAGGGCCAGAGACCAAAGCTCTTAGTTCAGCCTTCTTAGCGGGCGGCAACGCGTCTACGACCGTGGCATCCACAAGCATAACCAGATCTACGTCTCCGGGATCGTTCTTGCTTGTAGTGAAACTTCCGTCGATCAACTGAGCGCAACTACCGACTATGCTGACGATTTCCTCGCTGTACTTCTTATATCCGGCAAGGATCGTCGCCCTCGTGGAAGAGTGAGGAAAACTCGTAACGAAAAGGGCCTCAATATCACTCTTTGTCAGATGATGAATCCCAGCGTCCAAATAACCGTGCGAATTGAACTTGGCAGTCAAAATATCCCCCCGACACAATATGACTCAACCCTCAAAGGGTAGCGCAACCTTGAGGCGTGTGGAAGGTCGGGAGGGAAACGCTACTTCAGGCTGAGACTTATCTCTTCGTCTTAAGGCCCAGCTCTACTAATCGGCGAATGGCTTCAGGCCGTCCTGGAAGGTCCTCCTGCTGGCGGCGAAAATCATCAATCTTTTTAGCCATTTCTGGCTGAAGGCGGACCAAAACCGGCTCGCCAGTGGCCTCGGCCCGCCTCTTTGGTGATTTCGTGATTTCACGACTTGCTTTGCTCATGAGTCTATGATATCACGAAATCAAGCCGGGGCAAGGCGGCAACCTCGCTCCCGGCTCTAACCAAGCGAGAAAGGATCTTCTTCGCCATGGCTACCAATCATTCTAACACAAAACCGCTTTCCCAGCTCTTCCGCGACCCCTTCCTGCGCGCCGCGTTCGCTGCGGCTGAGAACGACGGCCTGAACGGCGAGCTGGTCGAGACCGACCGTCCACGCACCCTCGACGGTGGCGCAGCTGAGCGCATCCTCGAGACGGTTTAACGGAGCGCGCGATCATGAAGGCTTATCGTCACAGCGCCACGGGCGCTGAACAATTGTCGTCGCCCAAATTGATTCCCGATAGCTGCGCGACCGCAGGACAGGGAGTCAAAAACGAGGGTGAACCTTCCTGCGAGTCGCAGATTCAGTCCGGCGGGGCTGCAATCAGCAGGAGGTTCTTCGTGCGCTCAATCGCTTCTATTCCCGTCGCCGCCGCTGCTCCGGCCAGTGCATCGTTAGCGCAAATGGCCGACACGCCACAGGCGGATGACGCTCAACTCTTGGCGCTTGGTGGCGAGTACATCGTCGCTGAGCAGCGATACCTGGATTTGCTCCTCGTCCTCGACGAGATGAGCGATCGGCGCGACAGCCCGCCCGAGGTGCTCAGAATTCGGCCTCGCGATTTTGCGCTTGGCAGGAAAGCTGAAGAGGACGCCGAGTTTTGGTGTCGTCCATGCGACATCACTCAGTGGCGGCACCTCACAGAACGGAGGACGGAGAAGAAAGAGACGGACGATCGGCTGGAGCTGGTGCAATGGAAAATCGAACCTTCGGAAGAGCTGCGCCAGCGCGGGGCAGAAATTGTTGCGGCGTTCGATGAATGGCGTGCACGGAAGCCCCCGCGGATATACGAAGGCCCGGCGTAGAATGAAGCGTGCGCTGGCGATGTCTGAACAGTTGGAAGAGCAAAACCTGAATATGCCAGCGAAGACATTGGATGGCCTGAAGGCGAAGATCCGGTGTGCCGAGGCGTGGGCGGGCGGCGAGGTCGCTAGTATCAGTATCGATGGCTTGGCCGCTGACATTATGTTCTCGATCATCGAGGATATCGAAAGCATGTCCGTAGCCCACATCAGCTGACTGCCTTGCCTCAAGAAAAGACGCCGCCGGTCTCAAAAATACACGCCCGGCGGCGTTTCCTTCCTGAACCGGGACGTTGAAATCCCCCAGCACCAAGCAAACTGCAGGGGCTGTGCCACGGGCCAATGACGCATCAAGTGCGCGTGATATGTGAGGCCGTTCACACTCGATCATCGCGAGTTGATCTAACCGAAGCGAGGGTGGCAGCTCGGTGTCGGAGAAATCGTGATGCCGTTTTTCAGCAGCCAACGCTTGCCGTCGGCAATCGCCGCTTCGTTGCTCAGTATTCTCGTCGTGGGAGCAGTTGCCTTTGCGGCAGTTGGTTATGTGGAGTGGTCATCAGGCGTTAATCTGACCCACTTCATGGGCCGGACTGCCGCGGATGCCTCAATGCCGGCTCTACCCCTCAAGGGGCGAACGGGCTGCGAGCAGGGCAATAAGCCGCTGCCGGCGCTTTCTCTGCCGCTCGAATGACACCAGTCGGCTGCGCCTCGATTAACCTCCCGAAAGGAAACACTACGCCGCCGGGCTTGAAATGCAGCATCCCGGCGGCGCCCTGTTCTTCCAGCCCTGGGGGCCCGCAGTTCCTACCGAAACGGGACTCCGTGCGAATTCCTCAATCGGTCCCGTCCCTGAGGAGCGGCTGCTTCGCCACGCGTCTTTATCCTTGCGGGACCTGACGCTCAGCGCTTAGGTTTCCCGCATTAGGACCAAAGGAGTTTTGTCTGTGGCGACAGGTACTGTGAAGTGGTTCAACCCGACGAAGGGTTACGGATTCATCCAGCCCGATGATGGAGGCAAGGATGTTTTTGTGCATATTTCCGCGGTCGAAAGGGCGGGGCTGAGCAGCCTAAATGAGGGCGCGAAAGTCAGCTACGAAGCGAAGGACAATCGCGGAAAAACATCCGCCGAAAATCTGCGGGTAGGCTGACGCACCAGGAACAAGTGGCAGTGCCGGGAGTCATCATGAGCTCCCGCGATAGGTTGCCCCCCGAGCGGGAGCTTAGAGCGGCCTTGGCGTTCCCCGCGCCAGGGCCGCTATCCTCGTTGTGGCACGGCCATGCTCAGGAAGCGGCAAATGCCGTGAGTCCTTCATTGCCCCCGGACAGTGTGGCCCCAGGCGGGCCCGCGCTGGGGTCGCTTTTGATTGGGCCCAATTTCAGAACAAACGCAAAACCGCAGTGTTGCGTCCGTGTTGCGTGGAATGATTTGTAGCCGTCCGCAATGCGTTGATTTTGCTAGTATTGGCTTGGGAGGCCTTGCAGCACGAAACTGGGCGCTGGAACGAAGCCGAAACTGCAAGAAACCCTTATTTTATCGGCACAAGTTCTGGCGATCCCGGCAGGATTCGAACCTGCAACCCGCGGAGTAGAAATCCGCTACTCGCATAGAGGATCAGACTTCGCCAACCACCGATTGACCACCGAAACACCATGAACAAACGGCGATAAAGGTGGTCAATCGCGAGTGAAATTCATTGTTTTTGTTGATCTTTTCGCTTGCTACTTACGTTCGGGACGCAGGGGTCGCAGGTTCGAATCCTGCCACTCCGACCATTCTTTCAAGCACTTATAGTTTCTGTGTTTTTCGTGCGCAACGACATGCGCATCGATTTGAAGCGCGGCTGCCATGTCGGTCGATTTCGGGACGCCGGTCCCTCTTATCGGCGATTCGGGACCATTGGAGCGCGCGAGGGTAACGGCCCCTGACGTGATGTTGCGTAGCACGTCACCAAGCACCACACGGTCTCCCTTCGGACCTCTCGGCCGATCCTGTCCGGCATCAAAGCACGAATAGCCCGCGGCGAGTAGTGCTCAGCTTGCCGGCGCGCGAATACCTGTCAGGGGTTGCCGACCTCGAAGGCCAGCAGAACGTTGCCGGGCAGCCCGCTCCATTGCGCGTAGCCGGAATTGACGTACAGCATGCCATCGACGACGACCGGGCCGGGTCCGTCCATGGCACCGCCATGGGCCGGAACGCCGTTGACCGTGGTGTAGTCGCGGGCGGTGTCGATTTCCCAGAGCAACCGTGCGTCATCGGTCGCGTAGGCGCGCAGGAAGCCGCTCACGCCGCCCGAGAAGACGACGCCGGGAATGACAGTGACCGCCGCGGAGAGCGCGGGACTGCATTGGGGGCGGTCGCCACAGGCCACCGGCGCGACCTGCATCGCAATCTTCCCGGTCGCAAGATCGAGTCCGAACAGGCCGCCACCTTCGTTTGAATTCAGACGCCGGGTGCCGTCCCTTAGAAATCGTACGTCCGAATTGGCGACATAGATTCGGTCCTGGTCGGCGGCGGAACCCCACTCGGTCCCGCCCAACGCGCCACCCTTGCCGATCCGCGTCTGCCACAGGATCTTGCCCTCATGGTCGGGATCGAGCGCGTGGACCACGCCGGATTTCTGGCCGATCACCAGTGCGCGCTGTCCGTTATGCAAGGTCATCAGGATCGGCGATTGGCCGAAGTCATGGTCGGGGCCGCGGTCTTCCGGACAGTTGCTCTGATCGGTGCCGAAACACGCAACGACGAAGCTGTCCTTCGGCGTGGCCTGCTGATGCCACAGCATTCGGCCGGTCGCGAGATCGAGCGCGAGGATGGCATCGCTGGTGTCGGTTGCCGGGTCGGCATAGCTGTTCGAGGTCGCGACATAGAGCGCCTGGCGCTGCACATCGATCGTCGGCGCGGACCAGACCGACGCGCCGGCCGGACCGAACAGCTGGGTCCCGATCGCGTTCGCCCGTGTCGGATGCGGTGCCTCGGGGATCGTGTAGGCCTTCCAGATCGGTGCGCCGGTCTCGGCCTTCAGCGCAACGACGCTGCCGCGAAACGTACAGCACTGGTAGGTGGGGCGAGACCCGATGGCCTCCTCGATCGATGAAACGCCGACATAGACGACGCCGGAATAGAACACTGGCGCACCGGTAATCCGGGCCGCCACATGATCGTCGACCTTACTCTTCCAGATCAGTTTGCCGGTCGCGGCATTGAGGGCGTAGACGTTGGCACGCACATCACCAAAAAAGATGGCAGGCTGGCCGTTGTCCAGCGGGGCAAAGCTGATGGCCGTCCGCACCGGCGCCTCGGTCGGAAACGCCCAGCGCGTGCAGCCACTTTTGGCGTCGAGGGCATGGACCTTGCGGTCGCCGCCACCGACGAACAGCAAGCCGCCGACGACAGCCGGCTGCGCGTTGGCGTTGGACGTGTCAGGAAATCCGAACGCCCATTTCAGACGCAGTCGCGGGACCTGATCTTGCGCCAGGCCGGCCATTGCCGCCGGCTGAAACCGGCTGTTGTTGATGTCCGCGCCCCAACCGTTCCACCGCGGCCCGTCGATCGGCTGCGGAAAGCCGGTCTCGTTCTGCGCGCATTGTCCCGCGCTCTCGGCTGCCGCGAGCGAAGCGGCCTTTCCGGTGACGAGCGAGGCGATCGCCGCCCGCTCGTCGCTGGTCAGTCCCTGCGCGAAGGATGCCATCGGGCCGGTGGTCATCTCACCAAGCACCTCGTCGAACGATCTGGATTGCAGCGCAGTGCGGCTCGGCGCGCGAATACCCGTGTTGCTGCTGTCGTGACATTGCGCGCAGCGTTGCGCGTAGAGGTCGGCACCGCCTTGCTGTGCGGTTGCGGGCAGGCAAGACGAGATCAGGGCGATGGCAATCGCAGCACTCGGTTTCATCGTGATTCACCGGCGTTGGCTTTGATGAAGAGAGCGATTGCAGCTTAGCACAACCTTCCGGCTGCCATCGTGCCTGGCGGAGGCCGGCGGCATGCATGACGGTGCAGGATCCGATCGCCGCCGCCTTCAATTCGAGCGCCCGCCCGCGCGATCTCCCATTGACAGGCCGGCCGATGTGATAGAATTATAACACAATAAGTTGCAAAAATAACAACATGTCACCATCGTACCAGCGCCTCGCGCGGTCGACGGGAGGAAAATTTGGAATTGTCCGGTTCGATCGCAGCCGAGCCTCGGCCGTCGACGGCGCTGTTGATGGTCGGTGGCATCAGCAAGCGCTTCGGCGGCGTGCGGGCATTGCGCGACGTCAACCTCGATGTCCGGGCCGGCGAGGTGCACGCGCTGCTGGGCGAGAACGGGGCCGGCAAGTCCACGCTGATCAAGATCCTCAGTGGCGTCCATGCGGCCGACAGCGGCACGATCGAGATCGCCGGCAAACCAGCGACGTTCGACAGTCCGGCTAGATCGCGCGAGGCGGGCATCGCCGTCGTCTATCAGGACCTTAGTCTCGTCGAGTCGCTGAGCGTCGCCGACAATCTGTTGCTCGACCGCGAGCCGCGTACGCGGTTCGGCTTTGTCCGCAAGCGCGAACTGATGGCCAGGGCCGGGACATTCCTGAGCGAGCTCGGCATTCCCCTTGATACCAAGGCGACGGTCGGCTCGCTGCCGTTCGCCTACCGCCAGATGACGGAGATCGCCAAGGCGCTGATGGGCGAGGTGCGCCTGTTGATCCTCGACGAGCCGACATCGTCCCTGACTTCGGATGAAGTTCGCATCCTGTTCGATGCGATCGGCAAGGCGACGCGCCGCGGTGTCGGCGTGATCTATGTGACCCATCAGCTCAACGAGGTCTTCGAGATCTCGCAGCGTGTCATGGTGCTACGCGACGGCGCCAATGCCGGCACGTTCGTCACCGCCGAGACCGACATGAAGCGGCTGGTGAACGCCATCATCGGCACCGACCGATTGGCGCCCGCGGCGTTGCGCGCCGAGGCTGCGGCCGCGCGTTCGTTCGATCCGTCGCCGGTCCTGTCGTTGTCGGGCGTGTCGAAAGATCGCCTGTCGGCCGTCGATTTGTCCGTCATGAAGGGTGAGATCCACGGCCTTGCCGGACTGATCGGCAGCGGACGCACCGAGGTCCTGGAGACGATCTTCGGTCTTCGGCCGGTCGACAGCGGCGCCTGCCAGATCGACGGCCGGCCGTGGCTGCCGAGGAGCCCGGCCGATGCGATCGCACAGGGTGTCGCGCTGGTGCCGGAAGACCGGCACGTGCAGGGCCTGGTGCTGGATCATTCGATCGAGCGCAACATCACGTTGCCGCGGATTCCGCATTTCTCGCGCTGGGGCTTCATGCAGCAGCGCGCCGCCGCACGGCGTGCCGACGCTGCGGTGGCGAAGCTATCGGTGAAGGCACAAGGCGCCTCGAGCCTCGTCAGGACATTGTCCGGCGGCAACCAGCAGAAGGTCGTGTTCGGAAAATGGAATGATCCGCGGCCGCGCGTGCTGCTGCTCGACGAGCCGACGGTCGGCGTCGACGTCGGCGCGCGCGAGGAGATCTACGGCGTGATCCGCAATGCTGCCCGCGACGGCACCGGCGTCCTGGTGGTCTCGTCGGACCTCGTCGAACTGATCGAGCTCTGCGACCGTATCTCCGTGATCGTCGATGGACGCGTGGCGCGAACGCTGGTGCGCGGGGAGATCGATGATGCCGAAGAGCTCCATCATCTGCTGCAGATCTACCAGGCTTCCGAACAAGGCGTATTGCAAGAGCCACACGCATGACCGAACTGACTGCGCCCAACCTCGTCGCCTCGTCGACCCGATCCGATCGACGCCGCAAGCTGCTGCAGAATCTGCTGCGGGGCGAGCGGCCCTACATGCTGTACATCGCCTTCGTGGTGCTGCTGGTCGTGTTCAGCCTGTCCTCGCCCTGGTTCCTGTCGGTCGACAACTTCCTGAACATCGGACGCCAGACCACGCTGGTCTCGATCATCGCGGTCGGCATGACCTTTGTGATCATCGCGCGCCAGATCGATCTGTCGGTCGCGTCGACCTTGGCGCTGTCGGGCATGGCCGCGGCGCTCGCGATGAGCCAGATCAACAACAGCTGGATCGTCGGCGCCGCTGCCGGGCTCGGCACCGGTGCGCTGGTCGGGCTGCTCAACGGCATCCTGACCACGCAGCTCTCGATCCCGTCGTTCCTGGTGACGCTGGGTTCACTCAGCATGGCACGCGGTTTGGCGATGATGGTGACCAATACCAAGCCTGTCATCATCACCAACGAGACCTATTTCGCGATCTTCGGTGAGGGCTCGTTCCTGGGCATACCGGTTCCGATCGCCTGGACGCTGGTGGCGATGATCGTCGGCATCCTGCTGCTGCACTATAACGTGTTTGGCCGCCGCATCTATGCGGTCGGCGGCAATCCGACCGCGGCGCTGTATTCCGGCATCAACACCAAATGGGTGACGACCGCGGCCTTTGTGCTGACCGGCGCGCTCGCCGGGCTTGCGGCGCTGGTGCTGTCCGCGCGCTCGCACGCCGCGCGGCCCGACGTCGTGCAGGGCATGGAGCTTGACGTCATCGCCGCCGTGATCCTCGGTGGTTGCAGCCTGTTCGGCGGGCGTGGCTACATCCTGGGGACGCTGTTCGGCAGCCTCATCATCGGCACGCTCAACAACGGCCTCGTGCTGCTCGGCGTCAGCTCGCCGCTGCAGCTCGTCATCAAGGGAGCGATCATCGTGGCCGCGGTCGCCTTCACGAAACGCTAGAGCACGATGGCGCAGCGCGTGCGCCGCACGGTCAGGCGTTGCAAGGGTAAGGGCAAGGTCGCCGGCCTCCGGTCAATCGGCGACCAAAACGGGAGGAAACAATGAAGCCAATCTTGCGACAAACCCTGCCACTGACCGCGCTGATCGCGGCGACGGCCATTTCGATCGCCGCCTCGGCTCGCGCCGAAGTGCCTGCAACCTGCGTCAAGGGCGTCGATCTCGCGACGCTTGGACCGAAATCGATCGTCGGTCAGGGGCCTCATGGCGAGAAGGCCGCCTCGCCCGAGGTGCTGGCGCTGTCGGACGCCGATGCCGCCAGGATCAAGGAGAAGCATTTCAAGGTCGGCATCTCCATGCAGACCGTCAATCTCGACTGGGCGCAACTGCAGATCCAGGGCATCACCGACACGCTGAAGAAGTATGGTGTGACCGTCACCGGCGTCGCGTCCGCCGAATATCAGGTCGACAAGCAGATCGCCGACATCGAGAACACCATCCAGCAGCATCCGGATGGCATCATCTCGATCCCGGTCGATTTCACCGCGACCGCGCCGACCTACAAGAAGATCGCCAAGGCCGGCATCAAGCTGGTACTGATGGACAGCATCCCGACCGGCCTGAAGCATCCGGAGGAATATGCGTCCATGATCTCGGCGGACAGCCAGGGCAACGGCCTGATCGCGGCCCAGATCCTGGCGTCCTGCGTCGCGCAGGGCGGTACCATCGGTCTCGTCAATTTCGGCGTCGATTATTTCAGCACCAACGAGCGCACCAAGGGCGTCCGCGAGTGGATGCAGAAGAATCGTCCCGACATCAAGATGAAGCAGGTCGACTTCACCGACCCGCCCAAAGTGTCGCAGATCGCGGGCGACTTCCTCACCGGCAATCCTGATATCAAGGGCCTGTTCGCGGTCTGGGATCAGCCGGCGCTGGATACGCTGAGCTCGATGCGCGCGCAGGGCATCGACATTCCGGTCACCACCGTCGATCTCGGCCTGCAATCGGCGATCGAGATCGCCAAGGGCGGACCGCTGAAGGCAACCGGATCGCAGCGTCCCTATGACCAGGGTGTCGCGGAAGCGATGGCGATGATGAACGCGCTGCTCGGCAAGGAAACGCCGGGCTGGATCGGCGTGCAGTCGCTGCCGGTGACGCAGTCCAACGTGCTGGAATCCTACAAGACGGTGTTCAAGAAGGAGCCGCCGCCGGAGCTGACCGACGCCTGCAACAAGGCGAAGCCTGCCTGCAACTGAGCTACGGGAGTTCGATGCGTGGTCCCGCGAGCCCGCGCATCGTGAGCAGCCTGATCCGGGCGTGCCAGCCCCCGCTCGGATCAGGTTGCGCCGGTCACGTATTCGACGGGAAGGCTGCGGAAGTGCTTGCGCATGTCCGCCGACGCCGCGCCGCCGACGATGATCCGCGAGAACGCGCCGATATCGGAGAAGAATGCCGATTTGAGGCTGCCGAGCTTACTCGCGTCGATCACCAGGATGCTTTCCATCGCGGTCTCGATGACGGCCTGCTTGACGGCGACTTCGTGAAAATTCGAGCAGCTCGCGCCGCGGGTCCAGTGCACGCCGCCTGCGGAGATGAAGGCCTTGTTGATACCGAGCCGCCGCAGATAGGACAGGCCGTCGTCCGACGCAAAGGATTGCGACGACGGATGGTAGAGCCCGCCCATCACCATCACCTGCGTGGCCGGCCGTCGCGTCACGATCGACGCCACGTTCATCGAATAGCAGATCACCGAAAGCGGCAGGTCCTCGGGCAGGCAGTCGGCCAGCGACTGCATCGTTGTGCCGCAATCGATGAAGATCGTATCGCCTTCCTTGATCGAGGCCGCGGCAGACCGGCAGGCCAGACGCTTGTCCTGGGTGTGCTGATCGATCTCCTGCTCGAACGTGTACTTGACCCCGGTCGGCGACGCCGCATTGACGACGTAGCCGCCGAGCAGCGCCAGCGCGGCGTCCGGCCCGGCGAGATCGCGCCGGACCGTCATTTCGGACACCTTGAGGAGCTCGGCGGCGTCCTTCAGATGCAGCGTGCCGCTCGACTCGACGGCGCGGCGCAGCCTCTGCAGGCGCTGCACGCGCGTCTCGCTTGGTCGTGCGTTCGATGTTTCAGTCATTTTGATCGCCGGGCTTGCTTATCCGATTGACAATGATCTTACAATGTTGTGAGTTTATCAACGTCGATTTGTTACAATAATAACATCCAGTTCGGCGGGCTGATCGAGGGTCGGGGACGATGTCGTCCTCAGGCAGTCGGCAAACCCCGCGGCAAGGTCAGGGAGGATCACATGTTGCGATCGACACATTCAGTCTATCTGGCGATCTCGTCGATTCGCTAGGACCGCACGGCGCCTCCATGACGCAGAGCGTCTTCATACAGAATCCGTCCCCATTGGCAGCGCAGCCGCCTTCCCCGGGCGGCGAGCATCCGCTCCCGCGCAACAGCGGCCGTGCGCTCGAGATGGATTGGGTCGACGAGATCAGGATCAATCTGTCGGCCGCCGAACGCCGCGTTGCGAGCCTGCCGGGCCGGCGCACGGTCAAGAAGGACGCGCAGGCGGCGTGGCTTCTCAAGGCGATCACTTGCATCGACCTGACGACGCTCAATGGCGACGATACGACCGAACGGGTGAAGCGCCTCTGCGCCAAGGCCAAAGCGCCGGTGCGCGGCGACCTTCTCGAGCGTCTCGGCTTTGCGGGCCGCGAGCTGCATACCGGCGCGGTCTGTGTCTACCATCGGTTCGTGGCGACGGCCGTCGAAGCGCTCGAAGGATCCGGCATCCCGGTCGCTGCGGTCTCGACCGGATTTCCCGCAGGTCTCGTGCCGCACGATCTGAAGCTGAAGGAGATCGAGGCGTCGGTCCGCGATGGCGCGGAGGAGATCGACATCGTCATCACGCGTGAGCATGTGCTGACCGGCGATTGGCGGGCGCTTTACGCCGAAGTGCGGGATTTCCGCGCCGCCTGCGGCGACGCCCATCTGAAGACGATCCTGGCCACCGGCGATCTCAAGACGCTGCGCAACGTCGCCAAGGCGTCGATGGTCTGCATGATGGCCGGAGCCGACTTCATCAAGACCTCCACCGGCAAGGAAGGCGTCAACGCGACGCTGCCGGTGACGCTCGCGATGCTGCGGATGATCCGCGTCTATCAGGAGCGCACCGGCTACCAGATCGGCTTCAAGCCGGCCGGCGGAATCTCGACGGCAAAGGACGTGCTCAACTATCAGTTCCTGATGAAGGAGGAACTGGGACGCGACTGGCTCGAGCCGGACCTGTTCCGCATCGGCGCCTCCAGCCTGCTCGCCGATATCGAGCGACAGCTCGAGCATCACGTGACTGGCCACTATTCGGCCTTCAATCGCCACCCCGTGGGATGAGACTCCAGCGATGAGCGTCGCAAACTATTTCGAGACCATGGAGTATGGCCCCGCGCCGGAGGCTGACGGCGAGGCACGCGCCTGGCTGGCGCGGCATGACGCCGTGTTCGGGCATTTCATCGCCGGCAAGTTCACAGCGCCGCATGCCGGTAAACACCTCACGACGACCGAGCCCGCCACCGGCAAGTCGCTGGCGCGCATCGCGCAGGGCGCTGCTGCCGATGTCGAGGCGGCGGTTAGCGCCGCGCGCACCGCGCAGGCAGCGTGGGCAAAGCTCGGCGGTCACGGCCGTGCGCGTCATCTCTATGCGCTGGCGCGCATGCTGCAGCGTCACGCCCGGCTGTTCGCCGTGCTGGAGGCGATCGACAACGGCAAGCCGATCCGGGAAACCCGCGATCTCGACGTGCCGCTCGCTGCGCGCCATTTCCTCTATCACGCCGGCTGGGCGCAGCTGCAGGAGCGCGAACTCGCCGATCAGGTGCCGGTTGGCGTGATCGGGCAGATCATTCCGTGGAATTTCCCGCTGCTGATGCTGGCCTGGAAGATCGCGCCGGCGCTGGCCGCGGGCAATACGGTGGTGTTGAAGCCGGCGGAGTTCACCTCGCTCACCGCGCTGCTGTTCGCCGAGCTTTCGGCTGAGGCCGGCTTGCCGCCGGGCGTGTTGAACGTCGTGACCGGCGATGGCGCGACCGGTGCATTGCTGGTCGAAAGTTCCGGTGTTGACAAGATCGCGTTCACCGGCTCGACCGAGGTCGGGCGGCTGATCCGCCAGTCGACCGCGGGCACCGGCAAATCGCTGACACTCGAGCTCGGCGGCAAGTCGCCATTCATCGTGTTCGACGATGCCGATATCGACGGCGCGGTGGAAGGCGTGGTCGATGCCATCTGGTTCAACCAGGGGCAGGTCTGCTGCGCCGGCTCGCGGCTGCTGCTGCAGGAGGGGATCGCGGACACTTTCCGCAGGCGCCTGATCCGCCGCATGGAGACGCTTCGCGTCGGCATGCCGCTCGACAAGGCGATCGACATGGGCGCGGTGGTCGCGCCGGTTCAACTCGAACGGATCAAGTCGCTGGTCGAGACCGGAGTGAAGGAGGGCGCCGAGAAATATCAGGCGTCCGGTGCGATCCCGGCGGAAGGATGTTTCTATCCGCCGACCTTGCTCTGGAACGTGCATCCGTCCTCGACGGTAGCGACCGAAGAGATCTTCGGCCCTGTCCTGGTGGCGATGACGTTTCGCACCCCCGACGAGGCCGTGATGCTCGCCAACAACACGCGCTACGGCCTTGCCGCCAGCGTGTGGAGCGAGACGATCGGTCTGGCGCTCGATGTCGCGCCGAAGCTCTTGGCCGGCGTGGTCTGGGTCAACGCCACCAATCTGTTCGACGCCAGCGTCGGCTTCGGCGGCTATCGCGAGTCCGGATCCGGCCGCGAGGGCGGCCGTGAAGGCATGTACGAGTATCTCAAGCCGAAGGCCTGGAGCGGGCGCAAGGCGCGGACCAAGGCATCGCCGCTGCCGACGGCTTCTGGCGCCAGCGCCGGATTCGATGTGCCGCCGATCGATCGGACGGCAAAACTGTTCGTCGGCGGCAAGCAGGTGCGCCCGGACGGTAATTATTCGCGTCCGGTGATGTCGCCGAAGGGCCGGCGCCTCGGCGAGGCAGGCGAGGGCAATCGCAAGGATATCCGCAATGCGGTGGCCGCGGCGCGCTCCGCCGAGTCCTGGACGCGGGCAACGGCGCATAATCGCGCCCAGATCCTCTATTACCTTGCCGAGAATCTTTCCGCGCGCGGCGACGAATTCGCCCGGCGCATCGCCGACATGACCGGCGTGTCGGCTGCGAAGGCGCGCACGGAAGTCGATGCGAGCATCGAGCGGTTGTTCAGCTATGGCGCCTGGGCGGACAAATTCGAAGGATCCATCCACGCGCCGCCGCTGCGCGGCGTGGCGCTCGCGATGCATGAGCCGATTGGCGTGGTCGGCGTCGCCTGTCCCGACGAGGCGCCGCTGCTCGCCTTCATCAGCTTGGTGGCGCCGCTGATTGCGATGGGCAACCGGGTGGTCGCCCTGCCCAGCGAGCGGCATCCGCTCGCCGCGACCGACTTCTACCAGGTGCTGGAGACCTCGGACGTGCCGGGCGGCGTGGTCAACATCGTCACCGGAGACCACAGCGAGCTGGTCAAGGTGCTCGCCGAGCATGACGATGTCGACGCGCTCTGGGCGTTCGGATCGCAGGATGCCTCAGCGGCCGCCGAACGGCTGTCGATCGGCAACCTCAAGCGCACGCTGGTCGATCATGGCCTCGCGCTCGATTGGTACGACAAGGCCGCGAGCGAGGGCCCGATCCTGCTCCGCCACGCGGTGCAGGTGAAGAACATCTGGATTCCGTACGGCGACTAGCGACGTCACCTTGCGGTGATATCGATGGGGTTCGGACCGTCAGAGTCCGGCGAGTTTGAAGACAAGGGAGGGACGCAACATGCTCAAGGGCATCGATCCACTGCTCAATGCCGACGTGCTCTACGCCCTGCGGGCGATGGGGCATGGTGATCGTCTGGTGGTGTGCGATACCAATTTTCCGGCCGACTCGATCGCGCGCCAGACGGTTCTCGGCCGGTTGCTGCGCATCGACAATGTCAGCGCGGCCAGGGCGATTGAGGCGATCCTGTCGGTGATGCCGCTCGATACGTTTGTCGACGATGCCGCGATCCGCATGGAGATTGTCGGCCAGGCGCAGGAAGTGCCACCCGTGCAGCGCGAGGTGCAGGTCGCGATCGATCGCGCGGAGGGACGGTCCTGGCCGCTGGTCGGCGTCGAGCGCCACGCTTTCTACGAAAAGGCCAAGGCGGCCTATTGCGTGATCGCGACGGGCGAGCGGCGCTTCTACGGCTGCTTCCTGTTCAGCAAGGGCGTGATCGGGCCGGACGGGGAGTGACGAGATGAGCAAGAGTGGCGTCGCCGTCCTCGGCGTCTTCGTCGTCGACCTCG
>NZ_LFIQ01000124.1:197632-235939 GCF_001189245.1 Bradyrhizobium pachyrhizi | reverse complement strand
CATGCCGGCGATCGGCGAGACGATCGCCGGTTCGGGATTCGCGATGGGGCCGGGCGGCAAGGGATCCAACCAGGCTGTCGCGGCCGCGCGGGCCGGCGCCGGCGTGAGCTTCATCTCGCGGATCGGTAGCGACGCCTTCGGCGAGCTTGCGATCAGGACCTGGGAGGCCGAGGGAATTCGGCCGCGCGTGGCCAGGACGGCGGACGCGCCGACCGGCGCAGCCTTCATTTACGTCCATGAGACGCGCGGCGACAACGCCATCATCGTCGTGCCGGGTGCAGCAGGCGGTATCGGCCCGACCGATGTCGACGCGGTGGCGGACGCGATCCGCGACAGCCGCGTGTTCGTGACGCAGCTTGAGCAGCCGCTCGATGCAGCGCGGCGCGGGCTCGAGATCGCGCGCGCCGCCGGCAGCATCACGGTGTTCAATCCGGCGCCGGCGATCCAATTCAACGATGGCCTGTTTGCGCTGTGCGATTATGTCGTTCCGAACGAGACCGAGGCCGAAGCGCTGACCGGGATCGCGGTGGGCGATCTCGCCGGAGCCCGCCGTGCCGGCGACGCCCTGTTGGCCAAAGGCGCCGGGACGGCGCTGATCACCCTCGGCGAGCGCGGCGCGCTATTCCATGCGCGGGATCGCTCGCTGCACGTGCCGCCCTTCGCGGCCGGCAAAGTCGTCGAAACCACCGGCGCGGGCGATGCATTCGTCGGCGGCTTCGCGGCGGCGCTCGCGGACGGCGTCGATCCGCTCGAGGCTGCGCGGTTCGGTTCGGCGACGGCGGGAATCTCGGTGACCCGGCCGGGCACCGCGCCCGCGATGCCGCGGCGCGCGGAGATCGAAGCGCTGCTGAGGGGATGATGCTGCGATGATGCGGAATGATCCGATCAAGCACGTCTTCATCTGGCCGGCGGTGCTCGTCGTGCTGGCGATCTCGATATTTCCGCTGATCTATTCGCTGACCACGAGCTTCCTCAGCTACCGCCTGATTCCGCCGATCCCACCGCGCGTCGTCTGGCTCGGCAATTATGCGACGTTGTTGCAGGAGCCGCGGTTCTGGAATGCGCTCTTCACCACGACGCTGATTGCGCTCATCGCGGTCGGGTTGCAATACGCGATCGGGTTCGGCGTCGCGCTGGCGCTGAATGCGCGGGTGCCGGGCGAGCGGCTGTTCCGCGTCGCCCTGCTGCTGCCGATGCTGCTGGCGCCCGTCGCGGTCGCGCTGGTGGCGCGCATGATCTTCAATCCGACGATGGGACCGCTCAATCAGTTCCTGTCGAAGTTCGGCCTGGT
Organism: Bradyrhizobium pachyrhizi; assembly: GCF_001189245.1. GTDB lineage: Bacteria > Pseudomonadota > Alphaproteobacteria > Rhizobiales > Xanthobacteraceae > Bradyrhizobium > Bradyrhizobium pachyrhizi. Next base: position 234,648 of record NZ_LFIQ01000124.1, on the reverse strand, counting down.
CAACCTGCCGTTCCTCACCAATGGACATTGGGCACTCGCCTGCATCATCGCGGTGGAGGTCTGGCAGTGGACCCCGTTCATCATCCTGATGATGCTGGCCGGGCTGCAAACGCTTCCCGAAGATGTCTACGAGGCCGCCGAGCTCGAGAATGCCAGCGCCTGGCAGCAGTTCTGGGGTATCACCTTTCCGATGATGCTGCCGATCTCGGCCGCCGTCGTCTTCATCCGCCTGATCGAGAGCTACAAGATCATGGACACGGTGTTCGTGATGACCGGCGGGGGGCCGGGTGTGGACACCGAGACGCTGACGCTGTTCGCCTATCAGGAAGGCTTCAAGAAGTTCAATCTTGGCTACACATCGGCGCTCAGCTTCCTGTTCCTGATCGCGATCACGATCATCGGTGTCACGTATGTTGCGCTGCTGCGGCCGCATCTGGAGAAGCGCCGATGAGCGGGCAGGGCTTGACGGGACTGTCGCCATGGAGCCGCCGCCTGGTCGCAGCCGGCGTTCTCGTCTGGTGCCTGATCACGGTGTTTCCGCTCTATTGGGTGGTGGTGACCGCCTTCAAGACGCCGCCCGGCGTCGTCGGCGGACCTACCTATCTGCCGTTCATCGATTTCACGCCGACCTTGCAGCCCTTCATCGATCTCTATCAGGGCATCCGCGGCGAGTTCTTCCGGACCTTCCTGAACTCGACCATTGTTGGCCTGTCCGCGGCAGCGATCGCCACGGCGATCGGCGCGATGGCGGCCTATGCGCTGGTGCGGTTCGAATTCAAGGTCCGCTTCGGCGCGGGCCTCGTGTTCTTCCTGCTCGCGCTCGGCGGCTACCTGCTGTTCAACACGACGTTCGGGTTCACCCGCCCGCAGGCCCTGTTGCTGGCCTTTCCGATTGCGCTGATCGTGGCCGTCGCCGCCAACCGCCTGCCGCTGCCGGGACCGATCCTCGGCAATGAGGACATCCTGTTCTGGTTCGTCAGCCAGCGCATGTTCCCGCCCATCGTCACCGCCTTCGCCCTGTATCTGCTCTACAGCGAGATCGGCCGGCTGGGCTTCCAGCTGATCGACAGCTTTATCGGCCTGACGCTGTGCTACGTCGCCTTCTCGCTGCCGATCGTCGTCTGGCTGATGCGCGACTTCTTCGAGGCTGTGCCGATCGAGGTCGAGGAGGCGGCGATGGTCGACAATGTGCCGAGCTGGCGCATCTTCTTTGGAATCGTTGTGCCGATGTCGATGAACGGGCTGCTGGCGACGTTCATGATCACGCTGGCCTTCGTCTGGAACGAGTTTCTGTTCGCGCTGTTCCTGACCAATTCCAGATGGCAGACGCTGCCGATCCTGGTGGCGGGACAGAACAGCCAGCGCGGCGACGAATGGTGGGCGATCTCGGCTGCGGCGCTCGTCGCCATCGTTCCCATGATGATCATGGCGGGCCTGCTCAGCCGGATGATGCGGTCGGGCCTGCTGCTCGGGGCCATCAAATAGCAAAAAACCTTGTAGGGAGGACTAGACGATGTTGCGACGGACGTTCCTGATGCTGACCACCTCGCTCGCGATGGCCTGTGCCGCGAGTCAGGCGAATGCGGTCTGCAGCCCGGACTATACCGGCGTCACCCTGACGGTGGCGTCGCAGACCGGGCCGTATATCGCCTCCGCGCTCAAGCTCGGCGCGGACGAATGGGCCAAGAAGACCTGCGGCAAGGTCAATGTCGTCGAATTCCCGTGGTCCGAGCTCTATCCGAAGATCGCGACATCGCTGACGGCGTCGGACGCGACGTTCGACCTCGTCAGCTTCGCGCCGGCCTGGCTGCCGGACTTCGTGCCCTATCTCAGCGAGATGCCTAAGGAGATGCAGTCCGGCAAGGACTGGGACGATATCGAGCCGGCCTATCGCGAACGGCTGATGGTGTGGGAAGGCAAGATCTACTCGCAGTCGATGGATGGCGACGTCCACACCTATACCTACCGCACCGACTTGTTCAGCGATCCCAAGGAGAAGGACGCCTTCAAGGCCAAATACGGCTACGACCTCGCGCCGCCGAAGACCTGGAAGCAGTATCTCGACATTGCGGAGTTCTTCCAGCGGCCCGACAAGGGGCTGTGGGGAACGGCGGAAGCCTTCCGCCGCGGCGGTCAGCAGTTCTGGTTCTTCTTCAGCCATGCGGCGGCCTACACCAACAATCCGAACTATCCGGGCGCGATGTTCTTTGACCCCGAGACGATGGACGCGCAGATCAACAACCCGGGATGGGTGAAGGGGCTCGAGGAATACATCAGGGCATCGAAGCTCGGGCCGCCCAACGCGCTGAATTTCTCGTTCGGCGAGGTGAACGCTGCCGTGGCCGGCGGCCAGGTTGCGGAATCGATCGGCTGGGGCGACACCGGCGTCATCGCCGCCGACCCGAAGCAGTCGAAGATCTCGGGCAAGGTCGGTTCGGCGATGCTGCCCGGTTCGGACGAGATCTGGAACGCCAAGACCAAGAAGTGGGACAAGTTCCCGAGCGTGCTTCCGGGCCCGTTCATGGCATTCGGCGGCTGGCAGATCGCGGTGCCGAAGGCCGGCAAGAACCAGAAGGCGGCGTGGGATTTCGTCAAGACACTGACAAGCCCTGAAGTGTCGGGCCAGGCGGCGATCACCGGCGGCAGCGGCGTCAATCCCTATCGCAAATCGCACACTGCCAATCTGCAACTGTGGAGCAAGATCTTCTCGCCGGAAGAGGCCAAGCAATATCTCGGCGCGCAATCCGACTCCATCAATGCCAAGAACGTCGCGCTCGACATGCGTCTGCCCGGCTACTTCTCTTATACCGAGGTGGTGGAGATCGAGCTCGGCAAGGCGCTGGCCGGCCAAACCACGCCGCAGGCGGCGCTCGACGCGATGGCCAAGGAGTGGAATCGGCTGACCGACGAGTTCGGCCGGGCCAAGCAGCTTGCGGCCTATCGCGCGGCGATGGGTCTTCCGCCGAAGAACTAGCTTTCCAGCGAGACGTCCCGGATGATGCGCGAGCATCGTCCGGGACTTTACTTGCCGTCGACGAAGGGACGGAAAAGGCATCCATGGCGCATGTCGAGATCGAGAACGTCAGCAAGGCATACGGGCCCTACAAGATCATCGAGGGGCTCGACCTCAACGTGGCCGACGAGGAGTTTGTCGTGCTTGTCGGCCCGTCCGGTTGCGGCAAGACGACGACGTTGCGCATGATCGCGGGACTGGAGGCGGTGACGAGCGGAACCATCCGCATCGGCAATCGCGACGTGACGCAATTGCGTCCAGGCCTGCGCAATTGCGCGATGGTGTTCCAGAACTACGCGCTCTACCCGCATATGACGGTCGGAGAGAACATCGGCTACGGCATGAAGGTGCGGGGCGAATCGCGCGCCAGTATCGAGAAGGCCGTCAATGACGTGGCACGCGTGCTTGACCTCGAACAATATCTGCAGCGCCGGCCCAAGCAGCTCTCGGGCGGGCAGCGCCAGCGCGTGGCGATCGGCCGCGCCATCGTGCGCAGCCCGGATGTCTTTCTGTTCGACGAGCCATTGTCCAATCTCGACGCCAAGCTCCGTATCGAGATGCGGACCGAGATCAAGGCGCTGCACCGCCGTCTCGCCAAGACGATCGTCTATGTCACGCACGACCAGGTCGAAGCCATGACCATGGCCGACCGCGTCGTGGTGATGAACCGCGGCCGCATCGAACAGGCGGCCGATCCGATCACGATCTACGAGAAGCCCAGCAATCTCTTCGTCGCCGGCTTCATGGGCGCGCCCAGCATGAATTTCATCCATGGCGAGCTCGTCGCCCGCGACGGCGCGCTCACCTTCACCGAGCCGTCGGGCACGGCGTTGAGAGTGCCGAAGTCACGCGAGGCGGCCTATGCCGGCAGCGTCGGCAAGCCCGTGGTGCTCGGCGTCCGGCCCGACCATGTGTTGCGGCAAGACGCACCGGCGGGCTCTTCGATCCGGATCCTTGTGAAAGACGTGGAGCCGCTCGGGCCGCACACGCTGGTGATCGGGACCGTCGGCCCATTCGCGTTCACGGCGCAAATGCCGGTCGGCGTCGCCGCGGAGCCGGATCATGTCATCGACGTCGCGCTCGATCTCGAGCGAACGCACTTGTTCGACAAGGCGTCCGGGACGGCTATTTGCTGATTTGCCGCAGCCTGGCTCGACAACCGCTTGCCTAGCTGCAGAACCCTCGCGCGCGCCGGACCGTATCGGACGGATACAGGCCGAAAGCCGAGCGGTAGACCGCAGCGAAACGGCCCATATGCGTAAAGCCCCACTTCAGGGCAACTTCGCTGACCGGGAGCATGTTTTCCGGTCGCGACAGTTCGTCGTGGATGGCCTCCAGCCGAATTTGTCGCAAATAGGCGACCGGCGTCGTGCCGTGAACTTTGCGGAAGCCCAATTGCAGCAGCCGGCTGCTGACCCCAACCGTTGCGGCAATATCCGATATCGTCAGCGGCAGATGCGGATTGGCCCGCATATGCTCGACCGCACGGCGAATGTAGCGCGGCGGCGCATCCAGCGGGTGGCGGCTCAACCGGTCGGTCAACCGATGAGGAACGTTCTCAAGGATGAGCTGTATCGCCGCTTCCGATAGCAGCGCACTGGCTTTCGGAGAGCGTGCCAGGATCCCGTCATACAGACCGGTGGTGCTCGTGCGGACAAGCTGAAGAAGGGTCTGTCCAACGCCGGTCGACAAGTCGACGATCGGCGTCAGATTGAGATCTTCCAGCGCCGTGCTCCCGAACGTCGCAGACAGCACCTTGGTAACTGCGCCGGTATGCAAGGTGAGCGTGACGCTTGAGTATCGTCCATCGACCGCTTCGACCCGCTGCGCTTGCATCGTCGGAAGGGGCACGATGGCGATCTCGGAGGGGGTTCGCTGGATGCTCTTTCCTGCAATGAGCATTTCGGCGTTGCCGGCATTCAGCACGCCTATAGCGAGCTCTCCGGCAGAATTCTCGTATGAATAGCGCCAATCCCAACCGGCCGACAGATCGGCCCGCACGACATCAAGTTCTGCGCCTATGGCTATATCCGCATGCCAGCGAAACGATTCATCACGCTGCGGCGAGGAATGCGCATTGATCCCGTGCGGCTGAAGCATTTCAAGGAGTTCTTCAAACGAAGATCCCGATCGCGTGGGAGCTGCAGCGAGTACGTCGTCGACCATCAAATCCCAACCATCGGAAGTTTGCTGTCCGCGAAGTGACCCGGTCCGTCGGACCGGGCAATCATCGTTGAAGCCGCTGCCACACGCACAAATCGCGCCATCACACTAGCACGGCTTTCGGTGAATTCCGGTCGTGCTCTCTTTCTGTTGATCCTCTCAATATCCGATTTTCGAACGGGATATCCAGATCGCGCAATCGGGCCGTCAAAGGTACCATTTGATCTCATTGGCTCCGCCGGTATTGCGCGAAAGCTTCAAATCAATCCTGTCGCGCCGACGTTCGAGTGCACGGGAGAATGCACAACGTTCGCAATCGATCGTCCTAGCCACAATCCGAACGCCTGCATCCGGAATGCGACGTCGTCCATGGACTCGTAGCCCATTTGGCCTAAATCGTCACGACCAACTCAAACGGGTTATGAAAGCATGCTTACAAGGATTACTTGCGTACTCGCGCTTACAGTTCTTTCGTCCATGCCCGCGCTGGCCGATGGTTGCGCAGATCACGTCCAGAGCACCGGCGTTCCGATGGTAACGGGCATGACGCACAAGACCTGGATGACCTTTCCGTCGGTCAATCCCGGTGCTGCCCTCGACAAGGTGTCCCGCGCCGTTCTGGCCGAGGGTTTTGTCGGTGTGAACGTCGACAAGAAACTCGGCACGCTGACCACCCAGCAGGAGACCACCGGCTCCGGCCGGCCGCAAACGTTGCAAGTCGTCGTCCGCAAGGATGGCAAAGGCAGCCGCGTCGATGCGACCTTCATCCTGCCGCCGGGACAGTTGGCTCCAGGTATCGGCGATAACCTCTGCCGCGTCGTGAACGCAGCCGGCCAATGAACTCGCCCATCCGTGAATTCAGGCTGACGCGCGAATTGTAACCGGCCGCGCGTGTCCGGGTGTGTCCGGTCTGAGACCAGGCGAGCCCATCCATGTTTGGGAATCGGGGCGCAGGTGTCGGCCTGCGCCCACAGCAATAAAGCAGGAGATATGATGCGTAGGGCTCGCTTTCTGAAAGTCGTTTTGATGGCCGCCACCGCTGCCACGGTGTTTTCGGCCTCCGCCATTTCGGCTCCGTTGCAGCACGGTGCCGGCGTTGCGGCAGCAGTGCCGTCGTTGACGGAGAAGGTCTGGTGCCGTTACGGGCAGTGCTACGACAATGGCGGCGGCGCGGCCGTCGGCGGACTGGTCGGTGGCCTCATCGGCGGCGTTATCGCGGCCGGCGCAGCCAACGCCGCCGCGCAGCAGGAAGCTGCTGCCGCCCAGCAGCATGCAGCGTCCTGCGCCCAGCGTTATCGGTCGTACGATGCGGCGTCGAATACGTTCCAGGCAAAGGACGGCCGGCGATATCCCTGCCAATGAGACGGCAGCAGCCTTGCGGCGCCGGGACGGGGAAGTGAAACCGCCGCTCCAGACAATAGCCTTCGGCGCCGAGCTGAGCACGAATGGAGCTCCGGCCAGGGAGCCGGAGCGGGCGTTCGAGCGCCCCAGGAGCTGCAACGCGGCTTCTGCCGGCGAATTGGCCAGGACCTTTGACTGAACGGGTTCCCGCTCCGCGCCTGGATGCGCGGATCGAAGGGCTTCATCGGGAATCGCAGCGCGGGCGGCCCACGGCGGCTTCTGACGGGATCGTTTTCTATGCTATCACGCGATCCGTCGAAACTGCGCTCGTGGCAGGATCTGCCCGAACCTTACGAATCCGGATCTCGATGATGTTGTCGCTTCCCAAGACCAAAATACGCGTGCTGCTGCTGGAGGGCGTGAACGAATCCGCGGCCCGGATGTTCGAGGCGAACGGCTATACCGAGCTGCAACGTCTGCCCAAGGCGCTGGGACCCAAAGAACTCAGGCAGGCGCTGTCAGGCATCCATATGCTGGGAATTCGCTCGCGAACCCAGTTGACCGCGGACATCCTGGAGGCCGCCGACCGATTGCTCGTTGTCGGCTGCTTTTCGGTCGGCACCAATCAGGTCGATCTCGACGCCGCGCGGAAGCTGGGGATCCCCGTCTTCAACGCGCCATACTCCAACACCCGCAGCGTGGCGGAGCTGACCATCGCCGAGATCGTGATGCTGTTCCGCCGGATCTTTCCGCGTTCGGTCTCTGCACATGCCGGCGGCTGGGACAAGTCCGCCGAAGGCAGCCGCGAGGTGCGCGGCAAGACGCTCGGAATCGTCGGCTACGGCAACATCGGCTCGCAGCTGTCGAACCTCGCAGAGGCCATGGGCATGCGTGTGATCTATTTTGATCAGACCGACAAGCTCCGCCATGGCAATACGGAGCCCGCCGAATCGCTCGACGCGTTGCTCGCAGCCAGCGACGTCGTATCGCTGCATGTGCCGGAGACGCCGGCCACCGCCAACATGATTGGCGCGGCCCAGCTCCAGCTGATGAAGCCTGAGGCCCATCTGATCAATAACTCGCGCGGGACCGTGGTCGATCTCGATGCGCTGGCGAGCGCGCTGCGTGAGGGCCGGCTGGCGGGTGCTGCGGTCGACGTGTTTCCGGTCGAGCCGGTGTCGAACGAGGCGCGCTTTGTCTCGCCGCTGCAAGGTCTCCCTAACGTCATCCTCACGCCGCATGTCGGCGGTTCGACGGAAGAAGCGCAGGATCGCATCGGCGGCGAAGTCGCGCGCAAGCTGATCGACTATTCCGATGTCGGATCGACCTTCGGCGCGGTCAATTTTCCGCAGGTGCAATTGCCGGCGCGACCGACCGGCACCCGTTTCATCCATGTTCATCGCAACGTTCCCGGCGTCATGCGCCAGGTCAACGACGCGGTCTCCCGGCACGGGATCAATATCCTGGCGCAATATCTGCAGACCGATCCGGAAGTCGGCTATGTCGTGCTCGAGACCGACGTGGTCGGCGGCGAGGGCGAGGGATTGTTGGCCGATTTGAGAGCCATTGACGGCACGATCCGCGTGCGGGTGCTGTATGACGCGAACCGGCCGCAGGGGTGATCGACTTCGTCAATCCGCCGAGAAGCCGAACGGCACGCTCGAGGTCCTGAAATCGTCCGGAAGAATCTCGCGTCCGATCGGCGGCGCCGACCGCGCCGCGCATCTTGGGCGATGACAGACCCGGCATGCGACGCCGATCGGCGTCGGCTCGTCGGCATTCGGTCCCTGTCCGTCGCGCGTGTAGATCAACTGGCCCGCATGTTCGGCGGCGCAGCCGATCGCGATCGCCCGCTCGACGCGGATGGCGCCGAACGCGCCGCCGCCGGCGGTCACGGTGCGGGCGATCGAAAAGAACCGCTGTCCGTCGGGCAATTCCAGCCATTGCGTGACGATCTGGCGCGGCGTCTTGAAGATATCATGCACTGACCACAGCGGACATGCGCCGCCGTGCTTTGCAAACGGGAAGCCGGCGCCGTCAAGCAGCTTGGAAATGTTGCCGGCCGGATCGACCCGGATCAGGAAGAACGGGACCTTCTCAAGACCCGGCCGTTGCAAGGTCGTGACGCGGTGCGCGATCTGCTCGAAGCTGGTGCCGAATTGACGCGCCAGCGCTTCCAGATCGTAGCGGCGCGCCTCGACCGCTTTCGCGAATACGGAATACGGCATGATGAGTGCGGCGGCGGCGTAGGCCGCAAGCGCACGGCGGGCCAGCAGTTCGGCGCTTTTGGTCGTGAACTTGCCGGCTTCGACGGCGGCACCGATCTCGTTTTCCAGTTCCAGATAGGCAAGTTGCTTGGCCAGCTGAAAATTGAGGCCCGCGGTATCGAGCGAGTCCTCCAGCAGCAATTGTCTGCGATGAAGGTCCAGTCGCCTGATCGAACCCAGCATGACGTTCGGCGGCAGATAACGGACCTGGAGTTTATGTCGCTCCCGAAGCCGCTCGATAAATCCGGCCGGTCCGGCCGGTTCGTGGACGAGCCGCTCGGCGGCATCGTCGAGGCTGGCAAAATTGTTGCGGCGCGCGGCGAGAAATCGTCGGACCTCCGCGACGGGATCGTTGGCGTCAAAGTTCTCCTGACCCGGTGAAGCGATCGCCATGTCCGGAGCCCTGCGCTCCGCAAGCGCCAGTTGCTCTTCGCGATAGGCGGTGTAGAGGCGCAGGAACGCCTCGGTCATTCCGGGGTAGCTGACTGCGAGGTCGCTGACCTCGAGCGCGGGGATGTCGATGTCGGCAAACATCGGTTCCTTCAAAATCGATTGCATGCGGGCGGTGTGATCGGCACCGCCGTCACCGGCGAGATCGGCCAGATCGATCTTGTAGGTGCGGGCAAGCCGCAGCAGCATGTCGGCCGTCACCGGGCGCTGATTGCGTTCCAGCAGCGCCACATAGGGGGCCGAGATTTCGAGATCGGCGGCCATGTCGGCCTGGGTCAGCCCGAGGTCGCGCCGCAGCCGGCGCAGTCGTGGACCCATGAAAACGGAACGGGCGCTTGAGGTTACCATCGCCTTATCCAAGGTTTGTAAGATTCTTACAACAATACAACGCTTTCTTGTAAGTTATGACAAGTTTTCCGCGCCAGGTCTAGCTCCGGATGGCGCCGCGGGTGACAAACGGTGCAGTTATTTCGTCACCGAAGGGATCACGGACATGAACTTCCAACCGCGCGGGATCAGCGACCGGGCCATCCAGGGACCGGCTTCGTATCAGAGCGAGATCGAGGCGGCCGAAGCGCTGCTCAAGACCAAGGACACCTGGAACGGCGTCACCGCCGAAGCCGTGGCGCGGATGCGCCTGCAGAACCGCTTCAAGACCGGTCTGGATGTCGCCCGTTACACGGCTGCGCTGATGCGCGCTGACATGGCCGCCTATGACGCCGACAGCACCAAGTACACCCAGTCGCTCGGCTGCTGGCACGGCTTCATCGCTCAGCAGAAGCTGATCTCGGTCAAGAAGCACTTCGGCAATACCGACCGCCGCTATCTGTATCTGTCCGGCTGGATGATCGCGGCGCTGCGCTCCGAGTTCGGCCCGCTGCCGGATCAGTCGATGCATGAGAAGACCTCGGTGCCGGCCCTGATCGAGGAGCTCTACACCTTCCTGCGTCAGGCGGATTCGCGTGAGCTGAACGACATCTTCCGTGCGCTCGATGCGGCGCGCAAGGAAGGCGACAAGGCCAAGGAAAAGGCGCTGATCGAGAAGATCGACAACTTCCAGACCCACGTCGTGCCTGTGATCGCCGACATCGACGCCGGCTTCGGCAATGCGGAGGCGACTTATCTGCTCGCCAAGAAGATGATCGAGGCGGGCGCCTGCGCCCTGCAGATCGAGAACCAGGTCTCCGACGAGAAGCAGTGCGGCCACCAGGACGGCAAGGTCACCGTGCCGCACGAGGTGTTCATCGCGAAGATCCGCGCCTGCCGCCACGCGTTCCTCGAGCTCGGCGTCGAGGACGGCGTCATCGTGACCCGCACCGACTCGCTCGGTGCCGGCCTGACCCAGCAGATCGCGGTCAGCCACAAGCCCGGCGACCTCGGCGACCAGTACAACAGCTTCCTTGATTGCGAGGAAGTGACGGCCGCCAACGCGCGCAACGGCGACGTCATCATCAACCAGAACGGCAAGATGATGCGTCCGAAGCGTCTGCCCAGCAACCTCTACCAGTTCCGTCCCGGCACCGGTGCGGACCGCTGCGTGCTCGACTGCATCACCTCGCTGCAGAACGGCGCCGACCTCTTGTGGATCGAGACCGAGAAGCCGCATATCGAGCAGATCGCCTCGATGGTCGACCGCATCCGCAAGGTCATTCCGAACGCGAAGCTCGCCTACAACAACTCGCCGTCGTTCAACTGGACGATCAACTTCCGTTGGCAGGTCTACGACGCGATGAAGGAAGCCGGCAAGGATGTCAGCAAGTACAACCGTGCCGAGCTGATGAAGCCGGAATACGACGAGACGCCGCTGGCGATCGAGGCCGACGAGCGCATCCGTACCTTCCAGGCGGATTCGGCCAAGCGCGCCGGCATCTTCCATCACCTGATCACGCTGCCGACCTACCACACGGCCGCGCTGTCGACCGACAATCTCGCGAAGGAGTATTTCGGCGAGCAGGGCATGCTTGGCTACGTCAAGAACGTGCAGCGCGCCGAGATCCGTCAGGGCATCGCCTGCGCCAAGCATCAGAACATGGCGGGCTCCGACATCGGCGACGATCACAAGGAGTACTTCGCCGGTGAGGCTGCCCTCAAGGCGGGCGGCGCCCACAACACGATGAACCAGTTCGGCTAATCGATCGAACGGATCATTTCGACTATCGGCCGGACGGCCTGGCGCGCGAGCAGCCTGGCCTGTCCGCCGGCGGCGGGGCGATCTTCGACCACGGTGACGCGGTCGAGATCGCCCCGTAACGTTTTTGGGCTCGCTTCCCCTCAAGCCCGCCCATCTGCAGAGGTTCGCGCGTACCATGCGCGTGTGGTAATGCGTCGCTGCGATCTCGAGGGCATGCCACGCGATGAGTGTCGGGCACTACGCATCCGCCGTCACCAGCTCCGCCGTGATGGAACGGCTGAAGCCGTTCGATCCCCGTATCGTCGGAACGCTGCCGCTCGGTCTCGCCGTGCCCGGCAGCGACATCGATATCGTCTGCCATGCGTCCGACCCGAACGCATTCGCGGACGTCGTTTGGGCTCACTATCAAGCGCGCGATGATTTCGCTCTTTTCCGATGGACCTCGGGGACGCGGCCGGTGATTGCCCGCTTTGTGTGCGACGGCTGGCCGTTCGAACTGTTCGGTGATCAGCGTCCAGTGGAGCAGCAACGAGGCTGGATCCACTTCGAGGTCGAACGGCGGCTGCTTGCGCTTGACGATGGGCCGCTGCGGCGAGCCGTCAGCGAATTGAGGGCGGGCGGTCTCAAGACCGAGCCTGCGTTCGCTGCCGTGCTCGGGATATCGGGCGACCCCTATCGTGGATTGCTTGAGCTCGCGGCCGAAACGGACGCCGAGTTACGTGCCCGGCTCGCGGCGTGCGATCTCGGCTGAGCGCCAAATTGATGAAACGGCTTCATTCACCGGGAACGAGGTGGCCGACCGGCGGCCGCGCCAGGCGCCGGTGCTTGCGGCGGGACAGATAAAGCAGCAGGCCGGTCGCGGCAAACAGCGGCATCATGGCGGCGGCCAGCATGAACGCGAGCTTGCCGGGCCATCCCAGAATCGCACCGCGGTGGATGTCGAGCACGCTGGCGAGGACGCGTTCGCCAAACGTCTTGTCGGCGTAGCGATCCGATGAGATGAGGCGGCCGGTAAGGGCATCGATACGGAATTCGTCACGCACCGCCTCGCGTGTCGAATCCTGCGGCCATGACCGCACGCGCACGGCCGTGCCCGCGCCGGCCGGCAGCGTCATGAGGGCCCTTCCGTAACTGTTGTTCTCCTGCTGCAGGAACGCCGACCAGACGTGATCGAAGGCAAGCGGCTTTGCCTCGGCCTTCGCTTCGGTCTTGGCTTGACCCTTGCTCTCGGCAGCCGCGCCGCCGCGCGGCGGCTTGGATTGCATCGCGTTTGCTATGGCCTGAGGCCGCGCGAACAGCCAGTTGGCGCCGGCCTTATACCATTCGAACGAATACCACAGGCCGGTCAGCGTCATCACCAGATAGACCGGCAGCACCCAGGTGCCGATCACGGCGTGCAGCGAGCGGTGCAGGCCGCGGCCGCGCAGTCCCAGATTCGGCTTCAGCCACATCCTCACGCTGCCCGCGCGACGCGGCCAGCGCAGCACGAGGGCGGTGATCAGCATCACGATCAGGCAGATCGCAGCCGACCCGGTGATCTTGCGGCCGATGCCATTGCCGTCACCCGGCAACAGCAGCCAGCGATGCAGCTTGCGGACGGTTGCGAAAAAGTCCTCGCCGCGCGGCGAGCCGAGCACGTGCCCGTCATAGGGGTCGACATAGACCGAGGACGGCCGCGTGCCGCCTTCGCTGCGAGCGAAACGGATGCGGGCCGCGGCCGATGGATCGCTCGACATCGTCACGGCCGAGACCTTGCTGAAATCGCCCGCCGCCGCCAGCCGCGCGATCAACTCGTCCGGCGTGAGCCGTTGGGTCGCGCTGGCCTCGACGCGCATCATCTGACTGTTCAGGCTGGCCTCGATCTCATCCTCAAAGGCCATCGTCGCGCCGGTGAGGCCGACCACGGCCCATACCAGCGCCAACACAAGGCCAACCAGGGAATGGACCTGCAGCAGTGCAGCCTTGATCGGGCGCCAAACGTCACGCATCAGAATTTCACCGTCGCCGAGTGCGAGAAGCGCCGCGCGTCGCCCATCGCGACCGTCAGGATGCTGTTGGCGGAGGGATAGTAGACCGTGTCGAACAGGTTCTTGACGTTGAACTGGTAGATGACCGGGAACGACTGGACCTTGGTCTCGTAGGTCGCAAACACGTCCGCGACCGTGTAGGCTGGCGGCACGAAGCTGTTCGCGGCATCGCCTGGCCGGTCGCCGACATAGCGCGCGCCGCCGCCGAGGCGATCTATGATTTCGGCACCACCCTGCCCGGCAGGCTTCGCTGCGCCGATCAGCAGATGGGTGCGGCCCTTGTCGGCGGCATTTCGACGGTCGCCGACAACCCGGCCATCAGCATTCACGGGCACTCTTGCACTTCCGATTCACGCGAACTCGTTCACGGCGCGCCTCTAGCAGTCGGCGCGCGCGAAAAGAACCGGAGCAGACTTGAATCTCTCTAACCGGAATGGATTTGAATTATTCTAAGACGCGACAGGGCTCGCGCGCGTGCGCGAGCCCTGAACCTCGTGACCTGCTTGTCGCGTCTGCGCGTCAAATGGCCGTGCCATCGTCGCCTGAGGTTGCGGCCGTGGTCCTGTCACATCTCGGGTGTATGGTTTGCCGTCGGCCGCGCGATGCGCCTCACGACAACGCCAGGCTGACCGGCGCCTTGCCGACCACTCCGGTGCTCACGCCGTCGCGCGCCATCGATTCGATCTCGTTCCAGTTCTCGCGAAAGATCCGCGCCGCCTCGTTGGCACTTTCCGCCTGGATCGTCAGACTGCACGCGCGTCTTGTGCCATTGCTGGCGAACTGGAAGTAGAGAACATATCCAGACGATTCCGCACTCCGTGCGCCCAGCGGTGCCTGCTGCATGTAGGTTTTCCCCAAAGTGTTTTTGTTGCGCCACCCGCAGACAGGATTTGACAGGGATGCGGCACCTTCGTGGTTCACAACGCCGCAATCTGCACGATTGCGCATTTTGTTCGGCGGTGTTGCCGGGACTCAACAGGCGATGGAACCGATGACCCGCAATGGCTGCAACTCAGCCGCGACCGCCATGTGGCTTCAACTGTTGTTTGGTGATGGGTTGCCCTTCCTTGAGGGGGAAGCCGCGGCGCGAATCTCCGCGGCGGTCACAATTGCGATGCCGCGCTGAGATCGAACGGCCGCTGCGGCGCAGGATCTGCGCTCCGCTCAAGGTAGCGTTCGCGACGACGCGGGAGTCGATGTAGCGCCAGATCGCAGATCGCGGGCGCAGCGAAGCCGTCGCGCCAGGCTGACCCGTGCCGTCGCCGACCACCGAGAATTGCATCTGTCCGCATGGGCCGGGGCGGCGATCGTAAAGCCGCTTGCTGGCCTGTCCCAGGTGTGCTATTAGTCGAACGACCGTTCGGATTATTATTGACCGTCGAAGAAAACGTCGGCCGCAGGCGATCGGTGAGGGAGACGGAACGATGAACATAATGACCGGCGCCTCGCCATGGGAACGGTTGATCCGGCCCGACCGGGTGCATGGGTCGCTCTATACCGATCCCGAGATCTTCGAGGCCGAGCTCAAGAACATCTGGTATCGGACCTGGGTCTATGTCGGGCACGAGAGCGAGGTGCCGAACGCCAACGACTACGTCGTCAAGTCGATCGGCCCGCAATCCGTGATCATGACGCGCGACGAGCAGGGCAAGGTCAATTTGCTGCTCAACCGCTGTTCGCATCGCGGCAACCAGGTCTGCTCCTATGAGCGCGGCAATGCCCGCTCGTTCACCTGTCCGTTCCATTCCTGGACTTTTGCCAATGACGGCCGCCTGGTCGGTTATGCCTTCCCCGACGGCTATGAGGGGCAGGACAAGTCGCAGCTCGCGCTAGGGCGGGTGACGCGCGTCGAGTCATACCGCGGCTTCGTGTTCGGCTCGTTCGCGGCCGATGGCCCGACGCTGAAGGAACATCTCGGCGGCGCCGCGGAGACCATCGATCGCCTGGTGCGCACCTCGCCGGAGGGCGAGGTCGAGATCACGGCGGGCTTCCTCAAGCATCGCGTCAAGGCGAACTGGAAGTTCATCCTGGAGAACGAGTGCGACGGCTATCACCCGGCCTTCGTGCACACCTCGATCTTCGGCGTCGCCGACAGCATGATCGGCAAGCTCTATGGCGGCGCCTCGACCGCGCTGACGCGCGACTACGGCAACGGCCATACCGAGATCGACCTGCGGCCCGAGTTCCGCAAGCGCGATGCGCCGATGAGCTGGTTCGGCACCAGCGAGGATCGGCTGCCGGACTATACGGCGCGCATGAAGGCCGCCCATGGCGACACCACCGCGCGGGAGATCATGATCGACGGCACGCCGCATGTGATGATCTTCCCGAACCTGTTCATCGCCGAGATCCAGATGTTCGTGATCCAGCCGCTCGGCGTCGATGACAGCGTGCAGCACGTCACCGCGTTGCAGTTCAAGGGCGCGCCCGATCTGAACCGAAGGCTGCGCCAGCAGACCATGGGCTCGGTCGGCCCGGCCGGTTTCCTGCTCGCGGACGATTCCGAAATGTACGAGCGCTGCCATCGCGGCGTGCTGGCGCGCAATCCGGAATGGATCTTCCTCGGCCGCGGCGAGAAGCGCGAGCGGCAGGACGAGCTCGGCTTCACGGTCGGCCACGTCACCGACGAGGTGCCGTCGCGCGGCATCTGGACCCATTATCGCAAGCTGATGGAGCCTGACTGATGCTGTCGCGCGAGAGCAGTGCCACGTTGATGAGCGCCATCACCGCCTTCCTCTATCGCGAGGCGCGGCTGCAGGACGAGCATCAATACGAGGCCTGGGAAAAGCTCTGGACCGACGACGGCGTCTATTGGGTGCCGGCCAACGGCGCCGACATCGACCCGGAACGGCAGATGTCGATCATCTACGACAACCGCTCGCGGATCGCGCTGCGGGTTCGGCAGCTGATGACCGGCAAGCACTTCACCCAGACGCCGCAGTCGAATTTGCGCCGGCTGATCTCCAACGTCGAATTGATGGACGAGCAGCCTGACGACGGCGACATCGCGGTCGCCAGCAACAGCCTCATTTTCGAATCAAGCCTGCGCGACGACACGCTGTGGGCGGCGCGCAATGAATACCGGTTGCGCCATGTCGATGGCGAGTTGCGGATGGCCAGCAAGAAGGTCATCCTCGTCAACAACGACAAGGCGATCTACACGCTCTCGTTCCTGGTCTAGAGGAAAACGCGCCATGATCGACAAGGGCCCCGTTCTGCTCGACATCACCGACGGCATCGCGCGGCTGCGGCTCAACCGTCCCGATGCGGCCAACGGCATGAGTGTCGAGCTGCTCCGCGCGCTGTGCGACGCCATCATGGCATGTCATGGTCATCCCGATCTGCGCGTCGTGCTGCTGAGCGGCGAGGGCACCAATTTCTGCGCCGGTGGCGATGTCCGCGCCTTTGCCTCCAAGGGCGAGAAGCTGCCGGACTATATCCGGCAGGCCACCGCGTATCTGCAGAATGCGGTGACCGGATTGCTGCGTCTGGAGGCGCCGGTCATATCATCGGTGCAGGGCTTTGCGGCGGGCGGCGGTGGTTTCGGCCTAGTCTGCGCTTCCGATATCGTGATCGCGGCGGAGTCGGCAAAATTCCTCGCCGGCGCGACGCGGGTGGCGATGGCGCCGGATGCCGGCGTCTCCGTTACGCTGTCGCGACTGGTTGGCCTGCGGCGCGCGATGTCGATCCTTCTGACCAACCCGGTGATCCCGGCGGCGGAAGCGTTGCAGATGGGCATCGTCACCAGGGTCGTGCCCGATGACGAGCTCGCCGATGCATCGCTCGCGCTGGCCCGCGAGCTTGCGGCCGGCGCGCCGAAGGCGCTGGCGGCGACCAAGCGGCTGGTCTGGGCCGGCACCGGCACCAGCATCGAGCAGTGCCTGTCGGATGAGGCGCGCACCGTCGCCGAACTCTCGGGGATGGCCGATGCACGCGAAGGGCTCGCCGCGGTGATCGAGCGGCGCCAGCCCGTATTCACGGGGCGCTGAGGTGGCGAGCTTGCCATTCGGACGTCTCGATGGCCGCCGCGCCTTCGTCTCCGGCGGCGCGCGGGGCATCGGTGCTGCGATCGCCCGCAGCTTTGCCGGCGCGGGCGCGAGGGTCGTGATCGCCGATCTCGATGTCGCCGCGGCCTCGGAGCTGGCGCGCGAAACCGGCGCCGGCGTTGCAGGATTGGACGTCAGCGATGCTACAGCAGTGCAGGCCGTGATGGCGCAGGACGGCCCGTTCGACATTGTCGTCAACAATGCCGGCATCGATCAGCACGCCTTCTTCACCGATACCACGGCGGAGGATTGGGCGCGGCTGATCGCGGTCAATCTCACCTCGGTCTTGGCCTGCACCCACGCCGCGCTGCCGGCGATGCAGGCGGCGCGCTTTGGCCGCATCATCAACGTCACCTCGGAAGCGGCGCGGCTCGGCTCAAAAGGGGGTGCGGTCTACTCCGCGGCCAAGGGCGGCGTGATCTCGTTCACCCGGAGCATCGCGCGGGAGAATGCACGCTATGGCATCACCGCGAACGCGATCGCGCCGGGACCGATCCGCACGCCGATGCTGGAGAAGGCGGTGGCAAAGGGCGGCGACAGGATCCTGCAGGCAATGACCGGTGCAACGCTGCTCGGCCGCCTCGGCGAGCCCGAAGAGGTTGCGGCTGCCGCGCTGTTCCTGGCTTCCGACCAGGCCGCCTATATCACCGGAGAGACGCTCGGCGTTTCCGGCGGCATGGGCATCGGCGGCTGAAATGGACAGCGCGGACGATATCGCAATCACGCCTGTCGATCGCGCGATCGAGCGCTTGCGCACGATCTATCGCGGCTGGACCCGCGAGACGTCAGTGGCGCAGATGCGCGACGACTGGGACGCCGCCTTTGCCGGCTGCTCGGTGCCGGTGACGTGCCAGCCGGTCTCTGCCGGCGAGGTCGACGGCGAATGGCTCGTGCCGACAGATGCGCCACACGACAAGGTGATCCTCTATTTTCACGGCGGTGGTTTCCGCATCGGCTCGGTCGCGTCGCATCGCGACCTGGCCGCACGTATTGCCGATGCATCCGGCTGCCGCGTGCTCTCGATCAATTACCGGCTCGCCCCTGAGCATCGGTTTCCGGCTGCGCTGGATGATGCGCTGATTGCCTATCGATATCTGCGCGAGCAGGGGCTGCATCCGGCGGATATCGCCTTCGCCGGGGATTCGGCCGGCGGCAATCTCGTGCTGTGCACAATGCTGGCGGCGCGCGACCGTGGTTTGCCGCTGCCCGCCGCCGGCGCGCTGATGTCGCCCTGGACCGATCTTACCGCGAGCGGCGCCAGCTATCAGAGCAGGGCCGAGGCCGATCCGATCCACCAGCGTGCTATGATCCTGGCGAGCGCCAGGAATTATCTCGGCAAGGACGGCGATGTCAGCAATCCGCTCGCCTCGCCGCTTTATGCCGATCTCAGCCGTCTGCCGCCGCTGCTGGTCCAGGTCGGCGACCGCGAGACCGTGCGCGACGATGCGACGGAACTGGCCGCACGGGCAAAGGCTGCCGGTGTCGATGTCAAGCTGCAGGTGTGGGACGGCATGATCCACGTCTTCCAGATGTTCCCGGAGATCCCGCAGGCGCGCGAGGCGATCGCATCGCTGGCAGCTTTTTTGCGCAACCATCTTCACATCGGCCATCAGAGGGCGCCACAATGAACGTCATGACGTCGGATCCGCGCCAGCTCACTGAGACCGAATTCCACTTTTCGGAGCAACCCAATCTGCCCGAGGAGCTGCGCATGCTGCGCGAGCAGGTGCGCCGCTTCGTCGAGAAGGAGGTGGTGCCGCATGCCGAGGCGTGGGAGCGCGACGGCAAGATCCCGCGCGAGATCTATCGCCGCATGGGCGCGCTCGGTTTTCTCGGCATGCGCCATGCGGCCGAGTATGGCGGCACCGACATGGGGCCGCTGGCCTCGATGGTGTTCGCCGAGGAGCTGGGGCGCTCCAGCTTCGGCGGCTTCACCTCGTCGATCCTCGTGCATACCGACATGTCGGCGGTACACATCTCCTTGCGCGGCACGCCGGAACAGAAGCAGAAGTATTTGCCGGCGATCATCCGCGGCGAGACGGTCTGCTCGATCGCGGTGACGGAGCCCGATGCGGGCTCCGACGTCGCTGGCCTCAAGACGCGGGCGCGGCGCGACGGCGACAGCTGGGTGATCAATGGCGCAAAGATGTTCATCACTAACGCGGTTTATGGCGACATCCTGATCGTCGCCGCGCGCACCGACCCGCATGCCAAGGGCAGCCGTGGCATCTCGCTGTTCATCGTCGAGCGCAACACGCCGGGCATCACGGCGACCAAGCTCGACAAGCATGGCTGGCTCTGCTCGGACACCGCCGAGATCGCATTCCAGGACGTGCACGTGCCGGCGGAGAACCTGCTCGGCGAGGAGAACAAGGGCTTCTATGGCATCATGGAGACCTTCCAGAACGAGCGCATCTGCATCGGCGGCATCTGCGCCGGCGAATCCGCCAAGGCGATCGAGCTGACGACGAATTACGTGAAGACGCGGCAGGCATTCGGCGGCCCGCTCTGGAATCAGCAGGGCGTGCGGCTGAAGCTTGCCCAGCTTGCCGCGAAGGCGGCGGCGGCGCGGGCGCTGGCCTATCAGGCCGCCGAGCTCGCGGCGGCCGGGCAGGATTGCCTGCGCGAAGTGTCGATGGTGAAGGCGCTGTCGCCCGAGGTGCTGCACGAGGTCGTGCATGGCTGCCTGCAACTGCACGGCGGCTCAGGCTTCATGCGCGGCACCCCGATCGAGCGCATGGTGCGCGACGCGCGGGTGCTGACGATCGGCGGCGGCGCCACCGAAGTGATGCTCGAGGAAATCGCCAAGCGGATGTGAGGGGCTCAGCCCCTACGGGCCGCCGGCTTGCCCTGGCCGACCGTCCGCGCCGCAATGCCCGGCTTCAGCCGCCAGTCCTCGCCGAAATCCGCGAGCGGATGGAAGAACAGCGGCTCGGTGGTCTCGAGCTGCCGCAGCCGTTCGGCATAGTCGTCGAGATAGCGGTGCCGCGTGGCCTCGTCGACGAAGTTCACTGAATACGACACAAACGGCGGCAGCACCTTGCAGCCGGCATAGGCCAGCATGCCGTTCTGGATCGGCCACAGCACCACATCGAGCGCACCGACCAGCCCGTCGGACGCGCACATGCCGGGATAGGCGGCGGTCGAGGTCACGACCATGGCGCGGCGGCCGTTGAGGCCGCCGGTGTCGTAGCGGCGGCCGCTGCCGTAAATTGCGCCATTGACGAACACGCGGTCGATCCAGCCTTTCATGATGGCGGGGACGGAGAACCACCACAGCGGAAACTGCAGGATCAAGAGGTCGCACCACAGCAGCTTCTCGATCTCGGCGGCGATATCGCCGCTGAGTGCCCCGTGCTGCAGGTTGTATTTCTGCTCGCGGTCATATTGCAGCCGGTCGGGAAACCGCCGCGCGCCAAAATCTTCGGCGGTCGCCACCGGGTTGAACCGCATGGCGTAGAGATCGGAGATCCTGACCGTGTGCCCGAGCGCGGTCAGTTCCGCCACCGACCGCGCCAGCAGTGCAGCGTTGAACGACTGCGCCTCCTGATGGGCAAAGACGATCAGGACCTTCATCTCTCTAGTTTACCGGCTTGAAGCTGAGCGTCGCGGCATCGGCTTGCATGATCTGCAGCTTCTGGTTGGAGAAGCGGACGCCGGGACCGAAGCTGATCGGCGCCATCACGCCGGTCTCGACATTCTTGGTCTTCTCCAGCTCCGAGATGGTGCAGGCCCAGGTCGGCTGCTTGCCGCAGCGCTCGATTGCCGCGATCAAGACTTTCGCGGCGGCATAGCCGGTCATGGTGTAGCGGTTGATGCCCTTGAACTCGGCCTCCGACACCAGCGGCTTGGCCTTCTCGAGGAACGCCTTGCCCGCCGCGCCGGCAAACGGCTCGACATAGTCGACCGCGTAGATGCCGTCGCCGGCCGGGCCCATCAGCTTCAGCACCGGCTCGATGCGGCCGGGCCAGAAGATGCCGGTCACCGGCTTGATGTTCAATTTCTCGAGCTCCTTTGTCATCGCGATGTTCTCGGCGATGATGCCGCCGGCCAAAAACACTTCGGCGCCGGCATCCTTCAGCTGCAGCATGTCGGACGAGAAGTCCTGCTGGCCCTTCTTGTAGTTGCCGCTGTAGACGACGTTCAGCTTCTTGGCCTTGACCACGGAATCGAAGCCATCGCGCACCGTGATGCCGTAATCGTCGTCCTGGGTGATCAGGCCCCATTTCTTGCCGGGGTTCTTGTCGGCAAGGAAGTCGACGAGGTGGATGATGCCTTCCTCGTAGGATTGCCCGACCACGAACACGTTCTTGCGCGCCGGCTCCCACAGGAATTTGACCGGCGCGACGTCGATCACGGTCGGGATACCGGATTTCTCGAGCACCGGCATCACAGCGATCGACTGGCCCGAACCGGAGATGCCGAGCATCGCGAAGACCTTGTCGACGTCGATCACCTTCTTGACGCCCTGGATGGTTCGCGCGGTAACGTAGCCGTCGTCCTCCAGCACATATTTGATCTTGCGGCCGTTGATGCCGCCGGCGGCGTTGGCTTCGGCGATCGCAATCTTGTGACCGATCGAGGCGGCGACGCCCAGCAGCGCCGGCGGGCCGGTCAGCGGCTCCACGTCGCCGATCAGGATCTCGCTGTCGGTGATGCCGGGATCGGCGGCAGTAGCCGGGCCGGTCGCGAGACAGGCCGTGGTGAGCAGCAGCGAGGCCGCCGCCAGGTGTTTGATCATCGTCTCCTCCTCATGGTGTTGCGTCTTTTTTGATTAGTAGCGCAGCGGCCAGTGCACCCAGGTCCGCCTGATGTCGTGCCAGGCGCCGACTAGTCCGCGCGGCTGGAAGCGCAGGAACAAGATGATGACGAGGCCGTAGAGCATGCTCTTCAGCTCCTGCGCGCCGGTCGTGAAGGCCGCGTCCATCTGCGCGCTGAACAGGCTGAAGACGATCCGTGTCACCTCCGGCAGCAGCACGATCAGGATGGTGCCGAGCACCGCGCCGAGCGCGGAGCCGAGCCCGCCGACGATCAGGATCGCCAGCGCCTCGATCGAGAGCAGGAACGGAAAGCCCTCGACGCTGACAAAGGAGAGATAGATGCCGTACAGCGCGCCGGCGATGCCGGTGATGAACGCTGAGGTGATGAAGGCGAACAGCTTGTAGGTATGCAGGTTGACGCCCATGACGCGCGCCGCCGTGTCGTTGTCCCTGATCGCGACAAAGGCGCGGCCGACCCGGCTGCGGCGGATGTTGAGGGTGGCGAACAGCGTCAGCCCCGCGATGCCGAGGCAGAGATAGGTGAAGGCCGCGTCGCCGTCGAAACTGACGCCGAGGATCTCGGGCCGCTGCACCTGAATGCCGCGCGCGCCGTTGGTGAGCCAGCGCATCTCCAGGATCACGGTGTTGATGATGAAGGAGAAGGCGAGCGTGGTGATGGCGAGGTAAAGCCCCTTGAGCCGGAGCGAGGGCGCGCCGACGATCAGGCTCGCCAGCGCCGGCACCACGCCGGCGCCGACGAAGCCGACCAGCGGCGGCATGTGGTACTTTGTGATCAGCACCGCATAGGCATAGGCGCCAGTGACGAGGAAACCGACATGGCCGAGCGAGATCAGACCGGTGTAGCCGGTCAGGATGTTGAGCCCGAGCGCGCCGGTGACCGTGATCAGGATGATCATCAGGAACGACAGTGCGTAGGAGTTCAGAACATAAGGCGCTGCGATCAGCGCCAGCAGCAGCACGGCCGACCATAGCCACACCGGCGGGGACTCGATCAGCGCAACCAGTTCGCCGTAGCTCTGCTTGTAATCGCCGGTGCGCATCACACCCTCTCGATGTCGCGTTCGCCGAAGATGCCGAACGGGCGGATCATCAGCACGATGATGATCATGGCAAAGCCCGCGACCTCCTTCATGCCGGAGCCGATATAGCCGCCGGCAAGGTTCTCGGTGATGCCGATCAGGAGGCCGCCGAGGCCGGAGCCGAGCACGGCGTCGAGGCCGCCAAGGATGGTGGCCGGAAACGCCTTCAGCCCAAGCTGGAACATCGCCGGCGATAGGTCGTAGGACAGCGCAAAGAACACGCCGCCGATGCCGGCGATCACCGAAGACGCAGCCCAGGCCAGCGCATGAACTCTTGTTGCGCTGATGCCCATCAACAGCGCGGTGCGGTCGTCGGCCGCGACCGCGCGCATCGCGACGCCGACCTTGCTGTAACGGAAGAACGCCCAGATCGCGGCGAGAAGCAGAAGCAGCGTCGCGATGACCGCAATCTGCCCGGTACGCACGCCGATGCCGCCGAGATGCACGATGCCGCGGCCCATGCCGATATCGAGGCCGTGTGGATAGGCGTCCCAGATGAAGTTGATGGCGGAGCGCAGGATCACGGCGAGCCCGATCGTGACCATTACGGTCGCGAATACCGGCTCGCCCAGCATCGGCCGCATCACGAGGCGCTCGATGATCAGGCCGAGCACGATGGCGGCGAGGATGGCCCCGACAGCGACGACGAATACATTGCCGCTGACCGTGGTCGAGATCGTCCAGGCGATATAGGCGGTGATCATGGTCATCTCGCCCTGTGCGAAATTGACCAGTCCGGTGGATTTGTAGATCACCGCAAAGCCCATCGCGATCAGCCCGTAGATCGCGCCGATCGCGAGTCCCGAGATCACGAGCTGGATGAGATACTGCATTCAGCCCTCCGCCCGGTAGATGATGGCGAGCTCACGGGCGAACTTCTTCTCGATCATCGCGCGGCGTACCTTCTGGGTGGCGGTCAGCTCGCCGTCGTCATGGTCGAGCTCCTTTTCCAGGATGGCGAACCGCCTGATGTTCTCAACCCGGGCGAACCGCTTGTTGGTCTCGTTGACGACGCGCTCGACCAGCTCATTCACTTCGGGAAGCTGCGACAGCGATTTGTAGTTGGTGTAGGCGAGCGCTCGGTCGCGCGCCCAGCGGCCGACGTTGTCGTAGTCGACCTGGATGATGGCGCCGAGATACTTCTTGGCCTCGCCGACCACGATCGCTTCCTTGATGAATTCGGAATCCTTCAGCGCGTTCTCGATCTCCGACGGGGCGATGTTCTTGCCGCCGGCGGTGATGATGATCGCCTTCTTGCGGTCGACCACGGCGATCTCGCCATTGTCGAGCACATCGATGATGTCGCCGGTGCGCAGCCAGCCGCCGGGCTCCAGCGAGGCCGTCGAGGCCTTCTCGTCGAGGAAGTAGCCCTTGAAGACGCCGGGGTTGCGCAGCAGGATCTCACCGTCGGCATCACACTTCCATTCGGTCTGCGGCAGCGGCACGCCGCAGCCGCCGATCCGGTGATGGCTTTCGGTCTGGATGAAGGCGACGCCGCCGCTTTCGGTGAGGCCGTAGCCCTGCGACACCGGACGGCCGATGATGTCGAAGAAGCGCAGCGTCTCCGGCGAGATCGAGGCGCCGGCGCAGAGCCGGTGCCGGCTGTAGGCGAAGCCGAGATGGCGCTGCAAATTGCGGAACATCAGGAGATAGAGCAGCCCATGGGCGGCGCGGTCGAGCACATTGGCCTTGCCGGCCTGTCGACGGTCGGACAGCGTGCGGCCCCAGGCGAGGCAGGCCCTGGTGAAGCTCTGGCGCAGGCGGCCGCTCTCGCCGAGGCGGAACAGAAAGCCCTGCTGCAGCTTCTCGTAGATGCGCGGAACGCCGACGAAGAAGGTCGGCGCAATCTCGCGGATGTTGATCGCGACGGTGTCGATCGATTCGGCAAAGGACACGGTGCCGCCGAGCACCAGATGCGTCACGGTGCCGTAGCAGCGCTCGGCGACGTGGCACAGCGGCAGATAGCTCACCGCCTCGAACGGCTTGTCGGCAATGCCCACGGTTTTGGCGTAGGCATAGGCAGCGTAGACGAGATTGCGATGGGTCAGCATCGCGCCCTTGGGCGGACCCGTCGTGCCCGAGGTGTAGACGAGGATGCAGACGTCGTCGGGCGCGCCCTGACTGATCAGGCGGTCGAGCGTCGCGTCGGCCTCCGGATTCTGCTGGGCGTAGGTCTTGCCACGCTCGCACAATGCGGCGAACGACATCAGCTCCGATTGCCGGTAATGCCGCAGGCCCTTCATGTCGACGCAGACGATGGCCTCGAGGTCCGGCAGGCCGCCATTGCCCGCCATCGCGTCGAGCACCTTGTCGGTCTGCTCCTGGTCGCCGGTGACGACGATGCGGGCGCCCGAATGCTTGACGATATATTGCAGCTCGACCCAGGGATTGGTCGGATAGATGCCGACCGCCACCGCGCCGATCATCTGCGCACCAAGATCGGCGTAAAACCATTCCGGCGTGTTCTCGCCGGCGATGGCGATTCGGTCGCCCGGCTTGATGCCGAGCGAGAGCAGGCCGAGCGCCACCGCGCGCGCAGTGTCGTAATAGTGGCGCCAGGAATAGGGATTCCAGATGCCGTAATCCTTCTCGCGCAGCGCCAGCGCCTCGCCGTGCATGGCGGCGCGCTGCCGCAGCAATTGCGGGATGGTGATGGCGGCATCCGCAAGCGTAGCCTGCAACGCGTCGGCGCCGGTTGCCGGTGGGTTGCGCGGCGTGCTCGCTTGCAACGGCGGATGAGCGGTGCGCAGGCTGTCCAGCGTCGACATCACGCGCCCGCCTTTGCCATCGCCTCGGAGCGCTGGCCGCCGAGATAGGCCTCCGCGACTGCCGGATCGCGCCTGATCTCACCAGGTGTGCCTTCGGCGATCTTGCGGCCGAAATTCAGCACATGGACGCGGTCGGAGATGTCCATCACGATGCGCATCTCGTGCTCGATCATGACGACGGTGATGCCGAGCTCGTCGCGGATGTCGAGCACGAAGCGCGCAATGTCCTCGGTCTCCTCCTGGTTCATGCCGGAGACCATCTCGTCCAGCAGCAATAGCTTCGGCTCGCAGGCGAGCGCGCGGGCGAGCTCGACGCGCTTTTGCTGGCCGTAGGACAGCGTGCCGACCACGGCGTCCCTGATATGCTCGATCTCGAGAAATTCGATGATGTGTTCGACGCGCTGCCGTGCAGCGATTTCCTCCTTGCGGGTACGCCCGTAAAACCACACCGCATCGAGCACGGTCGAGCGCAGATGGGTGTGGCGGCCGGTCAGGATGTTCTCGACCACGGTGCCGTGCTTGAACAGCGCCAGATTCTGGAAGGTGCGGCCGATACCGACGGCGGCGAATTTCCACGGCGAGATCGTCGAGAGGTCGATGCCGTCGAACGTGATGCGGCCGCCGCTCGGCCGCAGCACGCCCGAGATCATGTTGAACAGCGTGGTCTTGCCGGCGCCGTTCGGACCGATCACGCTGCAGATCTCGCCGGGCGCGACGCGCAGGCTGACATCGGTGACCGCCTGCAGGCCGCCGAAGCGCTTTGACAGGTTCTCGACCGTGAGCAGCGCGGTCACGACAGCCACCGCTTGCGGCGCTTGTAATGCTTGACTTCGCGCAGGCTCTTGCGGCCGGTGGAGGAGACGCCGAGATAGAATTCCTGGACGTCCTCATTGGCGGTGAGCCTCGATGCCGTGCCGTCGAGCACGACGCGGCCGGTCTCCAGGATGTAGCCGTAGTCGGCGATGTCGAGTGCGCGCTGCGCGTTCTGCTCGACCAGCAGCACCGTCATCTTCAGTTCGTTGCGCAGCCGGACGATCACCTCATAGATGCGGTCGATGATCAGCGGCGCGAGGCCGAGCGACGGCTCGTCGAGAGCCAGCAGCACGGGGTCGGTCATCAACGCGCGGCCGATCGCGAGCATCTGCTGCTCGCCGCCGGACATGTAGCCGGCGATCTGGTCGCGCCGCTCATATAGCCGCGGAAACAGCGCAAACACCTTGTCGCGGCGCTCGCGCGCCTCGGCACTGGTCCTGGTGTAGCCGCCCATTTGCAGGTTCTCGTCGATGGTGAGTGCCGCGAACACGCGCCGGCCCTCCGGCACCTGCACGATGCCGCGGCGGACCAGTTCGTCCGGCGCAAGGCGATGCACTTCGTCATTGCGGAAGCGGATGCTGCCGTTCTCGATCACGCCTTCCTCGGTATAGAGGATGCCGGACATCGCCTTCAGCAGCGTCGATTTGCCGGCGCCGTTGGAGCCGAGCAGGGCGACGATGTTGCCCTCGGGCACCGCGATCGAGACGTCGCGGATCGCCTCGATCGCATTGTCGTAGACGATCCGGATGTTGCGGAATTCAAGGAAGCCATCCTGCGCCGGCGCGGCCTGCGGCGCTGCTTGCGGCATCGGATGCGGGATGGTCGTCGGCATCGTGCTCAGACCCGGCCTGCCGTTAAGCGCGGGCGCGCGGCGAGGATCGCATCGGTGACGAGCTTGGCGGTTTCGGCGCAGGCCTGGGTGCCGCCATTGCCATATTGCTTCACCGCGTCGCCGACGCACCACAGGCCCTCGATGCCGGTCTCGCGCGGCAAATCGTAGCCGGCGCAGCTGCGTTGTGCCGGCCAGTCGTCGCGCATCACCCGGATCGAGAGGATTTTTGCCTGGTCGAAATTGGCGAACTGCTCGCGCAGATCCTCGAGCGCGAGCGCGACCTCCGCATCCGCATCGAAATCGCCGAGCGCGGGCACCGGCACGGCATAGGCGACATAGAGGTGCCAGCCGGGCGGCGCCAACTCCGGACAGGTGGCGGAGAGGTTGGCCATGTTGCAGAGCCGGCGCGTCTTGCCGAAGGTGACGATGCCGGGATGATTGATCAGCGGCTCGCGGCTCGCGACATTGATGACGATGTTGGCGGCCGGGCGAAGGTCGTTCTTCACCCTGGCGATATAATCCGCCGGGAACGCCTCGCTGCCGGCAAGCGCGACGGTGGCCTTCGGTCCCGCATTGCTGATGACGAGATCGGTGTCGATCCGCACCCGTTCACCATTGCGCAGAACGGTGACGCCTTCGACGCGGCCATCTGATGTGTGGATCGTGGTCGCCGGCGTTCCAAGCCAGATGTCGCCATTGCGCCTGACGGCATTGCCCAGGCTGTTCCAGACGCCGATCGTGCCCTGCGGGCAGAAGCCGAATTTCTTGAAGGCGCCCTTGCTGGTGAAATAGGTGAGGAAGGCGCGGGCCGGCAGCTCGGCGGCGTTGCAGGCGAAGATCGCCGCACAGAGATTGCGGAACAGCGCGTGCACGGTGGCGTTGCTGGTGTAGCCCTTCAGCCAGTCCTCGGTCGATTGCCGCCCGTCGGGCAGATTGCCGGAGCGGGCGTCGGCGAATTTCTCCAGGATGCGCGAGGCTTGCTTGGTGAGTTGCCCGAGCAGCAGCGACCAGCCGCCGCGGCCGACATCGATCACCTTGCCGTCCATGAAGAACGAGCTCGCGGGCTCCGGCGCGCGGATGTCGAGCGGGGCGCCGACGGTGTGGAAGGTTTCCTCGAACACGCCACCGAACTCGATCGCGATCGCCCCGATATTGACCTTGAAGCCGTCGATGTCCTCGGTCGAGGCGCGCCCGCCGAGCCGGTCCTTGTCGTCGACGACGAGCGTATGCAGCCCGCCATGGGCGAGGCGCGCCGCGGCACACAGCCCGCCGGCACCGGCTCCGATCACGACAGCATCGATCCTCTGAGAATCCACGCGCAACCTCCCGCGATGCCGCCGGGTTGCTCCCGGCATGCGCAATCCGCTTGCTTGATGGAAGGCAGTCTAATATAATCCGACCGGTCGTTCAAATTATTTTTTGACGCAGGTCGCTCATCGCACGGACGATGGAAGAGTTCTGGTGGATGGTGCCCGCAAAAGGGAGGAGAGCGTGGGGTGGCGGTAGTATAGAGAGAGGCAGTCGCCCGATTCCGGCGGCGCCGATGGTGCACGAGAGAGACGGCAATGGCGCGGACGCGCTCAGAGAATTACGACGAGATTCAGCGGAACATTCTCACCACCGCCTGCGGCCTGTTCGCACGGCAGGGCTATATGCGTGCCTCGATCGCCGACCTCGCGGATGCCTGCAAGCTGTCGCGCGGCGCGTTGTACCATTATTTCGATTCCAAGGAAGCGATCCTGTTCGCGATCCTCGACGCCCATATCCGCGAGATGATCGTGGACGTCGAAGCCGCGATGGCCGAAAAGGCGACGACGCTGGAGCAGTTCCGCGCCGCGATCCAGGCCATCGTCGCGCTGAATGCGCGTTCGAGCGACGAGCAGCGCGTGATCCTCAACGACCTCTCGTTCCTCGGAGAGACCGAGCAGGATGCGATCAA
Organism: Bradyrhizobium pachyrhizi; assembly: GCF_001189245.1. GTDB lineage: Bacteria > Pseudomonadota > Alphaproteobacteria > Rhizobiales > Xanthobacteraceae > Bradyrhizobium > Bradyrhizobium pachyrhizi. The sequence continues at coordinate 204,998 of NZ_LFIQ01000124.1, read as the reverse complement.
GGCGCTGGAGCGCCAGCTGGTCGACACGGTCTCGGATCTCCTGGTCAAGCTCGACAAGGAAGGCAAGATCGTCAAGCGGACCAAGAAGATCTACAGCATGATGCTGTTCGGCATCCTGAACTTCAGCCACACCTGGTACGATCCGAAGGGCGGGATCGATCCAAGGGAGTTCGCCGACATGGTGGTGGATCTGTTCCTGTACGGTTTCACCATGCCGGTGCCGGCAAAGGATGCCGCGCGGCCGCTGCGCCAGCGCGCGTGAGGCCGTCGCGGCCCGCACGGCGGCTTCGCGCCGATGATATCTCTCGCGGCGATTATTCCTCATCTCAGCTGCACATCATCGTGAAGGCCGAGACGTTGTCCCGCGCGTAACGCGCGCGCGGCGCGCTGCGTAGTCCTGACACGAGCGCCGCAACGGCGGCCGATGGTGACATCGCAGCGAGGGAAGCAACATCCGCATGAATTTGTCGTTCAACATCGCCGAACGGGGCGAGGGGTCCTATCGTTCGCTCGCGATCCTGCGCTGGGTCATGGTCGTGATCTTCGTGTCGTTCGGCATGCAGAAGTTCACACTGCAATCGGCGCAAGGCATCGCGCAGTTCATCAGCAACAGCCCGTTCATTTCGTGGCTGTCGGTGTTCGGTCTCCGGGGTGAGGCCTATGTTCTCGGGGTGGCCGAGTTCGGCATTGCGGCGCTGCTCGCCGCCGGCGCGTTCAGCCCGCTTCTCTCGGCGATCGGCGCGCTGATGGGCGTCGTCACGTTTGCGGTGACGTGGTCGTTCTTTTTTACGACGCCCGGCGTGGTGAAATGGAGCCTGTCGGCCGATCCGATGGCCTGGAACCTGGCCGGCGAGTTCCTGTTCAAGGACATCGTGCTGCTGTGCGTCTGCCTCGTGCTGCTGTTGGCGTCGTTGCCGCGGTCGATCGTCCGCTCGCGCGCCCCATAGGTCTCGCGCCGCGCATCGATGGTTAACCGATGCTTAAACAGCCATCGCGAGTATCCGGCATCTGGAACAGGACAAAACGTCGCGGACGACCGTGTCTTGGAAATCGAATCCAACCGGCTTATGCAACCTTCGATTGACGAATTGTTGCTAGGAAGAAACGTCCCCGGTTGGGAGCGGAATGTGACGAAGTCAGAAATATCCTTGGCCCGATCGGCAAGCGCCGATCTTGCCTTTTCGTCCAAGCCCACTCCCGTCATTTTCAAACGTCCCGCATTTTTTGTTCGATTGCAGTTCCCGCACCGTGGCTGGAGTGGGAGGGCGGTCGCGATCGCGGCTTCCGGAAGTGACCACCGGAACAGCGATCGGGCCGCCCCGTTCCCAGCCGGACGGGGAACGGGCGCAAGACGCGCAATCGTGAATTCGGACGCATCGGTTCCACCGCTAGGATCGTGATGTTGCCATCTCTCGATGGTGAACAGACTCGCCCGCGGGTCACATCGCAACATCGTCCCGATTTCGTTCTTCATGAGACAATGGCTCACCGTCCGGATCGCAGCCGTCCTGCTCGTCGTCGCTGTTGGCGTGCTCGGGGTCGCGCGCGCCGATTCCGACATGGACGCGCAGATCAGGGACATCGTCACGACGGAACTCGCGCCGACCGCGACTGCGGCCGACCCGGGCGGCCTCGCCGTGGCCGTCTATGCCGGCGGCCGGGTCGCCTTCTTCAACTACGGTTTCGCTGATGCCGCAGCGAAGCGACCGGTCACCCCGGACACGCTGTTCAACCTCGCCTCGTTGCGCAAGCTGTTCGAGGCGACGCTGGTCGCGCTCGGCACCGAGCGCGGCGAATTACGGCTGGACGATCCGGTCGGCAAGTATCTGCCCGAGCTCAACGCCGACTACGTCAGCCGCGTCACCATCGGCGAACTCGTCAATCATACGTCGGGGCTGCTGCTGCCGACCGATCATCCGCCATGGCCGGACGGGACGTTCAGCCGTGATCAGTTCATCGCGATGCTCAATGCATGGACTCCACCGGCGGGAGAGCAGCCGGGCAAGCAGCGCGTCTACAGCCATGCCGGCTATGTCCTGCTGCAGCTCGTGCTGGAGCGGCGCTATGACATGCCGATCGCGACGTTGATCGGGAACCGTATCCTCAAGCCGCTCGGCATGACGTCGACCTTCGTTCCAGACCGTAGCGAGGACAATCGCTCGACGATGGCGCCCGAGATGATGCAGCGTGTGGTTCAGGGCTACTCCCACGACGGCACGGCGATCGGTCCGCCGGGCAATCAGCAGCGCTATTATGATTTTCCAGGCACCGGCCAGATGTTCTCAACGGCGCGCGATCTCGGCATATTGCTGGGCGCCTGCCTTGACGGCGCGGTGATCGATCCGGAATTGCGCGCGGCGTTGCAGATGACCGAGCGGGAGAGTTTTCGCGTCGACGAGAAGTTCGGCCAGGCGATGGCATGGGAGCATGTGCGGCTGGACGGCGTCACCGTGATCGACAAACCGGGCGGTCTCAATAACGCCTCAGCCTATGTCGGCCTGGTGCCGGCGCGCAGGCTCGGCATCGTGCTGCTCGCCAATCGCGGCGACTATCCGCACGAGATCGCGCGCTACAGGATCTTGCCGGCCCTCGCGCGACTGTAGTCGCAGCACGTGCCGGTCCAATGACACGGCCTGCGCAGCAGGGCAGGGGATGCATGCAAAAATCGCGATGGCGCGGAACCGTGATCGGCTGTATAAGGCGGTAGCTTCTTCTCCATTTTGAAGAGGCTGATATGACCGATCTGTATCCTGATTTGCACAATTGGCTTTCGCAACAGCCCCATGGGTTGCGAACCTTCAGGACCTTCCAGCAAAAACTCGAGATTCTGAGCAAGGACGACCCGGAGCAACGCGGCGTTTGCCGGCTGCTGAGCGGACTCGTCGGCAATTACGTCGAGACCTTCGACGAGGAGCCGCTGCCCGTCGCGGTCGCCGACCGCGCCTATGGCCGGCTGCTCGATCTCGTCGCAAGCCTTGATCTCAAGGGAAATCCCGACCGGCGCCTCGCCGACATCAACCGCGTCGCGTCCTGCGATCTGCTGAACTGATCGCGGCGCAAAACGCTTTGCGTTCTGTCGCGGGAAAACCGCTTCGCACTTCCCGGGATCATGCTTTAGCGCCGCGTCGTCGCGAGCTCGCGATAGAGCGCGGCGTAGCGGCCGGCGCGATTGTGCCAGGAGACATCGGTGGCCATGCCGGCCTGCTGCAGCCGGCGCCACGTCACCTTGTCGTTGAACAGCAGGTTTGCCTTGCGCAAGCCGTGGGCGAGCGCATCCGAAGTGACGGGTGCAAACTTGACGCCGGTCGGCGCATCGCCGGTGATCGCGACTTCGTCGAAGTCGAGCACGGTGTCGGCAAGGCCGCCGACATTGGCGACGATCGGGACCGCGCCATAGCGCAGCGCGCACAACTGGGTGAGGCCGCACGGCTCGAAGCGCGACGGCACTGCAAGCGCGTCCGCGCCGGCCTGGATCAGGTGCGCCAGCGCCTCGTCGTAACCGATCACGACCGCGATCCGTCCGGGATTGTCGCGCGCCAGCGCGGCGTAGCGATCCTGCAGGTCGCGATCGCCGCTGCCGAGCAGCACGAGTTGAATGCCTTCGCCGAGCAGCGTCGGAATGTTCTCGAGCAGCAGGTCGAGGCCCTTCTGCCATGACAGCCGGCTGATGACGCCGAGCAGCATCGCATCCGGCGCGGGATCGAGCCCGAAGCGGCGCTGCAGCGCCGCCTTGTTCGCCGCGCGCTCCGCCGGCTGCTCGGCGCTGAAGCGCGCCGCGATGTCGGGATCGGTGGCCGGATTCCACACCGATATGTCGATGCCGTTGAGGATGCCGCTCAGCACGTCGGCGCGTTCGCGCAAGAGGCCGCCGAGCCCCATGCCGCCATCGTCGCTTTGAATCTCCCGCGCATAGGTCGGCGAAACCGTGGTGATGCGGTCGGCGAATTGCAGGCCGGCCTTCAACAGGCTGATGGTGCCGTAATATTCGACGCCGTGGAGCGCGTAGGATTCGCCCGGCAGGCCGAACGCGGTCAGCATGTCCGGCGAGAACTGGCCCTGATAGGCGAGGTTGTGCACGGTCATCACCGTGCCGGGCCGCGGTTGCCCGGCATAATGCAGGAGGGCGGGTGCGAGGCCCGCCTGCCAGTCATGCGCATGCACAATGTCGGGGACGAAGGAGGTGATCGCGCCCTGGCCGATCTCCGCCGCCATCCGCGACAGCGCGGCAAAGCGGATGCCGTTGTCCGGCCAGTCGCGTCCGTCCGGGCCGACATAGGGATTGCCGGGCCGCGCATAGAGATGCGGCGCGTCGAGCGCGAACAGATCGAGGCCATCATGCGTGCCGCCCAGCACGCGGATCGGCCCGCCGTAGAATTCCGGCCAGTGCAGCAGCGTCTCCGCCGTGGCCAGCGCCTTGAGCACGTCGGGATAGCCGGGCACCAGCGTCCGCGTCGTGACGCCGTATTGCTTCAGCGCCGCCGGCAGCGCGCCGACCACGTCGGCGAGGCCGCCGGTCTTGACGATCGGGTAGACTTCAGAGGCGACTGCGAGGACGCGGATGGGCGTCATGTCCCCAGCCTGTCGATCATCGACTGCGTAATCAGCGTGATGCCATTCTCGGTGGTGCGGAAGCGCTTGCCGTCGAACTCGGGATCCTCGCCGACCACGAGCCCTTCCGGAATCCTCACCCCGCGATCGATCACGACGTTTCTGAGCCGCGCGCCGCGGCCGACATTCACGTAAGGCATGATCACCGCATTCTCGACATTCGCGTAGGAATTGACGTGGACACCGGTGAACAGCAGGGAGCGGCGCAGCGACGCGCCCGAGATGATGCAGGCGCCGGAAACAAGCGAGGTCACCGCCTGGCCGCGCCGTCCGTCCTCGTCATGCACGAACTTGGCGGGCGGGGTGATCTCGGCATAGGTCCAGATCGGCCATGATCGATCGTAGAGGTCGAGCTCGGGCACCACGTCGGTGAGATCGATATTGGCGCCCCAATAGGCATCGACGGTGCCGGCATCGCGCCAGTAGGAGCGGGGATCGTCGCCGGAGCGGACGCAGGAATCATTGAACTGATGCGCGATCGCCCGGCCATGCTTCACGATATAGGGGATGATGTCCTTGCCGAAATCGTGGGCCGAGTTCGGGTCGGCGGCATCGCGGCGCAACTCGTCGAACAGGAATTCCGAATTGAAGACATAGATGCCCATGCTGGCCAGCGACTTGTCGGGCTTGCCGGGCATCGGCGGCGGATCGGCCGGCTTCTCGAGGAAGGACTGGATCAGGCCGGTCTCGTCGATATGCATGATGCCGAAGGCAGAGGATTCCGCGCGCGGCATTTCAAGGCAGCCGACCGTGACGTCGGCGCCACTTTCGACATGCTGCTTCAGCATGATCTCATAATCCATCTTGTAGACGTGGTCGCCGGCGAGCACCAGGATGTACTTGGTGCCGTGCGCTTCGAGGATGTCGACGTTCTGGTAGACCGCGTCGGCCGTGCCGACATACCACATCGTTTCGGAAACGCGCTGGCTTGCGGGCAGGATGTCGAAACTCTCGTTTCGCTCCGGCCGGAAGAAGTTCCAGCCGCCTTGCAGATGCCGGATCAGGCTGTGCGCCTTGTACTGGGTCGCCACCGCGATGCGGCGGATGCCCGAATTCACTGCATTGGACAGCGCGAAATCGATGATGCGCGACTTGCCGCCGAAATAGACCGCGGGCTTGGCGCGCTTGTCGGTGAGCTCCTGAAGTCTGCTGCCGCGTCCGCCGGCCAGCACGAAGGCGAGGGCGTGACGCGACAAGGGTTCATTTCCGACTGATCTCATGGTCATCCTCCCAGAACTTCAGGCTGGCCCCGCTACCTTCTCTTGTCCGGAAGGCCTGATCGGGCGCCAACGGGGCCGATTGGGAACGTAGCAAGTGCATCCCGGTTGAGCAAAGCGGGATGGCGGGCTTTCGTTCCCCGGACCCCCGCTCGTGAAGATCGGGGTTGCGAGCCGGTTAAAGCTATTGACGAGGCGCGATTTCGGCCTAGAGCAAGCCTGCCGTTTTCTTCTGTCAGGCCAGCATCCCATGACACTTTCTTCCGTCACGCCACAGGACATCCGCGCAACGCTGCTGCTGCGCCGGGAGATCGCGCTGCTCGACGTCAGGCATGAGGCGGAATTCGCCACCGGCCATCCGCTGTTTGCCGCCAACATGGCGTCCGGCCGGATCGCGCTCGAAGCCGAGCTGCGACTGCCGCGCAAGGACGTGCCGATCGTCCTTTATGACAATGGCGAGGGGCTGGTCGCTGCCGCCGCGGTGCAGTTGATGGCGCTGGGCTATAGCAATGTCGCTGCACTCGCCGGCGGCCTGGGGGGCTGGAAGGCGGCAGGTTACGAGGTGTTCGAGGACGTCAACTCCTACGCCAAGGCGTTCGGCGAGTTGGTCGAGTCGCGCAGGCACACGCCGTCGCTGAGCGCCGACGAGGTCGCCGCGCTGATCTCGGACAAGGCCAACATCGCGATCCTCGATGTCCGCCGCTTCGACGAATATGCCACCATGAATATCCCTGGCTCGGTCAGCGTGCCCGGCGCCGAGCTGGTGCTGCGCGCCGGCGGCGCGGCGCCGGATCCCGACACCACCATCATCGTCAACTGCGCCGGCCGCACCCGCTCGATCATCGGCACTCAGTCGCTGATCAATGCCGGACTGCCCAACAAGGTGCGGGCGCTGCGCAACGGCACGATCGGCTGGACGCTGGCGAAGCACGATCTCGAGCACGGCGCCGGCAAGCGCGGCGGCATCGCTCCGTTCGAGGGCGCAGGCGACAATGCGCGCGACGTCGCCTATCGCGCCGGCGTCCGTCACATCGGGATCGATGAACTCGCCGCGCTGGACGAGGACGCGCACCGTACGCTGTATCGCTTCGACGTGCGCGATGCCGAGGAATACACGGCCGGTCACCTTGCCGGCTTCCGCCACTATGCCGGCGGCCAGCTGGTGCAGGAAATCGACATGGCCGCTCCCGTGCGCGGCGCGCGCATCGTGCTGAGCGACGACAAGAGCATCCGCGCCGACATGACAGCGTCCTGGCTCGCGCAGATGGGCTGGGAGGTCTATGTGCTCGACGGCGGCTATGACGGCCGGCTCGAAGTCGGACCACCGCGCATGGTGCCGCGGCCCGATCCTGCGCACCGCTACCGGCGACCCTATGAAGGCACCGGCGTCGCGGAGCAGGCGATGCAGGCCTATCTCGATTGGGAGTACGGCCTCGTCGAGCAGCTGCGTCGCGACGGCACGCACGGGTTCTATGTGATCTAGCGGATGGCGTGGTGACGGCGGTGCGACCGCATCGGTCGGTGCCGAGTCGCAGGGGCGC
>NZ_LFIQ01000124.1:182485-197612 GCF_001189245.1 Bradyrhizobium pachyrhizi | reverse complement strand
ACGGCAACTTGACTCGTCGGGCAAATCAGCGGTATTCTTCCATTATTCAGAAATCGTGATGTGAGTCCGGGGCTCCTCCAACACGTCGTCCCTGCCTAGCGCGCAATTGTGTAGCGCGCAAAATCGAATGGCACCGCGCGCAAGTTCGTTTGTCACCCCTCAAGTTGGCCCCTGCCGATGGCAGGGTCGACGTCCGCTTCGCGGTCGACAGCGGCGGATTGCGGACGTCTCCCGAGGTCGCAGAAGGGCCAGACGCAGTCATAACGGCTTGCGTAGCGGACCGCGATGGGTTTCCGCGCATTGCGTTAGCGAGGTTTGACGCGTGTTTCTAAGAGCTGCTTGTCCCAATGTGGGTGGATTTGGCCGTCCACTGTTGGCAGGTATTGGACCCATTCGGCTCGTATGCCTCGCGGGTCGATATCTCTGTTCGACACGACGTAGTCAATCTCGCTTCGCGTCGTGCCGATATCCATTAACTCACGATCACTTAGGTCGCACAAGGCGGCTTGTAACCTCTGGCGTTCGCGCCGTTCCTGAAGCGCACCCCAATATTTCCCTAAAAAGCTGGAGACGCGCCGCGTCAATGCGGAAATTTGTCCCAACCCTGTTGCACCATAGGTCATGCTCATCGGAGCATCCTCCTCGGTATTGCTTGTATCGACGGTACCCCATGGTTAGGGGGCCACGCTTGACATCCGGCTTACATTTTCCTTGCCGGCAGCTTATTCTTTGCGTCCGAGCGGCGCAGAAGATCGAAGGCCGCCTAAGGGACCCTCAATTGCGTTATTTCTTCGAGGAGTACGTATTCGACACCGACCGTCGCGAACTGCATCGCGGGGCGAGCCTCGTCTCCATCACACCGCAGGTATTCGATTTACTTGATTACCTTATCCGCAATAGGGAGCGCGTCGTCAGCAAAGACGATCTCATCAGCGCGGTTTGGAATAGACGCATCGTCTCAGATGCCGCGCTGACGACCCGCATCAATGCCGCCCGGGCGTCAATCGGTGACGACGGTGAAAGGCAGCGCCTAATAAAAACATTGCCGCGCAAAGGCTTCCGATTTGTTGGCGCAGTGCACGAAGGGCAGAAGCCGGCAACTTCGAGTAGTTCGACGGCGCAGAGCGACGGCACGGAGCAAGCGGTGTCACCGCCTCGTCTTTCTATCGTTGTCCTGCCATTCGTCAATCTTAGTGGTGACCCCGAGCAAGACTACTTCGTCGATGGTGTGACGGAAAGCCTCACTACGGACTTGTCGCGGATCAGCGGCTCATTGGTGATCGGGCGACACACCGCATTCACCTACAAGGGCAAAGCGGCTGACCTCAAGCAAATCGGTCGCGAGTTGAACGTCCGGTATGTGCTAGAAGGCTCCGTACAGCGCCGCGAAAGCCGACTTCGCGTCAACGCGCAGCTGATAGACGCTGAAACCGGCACGCATTTTTGGGCGGACCGCTTTGACAAACTCCTAGCCGATCTGTTCGATATGCAGGACGAGATCATATCTAGACTAGCTAACTCCTTGGACGCGCAGCTCGTCGCAGCCGAGGCCATGAGAGCACAACGTTCGGCGCATCCCAATTCAATGGAGTTGTACTTCCAGGGCAGAGCTAAGCTCAATATGGGGTTGACTTCCGAATATATCTTGCAGGCGCGCCACTTTTTCGAGCGCGCCCTGACGCTTGATCCCGGCAATATCGAAGCGCGTCTGGGTTTAGCGCATGTTGATGGCATTGTTGGTGCCGGCTACATGACCGACGATCGGATAAAGTACCTTACCGCAGCAGAAGCGGCCGTCATGCATGCCCTGACCCTCGCGCCGAACCACGCCTTGGCTCACTTACATTTGGGAACAGCAAAAATTTTCACGAACCGCGTGTTTGAGGGCATTGACGAACTACAACACGCTTTGGCGCTGGACCGAAATCTGGCCCACGCGCACGGGTTAATCGGTCAAGCCAAGATTTTCCTCGGTCGCGGCGGGGAGACTGAGGCGCATGTCTTAGAGGCACTCCGTCTGTCTCCCCGCGACATTCATGCCTTCATGTGGATGCAGTATGTCGGTTTCGCTAAGTTGCAACTTAGTGCCGATAAGGAAGCCGTCTGTTGGCTCCGCAGGAGCATCGACGCCAACCGAAATTATCCGTTTGCGCATCTTGGGCTCGCCGCTGCCCTAGCACTGCTTGGAGCACTCGATGACGCGCGGGCCGCCGCGCAAGCAGGGCTCGCGCTTCAACCTAATTTCAGCATCCGCCGCTTCCGCGCCAGCCCGTCGACCGATAATCCAGCTTATCTTGCCAAACGTGAGCGCATTTATGAGGGCATGCGATTGGCAGGAGTACCGGAGGGGTAACGTCGCAGAGGGGTCAAAAGGCGACATGAAGCAACGGCGATCCAATAGTCCGCTTTGGAGCCCGAACCGCCCTAGACCAGGGCGTTGGCGCGGACCAGAAGGGCATCGACCTGCTCGTCGGACAGGCCCACGACGGCGATCATATGCTGAACCAAGGGGTCAGACCGCCTGATCTCGGTCGCCAAGTCCCATTCCTCCTGGACGTCCGCATCCGCCGCAATTGCGGCCTTCACGGAAGCCCAGGTGCCAAGCTCGTCAAAGGCCCTCTTGAGACCGAGCTTGGTGCAGGAAGACGGCACAGGGGCCGGCGGATTGAGGAATGCGACAACAGCCGGATCGTCATCAGCGATTCCTTCAAGCACAAGATGGGGCTGCGGACCTTTAAACCAACTGACGATTGCGCCCGCTTCGTTTCGTTCAATGAAGCCCATGATGATTAATTCTCCAACGGATCGAACCAGCCGCGCGTAAAACACCGATAAGATGTGTTCGCTGCCGCCGATCGCGCACAAATCTGCGCGGCAGTATCCGTCCAAATCTGCAAATCGTTGGCGTTGCCAGAAGTCGAGCTTGTCACTTCGATGCCGTTACCGCCGACACTGTAACCCGGCGCGTTGTCGAAAAGACCGGTTTCGTGCGTCCACCAAACGGTGTTGATCGTAGGGCACCAAGCGATAATGTTGATGTATGCTTTGACGCGAACACCCGTAGGAATGCTTCCCAACGCGAACGTTTGCAACGTCGTTCCGAGTGTATTTGTGGTGAAATCCAGCGACGAGCCGACCCAAAAGAATTCCCGACCGCGCTGTAGGATCTGCGAGAATAGGCGGCCCGAGTTGTGCCAAACGGCACCGACGCGACGTAACAACGTATATCCGGCAGGCATTGTCGGCGCGGTCGCGCTCCTGGACATCAGCACATCGACTGCCGCCGTCGTCGGATTCTTTATCACGAAGACATGATAGAAGCCGTTCGCTAGCGCTCCGGTATCGACGATCGACGGCGTCGTAAAGCTCGTCCCCATGGGGTTGAAAGTCGGGATGTCGACGATGCGCGACAAGCTCGGTCTGCCCGAGCCCGGCCCACAAGAGGAACTGCTGGTCATGCCGACGGCTCCCATGTTCGGCGGCGGCGGGCTGTTCGGGGATCAGCAGCCGTTCCAATCTCTGCATGCGCGACGACCGGCGCTGCGCTCCGCGGACGAGGTGGCCCAGCTGGCGCTCGCTGCTGAAGATCTGGCGCAGCCTGCGTTCCAGGAGCTGGTCGATAGACTGAAGGTCGTGCTGCAGAGTGCGACGAGCTTGGAGGACGTGCGTCACAGCCTGACAAGGTTGAAGCTTGATCCGAAGAACATGACAAAGGCGATCCAGCTCGCCCTGGTGATGGCGAAGCTCGCCGGCCGCGACGATATCGCCGATGAACACTAGGGTCATTCTGCCGCGCAAGCTGAGTTTCCGCGGCTGTTGCTGCGGTCAGGCGCATCTTGCGATGAACGCCGTCGATGTCGCTGCCTTCAGCACCGATCCGCTGGAGGCGATCCGGTGCATCCGCGATAAGCTCGACGTGCCGACGTCGAGCTGGACCGACCTGTGGCAGCAGCAGCACTCGGTCGCATTTACGGTCGCCGGCGCGACCTCGAAGGACCTGGTCCGGGACTTCCACGACGCCGTCAACAAGGCGATCGAGGATGGCACCACGCTGGAGGAGTTCCAGAAGGACTTCGACGACATCGTCGAAAAGTACGGCTGGAGCTATAACGGCTCGCGCGGTTGGCGCAGCAGCGTGATCTTCGACACCAACGTCAACATGGCCTACGCCGCCGGGCGCTGGGACCAGATTCAGCAGGTGAAGGCGCGGCGGCCTTACCTGATGTACAAGCACCTTGCCGGGCAGGTCCATCCGCGCGCCGAGCACGAGGCCTGGGACGGCACCATTCTGCCGGTCGACGACCCGTGGTGGCAGACGCATTTCCCGCCGAACGGCTGGTTCTGCCATTGCTGGGTTGAAAGTCTCTCCGATGCCGACCTCGATCGCTACGGCTATCAGGTGTCCGACCAGGCGCCACCGTCGCGCCTGGTGCCTCATATCGTCGGCGGCCGGACCGTCATGGTGCCCGAAGGAATCGATCCCGGCTTTGCCTATCGACCGGGTGAGCAACCGGCCGCAACCGATGACGAATAGGAGTCCCGCCTGCGAGTCCCACCTGTCCGCGGTGCTGCTGCGGCCGAAGTGGCGGTTAAGCCTAGTTTTAAAGAGCTTTCAGCAAGCTTTGAAGCTAGGTGGGACTCGGCGCGCGCCGCCGGGCTTATCGAGTCCCACTTCGGCCAGACGCCGACTGAATCGAATAGGGTTTTTGGTGCCGCCGCGCCGTTGCGTGCCATTCGATCACGCGCGCTGTCGTCTCGCCAATCGCGCGCCGCCGCCCGTCCAACCCTTTGAGAACTCGCCACTTCCCGCGCATTCCCGGTCAATCCCGGAATTGCCCAGGGGTGTCATACGAAACAGCGCGTCACAAATTGCGCACAGGAGCAGGGACCCATACGCTGCGGCGGACCTTGTTGAAGGGACTCGTCGTTCCAGCATCGCCCACAATCGGCATTTGTGGTTATGGGTCCCTGCTTTCGCAGGGACGACGATGAGGATGGTTCTCGATAAGGTGTCACACCACGCGGTGTCATCACCCACGCATGCCGGTGATCCAGTATTCCAGAGACGTCTGTGCTTGAATCGAGAAGCCGCGGCGTGCTGGATCGCCCGGTCGAGCCGGGCGATGACGGCGGTGGACGACGATATACGGCCACGCTCCGGACGACGCTTCGCGTCGTTCGTCGCGCGTCGACCTCCCCCGCAAACGAGAGAGGTACAGCTAGTCAGTGGACCGAGATCGCGATACTTCGGTCTTCACTTCGGCAACGCAATCGGCGTCAGCTTGAACGGGCCGGGGTCCTTGCCCTTGTTGTCGCCGATCACGTAGGACAGCTTGCCCTCGGCGACCCAGCCGACATCGCCGACCTGCGTCACCGAGACCGGCTCAGCGAGACCATCCTTGATGGTGTCGATGGTCGCCTCGTTGCCCTTCACCGTGACCTTGTCGAGCTTGCCGTTGCCCTCGATCAGCAGGAAGCCGCCGCCATGCGCCCGCAGCGCGTCGGCGTGATCGAGCGGCCGCGACGGCTTCAGCTCGGTCACCGCGCCCGCCTTGCCGTCCTTCATCTCGATCTTGAACAGTTTGGCCGGAATGAAGGTCGTGACGTAAAGATTGCCGTCGGCGCCGATCGCGATGCCGTCGAGCCCGACGCCGTCCTTGGCCGGCGCGAGCTGCGGATCGGTGGCGAACGTCGCCAGCCCCGTGCTGCCGGGTTTCAGGCTATAAACGAATGGCGCAAAGGAATCGCTCACATAGGCGGTGCCGTCGGCACCGACCACGATGTCGTTGCAGAACGATTTCGGATCGCTCAGGGCAAAGCTGCCCTTCGGCGCGCCGCTCTTGAGATCGAAGGTCTTCAGCCAGGCGCCCTTGACGTCGCTCGGCCCCGCCACGCCCATCGCGCTGATGTCGTTGGAGCAGACATAGAGCGTGCCGCTCTTCTCGTCGGCGAGCACGCCCAGCGTCGAGCGGCTGTCGGCGGCGCCCGGCTTGACCAGCTGCTCGGCCTTGCCGGCCGAGATCTTGGTCACGCCGCCATGGTTGAAGCTGCCGACGTAAAGCGTTCCGTCGGAGGTCGAGGTCACGCTCTCCGGAAAACTCTTGTCGGGAACGCCGACCGGAGCCGTTTCGGCGCGAGCCGCGCCGGCCATGCCAAGCGCAAGGACGATGGCCGCAGCGCTCGCTAGATTCTTGTTTTGGCGCGTTTTCTTCACGCGAACCTTCGCTCGAAAACGCTCCAGCGATGCGCGGCGGATCTTGAGCAGTTCTCCCGTTGCGCGCGGACGTCCCGCGGCGCCATTGTTCTTTATCATGATCGCGTTTCCTCAATGAACCTGGTTGGACCAGGCAGGATTTTCTTGGCGATCGTCTCCGGTCGATGGTTGTTGTCTGCAGGGTTCCCGACCGAATTGTTCACCCGCCTGCCTTGTCGTTTCGATATATACGATAGTATATAGCGAGAGGGAAGCAGCAGAGAGGAAGCTGCGACGGCCGGATGGCGCGTCATGGAACGGGAATTGGCGCTGCACCACCAATGCGTGTGCTGCGGTGGCCTTATCGGGGGGATCGTCGACGATGGCGCGATCGGCCTCGATGCACGGATCGGCGTGTTTACGGATGAGTGTGCATTCGCCTGCAACGAATGCACCGCGAGTCTGATCGCGGCCGCAGCACGGCCCAGGCAGGAGGCAGTTCGGCGCAAATAGGTGCGACTAAACTCAATCCGGGCTGAACGCGTCGTAGACCAGCTTGCGGAACGCGGGCGTGATGCGCTGGCGCTCGTTCTGGGTCTGCTCGAGCATGATGTAGATCATGTCGAGCTTCGGATCGACGCCGAAATAGGTGCCGCTGCCGCTGTCCCATTTCAACTCGCCGATCGAGCCGGGCGGTGGCGGCTTGGCGATGCCGGGATCGGTGCGCACGGCGATGCCGTAGCCATAGCCAAAGCCGTCGCCGGGGAAGTACCAATAGTCTCGGCCGACGCCGGAGCCCGGCCCGATATGGTCCGTCGTCATGGTCTTGAAGGCAGAGGGGCTCAGATAGCGCTTGCCGTCGAGCTCGCCGCCGTTGAGCAGCATCTGCGCGAAGCGCGCATAATCGAGGATGGTCGATACCAGGCCGCCGCCGCCGGATTCCCATTCCGGATGCGCGCGCCGGTCGTTCTCGCCCTCGATCAGGATGGTGTCCGAGGGCAGCGGCTCGGCGAGCCTTGTCCGTTCGGTCTCCGCATCGAGCACGTATCTGGTGTCGTTCATCTTCAGGGGATCGAACAGGCGCTCCTTCTCGAACTGATAGAGCGTCTTGCCTGAGACGATCTCGATCACCCGGCCGAGCACGTCGGTGGAATGGCCGTAGCGCCACAGCGTGCCCGGCTGCCGCGACAGCGGCAGCTTGGCCAGCCGTGCGACGAATTCCTCGTTGTCGAACTTGCCGTCGAACAGGTGTCCCGCACGGTAGATCTTCTGGATCCAGTCGGCGCCGATATATTCGTAGGTGATGCCCGAAGTGTGCCGCATGATATCTTCAATGGTCACCGGCCGGATCGGCGGCACCAGCTCAACCTTGGCCGGATCGTTTCCACCGTCCGGTTCGATGGCAACCTTCACGTCGGCAAACGCCGGGATGTATTTCGACAGCGGGTCCTGCGGCGACAATTTGCCTTCGTCGACCAGCATCATCGCGGCGGTGTTGGTGATCGGCTTGGTCATCGAGTGCAGCGCGAACATCGTATCCGGCCGCATCGGCGACTTGGTTGTCACGTCGCGATACCCGAAGGTCTTCAGATAGACCGGCTTGCCGTGCTGCTGGATCAGGATGACTGCGCCCGGAATTTTTCCTGCCGCAACCTCGTTGTCAAAGAATGCGGTGATGCGTTCGAGTTTTTCCGGCACCGGGGCAGGGGCATCGGAGGCGCGCGCCGCGCCTGATATGACAACTGCAAGACAACCGATCGCGGTCACTGCTCCGCGAAGCGTCAGCACAGCACGGTGGACTGCCCGATCATACCCGCACGACATTGAAAAGCCCGCCCCTGCCTGATGCCCTGAGCGCAGAGTTTTAACGGCGTGCGCTCCCGCGCACCATAATCATTTTGGAGCGAGTTTATTCCCGGCGATGGCCGGAATTATACGATTTGGGTAGCGCCGACGGGCGTGCGCACGGCATTCGACAGCACCTGCAGCGCCTGGCTCAGTTCGGCGCGGTTGCGCGCCGCACCCAGCGACACGCGCAGGCCGCGCGGCGCGGCTTCGCCCGCCGCAAAGGCGTCTTCGCCGACCACGGCGAGACCGTTGCGCATCAGGTGCGACAGCAGGTCGGTGCCGTCGAAATGCTTCGGCAGCGGCATCCAGAGATGGTGGCTCGCCGGCCGCGCCGCATAGCTGACGCCTTTGAGGAAGCGGGTCGCAAGCAGCTGGCGCGCGGCCGCCTCGTTGCGGATCGCGCGGATGATGTCGGCGGCGACGCCAGAACGCAGCCATTGCGTGACCAGCGCGACCATCAGCGACGGCGGCATCTGCATGGTGGCCTGCATGCTGGCGCGCATGCGCTGCTCGGCGGCGGCATCGGGTGCCAGGAGATAGGCGACGCGCAGCGCCGGCGCGATGCATTTTGCGATGCTCGCGGCGTAGTACGTGCGCTCCGGAATCAGTGTTGCGATCGGCGCCATCTGCGGTTCGAGCGGGCCGTAGACGTCGTCCTCGATCAGGACGCAGCCGCGCTTGCTGATGATATCGGCGATCGCCTTGCGCCGCGCCGCGCCCATGGTCGCGGTGGTCGGATTCTGCTGCGTCGGAATCAGGTACACCGCCTTCGGCTTGTGCTTGCGGCAGGCCTCGTCGAGCGCGTCGGGCCTCGCGCCCTCCGCGTCCATCGCGACGCCGACCAGGCGAACATCGAGCCGCGCCGCCGCGGCCTTGATGCCGGGAAAGGTCAGCGCCTCGGTCAGCACCACGTCGCCGGGCGACGTCAGTGCCAGCAGGGCGTTGAAGATGATCGCCTGCGAGCCCGGATAGATCACGATGCGGTCGGCGGATGCGTTCGGCACGCGCGGCTGTAGCCATGCGGCGCCGACCTGGCGCTCCTCAGTGGTGCCGCCGGGACGCGTATAGCCGAGATAGGCGGAGAACCCGGCCTCGGCGCGGATGGTGGCAAGTCCCTGAGCGATGCGCAGGTCGAGATTGGCCTCGACCGGCTGCGGCGGCAGGTTCATCGACAGGTCGATGTTGACGGGCGCGGGCAGGTCGGACGCCGCGCGCGCGGTGGTCTCCGAGACGAAGGTGCCCTGGCCGACGCGGGCGTCGAGCAGGCCGCGCCGCCGTGCCTCGCCATAGGCCCGTGTCACCGTGGTCAGATCGATATCGAGCGCGGTTGCCAGCGCACGGTGGGTCGGCAGCCGCTGGCCGCGAGTCAGCCGGCCGCTCGCGATGTCGGCGGCCAGCGCATCGACGATGCGCAGGAACATCGGGCCGTGCCATTCCGAAACCGTAGGGATCCAATCCATGCAATCCAGCGCTTTGTCTTTGATTGTATGCTGTCGAAAGCATATTGTATGGATCATCAGATCAGGTCAAGGACAACGGCCAAAGGAAAACGACGATGACCGAGACGGTTTCCCTGCCAAAGGCGATGTGGCGCGGCTTCACCATGAAGTGCCCGAACTGCGGGCGCGGCCATCTGTTCGGCCGCTTCCTCAAGGTCGCCGATCACTGCGAGGTCTGCAGCGAGGACTTCACGCCGCAGCGCGCGGACGATTTCCCGGCCTATCTCGTGATCGTCGTGGTCGGCCACGTCGTGGTGCCGGCGCTGCTGTGGCTGGAGATGAACTACGCGCCGCCGGCCTGGCTGCAACTGGCGATCTGGCTGCCGGTGACATTGTTCAGCGCGCTGGCGCTGCTGCAGCCGACCAAGGGCGCGATCGTCGGCCTGCAGTGGCAGCTGGGGATGGAGGGTTTCGCGGCGACCCGGCGTGCGGTGGCGCCCGCCCGGGCGCAAAGCAGCGTCGGACGAACTCGCGAAGCCTGACGCGATCCCAGAATCGTAGCCCGGATGAGCGAAGCGACATCCGGGAACAGCAGCCCCGCATATCGCTCCGCTCATGCGGGCTACAGCGCTGGGTCACGTCAGGATCGTAGCCCGGAGGAGCCAACGGGTCGCGCGAACGCGCGCCCGATGACAGGCTCAGCGAAATCCGGGGTAACTCCTGCACAACGAAGAACCCCGGATTGCGCTGCACTCCATCCGGGCTACGGATCAATCAAATCGGATGATGGTGCGGCCGGAACATCCGGCCCTTTTCCGTCACCAGCACGACGGCGAGCGCGGCCAGCGTGCAGAGGAAGAAGCCGGTCGCGAACGGCGCCAGCGTGCCGTCGTAATCCTGTCCGATCGTGGTGCCGACGCCGATCCCGAGCAACGTCGTGATCGTGCCGTACAGCGAGGAGGCGGTGCCGGCGATCTTGCCCTGCGGCTCCATCGCGAGCGCGGTGAAATTCGCCATCATCAGCCCGAACGCGAACATCATCAGGCCCGACAGCACCATGAACAGCGGCAGCGACAGCGTGTCGGTCTTCACCGCCAGCAGCAGGACGCCTGCGACGACCGCAAAGCCGGTCAGCGCGGCGTGCGAGATCACGCGCATGCCGATGCGGCCGACGATGCGCGAGTTGAGGAAGCCGGCGATCGCGACGCCGACCGCGCAGGCCGCGAACGCCACCGGGAAGTAATGCCCAAGCTTGAAGATCTCGGTGAAGATCTGCTGCGAGGAGAACACGAAGGCGAACAGCGAGCCCTGCACGCCGCCGGCGGCAAGCGCGTAGCCGAGCGTCTGGCGGTTGGTGATGGTCTGGCGGAACGCGGACAGCACCTCCGGGATCGCCAGTGACTTGCGCAGCTCAAGCGGCAGCGTCTCCGGCATCCGCATCGCGCTCCAGGCCAGCGCGATCACGCCGTAGATCATCAGTAGCACGAAGATGCCGCGCCAATGCGTCAGCAGCATCACCGCCTGGCCGAATGACGGCGCGATCACGGGGACCGCGATGAACACCATCATCGCCAGCGACATCACGCTCGCCATCCGCCGTCCGGCGTAGCAGTCGCGCACGATCGAGGTCGCGATCACGCGGGTCGCGGCGGTGCCGAGCCCTTGCAGCGCGCGCGCCAGCAGCAGCGTTTCGAACGAGGGCGCCATGATCGCGAGCAGGCCGGCGATGGTGTAGACCGTCATGCCGCCGAGCAGCACCGGGCGGCGGCCGAAGCGGTCCGACAGCGGGCCCATCACGAACTGGCCGACGCCGAAGCCGACCAGGAAGATCGACAGTACCATCTGCGGGCGGTTGGCGTCGGCGATCTGGAACGCGGAGCGGATGTTCGGCAGCGCCGGCAGCATCATGTCCATCGCCAGCGGGTTCAGCGCCATGATCGAGGCGATGACGACGACGAATTCCGGAAAGCCCATCGGGCGGTGGCCTGAGGAAACCCAGGCATCGGCATTGATGTCAGACACTTAGCAACCTCTTGGGAATCCTCGCATCGTAGCGATCTTGCTGCGATGCACAATCGGCGTTTCGGGATAGCTGCCCGCCGATCGCGGTCGAGGTAGCGGGGTCGGGAACCAGGGCCAAAAGCACAATTCGCCGAATATCGTTGCGGATGCAACTATTTTGCTCGTGCGGCGCGGAAACCTCTGCTAATCCCGGGCCCGGCATCCGTGCGGGGCAGGCGCATAGCCGCCGATCACGCCCGCGCGGCCAAGAACAGGCTCAAGAACAGGTTCAAGAACGGGTTTGGGGAGGCCACATGTCCATCGAACTGTCCGCGCGCTCGCGCGGCGCTGAACTGTCGGATGAGGAGCGCAAGGTCCTCACTGCAACGCTCGTCGGCACTACCATCGAGTGGTACGACTTCTTCGTCTACGCCCAGGCGGCGGGCCTGGTGTTCGGCGCGCTGTTCTTCGCGCCGATGAATGCGAACAATCCGCTGCTGGCGCAGATCGTCTCGTTCGCGACGCTCGGCCTGTCGTTCCTGTTCCGCCCGTTGGGGGCCATCGTCTGCGGCCATCTCGGCGACCGCTTCGGGCGCAAGAACATGCTCGTCGTCACGCTGCTGTTGATGGGGGCGGCGACCGCGCTGGTCGGCCTGCTGCCGACCTATGCGCAGATCGGCGCCTGGGCGCCGGCGCTGCTCATTCTGTTGCGCATCCTGCAAGGCTTCTCGGCCGGCGGCGAGTGGGGCGGCGCGGCGCTGATGGCGGTGGAATCGGCGCCCGTCGACAAGCGCAGCTTCTTCGGCTCGTTCCCGCAGATCGGCACGCCGCTTGGCATGATCCTGGCGACCGGCGTGCTGTGGGTGCTGACCGCGACGCTTGGCAAGCAGGCGATGATCGAATGGGGCTGGCGGATTCCGTTCCTGCTCTCGATCGTGCTGATCGTCGTCGGCATCGTGATCCGTCGCACGGTCGAAGAGTCTCCGGTGTTCCAGGCGATGCAGCGCCGGCACAAGGAATCCTCCGCGCCGCTCAAGGAGCTGATGCGCAATCACAGCAAGGAGATTTTGCGCACCGCGTTGATCTTCATGGCCAACAATGCGGCCGGCTACATCCTGATCGCGTTCATCATCAGCTACGGCGCCAACACGCTGAAGATGCCGTCCGAGCAACTGCTGCTGATCGGCACGCTCGCGGCGGTCAGCTGGTTCATCTTCACGCTGCTCGGCGGCATCCTCGGCGACAAAATCGGGCGCGTGCGCTGCTTCCAGATCGGCTATGGGCTGATGGTGCTGTGGGCGGTGCCGATGTGGTTCTTGATCGACAGCAAGAACCTGCTGCTGTTCTTCGTCAGCGCCGTCGGGCTCACGGTTGCGCTCGGCCTGTCCTACGGCCCGCAGGCCGCGCTCTATGCCGAGCTGTTTCCGGCCAAGGTGCGCTATTCCGGCGTCTCGATCGGCTATGCGCTCGGCGCCATTTTCGGCGGCGCCTTCGCGCCGATGATCGCGCAGTGGATCATCGGCACCTACGGCCAGTCCTGGCGCGTCGGCGTCTACATCGCGGTGCTATCGCTGATCTCGCTGATCACGGTGTCGACGATCAGGGATCCGCAAGGCGTCGATCTGAACGTGCACGACGCCGGCACTTAGGCCTTGTAGGGCGGATTAGCCGCAAGGCGCAATCCGGCCTCGTCTCTGCGTCGCGGGTGGATTGCGCCTTCGGCCAATCCACCCGCGCAGCGGTGCATCGCCTGCGATCGCAGCGCGGTCGTTCAGATCCGGGCGCCGCGGTTGTAGCCGTCGACGAGCTGATTGTAGTCGCGCATCAGCCGCGCCGGCGATCCTTCCACCATCCAGCCGGCGCCGGCGTTGCTCAGCATCATCTTCTCACCGGAGCTGTAGGGCACCTTGTCGCGAACGCGGCGCATGAGCTGCTTCGCCGTGGTGAGGAATGATTTGGCGCTGCCGATGAACATCGAGCCGAGCTTGGCGTCGTCGTCCTTGCCCGAGGCCTCGTCCATTGCCTTCACCGTGGCCTCATACTCGTTGAGCGCCTGGGTTATCGCGTCGAGGTTGGGTTTGTCGGCCTGCTGCGCGCGAAGCACGCGTTTGGCCTGGATCATCAGGGCCTCGACATAGTAGTGCGACTTGCGGCCTTCGCTGGCCTCGATCGCGGCCAGCTGCTCGGCGGCGCGCTTGTCATTGATGGCCTCGACGCCGGCGCGCAGCGCCTTGTCGGCGCCGGCAAACGCATCCCAGGCCGCGACCAAGCGCGGATGCAGCGTCTTGCCCTTGGCCATCTTGTCGTCCTTGTAGTTCTCCTGGGTGTAATAGTCGTCCGCCTCCTTCAGCAGCGGCTCAAGCGTGGTGACGGCCGCAACATACGCGTTCGCGGCGTCTTCAAGCTCGGCGTCGTGCGGGTCCGCTGCATTGGCAGCCGCGACGCTCGTCTTGCAGTCGGACGTGTCGTAGATCGTGTAGGTTCCGTAGATGATCCGCTCCTTGCCGGTGGGACCGCCCTTGGCGGCCCAGGAAAAGTAGCGTTCGCGGGATTCGTACGAGCGCGCCGAGAGGCGGTTGATGCACCCGACATAGGCGTTCATCTTGAGCGTCAGTTGCGCGGAGGAGGCGCTCCCCGACGGCGCAGGCGGGGCCTGTTGGGCAGCGGCAGGTGCGAGGAAAGTAGCGATGGCCGCAATCGCAAGGAAAGGGGAGATTTCGCATCGGAAGTTTGCCCTCATCTCAGCCGGAAGTTGGCCGCCTCAGCCCGGAAGTCTATGTGACGGCAGAGAATAACGTCACACGAGCCTCCGCCGAGGCCGCGCGGCACACTATCGACAGACTTGATTGTCGGCTACGGGCCGGAAGTCACGACCGCCGAACTTAGCGATAAGGTACGCGCCTAGCTGATCCCCAGCATCGCCTTCAGCTTCTTGACCGCGCTGTCGGGCGTCGTCAGCACTTCGCGGCCGGTGATTTCGGCGACGCGCTCGGCGGCCGGCGCCATGCTGTACTGCGCGAGCGCGATCAGGTCGCAGTCGCGCAGCTCCTTGGACGCCTCGATCACGATGCGGTCATGTTCGGCGCGGTCGCCGCGGTCGAGCGCCGCCAGCGCGCCCTCGGCAAGCTTCGGCACCAGCGTGACCTGTGACGGAAATTCCGGCGGCATCGACACCAGCGTGGGTGGAAAGGTCGAGAGCAGGCCGATCCGCTTTCCCTTCGCCACCGCCTGTTCGATCATCGCCTCGTTCGGCTTCAGCACTGGCATCGGCGCGTGCTCGCGCGCCACCGCCTCGATGCACGGCCCGAACGCCGAGCAGGTAAAGAGAATGCCATTGGCGCCGGTGCCGACAGCATAGCGCCCCATGGTCAGAAATCGCTCGGTCATGCGCTCGTCGAGCTTACCGTCGCGGGCGAGGTCCGCCGACAGGCTGTCGTCGAGCAGGTTCATCAGCCGTGCCTCCGGCCAATGCCGTGCGAACGATGCCTCGATCGGCACGATCGAGTGCTTCAAGGCGTGAATGAGGGTGATGCGCATGATCGGCGTTTCTCCTTCTCCCTGCTCATTTTGCGGGGAGAGGCCTGGGATGAGGGGTTCTATCATCGTAACAGGTGAGAGGAGTATGCGCGCAGGCTCCCCCTCACCT
>NZ_LFIQ01000124.1:169620-182475 GCF_001189245.1 Bradyrhizobium pachyrhizi | reverse complement strand
CGACCTCTCCCCGCAGGCGGGGCGAGGTGACTTCACTTACTTGAACGGGATCGCGTACATCAACCCGCCCTTGCTCCAGGTGGCGTTGAGGCCGCGCTCGAGCTTCAAGGGGCTGGCCTTGCCGACATTGCGCTCGAAGATCTCGCCGTAATTGCCGCCGGCCTTGATCGCGCCGACCAGCCATTTGTTGTCGAGCCCGAGGCGTGAGCCGAGATCGCCCGACGCGCCGAGCAGGCGCTGGATCGCCGGGACCTGCGACTTCGCCATCTCGTCGGCATTGGCCTGGGTGACGCCGAGCTCTTCGGCCTCGATCAGGCCGTAATGCAGCCAGGTGATGATGTCGCTCCAGACCTCGTCGCCGTTGCGGGTGAACGGACCGAGCGGCTCCTTGCTGATGGTCTGCGGCAGCACGACGTAGTCGTCGGCCTTCGGGGCTGCGGTCGCGACCGCGCCCGCGAGCGCGGAAGCATCCTGGGTCATGGCGTCGCAGCGGCCGCCGAAGAAGGTCTGGTACATGGTGTCGACGCGGTCGAACACCAGCGGCTTCCAGTCGATGCCGTTGGCGCGGCCGTAGTCTCCGAGCGTCACTTCATGCGTGGTGCCCTGGGCGACGCACACGGTGGCGCCCTTGAGGTCCTTCAGCTCCTTCACGCCGAGGTCCTTCTTCACGACAAAGCCTTGGCCGTCGTAGAAATTGACCGGTCCCTGCCGCAGCCCAAGCGTGGTGCCGCGCAGAAAGGTCTGCGTCGAGTTGCGGTAGAGCACGTCGATCTCGCCCGACTGCAGCGCGGTGAAGCGGTTCTGGGCGGTCAGCGCGACGTAGCGCACCTTGGCGGGATCGCCGAGCACGCCGGCGGCAAGCGCACGGCAATAGTCGACGTCGAGACCCTTGAAGTTGCCTTGCGAGTCCGGCGCCGAGAAGCCGGCAAAGCCGGTCGAGACGCCGCACACCAGCGTGCCGCGCTGCTTGACGGTGTCGAGCGTCGCCGCGCTTGCGCCCGCGATGCCTGCGGCGAGAACGGTCAGAGTGATGATACCCCTCAGCATGTCTTCCTCCTCCTCCTAACGTTTGAGCATGATCTCTGCGCAAACGCTTCGCGTTTGTCGCGGGAAAACCGGTGCCCGTTTTTCCGGATCATGCTCCGTGACCAATATCCTTCAGCGCGCTGTCTACCGCAGCGCCTAGCCGTTCGACGATCATGTCGATGTCGCCGGACGTCGCGATATAGGGCGGGGCGAGCAGCACGTGATCGCCGCGCTGGCCGTCGGCGGTGCCGCCCGACGGATAGCAGCCGAGCCCGCCGGCGAAGGCCGCAGACTTGATCCGCTGATGCAGCTTCAGCTTGGGATCGAACGGCTGCCGCGTGGCACGGTCGGCGACCAGCTCGACACCCCAGAACAGGCCGCGGCCCCTGATGTCGCCGACATGGCGGTGATTGCCGAACCGTTCGGTGAGCCGCTGTTCGAGCTGGCGGCCGCGCTCCTTGACCTGGTCGAGCAGCTTCTCCTCAGCGATCACCTTCTGCACCTCGAGCGCGGCGGCGCAGGCGAGCGGATGCGCCAGATAAGTGTGGCCGTGCTGGAACGCGCCGGAGCCGTTGCGCACCGTGTCGACGATCGTGCCGCTGGCAAGCATCGCGCCGATCGGCTGATAGCCGCCGCCGAGCCCCTTGGCGACCGCCTGGATGTCGGGCGAGATGCCTTCCTGCTCCCAGGCATGCAGCGTGCCGGTGCGGCCCATGCCGCACATCACCTCGTCGAGGATCAACAGCGCTCCGTGGCGGTTGCAGATCTCGCGCACCGTCTTGAAGTAACCCTCCGGCGCCGGCACGCAGCCGGCGGTGGCGCCGACCACGGGCTCGGCGATGAAGGCCGCGACCGTATCGGGGCCGAGCCGTTGGAATTCGGCTTCGAGTTCGGCGGCAAGGCGCGCCACGAACGCCGCCTCCGATTCATCGTCGCGCTTCTCGTGATAGGCGAAGGCCGGCGTGACATGGCTGAACGAGGGTGACAGCAGCGGCGCGTAGGGCTCGCGGCGCCAGGCATTGCCGCCGGCCGACAGCGCGCCGAGCGTGTTGCCGTGATAGCTCTGGCGGCGCGCGATGAAGCGCGCACGCTTCGGCTCGCCGCGCTCGATGAAATATTGCCGCGCCAGCTTGATCGAGGCCTCGATCGCTTCCGACCCGCCGCTGACGAAATAGACATAGCCGAGGCCGCCGGGCTCGTGGCCGACGAGCCGCTCGGCGAGCTCTTCCGCAGGCTCGGAGGAGAAGAAGCCGGTATGGGCATAGGCGATCCTTGAAGCCTGCTTGGCGATCGCGGCCAGGATGCGCGGATGCTGATGGCCGAGGCATGACACCGCGGCGCCGCCGGAGGAGTCCAGAATCCGGTGGCCATCCTCCGCGATCAGCCAGACACCGTCGCCGCCGATCGCTTTTGGCGGGGTTTCGCGCAGGCTTCGATGCATCACGCGGCTCTTGTTGGCTGCCATGACACTCATCCTTTCTCGACAAAATATTGCGACATCTCGGCAAGCCGGCCCTCAGTCTCCTCCAGCTTGTGCTTTGCCCCGGCGCCGCCCAGCGTGAAGGCGACGGCGGCCAGCGACTGGGCGACTGCGATCGCGCCGGTGAGGCTCGGGAAGAAGCCGGGGGAGGAGGCGGCTTCGAACAGCAGCAGATGATCGGCGCCTTCGGCCATCGGCGCGCTGATGGTGTCGGCGATCGCGATCAGCGCGGCGCGCGCCTGATGCGCCGCGCGCGCCGTCTCGACGCTGACCAGGGTGTAGGGCGCAAAGCCGATCACGACCACGGCGTCGCCTGAGCGGAAGGCGCCGTGGTCGAGATCGAACGGGCCGGAGCCGCCGACCAATTGCACGGCGTCGGGGCGGAACAGGCGGAGCTGATAGGTCAGCAGTTCCGCGACGCTGCGGCAACTGCGAAACCCCGATATCCAGATCCTGTCCGCGGAGTGCAGCGCACGCGCGGCTTCCGCGATCGCGCTCGCTGAAATCCGCGCAAGGCCCGCGGCCTCGGCTTCCAGTTTGTCGTGCACCAGTTTGACATCGGCATTCGGCCCGGCGCGGCGGCTCCTGGCGCGGCCGGAGAACGGCGAACCCTGCGCCGGCCGGCGCGCCTCGGTGAGCGCGGCGCGCAATTCGTCCCAGCCGGAATAGCCGAGCGCCTTGGCAAGACGGGTGAATGAGGCAGGATCGGCGCCGGCGACGGACGCGAGCTCGCGCATCGAGCGGGTGGTGGCGTCGTAATCATTGGCGGCGACGAACCGGCCGACCTCCTGCAAGCGCATCGGCAGCGACGGCAGTGCGCTGCACAATTCGTTGAGGGGCGATGGTTTCGGCTGAGCCTGGGCCATGAAACATATGTTGCATGAATCTTAATTTGGTGCAACATATGAAGTGCGCAGGATTTGAGGTTGACGCGTCTTCCTCACGCGAACCGGTATCCATCCCGGTTCAAGTCCGGGACAGGCTTCGCTCGAAAACGCTCTTGCGCATGGCAGAAGATCGCTTCTCACTGGGGTCCTTGTGCTGTGACGACATCGACGCCGAAACGCCCTCCCGCCCGGCCCTGGCGGCTTTCGCTCAGCGATCCCCGCGTCGCGGGCCTGTTCTGGCAGATCCTGGTGGTCGCCATCGCGGTCGCCGTCGTCGCCTGGCTGTGGTCCAACGCGGTTCATAATCTCTCGGTGCGGCGCATCTCGACCGGCTTTGCCTTCCTCGGCCGTGAAGCCGGCATGCCGATCGCCGACAGCTGGATCGACTACACGCCGAAGAACACTTACCTGCGCGCCTTCATCGTCGGCGTCGTCAACACGCTGCGCGTCGCGGTCATCGGCATCGTGCTGGCGACCGTGATCGGCACGCTGGTCGGCATCGCGCGGCTGTCGTCGAACTGGCTGCTGGCGCGGCTCGCCGCCGTCTATGTCGAGGTGCTGCGCGACCTGCCGCTGCTGCTGCAACTCTTGTTCTGGTACGTGCTGATGCAGGGCCTGCCGGCGGCGCGCCAGGCGTGGAAGCCGGTCGACGGGGTCTATCTGTCCAACCGCGGCCTGGTGCTGCCGTCGGTGCCGCTGCATGAGGCCAATGACTGGACGCTCGTTGCGCTGGCCGCCGGCGTGATCGTCTTCCTCATCGTCAGGCGCCGCCTGATCGCGCAGCAGATGCTCGATGGCAAGGCGCGGCCGGCCTGGCCCTACGCGCTCGGCCTCATCATCGCGCTGCCTGCGCTGGTGTCGTGGCTTCTGGGTGCGAGCTGGAGCGTCATGCTGCCCGAGCTGCGCGGCTTCAACTTCGTCGGCGGGCTGACGCTCGCGCCGGAATATTTCGCGCTGCTGATCGCGCTCGTCACCTATACTTCGGCGTTCATCGCCGAGATCGTGCGCAGCGGCATCCAGGCGGTGCCGCGCGGTCAGTCGGACGCCGCCAAGGCGCTCGGGCTGAAGCGCAGCTTCGTGTTGCAGCACATCGTGCTGCCGCAGGCGCTGCGCGTCATCATCCCGCCGATGACCAGCCAGTATCTGAACCTGACCAAGAATTCCTCGCTCGCGGTCGCGGTCGGCTACCAGGACATCGTCTCGATCGCCAACACCACGCTGAACCAGACCGGGCAGGCGATCGAGTCGATCGCGCTGATCATGATGGTGTTCCTCACCATCAGCCTCGGCATCAGCCTGTTCATGAACTGGTACAATGCGCGGATCGCGCTGGTGGAGCGCTGAAATGAGCTCGGTCGCACACCTTCCGCAGGATCCGCTGCCGATCGGCCGGCGCCGCGCGCAGCGCACGCTCGGCGGCCAGATCGTGGCCTGGCTGCGTGCGAACCTGTTCGCGTCCGTGACGTCGAGCATCATGACGCTGCTGCTTCTGTTCGTGCTCGGCAAGGCGTGCATCGCGCTCTGGCAGTGGGGCATCGCCAACGCGGTCTGGATCGTCTCAGGCAACGACACTAGCGCCTGCCGCGCGCTGCGCGGCGTCGGCGCCTGCTGGGCGGTGATCCCCGAGAAGTACCGCTTCATCCTGTTCGGCACCTATCCGTTCAGCGAGCAGTGGCGGCCGGCGCTCGCGGTTCTGATCTTCATTGCGCTGTTCGTGGTCTCGAGCCGCCGCAGCTTCTGGCGCAAGGAACTGTTCCTGCTATGGGTCGTGGCCCTGATCGCGATCGGATGCCTGATGTGGGGCGGCTTTCTCGGCATGTCCTTTGTCACGCAGGATCGCTGGGGCGGGCTGCCGGTGACGCTGATCCTGGCGACTTTCGGATTGGCGTTCGGCTTCCCGCTCGGAATTTTGGTCGCGCTCGGCCGCCGCTCCAAGCTGCCGGCGATCCGCTCGCTCTGCGTGCTCTATGTCGAGCTGATCCGCGGCGTGCCGCTGATCAGCCTGTTGTTCATGGCGAGCGTCATGTTTCCGCTGTTCATGCCCGACGGCGTCAACATCGACAAATTGCTGCGCGCCCAGATCGCCTTCATCCTTTATGCCGGCGCTTACCTTGCGGAAGTCGTGCGCGGCGGCCTGCAGGCGGTGCCGCGCGGACAATATGAGGCCGCCGATGCGCTCGGACTGTCCTACTGGGAGAAAAACGCACTGATCGTGTTGCCGCAGGCGATCCGCCATGTGATCCCGCCGCTGGTCAACACCTTCATCGCCTTCTTCAAGGACACCAGCCTGGTCCTGATCATCGGCATCTTCGACCTGCTAACGACCGCGAAGACCGCGATCGTCGATCCGGCCTGGCAGGCCTTCAGCGTCGAGGTCTATGTGTTCGTCGGCGTGATCTACTTCGTGTTCTGCTTTGCGATGTCGCGCTACAGCCGCGGCCTCGAGGCGCAGCGCGCGCACGGCTGAGCGATCCGGATTCTCCGTCGCTTGCCCTCACATGCCGGTGCCGGCCTGGCCCGTCCCGGCCTTAACGATGCGGCAACCAAGACGTCGCCGATGGTTGGCGCAAAAGCGCGGCTGGCACAGATTGCACTGGGCGATGTTCCGCCCCTCATTTATCTTGAGCGCCGTGGATTCGCGAGCGCGCGCGATGACGGAAATCATTGTTCGCGTGAGCATCGTTCGAGGTGCCGTTGATTTGTTGATTTGGTGCGTGCCTGACAGGGCTTCACTTTTGATTTTTGCCGTACGCCAATGGCCGAAGACAACCCCGTCTATCCGGAGAGCACCCGAAGCCAGGTCGACGATGCCCTGCAAGGGTTTTCGACCGATGAGCTTCGCCAACTCCTGGCAGAGATCGAGCAACTCCTGAGTGTTGAAGCTGTGCCTCGCCGACCGAGACTGCGACTGGCCGGAGGCACATACGTGAGCGAGTATACCGCGCGCGCAAACATCGACCACTATCTGGATCTTCTGAAGCGCCCGGACGTTCCGACCAACACGAGATCGATGCTCAACAAGCGGCTGCTCGAGGAAGAAGACAAGCTCGGCCGGCGACGCGAGCAACTGGAGTTTGCCGAAAGCAGGGCCGCAGCGTGCCGGGATCGTGCAGATCGTCAACGGCGTTTGACGGATTCGTTCGCACCGGATTCGGCTGACCGGGAGCAGGCCGAAAGGCTGCTGGTCAATTTCGAGGCGCTTGCACAGCTGGTCGAAGGATTTTGTCGCCAGATGCGCCACACGCTGAACCATAGCCCGCTTTAAGCGTGACGCCGCCTCGGTTCCGCGCGGTCCCTTTGTCGTCGTCATCTTCCCGCGCCCTGTCGGGCTTTGACCGCGTAGGCGCTTCGCCCCGGTCGGTGCCAGGCGACGGGGATACTCCGGTCATGGCGGGCCGGCATCACGAGGTCCGGAGACGTGTGTGGCCCCAGTGGGCTTGCAAAGTGATTGCGATCCTATTTATGATCATAAAATGGATAAATCGGTCCTCCCGTCGCTCGACCCCTCGCGCCGCGCCTCGATCAAGCGCAAGCGCTCCGACGCGGTCGCCGACCTGATCCGTAGCCACATCTTCCAGGCCGGCTTGCAGCCGAATGACCGGCTGCCGCAGGAGGGGGAGCTGATCGAGATGTTCGGCTGCAGCCGCTCGACCATCCGCGAGGCGCTCAAGTCATTGGAAGTACAGGGGCTGGTGCAGAACACCACCGGTCCCGGCGGCGGCGCGCGGGTGGCGCCGGTATCGATCAACCGGATCGTCGGCCTGCTCAGCAACTACTTCTATTTCCAGTCGGTCTCTACCGCGCAAATCTACCAGATCCGCCGGCTGATCGAGCCGGAACTCGCCTTCAGCGTGATCGGCCACCTCACGGCCGAGCATTTCGCCGCACTGGAAAAGGCGATCGCGGTCCAGGAGCATCATCCCGACGGCGACGCCGATTGGGAACATCATCGCCACGCCGAGATCGATTTCCACGACATCCTGATCGAGGCCTGTCCCAACCCGCTGCTCGGCCTGATGTGCCGGTTCGTCAACGAGGCCATCAGGCATCTGATCGGCAAGCTCGGCGTGCAGGAATTCGCATCCAGCTTCACTTGCGAGAATATCGAGTTTCACAAGCGTCTGATGGCCGCGTTCCGCTCCGGCAATGCCGCGCGCGCCCGGCGCGTGATGCTCGATCATGTGCTGAGCGCCGAAGCGGTGGTCGTTCCCGCGGAAGACCGGCGCATCGATCTGCCCGTCTTTCATCAGCCGTTGCGGCTCGATTGAACCGCATCGGCCGACTGCTGCATCACGCCCTGGAGAAAACGACAATGGACACGCGGCGCGAGAATGAGTTGTGGAGCTGGTCGGCCGTCGATCTGGCGCGTGCGATCGCGACGCGCGCGATTTCCAGCCGGGAAGCGGTGCAATCCAGTCTCGATCGCATCGCCGAGGTCAATCCAGCTTTGAACGCCATCGTCGCGGTCCTCGCCGACGAGGCGCTGGCCGCCGCGGACGCGGCGGATGCCGCGGTGAAGTCAAGCGCGGAGCTCGGCGCGCTGCATGGCGTGCCGGTCACGGTCAAGGTCAATGTCGACCAGCGCGGCCAAGCCACCACCAACGGCGTCGTCGCCTTCCGCGACGTGATCGCCACCGAGGACAGCCCGGTGGTCGCGAATCTTCGCAAGGCGGGCGCGGTCATCGTCGGGCGCACCAACACGCCGGCCTTCTCGCACCGCTGGTTCACCAACAACGACCTGCACGGCGCGACCTACAATCCGTGGAGCCGTCGGCTGACGCCGGGCGGCTCCAGCGGTGGCGCCGCATCGGCGGTCGCTTCCGGAATGGGCGCGATCGCGCATGGCAATGATTTCGGCGGCTCGATCCGCTATCCCGCTTACGCCTGTGGCGTCGCCGGCCTGCGTCCGACGCCGGGGCGGATCCCGGCGTTCAATCCGTCGGCAACCAGCGATCGTCCGATCACCGCGCAGATGATGTCGGTGCAGGGGCCGCTGGCCTGCTCGGTCGCCGATCTCGGGCTCGGCCTCGCCGCGATGGCGCAGGCGGACGCGCGCGACGGCACCTGGCTGCCGGTGCCGCTGCAAGGTCCAGAGCTCAAGCATCCGATCGGCGTTGCGATCGCGCCGGTGCCGTTCGGCGACGAGGCGCCGGAGGTGAGCGCGGCGGTACGCGCCGCCGGGCGCTGGCTCGCGGAGGCCGGCTTTGCCGTGGAGGAGACCGTGCCGCCGCGGCTCGCGGAGGCCGCCGATCTCTGGCATCGCCTCGTCATCAACGAGGAGCGGCGCGTGCTGGCGCCGATGATCCGCAAGTTCGGCGACGATCGGAGCCGCTACAATCTCGAGTGCCATATCGCCTACGCGCCCGAGCTCGACGGCGATCAGGTGCTCGCCTGCTTCGAGCAGCGGCTGGCGATCGTGCGGGCCTGGCAGCTGTTCCAGGAGCGCTATCCCGTCATCATCCTGCCGGTCTCGGCGCAACTGCCGTTCCGTTTCGATCAGGATCAGGAAGATGCGACGGTGGTCCGCGCGCTGCTCGACGCGCAGCGGCCGCTGCTTGCGGTGCCCGCGCTCGGCTTTCCGTCGGTCGTGGTGCCGACCGGGACCGCCGGCGGCGTGCCGGTCGGCGTGCAGGTGATCGCCGGCCGCTTCCGGGAAGACGTCTGTCTCGCGGTGGCCGAGCTGATCGAGGCGCGCGCATCAAAGCTGACGCCGATCGACCCGCGAGACTAAACCAACAACAAAGCACTGAGCATCAAGGGAGAATATCACGTGACGAATGCACCGATCTGGCAATGGTCCGCCGTCGACACGGCCAAGGCGATCCGAGAGAACGAAGTGACCTCGGAGCAGGTGGTTCGCGCGCATCTCGACCGCATGAAGGAGGCCAACCCGGCGCTCAACGCCGTCGTGGTCGATCTCGGCGCCTCAGCGATGCAGGCCGCCAAGGCCGCGGACGAGGCGCTGGCCGCGAGCAAGCGCGGAGGCGGCGCCGTCGGGCCGCTGCACGGCGTGCCGGTCACGATCAAGATCAACATCGACGTCGAGGGGCAGGCCAATTCGAATGGCGTGGTGGCATTCAAGGACAACATCGCGCCGGGCGACTCGCCGGTGACGGCCAATCTCAAGAAGGCCGGCGCCGTCATCATCGGCCTCACCAACACGCCGGAGTTCTCGCTGCGCGGCTTCACCGACAACCCGCTGCACGGCCTGACGCGCAATCCCTGGAATGCCGACGTGACCTGCGGCGGATCCTCGGGCGGCGCCGGCGCGTCGATCGCCGCCGGCATTGGCACCATCGCGCATGGCAACGACATCGGCGGCTCGCTGCGCTGGCCGGCGCATTGCAACGGCATCGCCACCATCAAGCCGACCCAGGGCCGCATTCCGGCATTCAATCCGAGCGCGACCGCGGAGCGGCCGCTGATGGCGCAGTTCATGTCGTCGCAAGGGCCGCTGGCGCGCTACGTCGCCGACGTGCGCCTCGGCCTCGAGGTGATGGCGCAGCGCGACCCGCGCGATCCCTGGTACGTGCCGGCGCCGCTGACGGGGCCGAAGCCGGCTGGGCCGATCAAGGTCGCGCTCGCCAAGATCCCGGAGGACATGACGACCGATCGCGGCGTGATTGCGCTCCAGCGCAGGGCGGCGGATCATCTCGCCGATGCCGGCTATGCGGTCAGCGAGGTGGAGGTCCCCGACCTCAACAAGGTCTGGCAGCTCTGGTGCGACCTGATCATGACCGAGACCCGCGTGTTGCAGCAGGACCAGATGCTGGCGACCACCAGCGCCGACTTCCAGAAGACATTCCGCGGCTTCATGGCGCTGGCCAACCCGCTCGACCAGGCCGGCTACATGAAGGCGATCGCCGAGCGCTCGCGCCATATCCGGAACTGGATGACGTTCCTCGAACAGTATCCGCTGGTGCTGATGCCGACCACCGTGCGCAAGACGCCGGAGGTCAACGCTGATCTCGGCGGCGATCAGCGCGTCAAGGATTTGTTCTGGAACGACCTGCGCTTCATTTCGTCGATGAACGTGCTGGGGCTGCCGGCGGCCGTTGTGCCGGTCGGCCTTGATGAGGGATTGCCGGTCGGTGTCCAGATCGTCGGCTCGCGCTATCGCGAGGACATGTGTCTCGACGCCGCCGAGGCGATCGAACGCAAGGCCGGCATTCTGGCACGGCAATTGTGGCAGCGGCGCTGAGCGATCTCGGCACCACAACGCATTTATCCATTCGTATCATTCAACGCGCGCCGCGGCAAAGTCTCGTCGCGGCGTTCGCATGATCGGAAACGCGCGAATGTCGACGAACCGGCTGTGTTCCTTCTCCCGGAATTTCTGAACGGAATCGCAGAGCGCCATGCCGGCGATGGGGTTGTCGGCGATCCCTGATTGCTTCAGGAGATCGTCCGAAACGTCGAAACCCCTGGGAACGAAATGTCCGTCACGAAACGCTCGCATGTCCTGGTCGCAATTGCCGCCGCGTGTCTCTCTTTTGCGGCCGGCGCTGCCCGAGCGGAGGATGGCGTGCTGCGGGTCGGCATCATCACCGACATGAGCGGGCAATATTCCGACGGCAATGGCCCGGGATCGGTGATCGCGGCGCAGATGGCGGCGGAGGAAATCGGCGGCACGGTCGCCGGACGCAAGATCGAGATCATTTCGGCGGATCACCAGAACAAGCCTGATGTGGCGACCGGCATCGTGCGCAACTGGATCGACAACAAGGGTGTCGACGTGATCGCCGAAGGCGTCAATTCCGCGGTGGCGCTCGCGATCCAGACCGTGACGCGCGAACGCAAGAAGCTTTTCCTGATCTCGGGCTCCGGTTCATCCGACCTCACCGGCAAGCAATGCTCGCCGACCAGCGTGCAGTGGACTTACGACACCTACGCGTCCTCGAACGCGACGGCGAAGGCCGTGGTTGCGCGCGGCGGTACGCCCTGGTTCTTCCTGACGGCGGATTATGCGTTCGGCCAGGCGCTGGAGCGCGATGCCAGCAAGGCCGTGACATCGGCCGGCGGCAAGGTGCTGGGCGCGGTTCGCCATCCCTTCGACACCGCCGATTTCTCTTCGTTCCTGCTGCAGGCCCAATCCTCCGGCGCCAAGATCCTGGCGCTTGCCAATGCCGGTTCCGACTTCCGCAACGCGGTCTCTCAGGCCGACGAGTTCAATATCCGCGCCAGCATGCAACTCGTCGCGCTGCAGGTGACGCTCACCGATGTGCCCGCGCTTGGCCTCGCGCATGCGCACGATCTGCTGTTCACCGATTCCTTCTACTGGGATCGCACGCCGGAGACGCGCGCCTTCGCCCAGGAGTTCTTCAAGCGGCACGGCGCGATGCCGACCGCCTATCAGGCCGGCGTCAACTCGGCGCTCAGGCACTACTTCAAGGCGGTCGCCGCCACCAACTCGGTCGATTCGGAGGCCGTGATCGCGCAGATGCGCAAGACCCCGGTCAATGATTTCTTTGCCCAGAACGGCCTCGTGCGCGAGGACGGCCGGATGGTGCATGACATGTATCTGATGCGCATCAAGAAGCCGGAAGAGTCCAAGAGCAAATGGGACCTCTACGAGTATCTCGCGACGGTGCCGGGCGACCAGGCCTTCCGTCCGCTCGATGAAGGCGGCTGCCCTTACGTCGCCAAATCGCATTAGTCTCAAGAGTTTGCATCGAGCCTTCGCGTGAGTTTTTCTGGCATCATGCGCGAGTTTTGATCGATTGTCCGGTGCCGATCCTGAAGATACGTTCGTATTGAGACCAGTCTCAGTCGACAGATCATGATCGTCGCGCAGGTCGCTGCACGGTTCCGCGCGAGCTGCGGGCTTGTCGCTGAGAACGTTTCTCGTCCGCCCGGCAGGACCGGGCGCAGAAGGAGACGCAGCAACATGACGGGCGACACGGGTGTTCGGGCTGGCCAGTGCCATTGCGGCGCGGTGCGTTTCGAGGTGACGCTCAGCGACGGCTTCAATTCGATCCGCCGCTGCACCTGCTCTTACTGCCGGATGCGGGGCGCCGTCGTTGCCATGGCGGAGATGGGCGGGATCAAGATCCTGCACGGAGAGGATGCGTTAACAAGCTACCGCTTCCATACCGGATCGGTGCGGCACTTCTTCTGTTCGCGCTGCGGGATCTACACCCATCATCAACGGCGATCGAACCAGAACCTGTATGCCGTCAACGTGGCCTGCCTGCACGGCGTGAGCCCGTTCGATTTTCCCGAGGTGCCTGTGATGGACGGGGTCAATCATACGAACGACACCGGCAAGCCGACGCGCCGGGCAGGCACACTCCGGTTCATTCCAGCCGACTGACGATCGCTGTCGACCGATGGCCGCCCGGTCCACGCGTTGTGTGGCAATTGAATCGGGACCTATCTTCATCGTCGTCCCGGCGAAGGCCGGGACCCATAACCACCGCTGCAAATTTCTGTACAGCGGTGGAACGACGAGTCCCCCACATG